>CAVTEG010000015.1:0-784798 GCA_963733815.1 uncultured Acidobacteriota bacterium | reverse complement strand
ACCCTACTCCGCTCGGTAGTAGAAAGCCTCGAAAACACGCATCCTGCCGATGCGTTTCCCGTTTTTGCCTAGTTGTGTTTCGTGCTGTTTCGTTCTGTTTTGCACCGAATAGCATCGGTTTGAAATGGCACACCAGATGGCACCCCCCAGGGAGCCCTGGCAGGTCGGCTGGGCACAGGGCAGCCGATTCACTCAAGACAGGAGAATCACTTCCCGCCGGCGACGAGCTTCTGGAACCTCGGGTTCTTGCGCAGCGGGTCGAAGTTGGGGTCGATCTTGAGCCAGCCGGGCGAGAGGTAGTAGGGAGTCCCTCGAGCCGCGCTCCGGTAGTCAGCGTTACCGAATTGGACTAGTCCTATCCTCAGCGCGCAGGCAGATCGATGAGAACGATGTCGGAGTTCTCGCGGTAGCGGTCGAAGAGGATGTGCTTCCCGTCGGGCGAGACGTCGAAGCCTCGAACCGAATGCCCGGCCGAAGCTTCGTGAGCTGGCGGAATGTTGCGTGGCCAGGTCGAGGAGCCAGAAATCTTGACGCCGAAACTCGCCCTGAGGAGAACGAGGCCCTTTCCGTCGGGAAGAAACCGGTAGCGGTCCCAGTCGCGGCGAACAAACAGCTCCGGGAGTGGGAAGGGCCGGTTCTCGGAAGTGACGCCGTGACGGGAAAGACGCCTCCGACGTTCTCGGAGTAGACGATGAGCTTCCCATCGGGAGACCAGACGGATTCGAAGCACCCCTTCTGCGATTCGGATCGGCTGTCCGCCCTCCACTGGTATTTTCAGGATCTGGCTCGTCCTCTCCCTCGCCGGACACGGCGACGATCCATTTTCCGTCCGGCGACCACGAAGCTCTGTCGCGCATATCGAGCGAGGCGCCAGCGATCGTGCGTTTGTTCCGTCTGTCCGCCATATACAGTGAGAACGCCCCCCTCCCTGACGGAAAGCAAATTCGTCTCCCGTCCGGAGACGGACGGAGCGGACAAGAAGGCTTCGCTCCGGCTTCCAGATCACCGTGGCAACGCCGTTCTGGAACCTCCAGATCCCGTCAGAACCGCCGCTGGACGAAAGATAGAAGAGCAAGCCAGGCCCGAACCGAGGAGCGGTCGCGCGCACCGCCGGAATCGCGAAACGGGTCACCGCGGACTCTTCCAGATCTGCTCGGAGATCGCAACGCTCCAGAGATCGCGGCTGAGTTCCGCAACCGTCGCGGCCAGCCGCCTGCCGTCCGCGCTCGCGGAGACCGAGAGGTACTCCTCGAGGCCGAAACTGACGCGATGGGGGATGCGTCGCTCGACATCGATCGCCAGAGCCCGGAACCCGACCTTCCTCCGCCTGAACATAGAGCAGAGTCCGAGGATCGATCAGAGCCGGGTAGGCCATAAGCGCCTGCTGATTTGTGATGCGCTCGGGCGGGCCACCGGCGGCGGGAATTCGCCAGATGTCGAGATCGTTGATCGGAGCCCCCCTCCCCGGACGAAGTAGATGAACTTGCCGTCGGGAGACCAGGTGGGAAAATGGCAATGGATGCCGGGCTTGTCGACAAAGACCTTCGAGCGCCGCCGCCCGGTCAGCGTGAAAATCGGATCACCGGGATCGTATTCAATGGAAAGCCGGTCTCCGTCTGGCGACCATGAGGCATGCCCCAGTCTTTCCCGGAAGGAACGGCCTTAGAGCGCCGCCCATCGTGGGGACGAGCCAGATGCCCTTGGTTGTTCTCCGTCGGGGTCTTGCTGGCTGTAGCGCAGCCAGACGTACGCACCGTCCTCCGAAAAGCCGAGGCTCCGCATCTGTTCATGAAGGAGCTCCGGCAACTTGGCCCTTGGTCAGGTTGAGGAACTCGCCGCTGCCCGACCTGCATGACCCAGGCGTCGAACGGACCATCTCGGTCGGAGAGAAAGACGACGAACTTGCCATCGCGCGGAGATCGCTGCATCGAGCTCCGGACCTTCCCAGTCCGTCAGCCGAGTGAACCGGGCCCCAGCGAGCGGGTTCTTCCAGAAGTAATCCCGCTGCCGCAGTCGCCATCCGACGATCCCGAGAGCCAGGAGAATCGCCGCGGCGATCACCGCGGCAATCCACCACGCGCCGCCTCGGCGCGAGTCTCCGGTTCCGCCAGGGGCATCCCGACCGCGCTCGATGGCCTCCGACAGGTGATCGCGAATCGTCGCCAGATCGTCGCGCGAGATCCTCGGTCGACGCGTATCGGTTCCTGCGGCTCCTTGGCCAGGCACCGCTCGATGATCCAGCGCAACGGGCGCCGGGACCTTGGATTCGATCGCCGCGATCGGCTCGGGCTCCTCCCGGATGATCGCCGCGAGCGTCTCGGGCGCGGAAGCTCGCACGAACGCGCGCCGGCCCGTCGCCATCTCGTACAGGATCGAGCCGAAGGAGAACTGGTCCGACCGAAAGTCCACCGAGCCGCCCGTCGCCTGCTCGGGAGACATGTAGCCGACGGTCCCGAGGATGACTCCCTCCTCGGTCGCGCCCGACACCGTCGGCGCCTGCGTCCTCCCACCGCCGCTCGAGTCCGGCTGCGTCAGCTTCGCCAGGCCGAAGTCCAGGATCTTGACGAGACCGTCCTCGGTCACCATGACGTTCTCGGGCTTCAGGTCCCGATGAACGATGCCCGCCGCGTGCGCCTTGGCCAGACCCTCGGCGATCTGCGCGCCGATCTGAAGAAGCCGGTCGACCGGCATCGCTCGCCCTCGAGCAGCATCGCCCGCAGCGGCTCGCCCGTCCACGAGCTCCATCGCGATGTAGGAGGTCGAGTCCGCCGAGCCCGATGTCGTAGATCGTGACGATGTTGGGGTGATTGAGCGCCGACGCCGAGCGCGCCTCCCGCTCGAATCGCTTCAGCCGCTCCGGATCCGACGCGAGCGCCGCCGGCAGCACCTTGATCGCCACCTCGCGCCCGAGCCGCGTGTCCCGCGCCCGGTAGACCTCCCCCATCCCGCCCGCGCCGAGCGGCGCGAGGATCTCGTAGGGGCCGAGCCGAGTGCCGGCGGACAGTGTTATCGAATCACCGCTGCGCGGATTCTACGACTCAAGGATTGGCGGGTTCGGGCTATCATCCGCAATCGCAGCCGGAGTGGCGGAATGGCAGACGCAGGGGACTCAAAATCCCCCGCTCGCAAGGGCATGCCGGTTCGAGTCCGGCCTCCGGCACTTTGTAGCGGCGCCGGTCTATGGCCCACGCCGCACAGTCATCAGCCGGCCGACCGGCGCCGGAAGAGAGAGTTCAGAGCATGTGCGGCGAGGTGAGCTGCAGGGTCAAACGCGGCGATTCGCCGCGCGCGCCGGCGGCGGCGACGACGCCTTTCCGTCAGTGCTCCAGCCCGTATTCCTTGATCTTGTTGTAGATCGTCTTGAGCGAGAGCTTCAGGAGCTCGGCGGTCTTCTTCTTGTTGCCTCGCGCGAACTCGAGCGTCTTGGAGATCAGCCGGCGCTCGACGTCGGCCAGCGAGTCGCCCACGGCGATCCGCACGACGGGAGCTTTCCGGCGGCGCATCCGCGCCTGGGGCAGCGGACGGCCCAGGACCGAACGGACGACGGTCGGCCCGATCGCGTCTTCGGAGATGCGGGCGGCGCGGCGGACCGTCTCGGCGAGCTCGCGGGTGTTTCCCGGCCAATCGTGGGCCTGGAGTGCGTCCAGAGCGTCGGGGTCGAGTGAAAGCGCGGGATCGATCTGCTCGAGGAACCGGCGCGCGAGCAGGGAGACGTCCCCTTCGCGCTCGCGCAGCGGCGGCAGGTGCACGGTGTGTCCGGAGAGGGCTTCGTGCAGGCGCGGCAAGAGCCTCCCGGCTTCCAGCGCGTCGCGGGGATCTTCGTCGAGGGCCACGATGAAGCGCGCCGGCCCCTCGACGTGACGCAGGACGGCTTCCTGGAACCCGGCCGACGTTGCCTCGACGGATGGAAGAAAGAGCGTGCCTCTTTCGGCCTGACGGGTCGCGAGCTCGAGCGACTCCCCTTCGCTGATGTAGGTCATGGGCCCGCCGCCGCGCGGCGAAAGCCGGTGGACGGCGAGCGCCGCCGCGTCCTTCTCGGTACCGGACTCGCCCGTCAGAAGGACGGACGCCCCCGAGGCGGCCACTCTCTCGAGGGTGGAGAGCGCCGTGAGCCAGCTCGGCGAGCGGCCCGGAAGGGAGTCGCGGACCTCGACGCGCGCCAGACGCAGCCGTGTCGCTTCGACCTCCGCCTCACTCTCGCGCCGCACCGACGCGGCCGCGGCGAGCTGCGCGACTCGCCCCGGGGACACGGGGCGCCAGAGGAAATCGTCGGCTCCCGATTCCACGGCCCGCTCGAGGTCGTTCGCGTCCACGAGGGCGTAGACGATCCGCCCGCGCGCGCCCGCGCGCAGGCAAGTCACCAGGTCCGGCGCGGATGCGGCGTCGAGGGCCGCGACGACGACGTCGGGATCGTGCTCGGGCAGCGCCCGTTCCGCCTCGGCGGGATTCGCGAACACACGCACCGATCCGCCAGCCGCCGCGAATCCGCGGCGGAGAGCGTCGCGCGAAGACTCGTCAGGGTCGAGGACCAGGACCTTCATACCGGGATCGAAGATTCTACACCTTCGGTCATCGGCGGCCGGGTGTCGGAATCTTGAGCGACGGCCAGAGAGCGTCGATCCGACGCCGAACCTCCGGGCTCATCACGATCGGGTCGGGCCAGCGCCGCTCGAACCCTTCCTCCTTCCACTTGCGCGTGGCGTCCACGCCGACCTTGCTTCCGTAGCACGGCAGACGCGAGGCGAAGTCGAGCTCGTCGACGGGACCGCGGACGATCTCGAGGTCCCGTTCCGGATCGATCGCGGTCAAGGCTTTCCAGAGAACTTCCCGAGGATCGTGGACGTTCACGTCGGCGTCCACCACGACGATGGTTTTGGTGAACATCATCTGTCCCGTTCCCCAGATCGCGTGCATGGTCTTTCGCGCATGACCCGGGAAGCGCTTGTCGATCGCCACGAGCATCAGGTTGTGGAAGATGCCCTCGACGGGAAGGTGCATGTCCACGATCTCGGGAATCGTCTTCTTCACCAGCGGCAGGAAGAGCCGCTCCACGGCCTCCCCCATGAAGCCGTCTTCCATCGGAGGAGGCCCGACGATCGTCGTCATGTAGACGGGCCTCGCTCTCCGGGTCACGGCGGTGACGTGGAAGACCGGGAAATCGTCGTCGAGCGAGTAGAAGCCGGTGTGGTCGCCGAAGGGTCCCTCGCGGCGCCGTTCCTTCGGGTCGACGTAGCCTTCGAGCACGATCTCGGCCTCGGCCGGCACGAGCAGGTCGACGGTTTTCGCGGGAACCAGGGGAACGCTCTCGCCTCGCAGGAATCCGGCGAAGAGCAGCTCGGACAGCCCCGGCGGAAGCGGAGCGATGGCGGAGAAGACCGTCGCCGGATCGCAGCCGATCGCGGCCGCCACCTCCATGCGGCGGCCCTCCCGCTCGTACCCGCGCGCCTGGCCCGCTCCATCCTTGTGCTTCTGCCAGTGCATCCCGGTGGTGTTGCGGCCGAAGACCTGCATCCGATACATCCCGACGTTGGTCTTGCCGGAGGCCGGGTCCTTCGTGATCACCATAGGCATCGTGATGAAACGGCCGGCGTCCTGCGGCCAGCATTGGAGCACCGGAAGCTCCGAGAGATCCACGGCCGGGCCCTCGCGAACGATCTCCTGGCACGGACCGCTTCTGACGGTCTTCGGGAATACGGCCGCGAGCTCGGTGACGCGGGGAATCGCTTTGAGCTTCCCGAGAATTCCGTCCGGAGGCTTCGGGTCGAGGAAGAATTCGAGCCTCGAATCCCAATCCTCCCAGGAAGACAGCTCGAGCGCCGCGAACATCCTCTTGCGCGAGGCGAACGTGTTGATCGCAACCGGGAAGGCCGACCCCTCGACGTTCTCGAAGAGAAGTGCGGGACCCCCTCCCTTCACGGCGCGATCGGCGATCTCCGAGATCTCGAGAACCGGCGACACCTTTTCGCGAATGCGCACGAGCTCGCCCTGCGCTTCCAGCGCCTGGAGGAAGGACGTCAGATCGCGGTAGGCCACGGGCGCCTTTTTACCGCATCGCCGAACGGCGCCTCGACCCGACAGTCTTTCGCGTCAGGGGGGCCTGCGCCTCGATCCGTCCCACGTCCGCCCCGGCCGCGTTGAGGAGCCGCGGCTCCGCGTACGACGCGAGGGCCCGCCGGATCGGCTCGGGCAGATCTCCGAGTCGCTTGAGGATGTCGAGCGTCACGGCATCGCGCGCGCGCAACGAACCGTCCTCGATCTTGAAGGCGATTCCGATCGCGGGCCCTTTCGCCGGCGCGAGCCCCAGAGCGTAGACGCCCTCGGCGCCCTCCTTCCCGATCCAGCGCCCCCGTCCGGCCGCGATGAAGTCCGTCGTGAAGCGGCCCTCTCCCGCCACCATCTCGGGTCGGGCGATCATCGCCCGCACGATCCGGCGTCGCACCGCGGCGGCCGCGCGATCCTCGCCCGGGACGCGGTCGGCCACCAGCCGCGCATACGCGAGCGCCAGCGCCGAAAGCGGTATGCGGTAGACGGGAAAGTTGCAGCCGTCCACCGCGAAGCCCATCGCGGTTTCGGCGATGTCGGCGTAGCGGGCGAGAAGCGTCTTGATGCGCTTGTGGAGGGGATGGCCCGGGTCGTCGTAGTTCGCGTGGGGCAGGTCGAGGAGCCTGCAGGCGAGGAGGAGTCCCGCATGCTTCCCCGAACAGTTGTTGTGGAGCGGAGTCGGCTCCTTTCCCGAGGCGACGAGCGCGCGTGCCGACTCTTCGCTCGTGGGAGCGTGCGCCCCGCAGCGCAGATCGCCGACCCGGAAGCCTCCCCGCTTCAGGATCGCCTCGGCCACTCGCGTGTGGCGAGGCTCCCCGGCGTGCGACGCGCACATGAGCGCGATCTCGGCATCGCCGAGGCGGAACCGCTTTTCGCCACCGGCAAGAAGCAGCGGCATCGCCTGGAACGGCTTGGCCGTGGAGCGCAGGTAGACGGGGGCGGCATCGTCGCCCGCGGAGGCCACAATCCGTCCTCGTTCGTCGACAACCGACACCGAGCCCCGGTGCGTCGATTCGACTCCCGAGCCGCGATACACCCGGGCAAGCACCGGAGGAGCCTTGGTCATGGCACCCATTATCCCGAATCGGTTATCCTGATTGAGCGCATGCCACGGAATATTGAGCGTGTCCAGATGGTTCGCTCGTCCGTGCGCTTGATCCTTCTTGCAGCAGCCTTTACAGCGATTCTTTGCTCGCCGGCGTTCGCTCAGAACTCGGAAAAGCAGTCGCCCGTCTTTCCGGACCTCGAGTTCGTCGGTTCGGAAGGCGGAAGCATCCGGCTGTCGGAACTGAAGGGCAACATCGTTCTCTTGAACGTCTGGGCGACATGGTGCGGGCCTTGCAAGAAAGAGCTCCCGATCGTGCAGAAGATGTATGACACCTACAGCGATCGGAACTTCGTGGTCGTGGCCGTCAACGTGGACGCCGACCGCAAGCGCGTGTCGCCCTTCCTGCAGCAGTTCAACATCTCGGTCCCGGTGTATTACGCGGCCCCCGAAGACGCCGGGCCGCTGACCGCCATGGGGATTCCCTCCACTTTCATTCTGGGTGCGGACCGGACTTTGATCGACCGCTACGTCGGCTATTCGCCCGACGTCGAAGACCGGTGGAAGAAGCTTCTGGACAGGAGTCTTAAGGCGCGCAAGTAAACCCGTTCGCGCCCCACGCGTCTCCTCTTCCCTGATGGAGGTTCCGCCATGAGATCCCGGGTGTCTCTTCTCGCGTTCGCCGTCCTCCTCGTCGTCGCCGCCTCCGCCAGCGCCCAGTACCGGGGCGGCACCGTCGAGATCAACGGCTTCGCCGGCTACCTCGTCGGCGGCAACATCGGGCACTTCCGCGACTTCAACAACGATTGCTGTCACACCGACCTGGACGTCGACGACCACCTGGCCTACGGCGGCCGTATCGGTTACAACTTCACCAACCTCTGGGAGGTCGAAACCGAGTTCACCCAGAGCGACACGCACCTGGACCTCGACCACCACAATAACTTGCCCGACGAGCAGATCGCCGACCTGCGATTCCAGTACTTCATGGGCTACCTGACAGTCAACTTCGGATCTTCACGCTTCGTCCCTTACTTCACGGTCGGGAGCGGCGCCGCGAACCTCAGGTCCGAGTTTGCCGGTTTCCCCTCGAACTCCGAGGTGCGATACACGGCTTCCGCGGGCGGGGGGATCAAGATCTTCCTGAATCCGCACTTCGCCTTCCGGTTCGACGGCCGTTTCTACTCGACGTACCTGAGCGGGCGGGCGATCTGCGGGCCGGACTTCTGCACGAACAACACGTGGGTGACCAACTTCGTCCCCAACGGCGGCTTCATCGTCGCCTTCTAGCGGCGCATCCGGATTCGCCGCCCTCCCTCGGGCTCCGTCGTGAGCTCGACCTCGACGGAGGGCGGCAAAAGGTTCCGGATCGCGCGTCCCGGCCACTCGACGCAAACCGGCGCGCCCGCGACCGAACCGGGCAGCCCGAGCACGGCGAGCTCCGCCGCGGAGTCGGCGAGCCGGTAGAGATCGAGATGCCGCAGCACGAGGCCTCCGTCGCTTCCGGCGTACTCGTGGAGCAGAGCGAATGTCGGTGAGGCGACTTCCCGCTCGCGCGCGCCGAGCCCCCGGGCGATTCCCCGAACCAGCGCGGTCTTGCCCGAGCCGAGATCTCCGGTGAGATAAACGACGTCGTCCTTCGAAAGCGATCGCGCCAGAGACTCTCCGAGCGCCTCGGTCTCCGCCTCCGAGGAAGTCCTCGCCTCCGAAGGGATCATTCGGCGGCCGGAGGAGGCCGGCGCAGCCGGAGCCGCGCCGCCGGAACAGCGTCGGCGAGCTCGCGCACCAGAAGGCCCGCGTCGCCGAGCACGGACTCGAGTTCCTCGCCGGCGGCCCCGTGAAGCCAGGCTCCGGCACGCGCGGCCTCCGCGGGAGCGAGACCTCCGGCCAGCAGCGCGCCGATCAGCCCCGCGAGAACGTCCCCGGATCCGCCGGTGGCCATCAGGGGCGTGCCGGTCGGATTGGCGGTGATTCGTCCGTCGCGCTCCGCGACCAGCGTGCGCGCCCCCTTGAGGAGGACCACGCTTCCGGTCGCGCGCGCGAGCGTCCTGGCCGCTCCGAAGCGGTCGCCCTGGATCGCGCCCGCGCTCCTTCCCATCATCCGGCCCGCTTCCCCGGGGTGAGGTGTCAGCACGAGCGGGCCGCGCCGGCGCTTGAAGAACCCGGGACGCCCCACGAAGGCGTTCAGTCCGTCGGCGTCGACCAGCATGGGCAGACGCGAGTCCCGCAGGAGAGCTTCGAGAAAGGCGACGGTGTCGGCGGATGTCCCGAGACCCGGTCCGATCGCCGCCGCGTCGAACCTCGCGAGCGCACGAACGACCGTCTTTGCCGCCGACGCCGCGATCGTGCCTCCGGTTTCGGGCAGCGGCTCCGTCATCGCCTCCGGAAGACTCGCGACCACCAGAGGAGCGATCGATTCCGCGCAGAACACGGTCACGAGCCCCGCCCCCCCGCGGAGCGCTCCGCGCGCCGCGAGAAGCGCCGCTCCGGCCTTTCCGCGCGAGCCCGCGACCACCGCGAGCCGCCCGAAATCGCCCTTGTTCGATTCGAGCGGCCGGGGCGGGAGCAGGGCGCGGATGTCCTCCGCCTCGACGAGAAACTCCTGCGCTCCGCGACCTCCCAGGATCCGCCCGGGAATTCCGATGTCCGCGACGATCAGTCGGCCGCAGTAGCCGCTCGCGGGAGGCAGGAGGTGGCACGGCTTCGGCGCGCCGAAGGCAACCGTTCGCTCCGCCCGTACGGCCGGACCCAGGACCGATCCCGTGTCGGCGGACAACCCCGATGGAACGTCCGCGGCGACGACGGCTCTGCCCGACGCGTTGACGCGGGTGACCGCGCGGCGCGCCCCGCCGGACAGCGCGCGCGAGAGACCGGTCCCGAACAGCGCGTCCACGACGCCGTCGCAGTCCCCCAGCGCCCGCGACAACGCTGCGAATCCGCGGGCGTCGGTCAAAGGAGTCGCGGTGACGCCGACGGCCCGGGCCCGGGAGAGATTGACCGCCGGGTCTCCGGAGTATTGGACCGGATCCTTCAGGGTGAATACCGACGGCGCCACTCCCGCGAGCGCGAGGATTCGCGACGCGGCGAGCCCGTCTCCGCCGTTCTTGCCGGGACCGCAGAGGACGGCGACCCTGCTCCAGCCGGGATGCGCCCGCCGGAGCTCCACGCAAAGCGCGGCGGCGGCGTTTTCCATCAGGACTTCGGACGGTGTGCCGGCGCGGATCGCAGCCTCGTCGGCCGCTCGCATCCTCCGGGAATCGAGAATGGGAATCATGCGAGCTTTGACTCGGTCCGCAGAGCCGCAAGCACACGGGCCGTCGCGGCCGGGAAGTCTTCGGCCGAAGGGTCGCGGCCGGCGAGATCTCGCCGAAGGCGGTCGAGGTCTTCGGGGCGGTCCACGTCGTAGCCCGGCTCGAGCAGCCGATAGCGAAGCCCGGTCGATTCGAGCCGCGCGATCGTTTGTCCGAGGACTTCGGCGGTCGACCAGGCGATGCCTTCGAAGACGGACGGCGGAGAGACGTCCCGCCGCAGGCCGATCGCGCAATAGCCGCCATCCTCCGCCGGCACCAGGGCCGCCGGACATCCGTCGCGGAGGGCATCGAAGAGATCCGCCAGCCTCGCCGAGGGCAGGGCCGGGTGATCCGCACCGACGGCCACGCAGCATGGAGCCCCCGCGCCAAATGCATCCTCGAAGGCCTCCGACAGGCGACGCCCCAGGTCTCCTTCACACTGGAGCCGGCGGCCCCAGGAGGCCGGGAAGATCTCCGCGAACGACGGATCGAATCCGTCTCCCTCGGCGCAGAGAATGCTCTCCCAGAGACCGCGTCCCCGATAGGCGCGCGCGGCGTCCTCCAGGAAGGCGCGGTAGAGGCTGCCCGCAGCCACGGCTCCGAGGGCCGGAACCAGCCGGGTTTTCACGCGCCCCGCCACCGGAGCGCGCGCGAAGAGCAGGAGGCGAGGAAGGGGGGCCGGCACGGCCCCGATTATCCGTCTAGATCCCGGGTTTTCCGGGCTCTGCGGGAGGCTTCGCCTGCTTCGGCAGGACCGAGACGAACACGCTCTTCTGCAGGAACGAAGTCAGATTGGACACGCCATCCCGCACGCCGATCGCCAGCTTCTGGCCGCCCGGGACCACGAGGAGCGTGGCGTCGTAATAGAAGTCCTTGCGCTGCGCGGCCGTGAAGTCCTTGGCCGGGATCTTCACCTCCTGCCTCTGGACCTGAAGGTCGGACTGGTTGCCCGCCGCGTCCTTGACCACGAAGTAGACGAAGAACTGGCCTTCGTATTGATCTCCCGACGGAAGGAGTCCCAGCTTTCCGATCGGCACCGAGATGCGCACCGGCAGCGAATAATTCTCCTTGTCGTACGGCTTGGGGTCGCCGACCGACAGCGCCGCTCCGAGCGGGTTTTCCAGCCGCGGGTAGGACAGGCTCGCGACCACGGCTTCCGCCGTGCGCGTCTCGACGGACTTCTCGACGAAACTCGTGCGCGTGCGGACCCGCAGCCCCTTCTGCTTGACCGACACTTCGATCTTGTGCGGGCGATCCTGGGCGCCCTTGGCGCTGCGGTATCCCAGCGAATAGAAATTGGAGAAGTCGGCGGCGACCTCGTCGAGGTTGGATTTCCAGTCGTTGGTGTTGATCGCGGCGAGCCCGCCGGTCTCCTCCGCCATCATCCGGATCGGCCCCTGCATGTTCTGGCGGGCCGAGAAATCGTTGACGTGGACGTCCTTGGTGGAGCGCGAATCCGCCGAGAGCAGGTCGCTCGTCTGGAGACCGGAGGCGTCGAGTGTGTAGATGGTGATGCCGTTGGCGTTGGCGGCCTGGATGATCTTGATGTACTTCGTGTTCATGTCGAAATCGAATTGTTCCATCGTGGCCGACGTGTCCTGGAACTTGTCGCGGACGGCTTCGAAGAGCTCGTATCCCGCCGACGCGGGGAGTCCTTCCGACATGTAGAGGAAGCTCTTGCGCCCCTCCACACCCGCCAGGCTGTCGAGAGTCTGCTTGATGGCGTCGATGGTGAACTCCAGGTCGTTGCGCAGGGAGCGGGAGTAGTTCTTGGCGTAGTCGACCGCCTCGGACGAGGACTTGGCGTCGGCGATGCGCTCGAGGGTGTCCTTGCGCTCACCCACCGTCGTGGTCCCGCCTCCGGTCTCCAGCTCGATCTGCTCGAGGGCTCCAAGGATCTGGCCCGGCTCGGGCGTGAACTTCTGGCGGACCTTCAGCGACCGGTTGAAGGTCACGACCATCCCCTCGGCGTTGGGCCCGATCGCCGTCTGGACGAATTCCTTCAACCGTTTGAACATCCGATTGCGGTTCTGAGGCTGGATGTTCAGGTTGTCGACGTAGAAGACGTAGTGCGCCATCAGATCCCTCGGGATCTCGGCCTGAGGCTCCTTGGAGTCCAGCGGAACGACCTTTCCGTCTTCGAGGAGGAGCTTCCCGCCGGTGACGGCGTAGAAGTTCGTGATCGGCTGGATGACGCCGTCCTGGCGCACCTCGAAGTCCGTCGCCTTCAGGCCCGGCACACGGTTGCCCTTCGAATCCGTCACGACCACGTCGACGCTCGTCACCGAGACTTCGACCGTCTCGGCAACCGGCGGGAACGGCTGCGGCTCCTGCGGTTTTTCCTGCTTGGGCGCGGGATTGGGAGCCGGCGCCGGCGGTGGATTCTGGGCGGCGAGCGGCGCCGCGAACACGGCCGCGGCGGCGAACAGGGTGAGCAGGGAAATTCGTGTCAAACGAGTCCTCCGTTGAGAACGCAAAGCGCTGGCGTCGGCGGCATTATTCCCCGGCTTGGGAAAGGATTGGGTGACCGGAGGACATGTCCCGCGCGAGGCAGTGGGCGACTCCGTGGCCTCGTCCGTCGGGACGAAAACTCTCTGTTGCTTTGTTGAATGGAATTCAACAGAATTCGGCCCCCGGGGCGAGTCCGTCCGCCCGGGGTGGGACAAGAGGGAAAGTGCAAGGAGCCAAGCGAAGCATGCGCTATCGCCAACGTGCGGCCGCGGCCGCCTCTCTTTTTATCGCGGTCGTCGCGCTGTCGGGCTGCAACAAGATCAAGTCCAAGCAGGAGATCAAGCGCGGCAACGAGTTCCTCAAGGCCACCCAGTATCAGAGCGCGCTCGCCGCGTACGAGGAAGCGCTCCGGCTGGATCCCGGGGAGACCAAGCTCCACAAGCACATCGGCATCGCGTACATGGGGATGTACCAGCCGGGATCCAAGCACGCCAAGGATCTCGAGTTCGCCCAGAAGGCCATCGACAACCTCAAGCAGTACGTCGCCGCATATCCCGAAGACAACAAGGCTCTCGAGTACCTCGTCTCGATGTACCTCAACACCGAACGCTACGACGACGCGATCGACTTCTACCAGAACGTCCTGCTCAAGAAGGACCCCAAGGACAGCAAGGCCATGCAGTCGCTGGCGATGCTGTATTTCAAGAAGGGCGATTTCGACAACGGCGTGAAGTGGCTCAAGGCCCGGCAGACGGTCGAGGGCAACAACCCCGAGGTTTACTACCTGATCGGCGTTCAGGCCTGGGACCGCTCGTACAACTTCCCGGACCTCGACCCCGCGCTGCGGGCGAAGATCGTCGATGAGGGACTCGAGTCCCTCAACAAGGCCGTCGAGATGAAGCCCGACTACTTCGAGGCCGTGTCCTACATCAACCTCCTCTACCGCGAGAAGGCCAAGATGGAGCCGGACCCGGCCAAGAAGCAGGAATACACGGACACGGCGAACAAATACCTCCAGCAGGCGCTGGAGATGCGGAAAGCGGCCCAGGAAAAGGCAAAGGCCGAAGCCGCCCAGGGGGCGCCGACACCGGAACCGGCGAAGTAGGCCCGGTGTCATACCCGTTTGGGGGAATGGTCCATGTTTGAAACCGCACTGATCGAATCCGAGCATCACTCCGGGGGGTCGAAGAAGGTTCTGTCCTTCCCGGTCTCCGTGCTCATCCACGGCCTCGTCATCGGCATCGCGCTCGGCGCCTCCATCTGGTTCGTCGGAGACGTGCCCGAGCCCCCGATCCCGGTGACTTTTTACGCGGCGGCTCCCCCTCCCCCGCCTCCCCCTCCGGCGGCCCCCAAGGCGGCTCCCAAGGCTCCCGAAGCGCAGAAGCCTGTCCAGGTCAAACCCGTCGAGATGTCCCAGCCGGTCGTCATGCCCGAGACCGTTCCCCAGCCCCTGGCAGCGCCCGAGCCGGTCGCGGAGTCCTCCGGAGTCGAGGGCGGCGTCGAGGGTGGCGTGGAAGGCGGTGTTCCGGGCGGCGTCATGGGCGGCGTTCCGGGAGGCACGGGCGCAGGCATGGGCGGCGAGCCCCTCCGCGTCGGAGGCGACGTCAAGGCCCCGGTCCTAACCTCCCGGATCGAGCCCCAGTACCCCGAGGCGGCCCGTAAGGCCCGGATGGAGGGCGTCGTCATCCTGGAGGCCATCATCACGGCCGACGGAAACGTCGAGGACGTGCGCGTCCTGAAATCCGTCAATCCGCTCCTCGACGCCTCGGCCGTTCGGGCGGTGCAGCAGTGGAAATACAAGGCAGCGACGCTGAACGGCCGGGCCGTCCGCGTTTACCTGACGGTGACGGTCACGTTCCGATTGAACTAGGATTGCGGGAACAGGGAGCGACATCGGCTGAGAATTCGGAAGGAGCGATTCAATGAGTTTTGACCCAATTCACCTCTGGAACCAAATGACCCCGATCGCGAAGGGCGTCTGCGTCCTGCTCATCATCATGTCGATCTACTCCCTGACCGTGGCCTTCGAGCGCTTCCTGTACTACCGGAAGGCGCGCAACCAGTCGGTCGCCTTCGCCAAGCTCGTCACCGGCTACCTCAAGCAGGACAAGCTCCAGGAGGCCATCGACGCGTCGAAGAAGTTCAAGAACAGCCACGTCGCTCGGGTCCTGGCGGCCGGTCTGTACGAGTTCCAGCACGACGTCAAGAGCGGGGGCGCCGGCGTCAAGGGCCACGACATGATCGAGGCCGCCGAGCGGGCCATCGAGCGCGAGGCTCTGGTGACGACCGCCGACATGAAGAAGGGTCTCTCGGGCCTGGCGACGATCGGCACGACGGCCCCCTTCATCGGCCTCTTCGGAACGGTCATCGGCATCATCAACGCGTTCCGCGGAATGGCTCTGACGGGCTCGGGCGGTATCGCGGCGGTTTCGGCCGGAATCGCCGAGGCCCTCGTCACGACCGCCCTCGGGCTCTTCGTGGCCATCCCGGCGGTGTGGATGTTCAACTTCTTCATGAACAACATCGAGCGGTTCCAGGTCGAGATGTCCAACTCCGCCAACGAATTGATCGACTACTTCATCAAGCGTCGGGGAGCGCAGCGCGCTCTCGGCATAGGAGACGCTTCCATGGGTATGGGTGGCGGCGGCCGCCGCGACAAACTTCAGAGCGACATCAACGTCACGCCGCTGGTCGATGTCTGTCTCGTCCTTCTGATCATCTTCATGGTGGTCACGCCGATGCTCCAGAAGGGCGTCAGCGTCCAGATCCCGCAGGCGGACAACCCCGACAAGAAGCCCGAGAACAGCAAGCAGCGGCTGATCTCGGTCCAGTACACGAGTCCTCCGTCCTACTGGATGGACGCCAAGCAGTACAACAAGGCCGAGTTCCAGAACGCCCTCGACGAGATCTACCAGCGCACTCCGTCGGCCGAGATCATCATCAAGGCCGACCAGCGTCTCAAGTACGGGGACGTCAAGGACGTCTTCAAGATGGCCAAGGACGCGGGATTCCAGGACGTCGGCCTGATCGCCGAGAAGAAAGGCAGACAGAGCTAGGCAAGGAGACCCGCGACATGGCATTGACAGCCGGCAAGCCCGGCGAGTTCAAGAGCGACATCAACATCACGCCGCTCGTGGACGTGGTGCTCGTGCTCCTGATCATCTTCATGGTCATCACGCCGCTCCTCCAGATGGGCTACGACGTGAAGGTGCCGCCGAAGGTCAACCAGCCCCAGGACTCTCCTCCCCGCCGGACCTGATCATCGTCTCGCTGACCCCGACCAACAAGATCTACCTCAACAAGGAGGAGGTCACTGCCCAGGTGCTCTCCCTTCGGCTCACGGAGATCCTGAAGAACCGGGCCAACAAGACGATCTTCTTTTCCGGCGACGACGGGGCCAACTACGGCGAGGTCATCTCCGTGATGGACCGCTGCCGCAACGCCGGTGCCAAGAACATGGGCATCGTCATGGAGGCCGTCCCGGTCGGGCAATAGAAAAGTCCCAGGTCCCAGGTCCCAGGTCTCAGGTCCCAAGGCCTTCTGATATCCTCCCCCGCCGGTTGGCCGGCACCGCCGGCGGACCGCCGAACCACGCGAAAACAGGAGTTGGACGAATGTCTTTCGAGCTTGCTCTGCCCCTGATCCTGGCGTTCTCGATCGGGTCGCTGTTCGTGGCCGGATACCTGGCCTCCTGGGTCCTCAAGAAGGACACCGGGACCTCCGCGATGCAGGCGATCTCCAATGCGATCAAGGAGGGCGCCGAGGCGTTCCTCCGGCGGCAGAACCGGACCATCGGCCTGCTCGCCGTCCTGCTGGCCGCCGTCATCTTCCTGCTCTACGGCTTCGTCCGGGCTCACCACGATTTCGACCCGGTGCCGACCGCCCTGCGGATGGCCTTCTGGACCACCCTGTCGTTCGTGCTCGGGGCCGCGTGCTCGGTCATCGCCGGATACATCGGCATGTGGGTCTCGATCCGCGCCAACATCCGCACCGCCTCCGCGGCGCGCACGCTCCTTGAACGACGCGCTCCAGATCGCCCTGCGCGGCGGCGCCGTCTCCGGGCCTCTTCGTCGTCGCGATGTCGCTCTTCGGCGTCGGCGGCCTGTACTGGCTCGTCAGCGCACCTGACCGACGTTCCGCCCGCCCAGATCCCGCTCCTGATCGTCGGCTTCGGCTTCGGCGCCTCGTTCGTCGCGCTGTTCGCCCAGCTCGGCGGCGGCATCTACACGAAGGCCGCCGACGTCGGCGCGGACCTCGTCGGCAAGGTCGAGGCCGGAATCCCCGAGGACGACCCGCGCAACCCGGCCGTCATCGCCGACCTGGTGGGCGACAACGTCGGCGACTGCGCCGGCCGCGGCGCCGACCTCTTCGAGTCCACGGCCGCCGAGAACATCGGCGCCATGATCCTGGGCGCCACTCGCGGCCGCTCTCCAGAAGCAGGACATGGCCTTCTCGGCCGGCATCGTCGGGGTCATCCTCTTCCCGCTCGTCGCCCGCGCCTTCGGTCTGCTCGCCTCGATCGTCGGCGTCTTCGTCGTGCGGACGCGCGGAGGACGCGGACCCGATGCAGGCGCTGAACCGCGGCTACTACGTCACCGCGGTGCTCGCGATGGCCGGCTTCTTCGTGGCCGCGAAGTGGCTCCTCCACAACGAGGCGCACCCTGACGCCTGGTGGATGTTCTTCCTCTGCGGCATGATCGGCATCCTGACCTCGTTCGTCTTCGTGTTCATCACGCAGTACTACACCGAGTACCGTACCGCCCGGTGCGGGCGATCGCCGAGGCCTCGAGACGGGCCCCGCGACGAACATCATCACCGGCCTCGCGGTCGGCTTGGAGTGCACCGTCGCGCCGGTCATCGCGATCTCGATCGCGATCATGGCCTCCTACAAGCTCGGCGCGCGCGGCCCTGCCCGGGCAGGCGGCCTCTTCGGCACCGCCGTCGCGACGATGGGCATGCTCGGCACGGCCGCCTACATCCTGGCGATGGACACCTTCGGCCCGATCACCGACAACGCGGGCGGCATCGTCGAGATGTCCAAGCAGCCCGAGGAGATCCGCAAGAAGACCGACCGCCTCGACGCGGTCGGCAACACCACCAAGGCGCTGACCAAGGGCTACGCGATCGGCTCCGCGGCGCTGGCCGCGTTCCTGCTGTTCTCCGCCTACCTCGACGAGGTCGAAGAACTACGGCGCGCGCAGCTCGACCGTCGGTGGACCTCGCCAAGCCCGAGGTCTTCGTCGGCGCGCTGCTCGGCGCGATGCTGGTGTTCCTCTTCTCGGCGCTCGCGATCCAGGCCGTCGGCCAGGCGCGGCCAGACGTCATCAAGGAGGTGCGCGCGCCAGTTCAAGGAGCACCCGGGCATCATGCAGGGCACCGAGAAGCCGGACTACGGCCGCACGGTCGACATCGTGACGCGCGGGCGCGCTGAGGCAGATGGTGCTCCGGGCCTCGTCGCCGGTCGGCACGCCGATCGTCGTCGGCCTGGTCTTCAAGCAGTTCGGCAGCTCGCCGTCGGCGCCGAGGCCGTCGGCGGCGCTTCTGATGGTCGGCACGATCGCCGGCATCCTGATGGCCACGTTCCTGAACAACGGCGGCGGCGCCTGGGACAACGCCAAGAAGTACATCGAGACGGGCGCGCTACGGCGGCAAGGGCTCCGACGCGCACAAGGCGGCGGTGGTGGGCGACACCGTCGGCGATCCGTTCAAGGACACCGCCGGCCCGTCGCTGCACGTGCTGATCAAGCTGCTTCGACGATCACGCTGGTGCTCGGCGCCGCTGTTCATCTGATTACGCCGTCATCCCGAGCGAGCCGTCCACCGAAGGCGACCCGCGGCGGTGGGCAACGCCGACCGTAGTCAGCGGTAACCGAGGATCCGGACTCATCGAGCGCGGGATCCCTTGTCGCTCGCTCCTCGGGATGTCAGGGCTAGCGAATCGGCTCAACGACCTTGTTGGACGAGGAGGTATATCCGTTCCGTGAATCGCACGCGCTCGCCCGAGCGCTCGAGGATGCCCGTCGGCGAACCAACCCGCGTAGTCGGTCGGGACAGGCGTTCGTCGTGGGTACTCCCACGACGAGAGCCTGCGATCGCGCTCCTGCGGAACGCCGCTCGGAGAGGCGCAGGCCCAGATAGACGGCCTCACGGCGGCCTCGTCGTTGCCGACCGGCGTGTCGAGCGCGACGGGGCCGGCGGCCCCTGGGAGCCGGCGATGTAAGCCTCGAGGCCGGAGACGTTCGCCCGGCGACGCTCCTCCCAGTGCTCGTGGGCGGACGACGCCCAGGCCGAGCGTGGGCGTCCGCAGTCCAGTACTTCATGTTGTGACGGGACTCGCAACCGGGCGCGCCCAGTTGGTATCTCGTAATGACGAAAGCCCCGCTTGCCCAGAGTCTCCCCCATTTCCAGCCACAGGTCCGCCGGGCGTCGTCGCCCAGGTATCTTTCGGGACGCAGGCCGCCGGTCTTCTTCCATGACCCGGGCTTCTCGGCCTTGAGCAGGTAGACCGAGACGTGCTCGATCGCCGCTTCGCGAGCCCCCGAGGCTCGCGCGAAGCTCTCCGCGGTCTGGCAGGGCAGGCCCAGGATGAGATCGCCCGAAACGGACAGCGCCCGACTCCGAGTCAGCAGGGTACGCCTCGCGCGCCCTGGCGGCGTCGTGCCGGCGGCCGACCGCCGAAAGCTCGGCATCCGAAAGCGACTGCACGCCGACGGAAATCGGTCACTCCCGCGTGAGGTCCACCCCGCGCCGCGTCCGGCCGAAACGTCCTCCGGATTCGCTTCGAGCGTGACCTCGGCGTCCCCCGACACGCGAAACGCTCGCGCAGCGTCGAAAGCAGGCGCTCGATCGCCGCCGGAGGCAGAAGCGAGGGCGTTCCGCCGCCCCAGGTAGATCGAATCGAAAGGCCCCAGCCGGCCGGCCTCTATCGCCGAGCCAGCGCGGCTTCCGCCTGGAGGGCCCCGGGTGGATCGCGCGACCGAGCCGGTGCGTCGTTACAACGAACGCGCAGTACCCGCAGCGCGAAGCGCAATAGGGCAGATGGACGTAGATGCCGCCGGCCCGTCATGGCGCCGCCGCCCAGAGCCGCCTCGGCCTCGTCTCGAGATACTCGTCGGCAGAAGGGAAACACTTTCCGAAAGTTTCCTTCGCGGGCGACCGCGGCCCAGGTCCCGCGGCGCCTCGTCGATCCATCGTACGGCCGCGTGGAGGAGGGCGGCGTGGTGGTCCCCCGGTCGAGAGGTCTCGGCCAGCTCCTCCAGGCGCGCCGCGGCACGGACGTGTTGCCCGCACGGTTTAGTCCCCCGACCGACCGCGCGCGGAAGGAAGCAGCGAGAGTCCCGCCGCCGCGCAGGCCGAGTGAAACGCCGCCACGCGCCGGCTCATCATTCTTTGGGGGCGAGTCGCCGTGATGGATGAGGTCGAAGAACCGGTCGGCCGCACCGCCGGACGCGGCTTCTGGCGCGCCGCGACGATCGCGCCGGCGCCCCGAGTCCGTCGGAGGCGGGAACGATCGCCTCGACCAGGGGACGCCGCCCCGCCAGCGCGCGCCGCCGCGATCAATGCGTCGACCTCCTCGGCCTCTGCCGTCCAACCGGGAAGCAATGGAACCAGCGCCGCTGCGGGGAGCCCCGCGCTTATGGCTTCCGCCAGGCCCGGAAATGCCGCCGCCGCCCGGCCTGGCCTCCACGAGCAGAGCACCACGGCCGCGCCGCCGGGAGCGGCGGGCAGGCCCGCGGGATCCGGGTCGAGGAGATAGACCGCCCTGCCCGAGTCGACCGCGGCTTGCGCGGCGGCCTGGAAGGCGCCCCTCACCTCCTCGGCCGGTGCGCACGGACCTATGAGCACGGGGCCCTCGGGAATCCGGCTCAGTGGCTCGCGCCAGGCCTCGGGATCGCCGGGGCCCGCCGGGACAGCCGCATCGGGCCTGCCGTTGCGGAAGCGCCTGTCGACCGGATCGAAGCGAAAGCTCGGACCCACGGGGTCCGAACCGTATGGCAGGAGGCGGCCCGCGAGGCGCCGTCCGGCCACGACCGCTTCGCCGATCTTGACGGCGGCCGAGACCGCCGGCTCGTAGACGATCACCGCCGCAACGCCCGGTGCGCACGGGAGAGGGAACCGGCGCGGCCGTAGCGAGCGAAGACGTCGGCCTCGAAGTTGACGCGATCTCCGGGTTGGGCACCCCCGATCGTCGTTCGCCGATGGGTCTCGGGAATCACGGCGACGTCGAAGGCGCGGCCGCGGCGGCGGGCCACCGTCAGGCTCACGCCGTCGAGCGCGACCGAGCCTTTCTCCACCACGAAGGGCGACTGACCCGCCGGGATCGTGAAGCGGTATGTCCACGAGTTGCCCGAGCGCTCGATTCCGAGGATCCGGGCCACCCCGTCGACGTGCCCGAGAACGAAATGGCCCGACAGCCGGTCTCCCCACCGCAGGGCGCGCTCCAGGTTCAGCCGCTGTCCCGGCCGCAGGGCGCCCAGGCTCGATCTCCTCAGAGTCTCGGGGGAAAGATCCGCCAGAAGCCGCCGCGACGAGCTCTTCGCCGCCGTCAGGCAGACTCCCGCGACGCAGACGCTTTCGCCCGCGACGACGCGCCCCCAGCGCGCCGGCAGCGAAACCGTCATTCGCGCGCCGCCACGCCGCGCTTCGAACGACTCGACCGTGCCCATACCGGAGACGATGCCCGTGAACATCCGCGCGAGTCTAGCCGAGCGCCCGGCCGCGGCGGCGGACGCGCGCCGTCCACAGGAAGTCGGCGCCCAAGCGCTCGCAAGCCACGTCTTCGAGGCGCACCGCCCGGGACAGCGAAAACCCGTCGCCGCCCACCGCGCTCGTGGCACTGCGGCCGCCGAGGACGCGCGGCGCCGTGAAGACGGCGACGCGGTCCAC
Organism: uncultured Acidobacteriota bacterium; assembly: GCA_963733815.1. Lineage (GTDB taxonomy): Bacteria > Acidobacteriota > Thermoanaerobaculia > UBA5066 > Gp7-AA6 > DAHUXD01. The sequence goes on along the minus strand of CAVTEG010000015.1, from coordinate 763,084 downwards.
GAGACCGGCCTGGAAAAACGAGGCGAGCGTCTCGGCGCCGCCCTCGATCATCACGCTCGCGACCTCGCGTCGCCCGAGCTCGGAAAGGAGGCGGCGAAGGTCGACCGCCCCCCGGGAACGGCCCGGAAGGCTCCAGACCTCGACGCCCTGAGCTTCCAGTGTCCGCGCCTTCGGGTGCGGAAGAGCAACCGCGGTCACCACGAGCTTCCGGCCCGGGCCCGCGAAGACACGGGCCTCGACCGGCACTCGCAGCCGTCCGTCGAGCACGATCCTCCAGTGCGGCTGCGGGCGCCTGCGCGAGAGGCGGCGCGTCAGGCGCGGATCGTCGGCCGCGACGGTCCCGGCGCCGACGAGAACCGCGTCGTACTCCTCGCGGAGACGAAGCGCCCGGCGCCGTGCCGCCGGCCCCGTGATCCATCGGCTCTGCCCCGAGGCCGCCGCGATCTTGCCGTCCAGCGTCGCCGCCCACTTGGCCAGCACGAACGGCCGACCCGACACGATCCACTTTCGAAACTTTTCGTTCTGTGCCTCGGCGCGGCGCTTCCACGCGGCGGGTGCCACGCGCACTTCGACGCCGGCCCGGCGGAGCGCGGCCAGGCCCCGGCCCGCGACCAGCGGGTTCGGATCGGAGGCGGCCACGACGACCCGGCGCACGCCCGAGGCTGCCACCGCGGGCGCGCAGGGAGTCGTGCGTCCCTGGTGCGCGCACGGTTCCAGCGTCAGATAGAGGTCGGCTCCGCGCGCGGCGAGTCCGGCCTTCTTGAGCGCCAGGATCTCGGCGTGCGCCTCGCCGGCCATTCGATGGAATCCCTCGCCGACGAGCCGGCCCCCCGAGACCACCACGGCGCCCACCATCGGATTGGGCGAGACCGAGTCGCGCCCACGCTCGGCCAGCTCGAAGGCGCGATCGAGCCAGTCGAGGTCAATGGGCGGCATCGTCTCCGCCCAGGAGCGCCCGGGCGTACTCGGCCGGGTCGAAGGGGACGAGATCGTCGATGCCCTCCCCCACCCCCACGTAGAGGACCGGCAGCTTCAGCTCGCGGTAGATCGCGAGCACGATGCCCCCGCGCGCGCTGCCGTCGAGCTTCGTCAGGACGACGCCCGTCGCTCCCGCCGCCTCCACGAAGCGGCGGGCCTGAGCGAGCCCGTTGACGCCGGTCGTCGCGTCCAGGACGAGCAGCGTCTCGTGAGGAGCGCCCGGGACATCCCGGCTGGCGATCCTGCGCATCTTGGCCAGCTCCTCCATGAGGTTCTTCTTGGTATGAAGCCGTCCGGCCGTGTCCACGAGGAGCGTCCGGACGCCGCGCGCCTTCGCCCACGACAGGGCGTCGAAGAGCACGGCGGAGGGATCCGCGCCTTCGCTGTGCCGCACCACCGGCAGGCCGAGCCGATCGGCCCAGATCTGGAGCTGGTCGATCGCGCCGGCGCGAAACGTGTCCGCCGCGGCCAGCAGCACGCTCCGGCCTTCGGCCTTCTCCCGGGCCGCGAGCTTGGCCGTGGTCGTCGTCTTGCCGGAGCCGTTGACCCCCACCAGAAAGGTCACGAACAGGGGAACCTCCGGCCGCCCCGCCGGCCGGGGAGCCCCGGCAAGCACCTTCTCGATCTCCTCGAGCAGCATCGTCCGGAGCGCCTCGAGGTCGGTCCGCTGCGCCGATCCGGCCCGCTCGCGGAGGGCCTCGGTCAGTGCGGCCGCGGTTTCGGAGCCGACGTCCGCCGAGACGAGCGCCTCCTCCAGAGACTCGAGCACCGACTCGTCGATGCCCAGCCCCTTCTTCACCGCCGTTCCGAGCTTCTCGAGGATCTCGGTGTGCGTCATGAAGAGGCCGCGGCGGACCTTGGCGAAGAAGCCGCGGCGGGCGGGCTTGTCGGTCGAGACGGTCTCGTCGCTCATCGGGGAAGGGGGAAGATATCTTGAAAGCCCGGGAAAGCGCCCGCCCGCCTACGACGTGCTCTTCTCCAGCACGAGGCGCGCCTTGGCGCCCGTGTCGCCCGTCGGATCCAGGTCCACGGCGCGCTGCAGATAACGGCGTCCGAGGTCGGCCTTCTGGAGCGAGACCAGGCAAATGCCCAGGCGCAGATTGGCCTCGGCGCTGGTGCTGTCGAGCCGGATCGCGGCCAGGTAATCTTCCGCCGCTCCCTGCAAGTTTCCGGCGGACTCTTTGGCAATGCCCCGCGACAGCATCGCCACGAAGGATTTCGGGTCCCGGGCCAGAGCGTTGGTGAACTCCTCCTCGGCCGCCACGTAGTCTCCCTGCCGCTGGCGCAGCCTCCCCAGGTTGATCGTCGCCGAGATCCGGTCGTCCGGATTCTGCGAACGCTCCGCCGCGGCGAAATCGGCCTGGGCCTCCTTGTACTCGCCGAGCTCCATCCGGGCCACGCCGCGGTTGTTGCGGTACGAGCCGTTTTCCGGCGCGAGACTCACGGCCTTGTCCAGCGGCCCCAAAGCCTCCTTAAAGCGGCCCTGCATCAGGAGAGACAACCCCAGGCCGTCATGGACCTCGGCGTTTTTCGGATCCTCCTTGAGGGCCTCGCGAAACGCCTTCTCGGCTTCGGGCGCACGGCCGTCGCGCAGGAGGACCTGGGCCATGCGTTCGTTCAAGAGAACCTCGGCCGGCGTCTTGGCCTTCGAGGACTTGCTCGCGCAGCCGGACACCGCCAGAACCAGGGCCAGTGCGGCCGCGGATCGGATCGCGGTCTGGATGTCCCTCATCGCGCCGCCGCCGCGGCTCGCCCGGCCGCGCCGGCCGCGTCGCCCGGGATCAGATCGCCCCGGGAATACGAGCGCGAGAGCGCTTCCACCACGTCCCCGTTAAACCGAGTTCCCGACATCTCGCGAAGTCGCTGGATCACGTACGACACCTCCATGGCCTTCTGATAGGGACGGGTGGTGGTCATCGCGTCGAACGCGTCGGCCACGGCGACGATCCGGGCCTGTACGGGATCTGCTCCCCCTTCAGGCCGTCGGGATAGCCGCCGCCCTCCCATTTCTCGTGGTGCCACCGCATGCCCGGTCAAGCGGCCAGCTGCGGAATCGCGTCGATGATCTGCCCGCCCTTGGTCGGATGCGCCTTCATCAGATCGAACTCCTCGTCGGTCAGCGCCGGGGCCTTCGCGCATGATGCGGTCGTCGATGCCGATCTTGCCGACGTCGTGCAGCAGCCCGGAGAGCCGCGCCTGCTGACCTCCTCGGGGGGCATGCCCATCTCCCGGGCGATGGCCGAGGCATAGCGGGCGACGCGCTCGGAGTGGCCTCGCGTGTAGGGATCCTTGGCGTCGATGGCCGCCGCGAGCGCCCGGATCGCCGAGAGAAACAGCTCCTGGTTCTCGCGCGCGGCCTTCTGCACTTTGTCGAAGGCGTCCTTGATCGAGACGCTCATCGCGTTGAAGTTCTCGGTCAGGTCTGCGATCTCGGCGGTGCCGGTCACCGCGACCTCGGCGCCGTACTGGCCCTGGCTGACCGCCCGGGTCGATTCCGCCAGGTGCGCGATCGGTCGGGAGAGTCCGCGCGCGAAGAGAAGTCCGAGCAGGAGCGCGCCGGCGAGGCAGGCCGCGCTCCACAGCACCGTGTCCCGAACCATCCGATCCACGGACGCGAAGGCGATGTTGCGGTCGCGTTCGACCAGGACGCCCCAGGGGGGATCGACGACCGGCGAGATGGACGCGAGAACGGCGCCGGTCGGCGTCGTCTCGGAGCGCGTCAGGCGGGCCGGGAAGCGAACGAAGTCGGCCACGAGCGAGGACGGATGCGGGGTCGCGGGCCCTTTGGAAACGGGAAAGAGGACTCGGCCCTGCCGGTCCACCACCGTGGTTCGGACCTCCCGGCGCGCCTCGTCCTGGAGCTCGCGGACGATCGGCTGCCACGAAACGAGAGCCTCGACGACTCCGATGCGCTTGTTCTCGTCGTCCTCGACCGGCGCGGCGAGCACGGCGGCGGCTCCCAGCACCCCGGCCACGAAGGGACTGCCGACGTATCGGGCGCCGTCCCGGGCGGACTCGAACCCGCGGCGAAACTCGAGATCGATGTCGGGGGATCGGACGTCGGGACCGACGAAGCTGCCGACGCCCTCCAGATTCACGCCTCGCAGCGCGAAGAGAGGGCCGGCGACCTGCAGAGCGCTTCGGAGAATGTCGGGTCCCGCCGTCTCGCTGAAGGGATCCTTGTTGGTCAGGTGCTCTCCCAGGCGAATCGCGTCCGTCGCCTTTGCCAGCTGCTGTTCGGCGCTCTCGTAGTAGCTCGCGATATGGTCCGCGATCGCCGCCGACGAGCGCGTCAGGTACTTCTCTTCGAGGGTTTCGAGCGTGCGCCGGTTGCGGCGGATGAGAACCGTTTCCGCGACGAGGAGGGGAACCAGCGAAGCCAGGATCAGGGCGCCCGAAAGCAGGACGAAGAGGCGGATCCGACGTCGACCGGAACGCCCGCTCACGATAACGTCATTATAGACGCTGCTTGGATCCACTCCTCGGTCGGGAGCGCTTCCTCCACGCGCGCGCGACCGATTCTTTCGAGCAGGACGCCGGCGACGCCGCTGGCTGTCGCCTTCTTGTCGAGCGCGATCAGCGGCCACAGCCTCTCCGCGCGCCGTTCCGGCTCGGGGAAGGGTCCCAGACGCGAGAGCGTGGCGCGGATCACATCGGCCTCCGCCTCGGAGAGCCCGGCGCGGCGGCGGGAGATTTCGAGCGCGGCCGCGATCCCCCACGCGACGGCCTCGCCGTGGCGCAGCGTCGCATAGTCCCCCGCAGCTTCGAGGGCGTGCCCGAGCGTGTGCCCGAAATTCAGGATCCGCCGCGTTCCGCCCTCGCGGGGATCCGCCGAAACCACCGCGGCTTTCACACGCGCCGCTCCGGCCAGAAGCGCCAGAACCGCGTCGGCGTCGCGGGCGAGAATCTCCGGAAGCCGCCGCGCGCTCGTTTCGTGCAGAGAGGCGTCCGCGATCCAGGCCGCCTTGAAGGCTTCGACCAGTCCGGCGCGATAGTCGCGCTCGGGGAGACTCTCCAGGCACGTCGGATCGATCAGGACGGTCTTCGGCGGATGAAAGCTACCGAGCAGGTTCTTCCCGCGCGCGTGATTGACTCCCGTCTTGCCGCCGATCGCGGCATCCGCCATCCCCGCGGTCGTCGTTGGAACCGCGTTCCAGGCCACGCCGCGCAGCAGGATCGCCGCCGCGAACCCGACGAGGTCGGTGACGACGCCTCCTCCCACGGCCACGAACGCGTCGTCGCGCCGCAGACCCGCCTCCAGGGCGGCTTCGGCGATCGCTTCGACGGAGGAGAGCGTCTTGGCCCGTTCCCCATCCTCGATCGTCAGATCGAGGAGAATCCTGCCGGGCAGCGCGGCGCGAACACGGCGGGCGGCCGCCTCGGCGGAGCGCGGCGCCACGAGCAGGAACCGGCCCGACGGCGACACGAGATGACGGGCCGCGTCGTCGAGAAGACGCTTGCCCGCGAGGATGACGCCGCCGCCCGCGACCTCGATCGATTCGGGCAAAGGCGCCGCGTTCACCCGTCCGACCGCTTCGGCGGCTCGAGGCCGAGCTCTTTGAGCTGCTCCGGCAGGACGCTCGTGGGCGCCTTGGTCATCAGGTCGATCCCCGAAGTCGTCTTGGGGAAGGCGATTACGTCGCGCAGCGACGACGCACCCGCCGCGATCGCACAGATCCGGTCGAGGCCCAGGGCGATGCCGCCGTGCGGCGGCGCTCCGTACTTCAGGGCGTCGAGCAGAAAACCGAACCTCTCGCGCCCCTCGGCCTCGGAGATCCCCAGGACGCGGAAGACGCGCTCCTGGAGGTCCGCCCGGTGGATTCGGATCGACCCCGAGCCGAGCTCCCAGCCATTGACCACCACGTCGTAGGCGCGGGCGCGCACGGAGCCCGGATCCGATTCGAGGCGGTCGATGTCCTCCTCGCGCGGTCCGGTGAAGGGATGGTTCATGGGAAACCACTCCTTCTTCTCCTCGTCGAATCCCAGCAGCGGAAACTCCGTGACCCATAGAAACGCGTAGCGCGACTCGTCCACGAGCTTGTGCTCGCGGGCGAGCTCCGCGCGCAGGGCCGCGAGCGCGGCAAAGGCCGCCGCCGTCCGGTCCGCGACGATCAGCAGCAGGTCGCCGTCTCCGGCGCCCGCAGTCTCCAGAAAGCGTTCCAGCGTCCCTTCCGGCAGATTCTTCCTGGCCGGCGACGTGATCTCGCCGCCCGCGCGTTTGACCCAGAGCAATCCGGCGGCCCCGTGCTCTCGGGCCTTCTCGGTCAGCTCGTCCAGTCGCTTGCGGGAGGCGGACGCGCCTTGAGGCACCCGCAGCCCGCGGACGGTCCCCTTCGACCGGAGCGCCTTCTCGAACGGGGCGAACCCTATGCCCGCGGCGACGGCGGAGAGATCGCACAGCGGAAGGTCGTAGCGCAGGTCCGGGCGGTCGGTTCCGTATTTCTCCATCGCCTCGCGAAACGTCAGACGCGGGAACGGCCGCTCGGCGCGGATGCCCGCCGCGGCGAAGGCCTCCGCGAGGAACGCCTCGACCGTGTCGAAGACCATCTCTTCGCTCGGGAACGACATCTCCAGGTCGATTTGCGTGAACTCGAACTGCCGATCGGCGCGCAGGTCCTCGTCGCGAAAACATCGAGCGATCTGAAAGTACTTCTCGAAGCCCGACATCATCAGGATCTGCTTGAAGAGCTGGGGCGACTGGGGAAGCGCGTACCACTGGCCGCGGTGGACGCGGGAGGGCACCAGGAAATCGCGAGCGCCCTCGGGCGTCGACCGGGTCAACATCGGAGTTTCGACCTCGAGGAATCCGCGCTCGTGGAGGACCTTCCGCACGCGGAACGCGATCTCGTCGCGGAGCACGAAGTTCTTCAGCATCTGCGGCCGCCGCAGGTCGAGATACCGGTACTCGAGCCGGAGCTCTTCGGTCGCGTTGGTGCGGTCCTCGACGACGAACGGCGGCGTCTCCGAGCGCGCCAGGAACTCCAGGCTCGAGGCGACGACCTCGACGTCGCCGGACGGCAGATCCCGGTTGCGCTGCCCTTCCCCGCGCATCACGACCTCGCCCTCGATCGCGACGACGTCCTCGTGGCGCGCCTCGGACGCCGCAACGACGGCCGTCTCCGGACAACGCGCCCGGTCGAAGACGATCTGGACGAGCCCGCTTCGGTCGCGCAGCGTCAGGAAGATCAAGTCGCCGAGGTCCCGACGGCGCGAGACCCAGCCCTGGAGGAAGACCGTCTTGCCCGCGTCGGCACCGCGCAGGGCGCCGGCGGCCTCTCTCTGGCGCGTCATCGTTCCCTCCCCGCCCCCAGCCGTTCCGCCAGCTGCGCCCTCGAGAAGGTCTGCTGCTCGCCGGTCGACAGGTCTTTGATGGTGACGGACTTCTCTTCCCGCTCACGGGATCCGAGGAGAACGGCGTGGATCCCGCCCGCGCGAAACGCATACTGATTCGGCTCCCTCGCGGCCTGCGCCGCCCGGGCCAGCCCCTTGACCAGACCCCGTCCGGTCAGGTCGCTCTCGACCACCGCGTCCGGAGCGGCCACCCGAATCTCTTCGGCCACGGCCAGCGCGTAGGCGAGCTCGTCGTGCGAATCGGGCACGACGAAGAAGACCGGACGCGCCGTCCGGACATCCTGCTCCATCGCCGCGATCAGGCGGTCCTCGCCGATCGCGAACCCCACCGCCGGCGTGGGAGGTCCGCCGAGATCCCCGATCAGGTCGTCGTAACGGCCTCCACCGAGCAGCGCGTTCTGTGCTCCGAGACGCTCGGAAGCGACCTCGAAGACCGTCCGCGTGTAGTAGTCGAGGCCCCGGACGATCGAGGCGCTTTCGGTGAACCGCACCCCGGCGGACGTCAGCAGCGTCTTGAGCTCGTCGTGCTGCCGGCGCGACGTCTCGTCCAGAAAGTCGAGCGTCCGCGGTCCGCCCTGCAGGACGCGGGCGACTTCCGGATCCTTCGAGTCGAACAGGCGCAGCGGGTTCTCCTCGAGCCGGCGGCGGTCTTCCGCACCCAGCCGTTCGGCCTGCGGCCGCGCATGATCCTGGAGCGACCGGGAGAAGATCACCCGCGCTTCGCCCGCAGGAATGCAGTTGAGCGTCGCCGTCAGGTCGCGAAAGCCGAGCGCGCCAAGAAAGGCGAAGAGCATGATCAGGACCTCGGCATCCCCCGCCGCTCCCGCGACCCCCACGAGCTCCACGCCGATCTGGCGAAACTCCCGGAATCGTCCGGCCTGGGGCTGCTCATAGCGGAACTGGGGTCCCGCGTACCACAGCCGGATCGGGCGCGGCGCATCCTGCAAGCCCCGCTCGACGAGCGCCCGCGCAACACCGGCGGTGTTCTCGGGCCGGAGCGTCAGCGAGCGCCCCTTGCGGTCCGGGAACGTGTACATCTCCTTGTGGACGATGTCGGTCGTGTCGCCCACCGACCGCGAGAACAGATCCGTCGCTTCGAAGGTCGGCGTGCGGATCTCTCCGTAGCCGTACGACCCGAAGACCCGGCGGGCCGTCGCCTCGACGGCCGCGAACCGCTCGCTGTCGGGGGGGAAGAGGTCGTGGGTCCCCTTGGGCGCCTTCAGCCGGCCTCTCACCGCGCCCACGCCCCGTCGACCCGGTAGTACTCCCGTTTGTATCCGAGATAGTTGAGGTGATAGCGCCGCAGGTCGTCCACTTCGGCGGCGGAGAGATCCCGGGCCTTCTTCGCGGGAGCGCCCCAGCCAGAGCGTCCGCGGCGGGACGATTGTTCGCGGCGTGACGAGGGCGCCGGCGCCGATGAACGCGGACTCGCCGACGTCCGCGCCGTCTAAGACCGTCGCCCGGATGCCGATGAGCGCTCCCTTGCGCACGGTCGCGCCGTGCACGATCGCGCCGTGGCCCAGCGTGACCTCCTCCTCGAGCACCGTCGGATGCGTCCCGACCGTGACGTGGATCGCGCAGTTGTCCTGGATGTTGGAGCGCGCGCCGATGCGGATGAAGTTGCAGTCGCCGCGGACCACCGAGTTGTACCAGACGGACACGTCGTCCCCGAGCACGACATCGCCGATCACCGCCGCCGTTTCGGCGAGGTAAACGCGCTGCCCGAGGACGGGCTTCTTGCCCGCGTATTCCTTGAGGATGCCCATAAAAGCGGGCAATTTAGCACGGAACCGGGGATCGGCCGGTTCTTACGCGGATGCGGGCGGCCAGGCGAACGCGCCCGGCCGCAGGACCCGCGGCGGATCGCCGGTCGCGTCCAGGAGCGTCGTCGGCAACCCGCCCGGCGAGGGCCCTCCGTCCACGAGGACGTCGATCTCGGCGGCGAACTGCCGCTCCACTTCATCCGCGCTCTCGCAGGGAGGTTCGCCGGCGCGGTTCATGCTCGTCGCCGTCACCGGCCCGAGCGAGCGCAGGAGCCCGCGCAGTCCCGCGTGCGCCGGGACGCGCACGGCGAGCGTCGCGGCGCCGAGCGACGCGGGAAGAGGAGCCGCGAGCGAAAAGACGACGGTCAAAGGCGCCGGCCAGATCGCGAAGAAGCGGTCGAGGGCTTCGGCGGGCGCGGCGACGCCGAGTTGCACCAGCTGGTCGCGGTCCGCGCACAGGACCAGGAGCGGCTTCTCTTCCCCGCGCCTCTTGGTCGCGACCGCCCGCGCGACGCCCGATCGGCTGCGTGGATCTGCCGCGAGACCGTAGAACGTCTCCGTCGGAATCGCCGCGAGACCTCCGGCGCGCAGCGTCGCGGCGAGCGAAAGACGCTCGCCCTCCGACGCGAGGAGGTCCTCGAGGATGACGCGCCGCAAGCGTCAGCCCCCGATGTAGCGGTCGTAGAGCGAACGCGCGCGCCGCGGATCGTCGGTCCCCCGCACGACGCAGCGCCCGTCCGGGAAGACGGTGAGGCTGACGCCCTCCAGATCTGCGTTCAAGAGCTGGGGCGAGCGCCGCACGCGCGCCATGGGTGCGAGCCGCCGCTCGAGCGCATCGAAGTCGGGCCGCAAACGGTTCGCCGGGGAGATCTGGACCGACTGGCGGCCGCACAGCTTCGTCAGCTCCGAAGACCCTTCCCCTTCGAGCGCGGGGAAGCGTCCGCCCGCGCAGACCGGACAGCCCGTCGACGGGCGCGCGCCGGCGAAGAGGCGTCGAGTGCGAAGCTCGCTTCCCCACACCTCGACGCTGAGGATCCCGGGCGAGGGCTCGCCCCCCGCCGCGAGCCGCGCCACCTCGGTCATCCCGATTGCGGCGACGAGAGGCGGGAGCGTCGGAACGACGCCGGCGGTGTCGCACGTGGGTCCCGAGCCCGCCGGAGGCAACGTCTCCAGGTAGCAGCGCAGACAGGGTGTCCCGGGCCGCGTCAGGGCGACCCGCCCCTCGGAGCCCACGCACGCGGCATACAGGTAAGGCACGCCGAGCGCGCGCGCCGTGTCGGAGGAGAGCAGCCGCGTCTCGAAATTGTCCGAGCCGTCGAAGACGAGGTCATGGCCGGACAGGAGCTCGCGGGCGTTGCGCACCTCCAGATCCGCGACGACCGGCCGTACCGACGCCGAAGGGTCGATCTTGGCCAGACGGGCCGCGGCGGCGGCGGCCTTCGGCGCGACGCGCTCGGCATCCTCGGCGTCGAAGAGAAGCTGCCGCGCCAGGTTCGACGGCTCGACGACGTCCCGGTCGATGAGCGTCACGCGCCCGAATCCCGCGCGCACGGCCATCTCCGCGCCGGCCGCGCCGACGGCGCCGACTCCGACGAACGCGATCGAAAAGGCGCCGATCCGCTTCTGCCCCGCTTCGCCGATCCCCGGAAACAGGATCGAGCGGGAGTGCCTGTCGGGATTCATCGCGCCGCCTCGAGCAGCGTGCGGGCGTGCTTCAGCGCGGTCTCGGGCACCTTCTCCCCCGCCAGCATCCGGGCGACTTCGGCCACCCTCTCCTTGCCCTCGAGAAGGCGAACGGATGCGATCGTCCGTCCCCGCGTCTCCTTCTTCTCGGCGAGATAGTGCCGCTCGGCCAGAGCCGCGATCTGCGGGAACGTGCGTCACGCACAACACCTGCTCGGTCGCCGCGAGATCGCGAAGCTTGCGGCCGACCACTTCGGCCACCCGCCCTCCGATTCCCGCATCGACTTCGTCGAATACCAGCGTTCGTCCTCGGTTTCGCTTTCCGGCCGCCACGGTCCGGATCGCGAGCTGGAGGCGCGACAGCTCTCCACCCGAGGCGATCTTTTCCAGCGGTCTCTGGGGCTCTCCGGGATTGGGCGCGAACCAGAAGGACGCGGACTCGCTTCCCGATTCCCGCGGCGCCTCCTCCTCGACCGAGTCGAGGGCCACGCGCAGGCCCGCCTTCTCGAGAGCGAGGCCCGAAAGCTCCTTCTGCACGGCCGCGGAGAATCGCGGCGCTGCGGCGCGGCGCCTGGCCGAAAGAGTCCCGGCCGCGACGCGGTAGGCCTTTCGCGCCGCCTCCTCGTCTCCCTTGCGCCGCCCGAGCGCGTCCTCGACGTTGACGAGCTCGTCGCGCTCGGCCTTCCTCTGCGCGAGGCCCGACAGGATCTCGGCGACGGTGCCGCCGTACTTGCGTTTGAGACGGCCGATCGTGTCCAGGCGCGTCTCGAGGGCGGTCAATCGATCCGGATCGGCCTCGATCGCCTCGGCGGCGTCGCGCGCGGCCGCGGCGAGGTCGGCGATGCGCCGCTTCAGGTCCTCCGCCTCTTCGCGGTGGCTCGCCTCGCGCGGATCGATTGCGGCGAGCTCGGCAAAGGCACGGGCGGCTTCGCCGAGACGATCGGCAGCCGAGCCTTCGGCTTCCGAAAGCGCCGCCAGCGCCGATTCTCCCGCGCGACGGATGCGGTCCGCGTGCAGGAGCCTCTCCCGCTCGGCGGGAAGCTCGGTTTCATCGGACTCTGAGAGATTCGGCGCCTCGATCTCCCGAATCTCGAAGTCGAGCACCTCCAGCCTCCGGCCCCGGTCCCGGCGCGAGGCCTCGAGGGCTTCGAGCCCCGCGCGCGCCTCCTTCCATCGAGTGGCCGCATCCGCCACCGCGGCTCGGTCGCCGTCCGCCTTCGCGAAGGCGTCCAGGATCTCCAGCGGGGCTCCGGCGTCCACGAGCTCCTGCTCGGAATTCTGCCCGTGAATGGCGACGAGACGCTCGCCCAGGCGAGCGAGCGTGCGTACCGACGCCGGCTCGTCCTCTACGAACGCCCGTCCGCGGCCGTCGGCCGAAAGCTCGCGGCGCAGCAGCACGCGTTCCTCCGACGACGGCAGTCCCGCTTCGCTCAGGATCCCGCGCACCCCGGCATCCGCATCGAACTCGCCGGAAACCGACAGGCGCGGCGCACCCTGCCGCACAAGGTCGGAGGAGCCCCGGCCGCCGGCGAGCAGCGCCAGCGCATCCACCAGGATCGACTTGCCCGCGCCGGTCTCGCCCGTGATCACCGTCATGCCGTCCGAGAGCTCCAGATCCAGGTCCTCGACGATGGCGAGGTTCTTGACCGTCAGGCGCCGAAGCACGGAAGAAAGTCTACCGTCAACCGCCGGGCGCCGCAGGCCGCCGGCGTCCAAAGCTTTTTACGGCTGGACCGACTTCTGCGCGATGAGCTTGGCGGGAATTCCCCCGACGATCCAGCCCGGCTCGACGTTCTTCGAGGCCACGCCCATGGATCCGACGATGGCGTCCTTGCCGACTTTCACGCCCGAGAGGATCACGGCGTGATAGGTGATGCGGGCCCGCTCGCCGATCTCGGTCCTGGACAGCGTGATCTCGTGGATGTCCTCGGTCGCGTGGGCGTGCGAGTAGATGTTGGCGTAGTCCGAGATCGAAGCCTCGTTGCCGATGACGACTTCTCCGCGGTCATCGATGAGGACGTTGCGATGAATCGTCACACCGTCGCCGACCGTCAGGTTGTATCCGAAGGAGAGCTCGACCTCGTGGAAGATGCGGACGCCCTTGCCGCACTTGCGGAAGACGCGCTGGGCCAGCATGTAGCGCATCTGCGTTCCGAGCCGGACATTGCGGCCGACCGGTGAATGGTCGAACATCTGCCAGAACCAGAGCAGCGGCTTGACCGGCTTCCACTTCACGAGGTCGATCTCGCGGTAGTACTCGGCCTCCATCGTGGCGTTGCGCGGATCGAAGGAGGCGATCAGGACCTTGCGGGCCGGCGGGACCTGCGTGTCGCCCATGACGGCGTCGTGATCGACGGCGTGGCCCAGGTACAGCTCGGCCAGAGCGTCCCGAACGACCACGTTGCGATCGAGCTTCGGGTCGTCGAACTGCTCGGCCAAACGCTCGACGAATCGCGGAAAGAGGGCCTCCCCTCCGGGACCGATCTTGAAGTCGCGCAGCGGCATGGCGCGGGACCGTAACAAAGCGGTGGTGTCGAGTCAAACCGAAACGTGCAACGCGGAGTCGGCGACACCTCAGATCGAGCGCGTCAATCCGCCGTCGGCGCGCAGGCTCTGCCCGGTGATGTAGCCGGCCTCGTCCGAAAGCAGGAACGCGGCGATCCGGCCGATCTCGGCGGCCGAGGCCGGACGGGCCATCGGAATCGCCGGGACGAAGCGCTCGGGCACGGGATACGTGTCGACGAAACCCGAGAGGAGGCAGTTCATACGGATTCCGTCTTTCGCGTAGCGGTCCGCATAGAGCTTCGTGAACGCCGAGAGCGCGGCGCGCAGCGTCGACGAGACGGGCGCGTCCAGGTTCGGCTCCACGGCCCACAGCGAGGAGATGTTCACGACGGCTCCGCGGCCCCGACGCAGGAAGACCGGCGTCGTCAGTCGCGCCATGCGCACCACGCTCCGGAGAATCAGATCGAAACCATCGGCCCAGGCGGCGTCGTCGATCGCGAGCAGATCGCCTTTGGCCGGGTGCCCGCTGTTGTTGACGACGGCGTCGATCCGGCCGTACTCCGCGAGAGCCGTCTCGACCAGGCGCTCGAGGTCGGCGGCCTCGGCGACGGAGCCGCGCACTCCGACACCATCGAGCTCTCCGGCCAGCGCGGTCACGTCGTCGGACCGCGCCAGCAGAGCGAGGCGGTATCCCTTCTCCGCGAGGGCCCGCGCGCAGGCCGCGCCGATGCCGCGGCTCGCGGCCGTGACGAGGGCGACCGGGCGCTCCTCGGCGGCCACCGGTCAGTCCGGAGCCGGGGCCGGGAACCTCCGCCGCAGAAACTCCATCGTCAGCGCCACGCCGAACCCGGAGGCGCCTGCGGGCCAGCCGCTCTGCTCCTTCTCGAAGTGCGCGACCGAGGCGATGTCGAGGTGCGCCCAGGGGACGCCCGCCGGAGCGAACTCCTTGAGAAAGATTCCGCCGTTGATCGTGCCCGCGGAGCGGCCCCCGGTGTTGCGCATGTCGGCCCACTCCGACTTCAGGTTCTCCCGGTACTCGTCCCAGAGAGGGAGACGCCATACGCGCTCGCCGGTCGCCTCGCCCGCCTCCGTGATCCCGCCCGCGAGGCCGTCGTCGGTGCTCATCAGGCCGGCGCACTCGGAGCCGAGGGCGATCTGCACGGCGCCGGTCAGCGTCGCGAAGTCCAGGAGCACGTCGGGGCGAAACGCCTCGGCATAGGACAGCGCGTCGCCCAGGATGAGCCGGCCCTCCGCGTCGGTGTTGTCGACCTCGACGGTCTTGCCGTTGCGCATGCGCAGGATGTCGCCGGGGCGCGTCGCCGTCCCCCCGGGCATGTTCTCGGTCACGGGCGCGAGCGCGACGATCCGCACCGGAAGCGCCAGAGCCTTCGCGCACGCCAGGCATGCGAACGCCGTGGCGGCGCCCATCATGTCGTACTTCATCTCGCCCATCGACGCGGCGGGCTTGAGCGAGATACCTCCCGAATCGAACGTGATGCCCTTGCCGACCAGTACAGCCGTCCCGTGAGCCTTCGCGGGAGCGTATTCGCCGACGAGAAAGACCGGCGGCCGGGCGCTGCCCGCGTTGACGCCGAGGAGGCCGCCCATCTTCTCGCGCTCGATCGCCTTCTTGTCGAGGATCCGGAGGCGCAGGCTCCCCTTGCCGCAGAGAGCCCGAACCTCGCGCGCGAAGTCCTGGGGCCCGAGGTCGTTGCCGGGAGCGTTGCCCATGTCCCTGGCCCACCGAACCGCGCCCGCGACCGCCTCGGCGGAGCGGACCGCGGCCGTGAGGGAGCGGGCCTTCAGAGGAGCCGGCGGAACGGCGACGGCCTCTGCTTCCGCGCTCCGGCCGGCGTTCTTCCCGGTCTTGTAACGGTGGAACGCATAGTCGGCCAGGGCCAGGTGCGGCAGGAGCGACACGAACGCCGCCTCGGAGACCGCAGAGTCGAAACAGATCAGAAGCTTGCGGCGGGATCCCGAGTCCTTGATCGCCCGCCGCAGCGCCGTGCGCAGTCCCGCCGGCGAAACGGGGGTCTTGCCGAGACCGTAGAGCGCCCAGCCCTGGATCCCCGCCGAGACGCGCTCGCGGGAGTGCCCGCGAAAGGCAGCGGCCTTGACGGCGCTTCGAAGGGACGCCCGCAGCGGTGCGGGCACCCCGGCCGCGGGATCGCGGCCCTCGTGCAGAAACGCGACTCGTGTGAATGCGGCGCCCCGAGGCGGGGAATCCGTCAGTCGAATTCGCATGAGGCCCCAACGATAACAGAGCGGGCGATGTGCTAAGTTTCACGCCCCATGACGACGATCACCGAAACACATCTCTCCGGAGTGCGCCTGTCCCGGCGCGGAAAAGTCCGCGAGCTCTATGACCTCGGGGACTCACTTCTTCTCGTCGCGAGCGACCGCATATCGGCGTTCGACGTCGTGCTCTCACCCGGCATTCCCGACAAGGGGAAGGTCCTGACCCAGTTGTCCAACTTCTGGTTCCGGAAGTTCTCGGACGTCGAGAATCACCTTCTGGAGACCGACATTTCCCGGTTTCCCGAGGACCTGCAGGCCGACGCCTCCATGCTCGCGGGCCGCTCGGTGCTGGTCAAGAAGTGCGAGGTCGTGCCCTTCGAGTGCGTGGCCCGCGGCTACCTCGCGGGATCCGGCTGGGCCGAGTACCAGAAGACCGGCCAGGTCTGCGGCATCAGGCTGCCCGCCGGGCTGCGCGAGGCCGACCGGCTTCCCGCAGCCGATCTTCACGCCCGGCGACCAAGGCCGAGACCGGGCACGACGAAAACATTTCCTTCGAGACCATGGCGCGAGGCGTCGGCCGAGGCGAGGCCGAACGCGCTGCGCGACATGACGCTCGCCGCTCTACGCGCGCGCGGCGCGAGTACGCCGCGACGCGCGGCCTGATCCTCGCCGACACGAAGTTCGAGTTCGGCCGGCTCGACGGCCGGCTCGTCTGGATCGACGAGGCGTTCACGCCCGACTCTTCGCGCTACTGGGACGCCGTCGCGCTACGCGCCGGGCAGCGAGCCAGCCGTCCTTCGACAAGCAGTTCGTTCGCGACTGGCTGGAGTCGACCGGCTGGGACAAGCGCCCGCCCGCCCCGAAGCTGCCCGAAGGCGTCGTCCGGACCACTCGCGAGAAGTACCTCGACGCCTATCGGAGGCTCACCGGTTCGCGAGCCGGAGCACCTGACGGATAGGTTGCAGGTTACAGGTTGAAGGTTGCAGAGGCAACCTGCGAACTTCGCAACTTGTAACGGCTACTTACCAGCTCCGTAGCGTCTTCAGGAAATCCGCGACTCGATCGACGGGCCGATCTCCAAATCTGGAAATGCCGCCGCGTCGCCCGCGTTGCCCGACGGCAGAAAGACCGTGCGGAACCCCAGGCCGCCGCCTCCTTCAGGCGCGCGACCGCGCCCGGCACGCGACGGACCTCCCCGAGCAGGCCGATCTCTCCGAAGAGCACGGCTGCTCCGGGCAGAGGCCGCGACGCGGCCGAGGAGCAGAGCGCGCCCGACGATCGCGAGATCCGCGGCGGGCTCGTTGACCTCGAGGCCTCCGGTGCACGAAACGAAGACCTCTCGCGAGGCCAGCGCCAGGCCCGCGCCCTCGAGCACCGCGAGCAGGAGCGCCAGCCGACCGCCGTCGACGCCGATCCCGACGCGCCGCGGGGAACCCGCGGCGGCGGGCCGACGAGCGCCTGGATCTCGACCAGCACGCGAGCGCGTCCCTTCGCGGGCGGCGGTTACGGCGCTGCCGGGCAATCCCGGGCGCCTCTCTGCCAGCAGCGCGGCCGAGGCATCGGGCACTCCGAAGACCCTCCCCCGTCATCTCGTAGAGAGCCACCTCGTCCACGGGCCCGAAGCGATTCTTCGTGGCCCGCAGGATTCGCCGCGAGCCGCTGCGCTCGCCTTCGATGGACAGACCGCGTCGACGAGGTGCTCGAGCGACTTGGGCCCGCGAGCGAGCCGTCCTTGGTGACGTGCCCGACCAGGAGCACCGGCACGCCGCTGCGCCTTGGCATACTCGTCAGCTCGCGCGCGCGACCGCCCGCACCTGCGGACCGTGCCCGCCGGGGAATCGAGCGCGGGCCGCCGGATCGCCTGCACCGAGTCGACGACCAGGACCGCCGGGCGCGCTCCCTGCGGCCGCCTCGACGATCCTCGAGCGTCGTCTCGGCCAGCACCAGCAGCCGCGCTCGCGGATGCCGAGCCGCTCGCCACGCAACCGCACCTGGCGCGGCGATTCCTCCGCGCTGGCGTAGAGCACCGTCGCCGCTGCTCCGCCGCGAGGCCCTCGGCCGGCCTGCAGCAGCAGCGTCGACTTCCCGATCCCGGGCTCGCCTGCGAGGAGCACGACCGAGCCCGCCACGAGGCCGCCGCCGAGCACGCGGTCGAAACCGGGCAGCCCGGTCGCGAGGCGCGGCCCCGCCTCGGGCCGATCTCGGCGAGCGACGTGGCGCGGGCGCCGGCGAGGCCGCGGCGCGAGGGGCCCGCGCGCTCTTCGACGAAGGAGTTCCACTCCCCGCACTCGGGGCAGCGGCCCAGCCACTTTGGCGCCGTGGCGCCGCAGCTCTGGCAGACGAAGACGATGGCCGTGCGCGCCGCGGTCATCCTCCTGCCTACCTTCTTGTCACGGCTTGGCCGCGCCGGCGAGGTACTTCACGTCGTCGTCGCCCCAGCGGATCCCGGCGCCGATGAACGGCGAATCCAGGTTCGCCTTCGTGTTCAGGAAGTTGTCCCAGCCGGCGAGGGCGAAGACCGACGGCGAGAAGTAGTACCGGCCCGTGACCTTGGCGTGCGCGTTCAGTTCTGGCCCGCGTCGAAGTCCCAGATGTCTGCCGAAAACCGCAGGCGATCCCTCAGCGTCAGGTAGTCGATTCCGCCGCCGCCGTGGTTCTCCGTCAGTCCGAGGCGACCGATCCAGTGGCCCAGGCGGTAGCCGACCTGGGCGGAGAAGGCCGACCTTGTCGGTGAACTCCTGCTCGTCCTGCCGGACGGTCTCGGTGTGCCCGTCGGGGAATGTCGTCGTCGTGATCGTGGTCGTGTCCTTCTCGGTGCCGAAGGGCTGCGTCGACAGCTCCAGCCGGTAGAAGCGGGGGCTGCCGACCTTGGCCAGGTCGAGGCTGACGTACGACTTCCCCTTCGAAGGCGACGTCAGGTATTCCGCGCGGAGCCCGAGGTCGACGTTCGAGCTTCTTGACCGTCGTGAAGGCGTCGGAGAGGCTGTTGACGCCTTCCTTGACGGCCACGAGCGCGTCGTTCAGGTTCTTGTTGGTCTCGTCGCTGTTGACCAGCGCGCCCACGGTCCCCTTGCCTTCGTTGATCTTGCCCGTGATCGCGTTCATGTTGTCGACGGTCGTCTGGAGCTTCGACGTCAGCTCGCTGCGCGTTGGCGACCGACGACGTGACGTTGCCCGAGTTGGCGGCGACGAGCTCGTCGATCCGGTCGACGAGCTGCGTCATCTGGGTCGGAGAACTCCCTGAAGTTCGTGGTCGTGGCGTCCATGTTGGCGCGGTTGGACTCGAGGAGCTTCCGCAGCTCCTGGAGACAGGACCAGCACGTTTTCGACGATCCCTGTCAAACGCTCCTCGCCGCAGCGCGCCGCCGAGCGACGTCTTCAGGTTCTCGGTGATCTCGCGGATGTCGACCTCGATGTCGCGCGCGAGCTTCGTGATCTGGTCGAAGCTGACCGGCGCTTTGCCGGGCAGCGTGGTGCCCGCCGCCAGGGCCGGCGCGCCTACCGGGCCCGGGATCAGCTCGATGTACTTGTCGCCGAGCATCCCGAGGCTCTGGATCGAGGCCGAGGCGCCGTTGCGGAGCTCGACGTCCCGCGTCGAGCTCGAGGTCCACCAGCGCCTTTCCGCCGACGAGCCGGATCTCGGCTCGACCTTCCCGACGCAGCACCCCTGCCATGCGGACGTCGGACTTCTGCTTGAGCCCGGCGACGTCGTCGAACTGGACCGACACCAGTCTTGCCGATGATGCGGCCGATCTTGAGGTCCTCGATCTTCCAGATCAGAAGCCCGGCCAGCACGAGGACGGCCAGGAAAAACGCTCCGACTTTCGCTGCGGTGCTCATCGTGCCTCCCAAAGGACGTGGTGCGCGCCCAGTTCCGACTCCACAGTCAGCGGTCCCTCGGCCCCTCCCTCGACGAACTGCCGAACCGCGGGATCGTTCGATCTCATGAACTCCTCCGGCGGCGCGTCGGAACAGGATATGCCCTCCGAAGAGCAGCGCGAGCCGGTCACCGATCTTCCGCGCGCTCTGCATGTGATGCGTGATCGTGACGATCGTCGGGCGCAGCTGCTTGCGGATGCCCAGGATCACCTCGGCGATCGACGGCGGTCGTGATCGGGTCCAGGCCCGTGTTCGGCTCGTCGAAGAGCAGGATCTCGGGCTGATGCGCGATCGCCCGCGCGAAGCCCGACCCGTCGGCGCATGCCTCCCGAGAGCTCCGCGGGCCGCTTGTCGCCGATATCGGGCAGCTGGACGAGCTCGAGGCACTCCTCCACCCGCGCCCGGACGTCGGAGGGCGTGCGCCCCGAGCGCCGCAGCAGAAACGCAACGTTGTCGAACACGCTCATCGAGTCGAAGAGCGCGCCCTCCTGGAAGGCCATGCCGAATTTCCTGCGGAAGCTCGTTCTGCTCCACGGAATTCAGAGCCCACAGGTCCTTCCCGTCGACGTAGACCTTTCCGGAGTCGGGCTGGATGAGGCCGATCAGGTGCTTGAGGAGGACGCTCTTGCCCGTGCCCGACGGACCGACGATCACCAGCGACTCGCCGGGCGCGACGGAGAGGTCGATACCGTCGAGGACGCGGCTTGTTCCCGAAGGACTTGTGCAAGCCCTCGACGCGCAGCTTGGGTTGCGTGCCGCCTGACCCGGCCTTGCCCGCGCCGCTCAGAACAGCAGCCTCGTCAGGAAGAAGTCGGTCAGGAGGATCGCCAGGCTGCCCACGACGACGGCCTGCGTCGTCGAACGGCCGACGCCCTCCGCGCCACCTTCGTGTGTAGTAGCCGCGCGTGCACGCCACGACCGAGAAGATCAATCCGAAGACGGCGGCCTTGATCAGGCCCGAGGTGAAATCCTCCATGTCCACGTACTGGAACGAAGCGTCGTAGTAAGTGATGGGGTTCGAGCCCAGGAGCTGCACCGCGACGAAGTAACCGCCGAACATGCCGACCACGTCGCCGAAGACGACGAGCAGAGGCAGCATCAGGATCGCCGCGAGGACGCGGGGCACCATCAGGTACTGGACGGGCTCGGTGGCGAGGGCCTTGAGGGCGTCGATCTGCTCGGTCACCCGCATGCTGCCGATCTCGGCCGCCATCGAGCTGCCGACTCTCCCGGTCGACCATCAGCGCCGCCAGGACCGGCGAGAGCTCGCGCATCAGGGACAGCGCCACGACACTGCCCACGAGGCTCTGGGCGTTGAACCGGGCGAAGCCGTTGTAGGTCTGGAGGGCAAGAACCATCCCCGTGAAGAGCGTCGTCAGGAACACGACCGGCACCGAATTGACGCCCACGCGGAGCATCTGTCGGAACCACTCCGGGACGTCGTAAGGGGGACGCGGCGCCCACGCGAAGATCCGGCCGAGTGTCGAGAAAAAGCGCCCCAGCTCCTCCAGGAACCGAAGCACCATGCGACCCAAGACTTCGAGGAAACGTGTCACTCGGCGGTGCGCTCCACGAAGACGCGGGACACGCGGGCGCCGAAGCCGCAGAGGATCTCGTAGGGAATCGTGTCGAGGGCGCGCGCCAGCTCCCAGGCCGTCACCGATTCCGCTCCGTCGGCGCCCAGACACACGGCGCGATCCCCGCGCGCGGCGCCCGTCGCGGTCGCGTCCACCAGTGTCAGATCCATGCTGACGGAACCCACCACGGGTGCTCGCCTCCCCCGCAACAGAACGGCCACCTTGCCGGAGAATCCCCGCCGAAAACCGTCATGATAGCCGATGGGTAGCACTGCCACGGTCGTCTGTCGCTGCGTCACGAAGCGCCCTCCGTATCCCAGAGGCGTGCCCGCGCCGACCTCGTGCACGGCGATCACGCGGGTCTCGACGCGCATGGCCGGCGACAGTCCGCCGCCCGACAGACCCTCCGCCGGATCGATGCCGTAGAGCCCGAGACCCGGCCGCACCGCGTCGAGCCACGACTCGGGATGCGCGAGGATGCCGGCCGAATTGGCCGCATGCAGCGGCCCGGGCTCGACACCCATCGCACGCAGCTTCGCGGCGGCTTCCACGAGTCCGGCGATCTGCCGCGCGGTCTCTTTTCGGCGCGGATCGTCGGCGCAGGAGAGGTTCGCGAACGTGCCCGTCACCCGGAGCCAGGGCGACGCCGCCAGCATCCTCCCGACCCGATCGAGCTGCTCGGGTCGCAGGCCGGCGCGCCCCATGCCCGTGTCGAGCTCGAGCTGCACCCCGAGCGGTTCCCCGAACGCGCGCGATTCGCGGGCGAGCGCGTCGGCCTGGTCCGGATCGTAGAGCGTCGGCGTCAATCCGTAGGCTCGCTGCCGGGCCAAGTCCTCCGGTTCCGCGTGCGAGAGAAGGAGAATCTCCCCGGCGACGCCCGCGCGGCGCAGCGCGACTCCCTCGCCCGTGCTCGCGACGGCGAAGCGGTCGGCGCCCTCGCGCTCCAGTCGCCGCGCGACCCGGGCCGCTCCGTGCCCGTAGGCATCCGCTTTGAGAACCGCGTAGAAGGCGCGTCGGGACCCCACGCGCTCCCGCAGCAGATGAAAGTTGCTCGCGATCGCATCGAGGTCGATGACCGCGCGTGCGCCGCTGCGTGGTTGCAGGTTCGGGGTCTCAGGTCTCAGGTCCACGGGGACGTACGCTACCCGAAACGCGAATCTCGAGACGACCGCTAGAAGGGTTGTCCTTCGGGGGAGCCGCCGGGCCGCCCGCGTAGTTGGCGAAAGTCATGTGATCGCCCAGAAAGACCAGCGGGAAGTCGCCGGTGGGGCCGTTGCGCTGCTTGGCGATGATGACGTCGGCGATGCCCTTGCGCTCGGTCTCCTTGTCGTAGAGCTCTTCGCGATAGAGGAAGACGACGACGTCGGCGTCCTGCTCGATCGAGCCGGAGTCGCGCAGATCGGCCAACTGGGGCTTGCGGAGCTCTCCTTTTCGCTGCTCGGGCTGACGCGAGAGCTGCGACAGGGCGACGATCGGCACGCGCAGCTCCTTGGCCAGCAGCTTCAGGCCGCGGGAGATCATCGAGACTTCCTGCGTGCGGTTGTCAAAGCGCCCGTGGCCGGCCATCAGCTGCATGTAGTCCACCATGAGCAGGTCGAGACCCTTCTCCCGCTTCAGCCGCTGGGCCTTCGCCCTCATCTCGGGAACGTTCAACGCCGCGCTGTCGTCGATGTAGAACTGCGTCGCGTGGATCTTCGATTGCGCCAGGACCAGACGCTGCATGGCCTCCTTGGAGGCAAACCCGTCCCGGACCTTCTTGGCGTCCACGTCGGCTTCCGAGCAGAGAACACGGAAGCCCAGCTGCTCGCGCGACATCTCGAGGGAGAAGAATCCCACCGACCGTCCCTCGCGGATCGAGACGTGCTGGGCGATGTTCAGTGCGAAAGAGGTCTTCCCGACCGACGGCCGCGCGGCGATCACGATCAGGTCCGTTTGCTGCAGTCCGGAGGTCATCCGGTCGAGCTCCATGAACCCCGTGGCCAGGCCCGAGAGCATCCCCTGGCGTCCCCGGGCGTCCTCTATGACCTCCAGGTTGTGCTGGACGACATCGCCGATGGGCGCGAAGCCGCCTTTGATGGCGCCCTCGGCGATCTCGAAGATCTCTCCGGTGGCCTCGCCCAGGAGGGACTCGGCGTCCCTCTCTCCCGAAAGCCCTTCGCGGACGATGCGTTGGCCGGCCCGGATGAGCCGCCGCAGCGTGGCCTTTTCCTTGACGATGCGGGCGTAGTGCTCGACGTTTCCGACGTCCGGAACGCCGTCGAGCAGCGCCGTCAGGTAGGAGGCGCCGCCCACCTTCTCGATCGAGCCCGTGCGGTCGAGCTCTTCCTTGAGCGTGAGGATGTCGATCTCGGCCGAACGCTGGGAGAGCTCCAGCATCGCCTTGTAGATGCGCCGGTGCGTATCCGGGAAGAAGTCGTCCTGCCCGAGCACGGGCACGACGAAGGAGAGCGAAGCCGGATCGAGGAGAATCGCGCCGAGCACGGAGCGCTCGGCTTCCAGGTTCTGCGGCAGACCTTTTTCCGCGGCGACTACTTCGAGCATCGGGAGGTTGGCGGCGATTCTTGTACCGCCGTCATCGGGTGTCAATCGGCTCCACGATTTCCGCATGCGGTTTCTCGGACTCGGCTGCGACGCGGACGACGAATAATTTTTCTTTTCCGCAATCGCGAACTTTTCCGCAGGTTCGAGTGAAGCGCGATCGCCCGGACAGATGATGTCCGTGCATCCTGAGGGAGACTCGAGACCTGAGACCTACTTCTTCGGCCGGCGCGCCTTCAGACCTTCGAGCATCGCCGCGTCGCCGACGACCCCGCCGGGACGCTTGCGATCCTCGATCGCGCCGTGGAAGTCGCTGCCCGCGGTCGCGAGGAGTTTCTTCGCTCGCGCGAGCTCCCCGAAGCGGCGCTCCTGCTCGGCGTCGTGGTCGGGATGGAAGACTTCGATCGCGTCGAGCCCCGCGTCGGCGAGCGCCCCGACGAGCTTCTCCTGGTCGCGGTACCAGACCGCGTGCGCGAGCGAGGAGACGCCGCCCGCTTCGCGGATCGCGGCGATGACCTCCACGGCCTTCCACTTCTCGTAGGCCACGTACCAGGGATGCTCCCGCCCCAGGAAGCGGTCGAACGCCTCGTCGTTGGAGGCGGCGTAGCCCGCCCGGATGAGAGCCCGGGCGAGGTGCGGCCTTCCCCAGACGCCGTCTCCGACGTCGACACGGATCGCGTCGAGGTCGAGGGCATAGCCGTGCTCGACGAGCTTCCTGGCCATCCGCTCGCCGCGCGTACGGCGCTCGTCCTGGCGGCTCGCGAGCTGGCTCAAGAAGCGCGCGTTGGTCTCGTCCACGAAGAGCGCGAGGATGTGAATATCGTCCTGACCTCCCCATTCGGCCGAGATCTCGGCGCCGGAGATCAGCTCGATCCCGAGCCTCTCGGCCGCGACCCGGGCCTCGGGAAGACCCATCAGCGTGTCGTGATCGGTCAGGGCGAAGGCCGTCAGCCCCGCCGCCGCCATCCGCTCGGTCAGCGCGGCCGGCGAGTCCAGGCCGTCGGAAACGGTCGAATGGCTGTGGAGGTCGATCTTCATGGACGGGGAGTGTAGCCCGTCGCCGTTTCCGGGCCCGACTCTTGCGATGATGCGTCCGGCATGGATCGCCAGGAAGCCGCGCGCGTCCTCTCGGAGATCGCACAGATGCTGGAGCTTTCGGGAGCGAACCGTTTCAAGATCCGCGCCTACGAGAACGCCGCCGAGGCTCTGCTGGCCTTCCCGGGAGATCTGGCGGAGGCGGTGCGCACGGGGACCCTGCGTCAGCTTCCGGGAATCGGAGACACGATCTTTTCCAATCTCGAGGCCCTCGCAACGACCGGCCGCCTGCCGCTCTACGACGAGCTTCGGGCGAGCTTTCCACGGGGCCTCTCCGACTGCCTGCGCGTGCCCGGGCTGGGCGCCGGGAAGCTCCGGCAGCTCCACCACGCCCTCGGCGTCGATTCGCTCGACGCGCTCGAACGGGCCTGCCTCGAAGGGCGGCTCGAGAAGCTTCCCGGCTTCGGCAAGAAGAGCGCCGAGCACTACCTGCGCGGGATCCGGACCGTCCGCGCATCCTCCGGCCTCTTCCTCCATGCGTCGGCGCGGGGCCGCGCCGAGAAGCTGGCGGCGTATCTGTCCGATTCCGGGCTCGCTCTCGAGGTCGCGGTGACGGGGAGCCTGCGGCGCCTGCGCGAGATCGTCCGCAACGTGGACCTCGTGGCGTCCTCGCGGCGCGCCGCCGACCTCGCGGAGGCGTTCCGCGCGTTCCCGGAAGCCGTAGAGGTCATCTCCCCCGACGCGCCCTCGCCGTCCGTCCGCTTCCTCGATGGCATGTCCGCGAACCTTCGCATCGCCGCGCCCGAGGAGTTCGCGGCCGCGCTTCTCTTCGACACCGGCTCGCGGAGCCACACCGCCGGTTTGCGGGCGGTCGCGGAGAAGCGGGGCTGGACGCTCGATGAGCGCGGCCTCGCCGGCGACGGCGGACGGCGAAGCGCGGCGGAGTCCGAAGCGGACCTTTATGAGGCGCTGGACCTCGCGTACGTCGAGCCGGAACTTCGGGAGGGAGGCGGAGAGATCGAGGCGGCTGCCGAGCGCCGGCTGCCGTCGCTCGTCTCCCGCGGCGATCTCCGCGCCGTCTTCCACGTGCACACCGACGCCTCCGACGGGCGCGACGACCTGGAGACCATGGTGCGCGCGGCGCGCGACCACGGCTACGCCTGCGTGGCCATCACCGACCACAGCCAGTCCGCCGGATACGCCGGGGGGCTGACGATCGATCGGATGCGCGCGCAGCGCGAAGCCATTCGGACGCTTCGCCGGCGCATGCCGGAGATCCGGATCCTTCACGGGACCGAGGCCGACATCCTGGCCGACGGCTCGATCGACTACGGCGACGATTTTCTCGCCGAGCTCGACCTCGTCGTGGCATCGGTGCACACGCGATTCGGGCTCAACCGCGACGAACAGACGGCGCGTCTGATCCGCGCCGTGCGCAACCCGCGTGTCGCGATCCTGGGCCACCCGACCGGCCGCCTGCTGCTGGAACGCGACGGTGTCTCGGCCGACATGGAGGCCGTCATCGCGGCCGCGGCCGAGTCCGGCTGCGCCCTCGAAGTCAACGCCTCGCCGCACCGGATGGATCTGGACTGGCGCCTCGTGCGAGTCGCGATCGAGCGCGGGGCCACTCTCGCGATCGACCCGGACGCGCACGCGACGCGGGAGCTCGACTACGTTCCCAACGGCCTCGCCATGGCGCGCAAGGGATGGGCGGGCCCGGGAGCGGTCCTCAACACGCTGGAGCCGGATGCGCTCGTGGCTTGGCTCGAGCGCCGCCGGGGCGGCCCGCCACCCGAGTCGATCGACCGTGCCTCGGGATAGAATCCCCGGCCCGCGGAGGCCCGGGCCGCCGCGACGCAATCGACAATCAGAAGGAGTTACGACATGGCTTTGAAACCCGGCGACATGGCCCCCGACTTCACGCTTCCCTCCACCGTGGGCGAAAAGGTCACGCTCTCGGATTACCGGGGCAAGAAGAACGTCGTCCTGCTCTTCTATCCCCTGGATTTCTCACCGGTGTGCTCGGTGGAGACCAAGCAGTGCGGAGAGATGCTCCCCGCCAAGGGCGGACCCGACGTCGAGGTGCTCGGCGTCTCGGTCGACTCGATCTGGGCGCACAAGGCCTTCGCGGCCCAGCAGGGCATCACGTACCCCCTGCTCGCGGACTTCCAGCCCAAGGGCGCCGTCGCGGAGAAGTACGGCGTCTACCTCCCGGACAAAGGAATCTCGGCGCGCACCGCCTTCGTCGTCGGCAAGGACGGCAAGATCAAGGAGATCGTGGGGAGCGAGATCCCGGTGGCCCGGGACATCGCGAAGCTTCTCGAGAAGGCCCGGGCCGCCTGAGGAGCACGAGCTCTTGAGCGAGAAAGTCACCGTCCCGACGCTCGCCGATACGGACAAGATCCGCGAGATCGCGGAACGTTTCCGCGAGATCATCGAGCTGCTGGGGCTCGACCTCTCCGATCCCAACCTCGTCGAGACGCCCGAGCGCATCGCCAAGATGTACCTCGAGCTCTTCGAGGGGTTGAGCGAGGGCGCCGAGCCCAAGGTCACCTTCTTCCCCAACGAGGAGCGCTACACCTCGATGGTCATGGAGAAGGACATCCCGTTCTACTCGCTCTGCTCCCATCACTTCGTCCCGTTCTACGGTCACGCCCACGTCGCGTACATTCCGAACCAGTCGATCGTAGGCCTCTCCAAGATGGCCCGGATCGTCGAGTTCTACGCGCGGCGGCCCCAGCTGCAGGAACGGCTGACCGAGCAGATCGCGAGCTTCATGGCCGCCAAGCTCAACCCCCAGGGAGTCATGGTGGTCGTCGAAGCCCGGCATCTGTGCGTCGAGATGCGAGGCGTCAAGAAGCCGGGAGCGCTGACCGTGACGTCGGCCATCCGGGGGATCTTCAACACGCAGTCCGTGCGCGAAGAGTTTCTGGACCTGCTGAACCGGGGGAACTAGCCCGCGCTCGAGCGGCGCGCTTCACTTCGCCGCTGCGCGGTACGCCTTCCCGTCCTTCATCACGAAGGACACCTGTCCGAGGGCTTTCACGTCGGCCAGCGGGTCGCCCTGCACGGCGACGACGTCGGCGTATGCGCCGGGAGCGATGACGCCGATCTGACCCGTCATGCCGAGCATCTCGGCCGCGCGGGATGTCGCCGCCTGGATCGCCGCCATCGGCGTCATTCCCGCCTCGACCATCAGAACGAACTCCCGGGCCAGCGGCTCGGACCAGGAAAAGCTTCCGGCGTCGGTGCCGAACACGATCTTCACTCCGGCCTTGTACGCTTTTTTGAGCGACGGCGCATGCACCTCGACGCGTTTGCGGTCGCGGATTCCGCCCGGCGTGCCTTCCGGCTCCTGCTCGTAGTAGTACGGCATCATCGTCGGGCACAGCCACGTGCCCTGGCGGACCATCTGGGCGACGTCGTCGTCCGTCAGGTCGAGGCCGTGCTCGATCGAGTCGCACCGTCCGTCCAGCGCTCGCCGCATCCCGATTCCGTTGTAGGCGTGGCAGGCGACCTTTCTGCCCTGGCCGTGGGCCTCGTCCACGATCGCCTGAATCTCCTCGAGCGTGAGCGTCGGCTGCGAGACGAGGTTTCCCTTCGCGTCGACCCACGAGCGGTGGTTGGCGTAGACCTTGATCCAGTCGGCGCCGTTGGCGAGCTGCTCGCGCGCCGCCTTGCGCGCCTCGACCGGACCGTCGACGAGCTGCGCGCCCGTCGGCAGGTGGTGGTCCGGAGAGTAGCCGTCGAGGGCGTAGCCTCCGGTCGAGGAGATCGCGCGGGTGCAGACCAGCATTCGCGGGCCCGTGACGTAACCCTTCTCGATCGCCTGTTTCACGCCGACGTCGGCATAGCCGGCGCCCTCGGTCTCGACGTCCCGGATCGTGGTGAAGCCCTGCTCGAGCAGGCGGCCAACGAGCGCCGTCGCGCGGGCGGCGCGAAATGCAGTCGACTCCTTCAGGATCTGCATGTCGTAGCTGTCTTCCTTCGGGTCGAGCATCACGTGCGTGTGCGCATCGACCATCCCGGGAAGCACCGTCGCGGCCGACAGATCCACCACGGTCGCGCCCGCGGGAACCGACGCCGGCGACCAGGGACCGACCGTCGCGATGCGGTTGCCGCGGATGACGATCGCCTGGTCGCGTCGGGGCGCTGCGGAGGTCCCCTCGATCAGCGTGCCGGCGTGGATCACGGTCACGGTCTCTGCGGGAGGGTTCGGGGCGGCGGGACCGGCGACGGCCGCGATCCAGAGCGATACGAGTCCCAGCATCATGAGCCTCCAGCGGAAATGAGACTAATAGTATTAGGCGATTTAGTCTAATTGACTAATTTCATTAGGCTGCGAATGGCTTTGAGCCCTTCGAGGGTCCGCACTCCGTGCCAGCAGTAGTCGTCGCCGTTGACGAAGAGGCGGCGGCTTCCCGGGCCGAAAACCTGTGCGGCCATCGCGTCGTGTCGTTCCGCCGAGAACGGAAAGGGCTCGCTCGGAAACAGGTGCAGCGAGGGATTGCGCGCCAGCGCCTCCCCCGGGGTCGTCGTCGGATAGCGCTCGCGCGAGGGGCCGTAGACGTTCTCGCCCCCGGCCAGGCCGATCAGATCGGCGACGTAGGTGTCGTCGGAGACGGTCATCCACGGATCCTTCCAGATCCAGTACGCGTAGCGAAACGGAACCGGCGGTGGAAGGCTCCGAATCTCGGCGATCCCCTTCTCGATGCGAAAGGCGAGCCCTTCGGCCTCGTCGGCGGTTCCGAGCTTCTCGCCCCACTGCCGGATCGCGGGCGGGACCTCGTCCACCCTTTTCGGCAGCGTCACATCCACCTCGATCCCTTCGGCCCGCAGTGCCTCGACGTCCTCGCGGCGGTTTTCCTCGGCATTGGCCAGCACGAGGTCGGGCTTCAGATCCAGGATGCGCGGAAGGTCCGGGCTCTTCGTGCCGCCCACGCGCGGCACTCCCCAGAGCATCCCGTTGGGCCGCGTGCAGTATCGCGTGATGCCCGCGAGCGACTTGAAGCCCCCGATCGCGACGATCGTCTCGGTGATAGACGGGCAGAGGGAAACCACCCGCATCGGCGACATTGGCAAAAGTCTATTCCCGGAGCGCTGGGCTAAACTACGACGAAGTTGGACGTTGCCGCGCTGGCCGCGGACCACCGGATCAACCGAGCTCGCGGTAGACGTCCAGACAGCGTCCGGCCGCCCGCCTCCAGCTCAGCGTGCGCACTTCCTCGGCCGCGTGGCGCGCCAGGAGCCAGCGCGTCACCGGGGAATCCAGGAGATACACGATCCGGCGCGCCAGGCCGTCGGCGTCCCCCGGATCGATCGTGACGACGCTCCGAACGACTTCCGTCACGCCGGCGTTGCGAGAGACGATCGCCGGAACGTGGCGCTGCGCCGCCTCCAGCACCGCCAGGCCGAACGGCTCTTCGACCGAAGGAAGCGCGAAGACACTGGCGCGGCGGTAGAGCTCGGTCAGCCGGGCCCGGGGCAGAAACCCGGTGAAGGACACGCGGTCGGCAATTCCCAGCTGCGCCGCGCGTGTCTCGAGGAATTCCCTGCGGTCGCCGCTGCCGACGACCACGAACTGCGTTTCGGGCCTCTCGGCGAGGACCCGCCGAGCCGCCTCGAGGAAGCACGCCGGCGCCTTCTGCCGCGTCAGGCGGCCGACGAAAAGGACCATCGGCCGGTCGCTCGGAAAGACGCGCTCGTCCGCGGGCCCCGGCGGGTCGATGGCGTTGTGGACGACGCGGATCTTCCGCTCGGGTACGCCGTAGAGGCGGTGGACGTTCGCGGCCGTCCGGCGAGAAACGCAGATGACCCGGTCCGCGCGGCGAGTCCCCTCCCGTTCGACGGTGCGCACGAACTCGCTGCCGTCGCCCGCGCTCCGGGCGAACTCCGTCGCGTGCACGTGCGCGATCCAGGGCCGGCCCGAGGAAAGGTGGAGCGCGAGCGCCGCCGGGAACGTCATCCAGTCGTGGGCGTGAATCACGTCGAACTCCTCGCGCAGGCTCGCGGCGCGGACGCGGCGTGCGAAGCGCAGGACCTCGGCGGGCGTATCGGACCCGTAGAGATCGGCGGCTCCCGATGGGTAGGCTTGGAGGCAAGTCTCGACGGGAAGAATCCGGAAGGTGAGGTCATCCAGCGGGACGACGACCCCGGACGCCGCTTGGGGTCCGGGAGACCGCTGCGGGAGCACCAGCGAGATCCCGCAGCCCAAGGACCGGAGGCCCCGAACCAGCCCCTCGCACGCAACCCCGAGGCCGCCCGCGAAGAGGGGCGGGAACTCCCAGCCGATCATCAGAACGCGGGGAACCGGCCTCTCCGATTCCGGAACGGCCGGTCTTGGCCTCATGGGTCGACGCCTCCGTGGACAGGAGTATCGTACTACGATATATTCGCGTCTGCGCATGGCCGTCCCGACCGCCGTCGACTACCGCCGCCTGGCGCAGTTCCGCTACTCCCTTCGCCGCTTCCTTCACTTTTCGGAGGCGGCCGCGCGGGAGGCCGGGATCTCGCCCAACCAGTACCAGCTCCTTCTCTTCGTCCGAGGGTTCAACGGCCACCCCCCCACGATCGGGGAGCTGGCCGAGCAGCTCCAGATCGAGCACCAGAGCGCCGTGGGCCTCGTGGACCGATCGGAGGAGGGAGGGCTCGTGACGCGCCGGAAGGACAAGCACGACCGGCGCCGGGTGCGGATCTTCCTGACCCCGAAAGGCGCCGCAGTCCTGCGCCGGCTGGTGCGCGTCCACTCTCCGGAGTTCGAAAAGCTCGCGGCGGCCCTGTTTCGCGTCCCCGCGTCGTGAACACCGCAATTCCGCATCGAAGACCGCCCGGAGACGGACGTCGATGAACGCCGATCTCCCGCCGGAGAGTCCGGCCGCGGCTCCTCCCCACCTGGCCGACGAAGGACGCTGGTATGCCGAGCACACCGCGCTCCTGATCAGCACGTCGAAGTGGGCTCTTCTCGGCGCCGCCGCGGGCGTCTTCGTCGGGCTCGGAACGCGGGGATTCCTCTGGGTGCTCGCGGCCGCAGGTGCAGCCGTCGGCCGATGGAATCTCGGGCCGCTGCGCTCCTATGCCCTTCTCCCGCTCGCGCTGCCGGCCGCCGTTTGGCTCGTTCGACGGTTCGCTCCGGACGCGGAAGGACACGGCACGGAAGCGGTGATCGCCGCCGTCCACACCCGATCCGGACAAATCGATTGGAAGGTCGCGCCGATCAAGCTCCTCGCGACCGTGATCACGCTCGCCTTCGGGGGATCCGTCGGGAAGGAAGGGCCGTGCGCCCAGATCGGCGCCGCCATCACGAGCTTCTTCGCCGACCGCCTTCGACTCAACGACGAAGACCGCCGGCGCCTGGTCATCTGCGGAATCGGCGGAGGCTTCGCGGCGGTTTTCGGCACGCCCGTATCCGGCGCGTTGTTCGGCATCGAAGTCCTGTACCTCGGGCGCATCGAATACCCGGTGCTCTTTCCCTGTCTCATCGCGGGGATCGTCGCGCACCTGGTCTGCGGCGTGCCCCCTCCCGTTCCGGCGCTCCACGAGAGTCTCGGCGCGCTCGGCCAGACCACCCTCGTCGGCCTGTCGCTGCTCTTCGGAGCGGCCTTCGGGTTGATGGCCCTTCTGCTCATCGAGACGATGCGAGGGGTGGAGAAGGCGGTCCGCCGGTTCTCGGCGCATCCATACCGCGTCGCAGCGGGCGGCGGCGTCGTTCTCGCGCTCTTCTACGCGGTCGCGGGAGAGCGCTACGCCGGCCTCGGCACCTCCACGATCGGCGAGGCGCTGACCGGCGTGATCGCATTCGGGGTCTTCGCCTTCGTCGGGAAAATCGCGGCGACCGCCGTGACCCTCGAGACGGGCGGCAGCGGGGGAATCGTGACACCGATCTTCTTCATCGGAACAACCGGAGGAGCGGCGCTCGCAAAGCTGTTGGGTCTGCCCGTCGGGGCCTTCGCGGCGTTCGGATTCGTCGCCGTTCTCGCGGCCGCGGCCAACACGCCGATCGCCGCCGCCGTCATGGGGATGGAGCTTCTCCCCGGAACCGTCGGCGTCTACGCGGCGCTGTGCGCCGCGACGGCCTTCCTGATCGTCGGGCATCGCAGCGTCTACGCCAGCCAGAAGCTCGGCCTTTCGAAGTCCGCGGGTCTCGACCTTCGGTTGGAGGGGACGATCGGCGACGTCGACCGCGCGGCCATGCGCGTGCGGCCGGGCTCACTTACGGATCGTGCGCTTCGCGCCGGCGACGCGTTCCGCGAGCGCGCACGACGGCCGCGAAAGAAAGGGCCCACCCCTCCGCCAGGCTGAGCGGCGTGAGCGGGGCGCGGTCCCGGCTACTTCGTGACGCTGTAGGCCAGGGCGAGCCCGGCGGGATCCGCCTCCGCGCCTCCCAGGTACCGGTGCAACCAGTCCATCACCGTGTTGTGCCAGAGGCAGGAGTTGCCGGGCTTGAGGACCCAGTGGCCCTCGTCCGGAAACATCAACAGCCTCGAGGGCACGTTCTGGACCTGGAGCGCGGTGAAGAGCTGCAGACCCTGGCCGAACGGGACGCGGTAGTCCCTCTCGCTGGTGATCACGAGCATCGGCGTCTTGAAGTTGCCCGCCGAGCCCATCGGGTTCCACGTCCGATAGAGGTCCGACGTCCAGGGCCAACCCTTGAACTCCCACTTCGGAAACCAGAGCTCCTCGGTCTCGAGGTTGGCCGAAGCCAGGTCGAACGTGCCGTCGTGCGAGACCAGCGCCGCGAAACGGGGCGTGTGTCCGGCGATCCAGTTGACCATGTAGCCGCCGTAGGAGGCGCCCGCGGCGGCGATCTTCGTCTTGTCGACGTAGGGAAGCGACTCGAGATCGTCGGCCTGGCGCATCAGGTCGTCGTAGACCTGGCCTCCCCAATCGCCGCTGATCGCGTCGAGAAACTCCTGACCGAAGCCGGTCGAGCCGCGCGGATTGGCCGCGTAGACGACGTAGCCGTAGGCCGCCCAGACCTGCGGATTCCAGCGGTAGGACCACGCGTCGTTCCAGGCGCCCTGCGGCCCCCCGTGGATGAAGAAGACGGCGGGGTACTTCTTCGCCGGGTCGAAGAAGGGAGGCTTGACGACCCACGCCTGGAGCTTCTTGCCGTCCGAGGAGTCGGTGAAGCGCTCCGAGACCTCCCCCGGCGCGAGCTCGCGGAAGAGCGCGTCGTTGGTGTGTGTCAGCCAGCCCGGCGTCTTGCCGTCGAGTCCGACGCTACCGAGCTCGTTGGCGCGCGTCAGGGTGCTGGCTTCGTAAAGGACGCGGCCCGCCGCGACCTCGAGATCCGCGACATGGCCTCCGGTCCAGAGCGGCACGGGAACGCCGCCGCCGACCGGCACACGGTACATCGTGTCGCGGCCGCGCACCTCCGAAGTGAAGACCAGAGACTGCGAATCCGGCGCCCAGCGGAATGCCTCGACCCAGAAGTCGAAGTCATCGGTCAGCCCCCGGATCTGGCCGGTCGCGCGGTCCAGGATCATGAGGCGATACCGGTCGGCCTCGAAGCCCGGCCGCTTCTGCGCGCGGTACGCGATCCACTTTCCGTCGGGCGAATAGCGCGGAGATCCGTCGAAGGCCGGATTGGATGCCGTCCGGTTCTTCGCCGGCGAGCCTCCCGCCAGAGGCACCGCGAAGAGATCCGCGTTGGTCGAGAGCGCCTCGTCCTTGTCCGGATTCGAGGCGTAGACCAACTCGGTCGAGTCGGGCGAGACGTCCCAGTCGGTCCCGCCGCCGACGGCGAAGGGCGGCGCGTCGTGGTCGCCGGGAGTCAGGTCCACCGCGCTCCCGCCGCCGCTCGCCGGGAGCTTCCAGATGTGCGAGCGCGTCCCGTCCTTCCAGCTGTCCCAGTGGCGGAACAGGAGCCGCTCGACGATCCTGCCCTTCACCTTCGCCTGGCTGCGCGACTCGAGGGTCTTCGCGAGGCACGCGGTATCCGCGCAATCGGGAAAGACGTCCGACGAGATCAGGAACCACTTGCCGTCCGGAGACCACGTGAAAGCGTTGACCCCGGTCGGAAACGTCGTCGCCTTGACGGGATCGCCGCCGGAAAGATCGAGTTTCCAGATCTGCGGGTCTCCGTCGCGGTCGGAGAGAAACGCCAGAGTCCGGCCGTCCGGCGAGAAGCGGGGATCGAAGTCCTTCCTGTCTCCGGAGGTCAGGCGGCGGGGCTCGCCTCCGGAAGCCGGAACGATCCAGATGCTCGAACGCGACGTGTTGGCGGCGACGTCGGGAGTCGAGACCGTGTAGGCAATCTGCCGGCCGTCGGGCGAGACACTGAAAGATCCGAGCCTCCGGATCTTCGCGAGCTCCTCGAATCGGATGGGCCGCTGCCCCTCGGTCGCGGAGTTGAGCCCGGCAAGAGCGAGGGCGGCGACGGCGGCGAGACGGGCAGTACGCATGGGCGAAACCTCCGGGCGCGCATTCTAACCACCTTCGCAACCGCACCGATCGTCCGTATCTCCTTTGGTATCATCGGGGGCCCTGCGGGCGAAAAGTCCGCCGTCGAAAATCTTAGGAGACGCATGTCCACTGCCGTCCTCGAAGAGAAACGCCCGGAAACCCCGGGCCGCCCCCCGGTGATCAACGAATTCTCGATTCACGTCGCCACGGCGAACGGATCCGGCAGCCAGTCTTCGAACAACATCCTGATGCGGACGATTTTCCAGATGGGCATTCCCGTCTCGGGAAAGAACCTCTTCCCGTCCAACATTCAGGGGCTGCCGACCTGGTTCACGATCCGGGCCTCCCGTGAGGGCTTCATCGCCCGCCGCCGCGACATCGGACTCCTGATCTGCATGAATCCCGAGACGGCCCACGAGGACGTCCGGACGGTCGCGCCGGGAGCGGCGGTGATCTACGAGGAGAGCCTCAAGCTCGGCGGCCTTCGCGACGATGTCTTCTTCTACCCCGTTCCCTTCCAGAAGCTGGTCCTGGAGCTGGTCCACGACGGGAAGCTGCGCCGCCTGGCGATCAACATGATCTACGTCGGCGTGGCGGCGTGGCTGCTCGGCCTCGACATGGCCGAGGTCGAGAAGGCCGTGGGCAAGCAGTTCAAGAGCAAAGCCGCCGCCGTCGAAATCAACATGAACGCGATTCGCGGGGGCCTCGAGTGGGCCGAGAAGAACCTGACGAAGCGGGATCCCTTCCGGCTCGAGCGCATGAACGCCACGGCCGGCAAGATCATCATCGAGGGCAACGCGGCGGCCGCGATCGGCTGCATGATGGCGGGCGTCCAGTTCCTTTCGTGGTATCCGATCACGCCGTCCTCCTCGCTCGCCGAATCGCTCATCGACTACGCCGGCCGCTACCGACTCGATCCGGAGACCGGCAAACCCACCGTCGCGATCGTGCAGGCCGAGGACGAGCTCGCGGCCCTGGGAATGGTGCTCGGCGCCGGCTGGGCGGGCGCGCGCGCCATGACGACGACGTCGGGCCCGGGCATCTCGCTGATGTCGGAGTTCACGGGCCTGGGTTACTACGCCGAGGTGCCGGCGGTGATCGTCGACGTCCAGCGCGTGGGTCCGTCGACGGGCCTTCCCACGCGGACGATGCAGGGCGACATTACGTCCACGTACAACCTGTCGCACGGCGACGCGCGGCACATCCTGCTTCTCCCGGGCTCGGTCGAGGAGTGCTACTCGATGGCGATGGACGCCTTCGATCTGGCCGAGCGCTTCCAGACTCCGGTGTTCCTGATGACCGATCTCGACCTCGGGATGAACAACTGGATGGCGGATCCCTTTCCCTACCCCGAGAAGAGTCTCGATCGGGGCAAGGTGCTGCGCACGAAGGAAGAGCTCGAGGCCCACGTCGCGAAGTTCAAGGAGTTCGCCCGATACCGCGACGTCGACGGCGACGGCATCCCGTACCGCACGCTGCCGGGTTTCGTCGATGTCCCCTCGGCCGCCTACTTCACCCGGGGCTCCGGCCACACCGACCGCGCCACCTACACGGAGCGCGGCGACGACTACAAGAACAACATGGACCGTCTCGCCCGGAAGTTCGAGACGGCCCGGAGCTACGTTCCCAAACCCGTCGTCTCGGACGGAACGGGTGCGCGCGTCGGCATCATCGCCTACGGCTCCTCGGACTTCGCGGTCGCGGAGGCGCGCGTGCTGCTCGCCCGCAAGGGGGTCAAGACCGACTACCTGCGGCTGCGGGCCCTGCCGTTGACGCCGGAGTCCGGCGCCTTCATCGCCGCGCACGACCGCGTGTACGTCGTCGACCAGAACCGCGACGGCCAGATGTTCGACCTTCTGCGGCTGGAAGTCGGACCCGACGCGCAGAAGCTTTCCTCGATCCGCCACTATGACGGCTTCCCGCTCGACGCCGAAACGGTCGTCGAGGGAGTCGAAGCCGGGGAGAAGAAGTAATGTCCTCCGCGACGAGCACGACCGACCCCAAAACGCCGCCGACCAATCGCGCCGGGCTGACCGTCAAGGAATACGGCGGCCTGAAGTCCACCCTCTGCGTGGGCTGCGGCCACGACGTCATCACGCGCCAGATCACGCAGGCGCTCTACGAGATGTCGATTCCGCCGTACAAGGTCGCGAAGATGTCGGGAATCGGCTGCTCCTCGAAGACCACGGCGTACTTCGCGGACCGCGGCCACGGCTTCAACGCCGTGCACGGCCGCATGCCGGCCGTCGCGACGGGCGCCGCCATGGTCAATCCCGAGCTCGTCTCGATCGGCGTCTCCGGAGACGGCGACACGGCGTCGATCGGCGCGGGCCAGTTCGTGCACCTGCTCCGCCGCAACGTCCCGATGGTCTACATCGTCGAGAACAACGGCGTTTACGGCCTGACCAAGGGCCAATTCTCGGCGACCGCGGACGCCGGCTCCCGGCTCAAGACCGGCGTCGTCAACGACCTGCCGGCCATCGACCTCTGCGCCATGGCCATCGAACTCGGCTGCGGCTACGTCGCGCGCTCTTTCTCCGGCGACATGAAGCAGCTCGTCGGATTGCTCAAGGGAGCGCTCGCGCACCGCGGCACGGCGCTTCTGGACGTCATCTCGCCGTGCGTGACCTTCAACAATCACGACACATCGACCAAGTCGTACAAGTGGGCCAAGGACCACGAGATCCCGATCCACGAGATCGGATTCATCCCCTACTACGAGGAGATCTCGGTGGATTACGATCCCGGCACGACGCAGGACGTCACGCTCCACGACGGGTCGCACATCCGCCTGAAGAAGCTCCGCGCCGACTACGACGCCACCGACAAACGGCAGGCCATGAGCCTTCTCCAGGATTCCCAGGAGAAACAGGAGTTCCTGACGGGGCTGATTTACGTCGAGCCCGCAAAGAAGGACTTTCTGTCGCTCTCCGGCGTCGGCAGCGATCCGATCGTCAAGGTCCCCGAGGCGCACCTGCGCCCCGGCCGGCAGGCGCTCGACGAGATCATGGAGAGCCTGAAGTGACCCGGCCGCGTGCGTAGCACTTCGGCCGGGTCATCCCGAGGCGCGTAGCGCCGAGACAGCCGACCACCAACGGCAGACCCCCGGCAGTAGGCAACGTCGCGCGAAGCGTGACGTTCATCCCGTACTCGATCGCCGGGGGTCTCTAACTCGCGGGATCCCTCGCTCCGCTCGGGATGACGGCGGTTCCGGTCTCAGGTCGGGAACAAGTTCAGGTCTCAGGTCGGGAACAAGAGGTTCCGCATCGCGGTTGAAGGGACATGCGCTCGAAAGCGATGGCTTCCAGCCTGGTCCTGATCCTGGCGTTTCCACTGCTCGGTTCGACGCCCAAACCCAAGCCGACTCCGGAGCCCGCGAACTCCTGCACGAAATGCAAGGAGCGCCGCCAGACGCTCGACCCCGCAAAGTTCGCGAAGGGCTACGACGCCGAGGTCAAGAAGGGCTACGAGATCGCGCGCAAGTATCCCGCCACTCTGGACCGCCTCCACTGCTTCTGCGAGTGCGCCGAGAGTCCGATGTTCCAGCACAAGACCCTGCTGACCTGCTTCGTGAGCACGCACGCCGCCGGCTGCGGCATCTGCCTCTCCGAGGCGCGACTGGCAGCCGACCTGAAGGAGAAGGGGCTCTCCGACGACGAGATCAAGAACACCGTCGAGTCGGTGCATCGCACCGACGGCCATCCTCCGACGCCCTGACGGATCGATGACCTAGGAGCGCTCCCCCAGGCGGCGGGACGCCTCGGCTCGATCGATCTTCCCCGCGCTCGTCCTCGGCAGGTCCTCCACCCGCACGATGCGGCGCGGCCTCGCGAACGCGGGCAGCCGCCGCTCGACGTGCGCCCGGATGTGAGACAGCAACGCAGCCGAGGGATCCTCGGTCACGACGAGGACGCCGAACGCGCGCTCAAACGGCGCGGCCGCGACCTCGGCGACTCCCGGATGCTCGGCGATGGCAGCCTCGACCTCTTCGGCGCAAAGCACCCGCCCGCCCGACGACAGCGAAAACGCCATCCGGCCGCGCACGCAGAGCTCTCCCGCCTCGTCGATGGCGCCGACGTCTCCGGTCTTGAGCCTTCCATTCCCGTCGAAGGGGGACGCATCGGCTTCCGAGAGATAACCCGTGAAGACGGCCGGCCCCTGGAGGCGAATCTCGCCGGCCTCGCCCGCGACGCGATCCTCCCCGTCGTCCCCCACGATCGCGACGCGCATACCGGGCGCCGGAGGGCCGCACGAACCGGGCCGGCGGGGCCGGTCGCCCCGCTGTCTCGAGCCGAGCCCGGCCGACTCGGTCAGCCCGTAGCCCGAACGCACGGGCACGCCTCGCCGATCCTCGATCGCGCGGGCGACGTTTTCGGACACCGCGCCGCCGCCGCAGCGCAGAGCCCGCACCGGCGGACGCGACGCGTGATGGGCCGCGAGCGAAGCCAGAGCCGACGGAAGCACCACGACCGAGGCGGCGAGGGCCGCGGCCTCGGCCAGCGGATCCCTGCGAGGAACGAAGAAAGAGGCCTCCGCCCCGGTGAAAAGGGCGTTCAACGCGCCGCGAATCAAGCCGAAGACCTGCGCCGGCGATGCGCCGACGGCGATGCAGTCGTCCCGGTTCACCTCACCCCAGGAGTCGAACGCGAGCGCCGCAGCGAGAAGGTTCTCCTCCGAGAGCGGGACGGCGCGGGCCGGGCCGACGCTGCCCGACGAGAAAAAAACGCCCGCGGCTCCGGTCGGCCACGGCCGTGAGCGCACTTCCGCCTCGCGCGCCGCGCGCAGGGCCTCGGGAGTCGAGCCCGGATGGGCAATCACCGGCAGCTTCCTCAGGCGCGCCGCGAAGAAGCCTTCGACAAAAGCGATGGGGTCGTTTCCGTCCAACGCGATCGGACCGTCTCCGAGGGTATCGGCCCGACGGCCGAGCCCGTCGAGGAGCTCGCCGTAGGTCAACGTCCGCCGTCCCGCCGACAGCGCGGCACGGTCCGATCCGCGGCGTGTGCTTTCGCGCAGGGCCTCGAGAAGACTCAACGCGCGCCCTCCGCGATCGCGCGATAGACCATCCCGTCCAGGTCGAGGGGAGCGCGCGACGCGACGGCGGCGAAGACGCGTCCGAAGGCGTCGACCGCGTCGTCGTCTCCGGGAGGAAGCGGCGCCGAGATCGTGAGCGTCCAGCCCTCGTCCGGCTGTGTCAGAAACGCCGCGCGGCACCGGACGCGGGCCGCCCGCGCCAGCCGGAAGGGCCGGAGATCGAGCGAGACTCTGCCGCCGAGGATCGCGGCCGGCCGCGACTCCCGTTCCGGCATGTCGGCTGCCACTATCAGGCTCCCGCGCTTCAACGCGTTTCGCAGGCGGTGCGGGTGCGTCGACGGCAGAGCGTGCGGAAAATCCACGGGGAAGCGGCGGTCGAAAATGGGGTCCGTGCGTGCCGGGATCGTACGATCGAGGTTGAATCGGCCGATGACGGAGGCCGCCGGAACGCCGCGTGCGCGGAGCGCATAGCGCAGCGCCTGGAGGGCGCCGACGTGCGCCGACACGTACATCGCGGGCTCGGGACCCGGAGGCTCTCCCTCCAAACGTGTTTTCCACCGCCCCGTCGCCAGGGCGCGCGACGCGAGCCGGTGGAGCTTCTGCCGGCGCTGTGCCGCGTGCGGACCGGGATTCGGCGGCAGTTCCGGAAAAGCCTGTGCGATCTGCAGCCAGTCGGACGCCGGGATCCCGGTCAGCGCCGTCACCCGGTCGCGCTTCCCCGATGCGGTCCATCGCGATACGACGGACGCGGCGGCGCGCGCGAGAAGCCGCCGCATCTCAGCCTCGCTCGGCCGAAGCGAACACCATCTTCCACGGCAGACGCCAGCGGCCGGCATCCTCGGACAGCCCGAGCTCGGCCAGGGCGTCGTCGAGCGCGGAGTCCGTCGTCTCCGGGACGAGACCGAAGAGCTCACGGCTGAACACCCGCGCGTCTTCGAAACGACCGAACCTCCAGTTCAGCTGCACCGTTTCCGCGCGAATGCCGCGTCCGCCGCTACGCGCGAGCATCCCCGTCCACACTTCGGCGTCGTAGAACCTCCCCGCGTGTCCGGTCGTCGTGTGGCCATCCAGGAACCCGTTCAGAAAACGGGCCGCGGAGGATTCTGCCGCGACGTCTCCGACCGCGACGCGCCCTCCCGGCGAAGTCACGCGCAGCATCTCCGACAGGACGCGTTCCGGATCCTCGGCGTGGTGCAGCGCCGCCAGAGAGGCCGCTGCCGCGAAGGCGCCGTCGGGATACGGCAGAGCTCGAAACGACGCGATCGTCCGCAACGCATACGCCAAAGCTCCGGCGAGAAACGCCATCGACTCATCGCACCCCACGGCGAGCCCGGCGTGTCCCTGCTTGCTCGCGCACTCGGCGAGAAATCCTCCTCCGGCTCCCAGATCGAGCCAGGTTGCCCCGGGTGACAACCGCAGGTGGTCGAGCAGCGCGCGGGCTTCCTCGGCCCGCGCTTGCGGGAAACGCCGATTCGCCAGATTGTAGTGGGCGCCTCGTGCGTCGAAGAGTTCGCGGTACTCCGACTTCATGCCATCGTGTCGCTGTCCGGCACGCGGCGGGTCCCTACGCGGAGAATGGTCGCTGCGCCTGGGACGGAGCGTTCAGCGGCCCGGGGCCCGGATCGCGGTCGGGCAGCGAAACGCCTTCGGCGCGCAGTCGCGGCCTCTCCCCCCGCCCGGCACGACGGGGAGGCGCGAGGCGTCGGAGGGCGGATTCGTGCCATCGCCCGGGTAGTACGGCCGGTAGCCGTAGCCGTGCTGGAGGATCTCTTCGGGTGTCTCGCGCAGACGGTCGATGGAGAAGATCGCATCTTCGCGCGTGAAGAACGCCATCTCGTAGTTCCGCGTCATCCAGATGGCGTCTTTCGGGCAGGCGTCGACGCAGAAGCCGCAGAAGACGCAGCGCATCATGTCGATGTCGAAGACGACGGGATACTTCTCGTAGGCGATCTTCGGGTGCTCCCCCGCGACGATCGTGATGCACTCCGCCGGGCAGGCCTGCTGGCACATGTAACAGGCCACGCACTTCAGAGAGCCGTCGTCCCGCGTCTTCAGGATGTGCTTGCCGCGGAAACGGCCAGAGTAGTTGCGTTTCTGCTCGGGGTACTGGATCGTCGGCAGGCCCTTGTAGTTCGTCAGGTTGCGGACCAGGTGCCGGAGCGTGACGGCCATTCCCCGGAGAATCTCCGGGATGTAGAGACGCTGCAGGATCGTCAGCTTGTCGGGGTACTTCCGGGAAACGTCGACGACGCCGCTCACCGGTCGAGCTCCCCCGCGATGATGTTGAGCGTCCCCAGCGTGGCCACGGCATCCGACACCGTCCCGCCGACGACGATCTTCTCGAACGCGGCCATGTTGGGAAAGCACGGCGGCCGCACCTTGAGCCGGTACGGACCGCCCCGGCCGTCGGACACGGCGTAGAAACCGAGCTCGCCGGTCCCCCCCTCGATCCATTCGTAGCGCTCGCCGGGCGGAACGCGGATGCCCTCCATGACGAGCTTGAAGTGATAGATCAGCGATTCCATGTCGTGGTAGACGGCGTCCTTCGGAGGAAGCACGACGTGCCAGTCGTCGGAGTTCACGGGTCCCGACTTCGGCAGGATGTCCAGCGCCTGCCGGATGATCTTCAGGGACTGGCGCATTTCCTCCATGCGGACGAGGTAGCGGGCGAAGTTGTCGCCGTCCTGAGCGATCGGAACGTCCCAGTCGAACTTGTCGTAGAAGTCGTAGGGGCGCGCGCGGCGGACGTCGTACGGCACGCCCGAGGCGCGCAGCATCGGCCCGGTCAGGCCCCACGCCACGGCCTGATCGCGGCTCACCAGCCCCGTGCCGGAGAGGCGGTTGCGGACGATGCGGTTGTTGCTGACGAGCTTGTCGACGTCCTCGAGGAAGGGCGGGATGGACTCGAGCAACCCGCGGCACCGCGCGTCGAAGTCGTCCGGAACGTCGATCGCGAGTCCTCCCACCCGCACGTAGGACACGGTCAGCCGCGCGCCGCAGCAGGCCTCCAGCAGGCTGTAGATGTTCTCGCGGTTCTGGTAGAGGTACGTGAAGTTCGTCAGCGCGCCGATGTCCACGAGGTTGGCGCCGATGCAGACACAGTGATCCATGATCCGGGAAAACTCCGAAAGGATCGTGCGGATCAGCCG
This sequence comes from uncultured Acidobacteriota bacterium, assembly GCA_963733815.1. Lineage (GTDB taxonomy): Bacteria > Acidobacteriota > Thermoanaerobaculia > UBA5066 > Gp7-AA6 > DAHUXD01. The sequence goes on along the minus strand of CAVTEG010000015.1, from coordinate 719,953 downwards.
GCCCCGGTCGGGAATCGTCAGACCCAGCATCTTCTCGACCGTCCGGACGTAGCCGACGCCGTTGATCATGGACGAGACGTAGTTGAGGCGGTCCGTGTACGGGATGACCTGGTTCCAGTGGTGCTTCTCCGCCATCTTCTCGAAGCAGCGGTGGAGGTACCCGATGATCGTCTCGGCACGAACGATCTTCTCGCCGTCGAGGCGGGCGATGATGTGGATGATCCCGTGCGTCGCCGGGTGAGACGGCCCGATCGAGATCGTCTGCGTCTCGAAGTGGCCGGCGCGTTCGTCCGTGTGCTTCGCCCACTCAGGGAAGCGCAGGTCCTCTTCGGCGTAGAACCACCTCTGCCCCGGGGCATAGTCCTTTCGCAGGGCGTGGCCCACGAACGCGTCGTGGCAGAGGATCCGGTGCAGGTTCGGGTGGCCCGTGAACTCGAAGCCGTAGAGGTCGTACGCCTCGCGCTCGAACCAGTCGGCGGCCGGCCACACGCTCTCGACACTCGGGAGCTTCGGCCGCGCGTCCGGCGTGTCCCGCAGGACGACCCGCACGCGCACGTGCTCGTTCTTGACGAAGGAGTGGAGGTGAACGACGGTCTCGAAGCGCGACTTCGGGCCGCGGCGCTTGAGATTGTCGACGCCGCAAAGGTCGATCAAGAGCTCGTAGCGGCAACCCGGATCGTCCCGGAGAAACCGGGCGAGCGCCAGCCAGTCCTCGGGCCCGACCTCGACGGTCGGCATGTCCAGGTCCAGGACCTCGGCGCGTGCAGCGGCCGGAGACGCGGCGACCCGCTCGCGCAGCTTCTCCGCGGCGGGAGAAAGAACCCCGGCTTCCGCGACCGTCACGCGGTCAGCCTCCGCCGCCCGCCGCGAACTTCGCCGAGCGGCTGTCGCGGGACTTCTCGCCCGACGTGATCTTCTCGCGCAGCCGCAGGATCGCGTGGATCAGCTGCTCGGGCGTGGGCGGGCAGCCGGGGATGTAGACGTCGACCGGGACGATCTCGTCGATGCCCTGCGTCACGTGGTACGCGCGGTAGAAGCCGCCCGAGGAAGCGCAGACGCCCATCGAGATGACCCACTTGGGCTCGGGCATCTGATCGTAGATCTTGCGCAGGACCGGGCGCGAGCTTGTCGGTCACGGTGCCGGCGACGAGCAGCAGATCCGCCTGGCGCGGCGAGAACCGCATGACCTCCGAGCCGAATCGCGCGATGTCGTAGTGCGGCGCCGCGACCGACATGAACTCGATGCCGCAGCAGGCGGTGGCGAAGGGGAAGGGCCAGAGCGAGTTCGTCCGCGCCCAGCTGACCATCTCTTCCAGGCGCGTGACCAGGAAGTCGGCACCCTGCGGGCCTCCCGCGGGCGGCCCCTGATGCGCGGGCAGAGCGCCCTTGCCTCCAAACAGACCCATCGCCGGGATTCTATTTCATCGTCGCGAGCACTTGCGAGAGAGCCTGCGCCCGCTATCCGAACTTGATCGTATAGGCCAGGCTCTTCATGTCGGGCATGCGGTCGAGGTAGACGAGGCCGTCTAAGTGATCGATCTCGTGCTGCAGAACGCGCGCGTGGTAACCCGAGGCCTCGAAATCGACGGGCTTGCCCGAGCGATCGAGCGCCCGCACGCGAACGGTCGAGAACCGCGGCACGACCCCTCCCCAGAGAAACGGCACCGACAGGCAGCCCTCGGAGTCCTCTTCCTTCTCCTCGCCCACGCCCTCGTACGTCGCGTTGAAGAGCGCCGTCAGCGGCACGTCGGCCTCCTTGCGCTTGCGGGTCTCCGGGTGCACCTCGTAGAGGAAGACGCGCAGCGGCGTGAAGACCTGCGGAGCCGCGATCCCGGTGCCGTCGTACTCGCGCATCGTGTCTTCGAGATCCGACAGGAACGGCTCGTAGTCGCCGCGGGCCACGGCCCGGGGGTCCACGTCTTTGGAGACCTGGCGGAGCGTCTTCACGCCCAGCTTTGCGACTTTGAGAATCATGCTCGTGATCGCCGTGCGCGAGGTTTGGTGCCCAGGGACGGAATTGAACCGCCGACACAGGGATTTTCAGTCCCTTGCTCTACCAACTGAGCTACCTGGGCATCCGAGGGCGCGAACCGGACCGCGGAGTCTAACGGAATCCGCCCCCGCGGGGCAATGTGCTCCTAGGGCCGTTCGAGGACGCGCGTGCCCCGCGTCTCGGAGGCCGGGCGTTCGGGCGTGTCCCGCGGCACGGGCGCGCGCCCGACGGCGAAGAGATGCCCGTTGTTCTGCGTGTAGACGACGCCGTTGGGGCCGATCGACAGCGGCGTGTACGCCGCGCCGAGCGCCGTGTCGAGAAAGAGGCTTTCCACGAGCGCGCCGTCGGGCCCGATCGCGTAGAGATACCCGTCTTCGGAGTTGACATACGTCACGCCCGAGCCGTCGACGGCGGGCTGGTTGACGCACCACTCGAATCCGTCGGGATGGTCGTCGACGCATTCGATGGTTCCCCCGGGCTGGCGCGCGCAACTCTCGGTGTTCGTCGCCCGAAAAGACCATTCCGGAACGAGGTCGGCGTCGAGCGACGAGATGTCGTAGAACGAGCCTTCGGGGTCGAAGTAGTGGTTGTCCTTGATGAGGATCGAGTACGTCCCGTCGTGGGAACGCACCGCGGGAGTAATGTCCCAGCCGAAGTCGTAGGTGGCCAGCGCCTCTCCCTGGGAGCTGAACTTGAAGAGATGTCCGCGCGCGAAGTTGTATCCGGTGGACGCCCCGAAGAGGACCGCGCCGTCGGGCAGAACGACGGGAGAGGCCGTGTCCTGGTCGATGACCTGCCCGGCCGGGCGCTCGTTGGTCGCCGGATCCACGCCGATCGTGGCGCCGGTGCGGCAGCCGCCGTTCGTGTCGTCGATGGGAACGAGCACCCCGCAGCCGTCGTTCAGGATGCCTCGCAGCGAGGCGCTCCACGCGGGCGTGAGGTCGGGATGCACGGCGACGAGATACGCATAGCGCGCATTGAAGTGGGCGCGGCTGACCGTGTAGATGGAGCCGTCCGCGCCGATCGCCGGAACGACGTTGACGCCCGGGCGCTGCGAGCCGCAGGGGGCCGACGGGGGTACGGACGTAGGCGTCGGCGGCCACGGCCGCTCGTCGCGGCTGAACTGGCCGAGGCACATGTCCGCGGGCGCGGGCGCACCGGGCACCAGAGTCGAGAACGGCACGGCCGACGCCGTGTGGTCGGGTGCGACCCGGACGAGCCAGGCTCCGCTGACGTCCGATCCGGAGGCGTCGCTGGCGAGCCCGATGACGTTGTAGAACACGCTGCCATCGGCGCCCGCCGCGAGACCCCCCGCCACGAAGAGCGTCGGGTCGATGCCGTTGAAGGGGCCGATTCGATCGACTCTCGAGCCGCTGGATTTCGAGACGCGAAACACAGTGCCGCCGAGACCCGGCACGTAGAGGAATCCGCCCGCGAGCACGGGGAGGAACACCGGCTCCCAGACCGCGACATCGACGGGCTCCGGCTTCCAGTCGCTTTGAAAGGTCCACGCCTCGGTGAGCACGCCCGATTGCCAGGTCAGTTTCTTCACGTTCCAGATCTGGGAATCCCAGGCCGTGTTGCCGCAGGGGACGGGCGCGCCGCTGCCGGGCGGATTGCACGGGATGTAGGACCCGGTCTTGAACATCATGTAGACGTCGTTTCCCTCCACGAGCGGGACCGCATAGTGAACGACGAGGTTGCCGACGAACTCCGCCTTCTCCGCTTCGACGAAGGGGTCGTACACGACGTCGGCGAGGATCGTCTCAATCGGCTGGGCCACGGCGGCCGTCGAGCCCGCGTGGCTCGGGCCGCCTCCCCACTGAGGCCAGTCCTGGGCGGCGAGTGTCGACGTGAGCGACAGCGAGACGCATGCGATCACCGCGAAGCGGCGCTTGCTCCGTGAAGAATTTGGCAGCATCATCGCCCGTCATCATAAGCGGCGGCCCGGGAATTCCGACCGTCAGAAAGGCGTTTGCCCGCAACGCATGAATCCAAAAATCCGTGACTACTGCGCCGGCCTGGCGCTCCTGACCGCGTTGGCCACGGGGGCTTTCGCGCAGGAGCATCCGTCGGCTCCGCCCGACTCGTCGCGTCCTGTCCGCAGTCCGGGCAACGCGGACTGGGCCAAGAACTGGAAAGAGGCGCAGTCGACCGCGGCCGCCCGGAAAGAGCTCGTCTTTTACGAGTTCGACGCTCCCAACTGCAGCGCCTGTCAGCGTATGCAGGGTCTCCTGTACCCTGCGTTCGATTTCGAGGCGCTCCTGATCGGCATGGTCCCGGTCAAGCTCGAGCTAGGATCGACCGACGCGGCGCCCATCGCCGACCGCTACAAGGTGAAGGACGTTCCCTCCATCCTGATCACGACGCCGGAGGGCCGTCTCGTTTTCCTGATGCAGGGGTTCAAGACCGCGCCCGAGTTCTATCACCACGTCCATGCCGACCTCGATCGCTACCGGCAGTTCGTCAAGAAGATCGACGCGCAGGACATTCCCAAGCTCTCGGCCGAGGAGGCGTACGCGACCGGGCGTGAGCTCTACGCGCGCTCGGATCCCGCGGCGGCCCTGCCGCGCTTGAAGCGCGCTTCCGTGGCGCCGAAGCCGCAGCCCGGCGTCCGCGAGAACGCGCTCGAGGGCCTGGCGGAGGTCGAGCTCGAGCTCGGCGATACGCAGGCTTCGCGCGAAGCCATCGAAAAGCTGGCGGTCACGACCAAGGATCCAGCACAGAAGGAACGCGCGGATCTCTTCCGCGCGCAGCTGCCGCTCGCCGAGAAGAAGCCCGCCGAGGCCCTGGCTCTCTACAAGAAGTTTCTGAAAGATCACCCGAGCTCCCCGTACCGCGCCCAGGTCGAGGGTTACATCGCGCGCCTGGAAGGCGCCGCGACCCCGCCATGAGACGCGCCGCGGCCGCTCTCCTCTTCGGTCTCGCCGCGGTCGTCCTGGCCGCTCCCGGCCCTCCGGATCCGGCAACTCTTCTGACCGTCGACGGCACGCTCGCCGCATCGCACGAGTCGGGCAAGGGGATGCTGACCGTCCACGCGAAGCTCGCGCAGGGCTGGCACACCAATAGCCACAAACCCTCGGAGGACTACCTGATTCCGACGAGCCTGAAGCTGACGTCGGAAGAGGGTGTGACTTTCGGCGAGCCTCGCTACCCCGAAGGCAAGCTCGAAAAGTTCTCGTTCTCCGACAAGCCGCTCTCCGTCTACGCCGGCGATTTCTCGATGGAAGTTCCCGTCTTCTGGACGGGAGCTCCGCCTTCGGTGTCCGGCTCGGTCGAGTTCCAAGCCTGTAACGACACGCAGTGCCTGGCGCCGGCCTCGGTGCCGTTCCGGACCGGCCCTCCCTCGGCCGGGGCGCAGTCCGGAGCGTCGGCGCTCTCGGGCGGAGCGATTCCCCTGTCGGAAGCGCGCCGCGTGCAGCCTCCGACGGCGGCGGCGGGCGCCTCCCGGGACTTCGGCGATCTGCTCGCGCGCAAAGGCCTCTTCACCGTCCTCCTCATCCTCTTCGGAGCGGGCCTGGCCCTGAACCTGACTCCCTGCGTCTACCCCGTGATTCCCCTGACCGTCAGTTTCTTCGGAGGCCAGTCGCAGGGACAGAGTCGCCGCCCGTTCCTGCTCGCCGCGATTTACGTGCTGGGAATGGCGACGATGTACTCCGCGCTCGGCGTGGCCGCGGCGCTTTCGGGCAAGCTCTTCGGCGCCGCCCTCCAATCCGGATGGGTTCTCGGGATCGTGGCGCTCTGCCTCGTGGCGCTGGCGCTCTCGATGTTCGGGCTCTACGACCTGCGAATGCCGAGCTTTTTGATGCAGAAGGCGGGCGCGCGGCAGGGCGCGCTCGGAGCGTACGCGATGGGACTGCTCGTCGGCGTGGTCGCGGCCCCGTGCGTCGGGCCGGCGATCCTGGCGCTGCTGGCGTTCGTCGCGACCACGCAGAACGCGGGACTCGGATTCCTGTTCTTCTTCGTCCTGTCGCTGGGTCTGGGATTCCCCTTCCTCTTTCTCGCCGCGTTCTCCGGAAAGATCGCCGCCCTGCCACGGGCCGGGGCATGGATGGAGGGGGTCAAGAAGGTCTTCGGCTGGGTCCTCCTGGCGATGGCCGCGTATTTCCTGAGAACGGCGCTGCCTCCTCCCTTCGGGACCTGGCTGTTGACGGCGGTTCTCGCCGTCGGAGCTGCGGGCTTGTTGATCCTGCGCAGTCCCCTGTCCATGCCGGTGCGCGGCGCCGTGGCATTTCTCTTTCTCGCGGCGGCGTTCTTCTTCCGGCCGCACGCGGCGGCCGGCTCCGGACCCGCCTGGGGCAACTACGATCCCCAGCTCGTGGCGAGCCTCGGAAAGCCGGCGATCGTCGACTTCACGGCATCCTGGTGCGTGCCCTGCATCGAGCTCGACCACAAGACGTTCTCCGACGCGCGCGTTCGCGAGGCTCTGTCGCGCCACTCTCTGTTCAAGGCCGACATGACGCGCACGGCCTCGCCCGAGACCGTGGCCCTTGCCGAGAAGCACCGGATCCTGGGCGTGCCGACCGTGGTCTTCCTGGACGCTAAGGGCGAGGAGCTCGAGGAGCTGCGGCTCGTCGGCTTCGAGGGTCCGGACGAGTTCCTGAAGCGGCTGGAGAAGGCGCCGTAGGTCGGTTTCAGGTTGCAGGCGGAAGGTTGCAAGGGGCTACCTGGAACCTGCAACTTGGAACCTGCAACCTCGCTTACGCCGGCAGCCTTCCTAGCTTCTTCAACGCTTCTTTTGCCGCCTTGCGCTGGGCCTCGCGCTTGGACGGCCCGTTGCCTCGCGCAAACGCGTCTCCGTCCCAGAAAAGCTCGACCACGAACGCCTTCTCGTGGTCCGGCCCGGATTCCTCGATGACGCGGTATTCGGGAAGCGGAAGACCCAGGCCCTGGGCGGCTTCCTGCAGGGTGGTCTTGTAATCGTGGAAGGACAGGTCGCCGATGTCGATGACGGCGACCTCGGGTTCGAAGACTTTCCGCACGAAGACCGCCGTCGCCGGCAGCCCTCCATCGAGGTAGATCGCGGCGACGACCGCTTCGAAAGCGTCGGCGAGCAGCGACAGCTTCTCGGCGCCTCCCGAGCGCGCCTCCCCCGCTCCCATGCGCAGAAACCTCCCGATCTCGAGGCTGCGCGCCTTGGCGGCCAACATGTTGGCCGAGACCAGGTGGGCCTTGATCTTCGACAGCGCCCCCTCCTGGAGGTTCGGGAACGACCGGTAGATCAGCTCGCCGACCACGAATCCCAGAACCGCGTCGCCGAGGAACTCGAGCCGCTCGTTGTTGGGAGCCCGGCTCTCCCGGTTCTCGTTGGAAAAGGACTTGTGCGTCAGGGCCCTCTCGAGCAGGGTCCGGTCCCGAAAGACATAGCCCAGCCGCTGCTGGAAGTCGGTGACCGTCTCCGCCGCCGCGCCGCTCATGACTGCCGTGATGGTGCCGGAGGCCGGAGTCGAACCGGCACGGGCCTTTCGGCCCTCGGGATTTTAAGTCCCGTGCGTCTACCAATTCCGCCACTCCGGCGAGGGAGCCGGGGATCTCCTGGTATGGGGAGGCCTAAGAGTCGGTTGGTGAGTTTGCGCATGCCACTCGCCCGGAGGACGATCTCTGGAGGCGACGGGCGGATTCGAACCGCCGAATAAAGGTTTTGCAGACCTCTCCCTTAACCACTTGGGTACGTCGCCAAGCCGACAAATTATACAGTCGCGAGTGCTTGCTCGTGGTCCTGCGCTTCGGCGCAATACAGCCGCTACCGGGGCGCCCGGCCGTAGTCGCGGATGAGGCCCGTGACGACGCCCTGGATCGTGACGTCCCGGGCGTCCACCATCATGGGGCGCATGGCAGCGTTGGCGGGTTGCAGGCGGATCCGCGCTCCTTCGGCGTAGTAGCGCTTGAGCGTGGCCTCGCCGCGCACCAGTGCTACGACCGTCTGCCCGCTCTCCGCCTTCTCCCGCCGGGCGACGACGACGAAGTCTCCGTCGAGAATCCCGTCCTCGATCATCGACTCGCCGCGAACCCGAAGCACGAAGTGCTCTCCCTTGCCGAGGAGGGCCGCCGGCACCTCGATCGCTTCCTCGTGCGGAAACGGCTCGATCGGGCGGCCCGCCGCGACGAGCCCGAGCAGAGGCACTCCTCGCGAGGATTCTCCGCTCTCCTTCGGCGCGATTCCGCGGCTGCGATTCCACTCGCGCGAGAGAGCGCCCTTCTCCTCCAGCCGCTTCAAATGCTTCTGCACGGTGCCGAAGGAGGAGAGTTGGAAGGTTTCGCGAATCTCTCGCTGAGTCGGCGAGATCCCATGCTCGCGGCGGTAGTTTCGGATGAAGTCGAGGATTTCCTTCTGCCGTTTGGTGAGATTCATAACCATCCTAACGAAATACGGCTGTCTCGGCAGTCCGACGAACAAACTAAGGCCGAGGGAACCACCGCGGCTGCCCGCTGGCCAGGGCGGGCCAGCCCATCGGCCTTGACGCTTCACGCTAGGCGCAAAAGAGGCGTAAGTCAAGTAAAACATCCGAGCCACCGCCTCCGACGTTCGCGACGCCGAAATGAGAGTTTGGGAAATTCTTGCGCCCGTCTCTATCAAGCGTGGTAAGAGCCTCTACGAAGGGGGTATCCGTCATGCGACTGTCCGACCGCCGACCCATCCTGATCGGAGTCGCCCTTGCCACCCTCGCGATCGCCTCGTTCGGGTGCAGCGACTCGAACAACGTCACGTCTCCTCCTATGGGGAATTCCAACGTCAACGTCAGCGGCGACTGGACCGGAACATACAGGTCCGACACGCCCGCCCTCTGCGCCGGATCGACCGCCTCGGCCAGCTTCACGCAGCAGGGCACACGCGTGATGGGCGCGTTCTCGGCCAGCGCTTGCGGCATCGACGGTTCGTTCCACGGCCAGATCAACGGCAACATGCTCAGCGGCCAGGTCAACATGATCGGTTGCACCGGCGGCGCCGTTACGGGAACGATCACGGACTCGGGAATCCAGCTCCAGGTCAGCGAATTTCACAAGGACCTTTCGAGCGGATCTCCCAACGGGCCCAGGGAAGTGATGGCCGGGGGCAACGTCAGCCTGAGCCGTTAGGCCGCGGTCCCGAGCGCGCGTCGTCGACGCTTCTCAGGCCGTCGGGCGTGAGGACGCGGACGGCGCGTTCGTACGTCAGGTATCCCCAGATCCACGTCGTGAGCACCTGGATCCGGCTCCATAGGCTGGCGAGGTAGGAGACGTGGACGAGGCCCCACAGGAGCCACGCGAACATTCCGCTCGTCTTGATCCCGGGAAGCTCGGCGATCGCGTACCCGCGGCCCACGGTCGCGAGGTTGCCCTTGTCGCGATAGCGGAACGGCCCCTCCCCCTTCCCTCCCGTCGCGAGCGAGGCGATCCGGCGTCCCACGTACTCGCCCTGCTGGATCGCGACCGGCGCGAGGCCCGGAGAGAACGGCTTGCCTCCCTCTTCCACGACCATCAGGTCTCCGACCACGAAGACGTCGGGGTGCCCCGGGATCGAGAGGTCGGCTTGGACCCGCACGCGCCCGAGCCGGTCCAGCGGCGCGCCCAGGGACGCGCCGAGCGGAGTTCCGCGCACGCCCGCCGTCCAGATCACATTGGCTGCCGCGATCGTCTCCGACCCGTTGACGGTAACGCCTCCCGGATCGACGGATGTCACGGCCGCGCCGACACGCACGGTCACACCCATCGCTTCCAGATGCGCGCGCGCTCTCTCCGCCAGCTTCTCGGGAAAGGCCGCGAGGATCCTGGGGCCCGCCTCGAGCAGGAGGATACGGGACGTCCGCGTGTCGATCCTTCGAAACTCCCGCACGAGGGAGCGGCGCGACAGCTCCGCGATCGCTCCCGCCAGCTCGACGCCGGTCGGTCCGCCGCCGACCAGACGAACGTCAGCAGCCGCTGCCGCCGCGAGGATCGCACTCGCGCTCCGCCTCTTCCAGCGCCGTCAGCACGCGCTTGCGCACCTCCAGCGCGTCATCGACGTCTTGAGCCCCGGCGCGAGCGGTTCTCCCACTCGTCGTGGCCGAAGTAGTTGTTGCGCGCGCCCGCGGCCATGACCAGGTAGTCGTAGGAGAGCCCGTCCCGTCGTCGGGCGCACGCTCGGCGGCCGACCTCCACGCCGGTCACCTCGGCGATCAGCACCTCGACGTTCTTCTGCGACTCGAAGATCGTGCGGATCGGGATCGCGACCTCATCCGCGGACAGGCCCGCCGTGGCGACCTGATAGAGCAGCGGGTGAAACAGCGAGTGATTCGTGCGATCCAGGATCAGGACGTCCACCGGCGCGTCGCGCAAGGCATGGGCGGCGTGCGTTCCGCCGAACCCTCCTCCCACGATCACGACGCGCGGCCTGCACGCAACGGCCGCCTCCGGGCCCGCCACAACCCCAGCCTACCGTGGCCAGAGAGCGAGCAGGCGCCTCTTCTCGGCGGCCGTCAGCCGGAAGAACCTGGGTGTGGTCGAGGCGAAGGCGTCCGGCCGGCAGGACGCCGGTCGCCCGCACATGAGCATGTCGGGGTCTCCATTGTGGTCGAGGCCGAGAACGTGGCCGAGCTCGTGCGCCACGGCGTTCCTCGCGACGTTGGGCAGCGAAATCGGCGGGACGTCGCCTCGCCGCATTGCAACGAATCCCTTCGCACGCCGGCTCCACGGAGTACCGAAGGACATCAGGTCGGCATCGGTCAGGGCCACGACGACATCTCCGTCGATCGGCGCGAGCAGTCCCGGCAGCGCATCGTCGTTTCGGACGTTGATCTCGCCGCGCTGGAACTCGCGGAGCACCCGGTCCCCGACGCCGTCTTCCGCGACGCGCACTGTGCCGAATCGGACGCCCGCACCGGCTTCCTCCAGCGTCCGATTCCAGAATGCAACGGCCTCTTCGACGGCGCGCGCTCGCGGATCCTGCTCGCTGCCGACTACGGTGAGGGCGAGAACCCTTTCGGCCCGGGCGGTCCCGAGGCAGGCCGCGATCGCCAGAATCCCGATGATCGCCGCGCGCGCCCAGCGTTGCTTCATCGCCTCCGTTCTTCTGCAAGGCCCGTGCTCAGGCGTATCCTCGGGCTCTTTCAGGCACGACGCGTGCAACTCTGGAGGCTTCGATGACCGCCGAAACAGGGAGTGGGGCCGGTCCGGACCTGGCCAGGGGCGTTCCCGTCTCCGAGATCCCCGACGGCGGGACTCTTCTCGGCCACGTCGGGGAGGAGGCGGCGATTCTGGTTCGCCGCGGCAGGGAGGTGTTCGCGATCGGCGCGACGTGCACGCATTACGGGGGCCCGCTCGCGGAGGGGCTCGTCGTCGGCGATACGGTCCGATGCCCGTGGCACCACGCCTGCTTCAGCCTCCGGACCGGCGAAGACTTGAGACCTCCTGCTCTGACGCCGGTCGCCTGCTGGGAAGTGATCCGCGACGGCGACCGCGTTCGGGTCGGCGGCAAGCGGCCCGAGCCGGCTCGACGGACGCCGCCCGCGCGCGCGCCGGATTCGATCGTCATCGTCGGCGCCGGTCCCGCCGGACTCGTCGCGGCGCAGACGGTTCGGCGCGAGGGTTACGCCGGACCAGTGACGCTCGTCGGGGCTGAGATCACCCCTCCCGTCGACCGGCCCAACCTTTCGAAGGACTACCTCGCGGGCAAGGCGCCGGAGGAGTGGATTCCGCTTCGGCCGCCGGAGTTCTACTCGGAGCATAAGATCGAGCTCGTCACGGGAGTCGCCGCAAACGCCATCGACGTGAAGGCACGAAGGGTGACTCTCGCCGATGGACGTTCCTTCTCCTACGGGTCGCTCCTCGTATCGACCGGCGCCGAGCCCGTGCGGCTGGACCTTCCGGGCGTCACCTCCCCCACGTCCACGTCCTGCGCACGCTCGCCGACAGTAGCGCGATCATCGCGCGCGCAGGCGCCGCGAAGCACGCGGTCGTCGTGGGCTCGAGCTTCATCGGTCTCGAGGCCGCGGCGTCGCTGCGCGAGCGCGGGCTCGAGGTTCACGTCGTCTCGCGCGACAAGCGTCCTCTCGAGCGAGTCCTGGGTCCGGAGGTCGGCGACTTCGTCCGGAAGGTCCACGAGTCGCACGGCGTGGTCTTTCACTTGGATCAGTCGCCGGCATCCATCTCCGCCGATCGCGTGGAGCTCGACGGAGGGAAATCCCTTCTCGCCGAGCTCGTCGTCATCGGCGTCGGAGTGCGCCCGTCGACCGGCCTGGCCGAGCGCGCCGGACTTCGAGTCGAGAACGGGATCCTGGTCGACGCCTACCTCGAAACGAGCATGAAGGGGATCTTCGCAGCCGGCGACGTCGCACGGTACCCGGATCCGCAGACCGGCGCGCGGACGCGGATCGAGCACTGGGTCGTGGCCGAACGCCAGGGCCAGGCCGCAGGCCGAAACCTGATCGGCCGGCACGAGCCGTTCCGAGCGGTGCCCTTCTTCTGGAGTCAGCACTATGACCTCGCGCTCAACTATGTCGGACACGCCGAGCGCTGGGACGCGACCGAGGTCGAGGGAAGCTTCGAAGCGCGCGACTTCAAGGTGACGTACAAGGCGTCCGGGAAGACCCTCGCGGTGCTGACGCTTTCGCGCGACCGCGAGAGCCTCGAAGCCGAAGCGGCGATGGAGGCGGCTCCCACCGCCTGAGGAGGCGCCGATGCCTGAATATCTGTACCCCGGTGTGTACGTCGAGGAGATCGAGGCGCATCCGCTCCCGATCCCGGGGGTGTCAACCTCGCTCGACGGCGCGGCGCTGACGTCGATCGCCGCGGACTTCCGGCGGACGATGGGCGCCTACGCGCCCGGCTGGACCGGCCTCAACGACTCCGACCCGGGCGTGACGCTGGTCGAGGTGTTCGCCTTTCTTTCGGAGAATCTTCTCTATCGCGCGGCCGAAGTTCCCGAACGCGCACGGGTCCCGGCGCGACGGGCGGCCGCGGCGCTCGACGCCCTCGCGGAGGCGACGGAGGCGGCCGGATGCGGCGCCTTGACGCGCCCTCGCTACTTCGAAGGCAAGCTCCTCGATGCCGCGACGCTGACGGCGGAGCAGGAGTATCAACGCGAGAAGCGGCGCCTCCACAACCGCGCGATCTTCGGATCCGGGGTCGTCTCCGGCCTCGGAGTCTCCGTCGAACCCGCCGGGGCGTCCGGCGGTGAACGCGTGCTGGTGGAACCGGGTTACGCGATCGACCGTCTCGGCGAGGAGATCCGGCTGCCCCGGGGCGTCTCGATCGCGGCTCCCGCCACCGGTGACAGCGCCTTCGTGACGCTGCGCTACTGGGAACGCCCCTGCGCCCCGACGCCGACGCTCGACGGCACGACCGCCGCATCGAAGATCGAAGAGGCCTGCGTGCTCGCGCTCAAGTCCGCCATCGGCGATCAGTCCATCCCGCTGGCGCGATTGATTCGCGTCGACGGGACGTGGCGCGTGGATCCGGCGTTCGAGACGCCGAAGATCCGGAGGGCTTAGCGCTCCGGCGCGCGGCCGGCGAGCCTCGCCACCAGGGCGACGAGCTCCTCGGGCACGACAGGCTTGGCGATGTGGGACTGGTAGCCCGCCCGCAACGCCTTCTGGCGATCCTCGGGCCTCGCGAAGGCGGTCAGCGCCGCCGCCGGGATGCGGCCTCCCTCATCGGCGGGCAGCGCCCGGACCCGGCGGATCAGCTCGTAGCCGTCCACCTCCGGCAGGCCGATGTCGCTGATAAGGACGTGCGGGCGCCGTGTCCGGAGGACGGTCAGAGCCTCGTCGGCGGACGTCGCAAGCGTGACGTCGGCATCTCGGTCGGCCAGGATCTTCTCGGAGAGCTCGCGCGCGTCGCGATCGTCGTCGACGTAGAGCACACGGATCCCCTCGAGCGCCGCGTCGTCGGCCGGACGGGCGGTGGATGGCCCTCCCGTGTCGCGCGGCCGCAGCTCTTCGCCGACCTCCGGCTCGTAGAGCGGTAGCGTCACGGTAAACGTCGCGCCCCGCCCCTCGCCGTCGCTGTGCACGCGCACGGATCCTGCGTGCAGTTCCACGAGCTGCTTGACGAGCGTCAGCCCGATCCCGAGCCCTCCGTATCGGCGGCTCGAGGATGAGTCCGCCTGCCGGAAACGCTCGAACACCATGGGCAGGAACTCGGACGCGATTCCCACGCCCGTGTCGCGCACCGTGATCTCGACCAGCGACGACCGGCGCGCCAGGGTCACCGTCACCTCGCCGCCGATGGGGGTGAACTTCACGGCGTTGGTGAGCAGGTTCCAGACGACCTGCTGGAGCCGCGCCGGGTCGGCGAGCACGCGGCCGGCGAAACGGTCCAGCCTCTTGACGACCAGGATCTGCCTGGCGTTGGCGGCCGGCATGACCGACTCGACGGCCGCGCGGACGACGTCGGCGACGTCGACGGGCTTGCGCTCCAGCCGCAGCTTGCCCGAGATGATCCGGCTGGTGTCGAGGAGATCCTCGATCAGCTGCGTCTGCGCGAGGGCGCTCCGGCTGATCGCCGCGATCCCCCGCTCGACCGTCAGGGCATCGTCCCTGCGCCGTTCGCAGGATCTGCGACCAGCCCAGGATCGCGTTGAGAGGAGTCCGCAGCTCGTGGGAAAGAGTGGCGAGGAATTCATCCTTCAGGCGGTTCGCGCGCTCCGCGTCCTGACGGGCACTCTGCTCGGACTCCAGGAGCCGCTCGCGCTCGCGGCGGAGGCGCGCCATTTTCAGGTGGCCGTCGACGCGGGCGATCAGCTCCCGCGCGCTGAACGGCTTGACGAGATAGTCGTCGGCTCCGGCTTCCACACCCTCGACACGGCTCTCCTCGCCGGCGCGCGCGGAAAGCATGATCACCGGCGTGTCGCGGAGCGATGCATCCGAGCGGACCTCCCCCAGCAGACCGAATCCATCCAGCCGAGGCATCATGACGTCGGTCAGGATCAGGTCGGGCGGCATCCTGCGGGCGGCTTCCAGAGCGGCCTCCCCGTCGGCGAAGGCCTCGACCCGGTATCGCTCGGCGAGCAGCCGAACCACGTACCGCCGCATGTCGGCGTTGTCGTCCGCGATCAGGACCCGGGGACGGCCGTCCGGCTCGCCATGCGACCGGAGTACAGCGGGTACCGGCGGCGCTTCGACGGACGCGAGGACCTCCGCGAGTCTTCGCTCGCCCTCGCCATCGCCATTCTCGTCGGGAAGCCAGCGCAGCGCCTCCTCGACGAACGGGCTCGCCCCGTTGGAAACCCTCGTCCGCTCACGGGTCGCCACGATCTGCTCGGCCGGGAGATGGGCCGTGCCCTTGGGCACCGAAATCGTGAAGCTCGTTCCTTCTCCCAACACGCTCGCCGCGCTGATCACGCCTCCGTGGAGGCGGACCAGCTCCTGGACCAGCGCCAGCCCGATGCCGCTTCCCTCGTGGGTTCGCCCGCGGGCGTTCGGCACCCGGTGAAACCGTTCGAACAGCCTCGGCATCTCCTCGGCTGGAATTCCGGTTCCCGTGTCGCGAACGCGGAGCTCAACTGTGTTGGCGGTCTCACGAAGGACGACGTGGATCTCGCCTTCCAGCGTGTACTTGAACGCATTGGAGAGCAGGTTCAAGACGATCTTCTCCCACATGTCGCGGTCCACGTACACCGGGCCCGCCAGGGGCGGGCAGTCGATGACCAGGCGCATGCCCGCGCGCTCGATGGCGGCGCGGAAAACGCTCCCGAGATCGCTCGTGAACGCGGCGAGATCCGTGGCCTGGTAGCTCGCGCGGACGCGGCCCGCCTCAATGCGTGAGAAATCCAGCAGAGTGTTGACCAGGCGCAGGAGCCGGAGACCGTTGCGATGGACCACCTCCAGCTGCCCCTGCGCCGCCTGCGAGATCTCGCGGACGCCGCTCTGGAGCATGTCCTCCACGGGCCCGAGCATCAGGGTCAGCGGCGTGCGGAACTCGTGCGACACGTTCGAGAAGAACGCCGTTTTCGCGCGGTCGATCTCGGCCAGCGCTTCGGCGCGCTTCTTCTCTTCTTCGTAGGCGCGCGCGTTGGCGATCGCGTTGGAAAGCTGCGTCTTGACCAGATCGAAGAAGTGGCCGTAGACGTCGTCGAACTTCAGCCGGGCGCTCACACCCAGGACCATCACGCCCGCCGGTTCGCCCGCTTTGTGCGAGGGGATCGGGACCACGGCGGCCGTATGCGGAGGATCCGACCACGGACCGGCCGGGACGGCCGCGAACTTCTCTCCCAGCCGCTCCACCACCTGCATAGTCTCCGACTGCGCGACTTCGGCGAGCGGCCAGACGGATTCGGCGGCCCCTACCAGATCGATCTCGACGGGAGCGATCCCTTCCGCCCCCGAGATGCCGGCCGTGCCGGCGAGGCGCGCCCTCGAGCCGCCGTGCTCGATCAGGTAAATCAGCGCGAAGGGAACGTCCTTCGCATCTTCGGCGAAGGTCGCCGCTGCCAGGGCGCACGCTTCTTCCGCGGTCTTGGCTTCGCTCAGGCGGGCCCCGAGGTCGCGGAGCGTGCGCACGCGCCGCTCGGCCACGATCTTCTCGGTGATCTCGTGGACCGTCGCCAGGACGCCGCCGATCCCGCTCGCCTCCGTTTCGTCCGGCACCGGGCTGTACGCGATGACGAAGTGACTCTCTTCGAGATAGCCGTGGCGGCGAACCTCGAGCGCGATGTCGTCGTCCCACGTCGCGGGCCCTCCGCGGAACGGGCGGTCGATCAGCGGACCGATCACATGCCAGATCTCGGCCCAGCACTCGCTGGCCGGACGCCCGAACGCGACGTCGGGATGCTTGGTCCCCGGAATCGGAATGTAGGGGTCGTTGTAGAACTGGATGTACTTCGGACCCCACCACAGGAGGTGCGGGAAGCGGTTCGCCAGCATGATCCGGAGCACCGTCCGCAATGCCGGCGACCAGGCCGACACGGGTCCCAGGGGTGTCTTCGACCAGTCGAACGCTCGGATCCGCTCCGCCATCTCCCCTTCCCCGAAGTCGATCTCCTCGGGTCGGGTGGACACGTCCGCCTCACTCAAACTCATTTCACGCTCCTCGATACCTCGTCCCGGTCGATGGACTCGAGGAACGCCTCCAGATCGGTTCGCTTGAAGAGGCGATACCGGTTCGCGGGGTTTCGCCTCGACGGAATCTTCCCGGCCGCGTCCCAGGCCCGGATCGTGTTCGCCGCGACTCCAAGCAACGACGCGGCCTGGGTGACCGTGAGGTATTCGCGCAGGTTTGGAACGGATCGATCTGGCATCGGCCCTCTACTCAGGGCCGGATCTGCAAGAACCTTACCAGACCTTGCCAACGTCCCCGGTCGACTACAAGCGCTATGCTTCTACTCGCCGACGGGATCCGTCGAGGCGGGCCGCTTCAGCTCCTGCAACGGGATTCCCACGCCGCCTCGACACTGGATCAGGTGAAGGGAATCCTCCGAGGCGGGCTGATCGACTTCCTTTGGATCGACGCCGACCACTCCTACGAGGGCGCGAAACAGGACTACGAGATGTACGGACCTCTGGTGCGCCGGGGAGGTCTCATCGCGTTTCACGACATCGCGACGCGGTCGAAGGGAGCGGCCGTCTACCGGCTATGGGCGGAGCTCAAAGCGGGCCACAGGTGCCGTGAATTCCAGGAGCTTCCCAACTACATGGGTGTCGGCGTCGTGAACGTCGACTCGGATCGCGGCAGAACGCGATGTCCGACGCTAAGGTCTGCGGCGACTCGTCCTCCTGAAATCCGGTGGTAGCCGCAGAAAGAAAAACCGCCGGAGACGCGATTGCTCCCGGCTGCGAGCAGATCGAGGTGCGCGTGGCGGAGCTGCGGCAGCTCTTCAACGCCATGGACCCGTCTCCCTTCCGCGAAAGGGATCTGGACCCCAAGGCGGAGGAGTTCATCGTCGGCTGGGCCAGAGAATCGCCCCCGGACGCTCCCCTGGCGTTGTTGGTCTACCTCGACCGGCCCGCGGGGCTTCCCGACGAGGCCCCGCTTCTGCGCGAGGCGGTCCACGAGTTCTTCCGACATCGTGCCGAGGAAACGAGGAGGCGGCTGCGCCAGCTCTTCCGGGTCGGCCGCAAGAGCCTGGCGATCGGAATCGCATGTCTCGCCGCTTCGCTTCTGGCGGGAAGAGTCCTGGGCAAGCCGCTGGGCGAAGAAGGACTCGGCACCCTTCTTCGTGAGAGCCTCCTGATCGGGGGCTGGGTGGCGATGTGGCGGCCGATGGAGATCTTCCTGTACGACTGGTGGCCCATCCGCGCCGAGGGCAAGCTCTATGACCGTCTGAGCGTCATGCCGGTCCGCATCGCCTACACGAGCGAGATCGGCGCCGATGCCTGGCGCCGGGACTGGCCCGCGGTCAAGCCGTCGGAGCCGGCGCCCCGGGTCGCGGAAAGCCGTCCGAACTGACCGCTCATGACGAAGCCTTCCGAGACCACCCTGGAGGCGGCGGGCCGCGAGGTCACGATCACAAACCCCGAAAAGGTCTTCTTTCCCCGGACCGGCCACACGAAGCTGGACCTGGCGAAGTACTACCGGACGGTCTCGGAGGCGGCGCTGCGCGGAATCGCGGCGAGGCCCTTCGTGCTCAAGCGCTACGTTCACGGCGCGGAGGGCGAGCCCTTTTATCAGAAGCGGGCGCCCGAGCCGCACCCCGACTGGGTAGAAACCGTGGAGCTGCGTTTCCCGTCGGGCCGCACCGCGCGGGAAGTCGTCGTGCGCGACGCGGCGCAGCTGCTGTGGGTCGTCAACCTGGGCTGCATCGATTTGAACCCGCACCCGGTGCGGGCGGACGACCTCGACCACCCCGACGAGCTCCGTGTGGATCTGGATCCGGGGCCGGGTGTGAGCTGGGACGACGTGCGGCGCGTAGCGATGGTTGTACGCGACGTGCTCGAGGAGCGAGGCCTGCGAGGCTGGCCCAAAACATCGGGATCGCGTGGGATGCACGTCAACGTGCGGATCGAGCGGCGATGGAGCTTCGACCAGGTCCGTCGCGCGGCCCTGGCGATCGCGCGCGAGGTGGAACGGCGGGCGCCCGATATCGCGACCAGCAAGTGGTGGAAGGAGGAACGCCACGGCGTCTTCCTCGACTACAACCAGAACGCCAAGGACCGTACGGTGGCGTCGGCCTGGTCGGTGCGGCCCACTCCGGACGCCCGCGTGTCGATGCCTCTGGGCTGGGACGAGGTCCCTGAGTGCGATCCGGCGGCCTTCACTCTGGTCACGGCGCCCGCGCGGCTGGCGGAGCGCGGCGACGCCGCAGCCGGGATGGACGCGGCGGCCGGATCCCTGGACGGATTGCTCGCGCTGTCGGCCGCGCAGGAAGAGGCGGGCCTGGGCGATGCTCCCTGGCCACCGCACTATCGAAAGCAGGACGGCGAGCCCCCGCGCGTCGCTCCGTCGCGAAAAAAAGAGTCGGACGGTGGAAGGACGGCCAGCGGCCGCCGTCAGTCTACGCAGCCGCTGGTCGTCGTCGCGAACGCGAAGCATAAGAACGACGCGCTCGCGGGCCTCGAGCGCTGGAAGGCGCGCCATCCCCAGGCCGCGGCGTATCTCGAGCCGGACGACGTTCTCATCGACTCGATGCGCGGCCGTTCCAGCACCTGGACCCGAATCCGGCTCAACCTGCGCCACATTCCGGAGCAGGAGCGGCCCGCTCCGGAACCCCCCGATCCGGACTACGACCCCTGGGAGGAATTCCGATCCGCGCGGCGCCGGCCGTCCGCGCCGAAGACTCGGCCGAGCTCGTAGGCTGGCGTCACCTCGAGCTGCTCGTACTTGCAATCCTCCGGCCGCTTGTCGGGCCGCCAGCGGACGAAGTGCGCGGCGTGCCGGAATCGATCGCCCTGCATGTGGTCGTAGGCGACCTCGCAGACACGCTCGGGCTTTAGAGGTTCCCAGCTCAGGTCCTTGCCGCGATTCCATCGGGACGAGGCCCCCGGCATCCGCTGTCCCTTCGCGTTTGCCTCCTCCTGCGCCTCGGCCCAGCCGCGCCACGGATGGCCCAGGAGCGCGTTCTTCCGCAGCGGCGCGAGCTCCTCGACGAGCTGCCTGCGCACGGCGCTCGTGAAGGCCGCCGTGACGCCGACGTGGTGAAGGGTCCCCTCGTCGTCGTAGAGGCCCAGCAGGAGCGAGCCCACCATCGTGCCGGCGCCGTTCTTGTGCCAGCGAAAGCCCGCGACCACGCAGTCCGCCGTGCGCCGGTGCTTGACCTTGACCATCGTGCGCTCGCCGGGACGGTACGGCTCGTCGAGGCGCTTGGCCATCACGCCGTCGAGCCCGGCGCCTTCGAAGCGGCGGAACCAGTCCTCGGCGAGGGCGCGATCGCGCGTGGCCGGCGAGAGATGCACGGGGGTTTCGCGCGGGAGAGCACCGCTTCGAGCCGCTCGCGCCGCGCGGCCAGCGGCGCCTCGCGAAGATCCTCGTCACCCAGTGCGAGGAGATCCCAGGCCACGAAGGAAGCCGGGATCTGGCCGGCCAGCAGCTTCACCCGCGACGCGGCCGGATGGATGCGAAGGAGCAGCGCCTCGAAGTCGAGTCCCGCCGCGCCGACGATGACGATCTCACCGTCGAGAACGCATCGCGCGGGCAGCTCCTCGGCGAGCGGCGCGACCAGCTCCGGGAAATATCGGTTCATCGGCTTCTCGTCGCGGCTCTGCAGCAGAATCTCGTCGCCGTCGCGGAACACGACTGTTCGAAAGCCGTCCCACTTGGGCTCGAACAGCCACCCCTCCCCTTCAGGCAAGGCCTCCGCCGCGCTGGAAAGCATGGGCGAGAGAGGCGGATCGAAGGGCAGGCGCATCGCCCGATGGTATCTGCAGGAAGCGTTCGACGGAGAAGGGGGCGCCGGGCCCGGGCCCGGCGCCTCAAGAGACGAGACTAGTTCGGACAGCAGGCCGGCGACGGGTCGCAGGCCGGATCGCACGTCGGATTGCAGCAATCGTCCGCGCTCACCGACCGCGATCCCATAGACGCGAGGGCCGAGACCCCGATGACCAGGGCCAGCGCCAGTGTTCCGAGAATCTTCTTCATGAGATGCCTCCTGTCAGATTCGTTGCGACACGAAGACACGGAACCGAGCCCTCAATCAATTCCGCATCGGTCGGACGAATCCGCGAGCCGCAAACCCCAGGGTGGAGGCGAGCGGCATCGTCAGCAGCTCCGCCTCAACATGACGGAACAACGGGAAGCTCGACGGAAGGAGGGCCGCATGAGTGTCCTGCTTCGGGGACGAATTCGCCGGGGTGCTCTTACAAATGACGATGGGACAGGGGTCGCAGGAACCCGAACAGCAGGACGAGCGCAGCGAAGCCGCCGACAAGGCCATACAAGCCAGGAAACCCGCCAGAGCGAAGGCCGCGAACAGGCGACTGCGCATCTCTAACCTCAAACCATCCGGCCCGGCCGGGGAATTCCGCGTATTCGGAATCAGGCCCGTCCGGCAGGAGGAAGTCTGCCTTCGTCGGACCTTCAAAACAAGATTCAAACGGATCAGACGCCCCGGCCGCAGGACCTTGACAAACCCAACCATAGTTCTATAACTTTCGATGTATGGAGCCGGTCGTCGTCCGCCCCGCCGTTCCGAACGACCTCGACCGCGCCGAACGGTTGCTGCGGGAAGCCCACCTCACCCTCGACGGCTTCCGCGAACACCTCGCGGACGCCATGGTCGCGGAGCGGGATGCGGAGATCGTCGGCTGCGTCGAGCTGGAGCTGTACGGCGAGGCCGCCCTGCTGCGCTCCCTGGTGGTGTCCCCTGCGGAGCGCGGGCGGGACCTGGGCCAGCGGCTGACGTCCGAGGCCCTCCGCCTTGCGAAGGACCGCGGTTCCCGCGACGTCTATCTCCTGACGGAGACGGCCGACCGGTTCTTCCCCCGATTCGGTTTTGCGCGGCTGGACCGCTCCGCGGCGCCCGCCGCGCTGCTCGCGTCGGTCGAGTTCCAGTCGGCCTGTCCGAAGTCGGCGATCCTCATGCACGCGAGGCTCGCATGACTCGAAACCCGTCGGACGCGGTGACGGTGTTCAAGGCGCTCGCCGACCCCACCCGTTTGCGGATCCTGGACCTCCTCAAGACCAAGGGGCGCTCCTGCTGCGACCTGATCGCCCGGGACGAGCGCGGACTCTGCGCATGCGACGTGGAGGCCGCCGTCGGGCTTTCGCAGGCCGCCGTTTCGCACCACATGGCCCTGCTGCGGAGGGCCGGCCTCATCAACGCAGAGAAGCGGGGCCGCTGGATTTACTACTCTCGAAACGAAGCCGCGATTGCGGGCCTCGCCGATCTGCTCGCCAGAGCGGTTTAAAAAAATTTGCGATGATTGATCGATATTTCTCGATCCATCGAACCGGAGGACCACCATGCCATCGGCCGTCCATGTCTCGCTGAACGTTTCCGATCTCGCAAAGTCCGTCGCCTTCTACACCGGTGTGTTCGGCCAGCCGAAGAAGCTCAAGCACGACTACGCCAAGTTCGTCGGAGAGTCGCCGGAGATCCATCTCGCCCTCCAGCCGAGGCTCGCCGAGAGCGCCAAGGGCGGCGCCCTCTCCCACCTCGGGATCCGCGTCGAGTCGGGCGAAGAGGTCAAGCGCTGGCGCTCGGAGTTGAAGGAGCGCGGCATCGTCTCCGACGAGGAGAAGCGCGAAGCCTGCTGCTACGCCCTGCAGGACAAGTTCTGGCTGACGGATCCCGACGGCAACCGCTGGGAGATTTACACCGTGCTCGAGGACATCGAAGACGACAGCCGCGAAGCGCAGGCGGCTTGTTGCGTGCGCTGAGCGCGACCTCTTCGATGGTGAATTCCGCGCCGGCGACCCGCAGGCGGATAGGAGCCTTCGAGCGCTACCTGACGCTCTGGGTGGCGGTCTGCATGGTGGTCCGGCGTCCTGCTCGGCAAGACCCTGCCCGGCTTGTCGGCCGCGCTGCGCGGCCTGGAGTTCGGAGCAGGCACCCACATCAACCTCCCGATCGCCATCCTGATCTGGCTGATGATCTACCCGATGATGCTCAAGATCGACTTCGGTCGATCAAGGGCGTCGGCCGCCGGCCGCGCGGCCTTCTCGTCACCCTCTTCGTCAACTGGCTGGTCAAGCCGTTCTCGATGGCCTTCCTCGGCTGGCTCTTCTTCCGTCACGTCTTTTCGCCCTGGATCGGCCCGGATCTGGCGAGCCAGTACATCGCGGGCGTCATCATCCTCGCCGCGGCGCCTTGCACGGCGATGGTGTTCGTCTGGTCGTACCTCTCCGACGGCGACCCCGCCTACACGCTCGTGCAGGTGTCGGTCAACGACCTCATCATGCTGGTCGCCTTCGCGCCGATCGTGAAGCTCCTGGTCACCGGCGCGGCAGGGCCTCGAGGTGCCGTTCGAGGTGCTCCTCGTACTCGGTCCTCGTGTTCGTCGTGATCCCGCTCGCCGCCGGGCGCTGTCAGCCGCAGCGTGCTCGATCCGCGCGCGCGGCACGGAGTGGTTCGAGCAGCGCTTCCTGCCGCTCTTTCGCCCGGTCACGATCACGGCGCTGCTCGCCACGCTCGTCGCTGATCTTCGCCTTCCAGGCCGAGAACATCACCGGCCGCTGGTTCCACGTCCTGCTGATCGCGGTCCCGATCCTGATCCAGGTCTACTTCAACTCCGGCCTCGCCTACGGACTGATGCGGCTGCCGGCGTCGCCGTACGCGGTCGCCGCGCCCGGCGCGCTCATCGGCGCCATCGAACTTCTTCGAGCTGGCGGTCGCCACGGCGATCGCGCTCTACGGCCCCGGTTCGGGCGCCGCTCTGGCCACGGTGGTCGGCGTGCTGGTCGAAGTGCCCGTGATGCTCTCCGTCTGCCGTGTGTGCCTCGCGACGCGGCACTGGTTTCCGGCTACGGCGTCCTGAAGGTAAGGAGGGAACATGAAGGAGGCTTCGGGGACGAAACGATTCAAGATCCTCTTCCTCTGCACGGGCAACTCGGCCCGGAGCATCCTGGCCGAGTACTTCCTGAAGCGCCTCGACCCGGCTCGATTCGACGCGTACAGCGCGGGCGCGAACCCGAGAGGCCGTGTCAACCCCCACGTCGTCGAGCTGCTTCGCGACGGCTACCACATCGACGCGAGCTCGGCCCGAAGCAAATCGTGGGAGGAGTTTCGCAACGTCCGGTTCGACTTCGTGATCACGGTCTGCGACAAGGCGCGGGAATCCTGCCCGGTCTGGCCCGGACAGCCCATCATCGCCCACTGGGGCTCCGAGGATCCCGATTCGGTGGCAGGCGGCGAGGACGAGAAACGCAAGGCCGTCAGGCGCGTCGGGGTCGAGATCTACCGGCGTCTCGGCCTGTTCACCTCGCTTCCCATGGAGTCCCTTTCCCGGCTGCGGCTCGAGGAAATGACGAGGTCGATCGGCAAGCAGTAACGGGTCCGCCGAGCGGCCGCAGCGAAACACACACACCGACCGCTCCGTATAATCGGCCGATCCGATGAAGATCTCGATCGTGATCCCGGTCTTCAACGAGGCGAGCAACATTGCGCCGCTCTACGCGGCCCTGGTGCCCCAGCTCGAATCCGTTTCGATGGATTACGAGATCCTCTTCGTGGACGACGGGAGCACGGACGCGTCGGTCGAGGAAATCCGCAAGTTGCGCGGCGCCAACGGACGCGTCCGGCTGTTGTCGCTGTCGCGCAATTTCGGGCACCAGATCGCCCTGACCGCGGGCATCGACCACGCTTCGGGAGATGCGATCGTCCTGATGGACGCCGATCTGCAGCATCCCCCCGCCCTCATCCCGCAGCTGATCGCGCGGTGGCTCGACGGCTTCGAGGTCGTCCATACGGTCCGCAAGACGACCGCCGACTCGAGCTGGCCCAAGCGAGCCACGGCGGCGGCGTTCTACCGGGTCTTTCGACTCTTGAGCCGCGTCGACCTGCCGAGCAACGCCGCGGACTTCCGGCTGATCGACCGAAAGGTCGCCGACGCCCTTCGAGGGATTCGCGAGCGGGCGCGTTTCCTGCGCGGCCTGACCGTCTGGACGGGGTACCGCGCGACCACGATCCCCTTCGACGCGCCGACGAGGCAGGCCGGCGAGACGAAGTATTCGCCCGTGCGCATGCTGAAGCTGGCCGTGGACGCGCTCGTCTCCTTCTCCGCGGCACCGCTCCACCTGGCCGTGTACGCGGGCATCGTCCTCGCGATACTGGGCTTCATCTACGCGGGCTACGCCCTCTACGCGCGATTCGTGACCGGCCACGTCCTGCCGGGCTGGACGTCGCTCGCGATCCTCGTCTCGATCGTCGGCGGTATCCAGCTCGTCCTGATGGGAGTCATCGGCGTCTATCTCGGCAAGATCTTCGAGGAGGTCAAGCGGAGGCCCCTGTATCTGGTCCGGAGCCGCCTCGGCATCGACGCTCCTCGATTCGAGAGCCAGGAGCCCGCGCCCGTCGCCGACGATGGCGTGTGAGCTCTGCGGCCGGGACGAAGCTCCGGACCAGTTCTACCCGCGATTCGGAATCGTTCGCTGCCCGCGCTGCCGCCTCGTGTTCTTTCCGGGCCCGGTCGCCACGGAGCCGCTCTACGGCGACAGCTACTTCCGGGGCGGCGAGTATCTCGACTACGCGGGGGACGAGGCGGTTCTCAAGCGCAATTTTCGACGGCGCGTCCGCGAGCTGAGGCGGTTCTCTTCCGGCGGCTCGCTCCTGGAGATCGGCGCGGCGTTCGGATTCTTCCTGGACGTGGCGCGGGATGTCTGGCGGGTCCGGGGCCTGGAAATCAGCCCCGAAGGGGCGGCGCACATCCGCGATGTCGTCGGGGCGGAAGTGACCCGCGGCGATTTCCTGGAGCTCCCGGAGGAGCCCGAACGGTACGACGTCATCTGCATGTGGGATACGGTCGAGCACCTGGCTCACCCTGTGCGGTACATCGAGAAGGCGGCTCGGTGGTTGAAGCCCGGCGGCGTTCTGGCGATGACCACGGGAGATGCCGGCAGCCTGCTCGCGCGTCTCCGCAAGGACCGCTGGAGGCAGATCCATCCGCCAACCCACCTCTTCTACTTCTCGAAAGAGACCCTGTCCGGCGCCGTACGGCACGCCGGGCTCGAGGTGTGCCATACGAGCCACGTCGGGCACTCGCGCAGCTACCGGGCGATGATGCACTCGATCTTCGTCACCGGCCGCCGGCGGCGCGAGTTCCTCTACGCCGCGGCGACGTTCGGAGGCCGGCTCGACGTCCCGATCTACATCAACCTCTACGACATCCTGCTGCTCATCGCGAGAAAACCGGAAGCCACTTCGCGACGCGCCGCCGTCTCCACACGAGCGCCGCTCCCAGAAGGGCCGTCGCCCCGCTGATCGCCGCTCCCCGGAGAAACCCGTCCGGCAGGTAGAACAGCCTCGCCTCGTGCTCTCCCTCGGGAACTCGAAAGCCCACGAAGGCGTGGTTGTACGAGAGAAGCGGTGCTCTCTCTCCGTCGACCTTCAGCTTCCAGCCCGGCCAGGCGGGAATGGACGTGCCCACGATCGCGGGACCGCTCGCCCGAATGCGAAGCGTCATCTCCTGGCCGGAATAGGCCGTCACGCGGAGATCTCCCCCGCCGTTTTCGATCAAGCCGGCCGGACCCGCGGCCCCGACGATTCCCTCGGCACCGTAGTCCGCGATTCTCGACAACTCCTCCACGCGGCGCTTGCCGTCCGGCTCGAATCGCACCGCCGCCGGCAAGAACGCGCGTGGCAACGCCGCCGGATTTTCCAGAAGGCGAATGCCGTCGCCTTCGGCGAGGCTTCGCCAGTTTCCGGAGGGCGCCATCGTGGGCGGGACGAGCGCGTATCGCACGTTGAGAAACGCGAGAAACGGACGGGCGACGTCGTCGATCCGGTTGAACCAGATGGTCTGATCGACGCACCAGAGGGGATACGTCTCGGCCAGCGGCAGCAGCGTCATCGGGCCGTACCCCGCACGTCCTCGATCTCGTACAGGGCCGAGACGTTGGGGACGAGGAGATAGCCGTAGGGGGCGGTGCGTTCCGGCGGCTTCCCGCCGAATGTCGTCGAACACCCGGAGGGGCGGGAAGAAGGCGCGGTTTTCCCACGTCGGATACGTGCCGATCGCTTCGACGCCGCGCTCGGCCACCAGGATCAGGCAGAGTCCGGCGGCGACGGTCGCGCCCGTGAGTCGCCGGCGAAACGCGACCAGAAGGACGGCCAGTCCGAGCGCCACCACTTGCGCCGGAAGCTGCCAGTCGAGTCGGTGGGGTTTCACGACCATTTCCACGAAGTGGGGTCGCAGAGACTGGTTCAGAGAGATGAAGACCGCGATCGAGGCGAGCCCGCAGATCACGAACGCGGCGACGCGGCGCCCCTCGATCAGCTCCTGGACCCCCAGGGCCGCCAGGGCGGACAAGCCGAATGCGGCCAGGAACACGAGGTAGTCGTTGACCGCGATGTCGAAAAGCGGCAGCCGCGAAACAACATCGGTGACGCCGCCGAACCGGGCCCAGAGCGCGAGCCCGAACACGGTCAGGAGCGCGAATCCCCACCTCTCGCGCCGGCGGGAGAGAAGACCGACCAGCGCGAGAGGAAGCACCAGCGCTCCCGAGTACGCCGCCGGGACTATGACATTTCCTGTCGCGGGACGAAGCTCCCCAGACCCGTCGCGTACGGCAGGAAGTTCCGCCCGCTTCGATACAGGCTGAGATCCAGATCGACGGACTTCTTCCGGTGCGCATACCACGTCGACCGCATCACGGCCTGCTGCGTGTGGGGAAGGAGCTCGCGAAACGGCAAGAGCAGGATCGCGCACAGACCCAGCGCAAACGCACCGGCAACGAGCGAGAGGAGGATCGGTCGGAGCCGCCGCCCTGGTTCCGCGAGCCACAACTCGACCAGGAAATAGAGACCGGCACCCGCGACGCCATGCAGCACAGTCTCCGGGTGACCCGCGGTGATCATCAGACACAGCGCCGTGACGGTCAGGCCGACCGATGCGAAGTCCGATCGCGAAACCAGCCGGCGCAGGCCGAGAAGGAGCAGCGGGAAGAGACCCGCGGCCGCCCCCACCGAATACCCCATCCAGAACACGAGGTGATCGGAAAACGCCCACGCGAACGCGCCGATGTACGAGGTGAGGCCTCCCAACCCCAGGTCGCGGAAAAGAGATAGGCGGCCAGGAGCGCGAAGAAGCTGCGCAGGGTCACGTCGAAGGTCCATGCTTGCGCGAGAGGCAGAAGGAAGCCCAGCCACGTCCCCGGAAAGAGGACCGCAGGCTGCTGAAAGGCGAGCAGCGGCTCCCCCGCCATGTGGAAGCGATTCCACAGGGGGAGCCTCCCGTTCTTCACGGCGTCCCGCACGGCCTTCTGTGAAGGGATGTACGAGGTCACCACGTCGATCAGCAGTCCGTTGCGAGTCGTAATCCCCATCTCTTCCCGATGCGACAGCAGCGGATACGACTGGTAGGCGACGTCGAGCGGCGCGTAGACCCCGCCGGTGATCAGGGCCTTCCCCGTCAGGAGCGCGGGTGTCACGGCCAGAACCAGTGCGGGAGCCAGACCCAGCGGCATCACGAAGCGGTGAACCATCCAGAGCACCGCCGCTGCGCTTGCCCCGTAGACCGCCAGGAGTCGGAGAGCCGTCAACGTGATGATCATTCTCTACGGAGTTCGGCCGATTCCTGTCGCGCCCATTCTCCGTTAGAGTCACAGGATCGACGAAAACGCCTTCTGGAACTCTCCGGAGAACGTGGAGCGCTTTGCGGCGCGCGAGCCGGACAAGCGCCTTATGGAGCTGATCGGGGAATACCCGGATCCGTCGCGAGTCCGGGTCCTCGATCTCGGCTGCGCGGGAGGCCGCAACACGGTGGTCCTGGCCGAGCGAGGGTTCGACCTCGAAGCACTGGACGCCTCTACCGCGATGGTCGCGAAGACTCGCGAACGCAGCGCGTCCTTCGTGGGCGCCTCGGAGGCCTCGAGGCGGGTCCGGGTCGGGCGCATGGACGATCTCTCCGCGCTTTCCGACGAGAGTTTCGACCTCGTCGTGGCGCTGGGCATTTACCACTGCGCGGAGAGCCGTGCCGAATGGGAACGCGCGCTCGCGGAGACCACGCGAGTCCTGAAGACCGGAGGGCGCTTGCTGGTTTCCGTGTTCACGCCCGAAACCGACCTCACCGGGCGAGGAACCCGGGCCGTTCCGGGAGAACCCGACGTTTACGAGGGCTTCGAAACCGGCGGCCGACACGTCCTCGTGGACGCCGCGGGCCTCGACCGCGACCTGGCGCGATTTGGGCTTTCGCCGCTCGAACCCACACGCACGGCGCGGCCGAAGGTCGAAACGGGCCGCCGTGTCTCGGCAAACGGCTTCTACCGGAAGGGCACGCTCTCCCGCGGGGCTACTTCGTCACCCATGTTCGAATGATGACGAAGTTGTTCGCGTGACCCGGAGGGACCAGGTAGTCGATGCTCACCGTCCAGTTGTTCGCGAGGGCGTCTCGCAGAAGGTCGAGCATTCCCTGGCGCGCCGCAAGGTTGCCGTCGTTTCGGAGCTGGAATCCGAATGCCTTGCCCGGCTGGGAATCCAGCCAGACCACGACCTCGACGTCGATGAAATCGGAGGGCGGCCCGTAGCCGGTGCCCACGTCATGCACGCGCAGCAGCGTGACCCTGCCGCTCGCGTTGACCTGCGCCGAAGCCTTCGAGGCCAGGACGGCCAGGGCGATGGCCGCGATGACGATCCGAACCCCTCTATTCATCTCGAGCTCCTTTCCGCGATGCCCCGAGTCAAGGCACGATCCACGCGCGAATGATGCGGCCGTTCCGGAAACCCGTGCGGTAGTAGTCGAAGTGCACCCGGCGATTGTCCTTGAAGGCCTTGCGCAGAAGGCTCAGGATCCCGCGGTGGGCGCCCTTGTTGGCGTCGTCTCTCAACTGGAAGCCGAAGGCCCGCCCCGGCATGGTGTCGAGCCAGGCGACGACCTC
This sequence comes from uncultured Acidobacteriota bacterium, assembly GCA_963733815.1. GTDB lineage: Bacteria > Acidobacteriota > Thermoanaerobaculia > UBA5066 > Gp7-AA6 > DAHUXD01. The sequence continues at coordinate 690,102 of CAVTEG010000015.1, read as the reverse complement.
GACGTCTAAGAAGTCCGTCGGGGGGCCGTAGCCCGTCCCGACGTCGTGGACTCGCAGCAGAGCGACTTTTCCTTCCGCGCCGAGCAGGCTTCCGATCGGGTCGTCGGTGTTGATCTCGAAGGCCGCGCGGCCGAACGTCGCCGCCCGCAGAGCGCCGGTCGTGGGATGGACCTCGAGGTCGATGACGTTTGCGGCCGGCATCCCGTTGCTGTACGCGTCCCAAAACCACGTGTTGCCTCCGTCGAAGCTTCTTCCCCGATAGACGCCCCGGTTCGTGCCGACGTAGATCGTCTGGGGCAGGAGTCGATCGATCGCCAGGGCGCCGCCGCTCGCCTGGCCCTGTCCGATCGTGAGCCCGCTCGGGAGATCGGACGTGATGTCCGTCGCGGTTATCGAGGCGGGCGCCGCCGAGGACCGCCGCAACCGGAAGACGCGCCCGGCTCCGGAGCCGGAGAAGGCTGCGAAGACCGTCGAAGGGTCGGACGCGTCGACTCTCACGTCGCGAATCGAGGCCGCGTTCGGATGCGTGAATACGGTCTGCCAGTTCGCGCCGCCGGGTCCAGCGTAGAGTTTTCCGTCGTTGCCGGAGGCGTAGAAGAGGTTGACCTTCGGATCCACCGCCGAGCGCAGGATGCTGCCCGTAGGCGGCCGGAAGAGCAGCGACCAGTTGCCGGGCGGTTGAGGATCCGTCGTCTGGTAGAGCGCTCCGCAACCGCCCGGTGGCGATACACCGGGGAACGGCGAAGCCAGTAGCGTCGACGGCTGGCCGGGATGCACCTGGTAGTAGGTGTTGAAAACCGCGCAGCCGCCCGGAACACCGATGCCGCCCGGAAGACCGCCGGCGATGTTCGCCCAGTTGGAGCCGCCGTCCGTCGATCGGGCGAGGCTGTCGATGCCCTGGCCCATCCCGTACATGATCTGCGCGTTCGAAGTGTCGATGTCGACGGTCGCGCCGTCGCCGAACCGGCCGATCTGACTCCACACCGTGCTGCTGCCGTCGGTCTTGATGTTCCCGTTGTCCTGAGTCCCGCCGATGACCGTGTCGGGCTGCGTCGCGGCGTCGGCGATGTCGTAGAACTCGGTATTGGTGATCCCTTCCCCGATGAAGGTCCAGCTGTCCCCTGCGTTCGTGGACTGGAAGATCCCTCCGTCGTCGCCGATGTAGATCACGCCCGCCGTCGTCGGATCGTTCGCGAACGCGTGATGGTCGCCGTGGGTACCGATGATCTGGTTGAAATTCGACCCGCCGTCGGTGGAACGGAAGATGTCGACGCCCGTGATGTAGACCTTGTTGGCGTCGGAGATGTCGGCCCCGATCGCGTCGTTGAAGAGGCCGCCGAAGGACGGGGTCGACTGAAGAGACCAGTTCGCTCCGCCATCGGTCGTCCGGTACACCTGGAAACCGGACGACCGCGTGTAGCCGGCATACACGGTCGCGGGCACGGCCCGGCAGAGCGCCAGCGTGACCTGCGAGATGTCGCTTGTCGGCAGTCCTGCCGACAGCTTGACCCAGTCCGCGTTGCCCGCAGCGCCACCGGTGGTGGTTCGAAAGATCCCCTGGCCGGCCAGGGCGGCGTACAGGATGTTCGGGTTCGTCGGATCGATCACCAGATCGGTCGCTTCGCCGCCGGACTTCGAGAGCAGCCACGAGGCGCCGGCGTCGGCCGACCGATAGATACCGCTCGCGGACGTCAGGTAGATGAGGTTGGAGTTCGCCGGATTCACGAGCAGGACGCCCCAGCGGATCTCCGCTCTCAGGTCTGTCGAGAGCTGTGTCCAGGTGACCCCGCCGTCGGCCGAACCGAACACGCCGGTGTTCGCGAAGGCCGCGTAGACGCGTGATGGCGCCGAGGGGTCGACGGCGATGGCCGCGACGTCGAGGCTCGGCAGGCTGTCCGTGATCGGAGCCCAGGACGCTCCGCCGTCCGTCGTCTTCCAGACTCCGGAACCGACCGCCCCGACGTAGACGGTGAACGGCGCCGCCGGATCGATGGCGATCGCGGTGACCCGGCCGTTGGCGCGAAAGTCTTTGGTCCTGATGAGCCGCGGCCCGATGGAGACCCACCGACCCTTCCCCGGAACGGGGTTTTCGAATTTCGCCGTCACGATGCTGCTCGTCCGATTCGGCAGGTCGAGCCTGTGGTCGGCGTCGGTCTCGATCCGGATCTCGAACTCCCCCACCGGAGACGTGATGGTCCGGGAGACGTAGATGGAGCTGCCGGCGGCGAGTCCCTTGGTCGTCACGTCGTAGCCTCCGAGCGCGGCCGCGGCCGTCCCTCCGGCCGCCACCTGCCCCGGATAGATCGTGGTGCGGAAGGGCTGGGTGATGGGGTTCCGACCCACGTTGCGGATGCGGAAGCTGATGGTGATCTGCCGCGGCCGCGTCGGGTCGAACCGCGCCGCGGCGATCGAAAGAGCCTCGATCCGCAGGTCGACGGGAGGTCTCACGTCGCGCGAAAGGGAGTTCTTTGCCGGCTTGGTCTCCTTGGGGTGAAAGCGAGGATTCACCTCCGCGGAGACGACACCATGAAACGCCGCCGCGGACCAGGGGACTTCGACCGTCTGCTTCTCTCCGGCTCGAACGGTCACCAGCCGGCGGGCCGCGATCTCCTCGCCGACTCGGAAGACGAGAGGAACGCTTCCGGGGGCCTTCCCGGTGTTTTCGACGGTGGCGCGCAGCAAGCTGGGTTGACCGGGGACGAAGCTCACGTCGGAAACCGTGAACGACGAGGCGGCCGGAGGCGGGCGTGCCACCACCGCGTCGACCGATATCTCGTTGTCGTTCCGATCCACTTCCGGGTGGGCCTCATCGGGATCCACGCGAAGCGTCAGCGTGCAGGCGCCCTCCTTGTCGGGCCTCCACCCGAAGCGGAGCGTCTGCGTCTGGAAGGCCGCCATGTCGATCGTTTTCGATGCGACTCGCGCGCCGCCGCCGAAGAGGACGACGAGGACGCCTCGTTCCGCGTGGGAGGCGCGGTTGCGCACCTGCGCCGTCACGGCCACGGCTTCCCCGGGCTTGGGATACGGCGACGAAGGAGTCAGCGCGGTGGCCACGAGGTCCGCCATCTCGTCGGGCCGCATGCGCTCTTGAAGGTCTGGGTCCTGCGCCAGGAGAGACCGCGGAGACAGCGTCAGGGCGGCGATCGCCGCGAGCGTCAGGACCGCGGCGCGATGCACGGGACCGCGAGGGACCAAAAGCCAGGATCGGAAACGGGACTGTGGCATGTCGCGAACCGTCGGACGGGGTTCTACCTCCGTGGCCCGATCATTCGTTCTAACACGGTGGGCGCGCGGCGCTACATCCCTCGGCTCACCGAGAGGTGGCCTATAGTGCCATCGCCGTGATTCGAGTCGGGCAGGTTTACGAAATCGTGAGGTACCCGGTCAAATCCATGGCCGGGATCGCGACGGCGTCGGCGTTTCTGGGGTGGCACGGGCTCGATGGGGATCGGCGATTCGCCTTCCGGCGCATGGGAGACTCCAGTGGCTTCCCCTGGCTCTCGGCGAGCCGCGTCCCCGAGCTTCTCCTCTACCACCCCGTCGGCCTCGATGAGAGCAGCGGCGAGCCACTTCCCACTCATGTACGCACACCCGCCGGATCGCGCGTCGAGCTGGGAAGCGCGGAGCTGAAGGCCGAGCTCGCCCGGCGTTTCGGAGGCGACCTCGAGTTGACGAAGCTCAAGCATGGGATCTTCGACGAGGCGGCAATCTCGGTGATCGGTCTGGCGACGATGGCAGGAATTGGTCAAGAGGCCGGCCTCGATCTCGACCGCCGGCGATTCCGAGCCAACATCGTGCTCGAGACCGAGCGCACGGAGACGTTTCTCGAGGATGTATGGGTCGGAGGGCAGCTGGTGTTCGGTGACAGCGATCCCCGGCCGGCCGTGAGCGTCACGATGTGCGATCTGCGCTGCGTGATGATCAACCTCGATCCGGATACGGGGAAGCACGACGCCCGCCCGCTGAAGACCGTCGTTCGCCTCAACAGGATGAACGCGGGCGTGTATGCAACTGTGGTCCGGAGCGGCACGATCCGCGTTGGCGATCGAGTTGAACTCGTGAGTCCACCCGCTTTGCCTCCCGGCTCTTCTCGAGAGCGGCTGCGAGCCTAGCCGACGCGCGGCGGGTGAGGGACCCGCATAGATAGGTGAGGCTCCAGGCCACGACCTCGCCTGGCAGCAATCCACCCTCCGGTGGACGCTGCAGGTCGCACCGCGAGTACTCGGAGGATTCATCGACTAGTAGTCGCGGGAGGGGGCGAGAAAGCCTAGAAGACAATCACGTCGCCTCTCCTTCGACCGGGAGTCGGAGTTCAGGACCGGCTCGACGGGCAGGTTGGGTCAGCTCGAAGGTGGTCTTGGCTCCAGGGTCCTGGTCGGTCGAGACGGTCGAATAGGGGTCACGGAATGCCGTCGATTCACGAGAAGCTCCACCGCAGCCGGCTTCGGAGTGAAGTCCTTCCGAAACAAGCCGATATGCTGCGCGGGGCTTTCGACATTCGGGTCCAACGGTGCCAGAGTGTCGATCAGCTCGTAGAGGATCAGGGTCTCGACATACCCCAGACCTTCGATCGTGCTGATGGCGAGGGCAATATTCGTCGCCTGCTGTGCTTCCGTGTTGATCTTCCAGTAGTGACAGTCCGGGCACTGGACTGTGATCGGGCTCGGACCGGTCGGCCAACCCACCTCGGTGATCCACAACGGCCTCGAGTCTCCGTGGTTGACCAGCGCGAGACGGCATCCCGAGACGATGTCGACGAGGCTCGGAAACGGCGGCTGTCCCAGCACCGGACCTCCGAGCGTGTACGGGTGAACCGAGAACCGATCGAAGAACGGATCGGCGCCCGCGTCGAGCATCGCCCCCAGGAATCGGTCTGCGTCGAGCTCAGGGATTGCCCCCCCGCCGGTGAGCGCTCCGGCGACCACTACGGCCGAAGGGTCGGCGGCCTTCAAGGCCGTGTAGGACGCCGTGAGCAGGGACGTATAGGCGACCGGGTCGGGGTTTTTCCAGAAGGTCTCCAGATTCGGCTCGTTCCAGATTTCCCAGTAGCGAATTCTTTCCCGCCGCGAACTCGTGAAGGTCCACGAGGAATCGGGTGTAGTCGGCGGCGTTCGCCGGTGGAAAGCGGTAATCCCAGACGAGATTGGCGCCGCAGCTCTTCGCCGGATCGCTCGAGGCCCAGCAAGGGTCCTGTGTGACCACCGCGAGCACTTCGATGTGGAGGGCCTTCGCCTCGTCGAGGAAGGAATCCAGCTCGCTCGTGAGCGTCGGTTCCCAGTGGCTTCGGCCCGGCTGCCTCGCCTCCAGCCACGACCAGGGAATCTCTATTCGAACCATCGAGGAACCGACGCTCTTCGCGAGCGCGAGCTGTTGGGGCATGGTTGCCGGAAGGTAAGTGGGCGTGATGGCGTGTATGTGGACGCCGAAGGATTTCGAGACTGCGAACCTCTTCCGCGCAGAATCACGACAGTGCAAACAGCAGTACGGCGGCCAGCCTCGATGAGATAGGGGCGCGCACGGACGGAACGCTCACGGGCAAACGAGTCGAAACTGCGCGACTAACCATCGCCTGGATTACGGGGCCAACGTCGCGCGAAACATATCAGACCCCAGACCGGTCGGCGAGGAAATTGGTCGGGGCGAGAGGATTTGAACCTCCGACCACTCGGTCCCGAACCGCTGATGAGCGATAACAGGGATTCTAGGGATCACCAAAGACACGAGAATCGGCTCGAAGTGAACCGACGCGACTCTCAGAGATTCGCGAGATCACCTGGAAGTGGGACAGAAGAGGGACAGCCCGTCCGATCCTGGCCTCTCCCCCGACTGCCCCCAACCGGCCCGCCACCATCGACGGAAGGGACTGAGCCCTTCATTGGCAGCGACTTCGCTGCGTGCCCGCCCTCGGAGTCCCCTCGAGCCTCGCCCTCCCGCCCTGCCCGCGAATCCGCCTCCCCGTTTGATCCCGTTTCCGGCGGGAGGACGCGTTTCCTCCTAGACGGTCTCCGACGTTCCGTCGCGAGGCCGCTCAGAAGTCCGTCCCCGGGACGGGAGAGAGGAGTTCCGCCATGCGTCTGTCCAGACTAGGGCTCGCGGCCTCGTGCATCGCGATACTCTCGGCAGCCCTCGGAGCCCAGACTCTGCAGCCGGTCCACGAACCCGGCCTCAAAGGAACGGTCGGCGGGATGATCGATGATCTCGCGCGAGCGCGCAGCACGGCGTCCGCCAGAAGGTTATCGGCATGGATACGTCGGAAAGCGCGTTCCTTTTCCCTTCGGCGGGAAGCGTCCAGGGTTCGGGCGGGACCTACTTCCGCTCGGACGCCTACATCGTCAACCACCGGCAGGCCAATCAGAGGTATCTCCATCGGCTTCATCGCTCAGGGCGTCAATAACTCGAGCCCCGGCCACTCCACTATTTCGACCTGAAAGCCGGCACGCCCTACGTCCTCCTGGACCTCATCGGCACCGTCCTCCACGAGTCCGGACTCGGCGCGGTGCTCGTCTCCGGCGTCACGGCGTCGGGCAGCTTCGATTCCGGCGCGAACCTCGACGGCTTCTCGCGCATCTGGACGAATCAGCCCGGGGCGCAGGGCACCGTCTCGCTCGCCTTCCCCTCCGTCGCGCTCTTCGACTCGTACGGAAACGCGTACTCGTACGCGCTCGGCTTGCGTCACGACGCCAGCTATCGCACGAACGTGGGCATCGTGAACCTCGATCCGACCCCTCACACGTGGACGGTGACGGTCAACGGAGACCAGGGCCCCCTGGTGAACTTCAACGTCGCCGTGGACGGGACGTCGATGAAGCAGGTCCCGGTGCCGGCAGGCGTCTACGGGAACCTGCTCCTGGCGCTGATTCCGGACTCGAACAATGCCCTCTGGAGCGCCTATGGCGCGTCGGCGGACAACATCACGGGAGACGGCTGGGTCTCCCACGCGTGCCAGCCCCAGCCCTGAGTCTCGCGCCGCCGCGCTTCGGGGTCGCAAGGATGATCATCCGCCGCGCGGCGGGAATGAACGTGCGGCGGTCGAAGTCCCGAACAGGGCCTCGACCGCCAGCCCGCGCGGCAGCGAACACCGCGCGGACAGCGACCGGGTTCCAGGACCGCGCCACGAAACGCGCCTCCGGGCGACGCTCGCTGTCGTCCCTCCGGCGGTCGGGTAGCGGTACCGCGCGTGCCACGCAAGCAGCCGTCTGTGTCCACGTTGGACCGCAAGGATGAGTTTCGTGCTCTCAGCCGGGCTCCTCTCGGAAGTGACTGAGAGGATTGGTCGGGGCGAGAGGATTTGAACCTCCGACCACTCGGTCCCGAACCGAGTGCGCTACCAGGCTGCGCTACGCCCCGAGGAGTCGGCCTTTATACGCGATGAAGGGGTGTTTGAGCAAATCGGCGGAAGGCTGACTGCGCTTGCTCCGGCGCCCGCCATTGCCATCCCGAGGGCCGTCGGCCCGAGGGATCCCTTTGAAAGACACACCGAGGCTCGAAAGGGGTCCGTCGCTGCGCTCGGGATGACAAGCGCTACTGAACCCGCAGCGCGAGCTTGCCGCCGGACAGCTCGAGACGGAGGGTGCGGTTCTCGCCGCCCGAGAACTGAGCATTGGTCGTCGCAAACGCGGAGGGCATGTCGGGTCCGGACAGCCAGGCCTTGATCGCCGTGGCGCCGGAGGGAATCGTCATCGTGGCGGTGACGGTGCGGCTCTCGTTTTTCTTGAACGAGAAGGGCTTCCTCAAAATGATCTGGTCGTTCACGGCGACCATGACGTGACCCTCGAGCATCGGCGAGTCGAACGCGAGCTTCAGAGTCGCGTTTCCGGGCACCGCGGGGGCGGGGCCTTGCTGGGTCGGCGCCGTTGCGGCGGTCGAGGTCTGTCCCGCCGGCGGGGCCACCGGGCCGACCTGGGGCTTCTTCCCGGCGACCACTTCCTTGGACCGGGGAGCCTTCTTCCTGGCGGCCTCGGCGGCGGCGGCCTTCGCTTCCGCAATCTTCTGGTTCGCTTCGTCGCGGATCGCGGGCGCGTCGGCATTGCTCGCGTCGGCGGCGAGGGCCTCGTCCGCCTTGACTTTCGCGTCGTCGAACCGCCCTTCCGACAGCGCGGCCCGCGCGGCTTCGACGGCGCGTCCGGCCTCGAGCTTCTTGCGCTCTTCGTCCTGCCGGGTCGCGATTGCGTTCTCGGCCATCTGCGCGTACTTGCGCGCTTCCTCGTTATTCGGACTCTTCAAGAGCACCTGCCGGAGCTTGACGAGGCTCTCCTCGTACTTGCCGGCGGCGAAGAGCGTCTGCCCTTCCTTGAGCGCGGCCTGGCGTTCGCGAACCTCCTGCTCAAACGCGGCGTCCCGCTTCACGCTCGGCCGGGAAGCCGTGGCCGCGCGGATGCCGACGATCGCGAGGATCAGGATGGCCAGTCCCGCGACGCCCATGATCACGCGCCAGAACCAGCGCGGGTTGACCTCCCGCTTCGCCATCTTCTTCCAGTCCTGCGGCGCTGCGGCGGGCGTCGCCGTCGCGACGACGGGCGGAGGCAGCAGCGGAGGCAGCTCGTCGGGCGGCGTGCGCGACGGAGGAATCGTGTCCACGCCGAGATCGGGAGCAGCGGTCGTGGCCTCGTACTCGTGCAGGTCCTCGAGAGGCGGCGGCGGGGGCGGCGGAACCGCGGCGACCGATCCCTCACCGGCGGCCGGAGGAACGACCGGTGGTGGAACGACCGTCGTGTCGCGCTGAGCGGCCGCAGCGCCCTGCGCCGCGAGCTCCTGGAGATTCGCGAGCTTCAACGTCGGCAGGTTCTCCGCGGCCGACACCATCGTGCCGAGGTCCTGGAGCGCCTTCTGCTCCTCGAGATGCGCTTTCAGCTGATAAAGGGCAAGGGCCATGTCCTTGCCGCGCTGGTACCGGTTCCAGGGATCCTTGGCCATGGCGCGGGCGACGATCGGGTTGAACTCGGGAGGGATGTCGCTCGAGAGCTCGGCCGGGGGCGTGAAGTCCTCGTGGACGATCTTGTAGGAGATCGCGGTGAGGTTGTCGCCCTGGAAGGGCTTGCGGTTGGTCAGCAGCTCGTAGAGCACGACCCCGAGGGAGAAGATGTCGCTGCGCCCGTCCACCGGCGCACCCGAGACCTGCTCGGGCGACATGTAGTTGGGGGTTCCGAGGAACTGCCCCGTCGTCGTCAGGTTCGAGGAAGCGACCTTGGCGATGCCGAAGTCGGTGATCTTCACTTTGCCGTCGGTCGTCAGGATGATGTTGGCCGGCTTGATGTCGCGGTGGATGATGCCCTTGCGGTGAGCGTAGTCGAGCGCCTCGCCGATCTGCGCGATCAGGTCCGCAATCTCGTCCCAGGTGAACTTGTTCTTGTCCTGGAGGAGCGACTTGAGGTTGCGCCCCTCGATGTACTCCATCGCGATGAAGGAAGCCCGGCTCTCGGTGTCCTCGCCGATGTCGTGGATCGTGACGATGTTCGGATGGGAAAGGATCCCGGCGGTCTGCGCCTCCCGCACGAACCGTTCCCGGAACTCGCGGGACTCGGAGTCGTCGTCGCCGGTCTGGGAAGTCTTGATCGTCTTGATCGCGACAAGGCGGCCGATGACGGGATCCTTGGCAAGGTAGACGACACCCATCGCTCCCTTGCCGAGCTCGTTTAAGACCTCATAACGGCCGAGCTTGCCCACGCGAGACCCCGCCGCTACCTTGCCGGACATAGGTTTGGAACGAGTCCCTCCCAGGCCAGTACGGCGAACGACGCACGGAGATCGTACGACGCACCAGGTCGCCGAAATTCTAACAGGTCGGGGAACCCCGCCAAGAACCCCTTCTGGACGGCCAGTCCGGGCCGCGCCCGCCCGCCCCGCCGCGGGCATATTCTCGCAGCCATGGAAAACGCCGCCGCTTCGGTACGGCTCGAGACGATTCACCGTTTCGAGGCCGGAATGTTGGAATCGCGCGAGGACCGCGTCACCGTGGAAGAACCGCTGGAGATCCGGATGGGGGCCGAAACGCTGGCCGTGACAATGCGCACACCCGGGGACGACTTCGACCTCGCCTCCGGCTGGCTGCTCGCCGAGGGCATCGTGCACCGGCCCGACGAGATCGTCCGGCTCGAGCACTGCCGGGAGGTGCGCTCGCCCGAGGAGGAGGGAAACGTCGTCATCGTGCGGGCCACGGTCCCTTCGAGGACGCTTCTCGACCGCGCGCGGCGTCTCCTCGTCACCACCTCCTCCTGCGGACTATGCGGGAAGGCCTCGATCGAGGCGGTCCACGGCCACTTCCCCGCCGTCGAGTCGACCGCGCGTGTCTCCCCCGCCGTCCTCTCGCGTCTCCCCGACGCCCTGAGGCGAGCGCAGACGGCGTTCGGCCAGACCGGCGGCCTGCACGGGGCCGGGATTTTCGACCTCGAGGGGAACCTGTTGTGCGCCCGCGAAGACGTGGGCCGTCACAACGCCGTGGACAAGTCGATCGGCGCGCTGTTTCGCCAGGGCCGGTTACCGCTGTCCGATACCATCCTGCTCGTCTCGGGAAGAGCGTCGTTCGAGATCGTGCAGAAGGCCGTGGCGGCCGGGATCCCGATCGTCGCCGCCGTCTCGGCACCGTCCTCCCTCGCGATCGATCTGGCGCGGCCGTCGGGCGTCGCGCTCGTGGGCTTCCTGCGGGAGGGAGGCTTCAATCTGTATTCGGGGGTCGACCGCGTCGACGCTCCCGCGCCCGCTCGATCAGTGCCGGCAGGACCCAGCCGAGTATGACGCCGGCGAAGACGAGCAGACCCACGGCGAGGAGAAATGCGATGCCAATGGCCAGACAGGAAAGAGCGGTCACGCTTGCGCCATTCTCGGGCATGCGGCGGGGGTGCCGCGAGGGGTCTTCGTGACCGATCCGAGCGAGGGCGAGGAGCGGCTCGCCAGCCCAAAGGCGGTGGCGGCGGCGCTGATCCTGGCGGGCGTCGTGGTCGGGGCGGTAGCGCTGTTTCTATGGGTCGTATTGATGAGGGCATGCGCTTAGTCCCCGCACCCCAACCCGCCTCCCCAGGGGGGAGAGGGGAATCCGGCGACAGCCTCTTCATATAATCCGAACCCATGAAAGTTCTATCCGCACCCGACATCCGCAACATCGCCGTCGTCGGCCACAACACCGTCGGCAAGACGACGCTGGTCGGCGCCCTCCTCTATGTGGCCGGCGCCATCACCCGCCCCGGCAAGATCGAGGATGGCACCTGCCCGACTGATTTCGACGCCGAGGAAATCGACCGCAAGATCTCGATCAACCTGTCCGTCGCCCACGCCGTCCACCGCGACACGCGCGTCAACTTCCTCGATGCCCCCGGCTACGGCATCTTCTCCCCCGAGGCCCGGGCTGCCGTTGCGGCCGCCGACTCGGCGATCATCGTGCTCGACGCGGTCTCGGGCGTCGAGGTCCAGACCGAGAAGGTGTGGAAGTTCGCCGCCGAGTTCGGCCGTCCGGTTCTCTTCGTGGTCAACCGGATGGACCGCGAGCGGGCGTCCTTCGACCGGGTAGTCGAATCTCTCCAGAAGAAGGTCGGCCGGGGAATCGTCCCTCTTCAGATCCCGGTCGGAGAAGAGAAGTCCTTCAAGGGCACGGTGGACCTCGTACGGATGGAGGCCCACATCCACGAAGGTGGAAAACGGGTCGACGGCCCGATTCCTCCGGAGCTGGCCGAGCGCGCCAAGGCCGAACACGAGGCGCTCGTCGAGAACGTCGCCGAAGGCGAAGACGACCTCATGGAGAAGTTCTTCGCTCAGGGCACGCTCGAGGCGGCCGACATCGTCCCGGGACTCAAGCGCGAGATCGTCGAGCGCAAGATCTTCCCGGCGATGTGCGCCTCTTCGTCTCTGGGTATCGGGACACTGCGCATTCTCGACGCGTGCGTCGCGCTGCTGCCTTCGCCGGAGAGCCGCAAGACCGAGGGCACGGGCAAGGACGGCAAGCCCGTCATGGTCTTCACCAACGAGAAGGACCACGCGGTCGGCCAGGTCTTCAAGACGGTTTCGGATCCCTTCGCCGGCCGGATCTCCTACGTGCGCGTCCTCGCGGGACACTTCCAGTCCGACGGCAACTACTGGAACGCCAGCAAGGGCGCGCACGAGCGCTTCTCCGGGCTCTTCCTTCCGCAGGGCAAGGAGCACGTCAACGTGCCCGAAGCGAGGGCCGGGGACATCGTCGCGGTGGCGAAGTTGAAGGAGACGCTGACCGGCGACACGCTCACGACCAAGGACCACGCGGTCGTCCTTCCGAAGCTGACGGTGCCGGAGGCGTCGATCGCCTACGCCATCGAGCCGAAGGCCAAGGGCGACGAGGACAAGATCTCGACGGCGCTCCACAAGCTGATCGAGGAGGATCCCTCGCTCAACTTCCAGCGCGACGAGGAGACCAAAGAGTTCCATCTCGCGGGAGCTTCCCAGCTCCACGTCGAGATCGCGGTCGCGCGCCTGAGGAAGCGCTACGGCGTCGAGGTCATCCTCCATCCGCCGAAGGTCCCCTACCGCGAGACGATCACCCGCAAGGCCGAGGCGCACGGCCGCCACAAGAAGCAGACCGGCGGCCACGGCCAGTTCGCCGACTGCCGGATCCGCGTGGAGCCGCTGGCGCGCGGCAAGGATTTCGAGTTCGTCGACGACATCTACGGCGGCGCGATCCCCCGCAACTTCATCCCCGCCGTCGAGAAGGGCATTCAGGAGGTCCGCCGCAAGGGGTTCCTCGCCGGGTACCCCATGGTCGACTTCCGCGTCACGCTCTACGACGGGCAGTATCACGACGTGGACTCGTCCGAGCTCGCGTTCAAGCTCGCCGGAGCTCTCGCTTACAAAGAGGCGATGGCGCAGGCCAAGCCCACGCTGCTGGAGCCCGTCATGAACGTCGAGATCACGGCGCCGAACGAATACGTCGGAGACCTGATGGGCGACCTGTCCTCGCGCCGGGGCAAGGTCGAAGGGATGGACGCCGCCGAGGACGACACCGTCATCAAGGCCCAGGTGCCGATGGCGGAGCTGCTGACCTACGGCGCGCAGCTGCGTTCGATCACGCAGGGCCGCGGCTCGTTCCACCTCGAGTTCTCGCACTACGCCGAAGTGCCGCACGCCCTCCAGGAGAAGGTCATCGCGCAGTCCAAGAGCAAGGGCGGCGAAGCGAGCCACGCCTAGGCGGACATCCGCAACCGGGGGCGCGCGCTTCTGTTCCGACGCCCTCCTCCGCGCTGCGAGGAGGAAACATGGGAATGGAAGGATTGCTTCAGAAGCTCGAAGGCCTTCGCCCGGCCATCCGCGCTCGGCGTGAGGAGATTGAGAAGGCGAGGCGCCTGCCAGGCGATCTCGTGAACGATCTGCGCCGGACGGGTCTCTTCGGCCTGGCCGTTCCGCGCGTGTTCGGCGGACAGGAAGCCGCCCCTCTCGACATCCTCCGCGCGATCGAGACGATCGCCTCGGCCGACGGCTCGACGGGCTGGTGCGCCATGATCGGCGCGGCCAACGGCTTGACGTCCGGCTACTTGAACGAGCGAGGAGCGAGGGAGCTGTTCCAGGATCCGACCGTGCCCTGGGCCGGTATCGCCGCCCCGTTGGGTCAGGCGCGGCCGGTGGACGGAGGATTTCGAGTCACCGGACGCTGGCCCTTCGCCAGCGGCGTCACGCATTCCGAGTGGCTGTGGGCCGGCTGCATGGTCATGGACAACGGCAAGCCCCGCATGACGCCGCACGGGCCGGAGATCTTCCACGCGTGCTTCCCGATCGGCCAGGTCCAGGTCCACGACACCTGGTTCGTCAGCGGGCTGGCCGGAACCGCCAGCAACGACGTCAGCGTGTCCGATGCGTTCGTGCCCGAGCACTGGGTTTTCGATCTCTTCGACCCCTCAAAGCACCGTCCCGAGCCGCTCTACCAGATGCCGTCGATCGGATGGTTCGTCTCCCAGGTCGCCACGGTCAGCCTTGGTATCGCGCGCGGCGCTCTCGACGAGCTCGTCGAAATCGCGCAGACGAAGATCCCGACGTTCAGCGCGGCGGTCCTCGCCGACCGGCCGGTGGCGCAGATCGACCTCGCGCGCGCCGAGGCGGCGCTCGCCGCGGCCCGCGCCGGCCTGTTCGACAGCGTCGACGACCTCTGGCAGACCGCGCGCGCCGGCAAACAGCCGACGATCCGCCAGATAGCCCGCAACCGCGCCGCGGCCATCTATGCCGCCGAGACCGGCGCGTCGGCGGCGAGAACGGCCCACGTGCTCTCCGGCGGAAGCTCAATCTATTCGTCCTCGTCCCTGCAGCGCCACATGCGCGACGCCGAGGTGATCACGCACCACTTCACCGTCGCGCCGCACGTCTGGGAGGATGCCGGGCGGGTATTCCTGGGGCGGCAGCCCACGGCTCCGCTGTTCTGAGGTCGGGCACGGGCACGAGCCGGTTGCAATCTGGTCAGACTAGTCATATCGTAGGCGAATGCCACGCACCTATTCCACCTACGACGCGAAGGCCAGGCTGAGCGAGATCCTCCGCAGAGTCCGTGCGGGCGAACGGGTCGGGATCAGCTACCACGGCCAGCTCGTCGCGGAGGTCACGCCGGTCGAGCCCGGGCGCGAAGGGTTGAAGGACCGCCTCGCTCGATTCGAAAAGGATGGAAACGTCATTCCCGCTCGCTCCCCCAACAAGGCCATCCCTCGGATCGCGCGGAAGCCCGGCGCGCTCAAACGCTTCCTGGAGTCTCGGGATTGAGCTGGGCCTACGTGGACAGTTCCGCCATCCTCGCGGTGGCCCTGGATCAGCCGGGATCCGCCGAGGTTCGGCGCCGCATCGGCCGTTTCGACGGCATCTTCGCATCGAATCTCGCCGAGGCCGAGATCCGCTCGGCGTTCTCTCGCGAAGGAATCGACGCCGAGGAGGCGGAACACGCTCTGGAGTCCGTCGCCTGGGTGCTGCCGGATCGCCCCCTTTCTCCTGAGCTCGCGCGAGTGCTCGATGTCGGCCGGCTCCGCGGAGCCGATCTCTGGCACGTCGCGTGCGCTCTGTATCTCGAGCCGGAGCCGGACGAGTTGGTGTTTCTCACGCTGGATCTTGCGCAGCGAGCCGCAGCAGTGCGGCTCGGCTTTGCCGTCTAGTCGCAACCGCGGTCGTTTTCCCGGGCTCAGCGCAACGGCGAAGGCGCTTCCGCCTTTCGTTCCATCACGTAGACGATGAATTCGTTGTCGCCGAAGATCCATGGCGCGTAGACCACTTTGGTCCCCCGACGGAAACGCGACATCGTAGAGACGGCTCAGGCGGGGAGACGCAAGGGCGTCGATCGGCCCGACCCCAGGCATCCATACCGTGCTTGCGACGATGTAACGAGGCCGGTCCCGTTCGGCCGCGGTCTCGAATTCTTCCCATCGTCGGACGGACGCGCGCGCGGGCACGCGCGCAATCTCCGAGGTCCGGAACCCGAGATCCCGGAGGAAGAGAACGTCGTCGCCGCGGCCGGCGTTACCCACGAGCCAGTCGACCGCCTCCACTCGCGTGTCCTTCCGGTGCGCGCGATCGCGTCCGTAGGCGGCGAGCGGAATCGCAAGAGAGACGAGAAGCCACCCGGCGAAGACCGCGCCGATGAGGACCGGCCGCCGAAGCCGTTCGCGCAGCCGCGCGATCAGAAGCCCCACAGCGACACACGCCGGAGGCACGAGGGGCACCAGGTTTCGAAACGGCTGGTATCGTCGGGTGCCATAAAGAGCCAGCGCGATCGCGGCGAAAGCGCACCAGCCCCAGACCGTCGCAGAGATACGGCGGTCGCGAAGACCCACGGCGAGGCCGCACGCGGCGAGTGCGAGAAAGGTGAGCCCCAGCTCCGGCTTCTCGTATCGCAGGTCCCACTCGGCGCGCACGAGCGCCTGCCGCCAGAGGGGTGGCGACGTCATTTCCCGATAGGCCGCGGCCTGGTGTCGGATCGCGTCCGCGACCTTCTGCGTTTGGCCGATTGACGCCGGCATGCCGAGCGCGACGCCGAGGAGAAGTCCCGCCGCGGTGAGCGCGAGCCGGCGAGCTTTCTCGCGCCATCGAATCGGCTGCAGGAGCGTGGTCACGACGACCGCGGCGACGACCGCGACCGCGGGGTACTTCGACGCGAACGAGAGGCCGGCGGCGGCCCCAGCCAGTGCGCACAGCAAGCCGGGTCGCGACGACGTTCGGGTGCAGTCAGTCAGGTACAGGCAGGCCAGGACCGTGAGAACGGCGTAGCCGTCGATGCTCGCGATCGAGCCGCGCAGGACCAGCGCCGGCGTGACGGCAGCCAGAAGCGCGGCGGAGACGCCGGCGGCTTCACCGCCTATCCTCCGGGCGAGCAGGCCCGTGAGGACGACCACGGCGACCCCGATCGCCAGGTTCAAGCCCCGGGCGATCAGAAGCAGGTCGAATGGCTCGAGATCGTCGTAGAGCTCGACGCGGGCCGGAAGCTGATCGACGAGACGTGTCCCGTGCATCGCCCGATACACGGGCGCGTACAGCCGCCAGGCCGCCGTGACCGCGACGATCGGCAGTTGCGGGTACTCGTACCAGCCGGGATCCCAGCCTCCCTCGCGAAAGAGCCGCACGGCCGGATGGAGAAAGTTCCCTTCGTCGACGTACGCGATGTAGGGACGGGCCGCCGTCAGCGGAACGGCGCGAAGGAGAACGGCGACGACGGCGGCGACGCCCCAGCCCAGAAGAAGAAGGCCGCGCCGCGGGAACGACGCTACAGCGTCCGCCAGCGCCTCCCGTCCTTCTCGAGAAACCGATCGGCGGCTTCGGGCCCGAAAGTCCCGGCGGCATAGTTGGGAAAGTCGGGAGGAGGATTTCTCTCGTAGGCGTCGAGGATCGGCGACAGCACTTCCCAGGCGTGCTCGGCCTCGTCGCCGCGGATGAACAGCGTCTGGTCCCCGTGCGTGACGTCGAGAAGCAGACGCTCGTAGCCGCCGCCGATGGGCGCGCCCAGCTTCGAGTACGGGAAGTCCATGTACACCGACTGGATCGTCAGGACGGGACCCGGGATCTTGACGCTGAACTTCAGCGAGACGCCCTCGTCGGGCTGGATGTGGAGGCGCAGGACGTTGGGCAGAAGCTCTCCCGACGCCTTGCTGAAGAAGCGGTGGGGCACGCCTGTGAACTCGATCGCGACCTCGGTGACGCGCTTTCCGAGGCGCTTGCCCGAGCGCAGGTAGAACGGCACGCCGGCCCAGCGCCAGTTGTCGATCGCGAACCGGATCGCCGCGTAGGTCGGCGTCGGCGAGTGCGGATCGACGCCCTCCTCCTCCCTGTAGCCCGGCACCCGCTTGCCGGCGACGACTCCGGGCCCGTACTGCCCCCGCACGACCCAGTCGTCGATCGCGTCCACCGGCAGCGGCCGGATCGATTCGAGAACCTTGACCTTCTCGGCGCGGATGGCGTCGGCTTCGTACGCGGCCGGCGCTTCCATCGCGGTCAGCGTCAGAAGCTGCATCAGGTGGTTCTGGAACATGTCGCGAATCACGCCCGCCTTCTCGTAGAACCCGGCCCGGTGTCCGACACCCACCGACTCGGCCACGGAGATCTGGACGTGGTCGATGTAACGGTGGTTCCAGAGGGGCTCGAAGATCCCGTTGGCGAAGCGCAGCACGAAGATGTTCTGGACGGTCTCCTTACCGAGGTAGTGGTCGATCCGGTAGATCTGCTCTTCCTTGAAAACGCGCAGGAGCACCTGGTTCAAGTGTTTCCCCGAGGCGAGGTCGTGGCCGAAGGGCTTCTCCACCACCAGCCGAACCCAGCCCGATTCGACCTGGGCCATGCACGACTCCCCGATGCCCTTCAGGATCGTCTCGTCGGCGTCCGGAAGAGTCGCGAGATAGAAGATCCGGTTGCGCGGTCCGCCGCCTCGCTGGTTCTCGATCTCCTCGAGGGCCTGCTTGATGCGGACGTAGAGCTCGTGGTCGGTGAAGTCGCCCGGAACGTACCGGACGGTCGCGGGCAGATCGCCCGGCCTTCCCTGGTTCGGCGGCGTAAAGACCCGCGCGCCGTCGGCCAGCCGATCGCGAAACTGCTCGTCGGAGTAGGGAGTGCGGCCGACGCCGACGATCGCGAAGAGCGGCGAAATGGCCCCGTCGCGGTTGAGATGCGCCAGCGCCGGGGCCAGGAGCCGGTGGGTCAGGTCGCCCGAAGCCCCGAAGATGACCAGGGTCGCGGGAGGACGGATTTCCTCCTCGCGGCGGGTCGCCCCTCCGGGGTCAGGGCTCAACCCACCCTCATGGAGCTCGCCTTCTGCTCGATCGTCTTCAACAGGCTGTCGTAGGAGTCCGAGAACTTCTTCACACCCTCGTCCTCGAGCTCCTTGTAGATCTGATCGGCCGAGATGCCGAGATCGGCGAGCTGCCGGAACGCGGCGCGCGCGCCGTCGAGATCGTCGTGAATGCGCACCTTCGGCTGTCCGTGATCGCGGTATGCGTCGAAAGTCTCGGGAGGCATCGTGTCGACCGTGTCCGGGGCGATCAGGGCCTCGGCGTAGAAGAGATCGGGATAGGCCGGGTCCTTGGTGGAGGTCGAGGCCCACAGCGGACGCTGGACCCTCGCGCCCTTCGCCTTCAGCGCCGCAAAGCGCGGCTGACCGAACACTTCTTCGTACGCGGCGTAGGCGAGGCGCGCGTTGGCGATGGCGATCTTGCCTCGGAGGGCCCTGGCCTTCGCGTCCCCTTTCGCGGCGAGAGCGTCGAGCTTCTTGTCGGCGTTAGTGTCCACGCGCGACACGAAGAAGCTCGCGACCGACGAGAGCGCGTCGATCGGCTTGCCGGCCTTGACCCGGTCCTCGAGCGCCGAGAGATAGGCCTCCATGACCTCGCGGTGACGCTGGACCGAGAAGAGGAGCGTGATGTTGATGTTGATGCCCTCCGCCAGGCACTGCCGGATCGCGGGAAGTCCCTCGGACGTGCCCGGGATCTTGACCATCACGTTGGGCCGTCCGCACGAGCTCCACAGCCGCCGCGCCTCGGCGATCGTGCCTTGCGTGTCGCGCGCCAGGTGCGGCTGGACCTCGATCGACACGAAGCCGTCTCCGCCGCGGCGCGCGTCGTAGGTCGGCTTAAAGACGTCGGCCGCGCTCTGGACGTCGCGCACGGCCAGACCCTCGAACATTTGCGCGGGCGGCTTTCCGTCGCCGTCGTCGCGGATGTCCTCGTCGTAGAGGTCGCTTCCCGCGATCGCCTTCTCGAAGATCGTCGGATTCGACGTCATCCCGGCCAGGCCGTCCTCGTCGATCCGCTTCTTCAGGCCTCCGCCCTGGACCAGATCGCGGCGGATGTAGTCGTACCAGACGCTCTGCCCGAGGCTCGCGAGCTTCTTCAGCGGATTGTCGGCCATGTCGTTGCCCCCTTTCCGAGCACGGCGTGAGCGCGGGCCACCACGTTCTCCACCGTGAAACCGTATTCCTTCATGACGATGTCGCCCGGCGCCGAGGCGCCGTAGCGGTCCACTCCGATCGAATCTCCTTCGTCGCCGACCCACTTCTGCCAGCCCAGGGTCACTCCGGCCTCGATCGAGAGCCGCGCCTTGACGGACGGCGGAAGGACCTCTTCGCGGTAGGCCGGCGGCTGCTCCTCGAAGAATTCCCAGCACGGCATCGAGACCACGCGCGTCGGAATGCCCTCGGACTCGAGCTTCTGCCGGGCCCCGACGGCCAGCTGCAGCTCCGAGCCGCTCGCCATCAGGATCAGCGCCGGCGTCCCCGAGGACGCCTCGGCGAAGATGTAGGCACCGCGCGAGACGTCCCCCTTCGCACCCGATCGGTCGAGAACCGGGACGTTCTGGCGGCAGCAGATGATCCCGACCGCTCCCTTGGTGTGCCGCATCGCAGCCCGCCACGCCTGCGCGGTCTCGTTGGCGTCGCCCGGCCGGATCGCTGAAAACTCCGGCATGTCGCGCAGCGACATCAGCTGCTCGACCGCCTGGTGGGTCGGCCCGTCTTCCCCGAGGCCGATCGAGTCGTGCGTCCAGACGAAGATCGTCGGAAGCTTCGAGAGCGCGGCGAGCCGGATCGACGGGCGCATGTAGTCGGCGAAGCAAAAGAAGGTCGCCACGAAGGGACGCGCGCCGGCGTGGTAGGAAATCCCGTTGCCGATCGCCGCCATGGCATGCTCGCGCACGCCGTAATGAATGTTGTTCCCGGCTCCGGTGTGGCCGTCAAAGGAGCCCGCGCCCTCGATCGTCGTCTTGGTCGACTCCGAGAGATCCGCGTCGCCGCCGAGGAGCCACGGGACGTGTTTGGCGATCGCGTTGATCGACTTGCCTCCGGCCACGCGCGTGGCCAGCGACTCGCCGGCCTTCCACTGGGGCAAATCCGCGTCCCAGCCCGCGGGTAACTCCCCCGCCTGGGCCAGGCGCCACTCCTCGGCCCGATCCGGATATGCCTTCGCCCACGCGTCGAAATGCTTCTGCCAATCCGACTCCGCCCGGGCTCCCCGCTCGACCGCGGTCCGGAAGTGCTTGACGGCCTCGGGCGGCTGGTAGAAGGGCTCGGTCCACTCCCAGCCCAGGTCCTTCTTCGTCAGTGCGACCTCTTCGACCCCCAGCGGGCTGCCGTGGGCCGCGGAGGTCCCGGCCTTGTGCGGCGAGCCGTAGCCGATCGTGGTCCGGACCGCGATGATCGTCGGTTTCTCGGTCTGAGCAACCGCTTCCGCGATGGCGCGCTGAATCCCGTCGATGTCGGTGTTGCCGTCTTCGACGCGCAGCGTCTTCCAGCCGTACGCCGCGTAGCGCGCGAGCACGTCCTCGGTGAAGGACTGCGACGTCGGGCCGTCGAGCGAGACCTTGTTGTCGTCGTAGAGGTAGACGAGCTTGCCGAGCTTCAGGTGGCCGGCCAGCGAGCCCGCTTCCGACGAGATGCCCTCCATCATGTCGCCGTCGCCGACCAGGCAGAACGTGCGGTGATTCACGATCTCGTGGCCGTCCCGGTTGTACCGGTTCGCCAGGAAGCACTCGGCGATCGCCATGCCGACCGCGTTCGCCGTTCCCTGGCCGAGCGGTCCCGTCGTGGCCTCGACCCCCGGCGTCAGGCCGTACTCGGGGTGGCCCGGAGTGCGGCTGCCCCACTGGCGGAAGGCCTTGAGGTCGTCCAGGGTCAGGTCGTACCCGGTCAGGTGCAGGAGACTGTAGAGGAGCATCGAGCCGTGGCCGGCCGAGAGGACGAAGCGGTCGCGATCCGGCCAGTGCGGATTGTGCGGGTTGTGCTTCAGGAAGCGCTGCCAGAGGACGTACGCCATCGGAGCGGCGCCGAGCGGCAATCCCGGGTGGCCGGAGTTGGCCTTCTGCACCGCGTCGATCGACAGCGTGCGGATGGTGTTGATGCAAAGCGTGTCGAGGGAGTGGGTGCTGGTGCTCAAGGGGCCTCCTTCGGAAAATCGATCTTATTACGCGGCCCGGTGAAGTTGCTTTGAAGGGCAGGCCAAACCCTCCGTCATCTGAGAGAGAATCCCCGGACGAGGATTCGAGAACCCGTGTCCACGAAGGAATCGATCTCCCGCGATCGCGCCGCCCGCCGACCGCTCGAGTGGAGCCGCTCGGAAGCGGAGTCGCGCGCCCTGGCCCTCGAATGGCTGGAGACCGATGGACTGGGCGGCTTCGCGTGCGGCACCGCCGCGGGGCCCCGCACGCGCCGATACCACGGCTGGTACGTCCCGGCCATCCCGCCTCCCCGACGGCGCTGGATGATGGTCTCCGGCAGCGAGGAGTTCGTCACCGCACGCGGGGCCACGACCAGCATCTCCTCCCAGGTTTATCGCGACGCGACCGCCTCCGAGGGACTCGCAAACCTGACGCGGTTCCGCCTGGAGCCTTTCCCGACGTGGCGCCACGAGACCGAAGACTTCGCCATCGAGCGTTCGCTCTGCCTCGTGCGCGACCGCTCGATCGCGCTCGTGCGCTGGGTGAACCGGGGGGCCAACGAGCTCGTCCTCCGCATGCGCCCGCTGCTGGCGTTTCGCGGCTCGCACCGCCTCCAGCGCGAGACCCCGGACTGGGACGCGTCCGTGGAGGAGCGCGGAGAGACATCCTGGGTGAAGCCGCTCCCCTACCTGCCGCGCCTCTACCTCCGGGGTGTCTTCGCGACGACGCGGACGGACCCGGTGTGGTACCGCCACTTCGCGTATCTCGAGGACGCGGCCCGCGGCTACGACCGCGAGGAGGACCTCTGGAGCCCCCTGGAGTGGGAGTGGCGCCTTCGCCCCGAGGCCCGGGTCTTCGCCCTCTTCTCACTCGACGAGGTGGCCGCCGATCCCGACCATCTCCGCGACGAGGAGAGACGCCGGCGCGCCGACTTCGGTGCCACGGGGGACGCCATCTTCGACGAGATGACGCGGCGCGCGGAGTCGTTCCTCGTCGAGGCGGATCACCGCAAGACCACGATCCTGGCGGGCTTTCCGTGGCTCGGCGATTGGGGGCGGCAGGCGATGGTCGCGGCTCCCGGAATCGCGCTCGCCGCCGGGCGTTCGGGCTCGGTGTCGCGCGTCCTGAACACCTTCGCGCGGCTGCGCCGCGACGGCCTGGTTCCGGGCCACTTCTCCGGCGAAGAAGGCGAGCCCGAGTACGACTCGATCGACGCCTCGCTCTGGTTCATCCTGGCCGTCGAGTGGTTCGGGCGCGCACGGCGCAATCCCACGGGCGCATCGCCCCTGCTCGGCGCCGTGCGCTCCGTGATCGAGGCCTACCGCCGGGGCACGCGTCACGGCATCGGCGTCGGCCCCGACGGCCTGCTTTCCGGCGATTCGCCCGGCCGCGCTCTGACCTGGATGGACGCCGTCGTGAACGGACGGCCGGTCACGCCGCGCGCCGGACGCCCGGTCGAGGTCAACGCTCTCTGGCATGCGGCCTTGAAGGGTGCGGCGCGTATGGAGCGGACCGCCGGAGAGACGGGGCGTGCGAGAGAGCTGGAATCGGAGGCGTGGCACGTCGCGCGCCGCTTCAACGAGACCTTCTGGCAGACGGACAAGGGCTACCTCTACGATGTCGTCGGGGACTTCGGGCCCGACGGCAGTCTGCGGCCGAACCAGATCCTCGCGGTCTCGCTGACCGAAGACCTGCTTCCCCCGCACCGGGCGCGCTCAGTCTACTGGGCCGTGCGACGAGCCCTCCTGACGCCGTTCGGTCTCCGCACCCTGGATCCCGCCGATCCGCGTTACCGCGGACGCTGCGAAGGCGACGAAGCCGAACGGCTCTCGGCCGCTCATCAGGGAACGGTCTACCCGTGGCTGATGGGCCCCTTCGCGGACGCGCACTTTCGAGTCTTCGGCAACACCGAGGAGGCGCGCCGGACGATGCGCGCGCTGCTGGCACCACTCCGCGCGCACGTGCGCGAGGCCGGCCTGGGATTTATCTCCGAGATGTTCGACGGAGACTCGCCCTACATCCCGCGCGGCTGCTTCGCGCAGGCCTGGAGCGTCGCCGAGGTGGCGAGGATCGTTTACACGCATTTGCAGGGTGGCGAGTAGGGGTCAGGTCTCATTTTTCGGATTTCGAACAGCTCTTTCCAGGGGCGCCCGAAATCCGAAAGAATGAGACCTGACCCCCATGCGCGTCCTCATGTTCGGCTGGGAGTTCCCGCCCTACGTCAGCGGGGGTCTCGGCGTGGCCTGCGAGGGGCTCGTGCGGGCGCTGCGCGAGCTCGGCACACGGCTGCTCATGGTGCTGCCGGACCATCCGCGCGCGCGTCGTCGCGGACGCCGCGCGCCCGCGATCCGCGTCCGGCGCGTGCGCACTCTGCTCGCGCCCTACGTCACCGAGGAGACGTACGTCCAGGAACGAGTCGCCGAGGAGCGCGCTCCCGGCGCGTCGCTCTACGGCCCGGACCTCCACAGCGAGGTCCTGCGCTATGCCAGCGCGGCAGCGAAGATCGCGCTGCGCGAGACCTTCGACGTGATCCACGCCCACGACTGGCTGACGTTTCTGGCGGGAATCCACGCCCAGCGCGCCACCGGGAAGCCGCTCGTCGCGCACGTCCACGCGACCGAGTTCGACCGCGCCGGCGCGGCGCCGAATCGCTTCGTGATGGCGGTCGAGCGAGCGGGTCTCGCCGCCGCCGACCGCGTCGTGGCCGTCTCCGGCTACACCGCCGAGATTCTCTCGAACCGCTACGGCGTTCCGGCCGACCGCCTCCGCGTCGTCCACAACGCGATCGATCCCGGTCAGCCGCTCGCGCGCTGGGCGGTCGAGGAGGGAGCTCCTCTCGTTCTCTTCGCCGGACGGATCACGCGGCAGAAGGGTCCCGAGTACTTCGTCGAGGCGGCGGCCCGCGTCGCCGCGGAGATGCCCTCGGTGAAGTTCGCCGTGGCGGGCGAAGGCGACCGCCTTCCCGACATGGTCGCGCGCGTGGCCGCGCACGGCCTGGAGAACCGATTCCTCTTCACGGGATTCCTGCCGTCCGAAGACCTCGACCGCCTCTATGCCCGCGCCGACGTCTACGTCATGCCTTCGGTCTCGGAGCCCTTCGGCCTGACGGCCCTCGAGGCCCTCCGTCAGGGCACTCCCGTGATCCTGTCGCGCAGTGCCGGCGTGTCCGAGGTCGTCCGCCATGCTCTGCGCGTCCGCTTCGGAGACGTCGATGACCTCGCCTCGAAGATCCTGGCCGTGCTCCTCTACCCGCCCCTGAAGGAGGCTCTCTCGTCGCGCGGTCGCGAGGAGGTCCAGCGGCTCTCGTGGCGCGAGGCGGCGTGGCGCTGCGTCGGCGTGTATCGCGAATTGGTGCGAGAATGACTCGCGAGCCGATGATTCCCGTCTGTCTGTATTTTCAGGTCCACCAGCCCTGGCGGCTGCGCCGCTACAACTACTTCGACGTCGGACGCGAGCACCGCTACTTCGACGACGCCGGAAACCGCGAGATCTTCCGCAGAGTCGCCGACCGCTGCTACCTCCCCGCCACCGCCATGCTCGAGCGGATCCTCGAACGGCACGACCGGTTTCGCGTCGCGTTTTCGGTCTCGGGCTGCCTGGTCGAGCAGGCCGCGGAATTCGCGCCCGAAGTCCGCGAGGCGTTCCGGCGCCTGGCCGGGACGGGCCGCGTGGAGTTTCTCGCCGAGACCTCGCATCACTCCCTCGCCTGGCTCGCCTCCCGTTCCGAGTTCGCCGCCCAGGTCGCGCGCCACCGGCGGCAGATCGTCGAGACGTTCGGGGTCGAGCCGCGCGTTTTTCGAAACACCGAGCTGATCTACTCGGACGCCCTCGCCGCGTTTCTCGAAGAGCAGGGCTTCGCGGGCGTTCTCGCCGACGGCGTGGCGCCGCTTCTCGGGGACCGCTCGCCCCGCCACCTCTACCGCGCGGCCACGCCGGGCGGCCTGCCGCTGCTGCTGCGCGACTATCGGCTCTCCGACGACATCGCCTTTCGCTTCTCCAACCGCGCATGGGCGGAGTGGCCCCTGACGGCGTCGAAGTACGAGGGTTGGATCACCGGCGCGGATGGCGACGTGGTCTCGCTCTTCATGGACTTCGAGACATTCGGCGAGCATCAGGGCCGCGACACCGGCATCTTCGAGTTTTTCGAGGACTGGGTGGACCTGCGCCTCCGGGACCGCGGAACGGGATTCGTGACGCCATCGGAAGCGATCGCGCGCCTCGAGAGCCGGGGGGTGCTGTCGGCCCCGCGCGAGCTGTCGTGGGCGGACGAAGCGCGCGACCTCTCAGCCTGGCAGGGCAACGACCTCCAGCGCGACTCGCTGAAGACGCTCTTCGCGATGGAGGCGCGGGTGCAGGCATCGGGATCGCCGGAGCTGCTCTCGGACTTCCGGCGCCTCTCCACCTCCGATCACTTCTATTACATGGCGACCAAGTCGGCGGCGGACGGCGACGTGCACGCCTACTTCTCGCCCTACGACTCTCCGTACGAGGCGTACATCGCCTTCATGAACGTGGCGTCGGACCTCGAGCGTCGCCTGCCCCGCCGCGCGACCTCCCGGCCGGCGGCCGACTCGCCGCGGCGTCCCGCACCTCCCCTTTGAGCGGGACGCGGGTCCTCCTTCTGATCTGCGACGGCTGGGGCCACGCTCCCGCGTCGCCGGGCAACGCCATCACGCTGGCCCGGACGCCGAACTTCGATCGCTGGCTGGCCGAGTACCCGTGGGCCCTCCTGGACGCCTCGGGCGAGGCCGTGGGACTGCCCGCCGGTGTGATGGGCAACTCGGAGGTCGGGCACCTGACGCTGGGAGCCGGGCGGATGGTGCCGCAGGATCTCCTGCGCATCGACCTCGCGCTGCGCGATGGCTCGTTCTTCGAGAACGCAGCGCTCGCGGAGGCCTGCCGCCAGGCGCGTCGCAAGGGCGCGACGCTCCACCTGATGGGTCTCCTTTCCGATGGAGGCGTGCACTCCCACGAGCGTCATCTCGCCGGCCTCATCGCGATGGCCCGCAAAGAGCGCGTCCCCCGGCTCCGAGTGCACCTCTTCACCGACGGCCGCGACACGCCGCCCAAGTCCGCGCGGACCTTCCTTCGACGACTGGAGAAAGAGCTCGCACCGGCCCACGGGCGCATCGCCACGGTGTCGGGACGCTACTACGCCATGGATCGCGACAAGCGGTGGGATCGCGTGGCCCGCGCGTATGCCGCACTCGTGTTCTCGTCGGGACTCCAGGCGGACAGCGCCGACGCTGCGGTCGAAGCCGCCTACGCCCGGGGAGAGTCCGACGAGTTCATCCAGCCCACCGTCATCTCCGACGGCGGGGAACCCTCCGGCCCCATTCGGGACGGCGACGTCCTCGTCTTCTTCAACTTCCGGGCCGACCGCGCGCGCCAGCTCACGCGCGCGCTGACCGATCCCGGGTTCGCGGAGTTCCCGCGTCCGAAGCCTCCCCGCCTGCACTTCGTCTGTTTCACGGAATACAAGAAGGAGTTCGGCCTCCCCTGCGCCTTCCCGCCGCAGGAGCTGACGGGCATCCTGGCCGACGCCTGGGCGAAGCACGGCGTCGCAAACCTGCGGCTGGCCGAGACCGAGAAGTACGCGCATGTGACGTACTTCTTCAACGGCGGCGTCGAGAAAGCGTATCCGGGCGAGGAGCGCGTGCTCGTTCCGTCGTGGAAAGGGGCGACCTACGATCTGCACCCCGAGATGAGCGCCGCACAGATCACCGAAGAAGCGGTGACCGCATTGCGCGCCGGAAAGTTCGGCGCACACGTGGTCAACTTCGCCAACGCCGACATGGTCGGCCACACCGGAAAGCTTCCCGAGACGATCGTGGCGGTCGAGACGCTCGACCGCTGCTTCGGGATTCTGGAGTCCGCCTGCCGGGAGCGGGGCGTCACGCTGCTGATGACCGCGGACCATGGGAACGCCGAGCAGATGATCGATCCTTCGACGGGCGAGCCGCAGACCGCCCATACGACCAATCCCGTTCCCCTGATCGTCTGCGCGGCGGGCCGGGCGCTTGCGAGCGGCGGCTCGCTCGCCGACGTCGCGCCGACGCTGCTCGGAATCCAGGGATTGGAAGTGCCGCCGGAGATGAAAGGGAGAGATCTGCGGAGCTGATTCGCCCTCGGGTGTCATCCCGAGCGAAGCGAGGGATCCCGAAATCGACGCGCCGATCTCCCGATCAAGTCCGGGATCCCTCGTCGGTTACCGCCGGCCTTCGGCCGTCGTTGTCTATTGCCGGGGGCGTGCCTTCGGTGGCCGGCTCGCTCGTCGGGATGACGGCGAAAGGCTATCCTCCCGCTTTCCGCTCCTTCGCGCTCGGGAACAAACGCTTCGCCTGGATCTGCAGTTCTCGCGCGGAAACCGCATCGCCGAGGATCTCGTAGGTGCGCGCCGCCGCGAAGTAGGCCTCCGGCGTCGCGAGGTCCTGAACCAGCCCCGTCAGGGACTGGCGTGCCTCGGCTTCGCGCCCCTGGCTGGCATAGAGCATGGCCAGGCCCGTTCGCGGAGCGGGGTTGGACGGGAATTCGCGCATCTCCTCGCGGAAGGCGGCCTCGGCCTCGGCGAAGCGTCCCATCCGGGCGAGACAGTCGCCGCGCAGATACTCGAGGTTCTGGAGCGAAACACGGTCCTCGGCGGCGTGCGGTTTCGCCGCTCGGTCGAGCTCCGCCATGGCCCCGAGGCAGTCCTTCCGATCGTGGAGGACCCGTCCGAGGATGAGCCTCGGAACCCGGCGGTCCGGATAGCGCTCGAGCGCGGCCCGCGCCTCGCGCTCGGCCGCGTCGAGGTCGCCTTCGGCCAGCGCGATGCGCGCCAGGTTCTCGTGAGGGCTGGCGGTACCGGCTTCTCCCACGGCTTCGGCATGCTTGCGCGCCTGTTCGAAGTCGCCGACCTGCAGGTAGTAGTCGGCCAGCGCCATCATCACCTGCGGATTGCCGGGAGAGAGCTTCCCCGCCGTCTGGAGGGCATCGAGCGCCTCGCGGTCCCGGCCGAGCTTTCCGAGCGCCTCCGCGTACATCTGCCAGACGTCGGTCATCCCCGGCTCGCGCTTCAACAGCGCCGAGAGAACCGTTGCCGCCTCGGCGTAACGCCCCGCCTGGAGCGCGCCGAAGCCCTTCTTCAGATCCGCGACGGCACCGATGCGATCGCGGGGCGCCGGCAAATCCTTCTTCGCGAGATCGGACGTGTTGGCGCTGATGTATCCGAGCGCGGCGAGCTTCTTGACCTGCTCGGCATCCGTCCCTCCCGGCGCCTGGATCGGGCGGGCCATTCCGGCCAGCTCGATCCGCATCGAGCGGAAGGCCGGCGGCAGCCCGGGTGCAAGATCGTTCTTCTCGCCGGGATCCACGACGATATCGTAGAGCTCGGGCCGCGGCGACTCGATGTAGTGATTGCGGTCGTCGATGAGCGAAGCCAGGTCGCTCCAGCCCAGGTGCAGCCGCGGATACAACGTCTCGCTGTAGACGCGCCGGGCTTGACTGCCCGCGCCCGGGGCCGAAATCAGCGAGCGTCCTGCCAGGCCCGCGGGAGGAGACGCGCCGATCGCCTCCGCCACGGTCGGGAACACGTCGACCAGCGCGGCGGGAAGTGAGACGGTCTCTCCCGCGCGCCGCTCTCCGGGCAGCTTGACCATGAGCGGCACGTGGATCGCCTCTCGATTGAGCAGGACTCCGTGCTCGTCCTCGCCGTGGTCGTTGAGCCCCTCGCCGTGGTCCGACAGAAAGACGATCAACGCGCCGTCGTAGAGGCCCTGCTTCTTCAGATCGTCCAGGAACGCGCCCACGATCTCGTCGGCGCGGGCGATCTCGCCGTCGTAGGGCAGCGGGTAGCGGCTCTTGTAAGGCTCCGGCGGCTCGTACGGCGTATGGGGCTCGAAGAGGTGGAGGAACGCGAAGAACGGAGCCTTTCCGCGAGCGTGAATCCACTCGGTGAGAAAGGCCGCGGTCTCGGCGCCTCCCCGCTGCACCCGGGAGATCGTCTGGTTGGCCTTCGTCGGCTCGATCCCGTCTTCGTAGAAGTCGAACCCGCGCGAGATGCCCGTCGCGTGCGACAGGACGATCGACGAGACCGCCCCTCCGGTCGCGTAGCCCTTCGTCTTCAGCCACGCGGTCAGCGTCGCCGGCTCCGGTGCCAGCGCGTAGCCGAGGTTGTCGCGAACGCCGTTCTGCGGCGGGAGCAGTCCCGTGAAGATGGTGGTGTGCGACGGAAGCGTCAAGGGAACGTGGGAGTAGGCGTTCTCGAAGAGCACCGAATCTTTGCGCAGCGCATCCAGGCCCGGAGTCGCGATGCCCCGATACCCGTACGCCGGCAGGTGGTCCGCGCGGAGCGTGTCGACGGAGATCAGCACGACCGGCGCTCCGGCGGCCGAGCCGGAACCGTTGGCGCGTCCGCAACCCGAGGAGACGCACAGGATCGCCGCCGCGAGACCGGCGACGAGCCGTGCCGCCCATCGCGGGGTCTTCGCCCGGCCCGACTCTGCTAGCATCCGCCCCATGCCCATCCAGCCCGAAATCTATCGCCGACGCCTCGAAAGCGTGCGGGCGCGCCTGTCCTCATTGAAGGCCAACGGCCTGTTCGCCACTCCATCCTCGAACCTCTACTACTTGACCGGCATCGATTTTCACCGGAGCGAACGTTTGACGGCCCTCTTTCTCTTCCCGGACGCTGAACCGGTCGTGATTTGCCCGGCTTTCGAAGCCGCGCGGCTGCGCAGGATGTCGGCTGTCGAAAAGGTCGTCACCTGGGAAGAGACGGAAGATCCCTTCGGTAAGGCCGCCAGCCTTTTCCCGGCGTCCTCGGGGACGCTGGCCGTGGAGCCCTCGACCGCCTTCGACGACGTCGAAAAGCTGATGAAAGCGCGGTCGGGCTGGGGCGCGGTCTCGGCGGCCCCGATCTTCGCCGCGCTGCGCATGGTCAAGTCGGCCGACGAGATCGAGCTGATCCGCAAGGCGATCGCCGTCGCCCTTCCCCGCTTCCGCCGCGCCTTCGAGGCGCTCAAGCCCGGCTGCCAGGAAGCCGAGATCTCGCACCTCTTCGGCGGAGAGAACGTCGTTCAGTTCGGCCCCTCCTCGGCGTTTCCGCACGGAGCCTCCACCGCGACGACCCTGACCAGGAACCAGGCCGTCCTGATCGACGCCTGGGACCGGCCCGACGGCTACTACTACGACATCACGCGCTCGACGTTCTTCGGCTCGCCCAGCGACGAGTATCGGAAGGTCTGGTCGATCGTTCTGGAAGCGCAGAGCGCCGCGATCGATCGGGCGGCGCCGGGCGTGCCGTGCTCCGAGGTGGACGCAGCCGCGCGCGGCGTCATCGAGCGCGCCGGATACGGCGAATACTTCACGCACCGGCTGGGCCACGGCCTCGGCATCGACGTGCACGAGCCGCCGTACATGGTGGGCCACGAACGCACCGTGCTCGAGCCGGGCATGACGTTCACGTCGGAGCCGGGGATCTACCTGCCGGGCCGTTTCGGCGTGCGCATCGAGGACGACATCGTCTGCACCGAGCGCGGCGCCGAGTCGCTCTCGCCCCGCGTCACCCGACTCGAGCCGCTGTCGGCCTGAGGCTTCGGCGGCGCTTCACCGGCGTTCGTCCCGGCGAACGCCGGCTTCGTCCCTCCTCCCATCGGAGAATCCATGGGGCGGTATAGTGTTTTTATTGAGGAACGATGACCTTTCGGTTCGGAAGCCTCACGCTCGACACGGAGAGCCGGGCGCTCTTCCGGGAGGGGCGTCCGGTCGCGATCTCGCCGAAGGCGTTCAAGCTGCTGCAAGTCCTTCTGGAAGGCCGGCCCCGCGCGATCCCGAAGGCGGAGCTCCACCAGAGACTCTGGCCCGACACGACCGTCTCCGACGTCAACCTGCCGACCCTGATCGCCGAGATCCGCAACGCCATCGGCGACGGCGCGCGTTCCCCCGAGTTCATCCGCACGGTCTACGGCTACGGCTACGCGTTCCACGGCCCGGCCATGACCCTGCGCCGCGACGGCAGCCCGGCCTCGACGACCGACCGGATCTTCCGCCTGCTCTGGGGCCAGCGCGAGGTGGCGTTGTCCGACGGCGAGAACATCCTCGGCCGGGGCACCGACTCGCTGGTCTGGATCGACGCCCAGAGCGTCTCGCGCCGCCACGCCCGCGTCATGGTGGCGTCGGGCCTGGCGACCCTCGAGGACCTCGGCTCGAAGAACGGCACCTACGTCAACGGTATCCGGCTGTCCGCGACCGTCGCCCTCCGCGATGGCGACGAGCTGCGGATCGGCAACGTGCCGATGACGCTCAAGGTTTTCGCCCGGCCGAGCTCGACGGACACGGCCACCGGATACTGAGCCGAAAAGGGGTCGCGCTCGCCGCCCTCGCGAGCCTCGCTCTCCTCCTCGCTTCTCCGCCGGCGTCCGCCCAGGACGCCCCCCAGGCCGAGGAAGCGGCCGAGTTCGCGCGGCGCACGGCGTTTGCCGCCCTTCACGGGCCGCAGAAGATCTTCCTGGAGTCCATCGACGCCGACGGGATCCTGCGGCGTCTGCTCGGCGGAAGTGTCTGGGGGGAGCTGACTCCGCGGCAGCAGGCGCTCCTGCGACCCCTCGTGCGCGAGCAGTTCGCGCGGGCGCTCGCCCCGCCTCGCGGGAGTCCGTCCGAGGTCCTGTGGGCGTCGGTCGCCACGCCGGCGGCCGCCGCCCCGATCTCCGTCGATCTGGGTCTGCGATACGGCACGGCCACCCTCAAGACGCGATGGACCGTCCAGCGCACGCCCCGAGGCTGGACCATCGAGGACATCATCCTGGTCGATCCGGGCATCTCTCTGTCCGCCGAGGTGGGAAGGTTGTTCGCCGCGTCTCCCGTACGGCCTCGGGACACGGCCCGGGAGGCGCGGGCCCGGGCCCTTCCTCGGATCCTCGTGCTCGTGGCACTCGCCGCGATCATCGTCGTCTTCCGGCCGCGCCTTGCTCCCGAGCGAAGGCTCCTGCTCTGGCTTCTGGCCGGCGTCCCGGCGCTGCTCTTCGCGATCGACGGAATCCTGGCGGTGCGCCGTACGCTCTCCGAACGCTACGCCCTCTCGGAGACCCGGCCGGAACCGCCGTGGAGCGAGATCGAGAACGCGGCACGCCAGGCCCAGCGGGACGGCCGGTCCGATGCGGCGCGCGCGGCCTGGACCCGGGCGATCGCGTCGGGATCTCCGAAGGCGCCCATCGAGTACCAGATGGGACTGACCGCGCGGGCAGCCGGGGACAACGCCACCGCGCGCGCCGACTTCGAGCGCGCGCTCGCCGAGGATCCTCCAGCGCCGGGGGCCGGCAAGGAGCTGGCGGCAATGGCGCTCGCCGAAGGAAAGCCGCAGGAGGCTCGGCGGCTTCTCGAGGCCTACGTTCGCGCCGCCGGGCCGGATCCGGAGACGCTGTCCGCGCTGGCCGTGGCGCAAGCCAACGCGGGAGACAACGACGCGGCGGCGCGCACGATCGCCGCGGCGCGCGCGCTGCTGCCCGAAGACACACGCCGCGCGGAGCTGGAGTCCCAGGTCTACGCCCGCGCGGGCGACGCCGCCGCGGCCGTAGCCGCGCTACGGCCCCTGGAGTCGCGGGGCCGCCTCGACCGTTCGGCGCTGCGAGCCGACCCCGCCTACCTCCCCATCGCCACCGATCCCGTGTGGGTCGCGTTCCTGGCCGAAACCCCCTCGGCTCCGGCGCCGGTCAAACGCCCGCCCAGCGCCTCCAGCCCGCGTACAACTCCTCCGGGCTGAGGCCC
Source organism: uncultured Acidobacteriota bacterium (assembly GCA_963733815.1). Taxonomy (GTDB): domain Bacteria; phylum Acidobacteriota; class Thermoanaerobaculia; order UBA5066; family Gp7-AA6; genus DAHUXD01. The sequence continues at coordinate 657,030 of CAVTEG010000015.1, read as the reverse complement.
GCTTCCCGTCGGAGCGCCTCCGGAAGGGGTTGGCCCGCGGCGAGCTTCGCCAGGACGCACTGCAGCGCGCCGTCGCCGCGAGCCACCAGAAGGTATTCCACGATCGAGAGCGCCTCGGCATAGCGTTCTCTAGGGCATCGACTTCAGAAGGTCCTTGATGTCCTTGGCGTCGGGGCCGTTGGGCGCAAGCTCCAGCGCTTTCTGGAAGTCGGCTTTGGCCTCGCTCGTCTTCTTCTGCTGGTAACGGGCCAGTCCCCGGTAGTAGTACGCGGTCGCGTCCGGTTTGATCGCGATGGCCTTGTCGAAAGCCGGCTCGGCTTGCGCCAGCTTCTTCTTGTTGTAGAGAAGGATGCCCGCGTTCAGGTAGAGCGCATTGTCCTTGATCCGATCGGGTGGGATCTTGTCGAGGGCCTCCAGTCCGGCCTCGGCATTGCCCTTTCCGATCTCCAGCTCCGCGATCATCTGCCACGGCTGAGGATCCTGAGGGCTCTTCTCGGCGGCCATCCGGGCGTAGCGCAATGCCTCGTCGTTGTTGCCTTCGCCCAGATACGCCGCGGCGACGCGCTCGATCAGAGCCGCGTTGTCCGGCAGCTCGGCGAGCGCCTTGACGTAATTCTCGCGGGCCGCCGCCCAGTTCCGACTCGAGAGCGCCGCGTTGCCGGCTTCGATCGCGGCAGCGGTCTCCTTGGAGATCGTCTTTCCGCCGACCTGGATCTCGGGCTCTTTGGCGGCCGCGGGCGCCGGTGCCGCGGCAGGCTCGAGCGCGATTTCGACGGTGGGATTGTGCCCGCCCTCCTGCACGGAGATCTGGATCTTCTTGGGCTGGTATCCCGGGGCCTCGAAATCGAGGTCCCAGGGGCCGCCCATGATTCCGCCGATGGCCCAGCGCCCGCTCTTGTCGGTGGTCAGGTCCGTGCCGCCCTTGCTGCTCTTGCCCCAGCGCAGCTTCACCGTCGCGCCGGAGAGCGGCTCCCCTTTCTCGTTCTTGACCACGCCGTCGACCCGCCCCTTGCCGCCCCGCCATTCCTGGCCGACGGCCGCGCCGGCGACGAACAGCGTGAGAATCGAAGCCGCGGCGATCCTTCGACAGCGCATCCCGCCCTCCTTCGCTTCGACGGGCGAGTATATTCCCCGCGCCTGTTCGAATCTCGAGACCCGGAACGACTCAGCGCTTCGGCGCAACCGTCGAGGCCGCCTCGCCTCCTCCTCGTCCTCCCCCGTAGAACGTAACCAGCGCTTCCGAGAGCGACGCCGCGACCTTCTCGCGATAGGAGCGGCTCTTCAGCAGCCGGCGGTCGTCGGGATTGTTCAAGTTGCAGACCTCGACCAGTACGCGAGCCGGGATCCGGTTGTAGCGCAGGATCGCGGGCACCCACTCCCGGCCTCCGCGGATGACGTTGCGGCGGACGGGCTGGAAGGCGTGCAGCGGCAGTCCGGCCTGCCGGAACGACGCGACGATCCGGTCCGCCAGGTCCTGGGAGAGGCCCTCCGCTTCGACGCGCTCCCGCCGGGAGAAGGACACGCGAGGCGCCTCGCGAACCTCGCGGCGCGACGCGTAGGGCTCGCCGGCCTTGCCGTAGCTTCCGCCGAGGAACTTCTCTCCCGGTACGTAGATCATGGTGCCTCGGACGGCGGGGTGCAGGGAGTCGGCGTGGAGCGAGATGAAGACGATCCGCTCGGCGTCGCCGCCGTTCGTGCCCGCGTTCTTGTAGACCGAGTTGGCGAGATACCACCGGAAGTTCACGCCGACGGCCGCGTCTTCGATCGGATACGGCGGCGTCGTGAGGACGCGGGCGCTGCGCGCTTCGGCCACACCGTCCGACGGCGACGCCGTGCAAGGCGCGGCGCGACTCACGGTCGGAACCACGCGCGCGCGGGTCTTCGCGGACACGAGCCGCTCGAATCGGCACGCGATGTCGTAGACGTACGCCGCCTCCTCCATGCCGTCCACGATCGCGCCCGTATCGCGTCCGCCGTGGCCGGCATCGACGACGACGGTCACGCCCGAAAGATCGGCGCTGCGGACCTTGTTCGCGAACTGCGCGGCCTCAAGGCGGGAGTTCTCCTCCTCGATGCGGGCCGGATCATCGGGCGGGCGAAACTCGGGCGAGAGATCGGCGACCGGAATCTTGACCGGGAATCCGACCGGAATCGCGTGGACGTCGGAAATGCCGCTGCGCGCCGCGATCTCGCCCGCCTTGGCGTTGACGTCTTCGGCGTGCAGGCGGCCCGTGAACCGTACGACGACCGCCGAGTAGAGAGCTTCGCCCTTGCGCAGCCGGTAGAGAGCGTATGGCCCCTGCTCGTCGGTCGCGAACTCCAGCGCCGGCGGAGTCTCGGCGGGAGGTGCCGCGGCCGCGACGGCTTCCTTGAACGACGGCAGGAGCAGTTTTCCGGGAACGCGAACGACCTGTCCCTCCCGGGTCTCCAGGGAGGCGATCGATCCGGCCTCGCGGATCTTCGTGTAGTTGGAGCCCTGGCCGGTCAGCCATTCGGAGATCCGCCACAGGCTCTCGGGCTTGCCCGTGAGCGAGGCCACCCGATGCTCCCAGCCTTCGGCCGTCGCGTGATCTTCCGGGTAGAGTGCCTCGATCGCGATCTTCTTGAAGCTGCCGGAGAGTAACCGATAGGGCACGCGCAGGTACTGGTCCGAGCGCAGCTTCGCCCGTAGCCCGGGATTCCCGACCAGGATCTCCTTCTTGGTCTTCGGGTCGTCGGTCACGCGCTTGACGAACCCGTCCAGGCCCTCTCCCGGGATCGGACGCGCCGAGAGCGTGATCTCGTCGCCCGAAGCGATCGAGACCCGGATCTCGCGCGAGACGACGACCGTCTTCTCGGAGGCGAGGGCCGGGGCCGCGGCCAGCCCGAGAGCCGCCGACGCGGCGAGGAGCTCAGGCCACCGCGGGCGGAAGCGCATCCGGAAACTCCGTGCCGGCTTCGAAGGCCTGCGCCGCGGCGAACACCGCGTCCTCTCCGAAGCGCGGTCCCAGCACCTGGATGCCCAGGGGCAATCCGTCGGAGGTCAGAGCCGATGGAACGGAGATCGCCGGCAGCCCGGCCAGCGAGGCGGGGACCGTGAAGATGTCGGAGAGGTACATGGTCAGGGGGTCGTCGGTCTTCTCTCCGACGCGGAACGCGGGCGCCGGAATCGACGGGCACACGACGACGTCGACGGCCTGGAATGCCCGCGAGAAGTCGTCGGAGAGGAGCTGGCGCGCGCGCATCGCGGCGCCGTAGTAGGCCTCGTAATACCCCGAGGCCAGGGCGAACGTGCCCAGCAGGATCCGGCGCTTGACCTCCGGACCGAACCCCTCGGTCCGCGTCGCGACGTAGAGAGACCTCAAGTCCCGGTCCGACGCGCGCGGGCCGTACCGCACGCCGTCGAAACGCGCCAGGTTCGAAGAGGCTTCCGCGCTGGCGACCACGTAGTAGATCGCGATCGCGACGCGCGCGCGGGGCACCGAGACTGTCGTCACGCGGGCGCCGGCGTCCCGAAAAATCGCGCGGGCCCGGTCGAGATCCGCCGCCACGGAGGGATCCAGGCCCTCGACCTCCGCTTCCTCGAGGAACCCGACCTTCAGCCCCGAAACGCCCCGGGAGAGAGCCGCTTCGGGCGCGCCGACGCCCTGGGCCGAGGTCGTCGAGTCCATCGGATCGCGGCCGGCGATCACGGAATAGAGCCGGGCCGCGTCGGCGACGGAGCGGGTCAGCGGACCGATCTGGTCCAGCGAAGAGGCGAACGCCACCAGGCCGTAGCGGGAAACGCGGCCGTAGGTGGGCTTGAAGCCGACGACGCCGCAGCAGGCGGCGGGCTGGCGTATCGAGCCTCCGGTATCCGAGCCGAACCCTCCGGGGACGAAGCGCGCGGCCACGGCGGCCGCGCTTCCGCCCGACGACCCGCCCGGGACGCGCTCGAGGTCCCACGGGTTGCGAGTCACGTGGGACGCGCTGTTCTCCGTGGACGATCCCATCGCGAACTCGTCCATGTTCGCGCGGCCGAGGAAGATGGCGCCGGCCTTCCGGAGACGCGCCGCGACCGTTCCGTCTCCCGGAGGGCGAAAGCCCTCCAGGATTCTCGACGCGCACGTGGCCCGGCGGCCGTCCACCCACATGTTGTCCTTGACCGCCAGGGTGACCCCCGCCAGCGGCATGGATTCCCCCGCCTTCGCCCGGGCGTCCACCGCGCGCGCCTCGGCCAGCGCCTGCTCGCCGGTGACTTCCAGAAAGGCGCGCACGCGATCCTCGTGACGGCTCACGCGCGAGAGCGCGTCTTCGACGGCCGAGACCGCGGTCCGCCGGCCGGCCGCGACGTCGGCGGCGGTCTCGACAACTCCGGGGGTCCTCACGCCGACTAGCCCTGCCCGCCGGGACCGACGACGCGCGGCACCACGCCGAATCCGTGGGAAAGACGGGGAGCGTTCGCGGCCAGGGCCTCCTCCCCGCGGCCGGGGACCGAGGCGTCCTCCCGAACCGGCGTGGCCTCGCCGCCGGCCGGGGTGGCGAAGGCCTCTTCCGGGATCTGCCTGAGCTGGTCGATGTAGCCCACGATCCGCGCCAGCTGCGCGGCCCAGCGCGCGAGGTCCTCCTCCGGCAAGGACAGGCGCGCGAGCTCTGCGACCTTGCGCACCACGTCCGGAGTGATGGCGGAAGACGAAGACATCGTGAAAATTGTAACCTGCCAGCGCGATGCCCGCCCGGATTTCTCCCGCCGCGCGGCGGCGACTCGAGGCGCTGCGCCGCCGCGGCGAGATGCGCGCTCTCGCGCGCGCCGCGCAAGCCCGGGGTGTCCCGGTCTGGATCGTCGGGGGCGCGGTGCGGGACGCCGTAATGGGACGTCCGGTTCCCGAAATCGACGTGGCCGTCCGAGGGGATGCGCAGGCACTCGCGGCGGCGCTCGAGCAACACGGGGAGGGCCGCGCCGTCTTCCTGTCGGAAGACCGCCCGGGCCCTCGGGTCTTTCGCGTGGCCGGCCGGCGACCGATCGACGTGGCGGAGGTTGAAGGGGGGACGATCGAGACGGACCTGGGCCGCCGCGATTTCACCGTCAACGCCCTCGCCGTCGACCTCGCGGACGGATCCCTCCTCGATCCCTTCGGCGGCGTTCTCGACCTTTCCCGGCGCCGGCTCTCCTGCATCCGCGCCGCGAACCTGCTGGAGGATCCGCTCCGCGCACTTCGCGCCGCGCGATTGCTCGCGAGCCATGGTCTCGTCCCGGATCGGGCAACCCTGGCGGCGGCCCGCGCGGCGGCTCCGCGGATGACGGGCGTCGCCGTCGAGCGCATCTCGAGCGAGCTGTCGCGGCTGCTCGAGAGTCCGCGAGCCTCCCCCGCGCTGGCGTGGACGGCGAGCTCGCGACTGCTGGGATCCGCGCTCGGCCTGGATCTGAAAGCGGACCGCGCGGCGGCGCTGGCCCGCTCTCTCCGCGCGCTCGACGACCCGGCCACGCGGCGCCTCCCGGCCGAGCGGCGCCGCCGGCTGCGCGTGGCGATGCTCGCGATGCGACTGGGCATGGACGCGCGCCACGCCCGCCACTGGCTCTCGCGGCGGCGCTGGGCCCGGCGCGAAGCCGAGGAGACCGCGCAGCTCATCGATCTCGCGGGTCGCGCCGGACGCCTCGGCGCACACCGCGACGCGTGGCGATGGCTGCTGGACGCCGGCCTTCTCGCCGCCGACGCGATCCACCTCGCCGTTCGCGCGATCCCGGGGGCCCGGCGGCGCGTGGCTGGGTTGTCGCGAATGGCCCGGGCGCCGCTGCGCCGGGTTCGGATCACCGGCGCCGACGTGATGAACTGGTGCGCAATCTCACCGGGACCGGCCGTCGGAGTGCTTCTCGACGAGATTCGGGTCGCCGCCGCGGCCGGAGAAGTGAAAAATCGCCGTGAAGCGCGGAACTGGCTGATCGGACAGGTCCATCGGGCGCTGTCCCCGGCTATAATCTCGCCACATTGACCCTCGCCGAACTGCTCAAGTTCATGGCCAAGAAGGAGGCCTCGGACCTCCACTTGAAGCCGATGAGGCCGCCCTTGCTTCGCATCAAGGGCCGGTTGATCCCGTTGAATGCAGACGCGCTGCAGCCCAAGGACCTGGAGGAGATGCTGCTCCAGATCCTGACCCCCGCCCAGAAGGAGAGACTCGAGCGTAACCAGTCCGTGGACGTGGGCTACGGCCTCACGGGGGTGGCCCGGTTCCGGTGCAACATCTTCGTCCAGCGGGGCTCCTACGCCGCGGTCTTCCGCCGGATCCCGTTCAAGCTGCCTTCGATCTCGGAGCTGAGCCTTCCCGAGGTCCTCGAGAGCTTCGTCCACCTGCAGAAGGGCCTGATTCTGATCACGGGACCGACAGGGTCGGGCAAGTCGACCACCCTGGCGGGCATCATGCGCTCGGTCATCGAGAAACGGCCCGTCCACATCGTCACGATCGAGGACCCCATCGAGTTCCTCTTCGCCGATGGCAAGGCCGCGGTCTCGCAGCGCGAGGTGTCCACGGACTCTCCCAGCTTCGGCGAGGCCCTCAAGAACATGTTCCGGCAGGACCCCGACGTCATCATGGTCGGCGAGATGCGCGACTGGATGACGATGCAGACCGCGATCACGGCGGCCGAGACCGGCCACCTCGTCTTCTCGACCCTCCACACCAACAGCGCGGCGCAGTCGATCGACCGCATCATCGACTCCTGCCCCCAGGAGCAGCAGGCGCAGGTCCGCTCCCAGCTCTCGATCGTCCTCCAGGCGATCTGCTCGATGAGCCTGATCGAGACCTCCGACGGGTCGGGCCGGGCGCCCGTCGTCGAGATCATGATCAACTCGCCCAAGATCGCGAAGCACATCCTCGCGGGCGAGGTCAAGGAGATCCACGAAGAGATCGAGAACTCGGTCAACTACTACAAGATGCAGTCGATGAACCAGTCGCTCATCGCGCTGCTCTGCAACAAGCGGATCACCTACGCGAAGGCGATGGAGCTTTCGACGGATCCCGAGGACCTGTCGCTGAAGCTCCGCAAGATGTTCCCTCAAATCGAGGAAGACCAGCGAGGAGGCCTCATGGCGTCCGACAGCGATTTCTCCCAGATCACCCAGCTGCTCGAGATCAAGCGGCTCTACGAGGAGCAGGAGGAGAAGTGGAAGCTCCGCCTCTCCGAGAAGGACGAAGAGATCAACAAGTACATGATGGAGCTGCGGGATCAGCGCCGCGTCATCGAGGGCCGCGACCAGGTGTTGAACGACGCCGAGGCCGAGAACGCGCGGCTCAAGGCCGACGCCGATCGGGTTGGCCGCGAGAACCAGCAGAAGACCGCCCAGCTGAACGAGCGCATCAAGGAGCTCAACCAGCGCCTCGTGCTCGCCGAGGGCGGGGGTCGCGCCGCGGCCGCTCAGGGCGGCGCTGGCGGCGGCTTCTTCAAGAAGTGACGCGAGAGAGCGAAGCTCCTCTCGCGTCATCCCGAGCCGCGTCGCGGCGAGGGATCCCGGGCTCGACCAGCCCTAGCTGCTAAAATCCCCGTCCGGTGCTCCCCCGAATAGTCATTTCCATCCTGGCGGCACTCGTGTGCGCCGCGGCCGTTGCCCAACCCGACGAGGCCCTCGCCCGGGCCGAACGACTCCTCGCCAGAAAGGACTACAAAGGCGCCGAGGAAGCGCTCCGGAAGATCGTGGCGGCTTCTCCGTCGGATGCCCGGGCGCACGGCGACCTCGCCCTCGCCCTCCTGGCTCAGAAAAAGACCCGGGAAGCCGTGGACGAGGGCCGGCTGGCCGCCGCCTTCGGGCCGGAGGCCCCCGAAGCCCGCTACATCTACGGCCTGACGCTGAAGGCCGCGGGGCGCCCCCGGGAGGCCGCCCGGGAGCTCGAAAAGGCCGTCGCCTTGAAGCCCGACGCAATGGCTCCCCTGCGAGTCCTGGCCGAGACCTACGCGCTCTCTGGCGACGAACGCGCCGCCGAGACGTACATCCGCGTGATCGCGCGGGAGCCGGCTGTCGCCGCCGACTTAGCCGCGCTGGCCGAGTTCTACTGGCAGTCGGGCTCGACGCCCTCCGGAAACAAGACCATGGACGAGGCCCTGGCGAAGTTTCCCGACGATCCGGATCTGCCGGCGCGCTATGGCCGGGCCCTGATCGAGCAGGAACGTTTCCTCGACGGAGCGGAGAAGCTCGAATCCGCCCGCAAGAAGGGCGCGCAGGGAGTCGCGCTGCTGCTCCTGCTGGGCGACGCCTACCGCCAGGGAGGACGCGCCGACGCGTCGCTCGAGGTCTTCACCGCCGCGGCGCAAGCGAATCCGGCCTCGGCCGACGCCCGGGCGGAGCTGGGCCGAGCCCTGTCCCGCGCCGGCGCCTACGACCGCGCGCTTCCCGAGCTCGAGGCGGCCGTCCAGCTCGCCCCGAAATCCTCCGACGTCCTGCTCGACTACGGCCGGGCCCTCGAATCGGTCGGACGGCTCGACGAGGCCGAGGCGGCCTACCGGAGCGCCCTGAAGCTGTCCCCCAATCTCCCACGCGGGCACTACGCCCTCGGACGCCTCCTGTTGCGGCAGGGACGCAAGGCCGAGGGCGACGCCGAGCTCGCGCGTCACCGCTCGCTGTACGAGCAGGGCCTGAAGAAAGTGTCGGAGCTCGAGTCGAAGAAGGCCGAGCTCGCGCTCGGATGGTCCGAGCTCCACGAAGGCAAGGCCGAGGCCGCCCTGTCGCGCTTCACGGCGCTTCCCGAAAGCGTGGACACGCTGCTCGGCCGCGCGGAGGCCCTCTCGCGGCTGGACCGCCACGCCGAGGCGTTGCGGGTCCTGGAGCGGGCCCGCACCCTCGCACCCGAGGACGAGCGCGTACAGCGGCGCCTGGCCTCCGAGCGGCTCCGCGCCGAGGAGTCTCGTTGATCCTCTTCCCGATCCTTCTCGCGGCCGCGAATCCCGGTGCATGCCCGATCACCCTGACCGACGTTGCGGCGAAGTCGGGGCTCGCTTTCACGCACGAGCGCGGCGCGACCCCCGAGCGCCGCATGCCCGAGACGATGGGCGCGGGCCTGGCGTGGCTGGACTTCGACAACGACGGATGGCTCGACCTCTACGTCGTCCAGGGCGGGCCCTTCCCCCCTTCCGGAAGCCCGAAGGCCCAGGACCGCCTCTTCCGAAACGACCACGGCCGCTTCGTCGACGTCACGGCCAGGGCAGGGCTGGCCGACGGCCGCTACGGGATGGGAGCCATCGCGGCCGACTACGACAACGACGGCTGGGTCGACCTGCTCGTCACCAACTACGGGGGCCCGACGCTCTACCGCAACATGGGAGACGGCACGTTCCGCGACGTCACCGAGAAGGCCGGCGTGAAGGGCCCCCGGTGGCCGACCTCGGCGGCCTGGGCGGACATCGACGGCGACGGCGACCCGGACGTCTACATCGCGAGCTACGTCGACGACACCCGCGACCGGGAGATGTTCTGCGGCGATCCCGTCACGGGACTGCGCATGTACTGCCCGCCGATCAAGTTTCCCGGCACGATCGGCATTCTCTACCGCAACAACGGCGACGGCACCTTCACCGACGTCACGCGCGAGGCCGGCCTGGGTCAGGCGGTCGGCAAGGGTCTCGGCGTCGCGTTCGCGGACGTGGACCTGGACGGGAAACCGGACCTCTACATCGCCAACGACGAGGTGATGAACTACCTGTTTCGCAACCTCGGCAACGGCCGCTTCGAGGACATCTCGATCTCCTCGGGCACGGCCTTCGGCCTGGAAGGACAGCCGCAGGGCGGCATGGGAACCGACGCCGGCGACCTCGACGGGGACGGTCTGCCGGACATCGCGGTGGCCAACTACGAAGGCGAGACCAACGAGTACTACCGCAACCTCGGAGGCGGAGTCTTCGAAGACCTCTCGGTCTCCGCCGGCTTCGCGGCCGCGGATCTGGTGTACGTCGGCTTCGGCATGAACTTCCTCGACGTGGACGGCGACGGGGACCTCGACGTGTTCATCGCCAACGGGCACATCTTCGACCACCCGACCCGGCAAGGCACGACCTACGCGCAACGCGCGTTCCTGCTGTGGAACGACGGGACGGGACACTTCCGCGAGCGCGGGTGCGGGCCCGCCTTCGAAAGGAACGCCGTCGGACGCGGCTCGGCCGTGGCCGACTACGACAACGACGGCGATCCGGACATCGCGGTGTCGAGCTCGGGCCAGGCTCTCCAGCTCCTGCGCAACGACGGCCCGAAGACCAACTGGGTCGGTGTCGAGCTGTCCGGGACGAAGTCCGACCGCAAGGCCATCGGCGCACGGCTGGTCGGCGAAACGCCGTCGGGACGCCGGCTCACTCGCCTGGTCCACGCCGGCAACAGCTACCTCTCCTCGTCCGATCCGCGCGTCCTCTTCGGCCTCGGCGCCGAGACGTCGCTCAAGAGCCTGACGATCTACTGGCCCTCAGGGAAGGTGCAAGTGGTCCGGAATCTTCCGACGGGGAAGTACCTGGTCGTGAAGGAGGAATAGGCGCCGCCCGGGAGAGCCACGATGCCACGATCGCGCCGAGGGTTCCTCCGGCGAGATCTCCCATGACATCGGCCCCTTCCATGAAGCGCCCCGGAATGAAGGCCTGGTGCACTTCGTCGAGCATCCCCCAGACGGCGACGGCCGCGACGATGGTCGCCACGCGGAGCCACGAGAAGCGGCGGTCGGGCCACGCGACGGCAAAGTAGAGAAGGAAACCCTCCACGCCGTAGAGCCCGAAGTGGACCATCTTGTCGAAGTCCGGGATCTGCGAGACGACCGGAACCTCGGGCGGCGAAGGCCACGAGGTCAGCGCGAGCAGGAAGAGGCCCCATGCGACGGCCCACCGCCGGGCACGGCGCTGGGGGATCCGCAACCGCTCCGCAAACGAAAGGCGCCGCTTTTCGGCGGCGCCTGTCCCTTCCATCGAACGATCGGACCCCGTATCAGGCCCCGCGCTTGGACGGACCGGTGCGCGACGGGCCCTTCTTGGGCGCCGGCTTGGCAGCGGACTTGAGCCTCTCGGCCTTGGGCGCCGCGGCCTTGCGGGGAGGCTTCGGGCTTTCCCGGGCCTCCTCGCCCCCCTCGGCCTCGGGCTTGGACTTGCGAACGGTCTCGACGCGGCCGCCGGAGGCGCGCCGCGCCCGGTCGGCGAGAGACTCCTTCTTGGGACCCTTCTCCTTGGGCTCGAACTTGTAGTCCACGAACTCCAGGATCGCGGCCTCGGCGGCGTCGCCCTTTCGGGCGCCCAGGCGGAGGATCCGCGTGTATCCGCCCGGCCGGTCCACGAAGCGCGGCGCGATGGTCTCGAAGACGCGCTTGACGGTGGTGCGGTCCGGGATCCAGCGGAAGACCCGCCGCCGCGCCTCCACACCGTCGGCCTTGGCGGTCGTGATGAGCTTCTCGGCCAGGGGCCGCAGCTCCTTGGCCTTCGTCAGCGTGGTCTGGATGCGCTCGTGCGTCATCAGCGACGCGAGCTGGTTCGAGAACATGGCCAGCCGATGGGGTGTGGAGCGGCGGAGCTTGCGCCCCGCGCGGTTGTGCTGCATGACTTACTCGCTCTTGACCTCGACCGGCTCGAGCTCCATGCCGAGGGACAGCCCCATGGGCCGGAGGATGTCCTTGATCTCGTTGAGGCTCTTGCGGCCGAAGTTCTTGGTCTCGAGCATGTCCTTCTCGGTCCGCTGCACGAGGTCGCGGATCGTCCGGATGCCCGCGTTCTTGAGACAGTTGGCGCTGCGCACGGAAAGCTCGAGCTCGTCGACGGACTTGTTGAGGTACTCCGCCAGGTTCTCGGGCAGCTCCCCTTCGCCCGCGCCCTCGAACGCCGTCTCGTGATCGGCGTTGACGAAGATCGTGAGGTGGTCGCGCAGGAGCGTCGCGGCGAGGCCGACGGCGTCGGTCGGCGAGATCGTGCCGTTGGTCCAGACTTCGAGCACCAGCCGGTCGTAGTCGGTGGCCTGACCGATGCGCGCGGCCTCGACGTGGTAGTTCACCCGGCGCACCGGCGAGTGCACGGAGTCGATGGGGATGTAGCCGATGCCCATGTCGTCGTCGAAGTTCTTGTCCGCCGAGACGTAGCCGCGCCCGGTGGAGACGCGCATCTCCATGCGGAGGCGGCCATTCTCCGAGAGGGTCGCGACCGGGGCGTCGGGCTCCAGGATCTCGATCGCCGAGTCTCCCTGGAGGTCGGCGGCCGTGACCTTGCCCTTGCGCTCGACGTCGATCGTGAGGATCTTCTCCTCGTTGGTGTGCATCTTGATGGGGATCTGTTTCAGATTCAGGATGATGTCGGTGACGTCCTCGACCACCCCCGGCAGCGATGAAAACTCGTGCAGCACGCCCTCGATCTTGACCGCCGTGATCGCGGCGCCCTCGATCGAGGAAAGCAGCACCCGACGCAGAGCGTTGCCGATCGTCGTGCCGAAGCCGCGCTCGAAGGGCTGGGCGTAGAACTTGCCGTACGTGGACGTGAGCGTCTCGGTGTCGATCTCGAGCCGCTTGGGCTTCTGAAAACCTTTCCAAAGCGTCATTTCGGAATCTCCTCTGGGTTACTTCGAGTACAGCTCGACGATCAGCTGTTCCTGGATCGGCAGCTTGATGTCTTCGCGCTTCGGCAGCTCCATGACCTTCCCGGAGAAGGACTCCGGCGTCAGATCCAGCCACGACGGGACGCCACGCGCGCGCGCCGTCTCGACGGAGGCCTTGATCTGCTCGTTGGTCCGGCTCTTCTCCTTGATCGCCACCGCCTGGCCCTTGGCCACGCGGTAGGACGGGATCGAAACCTTCTTCCCGTTGACCGTGACGTGGCCGTGGAGCACGAGCTGGCGGGCCTGCGCGCGGGAGGCCGCAAAGCCCAGCGCGTAGACCACGTTGTCGAGCCGCCGCTCGAGCTCCTCGAGCAGGTTCGCGCCGGTGATGCCCTTGCGGCGCTCGGCCCGGGCGAAGGCCAGGCGGAACTGGCTCTCCAGGACCCCGTAGATCCGCTTGACCTTCTGCTTCTCGCGCAGCTGCATGCCGTAGCCCAGCAGCTTGCTGCGCCTTCGGCCGTGCTGGCCCGGCGGATAGTTGCGGCGCTCGATGGCGCACTTGTCCTTGAAACAGCGGTCCCCTTTCAGGAACAGCTTCATCCCTTCGCGCCGGCACAGCCGGCAGACCGACTCGGTATAACGGGCCAAACTGGAAACCTCCTCGATCCCTCGTTGCGGTTAACGTCCTTCCTCCCGGCCAGGATCGGAGAGCCGGTTTACGGACGGCGAAACCTGGTTTAGACCCTCCGCCGCTTTCGCGGCCGGCAGCCGTTGTGCGGGATCGGCGTCATGTCCTTGATGGACTTGATGTCGATCCCGTTGGCCTGGAGCGCCCGGATGGCCGACTCGCGGCCGGCTCCCGGCCCGGTCACCCGCACGTCCACGGAGCGGACCCCGTGCTCCTTGGCGTGCTCGGCGCAGTTGGCCGCCGCGAGCTGCGCCGCGAACGGCGTGCCCTTGCGCGAGCCCTTGAACCCGATGCGGCCGGCCGACGACCACGCGAGGATGTTGCCCTCCGCGTCGGCGATCGAGACGATCGTGTTGTTGAACGACGCGTTGACCGTCGCCATCCCGTGCGGGATGTTCTTCTTTTCCTTCTTCGCCGCGCGGACGCGCTTGCCCTTGGCGGGCTTGGCGCCTTTGTCGGGCGCGGCAGTTGCCGGAGTCGCTTCAGCCATGTCGTCCTCTTACTTCTTCGTCGCCTTCTTCTTGCCGGCGATCGTCTGCTTGCGCGGGCCCTTCCGGGTCCGGGCGTTGGTATGCGTGCGCTGCCCGCGGACCGGGAGGTTGCGCCGGTGGCGCGTGCCGCGGTAGCAGCCGATGTCCATCAGGCGCTTGATGTCGACCGCGATGTCCCGGCGCAGGTCGCCCTCCACCTTGACGTCGTCGGTGATGACCTTGCGGATCCGGACGACTTCCTCCTCGGAGAGGTCCTTGACCCGGGTGTCGGGCCGGACGTCGGCCTTCTCGAGGATGAAGTTCGCCTTCGGGCGGCCGATGCCGTAGATGTACGTCAGCCCGATCTCGACCCGCTTGTTCAGCGGCAGATCCACTCCAGCAATGCGTGCCATGTCCTACCCCTGCCGCTGCTTGTGCTTGGGTGTCGTGCAGATGACGCGGACGACTCCCTTGCGGTGCACGATCTTGCACTTGGCGCAAATCTTCTTGACCGACGCTCGAACTTTCACGATGGCTCCCTACTTGTACCGATAGATGATCCGGCCCCGCGTCAGATCGTACGGCGACAGCTCCACGAGGACCTTGTCGCCCGGGAGGATGCGGATGAAGTTCTTTCGCATCTTCCCGGAGATGTGCGCGAGCACCTGATGTTTGTTCTCCAGCTCCACCCTGAACATCGCGTTGGGCAACGGCTCCACCACCGTCGCCTTGACCTCGATCGCTTCGTCTTTGGCCACGTTACGTACCGACCGCGGCGGCCCGAAGCGCCGACAGGGCGCCCGTCCCCAGAATCACGGCCCCGCCGGCCTCCAGCGCAACCGTGTACTCGAAATGCGCCGAGGTCGAACGGTCCCGGGTCCGCACGGTCCAGCCGTCCGAATCCACGGAGACCTCCGCCCGGCCCAGATTGAACATGGGCTCGATCGCCAGGACCATTCCCGCCTGAAGCCGGCTTCCCCGACCCGCCGGTCCGTAGTTGGGGATCTGAGGCTCCTCATGGAGCGCGGTCCCGACGCCATGGCCGACGAAGTCTCGAACGACACCATAACCGTGGACCAGGGCCACGGATTCCACCGCCGCCCCGATGTCGGAGACCCTTCCTCCCGGCCGGGCCGCGGCGATGCCGGCCGCCAGGGCCTTCCGGGTGACGTCCAGAAGCCTGGCTGTCTCGGCCGGGATGGTCCCCACCGGGACGGTGCGGGCGGCGTCGCCGTAATACCCTCCGACGACCGCCCCGCAGTCGATTCCGACGACGTCCCCCTCCTGCAGCTTCCGCTTGCCCGGGATCCCGTGTACGACCTCGTCGTTGATCGAGGTGCAGAGCGTCTTGGGGTACCCGCGGTACCCCACGAAGGCCGGGCGCGCCCCTCGCTGGCGGATCTCCGTCTCGGCGATCCGGTCCAGCTCCTCGGTCGTCATCCCGGGGGCCACCGCCCGCTCGAGCACGTCGAGAGTGTCCAGGACCACGCGGGACGCCTCCTCGAGCTTCAGGAGCTCCTCCTGGCTTCGGATCGTGATCACGACGCCGCCCCCGCCCGCCGGAGCGACATCAGCGCCGCATCCAACCGGGAGCCGATCTCGTCCACGGTCCCCACGCCGTCCACGTCCGCCACGAGATCCCGCTTTCGGTAGAAAGCCACGAGAGGCTCCGTTTTCTCGCGGTAGACCCGCAGCCTCTCGCGGATCGTCTCCGGCCGGTCGTCGGCGCGTCCTTCCTCGGCAGCCCGTCCGAGCATGCGGCGGGTCAGCTCCTCGTCGGGCACGCGGAAATTCACCGCGGCTGACACGGAATCGCCCCTCTCGGCCAGGAGCCTCTCGAGCGCCTCGGCCTGGGCGATCGTCCGGGGAAACCCGTCCAGGATGAACCCGCGTCGGGCGTCGGCCTGTGCGATCCGCTCCCGGATCAGGTCCACGATCAGGTCGTCGGACACGAGATCGCCCCGCTCCATGATGGCCTGGGCCTTCTGCCCGAGCGGCGTCTTTTCCCGCACGGCGGTCCGCAGGATCTCGCCCGTCGAAATGGCCGGCACGCCCAGACGCTCCGCGAGGAACTTCGCCTGGGTGCCCTTGCCGCTGCCCGGAGGCCCGAGGAACACGACGCGCATTCCCCGGCTAGCTCCGACGTCCCCGGATGCGGCTCTTCTTCAGGAAGCCCGTGTAGTGGTGCTCGACGAGCTTGGACTCGATCTGCTGGACCGTGTCCATCGCGACGCCGACCACGATCAGGAGCGACGTTCCGCCGAAGTAGAAGTTGAAGCCGAAGCCCTGCGTCAGGAAGCGCGGCAGCGCGGCGTCGAGCCAGGGCCCGATTCCCGGGATCCCCTGGACCTTCAAGCCGTTGTTGAGGATGTCAGGCAGCAGCGCCACGAACGTCAGATACGCCGCGCCCACGATCGTGATGCGCGAGAGCACGGTGTCGATGTAGTCGGCCGTCTTCTTGCCCGGGCGGATGCCGGGGATGAACCCGCCGTACTTGCGCATGTTGTCGGCGGTGTCGGTCGGGTTGAAGACGATCGACGTGTAGAAGTAGCAGAAGAACAGGATGCCTGCGGCGTAGAGCAACAGGTACAGCGGGTGGCCCATCGACGAGCGACTCGGCCACGCGTTTCATCCAATCGGCGCCCGAGATCTGCCCGAGATAGCTCGGCAGCGACAGGATCGAGATCGCGAAGATGATCGGGATGACGCCGCCCGTGTTGACCCGGAGCGGCAGGTACGTGTTCTGCCCGCCGTAGACGCGCCGGCCCACGACCCGCTTGGCGTACTGCACCGGGATGCGGCGCTGCGCGCGTTCCACGTAGACGACCAGGGCCACGATCGCGACCATGAACACCAGCACCGCGATCAGCGTCAGGATCGAGATGTTGCCGTTGCGGATCTGGTTGAAGAGACCGAAGATCGCGCGCGGCAGGTTGGCCACGATGCCCGCGAAGATGATCAGCGAGATGCCGTTCCCGATTCCGCGCTCGGTGATCTGCTCTCCCAGCCACATGATGAAGATCGTTCCGGTCGTCAGAGTCAGGACGGTCATGAGACGGAACGCCCACCCCGGGTGCGGCACCAGCGGCGCGCCTCCGGGAGCGACCTGCTTCTCGAGCCACAGCGCGATTCCGGTGGCCTGGATGAACGAGAGCAGGACCGTCCCGTAGCGGGTGTACTGGGTGATCTTCTTGCGGCCCATCTCCCCTTCCTTGGAGAGCTTCTCGAGATAGGGCCAGACCACCGTCAACAGCTGCAGGATGATCGAGCTCGAGATGTACGGCATGATGCCGAGGGCGAAGACGCTGAGCCGGCGCAGCGCGCCTCCCGAGAAGATGTCCAGGAACCCGAAGATCGAGCCGGCGGACGCCTTGAAGTAGGCACTGATCGCGTTCGGATCCACGCCCGGCGTGGGAATGTGGGCTCCCAGCCGATAGATCGCAAGCAGCAGGAACGTGAACAGGATCCGCTTGCGCAGATCCGGCACGCTGAAGATGTTGGCGAAGCTCTGGAGAGCGCTCAACGGGACAGCACCTCGCAGCGTCCGCCGGCCTTCTCGATCGAGGCCTTCGCGGACGCCGAGAACTTGTGGGCGGAGACGGTCAGAGCCTTCTGGAGCTCTCCGTCGCCCAGAATCTTCACGGGGCGGTTCTTGCGCGTCAGCCGCGCGGCCACCAGGATTTCGGGATTGACGGTTTCGCCGGCGTCGAACGCGGCGAGGTCCCGCAGGTTCACGATGTCGTACTCGACGCGGAAGATGTTGGTGAAGCCGCGCTTGGGCAGCCGCCGGTGGAGCGGCATCTGGCCGCCCTCGAAGCCGCGCTGGTGCCGGTAGCCGGTGCGGGACTGCTGGCCCTTGTTGCCGCGTCCGGCCGTCTTGCCGTGACCCGAGCCGGGACCGCGGCCGACGCGTTTGCGATAGTGCGTGGCACCGGCCGCCGGAGCGAGGTCGTGGATTCCCGTCGCCGGCGGGCGCGACGGGATCGCGGCGGCCCTCTTCGGCTGCGGGGGACGCGCGGCGCGCGGCGCCGGAGTCGCGGCCGCCGCCTTCGCGGGTGCCTTGGGCGCGGCCGCCTTCTTCGCCGGTTTGGCCGGCTTGCGGGAGGCGGGCTTGCCCGCTTTCGTCGTCTTCTTCTTTTCGACCATTGTGAGTCCTTGCGCCCTACGCTTTCGAAACTTCGACCAGGTGACGGACCTTCCGGATCATCCCGCGCACAGCGGGCGAATCCTCGCGGACGATCTCCTGTCCCATGCGGCGGAACCCGAGGCCCTTCAGCGTGGCTTTCTGGTCCTTGGGCGTGCAGATCCCGCTCTTGACCTGCCGGATCTGCAGGCGGTCCTTGCCTTCCTTCTTCCCCTTACCCTTTTCGGCGGCGACGGCGGTCACGCGTTCTCCTCCGGCACCGGGGCCTCGGCCGCGCCGCGGCCTCTCCGCTTGGCCATCTCGTCCTCGTTGCGCAGACGCAGCAGGCCCTCGAAGGTCGCCTTGATCACGTTGTGCGGATTGGTGGTCCGGAGCGACTTCGTGAGGATGTCCTGGATCCCGACGGACTCGAGGACCGCCCGGACCGGGCCGCCCGCGATGACGCCGGTTCCCGGCGCCGCCGGCTTGAGCAGGACGCGTCCGGCGCCGTAGGCGCCGATGATGGCGTGCGGAATGGTCGTCCCCTTGAGGGAGACGCGCTTCATGCCCTTCTTGGCCATCTCGATTCCCTTCTTGATGGCCATCGGAACTTCCTTCGCCTTGCCCGAGCCGTAGCCGACCCGTCCCTGTCCGTCACCCACGACGACGAGAGCGGAGAAGGAGAAGTTCTTGCCGCCTTTGACGACCTTCGTGACGCGATTGATGTGGACGACGCGGTCGATCAGTTCGCGCCCCTGCGCATCGCGCTCTTTTTCGCGCTCTCGCGGCGCCCGCGGCCCCCGGTTGCTGCTCATGGTTCCTCTCCGTCCTGTTCCTAGAACTCGAGACCGCCGGAGCGGGCCGCGTCGGCGAGGGCCTTGACCCTGCCGTGATAGCGGTAACCGCCGCGGTCGAACACGACCTTGGTGATGCCGGCCTTCTTCGCGCGCTCGGCCACGAGGGCCCCGACCTTCCCGGCGGCCTCTCGGGAGCCGCCCTTGGCGCTCTCCTTGCGCAGCCCCGCATCGAGCGAAGACGCGTGCGCGAGGGTCGCGCCCTTCCCGTCGTCGACGACCTGGGCGTAGATGTGCCGGCCGCTCTTGTAGACGGCCAGGCGCGGGCGCTCCGTGGCGCCGCGGACCTTCTGGCGGACGCGGATCCGGATCCGCGAACGGGCTTCCGTGCGTGCTTGCGATCGATTCATATCTACTTCCCGCCGGCCTTACCGACCTTGCGCCGGATCGTTTCGTTGGCGTACTTGATCCCCTTGGCCTTGTAGGGGTCGGGGACCCGCAGGCCGCGCATCTCGGCGGCCGTCTGGCCGACTTTCTGCTTGTCGGCGCCCGTGACCGTCATCTTCCCGGCCTTGGCATCGATGGAGACCGCGATCCCGTCCGGAATCGGGAAGTCCACCGGGTGCGAATAGCCCAGCGAGAAGACGACCGACTTGCCCTTGACCTCGGCCTTGTAGCCGACGCCCGAGATCTCCAGCTCCTTGGTGAAGCCCTTGGTCACGCCTTCGACGTTGTTCGCGACGAGGCTGCGGAGCAGCCCGTGGCAGGCACGGATGTGCGGCTCGTCGGAGCCGCGCGCAATCGTCACCTCTCCGTCTGCGACCGAGACGGTCAGGCCCGACGGGATGGCGCTGACGAGCTCTCCCTTGGGGCCCTTGACCCGGACTTTTTCGGCGTCGGCCTTGATCTCGACTCCCTTGGGAATCGCGACCGGCATTTTTCCTATGCGCGACACGGTTGAATTCTCCTCACCAGACGTTGCAGAGCACTTCGCCGCCGAGGCGGGATTGCCTGGCCTTTTTGTCCGTGACGATGCCCTTCGACGTCGAGACGATCGACATGCCGAGGCCTCCCAGGACCGACGGAATATCGTCGGCCTTCGCGTAGACGCGCCGGCCCGGCCGGGAGACCCGCTCGAGGCCCGTGACGATGGGCTCGCCCTCGGGGTCGTACTTCAAACCCACGCGCAGGACCGGCCGGCCCTCGTCCTGGACCTTGCGGAAGGAGGCGATGTAGCCCTCCTCCTCGAGCACCTTCAGGACGGCCTCCTTGACGCGGGAGGACGGCACGTCCACCTTGTCGTGGCCGGCACGCATGCCATTGCGCAGGCGGGTCAAGAGATCGCTCAACGGATCGCTGGTCTTCATCGCTTCACCACGACGCTTTCAGGACGCCCGGGATGTAGCCCATGTTGGCGTTCTGGCGGAAACAGATGCGGCAGAGGCCAAACTTGCGGTAGACCGCCCGGGGGCGGCCGCAGACCTTGCAGCGCCGGATCGTCCGCGTCATGAACTTCGGCTTCTTCGCCGCCTTGATGCGCATTGCCCGAGTGGCCATATGGTTCCTTGCCCTACTTGCTACTTGGCGAACGGCATGCCGAGCTCGCGCAGAAGCGCCTTGGCCCGGTCGTCCCGTCCCGCCGTCGTCACGATCGTCACGTTCAAGCCCTTCGACTTGTCCGTCTTCGCGTAGTCGATCTCCGGGAAGATGAAGTGATCCCGGACCCCCAGGGTGTAGTTGCCGCGCCCGTCGAACGCCTTGTTGGAGACGCCGCGGAAGTCGCGGACCCGCGGCAGCGCGATGTTGATCAGCCGGTCCAGGAACTCCCACATGCGGTCGCCGCGCAGCGTCACCCGCGCGCCGATCGGCATCCCGGTGCGGAGCTTGTACGTCGCGATCGACTTCTTGGCCTTGGTCACCACCGCCCGCTGACCCGCGATGGAGGAGAGCTCCTCCGCGGCCGGATCGATCAGCTTGGGGTTGGACACGGCCTCGCCCAGGCCCATGTTCAGCACGATCTTTTCCAGGCGCGGAATCGCCATGGCGTTGTCGATCCCGAACTCCTTCTTCAGGGCCGGGGCCACTTCTTTTGCGTACCGTTCTTTGAGTCTCGCTGCCATGTTCTTGGTCTCTGGTCTCCGGTTTACGCCAGCACGGCGCCGCTCTTCTTGGCGACCCGCTCGGGGTTGCCTTCGGAGTCGCGCCGGCGGCCGATCCGCGTTCCCACGTTGCGATCCGGGTCGACGAGCATCACGTTGGAGATGTGGATCGTGGCTTCCCTCTCCGAGATCCCTCCCGCGATGTTCTTGGACGGGTTCGGCCGCGTGTGCCGCTTGATCATGTTGACCCGCTCGACGATGACGCGCTGCTCGCCCGGCAGAACCCGGAGGATCTTGCCCTGGCGGCCGCGGTCGCGTCCCGCGATCACGACGACCAGGTCGTTCTTCTTCAGCTTCGGCTTTTTGACTTTCTTTTCCATCACAGCACTTCCGGAGCGAGCGAGATGATCTTCATGAACTTCTTTTCGCGCAGCTCCCGGGCCACCGGCCCGAAGACGCGCGTCCCGATCGGCTCCCCCTCGTTGGAGATCAGGACCGCGGCGTTGTCGTCGAAGCGGATGTAGGACCCGTCCTTGCGGCGGTGGTTCCGCCGCGTCCGGACGATGACCGCCCGCACGACCCGCTTGCCGTGCTTCTCGACGAACGGCGAATCGGGTGCCGCCTCCTTGACCGAGGCCGTGATGATATCGCCGAGTCCGGCGTACTGGCCCGCCGAGCCGCCGCGCATCCGGATGCAGGCGATCTTGCGCGCCCCGGAGTTGTCCGCCACCTCGAGGATGGTGCCCATCTGAATCATCGCGGTGCTCCTAGGCCTGCGCCTTCGTCACGATTTCCCGCAGCCGCCAGCGCTTGCGCCGGGAGAGGGGCCGCGTCTCCTCGATCCGGACGCGGTCTCCGACCTTTGCGGCGTTTTCCTCGTCGTGGGCGTGGAAACGGCTCGTGCGCTTGATCGTGCGGGTGTACTCCGCGTGTTGCACGCGGCGCTCGACCTCGACGACGATCGTCTTCTGCATCTTGTCGGAGACCACGCGGCCGACCTTGGTCGCGCGTCCCTTCTTGGCCGCCGTCTCGTTCACTTGCCCGCCTCCGCGTTCTTCTCCAGGGCCCGCCGGTACGTCTTGACGCGGGCGATGTCCCGGCGCAGCACCCGCAGGCGGCTCGGGTTCTCGAGCTGGCCCGTGGACTTCTGGAGCCGGAGCTTCCACGCCGACTCCTTCAGCTGCTTTTCCTTTTCGACGAGATCCGCCAGGCCCTGCTGGGCCAGCGTCTCGCGCTCCTTCTTCTTCATCGGATCTCCATCTCGGACGCGCGCGTGATCAGCCGCGTCTTCAGGCCCAGCTTGTCCGCGGCGAGCTCGAGGGCCTCCTTGCCGGTGGCGAAGTCGACCCCTTCCATCTCGTAGAGGACGCGTCCCGGCTTGACCACCGCGACCCAGCCTTCCGGCGCGCCCTTGCCCTTGCCCATGCGCGTCTCGGCGGGCTTCTTGGTGTACGGCTTGTCGGGGAAGATCCGGATCCAGATCTTGCCGCCGCGCTTGACCGCGCGGGTCATCGCAATGCGTCCGGCCTCGATCTGGCGGGCCGTGATCCAGCCCGGCTCCAGAACCTGGAGACCCATGTCGCCGAACGCGAGCGTGCCGCCGCGATACGCCTTGCCGCGCATGCGTCCCCGCTGCTGCTTGCGGTACTTGACCTTCGAAGGCATCAACATGACAAAAACTTTCCTAGGCCGCCGACTTGCGGCGGTTCTTGGCTTTGTGCTGCTCGCCGCGGTAGATCCAGACCTTCACGCCGATCTTGCCGTAAGTCGTATTCGCCTCGGCGAAGCCGTAGTCGATGTCGGCCTTGAGCGTGTGGAGCGGCAGGCGGCCCTCCTGGTACCACTCGGCGCGCGCGATCTCGGCGCCGTTCAGCCGCCCCGCGCAGCGGATCTTGATGCCCTGGGCGCCGAAGCGGAAAGCGGACTCGATGCCCTTCTTCATGGCCCGCCGGAACGCCACGCGGCGCTCCAGCTGCAGGGCGATCGACTCGGCCACGAGCTGGGCGTCCGTCTCCGGCCGCTGGATCTCGATGATGTTGATGTGGACCTCGGTCTTCGTCTTCTTCTGCAGCTCGTCGCGGAGCTTGTCGACCTCGGCGCCGCGCTTGCCGATGATGATCCCCGGACGCGACGTCTGGATGTTGACCTTCAGCTTCCCGGCGAATCGCTCGATGTCGACCTCGGAGACGCCGGCGTGCGACAGGCGCGCCTTCAGCTCGCGGCGGAGCTTCAAGTCGTCGTGGAGGAGCTTCTCGTAATCCTTCTCCGAGAACCAGCGCGAGTGCCAGGTCCGGTTGAAGCCGAGCCGGAAGCCGTAGGGGTGAACTTTCTGACCCATGTTTTACACCTCGTCCGAAAGCTCGATCGTCAGATGGCTCTTGCGGTGCAGCACGCGATAGGCGCGGCCCATCGGAGCCGGCCGCACGCGTTTCTCCTGAGGCCCCTTGTCGACCGTAATCCGCCGCACCACCAGCTCGTCCACGTCGAGCTGCGCTTCCTTCTGCTCGGCGTTGGCGACGGCCGACCGGAGCGTCTTCAGGACGTCCCGGGCGGCGGCCTTCTTCGCGTGGCGAAGGATCGCGACGGCGTCGTTGACCTTCTTGCCGCGGACGAGGTCGGCCACGAGGCGGACCTTCTGCGCCGAGCCCTTCATGAACCGGAGTTTCGCGGTCGCTTTCATGTCCGTGCTCATGCCTTCGGGGGCGGCGTTGCGGCCGGGGCGGCCCCAGGCGCGGTCACCGGCCGACCCGGAGCCCCGGCCACGGCGGCGCCGGCTTCGGCGGCCTTCTTGCCGCCGTGTCCCTTGAAGATCCGCGTCGGGGCGAACTCGCCGAGCTTGTGGCCGACCATGTTCTCGGCGATGTACACCGGGATGAACTTGCGGCCGTTGTGCACGGCGATCGTGTGCCCCACCATGTCGGGCACCACGGTCGAGCGCCGGGACCACGTCTTCACGACTTTCTTCTCGCGGGTCGCGTTCAGGGCGGCCACCTTCTGGGTGAGGTGGGCGTCCACGAACGGGCCCTTTCGGATCGAACGCGCCATCGTTTAAGCCTTCGACTTGCGGCGGCGGATGATGAATCCGTCGGTCCGCTTGTTGTTGCGGGTCTTCAGACCCTTCGTCTTCCAGCCCCACGGCGAAGCCGGGTGGCGTCCGCCGGAGGTCTTGCCCTCGCCTCCGCCCATCGGGTGATCCACGGGATTCATCGAAACGCCGCGGTTGTGCGGCCGCCAGCCCATCCAGCGGTTGCGGCCGGCCTTGCCGATCGCGACGTTTTCGTGCTCGAGGTTGCCGACCTGGCCGATCGTCGCGTAGCAGTCGATGTGGACCTCGCGGACTTCGCCGGAGGGCAGGCGCACCTGCGCGTAGGCGCCCTCCTTGGCCATCAGCTGGGCCGCAGCCCCGGCCGAGCGCACCAACTGGCCTCCCTTGCCGCGGGTCAGCTCGATGTTGTGAATCGTGGTGCCCAGCGGGATCGCTTTGAGCGGAAGCGCGTTGCCGGGGAGGATGTCGGCCGACGGCCCCGACACGACCTTCGCGCCGACCCGCAGGCCGTTGGGCGCGAGGATGTACCGCTTCTCCCCGTCGGCGTAGTGGAGGAGGGCGATCCGCGCCGTGCGGTTCGGGTCGTACTCGATCGAGGCCACCTTCGCCGGAATGTCCTGCTTGTCGCGGCGGAAGTCGATGATCCGGTAGAGGCGCTTGTGGCCGCCGCCCATGAAGCGCGAGGTCGTCCGCCCCTGGTTGTTGCGGCCGCCGGTCGAGCGCAGGCCCGCCGTGAGGCGCTTCTCCGGGCGAACCGGAGACAGCTCGGAGAAGTCGAGCTTGGTCTGGAACCGGACGCCGGGGGAGGTCGGTTTGAACTTTTTGACTGGCATCACACGCCCTCGAAGAACTCGATCTTCTGATCCGGCGCGAGCCGGACGTAGGCCTTCTTCCAGGCCTTGCGCTGGCCGACGAAGCGGCCCATGCGCTTCCACTTGCCCTGACGATTGGCGACCCGCACGTCCAGGACCTTGACCCCGAACAGCTTCTCGATGGCGCGGCGGACCTCGATCTTGTTGGCCGAGCGCGCCACCTCGAAGCAGATCGTGTTGGAGCCTTCCTTCATCCGCGTGGCCTTCTCGGTGATCAGCGGACGGCGGATCAGCTGTTGCGCTTCCATCACTCGCCTCCCAGGTTCTTGACGACGCGGGCGAGCGCCGACTTCGTCATCACGACGGTCCCGTGCGCGAGGACGTCGTACGCGTTGACGCCGAGGGGATCGACGAGCTTCCAGAACCTCACGTTGCGCGACGCGCGCTCGAAGTTCTCGTTGCCCCGGCTGTCCACGAAGAGAGTCTTGCCCTCGATTCCCAGCGCCCCCACGGCGCTCCGGAGGTCCCTCGTCTTGAAGCTTTCGAGCTCCATCCGGTCGAGGACCACGATCCGCTCCTCGGCGGCGCGCCGCGAGAGCACGGACTTCAGGGCGTTCTTCTTCTCGCCGACCGAGACGTCCTGCGCGTACGAGCGCGGGACCGGCCCGTGGACCGTGCCGCCGTGGCGGTGGATTGGAGGACGGCCTCCTCCCTGCCGCGCCCGGCCGGTGCCCTTCTGCTTGAACGGCTTCTTGCCGGAGCCGGAGACCTCCGAGCGGACCTTGGTCTTGTGGGTTCCGGCGCGCTGGCCGGCGAGGTACGCCTTCACGACCTCCCACACGAGGTGTCGGCGGTACGGATAGGCGAAGACGCCGGCCGGCAGCGAGACCTCGCCGACCTGCTCCTTCTTCCAGTTGACGACCGGGACCTTGGCCGCGGTCGCAGTGTTCGTCTTGGCGCTCGCGTTCATTCGGTCATGCCCTCTTCGCGAAGCTCGAGCGCACGATCTTCACGAGGCCGTTGCGGGCCCCGGGCACGGGCCCCGAGATGTAGAGAAGGTTGTTCTCGACGTCCACGCGGACGATCGTGAGGTTCTTGGTCGTGGACTGGCGTCCGCCCAGCCGGCCCGAGGACCGCGTTCCCGGATACACGCGTGAGGGGAACGCCGAGGGGCCGATCGAGCCGGGCGCGCGGTGGAACATCGAGCCGTGCGTGGCCGCGCCTCCGCGGAACCCGTGCCGGGCGACGACACCCATGAAGCCCTTGCCCTTGGATGTTCCGATCACGTCGACGTGGTCCTGCTCCTTGAACGCGTCGCAGAGGACCTTGTCGCCGGGCTTGAACTCGTCGCCCTCGTCCGTCCGCACTTCCATCAGCGTGCGCATCGGAGCGACACCGGCCTTCTCGAAGCGTCCGCGGGCGGCCTTGTTCGCCCGGCGGTCCGGGCGCGCGCCGACGAGCCCGATCTGCAGGGCGTCGTAGCCGTCCTTGTCGGCCGTCTTCTTCTGGACGACGAGGCACGGGCCCGCCTGGACGACTGTGACCGGCACGACCGTCCCGTCTTCCTTGAAGATCTGGGTCATCCCGACCTTCTTGCCGATGATTCCGTGTACGGCCATGGCTCTACTTCCCGAACGCCTTGATCTCGACGTCCACGCCCACCGGAAGCTCCAGCTTCATCAGCGCGTCCACCGTCTGGGACGTCGGCTCGAGAATGTCGAGCAGGCGCTTGTGCGTCCGCATCTCGAACTGCTCGCGCGATTTCTTGTCGACGTGCGGCGAGCGGTTTACGGTGAACCGCGAGACCGCCGTCGGCAGGGGGATCGGCCCCGCGACCCGCGCCCCGGTGCGCCGGGCCGTGTCGACGATCTCGCTCGCCGACTGGTCCAGGATCCGGTAGTCGAACGCCTTGAGGCGGATGCGGATTTTGTCGTTCTTCGGGCTCACTGTTACTCCAAAATCTCCACGATGGTTCCGGCGCCGACGGTGCGGCCGCCCTCGCGGATGGCGAAGCGCAGGCCCTTTTCCATGGCGATCGGCGTGATCAGGTTGATCTCCAGGTTCACGTTGTCCCCGGGCATCACCATCTCCACACCCTTGGGCAGCTGCGCCGTCCCCGTCACGTCCGTCGTCCGAAAGAAAAACTGCGGCCGATACCCGTTGAAAAACGGCGTGTGCCGCCCACCCTCTTCCTTCGTCAGGATGTACGCCTGCGCCGTAAACTTCAGATGCGGCGTGATCGACCCCGGCTTCGCGCACACCTGACCCCGCTCCACGTCCTTACGCTCCGTCCCCCGCAGCAAAAGCCCCACGTTGTCCCCAGCCTGCCCCTGATCCAGCAGCTTGCGGAACATCTCCACTCCCGTCACGACCTTCTTCTGCGTCGGACGAATCCCCACAATCTCCACTTCCTCGCCCACCTTCACGATGCCCCGCTCGACCCGGCCCGTCACCACCGTCCCACGGCCCGAAATCGAAAACACGTCCTCGATCGGCATCAGAAAATCCTTGTCGATCGCTCGCTCCGGCACCGGAATGTAGGAGTCCACCGCATCCATCAAATCCAAAATGCACTTGGCATCCGCAGACGCCGGATCCGCCGACTCCCCCGCCTTCAACGCCGACCCCTTCACGATCGGAATCTTCTCCCCGGGAAACCCGTACGACGTCAACAGCTCCCGAACCTCCAGCTCCACAAGCTCCAAAAGCTCCGGGTCGTCCACCATGTCCGTCTTGTTCAAAAACACCACGATGAACGGCACCCCAACCTGGCGCGCCAACAGAATGTGCTCCCGCGTCTGCGGCATCGGCCCGTCCGCCGCCGACACCACCAGAATCGCCCCGTCCATCTGCGCCGCCCCCGTGATCATGTTCTTCACGTAGTCCGCGTGCCCAGGACAATCCACGTGCGCGTAGTGCCGCTTGTCCGTCGAATACTCCACGTGCGCCGTGTTGATCGTGATCCCTCGCGCCTTCTCCTCCGGCGCGTTGTCGATCTGGTCGTACGCCTTCGCCTGCGCCAACCCCTTCTTCGACAAAATTAACGTGATCGCCGCCGTCAACGTCGTCTTCCCGTGATCCACGTGCCCAATCGTCCCAATGTTCACGTGCGGCTTCGAACGATCAAACTTCTCTTTCGCCATCTCTCTCCCCTACGCCTTCCGCCGGTTCCTGTTGGAGCCCACGACCAGGATTGAACTGGTGACCTCGTCCTTACCAAGGACGTGCTCTACCAACTGAGCTACGTGGGCGCTTCCGATTCGCGTATCGGAAACCGGGAATCGGGATTCGAAGCGCTTCGACATGACTCTCTCGTGCCTCGCAATCGATTTCCGATTTCCGTTTCCCGATTCCCGTTGGAGCGGGAGACGGGATTCGAACCCGCGACCAACAGCTTGGAAGGCTGTGACTCTACCCCTGAGTTACTCCCGCATGATTCCGACCGTATTGCCCGCATCCGATGGTGGGCAGTGAAGGATTCGAACCTCCGTAGCGCAAAGCGCGGCAGATTTACAGTCTGCTGCCATTAACCACTCGGCCAACTGCCCGAGCTATGAGAACGCGAAACCGGAAACCTCACTTGCCCGCCGAAGAGTCCGCCGTCTGTTTTCTCTCTGGAGCCGGCGATGGGACTCGAACCCGCAACCTCCCGATTACAAATCGGGTGCTCTACCGTTGAGCTACGCCGGCGACGAAATGCATTCGACCACCGAAGCGGTATTCCACCCACAGCCGACCTTCAAAGAGCAGACTCATCCCCACCGGCGTGAATCGCGAAGTGTAGCAGCGGCAAATGACTGGATCAAGACCTCTTTTCGCTTTTTTGGGGTCCTCTGGCGGAGCGCCTCGTACCCCGCCGCGGCGGCCGCCGTCGAGACGTTCAATGACCCCAACCGGCCGACCATCGGGAGCCGGGCGAGCTCGTCGCAGCCCTCCCGAACCAGGCGCCGGATCCCCTTGCCTTCGGTTCCCAGGACCAGTGCCAGGTCCCCCGTCAGATCCAGCTCGTAGAGAGCCCTACCGCCTGGATCCAGGCCGACCACCCGAAACCCTTCATTCTTAATACGATCAATGAAACGGCGGAGATTCTTGGCCCTCACGACAGCAACCCGCTCGACCGCCCCGGCCGAGGCGCGCGAGACGGCCTCCGACAGTGGCGCCGACCCCCGTTCGGGAACCACGACCCTGGCACCGATCGCCTCCGCCACCCGCAAGGCCGCCCCCAGGTTCTGCGGATCCTGGACCTCGTCGAGGACCAGGAGGAACCTTTCGCCCCGGGAACCCGCCAGGGCAGCCTCCTCGGGCTGGTACCCGCGCACGGCCAGGCGGGCAACAGCCCCCTGGTGGGAAGCGCCCGCGGCCTGATCGAGCGCGCGGCGGGGGCCGTAGCGAACCACGACTCCGTTGGCTCGGCAGAGCGCCTTCAGGTCGTTGATTCTCCGGTCGCGGCGCTCGGAGTCGAAAAGAACCCACTCGATCTCGCGCGGACGCGCCCGGACCGCTTCTTCGATCGGGTGGAGGCGCGAAAGGATCATTGCCATGCAACCCTTCTGTCCGAGTGCGAGTGCCGCTGCGACGTAGCCCGGGAACGAGTTCCAGACGCCGCTAGCCCAATCGACTCCGCGTCGAGCTTGCCTCTCTCGGTGCGACCCAGCGAACCGCCTCCTAGGACCGCCAAAACCGAATCAGCTGGAATGGCAAGGGGTACTGCAGCCAGATCGTTGACTTTCCTCCCGCATAGTAAGGAGGCCAGAGGATTGCCAGGACCGACGAAGTGATGGTCAGCCGCCATAGCCCCTCGGGCGTTTCGCTGCGACGCAGGACTGTCAGGGCGACGAACACCGCCGGCAAGCAATAGGCGGTCGAGCGCGAAACGTCTACCGTGCACATCGCGACACCCAGGAGAAACCCCAAGGCCAGAAGGAACAGGACGAGCTCGACCCGACGCCTTTCCTTCATGAGAACCACGAATGCGCCGCCCACGAGCAGCCACCCCCCCTCGAGTGCGGTCCACACTCCCATTGGGATCATGTTGATCTGACTAGCCAAAACGCCCACCCCGTTGGCGTCGTATCGGATGGGAATTCCGAATGCGTGAGCGTACGCGAGTCGCGTCACAGCGTGGATACCTAGTCCGGCACAAAGACCGAGAATTCGTGGGGAAAAGAAGTCCTTCACCCTCAGTCCCTCTGATCCTGCTTTCCTCTGCAAGAGCAGGAAGACCAGGACCAGCGGCGAAGCCAATAGAGCGCGTTCGTCGTCCCATCCAGCCAGGAAAACGAACAGCATCACAAGCAGAGGGTTTCGCGCGTATAGGCAGCAGACGAGAAGCAGAATAGCCACCGCGTCGAATACACCTCTTAGCTCCACGAAGGCAGTCATCCCGGCCCACGTGGACCCGATCATGACGGCAACGGCGACCGCAACAGCTCGCGAGGCGGTGATCCGTTCCGCGAGAAGAGCAATGAGGAAAAACAGGACAACGCCTGCTGCAGCCTGGATTGCGACAAGCCCGGCAGGCCCGAGAGAAAGCATGCGAGCCAACATCGGCATCAGAAGTCGGAAATTCACGCGCGCGGCGTTCGTCCACGGCCCGAAATCGAGAAGCAGATTGTGACCCGGTGCTCGAGCCTTGATCATCACGCCCTGCCATGTCTTCTCCGAGAAAATTTCCCCGAGGTCACGGTAGCTGGGAAAGCTCAGAAGCAGAACGAGCAGAGTCGTCCCCAGCGCGACCCTCGCTGCCCACCAGCGGCCTTCTGTAAGGCGCTGCAGTGCTTCGTGCAGCCGCTGCTGGGTTTGCTCAAGGACCTCTGCAAACATTGCGACTCAACTGCAGGTCCAGGAGAAGCGCTTCCTGGCGGCCGACTTCTCCGAGCCGCAGGGCAGGCGCTTGGCTGCAGTGCTCACCGGCGCTTGTCCACCAGGACCACGGCCATGGCCATGATCCCTTCTCTCCGACCCGTGAAACCCAGGCCGTTGGTGCTCGTGCCGCGCACGCTGACGGAGTCGGGAGACGCGCCGAGGATCTCCGCGATCCGGTTCCGAATCGCCGGCACGTGCGGAGCGAGCTTCGGCGCCTCGGCCACCACGACGGCATCCACGTTGCCGATCGAGAACCCGCGGCCCCGCGCCAGCTCGGCGGCCTTTCGAAGGAAGGTCGCGCTGTCGGCGCCCTTCCACGTCGGGTCGCTCGGCGGAAAGTGATCGCCGATCGACCCCAGACCGGCGGCTCCGAGGACGGCGTCGGTCAAGGCGTGCAGGAGCGCATCGCCGTCGGAGTGGCCCTCGAGGCCGAAGGGATGAGGGATCGCGACGCCTCCGAGCTTCAGCGCCCGGCCGGGGGCGAAGGGATGCGCATCGAAGCCGATCCCCACTCTGTCTCGCATCCGCCCACCTCACTCCTCTCGCGAACGGCTTCGCGCCTGAACGATCGCCTCCGCGATTTCGAAATCCTCCGGCGTCGTGATCTTGAAACCCAGGCGCGAAATCGCCACGACGTCCACCGGGATCCCGAGATCCTCGCACAGCGAGGCCTCGTCGGTCGCGTCCTTGCCCGATGCGAGTGCCCGCGCCAGAATCTCTCCACGGAACGCCTGGGGTGTGGCGGCCGCCCAGAGCTGCGCCCGATCCAGCGTGCGCACGATGCGTCCTCCGGAGGCCTGCTTGATCGTGTCGGTGACCGGGATCGCCGCAATCGCCGCGCCGGACTTCTCCGCGGCCTCGAGCACGGCGCGGATCTCCTTCTCCCTGAGGAAGGGGCGCGCCGCGTCGTGGACGGCCACGACGTCGTCCGCGTCCGGACGGAGCGCCGCGATGCCCAGACGGACCGAGGCCGAGCGCGTCTCTCCTCCGGCCACGACGATCGCGCGGCCCTGCGCGATCGCGGCGAACTCGTCCACGCGGTCCGGCGGAGCGGTGACCAGGAGCCGGTCGAGCCGGAGCGGGACGAAAACGTCGAGCGTCCAGGCCAGCAGCGGACGCCCCGACAGCCGCGCCACGGCCTTGGGCTCTCCGCGGCCCAGGCGGACACCGCTTCCCGCGGCTGCGATGAGCCCGACGAAGCGACTCAACCCGCGGCCTCTAAGGGTGCTCTCCCGCCGAGGGCTCCGCCGGTCCCGATCGAACGTAGAGGCTCAGGTGGCCGGCATGCTCGGGGAGACCCGACCGGAAGTCCTTCGCCAGCGCGTAGCCGCGCTTTGCGAGGAGGCTCGGCATCACCTGGGTCGGGTAACGCGTCCAGAAGGACCGCTGATACGCGAGCCAGAAGTGATCCCCGTCCAGGCTCTCGACGTCGCCCACGGTTTTCACCGTGTACCGCGTCTCGCCGCCGAGCTCGAGCGCGTAACGAATCGGCTCCACGTGACCCATGACGAACAGCATCATCGGGGATTGCGGAGAACGCGCATCGGCTCCCTCGGTCCTCCGCATTTCGTCGACGAGGCGTCCCCAGTCGACGATGTCGTTGAGCCGGACCTCCTGGGCGTAGCCGACCGCCGCCCACAGAATCGCGGCTGCCACGGCGACGACCTTCAGCGGCCTCGGACGAAGCTGCCACAGCGAGACCGCGCAGAGCATCAAGTAGGGAATCGCCGTGTAGATCATGTACCGTGATCCGAATACCGACGCCGGGAGCACCCAGCTCAACACGAAAAGAAGAACGATGGGACCCAGGGAAAAGTAGATCAGCCAGCCCACCGCGGCGGACTCCGGGCCCGGAGCCGCGCTGCGGCGGCGCGCCCAGGCCTGTAGAGCGCGGACCGCGGCCACGGCGACCGGAACGGCGAACAGCACGAATCCGACGGCGACCTTTCGCTTCGAGAAATCGAGGCCGTCGCGGAAGGGACCGTGGAGCTGGGAGAAATAGGACGCCACGTCTCTCCAGTCGGGCCTCGTGTTCCAGCCCAGATGGTCGTCCATGCCCTTCTCGAGCGGTACGCCGCTGCCGCCGACGACGAGCAGGGCCCACGGGGCGAAAGCGACCGCAGCCACCGCCGCCCCGACACCGAACGGGACGATCCGAAACCGTACCCGGAGGAGGAGGTAGCCGGCCTCGAACAGGATGACCACCCATCCGAAGTAGTGCGTGTAGACCATCAGGACGTTGACGACGACGAGCGCCGGAAGCGGACTCCCCCATCGTCGAGGCGAGCGTAGATACCTCTGGAACAGCCACAGCGAGCAGAGCGACAGCGCCGCGAGCAGGCAGTACATCCGGAGCTCCTGGGAGAAGCGGATGAGAAAGCCGTTCAGCGCCACGAAGAGCAAGGCGAGGCCGGTCGGCTCGACGGCGATGCCGAGCTCCCGCGAGAGACCGATGATCGCGACGATCCACACCAGCGAGATCGTGATCGGCAGCAGGCGGAGCCAGATCAGGTTCTCTCCGCCGATCCCCATCCAGACCTTCAGAAGCATGTAGAACAGCGGGGGGTGGACCTTGTCCTGGATCGCTCCCCGAAAGAGATCTCCCCAGGAATGACGGACCAGGCGCATCGTGAAGGCCTCGTCGGCTTCGAGCGCCGACGTGCGGATCCAGGCGAGCCGGCAGATCACGAACACCGCCGCGGGAATCCCCAGAAGCGCGATGTTCGCGGCCCTTCCGGGCAGGACCGCGCTGGCCGGGAGCTGCGACGCTCGGCCGGTTTGCGGGGTCCACGACATGCGGAACGAGACCGAGGCTACACCGCCAGGATCTCTTGCTCCTTCGTCTTCAGCAGGTCGTCCACTTCCTTGACCTTCCGGTCCGTGAGCTTCTGCGACTCCTCGAGACCGCGGCGCTCGTCGTCCTCGGAGATCACTTTGTCCTTGAAGAGCTTCTTCATGCGGTCGTTGCCTTCGTGGCGGTAGCGCCGGATCTCGACACGCGCCTCCTCGGCCATGTGGTGCGCCTTCTTCGCGAGATCCTTCCGGCGATCCTCGGTCAGAGCCGGAATCGGGATCCGCACGATCTTTCCGTCGGACTGCGGATTCAGGCCCAGCTCGGACTTGCGGATCGCGCGCTCGATCTCGACCGCCATCTTGGGATCCCACGGAGCGGCCACAATCAGTGTGGGTTCGGGGACCGAGAGGTTGGCCACCTGATTGATGGGCACGTCGGCGCCGTAGGCCGACACCAGGATGCCGTCGAGCATCCCGAGGTTCGCGCGGCCCGTGCGCAGCGTCTTGAAACGCTCCTTCAGCGCGACGATGGCGTCGGTCATTTCCTTGTCGATGTCCTTGAGCTCCTGCCTCATGCCTCGACACCCCCTGCGGAAACCAGCGAGCCGATGTCCTCCCCGGCGACGACCCGCTGGATGTTGCCCTTGACCTTGAGACTGAAAACCTTGATGGGGATCCCGTTTTCCATGCACAGGGCGACGGCGGCGGCGTCCATGACCTGCAGCCCGGCGTCGAGCGCCTGCCGGTAGGTGAGCGTCTTCAAGAAGCGGGCGTCCGGCACGCGATCCGGGTTGGCGTCGTAGACCCCGTCGACCTTGGTCGCCTTCAGCAGGACGTCCGCGTGGATCTCGTTGGCACGCAGCGCCGCCGCCGAGTCGGTCGTGAAGAAGGGATTTCCGGTGCCTCCCACGAAGAGCACGACCCGGCCCTTCTCGAGGTGGCGAATCGCGCGGCGGCGGATGAAGGGTTCGGCGATCTGGCGCATCTCCACCGCCGACATCAACCGCGTCCGCACGGCGCGCTTCTCGAGCGCGTCCTGCAGGCCGAGGCCGTTGATGACGGTCGCGAGCAGACCCATGTGATCGGCCGCCACGCGATCGATGCCCTGGGCCGCAGCGGAGACTCCCCGGATGATGTTTCCGCCTCCCAGGACGATCGCGGTCTCGACGCCGAGGTCGTGGACCTCGCGGATCTCGTCGGCGAGCCGCGCCACGAAGTCCGGCGCGATGCCGAACTTCTGTTCCCCCATCAACGCCTCCCCCGACAGCTTCAGGAGGATGCGGCGATAGGCAGGCTGCGTCATCGAGGCCGGATTATGTCGTCGCCTCCGCTGGCGCGCAATCTCAGAGGAGCGCCGCTCAGGCGGCTTCCTCGGCCCCGCGGCCGAGGCCTTCGCCCAGCTTGAAGCGGACAAAGCGCAGGTCGAGGGCACCCTTGCCGGCGCGCTCGGCGATGACCTGGCCGACGGTCTTCTCGGGATCCTTGACGAAGGCCTGCTCGACGAGCACGGCCTCCTGGTAGAACTTCTCGACCTTCCCGTCGGCGATCCGCTCGACCACGTTGGCCGGCTTGCCCGCCGCCGCGGCCTGGGCCCGTGCGATCTCGCGCTCGGTGGCGAGGATTTCGGCGGAAACCTCGGCCCTCGAAGCGAAGCGCGGATCCGAGGCCGCGATGTGCATGGCCAGGTCCTTGCCCAGAGCCTCGTCGCCGCCCGGGACGCCGACGAGTACGCCGATGCGTCCGTTGCCGTGGATGTAGCTGGCGAACTCCTCGGATGGCCGCGGCACGAGCCGGGCAAACCGCCGCACCTGGATGTTCTCCTTGAGCGTCGCGATCAGCTGCGTCACGGCGTCGGCCACGGTCTCCCCGCCCGGCCACGAGAGCTTCGTCAGCTCCGCGACGTCCCCGGCGCGCGTGTCGCCGAAGGCGTCGTGGGCCGCGATTCGGTCCGCGAGCTTTTCGGCGAAAACCCGAAAGTCCTCGGTCCGCGCCACGAAGTCGGTCTCGCAGTTGACCTCGACCAGGACCGCACCCTTGACGGTGACGTGCGCGACGACGAGTCCTTCGGACGCAGCCCGTCCCGCCTTCGAGGCGGCCGCGGCCAGGCCCTTCTTGCGAAGGATCTTCTTGGCCTCCTCGAAGTCGCCTGCAGCCTCCACGAGCGCCTTCTTGCAGTCCATCATCCCGGCGCCGGTTTCGCCGCGCAGGGCGTTTACGAGTTTGGAAGAAA
Source organism: uncultured Acidobacteriota bacterium (assembly GCA_963733815.1). Classification (GTDB taxonomy): domain Bacteria; phylum Acidobacteriota; class Thermoanaerobaculia; order UBA5066; family Gp7-AA6; genus DAHUXD01. The sequence continues at coordinate 621,622 of CAVTEG010000015.1, read as the reverse complement.
TCTCCATGGCTCCCTCAATCCATTCACAGTCGGGAATCGACAGGCGGCCTTTGCCGTCTGCCCTCTGCGGCTCTGCCGTCTCTTCCCTATGATGCGTCGGCGACGACGGCGGTCTGCGACAGCTCCGGAGTGCGGGGCCTCTCCTCGGCGGAGCACCGCCTCCTCGGCTTCGCGCTCCCCGTGGGCATGCAGACCCTCGAGGACCGCGTCGGCGACCTTCTGGGTGAACAGCCGGATGGCGCGGATCGCGTCGTCGTTGCCCGGGATCACGTGGTCGATCAGGTCCGGGTCGCAGTTGGTGTCGACGACGGCGACGACCGGGATCCCGAGCTTGTTCGCTTCCTTGACCGCGATGTACTCCTGCTTGGGATCGATGACGAAGAGCGCGTCCGGAAGCTCGTCCATCTCCTTGATGCCGGTCAGGTTCTTCTCGAGCTTCTCCTTCTCCCGCTCGAGGCGCAGCCGCTCCTTCTTGGTCAGGTTCTCGTTGTCGTCCTGAGCGAGGATGCCCTCGATCTCCTTCAACCGGTGGATCGACTTGCGGATCGTGGAGAAGTTGGTCAGCGTGCCGCCGAGCCACCGCGTGTTCACGTAGAACATTCCGCAGCGGTTGGCCTCTTCGTAGATCGCATCCTGGGCCTGGCGCTTCGTGCCGACGAACAGCAGGTTCTTGCCCGCGGCGGCAAGGTCGGTCACGAACTTCGAGGCTTCCTTGAACTGCTTGAGCGTCTTCTGCAGGTCAATGATGTAGATCCCGTTGCGCTTGCCGAAGATGAACTTCTTCATCTTCGGGTTCCAGCGCTTGGTCTGATGACCGAAGTGAACGCCAGCCTCGAGCAGTTCCTTCATCGAAATCAATGCCAGATCACACCTCCCTTTCCGAATGCCGTTGCCGTTGGGATTACCGCTTGCTGAACTGGAACCGGGCCCGCGCGCCGCGCTGCCCGTACTTCTTGCGTTCCTTCATCCGCGGGTCGCGCGTCAGGAAGCCTTCCTTCTTGAGCTTCTTGCGCAGCTCCTGGTTGTACTCGGTCAGCGCCCGCGCGATGCCGTGGCGGATGGCTCCGGCCTGGCCCGTCGGGCCGCCGCCGGCGACCGTGACGTGGATGTCGAACTTCTCGGCCGTCTCGCTCGCCAAAAGCGGCTGCTTGATGACCATCTTCAGGACGTTGTTGGGGAAGTAATCGTCGATCGAGCGCTTGTTGACCGTGATCGCGCCGGTCCCGGCCACCAGCCGAACGCGCGCCATCGAGGTCTTCCGCCGTCCGGTGGCCCTGTGTTGGATGTCGACTGCCAAACTCTCCTCCGAGCTGTCTATCCGCCTAGGCGGAAATCTTCAGGGGCTGCGGCTGCTGCGCCTCGTGGGGGTGGCTCGAGCCGCGGTAAACCTTGAGCTTCCGAATCTGCTTGCGCCCGAGCTTGGACTTCGGAAGCATGCCGCGCACGGCCTCCTCGATCAGACGCTCGGGGTACTTCCCCTGCAGGTCGCGGGCCGCGGTCGTCTTGAGGCCGCCCGGATAGCCCGTGTGGCGGCGGTATACCTTCGCCTCGAGCTTCGTGCCGGTCAACCGAACCTTCTCGGCGTTGGTCACGACCACGAAGTCGCCCATGTCGAGATAGGGCACGTAGTTGGGACGGTGCTTGCCCATGATGATGCGCGCGATCCGGGTCGCCAGACGACCCAGAACCTGACCCGAAGCGTCCACCACGAACCAGCCGTGGCGGACGTCGGCAGCCGATACTCTTCCTGTGCCAGAAGCCATTTCGAACCCCTAAAACACGGACTCTCAAGATGGCCCGCGCCGTGGCGAGCCCGGACGGGTCCTCTTTCGAGGGCGCGTAAGAATACGCAAGCGGGCCGGGGGTGTCAAGGTGGGCGGCCGCATCGGGGTCACTTCGCCAGCCCGCCGCCCCACATCACTGCGGAGTTCCGACGGGCTCCTGCAGGCCCCTCTTGTGAAGCCCGTCGGAGCCGGTAAAGACCCAGTTGCCGCTCCTGTAAACCGGCTCGAATCTCTCTTCAATCCAGTCCCTAATTCGCGCTAACAGCGCGCGCTCCTCTGCAGGATCTTCCTCCTCCTTGCCAGTCCGAGGGCCGAAGACCAGCCGTCAGTCAGGCGTGCGACTTCAGAGGCCTGTGAAACACCCGCCCGAAAAGGCCGGCCGCCTGCTCTCCCGAGTTGACCGCGTGGCTCGCATCCAGAAACCGGAGGGCGCTGCGCATTCCAGTCGCGAGATAAATCTCCGGGTTGTAAGCTCCAGGTAAACAGCGTGTCGCCCGGTGATCCGAGACGGTCGAGACGAGCCGCGACGTCCTGCCAGGGTTCCCGTTGCCTCGTTCCCAGGGCCAGATTTCGAGCAGGCCAGAAAAGTCCATGGCCTGACTACTGTCTCGCGCTATCGGCCCCATCAGAAGTACACCAAAAGCACTCGACACGATCAGCCTACCCGGACTCCCTCAACGCGATTCGCCAGCACACGATCCCGCGACGACTCACAGGCTCAGGATCAGGGCAGGAAGTAGTGCCGGTAGTTCTTCCCTCCCGCCAGAGCTCCTGAGGACATCGAAGCCGGCCCAAAGCAGAGCCAGACGAGAGGGGGTAACCAGGTTGGTGCTTTCCAGCGTTCGTTCCGACGGCCCTTTCTCGGTCCCTCCAGAGCGATACCACCGCGAGCGAGAAACCGAAAGGCCCACAAACTATCAGCGGCCACGCGAGCTCGAGCCTCAGGAGGGGCGTCACAAGCACCCGCGAGTACATATGGTTTTGCGTAGCTCGTCGCACCGTACTTCAGATTATGGAGAAGGGTCGCATCTGCAAGGTCGTTCAGGAGGCCACGGGACGCAAAGTACAGAATGGCGGGCATCCATGATGCGATCGCGCCCGCCAACCCCGCGACGCAGGCGAGGATCACACTGCGAAAGTTGATTACGTTGAGCACCGCCCAGGCACACAAGAAGGCGCGCCCTGCGGCCGGCGAGCGGCGCTAGGCCCGGCGGCTTGAATTGAGATGCGAATCCCGCGAACAGCCCGGCCACGAAGGTCGATCGAGCGCTGACCCGCTGAAACGAACGGCTCAAGCAGTAGATGCTGAGTGCGGCCTGGAGTAGAAGGTAGATCTCCGTCACGTTTCCGCCGGCGTTCAAATAGCACAGATTCAGACCCGTGGCTGCGCGCAGTCCTGCCGGCCGACCGCCGCCTGCCGGATCGTGCCCCACCCTCTGAGGATCAGACAGACGAGAAGGACGCATCCGAGAATGCACAGCCCTTCCAGAAGCGCGAGGGCCACAAAGCTTTTCTCGAACACCGAAAACACGAGAGCATCAACCGCGAAGATGCCCGGCGGTTTGTTCTCCCAAGCGTTCGCATAGGGAATACGGCCCGCACGCCATCCGTCTCCGACGTACGCGAAGATCGCCGAATCTGCACGCGCAGCGACCAGGCTGTGAAGCTCCGCCCGATTGCCGTTGAAACCAAGGCCCCGAGGCTCCGAGCACGACGAGGCTCCAGCGAGATCGCGGCCCTCGGTGAGCCGAACCGCTTGCCCCGTTGTCCTCACGTGAGACTGAAAGCCCGCACAGGAACGTCGCGCATCTGCTCCTCGGGGTGGCCGCCGCCGAATGGTGCCGGGCGTCGAGGACCTGTACCGAAGTCGCCGGCATGGATCCGATCTTCACCGTCGCACTCGGCGACGACCCGCTGGAGGGAGCGGGCGTCAGCTTCCGTTCCTGCCGCCAGAAGCCATTTCGAACCCCTAAAACACGGACTTTCAAGACGGCCCGCGCCTTGGCGAGCCCGGACGGGTCCTCTTTCGAGGGCGCGTAAGAATACGCAAGCGGGCCGGGGGTGTCAACAACCCGCCCCCTCGGGGCCTTTAAGGCTGGACGGCCCGAGGCCCGAGGGTCTGGGTCGCCGGCTGGGTCAATGCGCCGCCCGAGAGGAATGCGTTCACCAGGAACGTCGCCATCTGCTGCCGCTTGACCGGAGGCATGGGACAGAAGTTGCCGTTCCCGCAGCCCGCGCTGATGTTCTCCGCGGCGAGCCGCTCGATCCAGTTGGTGTAGGCGCCCGGGCAGACCACGTCTCCGAAGACGCCGGCGCAGGCGGGGGGCGTGTAGTTCTGTCCGTGCTCGGCGCGCAGCAGCATCACCGACATCTGCCGGCGCGTGATCGACGCGTCGGGACAGTAGCGCTTCGGGTTGGCGGAACAGCCCGCCGTGATTCCCCGGGCGTAGAGGTCTTCGATCCAGGCCGCGGCAAACGCGTCGGCCGGCACGTCCGCGAATACGGTTCCGGTGGCGGCGGGCGGCTGATAGTCGGTTCCGAGCGAGGACTTGAGGATGAGAACCGCCATCTGCGCGCGGGTCACCAGCCCGGTGGGGCAGTAGGCGCCGTTGCCGCAGCCACCCGTCACGCCCCCGCGCAGGAGCGACTCGATGTCGTCGTGGAAGATGCTCGACTGCGGCACGTCCTTGAAGTCGGCGAACCAGCCGTCGGTCAACGTGGAGTTGCCGGCGGTCGACTGCCATTTGATGTCGTAGAGCGCTCCGGCGGGCCGCGGCGGCGCGATCGCCTGGATCTCCGTGTCGGAGACGTGCGTATACGGGACGACGTAGAGCCCGAAGGAGAGCGTCCCCCCTCGAACAGGTTCTGACCGTGGATCTTCACGAGCGTCCCGCCGGCGGCCTTGCCCGACGTCGGGTTGACGTTGCCGACGACGGGGACCAGTGCCGTCGTCGGAGTTCGGGTGGGCGTCCGCGTGGGAGTCCGCGTCGGCGTCCGCGTCGGCGTCGGTGTCCGGGTCGGCGTTTCGGTCGCCGTCGGAGGCTCGGGCGTCGGCGTCCGCGTGGGCGTCCGAGTGTTCGTCGGAGTCCTCGTCGCGGTATGCGTCGGTGTCCGCGTCGCCGTATCCGCCGGCGTGTGTGTCGCGGTACGCGTCGGCGTCCGCGTGGCGGTGTGCGTCGGCGGCACCGCGGTGTCGGTCGGTGTCCGGGTCGCGGTGCGCGTCGCCGTATGCGTCGGCGTCCGCGTGGACGTCGAGGACGGCGGCGCCGGAGTGTCGGTCGGCGTGCGGGTCGCGGTCCTCGTCGGCGTACGCGTCGCCGTGGGAGGCACAGACGTCGAGGTGCGCGTCGGCGTCGTCGGCGGCTCGCCCGGAGTCGCCGTATTCGTGGGAGTCGCCGTCGGCGGCGGGTTGGTCGGCGTCCGCGTCGCAGTGCGGGTCGGCGTCCGCGTGTTCGTCGGAGTCCGCGTGGCCGTAGAGGTCGGAGTCCGGGTCGCGGTCGGAGTCGGCGTCCGGGTCGCCGTGAACGTCGGGGTACGGGTCGGCGTGCGCGTCGGGGTCGGAGTCATGGTCGGCGTCCGCGTGGGCGTCGGCGTCGGCGTCGGGCCGCCACCCGAGAAGTTGGCCGTGTATGTCGTGTCGTTGACCGGTGTCGAGATGTCGTGGATCCGGGCTCCCCCGTCCGACCAGGACTGGAAGGTATGGCCGCCCTGCGGCGAAGGCGCCTCGATCGTCCGGATGATTCCTTCGACGCCGACGACCGTCGCCGGGGTGGCCTGCGGCTCGCCGTCCAGCAACACCTGCAGTCCGGTGGGGTTCGTTTGGAACGTCATCGTGGACGTCCGCGGAAGGATGTCCCGATAGGTCTCGTTCGTCAGGCCGGCCGAATCGACGACGAGAAGGTGGATCCGATACCAGACGTTGGGCGAGGTCTCGCCGAGCGTCGGAATGACAAACGAGCCGCCGGCAGACCCGCTCACGGGCGGAATGAAGGGATGGGTGTGGGTATTGTGGTGGAACACCACCCACCACGTCAGAGAGCTCGGCGGGAGGTTTCCGTCCTCCGGATCCGTGCCCGAGCCCGAGTAGTTGATCGTCTGCCCGCCGGCATAGGTCGTACCGGTGGCGGGGGTGCTGATCGTGGCGTCGGGAGCCTGATCGTTGAGCACCGTCACCACGGCCTGCGCGCTGGTCGCCGACCCGAAAGAGTTCGAGACGATGCACCGGTACTTGTTGCCGTTGTCACCGAGAATGAGCGTCGGCGTCGTGTACGACGCGAGCGTGGCCCCGGCGATGTTCGTGCTGTTCTTCTGCCACTGGTACGAGAGCGGATCCGCCCCGCTCGCCGCGACCGTGAAGCTCGCCGGCATGCCGACACCGACCGTCTGACTCGCGGGGTTTTCCGTGACGACGGGTGCGTTGCTCGCCGTGTAGACGACCGTGTAGACACGGCCGAGGCTCCGCGCCAGGTAGTGGAAATTGCCTTGGTAGTCCACGTGCATGTCGACCGGGGCTCCCGCGCCCGTCGCGAAGGTGGTTACGGTCATGGTCTCCGGATCGATTCGCTTGATCCAGTCCGCGCAGTAGTCGCCGAAGAAGTAGTTGCCCGTGTAATCCGCCGGGAACTGAGCGACCTGCGGATTGTAGAAGTCACCCCCGGTGATCGCGCATTGTCCGTTCTGGTGTCCGTAACCATGGAACGGATCCGTGTACGGAGGCGTGTCGCAAGATCCTTCGCACAGCGGCCAGCCGTAGTTGTCGCCCGAGATCCCGTCGTTGATCTCCTCGGTGGCGTTCTCGCCGACGTCGTTGATGAAAATCCGGCCCGTAAAGGGTTGGACCGCGAAGGAGAAGGGGTTCCGCAGCCCGTAGACCCAGATCTCGGCCCGCGCTCCGGCGACCCCGACGAACGGATTGTCGGGCGGGATCGTGCCGTCGGAGTTGATGCGCAGGACCTTGCCGAGAAGATTCGAGAGGTCCTGGGCATTGTCCGGTGTGTGGTTGTCGCCGACCGCGATGTAGAGCTTGCCGTCGAGCCCGAAGTGAAGCGCGCCCCCGTTGTGGTTCGTGGCGATCGAAAGCGAGTTTAGATTGAGCAGGATGTGCTCGCTCCCGGCCGCGGCGACGTTCCCGTCGGCGGTGAATCGGCTGACCCGGTTGTGGGCCGGAGACCCCGGCACCGTGTAATAGACATAAACGTACTGATTGCTCACGAAGTTCGGGTCGAATGCGACGCCCAGGAGCCCTCTCTCCCCGGTGTTGTCGACCGTCAGGGTCACGAACGGCGTGGAGAGAAGGGCCCCGTCCTCGATGACCATGAGCTTGCCGTTTTGCTGGCAAACGAAGATGCGGCCGTCCGGAGCGACAGCCATGGCCGTCGGTGCGTTGAGGCCGTCGACGTACGTCTCCGTGAAGCCAGCCGGGAGCGTTGCCGCGGCTGCCCACGAGTTGACTATGACGGCCACCGCCGCCGCTATTACCCACCTTTTCATCGTTCGCCCGGTGTACGCGTCAGGCTACGGGTTTCACCCTTGCACTGTCAATGTACCTAAGGACAGGTCAAGGACAGGTCAGTCGTGAATTCTTGATACCATCGGCGCCCTCGGTCGAATCAGTGAAGATGGAGGCGATGCGACAGTCGCGCGCCGATACGGGCGAGCAGCCCCAACCAGTTCCCGTCCTGGTGCTCGGTGTCGGCATCACCGCGCTCGGAGCGGTGCGCTGCCTGGGACGGAGAGGCATCCCGCTCTATGTCGCCGGAACCGAGGAACCTCTGGTCGCCCGATCGCGCTGGTATCGACCTCTGCCCGGGGGTCCTCCGCGCGACGCCACACCAGAGGCGCTCCGCGCGCGTCTGGAAGCCCTGACCGTCGAACGGATGGTCCTGCTTCCTTGCACCGACGCCTGGGCCGCGGCCGTCAGCGGCCTTTCTCCGGACCTCGCGGCGCGATTTCCGTCGAGCGTGGCTCCGCCGGAGGTCATGAAGCGTCTCATCGACAAAGGCTGCTTTGCGGAAACTTTAGACGAGCTCGGCCTGCCGCATCCGCGCACCGTCATCCTCCGGAACGAGCAAAGCCTGGCGACCGTGACGGACCCGACGCTCGCGAGCGCGTTTCTGAAACCGACCCGGACCCGGCCGTTTTCGGAGAAGTACCACGCCAAGGCGATCCGCTTTCGCGATCGCGAGGACGTCCGGCGCCGCATCGCCGAGACGCGCGGGCTGGCGTTCGAGCTGATGCTTCAGGAGTTCATTGCCGGACCGCCGTCGTGTCACTTCTTCGTCGAAGGATTCGTCGACCGCCGGGGGAACTTCTCGGCGCTCCTCGCACGCCAGCGCGTCCGCATGTTCCCGAGAGAGTTCGGAAACAGCACGGCGACGCTGACGATCCCCCTCGAAGGGATCCCGGCGGCCGCCGACACGATCCGCCGGCTCCTGGAGGGAATCGGCTATCGCGGGGTCTTCAGTGCCGAGTTCAAGTTCGATGAGCGCGATCGGTCTCTTCAAGATCCTCGAGGTCAACGCCCGGCCGTGGTGGTACGTCGAGTTCGCCGCGAGCTGCGGCGTGGACGTCTGCGAGATGGCCCGCCTCGACGCGCTCGGCGAGGACGTGCCCGCCGTTCGGGAGTATCCGGCCGGCCGATTGTGCGTCTACCCCCGCCTCGACTATAAGACCTTGCGGCTCCCTTCCGGCGGCGACGGTCCGTGGCGGGTCGTGCGTTCCTGGTTCGGCGCGGATCAGCTGACTCTGAGGTCCGACGACCCGGCGCCTGGAATCCAGGAGCTCTACCGCTGGGGCGATCTTGAATCTTCGCCGGACTCTCCGTGTGAGGGCGCCGGCGGCGTCCCGTGTTCTTCCGCCGTCCGATTTCCCTCGATGGAACGAGCTCGTGCGCCGTTCCGAGGAGGGCGCGATCTATCAGACGCCGGAATACCTCGAAGCGCTCTGCGAAGCGGCCGGCGGGACGTTTCCGGATCCTGGCAGTGGAGAAAGGCGACGAGCTGCTCGGCGGGGTCGCGCTCTACGAGCGCGGTTCGCGCGCCGGGCGCCTACGTCTCGCCGCCGCCTCCTCCTCTACTACAACGGGATCGTGCTGCGCCCCTACGAGACCCGATACCCCTCGCAGCGCACGGCGCGGCAGAACGAAATCCTCGAATCGCTGGCGGAAGGCCTGTCGCGCCTGGGCTACGGCCGCATCGCCCTGCGCTGCCGCAGCCCCCTCACCGACGTGCGCGTGCTCCTGGCCCGGGGCTGGACGCGCCCGCCCCAACTACAGTTATGTCGTGCCGCTGACCGACATGGAGGCCCTCTGGGCGCGCATGGAGCAGAACCTCCGCCGGCTGGTCGACCGGTGTGCCGAGCAGGGCGTTACGGTCACGGAAGACGACGACTTCGACAGATTTTTTCGCCTTCACTCGCAGATCCACGAGCGCAAGGGCGCGCGCCTCTATCTTCCGCGCGACGGCATTTCAGCGCTTCTTCGAGCGCCTGCGCTCGCGGCAGCTCGCCCGCCTCTACCATGCCCGGCTCCGGACAGCGGTGTGTCCGTCTCGACCCAGCTCGTCCTGCTGGGCCGCACCCCGTGTCGCACACCGTCGCGGCGGCGCGCCGACGCGGACGCACCTGAACCTCGGCGCCACGGCCTTCCTGCGCTGGAACGTCTTCCAGCGCCTTTCCGAGCTCGGCGTGGCCGCGAACGACCTCACCGACGCGGCCCTGAATCCGGTGACGCACTTCAAGGCCCAGCTCGGCGGAGATCTCGCAGATGTGCCTGGTCCTCGAGAGCCCCGAATCGCCGCGCTTCCGGAGGGACCGGAGATACCGCGAGCTCGCCGAGTCGTTCGCCGAAGGCGCGAGGCGCGTCGCGCGGCGGCTTCGCGCCGGGAGGGCGCCGATGAAGAGGGGCGCCCGATGACCGGAGCAGAACGTCTCTGCCGGACCCTCGAGGCGCTCGGCGTCGGACACTCGTCTTCGGACTGCCGGGCTCGCAGAACGTCGGCGCTCTTCGAGGCGCTGCGCACGTCCCGGCTGCGCACGGTCGTGGCGACGCACGAGCTCGCCGCCTCCTTCATGGCGAACGGATACGCGCGCGCATCCGGGCGGCCCGGCGTCCTCGCCACGATCCCCGGGCCCGGGCTTCACCTACGCGCTGACGGGTCTCGCCGAGGCCTTTCTCGACTCGACTCCCCTGCTCCACATCCTGGGACGGCCCGCCGACGGGCCGGGCCGCCGCTTCCAGCTCCAGGCGCTGGACCAGCGCGCGATCGCTGGAGCCGCTCGTCAAGCGGGTGTTCGAAGCCGGAGCCGATCGAGGCGATCGAGGCCGCGTCTCGCCGACGCGTACGCGCTCTGCCCGTCGGGCGAGCCCGGCCCGGTGGTCGTGCACGTCCGCCTCCCGGCTCGAAGCCGACGCAGGTCCGCCGCGCTCGCGTCGACGCCGGCGCCGCGGCTCCGCCCACGCCGGCTCGTCGACGAATCTCCGAGCGCCGCGCTGGCCGAGGCGCGCCGGCCGTTGTCTCTACGTCGGCCAGGGAGCCTTCGGGGCCGCCGAGGAGCTGCGCGCGCTCGTGGAATCCCTGAGGATGCGCCCGTCGTCGCGACGACGTCGGCCCGCGGGATCCTTCCCGAGAATCATCCCTGGGTCGTTCCCTTCGACCGCGGGAAGCGCCGAGGCCTGAACGAGCTCGTCGAGAGCGCCGACCTGATCCTCGCGCTCGGCTGCAAGTTCTCGCACAACGGCGCCCACGGCTTTCGGCTCAAGCTGCCCGGCCGACCGCCTGGTTCACGTCGACGCGTCGGCCGAAGTGCTCGGCGCCAACTACGACGCCTCCACTCGCCCTCGTCGCCGACGTTCCATGGCTGATCCGGACGCTTCTCGACGCCGGGCCGAGCGCCGCCCACCGCGCTCCGAGTGGACGGCCGAGGAGCTCGCGCGCTGGCGGCAACGCGCCTACTCGGCGCTATCAGAGCGACGTGGGAACCGAGGATGCGGGGCCTGCTCCACCGACGATCGAAGCGTTCTTCGGAGCGCTCCGGCGCGCGATGCCGGCGGACTCCTGCCTCGTGCTCGATTCGGGCCTTCACCAGATGCTCGCGCGACGTCATTTCCGCGTCCTGCGGTCCGCGCGGCCTGATTCTGCCGACGGATCTCCAGGCGATGGGGTTCGCCCTGCCGGCGGCCATCGGCGCCCAGCTCGCGCGCCCCGAACGCCCGTCGTCGCACTGCTCGGCGACGGCGGCTTCGCCATGTCGGGCTTCGAGCTGCTGACGGCCGTCCGCGAACGGCTGCGCCTCGACGGTCATCGTCTTCAACGACGGGTACTACGGCCTGATCCGCAAGCAGCAGCTCGGCGCCGGCACCGGCACGTGTACGGAACACAGCTGCACAATCCCGGACTTCGAGGGCATCGCGGAGGCCTGCGGCGCCCGCTACGTGCCGGCTCGGAGACGGGGCCGAGGGGGATCTGACCAAAATCATCGCCGGCCCCGGTGTATGTCTGGTCGAAGTCGTTCTGCGCGACGCGGGACGCCAGCGGACGCGACGGGTGCGCCGCGGGCTCGCGCGCGTCCTCCAGCGCCTGTATCGCCGCGGCTTCTGGCGCTAACACGTCGCCTTCGCTTGCGAGGAGACCTGCGGCCTTCGGCCGCACCGGCCGTCCGCTCGCCGAAAAGAGGCTCGACGGACGGCCTGGTCTCCTCGCTGCGCTCCGGCTCCCGCGGCGCGAACCTCCTCCCTCCCTTCGGTCGGGAGACTATTCGCGCCGCGAACAGTTGGACCATCTGCCGCTAAAAAACTAGGACTGAGGCGATCGTTCTTCTGTTCGCAGCGCGAGGAGTCTCCGCGAGCGCAGCGGAGGAGCCTCGCGCTGCGGGAGCCGGAGCGAGTGAGGGATCAGGCTCGCGGTCGAGCGCTGTCCGCGAGCCGCGAGCCGGTGCCGAAGGCAGATCCCGAGCGAGCGAAGGCGACGTGCTACGCCGAGCGGTCGAGCTGTGTGTAGGTCAGCAGAATCAGGTCGGCGCGGCGGCGGACGCCGTACTTGGCGAGAAGGTTGGAGACGTGGAACTTCGCGGTCCGCTCCGACATGTGGAGCTTGCTCGCGATCTCCTTGTTCGAAAGATTCTCGAGCAGCGCCTCGAGAACCTCCTTCTCCCGGCGTGAGAGACGCGCCGGACCCGCTGGGTCCGCGCGGACGGCGCACCGAGCTGATCGTCTCGTCGACGAACCGGGACAGCAGCGACCTCGGAACCCAGAAGCCGCCGCTCGCGACCTCCTGCACCGCGCGCATGAGCTGTTCCGTCGCCTCGGCAAACGTCATCAGTCCCTTGGCTCCCAGCCGCAGCAAGGGGAAAGCCCCCGACTGTTCGAAGTTCTCGGCGACGACGACGACCCGCGCTCCCGGCTGCTTACCCAGGACCGCCACGACGAGAGCCTCCGTCGTGGGCCGGTGACCGTGACTCTCGACGACATAGACCCCGGCCCGCGGAATGTTGAGCTTCGCGGGATCCGCGATCAGGTCCGCCTCGAGGCGCTTCGCGTGCACCGCGAGCGTTTCGTTGTCCAGGAGTCGCTGAAATTCCGACAGCACGAGCGGATGGAATGCGAGCAGGCACACCGAAGCCCTGCGGGTCGAACGGGCGGCCTTTGTCATGGTTCGAGATCAAGGGTACGGGATTTGTGTTGCGGGGGCAAGCGGCACCACTGACCGAGAGGACAGGTTCGCCGTCAACCCCTGCCTGTACGACGAGGGGACTCCTTGGCCAGTAGCCCGGTGTGTCGCACGTCACTACCCTCGGGATTCAAACCTTGTCGAAGGAGTCCTTTTCATGGTGAACCGCTTTTCCTTTTCTCGCGTGCTGATTGCGGCGTCCTTCATCTTCGTCGGCGCGGCCTTTCTCTTCGGAACCGATTTCTACGTCGCGCCGAATGGAAGCCCGTCGGGCAACGGCAGTATCAACAGTCCCTGGGACCTGAAGACGGCGCTGAATCAGCCCGCGGCGGTCCATGCGGGCGATACGATCTGGCTGCGCGGCGGGACCTACACGACCGCCGTGCATCAGCCATCTGAAGGGCACCGCGGCCAACCCCATCATCGTGCGGCAGTACACCGGGCGAGCGCGCGAGGATCGACGGCAACTACAACGGCAACGCAGACCACGCTGATAATCCTCGGGCCAGTACACCTGGTTCTGGGGTTTCGAGGTCTTCAACTCCGACCCACGCGCTACACCTCCGACGGCGACTGCCCCCCGCGGCGGGGCCCGGGCACCCAGAACTCCGGCAACGGCACGCGGATGATCAACATGATCGTCCACGACACCTCCCAGGGAGTGTTGACCGGGGAAGACGCGACGGACTCCCGGATCTACGGGACTCTCTTCTACTACAACGGCTACGACTCGCCGGACCGCGGCCACGGCCATGGCATCTACGCCCAGAACGTCGGCTCCACGCCCAAGCACATCTACGACAACATCATTTTCCGGCAGTACGGCTGGGGCATCCACGCCTACGGCGAGGGCGGGCATCTGGACAACATCGATTTCCAGGGCAACGTCTCCTTCAACAACGGAGAGCTCTCGGGCAGCTTCCACACCAACATCCTCTACGGGGGCATGAATCTGGCGCACAACCCGAAGCTGATCTCCAACTTCACCTACAACTCGGACGACCAGAACAACAACGACCTCGGCTACAGCGCCGGCTGCACGAGCCCCACGATCCAGAACAACTACTTCGTCAACGACACGGCGCTCGGCATCATCAACTGCAGCGGCATGACGATCACGGGAAATACTTTCGTCGGAAAGACCTCGGGCTTTTCGCAGTCCGGCTTCCCCAGCAACACCTACTATCCCTCGACGCTACCGACGGGCGTGAAGGTCTTCGTCCGCCCCAACGCCTACGAGGCCAAGCGCGCAAACATCGTCGTTTACAACTGGGACATGCAGAACACCGTCAACGTCGACGTCAGCGGGATTCTCTCCAACGGCGACGGCTACGAGGTCCGCAACGCCGCGGATTTCTTCGGCGCGCCCGTCCTGCAAGGGACGTACTCGGCAGGAACCCTCGCCCTCCCCATGACCGGCCTCTCGGTGGCGGCGCCCGTCGGCGTCGGTCGCGCCTCCCCCGACGGGAAAGCAGTTCAACGTCTTCGTCCTGCTTCCGGCCTCTCCCGGAGGATCGCCGACGCCGACGGCCGCCGCGAGCGCGACGAAGACCCCGACGAGGACGCCGACCCGCACGGCCACGCGCACACCGACCCGCACGCCCACGAGAACGGCCACGGCCGGCGGGCCGACCCGCACCCCGACGCGCACCCCGACCAAGACTCCAACGCGGACGGCCACTCGCACGCCGACCAAGACTCCGACGCCGAACGGCTCGGCCGTCTATGTCCGAATCGAGGGCGAGTCGCCGACCGTCACGTCGCCCATGGTGACCAAATCGGACAGCGGCGCGTTTGGAGGCAAATATATCGTTTCCTGGACCGCCAATTCCGGCAAGGGGGCCTGGACGTTCAACGTCCCGACCACCGGAACCTACGTCGTGTGGGCCCGCGTGATCGCGCCCAGTACCGGGGCGGATTCGTTGTTCGTGAAGATGGATTCGGGTGTCGAGGACGTCTTCGACGCGGCGCAGGGCACGTGGGGCCCCAACTGGCAGTGGTCGCGGGTCAACGGACGGGGCACCACGGGCGTTCCGTTGACGCTGAATCCCAGGACGTTTTCGCTGACCTCGGGATCGCACACGCTCACGTTCCGGGGCCGCGAAATCGGCACGTTTGTCGACCGGATCATCGTGACCAACGACCTCTCCTTCGTTCCGACGGAGGCGCCATAGACCTGTACGGAATCGTCCTGTCCCCGCGTACAGCTTAGAAACAGGTTCGGGGACCCTGTACAAAGAAGGCCTCCGGGGCCAGTGGGAATTGGACTGCTTTTGGCAGTACGCTCCCGCCAGCAACAATGCGATTGCAACGAGGCGCGACGGCGCTCTGCACGCTGTTCATTGTTCTGGCGGGGGCGGCCCAGGCGGCTGAGTTCTACGTCGCGCCGAACGGCAGCCCGTCGGGCAACGGCAGCATCAACAATCCCTGGGACCTGAAGACGGCGCTGAATCAACCTTCGGCGGTCCACGCGGGCGACACGATCTGGCTGCGGGGCGGGACCTACACGAACCCGCCGTGGGTCAGCCATCTGGTCGGCACGGCGGCCAACCCCATCATCGTGCGGCAATACGCCGGCGAGCGCGCGAGGCTCGACGGAAACTACGCCGGTAACGAGACCACGCTGATCATCCTGGGCCAGTACACCTGGTTCTGGGGTTTCGAGGTCTTCAACTCCGACCCGACGCGCTACACCTCGGACGGCGACTGGCCGCCGCGGCGGGGCCCCGGCACCCAGAACTCCGGACAAGGGACGCGGATGATCAACATGATCGTCCACGACACCTCCCAGGGAGTCTTGACCGGAGAAGACGCGACGGACGCCCGGATCTACGGCAACCTCTTCTACTACAACGGCTACGATTCGCCGGATCGGGGCCACGGCCACGGCATCTACGCGCAGAACGTCGGGTCCACGCCCAAGCCGATCTACGACAACATCATCTTCCAGCAGTTCGGCTGGGGCATCCACGCCTACGGCGAAGGCGGGCACCTGGACAACCTCGACTTCCAGGGCAATATCTCGTTCAACAACGGCGGACTCTCGGGCGGCTGGCACACCAACATCCTCTACGGCGGCCTCCTGCTCGCCCACAATCCCAAGCTGATCTCCAACTACACGTACAACACCGCCCACCAGAACAACAACAACCTTGGTTACAGCGCGGGCAGCACGGGCGCGAAAGTCCAGGACAACTATTTCGCCAGCGACACGGCCCTGGGCGTCGTCAACGGCAGCAGCATGACGATCACGGGCAACACCTTCGCGGGCAAGACCTCGGGCTTCTCGCCGGGGTCATTCCCCGACAACACGTACTACGGCTCGACGCTGCCGACCGGCGTGAAGGTGTTCATTCGGCCCAACGCCTACGAGGCCAAACGCGCGAACATCGCGATTTACAACTGGGACCTGAATACCACGGTGGACGTCGACGTCAGCGGGATTCTCTCCAACGGCGACGGCTACGAGGTCCGCAACGCCGCCGACTTTTTCGGCGCGCCGGTCCTGCAGGGCACGTACTCCGGCGGCTCGTTGACCCTCCCCATGACCGGCCTCTCCGTAGCGACGCCCATCGGTGTCGCGGCGCCGGCCCCGACCGGACCCGAATTCAACGTCTTCGTCCTGCTCCCCGCCTCGCCCGGTGGGAGCCCGACCCCCACGCCGACGCAGACTCCGACGAACCCGCCGCCGACGGCAACACGAACACCCACGCAGACTCCGACGGCGGCGCCGCCCACGGCGACGCCGACGCGGACTCCGTCACCAGCGCCGCCGACGGCGACCAACACTCCGACGAATACGCCGACCGCGACGCGGACCCCGACCTCGGTCCCTCCGACGGCGACTCCGACGCTCACGCCGACATCTGTTCCTCCGACTCCGACGCGCACGCCGACGTCGGCGCCTCCGACGCCCACGCAAACGCCGACGTCTGCACCACCGACATCCACGCAAACGCCAACGTCGGCGCCTCCGACAACCACGCAAACGCCAACGAGCACTCCGACGGGAGTGCCGCCGACCGCGACGCGGACCCCCACGAACGGAGGTCCGCAGGCCACCGAGACGCCGACGCCCGCTCCTCCGACGGCGACGCGCACACCGACGAATCCGCCCCCGACGGCCACGCGAACGCCGACCCCAGTGCCTCCTACAGCGACAGATACCCCCACGAAGACGCCCACGGGCGTACCGCCGACCGCGACGCGCACTCCAACCAATCCGCCGCCGACGGCGACGGACACGCCCACGCGAACTCCTACGGGTGTGCCGCCGACGGCGACCCGCACTCCGACCCCCGCGCCTCCGACGGCGACGCATACTCCGACCCGAACCCCGACGTCCGAGCCTCCCCCGGCAACGCACACGCCGACGAGGACTCCAACCCCGAGCACCGGTCCGGTGATCTCCACTATGGGGCCTGCATCCGGACCCGCCGCGGGAGGAACCGAGGTGACGATCCTGGGTCAGCGTCTGCACGACGGCGGAACGCTCTCGTTCGGGATGTACGTGGTTCCGTATACCCACGTCAGCAATCAGAAGATCAAGGCCGTGGCCCCGCCTCGCCCGGCCGGAGGGCTCTACGACATCAAGTGGCACGAGCCTGCCGGAAACACGGCTTTAGACGACGGCTGGTTCGCCGACTTCACGGACGTGCCCCAGTCGAATCCGTTCCACCCCGACATCGCGACGATCTTCCGCACGAGCGTGACGGGAGGTTGCGGCGACGGTGTCTATTGCCCCACGGGCCCCGTCACCAGAGCCCAGATGGCCGTCCTCATCCTCAAAGCGTCGCTCGGACCGGACTACCAGCCGCCGGCGGCCACAGGAGCCGTCTTCACGGACGTCGCCGCGGATGACTTCGCGGCGGCGTGGATCGAGGACATGTACGCGCGAGGAATCACATCGGGCTGCGGAACCAACCCGCTGCGCTACTGCCCGGACGCGTCGGTGTCGCGCCGGCAGATGGCGGTGTTCCTGCTTCGCGCCGAGCACGGGGCGAGCTACGCGCCGCCCGCCTGTACGCACCTCTTCAACGACGTGACGTGTCCGGGACCCTGGGCCAACTGGGTCGAGCAGCTCGCCGCGGAGGACATCAGCGCAGGGTGCGGGAACAGCAAGTTCTGCCCGACCGTCCCGGTCAAGCGCCAGCAGATGGCGACGTTCCTGGTCAAGACGTTCCACCTGCATTCCGGACTCCAGTAAAGCCTGATCCGGGACATTCCGACGGCGATCTCCGCCGCCGTTTCCCCGCCCTCCAGTCAGCATCGTCGTTTTCCTGCCCGGGCGGACAGCCGGGCCCCGTCCTCCCCCCGCTGTACCAACTCGGCCTCACAGGACAGTCGTATTGACCGCGTACGAGCCGTACCATTCGCACAATGTCCAAACGAACTCCGGCGCGAGCCGGTCTGGTCCTGGGACTCCTTTGCGGCGTGCTGTCGTTTCTCGCCGCAGTCGCGGGAGCAACGGATTTCTACGTGGCGCCCAACGGAAGCCCGTCGGGAAACGGCAGCATCAATAATCCCTGGGACCTGGCGACGGCCCTGAAACAGCCCGCGGCGGTTCATGCGGGCGACACGATCTGGCTCCGCGGCGGGACCTATGACAAACCGCCGTACAAGAGCCAATTGAAGGGCACAGCGGCCGATCCGATCATCGTACGCCAGTACACCGGGGAGCGCGCTCGAATCGACGGGAACTACAACGGCGACGAGACGACGCTGACTATCGTGGGCCAGTACACCTGGTTCTGGGGGTTCGAGGTCTTCAACTCCGACCCGACACGCTGGACCAACGACGGAAACGACCCGCCCCGGCGCGGCCCCGGCGTCCAACTCTCCGGCGACGGGACACGGATGATCAATATGATCGTCCACGACACGTCGCAAGGCGTGCTGACGGGCGAGGACGCCACCGACGCCCGCATCTACGGGAATCTCTTCTATTACAACGGCTACGATTCGCCGGACCGCGGCCACGGCCACGGCATCTATGCCCAGAACCACTCGTCGACGCCCAAGCCGATCTACGACAACATCCTGTTCCGGCAGTTCGGCTGGGGCATCCACGCCTACGGCGAGGGCGGCCACCTGGACAACCTCGACTTCCAGGGCAACATCTCGTTCAACAACGGCCAGCTCTCGGGGAGCTTCCACACCAACATCCTCTTGGGCGGACTGCAGCTGGCCCATTCTCCCAAGCTGATCTCCAACTACACCTACAACACGGACCACGAGAACAACAACAACCTGGGCTACAGCGCGGGCAGCACGGGCGCGAAAGTGCAGAACAACTACTTCGCCAGCGACACGGCCCTGGGCGTCGTCAACGGCACCGGCATGACGATCAACGACAACGTCTTTGCCGGCAAGACCTCAGGCTTCTCGCATACGATATTTCCCGACAACACCTACTACGACTCGACGCTCCCGACGGGCGTGCTGGTGTTCATCCGGCCCAACGCGTACGAGGCCAAGCGCGCCCACATCGTGGTCTACAACTGGGACCACGACAACACGGTCGACGTCGATATCAGCGGCATCCTGTCCGACGGCGACGGCTACGAGGTTCGCAACGCGGCGGACTTCTTTGGCGCGCCGGTCCTGCAGGGCACGTACTCCGGCGGCTCGCTGACCCTCCCGATGACCGGTCTCTCCGTGGCGACCCCCGTCGGCGTTCCGGCGCCGGCGGCGACCGGGCCCGAGTTCAACGTCTTCGTCCTTCTCCCGGCCTCACCCGGCGGCAGCCCGACGCCGACTCCGACCCGGACTCCAACGAACCCTGGGCCGACGGCCACGAAGACGCCGACGTCGATCACACCGGCCTCGACGCCGACCCATACCCTGACGGCCGCGCCGCCCACGGCGACGCGCACCCCGACGAGAACTCCGACCGGAGCGCCCCCAACCCCGACCAGGACCCCGACGCCGGGCGGCCCCACGATCAACACCATCGGCCCCTCGTCCGGACCCGCCGCCGGAGGCACGGTAGTGACGATCCACGGCAACGCTCTGCACGACGGCGGAACGCTCTCGTTCGGCATGTACGTCGTTCCGTACACCCACGTCAGCAACCACGTACTCAAGGCGGTGGCGCCGCCTCGTCCGGCCGGAGGCCTCTACGACATCCGGTGGAACGGAGCCACCAGAGCTCAACGACGGCTGGCTCGCCGACTTCAAAGACGTGCTCCAGACCAACCCGTTCCACGGCGATATCGCGACGATCTTCCGCGGGAGCGTGACGGGAGGCTGCGGCGACGGCTTGTATTGTCCGGAGGATTCCGTGACCCGCGCGCAGATGGCAGTCCTGATCCTCAAGGCGCAGCTCGGGCCCAGCTACCAGCCGCCCGCGGCCACGGGCACCGTGTTCGCGGACGTCGCTGTGGACGACTTCGCGGCAGCGTGGATCGAGGATCTCTACGAGAGAGGCATTACATCGGGCTGCGGAACCAACCCTCGGCGCTATTGTCCCGGCGCGCCCGTCTCTCGCCGCCAGATGGCGGTGTTCCTGCTCCGCGCGGAGCACGGAGACAACTACACGCCGCCGGCGTGCACGCACGTCTTCAACGACGTGACGTGTCCTGGCCCCTGGGCCGACTGGGTCGAGCGGCTCGCCGCCGAGGACATCAGCGCGGGGTGCGGAGCCAACAAGTTCTGCCCCGCTGTCCACGTCAAGCGCAAGCAGATGGCCACTTTCCTGGTCAAGACGTTCCAGCTGCCCTAGGAGCCTGACCCTTCAGCTCACCGGCTGATGACGGCCTCTTCCGTTCTCCACGAAAGTCGGAGTCGCGGCCTCCAGGCCCGTCGTGAAGTCGACGTATTCCCCCAAGGAATCATTGAGAAAAGCGATTCCCTCCGGGGATAACTGATTCCTCCACGCCAGGTTGGCTCGCCGGTCCAATTTCCAGGACCTCAATCTCGCAAAGAAGTCTCGCTCATGCGGAAGTCCCAGCCGGGAAAGCAAACTGCGAAAGAACGAGTCGGGCACCTCGACCATCTTTTCGTAGAGAACGTCGTCAAACGGAAATGCCTTCAATGAGACCCGTTCCTTGAAGCTCGCCTCGTATCTCTTCACGTACTTCGCCAACAGCTCGAGCTCTGTTTTTGCGGCAAAGCGGTCGGGGGTGTCTTTGTATCCCCACATTTGCTTGTAGTAGGACGCAACGATCGCCCTGGGATCCCGGTGGACGTACACAACATGCGGGTTGTCAAAGACGACCGCAAGCTCCTTCGCCCTCGCTCCGCCGGTGATCTTCGTTATAAATCTGCGTTTTCCGTGGTACCGCTGGATTTGTCGGATTGCGGCAATGCATTCGGCGGGGCGATCGTGCTCTTCGAAGTCGCTGCGCCTCTCCGGATGATTGAAATGGGGAAAGTAATGATTCCAAAAGCCATACGCTTCCGCAGGACGAGGCCAGTGACGTTTCGAACGAGTGAGCCTCTCCACGACGTTGATCGCCATCACACGGTTGAACACGGCCAGGATGGGATGACCCGGAAACCGATTGACGTATCCCGATATCCATGCGAAGGCGGAGTGCGTCGACAGGATCTGACTCAAGAGGGTCGTGCCGGACCGGCCAGGCCCGTGAATGACCACCGCATCCGAAATCTTCTCAGTCATCGGAAGGCCGTGAAGTGAGCGTCCTGCCACTGCTCGACCGCCGGCGAATCGCGACTCGCGCGACGACTGGCGGCACATTCTTCACCCTCTCCGTCAACGCTGCCGTGTGCCCCTGCAAGATCCCTTCCAGCCCCGGCCGGTCCTCCGGCCTCGGGTACGCCTCCAGGAGCGCTTTCAGCACCTCGTCGCGTGTCCCCACCCGTCCTCCTCCCCGGCGAATCTTCTCCCATCCATCCCCCCGTTCCTTAAGAAGTGGCGGCGCGCGGCCCCCCTGCCCGGGCGGACAGGCGACCCCCGTCCTCCCCTCGCTGTACCAACTCGGGCTGAGAGGACAGTGGTATTGGTCGAGCACAACACCATAGGATTCGCACAATGTCCAAGCGAAATCCGGCGCGAGCCGGCCTGGCGCTGGGGCTCCTTTGCGGCGGATTGTCGTTTCTCGCCGCAGTCGCGGGAGCGACGGATTACTACGTGGCGCCGAATGGCAGCCCGTCGGGCAACGGCAGCATCAACAATCCCTGGGACCTGCAGACGGCCCTCGACCAGCCGGCCGCAGTTCAGCCGGGCGACACGATCTGGCTGCGCGGCGGAACCTACGACGAGCCGCCGTAGGTAGCAAACTCAACGGCACGGCGGCCAATCCGATCATCGTGCGGCAGTACGCCGGCGAGCGAGCGAGGCTCGACGGCAACTACAACGGCAACGAGACGACCCTGATCATCGTCGGGCTGTACACCTGGTTCTGGGGCTTTGAGGTCTTCAACTCCGATCCCACCCGCTACAGCCCCGACCCCAATCTCGACCCCCCGCGCCGAGGCCCGGGCACGCAGAATTCCGGCATCGGAACTCGGATGATCAACATGATCGTCCACGACACCTCCCAGGGAGTGTTGACCGGCGAAGACGCGACAGACGCCCGCGATCTACGGATGTCTCTTCTACTACAACGGCTACGATTCGCCGGACCGCGGCCACGGCCACGGCATCTACGCCCAGAACCACTCGTCGACGCCCAAGCCGATCTACGACAACATCATGTTCCAGCAGTTCGGCTGGGGCATCCACGCCTACGGCGAAGGCGGGCACCTGGACAACCTCGACTTCCAGGGCAACATCTCGTTCAACAACGGCGGACTCTCGGGCAGTTTCCACACCAACATCCTCGTGGGCGGGCTGCAGGTCGCCACGGCTCCCAAGCTGATCTCCAACTACACCTACAACTCGAACGACCAGAACAACAACAATCTCGGCTACAGCGCCGGCTGCACGAACCCGAAGGTGCAGGACAACTACTTCGCCAGCGACACGGCCCTGGGCGTCGTCAGCTGCAGCGGCATGACGATCACGGGCAACACGTTCGCCGGCAAGACCTCGGGCTTCTCCACGGCGTCGTTCCCCGACAACACGTACTACGGCTCGACGCTGCCGACCGGCGTGAAGGTCTTCATCCGGCCCAACGCCTACGAGCCCGGGCGCGCGAACATCGCGATCTACAACTGGGACCTGACGCCGACCGTGTCGATCGACCTGTCGTCGATTCTCTCGCCGGGCGCGAGCTACGTCCTGACGAACGTGCAGGATCCCTTCGGACCCTCGGTCCTGTCGGGCACGTACGACGGAGCTCCGGTTTCCGTGCCGATGACGGGGCTGACGGTCTCGTCGCCCATCGGCGTCGCGACTCCGGCTCCCACCGGTCCCGAGTTCAACGCGTTCATCCTCACCAGCACGCCGGGGCCCTTCGAGTTCTTCGACGTTCCGCTCTCGAACATTTTCCACGATGCGATCCATACGCTCGCCGCCAACGGAATCACCGCGGGCTGCGGCGACGGCAACTTCTGCCCCAACGGCATCATCACGCGGGCGCAGATGGCGGTCTTCCTGCTGAAGTCCGAGCACGGAGCGGCCTACACGCCGCCTCCGGCGTCCGGCGGCGTTGTTCGCCGACGTCCCCGCGGGAGCCTTCGCGGCGGCGTGGATCGAACAGCTCGCCGCCGAGGGCATCGCCACGGGATGCGGAGGAGACAACTTCTGTCCGGGCTCGCCCGTCACGCGCGCGCAGATGGCCGTGTTCCTGCTGAAGGCGTCTCTGGGAGCGAGCTACACGCCGCCGCCGGCGACCGGAACGGTGTTCACCGACGTTTCCAAGACCGCGTTTGCGGCGGCCTGGATCGAGGATCTCGCGTCGCGAAACATCACCTCCGGCTGCGGCAACGGAAAATACTGTCCGTCCAGCGCAAACACGCGCGGTCAGATGGCGGCCTTCCTGGTGAAAACTTTTTCCCTGCAGTAGTCCGGCTTAAGACCGGCTAAGGGCCCTCCCGCGCGATCGCGACGCGCTATCATGGCCGGTCTATGGACAAAATCGGACCCCGGCTTCTCGCCCTGGCGGCGGCCTTCCTCGCGATGCCGGCGGCGGCGGCGGAGTTCTTCGTCGCCCCGACGGGAACCGACTCCGGAAAGGGAACGCATCGAGAGCCCCTGGAGCCTGAAGAAGGCATTCTCCCCACCGACAGCGGTGAAGCCCGGAGACACGATCTGGCTGCGCGGCGGAACCTACACGGGAAGCAACCTGAGTCACCTCAAGGGCCTCCCGAACAAGCCGATCATCGTGCGCCAGTATCCCGGTGAGCACGTCATCTTCGACAACGTCGGCACCGGAAACAACCCGGCTCTGGACGTCCGCGGCCTCTACACCTGGTACTGGGGTTTCGAGGTCATCAACTCCGGCACCGACCGGGGTTCGCGCCGCGGGGGACGTCGATCGAGGCGCGGGCGTCCACCTGCTCGGCCCCGGGACCAAGCTGATCAACCTCGTCGTGCACGATACCGGGCAGGGAGTTCTCACGACGGCCGCGGCTCCCGACGCGGAGGTCATACGGGTGCCTCTTCTATTACAACGGCGAGGACGCGCCCGATCGCGGCCATGGCCACGGCATCTACGTCCAGAACGAAACGGCAACAAGCGCATCGTCGACAACATCATTTTCGACCAGTTCGGCATGGGGCATCCACGCCTACACCGAGGGCGGCAAGCTCGACAACCTCCACTTCGAAGGCAACACGTCGTTCAACAACGGGATGCTCTCCCAGGTTTCGGGGGCGACGACCAACTTCCTGATCGGCGCGAGCGGTTCGGCCCGCGGACAGCCCGACCGGCTCCACGAAGGTCGCGAAGCGAACGACACTCGTCTCCAACTACGCCTACTTCTCGGACGACCGCGGGACCGGGGTGAACCTCGGCTACAGCAAGGGGATCGCATCGCCGACCCTTCTGGACAACTATCTCGTCGGGCACAACAGCGCTGGCGTTCGATCAACGCGTTTCGACCGATCCCGATGAGCGGGAACACAATCTACGGGAGGATTCGAAGGATTCGAGACGGCGGAGTTTCCGAACAACTCCTACTTCGACAGCCGTCCGACGGGCGTCAAGGTCTTCGTGCGGCCCAACCAGTACGAGCCTGGCCGCGCGAACATCACGATCTTCAACTGGGACAAGGTGCCGACGGTCGGCGTCAGCCTCAAGGGTATCCTGAAGGCGGGGACGCAGTATGAGGTCCGCAACGCTCAGAACTTCTTCGGCCCGGCCGTGCTGTCGGGAACCTACGACGGCTCGTCGACGCTGCAGCTTCCGATGAACGGCCTCGCGCCGGCCACGCCGGTGGGCCGCCCGGCTCCGCCCCCGACGGGACCGGAGTTCCAGGTCTTCGTCGTCGTGCCGAAGCCGGCGGCTCCGAACGGTAAGGCTCCGGTGGCGTCGTTCTCTTTCGCCCCGCGTTCGCCGGTGACCGGCGACGCCGTCGCCTTCACCGACGCCTCGGCGGGGAACGTCTCCTCGCGGGCATGGGATTTCGGCGATGCGGCGAGCGGAGCCGCGAACGCGTCGGCGCTCGCTTCCCCGGCCCACACGTACGCGGCGCCGGGGACCTACACGGTCCGCCTGACCGTCTCCGGCGCCGGCGGCGAGAGCGCTCGCTCCCGCGAAATCACCGTCGAAGCGTCGCCCGGAACCCGCGCGGCGACCCTCCCCGTGGCCGGCCACGTGGTCGGCGCGGGCGGTACGACGTTCGTCACCGACGTGGCTGTCGAGAATCCGACCTCGGCTTCTGTCTCCGCGCAGCTGATCTTCGCTCCGAGCGGCGGCGATCCTCCGCTCGTGACCAATCTGACGCTCGGCCCGGGAGAGACCCGCGTTCTTCCCGATGTCGTCGCGTCGCAGTTCGGCGTCCGCGATTCCCTCGGATCGCTGCAGGCCGCCACCACGGGCTCGCCTCCGGCGCCACTGCGCGTTGCCAGCCGCACGTACGTCCAGGAGGGAGACGCCACGCTGGGCCTCGGCACCGTCGGACTCTCCCCCTCGGACCGGGCCAGAGGAGACGTCTTTCTTTCCAACGTCGCCATCACGGACGCGTTTCGGTCCAACGTCGGCGCCGTGAACCTCTCGGACAACGACGAGCTTTTCACGCTCCAGCTCCATGACTACTCCGGAAACATTCTCGGCCGCGCGTTCCTCCCGCTCGCGGCGGGGGCGCAGGCGCAATGGTCCCTCCGGCAGCTGTTCCCCAGCGCCGCCGGCTCGGGTATGACCGTCCGCATGGCGCCGCAGGTCGGCGCCCTCGCGCCGCTGGCGTACGCGGCGGTGACCGACAATGCCTCGAGCGACCCCACCTACTACGCGGCGCGCGGCCCCGCCCCCGTGCAGTACATGCCGGGGATCGCCAATGTGTCGGGCGCCGGGGGCGCGCATTTCCTAAGCGAGCTCTCCATTACGAACGGCGGTAGCGGCCTGGCGACCGTGACGCTGACGTTTCTGGAGCACGACCGCAACAATGCCTCGGCGCCGGAGACGACGCTCGTGCTGGCTCCGTTCGCGACTCTGCACTCGGAGGATGCGCTCGAAGAGCTCTTCGGGCGGACCGAAACCTACGGCGCTTTGAAGGTCGAGAGCGACGCCTCTCCGGGTGTCACCGTGTTCCAGCGAATCTCCACCGGCGCCACGACGACGGACGGCACGGTCGGCCAGCAGGTGGACGCCGTCTCGGCCGAGGACTCTTGGGCGCGGGGATCCCTCCTCGGCCTGCGTCAGGACGCCGCGTTTCGATCCAACGTGGGCCTCGTCAATCCGGGTACGGGCAACGCCACGGTCTCGCTGACGCTGATTCGCTCGCCGGCGACGGTCCTCGAAACGGCGACGATCGTGATTCCGCCGCGGGGATACGTTCAGCGCAATCTGCCGAGTCTGTTTCCCTCCGCCGCGATTCCTGCCGGAGAGATCCTTTCGATCGCGATCGACGGCGGAGCGAACCCGGTCCTCGCCTTCGCCTCGGTCATCGACAACACCACGCAGGATCCCACCTACTACCCCGAGCAGTACTGACGGCGCGCGGCCTCCGCCGCATCGGCCGTGCTAGCATTTCTTAATGTCCTCGATCGGCGCTCCGAGTGAGGCCTCCCGGCCTCGCGTAAGCATCGGTTTGCCGGTGTTCAACGGCGAGGCATACCTCGAGGAGGCGCTCGACTCGATCGCCGCACAGACGTTTACCGACTTCGAGCTGATCATCTCGGACAATGCGTCGACCGACCGAACGCCCGAGATCTGTCAGGCCCGCGCCTCTCGGGACGCCCGGATTCGCTACTCCCGCAACCCGATCAACATCGGAGGCGACCGCAACTACTACCGCTGCTTCGAGCTGTCCCGGGGCGAGTACTTCTTCGGCGTGGCGCACGACGACCGCCTCCATCCCGACTACCTGCGCCGAGTGGTCGAAGTCCTCGATGCGGACCCCTCGGTCGTCTTCTGCCATTCGCGCGCCTGTCGGTTGGCTCCGGACGGCACCGTCGGCGAGGCCTGGGAGGCCCATCCCTTCTCCGACTCCCCTCGAGCACCGGAGCGATTCCGCGACGCCATCGCGTTGCGCCCGGTGATTGCGCACTTCGGTATCATTCGGGCGAGCATGCTCCGCCGAATGCCGCCGCTGGCGGTCTATCCCGATTCCGACGCCTACTGGCAGGCGGAATTCGCGCTGCGCGGCAGGCTCGTCGAGCTTCCGGAGGTCCTGTTCTTCCGTCGGATGCGCCCGGACAGCGGCCGCGCCATCCCCCTCCACGAGCGGATTCGATGGTCGCGTCCCGCGAAGGCCGGCGCGTTGAGCTTCCCGTCCTGGCGGCGCCCCGCGGAGTACGCGCGCGCCGTCCTGCGATCGCCCCTGACTCTGCCCGAACGGATCAAGTGCCTGCGAGAGATCGGACGATACTTGCGCGAACGCGGACTTCGGATGCTCACGAAGGACCTTCGCGCGGCGGCGCGCAACCTTCTGAACCGGACGTCCGTCGGCCGCCGCATCCTGGTCGCGCGCAGCCGGGCCCGCAACGGCTGAAGACCGCATGCCCACCGCAAGCCCCGTCTGCCGTTTCTGCCGGACGCCCCTGCGGCACACGTTCGTGGATCTCGGCATGTCGCCGCTGTGCGAGAGCTTCCTCCCGGAGGAAGACCTGAACCGCATGGAGCCCTTCTATCCGCTCAAGGTCTGGGTCTGCGAGCGATGCTTTCTCGTGCAGCTCCAGGAGTACGTGTCGCCGGCCGAGATCTTCACCGAGTACGCCTACTTCTCGTCCTTCTCCGACGTCCTGGCTCGAGCACGCGGAGGCGTACACGGACATGGCGACGGCGAGGTTCGGCCTCGGGGCCGAGCTCGCGGGTCGTCGAGATCGCGAGCAACGACGGCTACCTGCTGCAGTACTTCGTCCGCAAGGGAATCCCGGTGCTGGGCGTCGAGCCGGCCGCCAACGTCGCGAAGGCCGCGGTCGAGAAGGGCGTGCCGACCGTCGTGCGGTTCTTCGGCCGCGAGACCGCGGCGGACCTGCGGAAGGACCCCGGCCCCGCGGACCTGATCGTCGGCAACAACGTGCTGGCGCACGTTCCGGACATCAACGACTTCGTCGGCGGGCCTGCAGATCCTGCTCGCGTCCGCAGGCGCGATCACGATGGAG
Organism: uncultured Acidobacteriota bacterium; assembly: GCA_963733815.1. Taxonomy (GTDB): domain Bacteria; phylum Acidobacteriota; class Thermoanaerobaculia; order UBA5066; family Gp7-AA6; genus DAHUXD01. The sequence continues at coordinate 593,561 of CAVTEG010000015.1, read as the reverse complement.
TTCCCGCACCTCTGGCGGCTGATCGAGGAGAACCAGTTCGACACGATCTACCACGAGCACTTCTCGTACCTCTCCTTCTCGACGGTCCGCGAGATCTTCGCGGCGCACGGCCTGCGGCTCTTCGACGTCGAGCAGCTCCCGACGCACGGCGGCTCGCTGCGCATCTTCGCGTGCCATGCGCGAGCGACGCCGCGCCGACCGAAGCCGCGCGTCGCGGAGCTGCTCGCGGCGCGGAGGAGGCCGGCGGCTTCCGCACGCTCGAGCCGCTACCTCTCGTTCGCGCCGCGCGTCGAGGAGACCAAGCGCGCGCTGCTCGACTTCCTCATCGAGGCGCGGCGCGCCGGGAAGCCGATCGCCGCCTACGGCGCGCCCGGGCAAGGGCAACACGCTCCTGAACTACTGCGGCATCCGCACCGACTTCCTCGACTACGCCGTCGACCGCAATCCGTACAAGCACGGGCGCTTCACGCCCGGCACGCACATCCCGATCTTTCCGCCGGAGAAGATCCGCGAGACGCGGCCCGACTACGTCCTGATCCTGCCCTGGAACCTGAAGGACGAGATCGTGGAGCAGCTGGCGTACGTGCGCGGACTGGGGCGGGCAGTTCGTCGTGCCGATCCCGCGACGTCGAAGTGATCTCCGTGATGCGCTTCCGCGAGACCCCGCTGCCGGGAGCCTTCGTCGATCGAGCCCGAGCGCATTCGCGGACGAGCGCGGCTTCTTCGCGCGCACGTTCGGTGCCGCGCGAATTCGCAGGCGACGGGGCTCGATCCGCGCGTCGCGCAGTGCAACCTCTCCTTCAACCAGCGCCGGGGCACGCTGCGCGGCATGCACTACCAGGCGGCCGCCGCTCGCCGAGGTCGAAGCTCGTGCGCTGCACGCGCGGCGCGATCCACGACGTGATCATCGATCTGCGGCCGGACTCGCCGACCTTCCGCGGCCACTTCGCGGTCGTGCTCGACGCCGAGAACCGCCGGATGCTCTACGTCCCGGAGGGCTTCGCGCACGGCTTCCTGACGCTCGAGGACGACACCGAGGTCTTCTACCAGATGTCCGAGCGCCTACAGCCCCGAGCACGCGCGCGGCGTGCGCTGGGACGACCCGGCCTTCGGGATCGCCTGGCCCGAGCGCCGTGCGCGTCATCGCCGAGCGCGACCGGACCTATCCGGACTTTCGGCCGGTGACCGGCGACCGCGGACGTCGGCGGCGTCGCAGGGCCTCGCCGACTTCGCGGCGCTCGGCCGCGAGATGCACGCGCTGCGTCGCGGAGCTCTACCCGATCTGCCGCAGCATCACGGGCGACGGGTCTGCGCGCAGACGCTCCGGCGGCTCGCAGCGCGGATGCCCGCTCGACGATCCACGAGGTCCCGACCGGCACGCAGGTCCTCGACTGGACGGTGCCGCAGGAGTGGAACATCCGCGACGCCTGGGTCGCAGAACGCGCGCGGGCGAGCGCGTCATCGACTTCCGGCGCTCCAACCTGCACGTCGTCAACTACAGCGTGCCCGTGCGCGCGCGCATGACGCTCGCGGAGCTGCGGCCGCATCTTTACACGCTGCCCGACCAGCCCGACTGGATCCCGTACCGCACGTCCTACTACAGCGAGGACTGGGGCTTCTGCCTCGCGCCACAGCGACTCGAGCAGGCTCCCCGAGGGCGAGTACGAGGTCGTGCATCGACTCGACGCTCGAGCACGGGAGCCTGAGCTACGGCGAGCTGCTTCCTGCCGGGCGCGTCCTCCGACGAGGTCCTGCTCTCCTGCCACGCCTGCCATCCCTCGCTCGCCAACGACAATCTCTCCGGCCTCGCGCTCGCTGACGACGCTCGCGCGGCTGCTCTCGCCGGTGTCGACGGCGGTACTCGTACCGCTTCCTCTTCGTCCCCGGAACGATCGGCTCGATCGCCTGGCTCGCCGCGCAACGAAGACGCGGCGTCCGCGGATCCGGCACGGCCTGGTCGCCGCCTGTGTCGGCGACGCGGGACCGCTGACCTACAAGAAGAGCCGGCGCGGCGACGCGGAGATCGACCGCGCGGCGCAGCACGTCCTGCAGCCAGTCGGGCAGCCGCATCGCGTCGTCGACTTCTCGCCCTACGGCTACGACGAGCGCCAGTACTGCTCTCCCGGCTTCAACCTTCCGGTCGGCAGCCTCACGCGCACGCCGCACGGCCGCTACCCCGAGTACCACACCTCGGCGGACGACCTCGGCTTCGTCACGCCCGAGAGCCTCGCCGACTCGCTGTCGGCGTACCTCTCGGTCCTCGCAGTCCTCGAGGGCAACGGCGGTACCGCAACACAGCATCCGAAGGGCGAGCCGCAGCTCGGCAAGCGCGGCCTCTACCGCGCGATCGGCGGAGAGCCCGACCCGGGCCAGCTCGCAGATGGCGATGCTCTGGGTGCTGAACCAGTCCGACGGCGGACCCTACGCCTGCTCGACATCGCCGAGCGCGCCGGGCTCCCCTTCGAAAGGGTCCGCGCCGCCGCCGACGTCCTGCTCGCGCACGGCCTGCTGGAGGTCGGGGATCCGAAAGAGATGGCTCCTTCCGGCCCTTCCCAAATATAGACTAAACGGCGTGACGAGGTCGCTCCCTCGAAGAGGGCCGACCGGGACAGTTCCGGACAATCGAGGCGTCGGGTTTCTCGACGGACCAGACTCCGGGATCCCTAGAGGAAATCCGGACGCTCAACCGTGAGCCCGGCACGTTCCGGTGCGAGGCCTCTGCGGGTGATGCTGGCCGATCCACCCGTCGAGGAGGAGCGCTACATCTACTACCAGCCCACCATGGGGATTCTCTATCTCCTGGGGGCGCTCCGAAGGCCTTCTCCCCCGCAGATGTGGAGGTCCGCTATCTCCAGGGTTTTGGCGGGATGCGCGAGCATCTCGAGGCGATCGACGAGTATCGGCCGGACATCTACGGCCTCTCCTTCAAAACACCCATGGCCCGCCTGGGCCACCGGACACTCAAGGCCGTCAAGGAAAGATTCCCGTCCCTCACCGTAGTCGCCGGCGGATCCCACGCATCGATCATGGCCGACGAGATCATGACCATGACCCCGACGGACGCATGCTTCCAGGGAGAGTGCGAGGAAACGATCGTTCAGATCGCCGAATCCGTCGGCTCCGGACGCCCGCGGGTCGAGGAAATCCCCGGCGCCGTGTATCGGACCGGAGATTCCTTGGGTCACAACCCGCCGTCTCCATTCCGGAAGGACCTGGATTCCATTCCCTGGCCCGCGTGGGACATGATCGATTTCGATCGGTTCCCCGGCATGCCCTACAGCAAACGACACCCCTACCTGGGCGTCTTGATCAGCCGGGGATGTCCGTTTCGCTGCACGTTCTGCTCGGAGCCGGTCTGGAAGATCTTCGGCCGGCCGACCTACCGCTCGCGCTCTCCCGGCAACATCATCGAGGAGATCCGTTTTCTCTACGATCGAGGCGTACGCGAGATGCGCCTCTGGTGCGAGGAGTTCAATGCCGGCACGGCGTGGGCTCTCGACTTGCTCCATCGGATTGCCGGTCTTGGATTCCGGGATCTTTTTTTCAATTTCAACATCCGCGGCGACGTCATGCCGGAGGCCATGGCCGATGCAATGGTCGCCGCAAACGTGTGGCTCGTCTCGATGGGCTTCGAGAGCGCTTCGAACCGTGCGCTGAAGGGAGTCCAGAAGCAGGTCACGACCGAGCAGATCGAGAATACCTGCGCCACGCTCACGGCCCGGCGAATCAAGATCGCCGGCTATTTCCAGTTCTACTCCGCCTGGGAGGAGGCGGGGCAGCTCTGCTGGGAGACGACGGAAGACTGCCACCGCACCATTCGGTGGGCGCGCGACCTCGGCAGGCGCGGATTCCTCCATTACATGTACACCAACGTCGCTACGCCGAGGCCGGGCACCCCCCTCTGGGAGCTCGCCCGGAAGCACGACCTGTTCCGGGCGCCGGCGGACGAGCCGTTCCCTTACCTCGTCGAAGGAATGAAGCTCCCCGGAGTCACCCCCCGGCAAATGAGGAGGACCCGCTTGTACGGCGAGTATGCGAAGGTCCGTTTGGCGGCGCGAAACGGGAACCTGAACCTGCCCGTCCTGTTGCCCACCATTTTCCGCAAGGCGCGTCGAAGCCTCCGCGTATGACGCCGCGTCCGGTCCTCGTGATCTCCTACCTGCCTCCGACCCCCGGCGGGATCGCGACCTGGGCAGGCATCCTCCGAATCGGTGCTCCGAAAACGCGCCGCCGCTTTCTGTTCGAAAGGGTCGGCGGGCCTCGGTCCGGCGACCGCGGCTGGGCCGCCCTAAAGATCCTGCACGCGGTCCGCCTCGTCGTCGGTTTGATGCGCCGCCTCGTCCTCAACCGGCCCCAACTCGTTCACCTCAACAGCTGCGTCTCGCCGCTCGGCGTCTGGCGTGATTTGCTGGTGGCGAGCCTCGTGCGAGTCTGCCGGTTGCCTCTCGTCGTGCACTATCACGGCAGTTTGCCCGACCTCATGAATCGCCTCTCTCCCCGATCGCGGCTGGGGCTTCGCGGGTTGATGAGAATGGCGAGCGTCAACATCGCGGTGACCCGCGCGTCGGAGGCCTTGCTGAAGAGCCAATGCCCTGCCTCCCGCTCGGCGTATCTTCCCAACTTCGTCGAAGACGAATGGAGGGATCGCGCGGCCGCGAAGGCCGAAGTCGGGAACGGAGCGCGCCCGCGAGCTGTCTACGCGGGACGGCTCTCGGTCGACAAGGGAACAATCGACTTGCTTGGCGCCGCGCGACGGCTGCCTCACGTCGACTTCGTCCTCATGGGGGAGGTCTCGAAAGAGGTCCGACGGGCGGTCGAAGAGGCGCCCACCAACGTGACCGCCACAGGCCATCTCGCGCGCGATGAGGTGCTGGAGCGATTCCTCGAGAGCGACCTGCTCGTTTTCCCTAGCCATCGAGAGGGCTCGCCCAATGCAGTTCTCGAGGCCATGGCCGCGGGACTTCCGGTGGTATCGACCCGCGTCGGCGGTCTTCCCGAGTTGATCGACGATGGGCGGGGCGGCTACCTCGTTTCCCCCGCCGCCGTAGAGGAGCTGACCGACGCCGTCAGCCGCCTCGTGGCCGACCGAGAGTGCGCTCGTCGAATGGGCCGGCACAACTGCACGATCTGCTTCGAAAAGTTCTCGTTCTCCGTAGTTTTCGAGAGCTTGTCCACGATCTACGACGAGATCGTCTCGGCGAAAGCGGACGGCGTGACCTCGATGGCCGTCTCCCGTCCGGCAACGGTAGCCTCGAGACGGTCTTCGCATGCCGGAGATGCGGAGTGGTGAGGATGCCGTATCGCTGGGTCGTGCTCCGCGAACAGAAGACCGCAGGGGCGCTCTCTCGTCTTCTCGGGACGCGGGCCGTGCAATCCGTGCTCCATTGCGTGGACGCTCTCTACGATCTCCTCCGCTACCTCCGGTTCTTTACTCCGCTGCATGCGCGGACGAGGGAGCGGCGGAAACTGGAGGCGCTCATCTTCGTCCACTATCACAAGATCGAGAAGACCCTGGCTCTTGCGGACCCACCCTCACTCTTCGGCACGAGCTACCTCGGCAGGTTGCTCGATCTGCTCGACGCCTGGGTGCGGTCGGTCGGCGACCTCCAGGCCGTGGCCTTTCGGGCGGCTTGCGGTGCGCTGTGGGGATACCGGGATCGGGTGGGGCTGCAACTCGAACGGGAATACCCCGACCTGTCGGCCAGACTCGAATCTCAACTCGCCCAGTACGGGAGCCCGGGAGTGGGGACTGAGGCGGGGGGTACCCAGCGGCTCACCGCCGGAGCCTTTCGGTCCGCCGTCGGCGCCATCGACTTCCAACGACTGGCGCTCTCAAGACACAGCGTCCGAAACTTCTGACGGACCCCGTCCCCGACGAGGCCATCGCCCGCGCAGTGCACATCGCGCAGAGGACTCCCTCCGTCTGCAACCGCCAGGCGTGGCGTGTGCACGTGTATACGGCGCCCGAAGACAAGGCGGTCGTACTCCGGACGCAGGACGGAAACGCCGGCTTCGGGCATCTCGCAGCGCGAGTGCTCCTGATCTCCTCGGACACGCGCGTCTACGTCACGAGCGGCGAGCGGCACCAGGCATACGTCGACGGAGGGATGTTCGCGATGTCTCTCGTCTACGCCCTCGAGGCACAGGGCATCGTTTCCTGTTGCCTGAATCTCTGCAATTACTTCTTCCAGGACGTCGCGGTCCACCGGGCCTGCCAGATCCCGCCTGGGAGATCCCGATCATGATGATCGCGATCGGTTACCCGGCTCCGGAATACGAGGTCGCGGCGTCCGCCCGCCTCGACACGGAGTCGGTTCTGGAGTGGCGGGCGCTATGAGCGGAGGATCGGCCCTGGCGCCGCGCCCTGTCACGGTTCTCCTGACGTTCGCAACCGTATCCTGGCAAAAGGGGTCTGCGGCGCAGGTCACCAGCCTCGTCCACGAGTTGAGGAAAAAGCGCGACGATCTCCGCTTCCGGCTGCTCTCTCACTGCCCCGAGATCGACACCGCGCCGGCCCGGGCCCTGGGGATCGAAGTCGTCGACCCGGGCTTCCCGGCAGAGGCGAGCCGAAATCGGCGCAGCGTTTCGATGCTCCGGCGGCGCATCGCGTGCATGGCCACCGGCCGACTTCGCCGAATGGCGTCGGGTCGAGGCTTCGGTTCGCGCGAACCCCTCGCCGATGCCTACGCGGAGGCGGACTTCCTTCTCGACCTCAGTGGAGACTCCTACCGCGATCCGCCGGGGGGATTCGCCCTCGCGCACCATGCGACGTTCCTGGCAGCCCTGGCGACGGAAACGCCGTACGGCCTCGTCTCGCAGTCAATGGGACCTTTTCTACCCTGGAACCGGCCCCTGACGCGGTACTGCCTCAATCGCGCGAGCCTGGTGTACATCCGAGAGAGGCGGACGCGCGACATCCTCGCCGGGCTCGGAGTGCGGCCCGATCGGATTCAGCTCGCACCGGACGTCGCCTTCGCTTTGCCCGCGTTGCCGGCCGGTCCCGTGTGGTCCCGGGAGGGATGGGCCGCGGACCGCATTCCTCGCCCCTGGGTAGCCGTGTCCGTGAGCGATCTCGCTCTGAGGCTGGCCTCCGGCCGTGGAGAGAACGTCTATCTCGAAGAGTTGGCCCGGCTCTGCCAGCATGTGCACCGGCAACACGGGGGGGCTCTATTTCTCGTTCCGCATGAGGTCAATCCGCCGTACTACGGATCCGACGACCGCGACGCTGCGGACCGGCTCCTCGAGAGAATGGGACGGCCTTCGTGGATGCATTCCCTTCGCGGCGACTACGGCCCCTCCCACCTGAAGGGCTTCATCGCGGAGTGCGACGTCCTCGTCGCGTCGCGCATGCACGCCGCAATCGCCGGCCTCTCCTCGGGAATCCCGACGCTGCTCGTGGCCTGGTCGCACAAGTACGCCGGGCTCATGGAGGAGATCGAGCTGGACGGTTGCGTTTGGGACCAGAACGCGCCTGCCGAGCCCCTCGTGGGCCTCTTCGAGCGCCTCTGGAACCGACGAGACGCGATGCGAAGGCATCTTCTGGACTACACCGACTCGCGCGCGGCGTGAGATTGCCGCCACGACGGAGCACATCGCCGCCTGCATCCCCGGAACCTTCTCCCGTCCCGCCGCCGATTGCGTCCAAGGAGCGAGTTGACATGGACGCGATCCCCGGACTCCCGACCTCTCCGCCTCCCGCCGAGGCCCACGACTCCGGGGCCTTCGACCCTACATTGCCGCGAGTCTCCATCGTGATGCCGATCTACAACGAGGCGATCTGGATCCAGACGAGTCTCGAGGCTGTCCTTGGTCAGGACTACCCGCTCCACCTCGTCGAAGTCCTGATCGCGGACAGCGGCTCCAACGACGGAACACTGGAACTCATTCGCGGGATCATCGCCCGCCACCCCAATCATCGCGTTCGGCTTCTCGAGAACTCTCGGCGGACTCCGGGTGCTGCGCTGAACCTGATGATTGGCGAAGCCGAAGGAGACATCATCGTCCGCGTCGACGGCCACGCCGAAGTCGCGCCCGACTATGTCCGCCGATGCGTCGCCCTCTTGCAAAAAAGCGACGACGCACTCAACGTCGGAGGCTGTGTATCCGCCTCCGGATGCGACTTCGTCGGAAAGGCGATCGCACTGGCCATCGGCTCCTTTTGGGGAAACGGCGGCGCGCGGTACCGAAGTCAGCCGCCGTCGGGGCCGATCTACGTCGACACCGTGCAGTTCGGGGCATGGCGGCGCGAGACCCTCGCGCGGCTGGGACCCTTCATCGAGCAATGGGCCGCGAACGAAGACTGCGAGTTCAACGCGCGCATCCTCGACGCGGGCGGCCGGATCCTTCTGGACCCGGCGATCCGGGCGACCTACTTTCCACGTCACTCGTTGCGGTCACTCGCCCGGCAATACTTCCGGTACGGAAGGCTCAAGTGCGGCGTCATCGCGCGTCATCCCCGGCGCCTGAGGGCCCGCCAGGTGGCCCCTCCGCTGCTGGTCCTCGTCCTTCTGGCCTCACTGCCGTTCGCGGTGGCCGAGGATGAGATCTCGTCATTTCTGCTGCTCGCGCCCATCACGTACTTCTCCGCGATCGGCATCGCATCGGTCCACATCGCGTTCCGCAGCGGACATCCGGTCTTCGCCTGCGTTCTGCCCGCCGTCCTCGCGACCCTGCACTTGAGCTACGGGATGGGCGCCTGGCTTGGAATGGCAAAAATGTTGATCCCGCGATGGACCAGGCGACATGCGTCCGGGCGACGCCGTCGCCGTCACCCCCCCTGACGAAGCGCGGCGAAGCGCGGCATCCGAGCCGGCAAAGCCGGAACCCGCGTCGGGATTTTGAGCCGGAGCCTTCGGGGCGCGGTTTCCCGCAATGCGCTGGTACAATGAAGTCTCACTTCCAATGAAGGTCGTACTGTTCTGCGGCGGTCTCGGGATGCGTCTGAAGGAGTACTCCGAGATCATCCCCAAGCCGATGATCAACATCGGCTACCGGCCCATTCTCTGGTACGTCATGAAGTACTACGCCCACTTCGGGCACAAGGACTTCATCCTCTGCCTGGGCTACAAGGCCGACATCATCAAGAACTACTTCCTGAACTACAACGAGTACCTCTCCAACGACTTCACCCTGACCAACGGAGGCAAGGACATCGCTCTGGCCTCCAGCGACATCCAGGATTGGAAGATCACGTTCGTCGATACCGGCCTCCACGCCAACATCGGCATGCGCCTTAAGGCCGTTCAGAAGTACGTCGAGAACGAGGAGTACTTCCTGGCCAACTACACCGACGGCCTGGCGGATTGCCCGCTGCCGGCTCTGATCGACACGCTGAAGGCCCGGAACAAGACCGGTCTCTTCGTCTCGACGCGGCCGGGGTTCACGTTCCACATCGTCAGCTCCAACGGCGACGGCGGCGTCACCGACATCAAGGACGTCTCGAAGTCCGAGATCTGGTTGAACGCCGGCTTTTTCGTCTTCCGGCCGTCGATCTTCGACGTGCTCAAGCCCGGCGAGGAGCTCGTCCAGGAGCCGTTCCAGCGGCTCATCGCGAAGAAGGAGCTGATTACCTACAAGCACGAGGGCTTCTTCCTCGGGATGGACACCTTCAAGGAGAAGCAGCTCCTCGACGACATGTACGCGCGCGGCGAGACGCCCTGGGAGGTCTGGAAGACGGCGACGAAGTAGCCGCCCCCGATCCGCCGATGAGCGCCAAGCCTCCCGTGGCCGACCGTACGCACCCGAGCCTGACGGCGTCAGCGCGCTCCGAAGCGCTCCGCCGCCGCGCCCACGAGACGATCCCCGGAGGGGCGCATACCTACGCCAAAGGCGACGATCAGTATCCGGAGGGCGCGCCGGCGTTCATCGTGCGCGGACAGGGCTGCCACGTGTGGGACCTCGACGGGCGGGAGTTCCTCGAGTACGGAATGGGCCTGCGCTCGGTCACGCTGGGCCACGCCTACCCCGCGGTCGTCGAGGCGGCCGCGGCCGCGATCAAGCAGGGCGTGAACTTCACGCGCCCCTCTCCCCTGGAGCTCGAAGCGGCCGAGCGGCTGCTGGGCCTGGTCGAGGGCGCGGACATGGCGAAGTTCGCCAAGAACGGGTCCGACGTCACGACTGCAGCGGTCAAGCTGGCCCGGGCACACACGGGCCGCGATCTCGTGGCCATCTGCCGCGACCAGCCGTTCTTCTCGACCGACGACTGGTTCATCGGAACGACGGCCATGCCGGCCGGCATCCCGCAGAGCATCCGCGCGATGACCCTGTCGTTCCGCTACAACGATCTGGACAGCGTCGACACGCTCTTCCGGCGGTATCCCGGCCAGATCGCCGGCCTCGTCCTCGAGCCCGCCGCCGCGCAGGAGCCCGCCCCGGGCTTTCTCGAGGGGCTCCGGACCCGCTGCGACGCGGAGGGCGCGGTCCTGATCTTCGACGAGATGATCACGGGGTTTCGCTGGCATCGCGGCGGCGCCCAGACGCTCTACGGCGTGGTCCCGGACCTATCGGCGTTCGGGAAGGCGATCGCGAACGGCTTCTCGGTGTCGGCGCTGATCGGAAAGCGGGAGCTGATGGAGCTCGGCGGGCTCCGGCACGAGAAAGAACGGGTTTTCCTGCTCTCGACCACGCACGGGGCCGAGACGCACGCGCTCGCGGCCGCGATCGCCACGATGAAGGTGTACGAGAACGAGGGAGTCGTCGAGTTCCTGCACCGCCAGGGCGCGCGCCTGCGTGCCGGGATCGACGAAGCCGTGCGCCGGCTGGGTCTGACGGCGCAGTTCCAGATCGCCGGCCGCGACTGCAACCTGGTCTACGCGGCGAAGGACGCAGAGGGCAAGCCGTCCCAGGCCTTCCGCACGCTCGTGCTGCAGGAGGCGTTGAAACGCGGGATCCTGATGCCGTCGCTCGTCGTCAGCTACTCCCACGGCGACGACGAAATCGATCGCACGGTCGACGCCCTCGGCGAGGTCCTCGCCGTCTACCGGCAGGCCCTGGACGGAGGCATCGAGCGCTTCCTCGAGGGGCGGCCGGTCCAGCCGGTCTTCCGGCCCCGCAACTGACGAACGCCGGCATGCTGCGTCTCGAGATCCCCCGCCGGCCGAAGGAACCGCTGCGCATCCTCTGTCTCGGGGCGCACTCGGACGACATCGAAATCGGCTGCGGCGGGACGCTCCTTCACCTGCTGGAGGGACGAGGCTCCGTCGAGATCGACTGGGCCGTCTTCAGCGGCTCTCCGGTCCGCGCGCGCGAAGCTCGGCAAAGCGCTCGCGGACTCGCGAAAGGCGCGCGGTCCCTGCGCATCGCGACGAAGCGATTCCGCGACGGCTTCTTCCCCTCGCAGACGGCCCGCATCAAGGAGGAGTTCGAACGGCTGAAGCGCCGCGCTTCGCCCGACATCGTCTTCTGTCCGTGGCGGGGAGACGCGCACCAGGACCACCGGCTGCTTTCGGAGCTCGCGGGGAACACGTTCCGGGACCACCTGATCCTGGAGTACGAGATTCCCAAGTACGACGGCGACCTCGGATCGCCGAACTTGTACGTCCCTCTCGCCGAGAAGACCGCCCGGCGCAAGGTCGAGCACCTGATGCAGGCGTTTCCGTCGCAGGCCGGAAACCAGTGGTTCGACCGCGAGGCGTTCCGGGCGATCATGCGCCTGCGCGGCATCGAATCGAACGCGCCGTCGCGATTCGCCGAGGGCTTCTACTGCCGGAAGGCGGCGCTTCTTTAGGTTGCGGGCTCAGGAGAGCTGCCCGCGCTCCGGGATCACGATCGCGCCGTCCCCGGCGATCAGGTTGAGAGGCCACTGTCCCGGCACGACCAATTCGCCGGACTGGCCGACCAGGGTCGTGTAGCCGATTTCGTCCTTGAGGAACCGGTAGATCGCGTCCTGGTTCGCAGTCATCTCGACCACGACCAGCGGACGGAAGCGCTTCAGCATGTCCTCCGCGCCCCGGAGCACGTCGTAGTCTCCGCCATCCACGTCGATCTTGAGCGCGTCGACGCGGGAGAGAGCCAAACGCCGCGCCATCTCGTCCAGCGTGACTTTCCCCTCCCCGGACTCCGTTCCGACGAAGGCGCGGAAGGCCGAGCAGACGTTTTGGAGACCGTTCGAGCGGATGTTTCGCCGCAGCACGTTGTAGTAGGCCGGATCCGCCTCAAAGGAGAGCACCCGTCCCTGCAGGGTCACGGCCATCGACATCACCAGAGAGAGGTAGCCGCAATTGGCGCCGACGTCGATCCCGACGGAATCGTCCCGGCAATGACTCAGAAGGAGCCGGCTGATCCGATTTTCGATGCCCTTTTGCCGTGCCCTCATCCACGTCCGGTAAGGAGCGGCGAATTGGAACTGAAGGCGCTCGAAACGCACCGGCCCTTCCGCGAGGTGCCCGGTGTCCGAGGGCCCGACGAGGGCGTCCCGCAGCGAGCGCACGGGCGGCAGGCGGAGCAGCCGCTCCCACGTCGAGAGCGGGAGCGTTGCCATCGCGATCGCCTTGAGACGATTTCCGAGACTCGACGATCCCGTCACCGCACCAGCGGCCATGGGTTAGGCCCAACCTCCCCCGCCCCGTCTTCCCGAGGGCAGCGTAGCATAGGGATGTGAGGCCGGAGGCACGCCGATGACCGACACCGGTCTCACCGTCGTGGGCGCCGGCGTCGTTGGTCTCGCCGTCGCTGCGCGGCTGGCCCCGGAGTTTCCGGACCTCGTTCTCCTCGAGCGCAATCCCCGGCACGGCATGGAGACGTCCAGCCGCAACAGCCAGGTTATCCACGCCGGGATCTACTATTCGCCGGGGTCGCTGAAAGCGCGGCTCTGCCGGGAAGGCAACGCGCGTCTGTACGCTCTCTGCGCAGCGCACGACATTCCGCACCGGCGTCTGGGCAAGCTCGTCATCGCGTCGACCGAGGCGGAGCTCCCGGCGCTCGACTCGATCGCGGAGACCGCGCGGGACAACGGCGTGGCGCTCGAGCGCCTGTCCGCCGCGGAGGCCCGCGCCCTCGAGCCGCACGTGCGAACGGCCGGGGCGCTCTGGTCGGAGAGCTCCGGCATTCTCGACGCGCACTCCCTGATGGACCACCTCCTCCAGGCCGCGCTCGCGAAGGGAGCGATTCTGCACTCGCAGGCGACGCTCGAGGGAATCGATCGCGTACCCGGAGGCTATCGCCTGTCCATGCGCCGCGGCGGCGAGCGCGAGTCCTTCACGACCGAGCGCGTCATCAACGCCGCGGGGCTCGAGGCGGACTCCGTCGCGGCCATGGCGGGGATCGACGTGGACGAGGCCGGATACCGCCTGCACTGGTGCAAAGGGAGTTATTTCTCGGCGCCGCCGCGAGACGCGGCCCTGGTCCGGCATCTCGTCTATCCCGTGCCCGGGCGCGAGAGCCTGGGAGTGCACGTCGTCCTCGACACGGGCGGCCGACTGCGGTTCGGCCCCGACGTCGAGTACCTGCCGGACCGGACCGCCGACTACCGGGTCGATCCGTCCAAGCGCGGCCGCTTCGGCGAGGCCGCGCGCCGGCTCGTCCCCGAGATCCGCGACGAGGACCTCGAGCCCGACATCGCCGGGATCCGGCCCAAGCTCCAGGCGAAGGGCGAGCCCGTGCGCGACTTCCTCATTCGGGAAGAGGCGGACCGCGGACTTCCCGGGTTCTACGACCTCGTGGGAATCGAGTCGCCGGGATTGACGGCGGCTCCGGCGATCGCGGAGCACCTCGCGGCGATGATCGCCGGCTGAGGCGGACCTACGAAACGGTCGGCGTCGGCCGGCCGTCCGGCACGCCCGCTTCGACAACGCGCGCGCGGTCCCGCGTCGAGCGGCGCACGCCGAGGTTCGCCTCCGGCAGAAGCGAGTTGAGGAACTTGCGGATGGCCGTGCCGTCGCCCTCGCGGGCCAGCTCCTCGAGATAGCGCAGCGCGCGGAGAGACTTCCTCGGACGGGATAGGCATTGAGCTTGCCGATGAAGATCTTCGGATGCCGGGTCTTGGCGATCTGCTCGCCCGAGAGCTCGAGCTCCTCGAAGAGCTTCTCCCCCGGCCGCAGCCCCGTGAACACGATGTCCATGTCCACGTACGGGCGCAGCCCGGTCAGCGTGATCATCTCCTCGGCGAGGTCCAGGATCCGCATCGGCTCGCCCATGTCGAGGATGAAGATCTCGCCCCCCTCGCCCATCGCGCCCGCCTGGAGCACGAGCTGCGCGGCCTCCGGAATCGTCATGAAGTACCGCCGCATCTCCGGGTGAGTCACGGTCACCGGACCGCCCCGCCGGATCTGCTCGCGGAAGATCGGAACGACCGACCCGGCGGAGCCGATGACGTTGCCGAACCGCACGGCCCCGAACCGGGTCGTCGGGTAGCGCTGCGCCAGGTCCTGGACCGCGAGCTCCGCGACCCGCTTGGTCGCGCCCATGATCGAGGTCGGGCGGACGGCCTTGTCGGTCGAGATCATCACGAACGCCTCGACGCCGCAGCTCCCCGGCGAGCTCGCCGAGGAGGCGCGTGCGCGAGGATGTTGTTCTTGATGGCCTCGCCCGGGTTGGCCTCCATCATCGGCACGTGCTTGTGCGCGGCGGCGTGAAAGATGATCTGCGGCGTCTGCTCGCCGATGACCGATCCGCATGCGGGCCTCGTCGCAGACGTCCGCGACGAGCGGCACGACCTCGATCTCGGGCTCGCGTCCGCCGCAGCTCGCCGTCGATCTCGAAGAGCGCGAACTCGGCGCGTTCGACGAGCAGGAGCTTTGCCGGCTGGAAGCGGGCGACCTGCCGCGCGAGCTCCGACCCGATGGAACCGCCGGCGCCGGTCACCATGACGCGCTTGCCGGCCAGGAACTGGCCCAGCTGCGCCTCGTCGAGATAGATCGGCTCGCGCCCGAGCAGGTCCTCGATCTGCACGTTGCGGATGCGGGTGACCTGGACCTTGCCCTGGAGGACGTCGTAGAGGCCGGGGATGATGCGGACGCTGACCTGGATCTTCCGGCACAGGCCGATCAGGTGAAGGATCTCCTGACGCGAGATCTGCGCGATCGTGATGACGACCTGGTAGATTCCGAGCTCCTTGACCAGCCGGGGCATGTCCTCGGTCGTGCCGAGGACGCGAATGCCGTGGAGGACGGCGCCTCGTTTTTCGGGATCGTCGTCCACGAAACCCTTCACGTCGAGATTCATGTCGCCGCGGCCCTCGATCTCGCGAGCCGCGAGGACGCCGGCGCGCCCGGCGCCGATCAGCAGCGTCGGGACCGTCTCGGCGGATCCCGCCTGCGCGGCGCGCGCGGCGGCGTTGCGAACCTTCGTAGAGGTACCGCCGCAGCGACGCGCAGGCCGAGAACGCCTCCGAACGCGAGGACCGTACCCATCAGCGATGACCGAGAGCGGAACGCGCCAGCCTCCGAAGCGATCCGGGAAGCGACAGCCGCAGCACGGCCAGGACGAGCGCCGACCAAATGGCGGCGTAGACGAAGGCCTTGACCTCGCCCAGTCCGATGTAGCGCCAGATGAAGCTGTAGACGCCGGCCAGAGCCAAAGCGCCGAGCTGGACCAGAACGACGTACGGGAGTTGCTGGAGAGCGTTGCGCAGCTCCACGTCGGGCAGCGCGAACTCGAACCGGAGCAGATACGCCAGCACGAACGCGAGGACGAGCGTCGGAAACGTCCAGCGCGAACTGGAGTCCTCGAGTCAGGTGCGGATGGAGGTCCTTCCTGGTCACCCGGACGCTCCCTGCTCCGGCCCGCAAACGCCGGCGTCTACCGGTCGCGCTTTGAGGACGGGGAAAAAAGAAAGCCTCTCTCTGGCGGCGCTCTTTCTTCCTCGCCCCTCGACGGCGAAGAATTTCATTGAACTCTAGGCACCTGACAAATTAGCGAATCGAGGCTCCATTTTCAAGCGTGGGGTGGCCGTTCGGACAGGTCTGTCGACGAATTTGACGATTTTGGGCTCCCACGACCCGGCAAAAGGGCCAGGATTGTGTCGCAGATCACACCGACGTCGCTCCGCCAGGTCCGGCCCTCGAGGTACTGCTGGTACCCGGCGAGCTTGAGCGGCTGGAGGGTTTCCCGGTAATAGCGATCGCGATCCTCCCCTCCACCCCGTCCATCAACGCCTCCTCGTCCCGCAACCTCACGGTCACAGGATCCGTCAGTCCCGGTCTGGCTTTCAAGACTCGCGCCCAGACCGGATTCGCGAGGTCGACGTAGCCGGGCACCTCCGGCCGAGGGCCGACGAACGACATGTCGCCCCGAAGAACATTCCAAAGCTCGGGCAGCTCATCGAGCTTGGTGCGCCGCAGCAGAGTTCCGACCGCCGTCACGCGAGGATCGCGGCGGGCCGTGACCTGCGGACCTTCCGTCGAGGCGCGCATCGACCGGAGCTTGACGAGCGTGAAGGGCTTGCCGTCGCGGCCCACGCGCGTCTGCCGAAAGAACACCGGCCAGCCCGAGGTGGCCACGATGGCGACCGCCGCGAGCCCGATCACCGGGCGCGCCGACGATCAGCCCGCCGACCGCGAGCAGCACCTCGACCGCGCGCGGCAGTCCGCGGTCGCTCCGAGCCCGACGGCACGGCGGGTCGCGGCGCTCCGTCGGGTCGCGCCTGCGCGCGGCCTGCGCCGTCCGCTGTTCTTCCGGCACAGTCCCGGACCGTGTCGACGACGCGCGCGATCTCGTCCTCGCGCATCCCCGGGAAGATCGGCAGGCTGATCAGCCGGTCCCAGACTGCGGTCGCCACGGGAAGGTCTTCGGGCCGCCAGCCGAACGTCTCGTCGTAGTAGGGGTGCAGATGCAGCGGGCGCCAGTGCACCGAGCAGCCCACGCCGCGGGCCTTGAGCTCCTCGCATGAACGCGTTGCGGTCGATCGAGAGCCGGTCGAGGCGCAGGCGGATCGGAAAGAGGTGCCAGGAGTGGATGCGGTTTTCGTCGTCGGCCGGCAGCTCGAGCTCGTCCGTGTCGGCGAGGGCCTCGAGGAAACGCCGGGCGACCGCCTCGCGCCCCCGACGCATCTCTTCGGCTCGCGCGAGCTGGTGGATGCCGATCGCGGCGGCAACGTCCGTCAGGTTGTACTTGAAGCCCGGAGCGAGGATCCGATAATCCCAGCTTCCCGCCGTCCGAGTAACCGCTTCCAGGCGTCCTGCGACAGCCCGTGCAGCGACATCAGCCGCATGCGCTCGGCGAGCTCCTCGTTCGCGGTCGTGGCCATCCCTCCCTCGCCGGTCGTGATCGTCTTGTTGGCGTAGAAGGAGAAGCAGCTGATGGCGGCCGTGTTCTCGCCCGCAGCGCTGCCACGCCGCGGATCGATCGGGCCGCCAGGAGGCCGGAAAGGCGTGCGCCGCGTCCTCGACGACCCACAGGCCGTGACGGTCGGCGAAGCGCCTGCAGCCGCGCGACGTCGAGCATCAGGCCGCCGACGTGGACCGGCATGATACCCGCCACGCGCGTTCCGGCCGGGACGCGCCCCGCGGAACGTCCCGCCGCGCAGCGCATCGAGCTTCCGCTGCGCGTCCTCGAAGTCGAGGTTGAGCGTGACCGGATCGCAGTCGACCAAGAGCGGAATCGCCCCGAGGTAGCGGACGACCTCGGCGGTCGCGGCGAAGGTCATCGTCGGAACGACCACGGCCTCGCCGGCTTTCAGGCCGAGAGCCTCGACCGCCAGATGGAGGGCCGCGGTGCAGGAGTTCACGGCGATCGCGTGCGGCGCGCCGACGGACCGCGGCGAACTCCTCCTCGAAGCGCTTGACGCGCGGACCGGTCGTCAGCCAGCCGGAGCGCAGGACGGCGACGACCTCGTCGATTTCGGCATCGGTGATCTGGGGGCGAAAGAAGGGGACCTCGGTGCTCATGAGCCTCCTTTGACGAGAACCGCCAGCAGGTGGGTGCGGGTCAACGGAATCGCTTCCAGTATCCGGGCGAAGAGCTCCATTCGCGGGATCAGAACACGCGCCAGAGGAGGCGCCAGCGTGACCGTCCGGATCGTGCCCGAAAGCCCCGGGAACAGGGCGCGAAGCTCGGAGCGCTCGATGCGGCGGACGTTGGGGTTGCGGGGATTGTTCACGCGCAGGTCGTACCAGAGCAGCGCTCCTCCCGGGGCGATGACGCGGGCCACGTCGGCGGCCACCCGGCGCCGGTACGTCGTTGTCGAGGATCGAGCTGAAAACGGTCGATGCGACGACGAGGCGAAAGGACCCGTCGGGCCAGGGAAGATGCGAAGCGTCGCCGATGCGCAGATCGGCCGCGGGAAATGCATCGCGCGCCACGGCGCGCGCGATCGGCGTCGAGCTCGATTCCGTGGAGATCGCGCTCCCGCAGACCCCAGCCGAGAAGATCGGCCAGCCAGCCCCGGGAACCGAAGCCGATCTCCAGGCAAGGCTGACCGGGCCGCGGGAAGACGCCCTTGCGGGCGCAGCTCCAGAGCCGCCATCCTCGTGAAGGCCTGCCGGCGGTAGATCGCCGACGGGTTCCACGGAGCGTAGACGCGGTCGTCGACTTCGCGCTCGCGGCGGCGGTACTCGGCGAGGATCCGCCGCTGCTCGGCGGCATCCCGATTCTCGTCGACGGCCGTCATCGATGTCCGTCCAGAAGAATCGCCACGATCCGTTCGCTCGCCCGTCCGTCCCAGAGCGGGATGTTCTCCCCCTCCGGCCAGCGTCCCTCCATCACGTCGGCGACACCCTGCCGGATGTCTTCGGGAGACGTCGCGAGCCGGTTGGTGCCGCGCGTGAGCGTCACGGGGCGCTCGGTGTTTCGCCGGAGCGTCAGGCACGGGACCCTCAGCGCGGTGGTTTCTTCCTGGATTCCTCCCGAGTCGGTGAGAACGAGGCGCGCCTTCGCCATCAGTCCGAGGAACGTCATGTAGGGCAGCGGATCGCACAGGCGCATCCGCGTGCCGAGCTCGAGCCCCGACTCTTCCAGCCGCGTGCGCGTGCGCGGGTGGACCGGGAACAGCACGGGGATCCGTTCGGAGACGGCCCGGATCGATTCCATCAACGGCTTGAGCGCGGCGCTGGAGTCCACGTTCGAGGGGCGGTGCAGGGTCAGCAGCGCGTAGCCTCCGGGCTCGAACCCCATGGCGGTCCACGGCGTCCGCTCGACGGACGCCGCGACGTGCTTGACGAGCGTGTCCACCATGCAGTTGCCGACGAGGTACACGCGTTCGGAGGCAATGCCCTCGCGGGCCAGGTTCTCGTTCGCCGCTCTCCTCGGTCGTGAAGAGATGCGTGGAGAGGTGGTCGGTCACGACGCGGTTGATCTCCTCGGGCATCGTCCGGTCGAAAGACCGCAGGCCCGACTCCACGTGGCCGAGGGGGATCCCCTCCTTGGCGGCGACGAGGGCGACCGCCGCCGTCGAGTTGACGTCGCCGCCAACGAGGACGAGGTCGGGGCGGTGCTCGCGGCAGACGTCCTCGAACGCCGTCATGATCCTCGCCGTCTGCCGAGCCTGCGTATCGGATCCGACCCCGAGGTCGATGTCGGGCTTGGGCATCCCGAGCTCGTCGAAGAACACGCGGGACATGTTGCCGTCGTAGTGCTGGCCGGTGTGGACGAAGACGTGCGCGACGCCGCGCCGACGGATCTCCGCGACGACCGGCGCCATCTTCATGAAGTTCGGCCGGGCCCCGACGACGCTCAGGATCTTCACGCGAGGGCGCCCTCCAGATGATCGATGAAGCGGTCGGCGATCCCGACGCGGTCGAAGTCGCGCACGGCCGCGCTTCTTCCGGCAGCGCCCAGCTTCGCCCGGCGCTCGGGATCCGCCGCGAGCCCGCGGATCGCGGCCGCGAGCCCCGGGACGTCTCCGGGTGCCACGTGGACCCCGGCCTGCGAGCGGTCCACGATCGCGGCAGCCTCGCCGGCCGCCACCAGGACGATCGGCACGCCGGCGCCCATGGCCTCGTAGATCTTCGACGGGACGGCTCCCGGCAGCGACATCTTCAGAGGCACGATCGCGAGGTCGGCCGACGCGACGAGACCCGGCATCTCCTCCCGGGGACGGGCGTCCAGGAATCGCACGTTCGAAAGGCCGAGCTCGCGGCTCCTTGCCACCAGCGCGCTCTTGACGGGACCGTCACCCACCAGGGCGAACTCGAGCGACGGCAGATCCGTCAGCCGGGCCGCGGCCTCGAGGACCTGGTCGAGCCCCTGCGCGATCCCGTGAAGGCCGGCGTACATCGCGATGCAGGCGCGTCCTCCCCCGCCGTTGGCGAGGCGGGCGCGCGCCGAATCGGAACGGCACTCGGGACGGAACAACGACGTGTCGACTCCGTTGGACAGATGGTAGGAGCGGACGTCCGGGAAGCGCCGGCGGATGTCTTCCAGGATCTCCTGGCTCTGGCAGGTGACGAGCCAGGCCTTGCGGTAGCAGAACGCCTCCAGAGCGAGCGCCGTCTTCAACCCCCATCCCTGAGACACCGCGCCCAGGGCCACGGCGGTTTCGGGCCAGAGGTCCGAGACGTTGAAGATCCACCGGGCCCCCGTCCGTTTCGCGAGCAGGTAGCCGCTGATGCCGAGAAAGAGAGGCGGGCTCTCGGTCAGCAGGTAGTCCAGTCGCGGCAGTCCCGAGGCTCCGGCCAGAAGCGAGGAGAAAACGAACGAGAAGTACGAGCCCAGGCGCGGCACCAGGCCGACCTTCGTCGTCGGATAGATCCACGAGCGGATCACCGAAACGCCGTCGCGTTTCTCCCGCCGCGAGAACCCCCGATAGCCTTCGAAGATGCGCCCCGTCGGATAGTTCGGCATCGCCGTCAAGACGAAGACTTCGTGCCCTCTGCGGACGAACTGGGCCGCCAGATGCGACAGCCTCGCCTGCGGAGCCCCCATCTCCGGCGTGTAGTACTGCGTCAGGATTCCGATTTTCATCCGTCCGACCGCGCGAATCCCCGCGCCAGCTCCGGGTACCCGGAGATGCGGCCCCGGTCCTTCAGGAGCGACACCTGGATGACGAACTTGCCGGCGGACGTGCGCGGAATCGACTCGACCGTCTCGACGACGACCTCGACCTGGTCGCCGAGGATCTTTCGAATTCCGCGAGACATTTCCTCGGAATGCCGGGGCCCAAACCCCGGCGCGGGGACGACCTTGACCCGAAAGCGCAGCAGGCTCTCCTGGATGATCTGGCCCTGGCGCATCGGAACGCCGGGGTGGAAGATCAGGTCCAGACCGCCGACCGGAACTCCGTCGGGAGTCAGCATGATGTCGGCCTGGCGGCCGTCGAACGAGCGAATGATCGGAAGGCCGCGTCCGCAGGCACAGCGGGCACCGGGCTCGGCGGGGGTGGAACGGTCCCCTCCGTCGTATCGAATCAGCGGCATGCCCGAATTGAGAAAGCCGGTGGAGATCATGCGACCCGGCTCTCCGGCCGGGACCGGCTCGTCCGCGTTGTCCCGGAGCCACTCCGTCTCCCCTACCTCGGGCCAGAAGTGCATCGACCCGGCCGGACACTCGCTGCCTCCGGAGACGATCTCCGCCTGTCCCCAGGTGTCGCGGACAGGACACCGAAAGACCCCGGCAATAACCTCGCGCTGAAACGGGTAGAACGCCTCGGCGTTGCTGAACACCACCGCCATCTGCGGAGCTTCCAATCCCCGTTCGCGAACCGCCTCGGCGAGGGCGTAGAGCGCGGACGCGTAACCGAGCAGGTACCGGATGCGATACCGGCGGAGCGCCTCGAGATACGCGTCCACCGCGTCGAGCCGTATGTGGTAGGTGGACATGTAGAGCTGGTTCATCCCGGCGTTCCACACCCAATAGGGCGGCTTGTTCCGCGGCCCGGGCGTGACGCGCTGTCCTCCCAGGTGCGCCCACCGGTCGCGGAGACTGACGCCGTGCCAGCGCCGGATGCGCGCCTCGAAGATCGCGTACCAGGCCACGAGCGTCTCGCGCGACTGGAAGAGGCGAAGCGGCGTGGCGGTGGTGCCGCTCGTCGAGGTCTCGTACTGGCGATCCGCGCCCTCGGCGATGAACGCCCGCGGGGTCTCGCGGACCGCGTGCTTGGAGAGGATCGGCCAGTTGGCGAGTACCCCCCAGGACGCCCGATCTCCCTCGCGCCGCCGCCGGGCCCACTGATCTCGGTAATACGGCACACGCGTCGCGGCGTGATGCAGGACGAACGCCTGCCGCTCGTCGCGGTACGGTTTCCAGCGTGCCGCGTCCCAGGAGTCCCGCTCGAGCGCCTGCTCCACGAGAGCCTCGGTCTCCCGGCCGTAGCGGCGGCGTTGGAGCTGGTACCCTCGGATCCCCGCCGCGAGCGTTTGGAACGGTGTCGGAAGCCTCCGGTACAGGTCCATCAACAAGGCCGCGGGACCTCCTTTCGCGACGCCGCCGCGAAGAGGCCTTCCCATTGAGGGAGCACGACCGACCAGTCCGCCTTCTCGGCCCTCGCGCGGCCTCTCGCGGAGAGCTGCTCCGCAAGCGCCGGCTCGGAGAGCACGCGGTGCACCGCGGCGGCCATGGCCTCCGCATCGTCCGGCGGGACGAGGAGGGCTTCCTCGCCGTCGCGGACGAGGTCGGGAATTCCGCCCACTCTGGTCGAGACGACGCAGAGCCCGCAGGCGAGCGCTTCGAGGACGCTGACCGGGGCATTGTCGAAGTTCGTGGTGTTGATGAAGACGTCGGCGCGAGCGAGGTTCTCCCCCACTTCGGCCTTGGGAATCTGGTTCACGAAGCGAACGCGCTCCTCCACGCCCAGCTCCCGGGCTTCAGCTCTCGTCCGGTCGAGGCTTCCGTCTCCCCGGTCGGGGCCGATCATGGTCAGCTGGATGTCGGGATGGGTCTGCGAGAGTAGAGCGAGCACGCGCGGGGCCAGCGACGGATTGTACGTTTCGTGGAAGGCGCGCAGCCAGACCAACCGCGGGCGAGCGCGGTCCCGCTTGCGGAACGGATAGGCGCCGATGCTCAGGGGATTGGGCAGCAGAAAGAGGTCGGAGCGATAGCGTTCCATCTCCCGCCGGAGGTACTCGGAGGGAACGGTCACGGTGTTGGCGCCGGACAGCAGCCAGCGCACGGCCCCGGGCCAGCGAGCGGCGAATTCCGGCAAGGCTCCTCCGTGAAGCGTCAGGATGTGGGGCTTGCCGAGGGATCGCAGCATTCCGACGACGGCGGCCGCCCACAGAAACGCATGGCCGCTCAAGACGTCCACGTGGACGACGTCGTCGTACCGGCGGCCGCGCCAGACGGCGCCCAGCATCTCGAGCATTCGAGGCAGCTTTGCCGCCTTCGCCGAGGCGGCCCCGACACTCCAGCCCGCACCGCGAAGATGCCCGACTAATTCCTCGCACACGCCGCGGCTGGCTCCGGAATGCGACAGGAAGTTTCCGATGAATAGCAGCGCCGGCTTCGGCGTGGCTGCAGACATCCTCACGTGGGCTGGGGCACTCCCGCCATTTCCCGCACGGTTTTCGGGGCGGGAGCCGGTCGACGCCGCGGCAGCAAGAATCGCGTTCCGGCGAGCCCGAACGTGAAGCCGACCGCGGAGATCCGCATACCGTCCACCAGCATGTTGAGCAGGGCATAGGCCAGCATCGCGGCCGTGAAGGCTTTATCCAGCCGCGTCGGCGCATACCAGAGGTTTTGAAAGACCATCCAGCCCATCAGGCAGAGCGCGGCCAGGCCCAGGATGCCGTGGTCCGCCAGCATTCGCGAGTATTCGGTGTGCGCCGCGACGGCATGGAAATACTTCAGGCGATTTTTTCCGCCCATGCCCGGACCGGCGCCCAGGACGGGGTTCTCCGACCACGTGAGGAGATCTCCCTTCACCAGCAGGTCGCGACCGGTGGAGTCCGTGTTCGCGAAGCGGTCCCCGATCTTGCCGGCGGTCATCTCCTCGAGCCTCGGCCAGATGACGAACACCAGCAATGGCGCGACGATGACCGCGACCCCGAGGAGTCGCATTCGCGTTTTCTTGTCGCGCGCGAGATAGAAGGCCGCGCTCAGGATTCCGGCGGCGGCCATCCAGAGGCCTCCCCGCGAGAATGTGATGGCGCACTGGCGAATGAGAAAGATGGTCAGGAGCACCAGAGACGCCGAAGCGATCATGTTCCCCACGCCTATGGCCATGATGAGGAAGACGCAGAGAATGCCCAGGCCCAGGGTCGCCGAGACCTGGTTGGGCCCGAACCCGCCGCTCGCGGCCCGGTTGGACGCGTTCCCGAATGCCTCGTCGGTGAACTGTTGGGCTTTCGCGAGGTTTACCGAGGCCACGGTGGCGATGGCCACAGCAGGAGCGACCAGACATGTCAGGATCCACTTCATCTCGCGCTTAGAGACTCGAATCGAGAAGAAGAACATTGCGCACACGGCCAGCGACACGGGACCGGACATGTTGAAGCTGAACTCCTCGCGCGCGTCTTCCGGATTGAGAGCCAGAAAAGTCAACGCGACTGCGGGAAGCATGAGCAGGAGGTACACGGCGGGAAGGATGGTCTTCTGGTAGCGGCCAAAGCGAACGATGGCGATGGCGAAGATCAGAACGACGGCGATTTTCGAGAACTCCCACGGCACATCCGCACGCCGCATGCGCCAGTAGACATCGGCGGCGCAGATGTAGGCCGCCACACACGCCACCCTCTCCCAGCGCCGGGTCGTCAGGGCCAGCGCGACGCCGAGGAGGAACGCCAGCCGGGCGTGCCAGGTGACCTGCGCCGAGGCCTTCGGGATCAGTATGCCGAGCGGGACGTGCGCCCCGAGGAACCCCAGTTGCCAGACCCAGTCGTACTTTCCCAGGTTTCCCAGGGCCGGACGGGCGACGACTCCCGCCGCCGGCAATGCGCGCGCGCTCATGCGGCCTCCAGATCGAAGAGCCCGCGTACGGCCGAGAGATAGCTCTCGTAGGAGAACCCCGCCGCGGCCTTCATCGCATGCGCGGACTCTTCCTTCCACCGTCGCGGCTCCCGGACATATCCCGAAACGGCAGCCTCGAACCCGTCGAGATCCATCGGATCGATCGCCCGGCCGGATCGAAACTGCTCCAGGTACTGCGGAATGCTGCTCACCGTGCTCGCCACCGGAACCACACCATACGCCATACCCTCGCTCAATACCTTGGGCCATCCCTCGCTGGAAGAGGACGGGAAGAGGAGGATGTGCGCGTCGCGATAAAGCGCGTTGAGCGACGGGCGTGCCACCCACCCGAGCAGGCGGACGCTCGAGGAGAGGCCGGCCGACGCGATGCGCGAGGCCAGAGCGGCGCGATCGGCTCCGTCTCCGACGAGGTCCAGCCGAACGTCGAGCCCCTTTTGACGGAGCCTCTCGACCACGTCCAGCGCGCGACCGCATCCCTTGGACTCCTCGATCCTCCCGACGAACAGCAGGCGGACGGGAGCGTCGAGGCGCTTCTCCGCACCGACGAGCGCCCCTTCGCGGAGCTCTTCGTCGGTCAGGCACGGATTCAGGAACGGATGCACGTGCGGCGCGTGGCCCGGCCAGCGGCCATTCACGGTCACGACCGCGCGCGCCACGCCGCGCGCGAGCAGCCAGCGCTGGATCGCGTAGGACGGCGCTTCGGCGGCGCTCGGCCTCCAGTTGCCGGCGTATTTGATCCAGCGGCGCCTCGGCGTCCGCCGCAGGGCCAGCAGCAGAATCGTCAACAGGCCTATGTTCGACGGGCAACGGACGTGCACGACGTCGCACCGCTTGAGTTCCCGGAGAAGGACGCGGAGGTAGCCGGGCCACGCGCGGAGAATGCCGACCTTCGCGCCGACGCCCTCGCCTCCCGCGGGCGGGACCGGCACGAAGGTCACGTTGGACGCTTCGTACGGAAGGGCGCTGGCCGGAGCCGGCTCGTCGTGCAGGGGCGCCACATGAACGAGCTCATCGAAAAGACGGGCCAGCCGCCCGAGCTCCCGAACGGTGGGCCCCCAGCCGACGATCTGTCCGTCGCGCCGAAAGTGTTCCGTGTGAGAAATCACGAGCAGCCGCATGGGGATTTGCCTCAGAGGGCCACCCTCCGTCCGAGCGAGGACCCGGCCGAGTTCGAGGCGACCGACAGCCCGCGGAGCACTTCGTCGTACCGGGCGACACAGTGCTCCCAGGTCTGGTGTTCCAAGGCGCGCCGCGCCGCGCGCTCTCCCATCGCCCGGCGCGCCTCCTCGTTCTGCAGGAGCGAGAGGACGGCGCGCGCGGTCGCCTCCGGATCCTCCGGAGGCACGACGATCCCCGTCTCCTGGTCGGCGACGGCCTCGGCGAGGCCGGAGCCTCCGGCCACGACCGAGGGAAGCCCGCAGAGAGCGGCCTCGACCGCGGCGATCCCGTAGCCTTCGACGTCGCCGTCACCTGTCCTGCGGCTGGTCATGACGAAGACGTCGGCGGCGTTGAGCAGCTTCGGAACTCGATCGAGACCGACGCGGCCGAGGACATGGACCCGGTCCGCGACGCCGAGGCTCTTCGCCAGCTCGAGCAGGACTTCGCCGCGCGTCGGAAGCCCCACCACGACGTAGTGTGTCCGCGGATCCGCGCGGACGACCGCCGGAAGCGCACGGACGACGACGTCCTGGCCCTTGCGCTCCGTGACGTTGCCGACCGTGATCAGGATCCGCGCATCCTCCAGCCCGAGATCACGGCGGATCGCACGCGCCTCGTCGGGAGGAAGCCGGCGGAACCGCTCGCGATCGGCGCCGTTGGGGATCACGGCTTCCCGGCGCGGCCGGATCCCGGCCTCGCGCATTCCACGGCGCGTGAACTCGCTGACGCAGACGACCGAACTCGCCTGGCCGAAAGCCCAGCGCAGGGCCCGAGCCTCGCTTCCCCTTTTCGGCCCGAATTCCGTGCCATGGCCGATGGCGATCCACGGAAGCCCTCTTCCCCGCCAGCGGCAGGCGGCAAGCACCACCGAGCGGCTGCCCGATGCGAGCAGGATCGCGGGACGGAACTCGCGGATCCACCTGCTGAGCACGGCCTCGCGGTAAAGAGCCTCGAGTGGCGTCGCGGCGATCGATCGAAATCGAGCGATCGAAAAGGGCTGCGCCGCGTTGAACCGGTCGATTTCCTCGGTCATCGCGTAGTCCTGAGACGTGAGGACCGCGGGCTCCCAGCCGCGCGCGGCCAGGCCCCGCGCGAGCTCGTACGCATGGGTCCCGATGCCGCCGGGTCCGGGCGGGAACTCGCTGGAGATCAGAAGAAGTCGCATCACACCACTTTGGAGATGGGATCGGCCGCCGTGTATCGCGGAATCCGCGGATGGTCGCGAAGCAGCTCCGCCGCGCGCCGGCCGTGCTTGCGCATGACCCAAAGAGTGTGTGGGAGGAGAAGAACGGCCAGCGCGGCTTTCGCGGCCCGGCGCGGTGCCGAGCCGCGCACGCTGAAAGTGCCGAGCAACGACAGCCAGATCGCCTCGGACACCTGACGCTTCGAAAAGTAGCGGCGGTCGAGATAGAGCTCCGTCGTCGTCGGAAGATGTCGGTGCAGGAGGCGGTTCCGGCTGCTCGCGTACGTGATGACGCGGGCCCCGTGGGTTCGGAGGCCGCCGCTGGGCGCGTGGTGGTGCAGCACGCGGATGTCGGAGTTGAGGACCATCAGGTTTCCCGCCAGATAGATTCGCATGCCGAGGTCCGCGTCCGCACGCGCACCGCGGTCGTAGGCCAGGTCGAAGAGGCCCGATCCGGCCAGGATGCTCTTGCGAATCAGTGAGTTGTTCGTCGGGAAGACGTCGCTCGTCCGGGTCCGCTTGAAGGCCTCCGGGAGAGGGGCGCCGGTCTCTTCCGCAACACCGGAGGAGACTTCGCTGCCGACGGCCTCGAGCGCTTCCAGGTGCCTCTCGATCAAGTCGGGCGGCACTTCGTCATCGTCGTCGAGAAAGAGGAGGAAGTCGCCGCGCGAGGCCTCGATCCCGGTGTTGCGCGAGGAGCACTGGCCGGCCCGATCCAGCGCGAAGACGCGGATCGGAAGATCCGGGAATCGGGCGGCGAGATCCGTGCGGCGCCGATCCTTCCGAGTCTGATCGACGATCACGATCTCCAGCGGCGGAACGGTCTGGGAGCGCAGCTGCTCCAGAAGCGTCTCGAGGTAGGGATAGCGATCGACGGTCGGGATCAACACGGTGACGGACCCGGCAGCTCGCGGACCGCCCAACGCTCCCGGTCCTTCCCGCAGAGGAGGTGGCGCTGGAGGACGTCCCTCCCGAAGCACGCGCCGGAGAACGGCCAGAAGCCCGGGCGTTCGCCATGGAGCCCCGCACGCCGTGCGAAAGACGGACCATCGCGTCCACCGGCCGCCGAAGCGATGATGCAGGAAGCGCAGCTCGTCCTCGATCGGAATCTTCGGAATTTCGAACGCGCGCGCGGCGTCGCCGATCAACCAGGGCAGGTGGCGCGCCAGCGCTCCCGATCCGATGGCGCGATGGCCGAACTCGAGTCCGGACGCGGCAAGCGTTCGAAACTCGGGACGCAGCCCGCCCAGCCGGCGCAGCACGTCGGATCGCACCAGGCACGCGCCCATCGAGACGCGCCAGGAGGTCGCCTCGATGGAGGGATCGGGATCCCGATTGAGCATCCAGGTCGGAGCGACGTGGTCGATCCCGCGAGGCAGGCCCGCCATGCCGAGACGCAGGCCGGCATGCCACAGGTCTCCCGGCCGGGACAACGCCTTTTCCGCGCGCGCCGGATCGGGAGCGCCGAGGCGGCGGTCCCAGAAGAGCCAGGCTTCGGTCTGCGAACGCGGCAGCTCCCTCTCGATGGTTTCGGCCAGGGCGGACGGAGACGCCTCACTGCGGAGGGTCGGGCCCTTCGGCCAGGGCGGCGGCTCCCCGCCGCCGATCCAAACGAGCGTGATTCCGGCGCTCATCCGCCGTCCTCTCCCTGGCCCACGGCGACGGGAATCGCCGTCTCGTGCGATCGGGACTCCTCCGCGTACTGGGCTTCGTGCTCGGACGCAACGGGGTTCGAGGCCCCGCGCGCGAGGACGTCGCTGTAGAACTTCTCCCAGCGGTCGAGTTGATCCGCGAGACGGAACCGGTTCCGGACGCGCCGCCGGCCAGCCTCGCCCATCCGTCTCGCGAGCGCCGGATCGCGGGCCAGGACCTCGAGCTTCGCGGCCATCGCGGAGGGGTCGCGCCGCGGGACGACGAAACCCGTCTCGCCGTCCGCCACGTTCTCGCGAAAGCCCGTCGGCGTCGGTGCAGACCACGGGAAGCTCCATCGACTGGGCCTCGAGCACGGCGTTGCAGAACCCCTCGGACACCGCGGCGTGGAGAAAAACGTCCGCTCTCTCCATCTCCGCGCGGACGTCGGCTCGCGGAGACCGCCCCGAGGAACGTCACGCCGCCTTCCAGACCCGAGCGATGACGCGCGAAGCCCAGGGCGCCGAGAAAGTCGCCGTCGCCGACGATTCGGTACTCGCAGCGGCATCCCGCGATCGAGCGAGCTTGCGCACGGCCACGAGCGCGTCCTCGTAACCCTTCTTCCACTCCAGCCGGCCCACGCTCAGGATGCGGAGCGGGCGCTCGCCCTCGCGTCGGCGCCGGCGCCCCGGAGCGGGGCGCGAAGAACTCCGTGTCGATCGCCGGGCGGGATCAGGACGTGGAAGCAGTCTTGTCGGGCGGACATCCCCGCCGCCGCGCCCGGCGCCAGAGGTCTTCGCCGAGAAAGTGGAGAGCCGGCCGCCCGCGACCAGACGGCGAGCGTAGTAGTCGGGCTCGTCCAGTCCGACGTAGTTCAGGTCGTAGCCGCGGAAGCTGACGACGATCGGGCAGCCGAGAAGCTCCGCAGATACATGCGATCGGGCGCCAGGGCGCCGAACTCGAAGTGGAGAGATGTCGGGAGACAGCCGCACCAGGTCCGCGTCGAGATAGAGGCGTCCGCAGCCGTCTCGAAGCGCCGAAACGCCTGACTCCCTTCCACAGGTAGCGGAGCGTGCGCAGCGGACGGCGTCTGGACAGCACTGCGAGGACGGCCAGCGGCAGGAGCAGCGACGGCTTTCCAGTGCGGGCTCGGAGCGGCCAGGTGCACGTGAACCCGCCGGCGGAGCCGACGGACGTGCCGCGAGCTGCGGAAACAGCTCCCAGTCCTTCGTCATCGCTCCTGTCGCAGACGACGTGCACGTCCCAGCCGCGCTCGAGCAGGCCCAGGAACTTGCTGACGATGAAGGTCTCCGACAGCGCGCGGAAACGCGGGCACGACGAGGGCTACGCGACCCGGCACTGCCCGCATCTCCTCGAGCAGGTCCACGAACTCGCGCACGTGGCGTTCACGGTGAAGTCCCGGATGACCCGGGCGCGCCGGCCCGGCCCATCGTCGGCGCGCAGTCCGGGATCCCGCGCCAGCCGTAGCGATGGCCGTCCGCCATCGCCTCGGGGTCCCGCACGGGACGATGAAGCCCTCGACGCCGTCGGTCGACGCCCTCGAGCACGCCCCCGCAGTTGGTCATCACGACCGGAAGCCCGCAGCCCATCGCCTCGATGGCCGCATTGCAGAACCCCTCGGCTCAGGCTCGGAAGGATGAAGATGTCGGACTGCGCGCAGCTCGGTCGCGGACCGCCACGGGCGGCAGCCGGCCGAGCAGCTCGACGTGCTCGTGGAGGGCCAGGTCGTCGATCGTATAGAGCATCCGCTGGCGCTCGGGCCCGTCGCCCACGAGCGTGAGACGTGACCGGAATGCCCCGGTCGACCACATGGCGGATGGCCTGGAGCGCGTACGTCGTCACCCTTGACCCAGACGAGAGAGCCGACGGTGATGATCCGCAGCATCGGCGAGGCTCGCCGGACGTCGCGCGGGACTGAAGAACTCCGGGTCGATTCCCGGATGGATGACCCGGGCCTTGCGCCGATGTCGAGCCCGAACCGCTGCGCCTCCCGCTCGATCGCGCTCGAGATGCAGTGAATCGCCGCGGCCCGGTCGAACGTCGCCGGCAGGCCTGCGCGACTCCCGCGGCCGGGATGGTGGGGCGCGACGTTGACCTGCGAACCCGCGGCAGCTCACGAGAACGGGCA
This sequence comes from uncultured Acidobacteriota bacterium, assembly GCA_963733815.1. Taxonomy (GTDB): domain Bacteria; phylum Acidobacteriota; class Thermoanaerobaculia; order UBA5066; family Gp7-AA6; genus DAHUXD01. The sequence goes on along the minus strand of CAVTEG010000015.1, from coordinate 562,668 downwards.
TGCCCAGTTCGAAGAGAGGGAGGAAGTCGATCGCCGCGGAGTTCCAGGGAAAGTAGAGCACGTCGTAGGGAACGCCGGCGAAGGGCAGGAGCCGGTTCAGCGTCCGGAGGCGTCGCCGTAGGATGCTCCGCCCGGCGCGACGCGCAGGAACCGCCGGAAGGTCGCGGGGCGAGCGCAGCAGCGCCCCCAGGCCAGCCAGGCGACCCAGACGGAGGAGCCGCAGGATCCGCGGACCCTCCCAGGCTCCGGGTCCGGAACGTCTGCAGGCCCGACCGGAAGAACCAGTCCTGGTCGGGCTCTTCGACGAAGGCGAGCGCACACTCGACGCCCGATGCGGCGAGGCCCCGCATCAGGCGGCCGAGAAACGTCTGCGGCGGCCAGGAGCTCCCGACGACGAGCAGTCGGAGCGGCTGTCTTCTCAGCCATAGGCCTCCAGCCACGACGCGAAGCGTCAGCAGCATCGAGACGGTGTAGCCCCGGCCCTCCTCGAGGGGCGTCCGCGAAGAACGCGTCGAGCAGCCGACCGCGACGCGCGGCCGGCGGCACGAGCTCGTGCATTCGCGATCCGGGCGCCAGCAGCGCGCGCTCGAGGCGCCTGCGCCCCCGCGCCCCGAGAACTGGACCTCCCAGTTGCGCTCGGGGCGCCGGCTTCCGCCGCCAGAGCGCGCAGCGCCTTCTTGACGCGCCGGCTCGGCAGCAGCAGCCAGGAATCGAAGTAGCGGATACCGGTAGAGGTTCGTGTCGTAGGCCTGCCACGGGATCCGCGCGAGGTCCGGCGCGAAGCGCTTGAGGTAGTCGATCTGGAGCCGCCGTCCCGCGACGAACTCGCGTCGGCACGGTCGCGAAGAAGTCGGACAGCCGCGTGTCGTAGAACGGAAGCCGCGGGAAAACGCCCCGCCTGGTACATCCGCATGCTCGCGAGCGTCCAGCGAAACGACCACTGCTCGGTCTTGAACGCCTTGACGCGAAAGTCGGCGTCCTCGATGCCCGAGACAGCCGCTCGAGCTCGCTTCGGACGACCTGCCCGCGCGAGCGCCGATCGGGCGACTCGCCCGAGGCGCGGCGCGGCGATCTCGTCGAGAAGCCAGCGCCGGCCGCGCTTGGCGATCTTCGCGAACGCGTGCTCGAGCACCGGCGTCCGCGTCGCGCCGCGCCGTCCGCGAGCCCCATGTCGTCGAGCCAGACGTCTCCCCAGTGCGCGGCGATCACGGCGTCGGCTCCTGGCCGCGAGCAGATCGGCGCACGGTCGCCTGCCGCGACTGGGTGACGTCCTGGAAGCCTTCGACGCAGGCGAGCACGGCTCCCAGGCGGTCGAAGAGGTACGGCCCGACCGTCAGCGACTCGAACGGCAGGCCCGCGGGCCGCCGCGACGCTGGCGGCGCGATCGCGCGTCTCGATCGATCCGTCCGCATAGCCGTACGAGTAGGACCAGAGCGTCGGTCCCGCGCCGGCGCGCCCGCCGCGCGTCAGCGCCGCGACCGTCGTCCGCGAGTCGAGGCCGCCCGAGATCGGGACGGCGATCCTGCCGCGCGCGGCCTGCGTCGTCGAGGACGCGGTGGAGCAGTCTCGCCGAACTCGTCCACCGTCTCCTCGTAGCGAGCGCCGCGGGTCCGGCTCGTGCGCCAGTTCCAGTACCGCTCCTCGCGCGACGAGCCCGCCGGAAGCCGTCGAACACCGCGTGCGTAGCCGGGCGCAGAATCCGCACGTCGTCGAAGAACGTGCGGTCCGCCGGGAAGAAGCCGCACGCGAAGAAGCCGGCGAGCGCGGGCCAGTCGAGCCGCCGGCGCGAGGCCGCCGACGGCGACCGCAGGGAAGAACGTGCCGAGCGCCGCCGCGAGCCGTTCGCCGCCCGACGTAGGCGTGGACGGTTCCGAAACGGTCGGTCCAGACGTGCCACTGCTCGTCGCGCGCGTTCCATCCGAGGAGCAGGAGGTGCCCGTTGAGCTGATCCGCCGGTGCCGCGCCGCGCGCGACGTCCTCGACGAATCCCGGGATGTCCCGGCCCTCCGGCGGCGCCACGTCGCCCAGGATCCACATCTTCCACGGCGGGGCATCCAGCCTTTGCAGCGGATACCCGCGTCCACCCGCCGAGGGAGGCGTCTGCCAGACGCCGTGCGAGAGCGTCCATCCGCCCTCGCCCGGCCGCCTCGGTGCCAGGTTCGAAGCGTCCTCGCCGAACGTCACCAGAAGGTCGCCGCACCTTCCCGGAGGCGCGCGCCGCGGCCTCCGCGCGCCGCATCGGACCGCACGCGAATACCCGCGCGGCCGTCGATCATGCGGCGCTCCCCATCGAGGCGCGCCGAGGATCTCGTCGTACAGGGACTCGTGGGCCTCCACCTCGCGCTCGATCGAGTATTTCTCCACGACGCGGCGGCGCGCCGCCTCGCCGAGGGCGCGGCGCCCCGGCGGATCCTCCGCGAGCCGGTGGATCGCCTCCGCGAGAGCGTCGGCGTCGCCGGCGGGGCACGAGGACGCCGCTCCGCCCCGGCTCCACGATGTCTCGCGAGCCCGGGATATCCGTCGCCACGCACGCCCGCCCGCTCGCCATCGCCTCCAGCAGCGCCACCGGGCACCCCTCCATCCGCCCTTCCGCGCGGGTCGGAAGCACGAAGACGTCGATCTCCGATAGAAAGGACGGAACGTCCTGGATGTCGCCGAAGAACGTCACGCGGTCCGCGAGCGACAGCTCGGCGACCAGACGCCGCAGACCGGAGACGTAGTTCGGGTCGTCTTCCCGGCCGGCCAGCCACAACACCGTGTCGGGAACCTGCGCGACGGCGCGAATGAGGATCTCCTGATTCTTCACCGGCATCAGCTGCGCCACGCATCCCACGACGGTCGCCGACGGCGACACTTTCCGCTCGGCGCGCAGCCCGAGGCGGGACGGCCGGTCCGGCGAGAATCGCTCCGTGTCCACGCCTCGGGGCACGAGACGGACGCGTTGCGGCGAAGCGCCGCGGGAGCGAAGAAATCGCGCATCATGTCGGTGTTCTGCGCGGCGACGCGCGTCGCCAGAAGCGCCGCAGTACCACGAGCGACCTGCGTTCCAGTTCATGTTCTTCTTCGTGTAGATCCAGGACCGCGTGCCCCGCCATGCGCGCGACCAGCGGTTCGGTGTAGTCGTCGAGGTAGTGAAAGGAGTGCCAGAGAGCGAAGCGCGCGGCCGCGAAACGGCGGCCGCTGCGCGGCACGCGCAGGGCGAACGTCGCGAGAGGCCGCGCGGGAACCGCGAACGCTGGCGCACAGGTACGGGATCCCGAGCCGCTCGATCTCGGATTCCAGATCCCCGCCGGGCTGCAGCACGCAGATCGAGGGAGCGAAGCGCCGGCGGTCGAGCCGCTCGACGATGTTCAGCATCGCGCCTCCGGACCCGGCCGTCGTGAAGTTCGGAATCGTGAACAGGATCGGAGTCGGAGCTGTTCATGCCGCCGCGGCAACGGCCCGCCCGTGGCCCGCGCGCCCACCAGCTGAAGCGACAGCAGCGTCCAGATCCCCCACTTGCGGTCGTCGCCGTCCGACGATGCCCGTCCCAGTACTTCCGGAGCGGCGCCGCGGTCGAACACGCCCGCCGGGTAGAGATCCCCGGCGAAGAGCGTCTCCTCGACGAGCGGCCGCAACGGACCGCGGAGCCAGGACTCCGAGCGGCACCGCGAAACCGCGCTTGGGTTTCGGGATCGTCTCCGGCCGGCACGGACCGGGCGAGCAGCTCCCGCAGCGGCGCCTTGCGCGTCCCGTTCACGCATGCAGGCGAACGGATCGATGCGCAGGGACAGCGTCGATGACCTCGCGATCCAGCAGCGGAACGCGCACCTCGAGGCTCTGGTGCATCGAGGCCATGTCGACCTTCTTCAGGCCCCGTTGGAGCTGGCCGTAGAACTCGACGTGCGCGAGAAGTTCGCGAGATCGCGCGGCCCCGGAAGCCCTCGAAGTCGTAGAGACGGAAGTCCGCGGGCAGGCGCGCCGAGACCCGGCGCCAGCACGGCGGAGGTCGCTCCCGCTTCGAGGCGCGAGTTCACGCTCGAAGTAATAGTCGCCCGGGTCCCGCGCGACGATCGCGTCCGACGCGGCGCGGCCCGATGCCGAGCCGGCCCGCGCCGTAGCCGCGGCCCGGACCGGCCGCGGCCAGCGGAAAAGGCCGCCGCTGCGCAGCAGCGACAGCGGCCGCTCGTACCCGAAGAAGAGCTCGTCGCCGCCGTCGCCGCTCAGCGAGACGGTCACCTCCCGCCGGGCGAACCGGCTCACGAGCATCGTCGGCAGGATCGAGAAGTCGGCGAAGGGCTCGTGCTGGGCCTTCTGCACCTGCCGCGATCGTCGCCAGCGCCTCGTCGCCCGAGACGGGGTGGAGATGGAAGTCCACGTCCGAGCCTGCGCGCCGTAAGCCGCGCGCATCCGTCGGACTCGTCCTGCGCCCAGCCGGGGCTTCCGATCGTGAACGCCTTCAGATCCGGGCCCGTCTGACGCCGCGCGACGGCCGTGACGAGCGGCGAGTCCACGCCGCCCGAGAGGAACACGCCGAGCGGCACGTCGGCGATGCGCTGGCGCCGCACCGCGCGATCGAGGACCTCGCTCGAGCGCCTCGAGCGCGGCGTCGCGCCGGTCAGGTCCGGCTCGGACGTGCCGCGGCAGCTTCCACCACGCCTGCTGCTCGATGCCGCGCTCCGCGGCGCGCCGCGCAGAAAGTGGCCCGGCTCGAGCTGGTGCGTGTTCGCGAGCAGACCGAACGGCGGCGGGATGTGGTGCAGCCGCAGATAGAGCGCGAGAACGTCCTGCCGCACCGGTGCCCGGATCGCCCCAGGGCGTCTGCAGCAGGACGTTGAACTGGGAACCGAACGCGAGTCCCGGACCGTCGGCGGGCGCGAAGTAGTAGAGCGGCTTGATTCCCGCGTGGTCCCGTACGAGCGTCAGCGTCGCTTTCGCCGGACGGTACCAGGCGAACGCGAACATTCCGTTCAACCGCGGCACCATCGTCGATGCCCCACCGGTTCAGCGCCCTCGAGCAGGACTTCCGTGTCGGACTTCGAGCGAAAGACGACGCCGCGCTCTCTCGAGCTCCCGGCCGAGCTCCTGGAAGTTGTAGATCTCGCCGTTCATCATCAGCGACCGAGCGGCCGTCGGCCGGAGACCATCGGCTGGTGCCCGGCGGGCGACGGGTCGATGATCGCGAGCCGGCGGAAGCCGAACCGGAGCGTGCCCCGCGGGATCCGACCAGTGCCCTTCGTCGTCGGGTCCGCGGCGGATCAGCAGATCGCGTCATCCGCCGGATCGGCGTCGCCGAACCCGGGCCGGCCCGCCGCTCTCGTCTCCGGTCCAGATCCCGGCGATTCCGCACATGACGCCTACGCCTCCGAGGCGCGCCGGCTGCCGCGCGCGGGGCCGGCCGCCTCGGGCCTCTCCTGCCACCAGAAGGCGCGCACGAAGTCCTCGAGCGACGTCCGAGCGCCGACAGGCGAGGCAGCAGAAACCGTCGAGCGCCGGACCCGTCTTCGAGCGCCCCCGCCTCCGTCGTGAACGCGGCCTCATAGCCGGCGCCGCCAGCTCCTGCGGGCGACGTCCGGCACGAAGTTCCGTTCGGGTACGCGAACGACCGGCAGGGCCGCGACAGGCGCGATTCCAGCTCCTGCCGGGACGCGCACGAGCTCGCGCACCCGGTCAGGCCGGCGGGCTGGTTGCGCGTGGTGAGATCTCGTGATGGACGCCGTGGCTGCCGATCTCGACGCCCGCGTTCGCCAGCTCTCGAAGCTCCTCCCACGTGAGCATGCGCAGCGACGGGAACTCTCTCGAGCAGACGTTCCGATCTCGCCGGCCGGGAACTGGCCGCGCATCTGCTCCATGGCCTCCTGTCTCGACCCGTTCGGGCGCCGGCACCGCCTTCAGGCGCGCCCGCAGCTCCCGGAGAGTCCTTCTCGCTCCGCGCGCGCTTCGAGGCTGCCACGATCCGCGCCGAGCGCCTCGACGCTGCTCGGCGCGCCGTGCAGGATCAGGAGCGAGACACTCTCGACGCCCACATCGTCGCGCGTTCGCGCCGATCTCGCCCGACGGAGACGAAGAGCGACCAGGGAATCCGCCGGGACGCCATGACCTCCGCGACGCGAGATTGTTGGGAACCCGTCGTCGAACGTCACCATGGCCGCGGCCCGAGGCAGCCTCGCGCGGACGGTCCAGCTCGTCCATGAGCTCGTCCGACGCCGATCACCCGGAACCGGCGCAGGTAATCCATCTGGGCGCGGAAGATTCTCGAGAGGCGGCTGGTTGCGGTCGAGCACGGCATCGCCGCCTCTTCGACGACGCCGTGGTAGCGGAAAACGCGGACGCCGCGGCGCCGCACGGCTCCGCGCACCATTTCCAGCCCGAGAGGCCGCGCGCCGGCGTCCAGCTCGGCACGGCCGCTACCGAACATCGATTGGCTCCGCCTTCTCGCCGGCGCAACGGCCGGCGGCTCGAATCGCGTCCGCCCAGTCAGCATCGGCCGCATCGCGCCCGGCCACGCGCCCCCGCAGTCGCCGCGCGCCGAGTCTCCGTCCGGCTGTCGACGACCTGGAAAGCGACCGCGTGGCGTTCGTGGTAGTGCTGCATCATCGGATGCGATCGTCAACAGCTCCGCGTTGACGATCACAGGTCCCTCCGTAAGAGGTTTCCGGGAACCCAGGCGGTCGTGACGTAGCGGCCCGCCGGGCGCGGGCGCCCCTTCCATTCGGGATCGTGGTCGATCGCGCCGAAGACGCAGAAGCCCTCGTCATTGAAGAAGTCGTAGATCGGCGAGAGCACCCAGCCCTGCTCGAGCACGTCGAACGTCATCTCGATGCCGACCGGCATGCGGATGTCGATGGACTCCGTCGACGCGGCCGTCTTCGTCCGACGATGCGGACGGCGCGCAGCCGGGCGGCGTTGCTCCCCGGCGCGCGCGGCGGGGTCCGGCCACTCGCGCGCCGGCCGTCGTCCCGATGTCGGAGCTCAAGTACGCGCTCACGACCTGGTGCGACGGCCCGTCCGCGGCGACCCCGCCCGCGTCGAGCAGGATCGTCCGGCTGCAGAGACGCGTGATCGCGGGCATGTTGTGCGACACGAAGAGAACGGTCCGGCCCTGGCTGGCCGACGTCCTCCATCTTCTCGAGGCACTTGCGCTGGAAGGTCGGCGTCGCCGACCGCCAGCACCTCGTCCACCAGCAGGATCTCGGGCTCCAGGTGCGCGGCGACGCGAGAAGGCCAGCCGCAGGTACATGCCCGAGGAGTAGTGCTTGACGGGCGTGTCGATGAACTTCTCGACTCCCGCGAAGGCCACGATCTCGTCGAACTTGCGGTCGATCTCGCGCCGGCGCATGCCGAGGATCGCGCCGTTCAAGTAGATGTTCTCGCGCCCGTCAGCTCCGGGTGGAATCCGGTGCCGACCTCGAGCAGCGAGCCGACGCGGCCGTGGATCTCGGCCACGCCCGTCGTCGGCTCGGTGATCCGCGAGAGGATCTTCAGCAGGGTGCTCTTGCCCGCGCCGTTGCGGCCGATGATGCCGACGACCTCCCCGGGCCGACCTCGAAGGAGACGTCGTGGAGCGCCCAGATCGTCTCGGGTCGCCGCCCTTCGGCGGCTCGGCCGACGCAGAGTCGCCCAGCGCGCGCACGGCGCCGGGTCGCGGCCTGCGTCAGGACTGTCGCGCAGGGACTTGTAGCGGCTTGCCCGCTCGCCGATCCGGTATCGCTTGCCGAGCGCCTCGACGCGGATCGCGGCATCGGCGACCGTCCTCAGACCACGTCCGCGAAACGTCTTTTCCATGCGGCGGAAGTAGAACGCTCCGCCCACGAGGAGGGCGATCGCCGCGCCGGCCGACACCGCGATCATCGGGCCCGGAGCCGTCTTCGTTCCGAGCAGCGCCCAGCGGAATCCTTCCACCACGCCGACCATCGGGTTCAACCCGTAGACCGTGCGCCACGGCTCCTTCAGCAGGCTGCTCGGGATAGACGATCGGCGTGGCGAACATCCAGAACTGCGTCAGGAACGGAATCGTGTAGCGCACGTCGCGGTACTCGACGTTCAGCGACCGAGAGCCAGAGCCCGACGCCGAGCGCGGTGACGAAGCGCCAGCAGCAGGAACAGCGGCAGAACCAAGATCACGCGCCGGTCGGCATCGACGCCGTACCAGAGCATCATCCCGAGCAGCACCAGCGAAAGCGAGCGCAGAAGTCCACGAGGCCCGACGAGAACGTTGGCGATCGGGATCGTCAGGCGCGGGAAGTAGACCTTCTTGATCAGGTTCGCGCTGTCGACGAGGCTGTTGGCCGACTGCGCGAGCCCGTTGGCGAAGAACGTCCACGGCACCAGCGCCGCGAACGCGAAGATCGGATACGGGATCCCGTCGGAGGGCATCTTCGCGAGCTTGCCGAAGAACAGGCTGAAGACGACCATCGAGAAGAACGGCTGGATGATCGCCCAGGCGGCCCCGAGCGCCGTCTGCTTGTAGCGGACCTTGATGTCGCGCCAGACGAGGAAGTAGAGCAGCTCGCGATACTCCCAGAGCTCGCGCAGCTTCAGGGCGATCCAGCCCTCGCTCGGCACGGATGACGATGGTCGGGATCTCGGTCTTGGGTTTGGACGGAAGAGCTCATCGTTGGTTCACCTTCTTCGGGTATTTCGCGCGGGCCGCGCGGCCGTGTCGAGAAGACGTTCGTAGATCGCCGCGAACTGCTCGGCCGATCCGTTCGATCGAGAAACGCCGGCGATCGCCGGCCCGCGGGCCGCGAAGGCCGCCCGCGCTGCCGGAGACTCACATCTCGCGCATCGCCGCGGCGAGCCCGTCCTCGGACTCGGGCGCCACGATCAGGCCGCCGTCGGCTGCCGAGCATTTCCTGCACGCCCCCGACGGGCGTCGCGATCGCAGGCATTCCCGAAGCCAGGGCCTCGACCAGCGCGACCGGGAAGCCTTCGAAGCGCGAAGACAGGACGAACACGTCGAGCTGGCTGAGGAAGCCCGGCACGTCCTCCATCGAAACCGACGAGATGAAAACGGTCCTTCAGCCCAGCCCTCGCGATCTCCGTTTCCGAGCGCGGCCTTGAGCGGTCCTCGCTCCGGCGATGACGAAATGCGCCTCCGCGCCCTTCGCGACCCGCCGCGCCGCCGCTCTCACGAAGACCTCGTATGCCTTCTCGGAAACCAGTCTTCCGGCGGCGCCGAAGACGACCGCGCTCGGCCGGGATTTTCTAGCCTCTCTCCAGCGCGGGTCGCGCGGCCGCGTTGCTTCAAACGCGGACAGGTTCACGCCTCCCGCGCGTCACGGCGACGCCGTCGGGATGATCGAGCCCCCGCTCGCGGAAGTCCTGCGCCAGCTCCTCGGCGACCGCCGTGATCGCGCTCGGCGCTTCCGAAGCCATACGGAGCGCCCGGCGCCAGCGGTCGAGCTCCGCGCCCTCGGGCCGGTACTGCCCGTGGATCGTCCAGACGATCGGAAGCCGCGCGCGGCGCAGAGCCCGTCGGCCTGGAGGTCGATGCGATGCGCGAGGTGCGTGTGCACGAGGTCCGCCCCAGTCGTTCCAGCTCGCGCGCAAACCGGAACGGAAACGCCCACGCGAGGCTCCGCCGAAGCAGGCGCGACAACCGGTAGGACCCGACGTCGAGCGACGCGGGCCAGGGCACGCCGCAAGAAACGGCCGGGATTTCGGCTTCCTCGAACTTCTTCGCCAGGTCTCCCGAAGCTCCGAAGACGCAGACAACGCTGTGCCGGTAACCCGCCAGAGCCGGCGCCGCCGCGAGGCCGAGGATCAAACGCTGCACGCCGCCGGCTCCGAGAGTCCCGACCACGTGGACGACGTGGCGGGTCTCGCGCGAGCGCTCCGCCATGGCGGCGACCCCGCTCACGCCCGCCCCGCCGCCGCCCGCGGAGAGGACAGCGCGGACTCCAGGAACGTGTGCATCGTCTGGCGCAACGCGTCGCGCCGGGCGAACGCCGGATTCCAGTGTCGCCGTCCCTCGCCCATGACGAGAGACAGCCGTTGCAACGTCATCCCGACGGCCGCCGGGTCGATCGGCACGGCGTGCTCGGTCAGGCCGAAGGTCTCGACGAACGCGTCCGTGCGCCCGTCGAGCAAGATCGGGATCGACGGGATCCCGAGGCCCAGCGCCGCAATCGCCGCGTGGAGACGGAACCCGAGGATCACGTCGCACTGGGCGATCGCCTCGAACAGGCGCTCGGGCTGATCGGAATAGAAGAAGCGGGACTCCCCCACGAGAGCGCGCGCGAGGTCGAGATCGTTGGCGTCGTGGACGAGGATTCGCGTCTCGTAGCCGGCCTTGCGAATGTGCCGAAGCAGATCCAGGAAGAGGCGGGTGACGGCGCGGCGCCTCCGATACGTTACGTTTCGGCGCACCCAGGGCTTGAGCGTCCCTCCGCGGTACATCCGGCGAGGCAGGAACGGGATTCCCACGATCCCCTTGCCGGCGGGCCGCGGCGCGTCCTCGGCGAGGAACGTCGCCGGACAGCCGGTCAGCGTCGAGGCGATCCCGATCGAGGAAAGAAGCCTTTCGGTCAGTCCGTCGCGCACCGAGCTTCCGACGGCTCTCTGGTGAATCGTCCGGATGTCCTCCGCGACGCTGTCGGAAAGGACCGGGAAACGCGGATATGCGAACGACCACCCTCCCCCGATTCCGAGCGGGAGGGTCGGGATCGCCAGACGCCGCACGGCGTCCTTCTCCACCTTCACGCCCCACATCTCGCCGGTCGTTTCGTAGAGATTGGATCCGCCGATGATCAGCAGGTCGTGGCCGTTGATCAGGTCGACCGTGCGCGCGGTCAGACCCGTCGCCTCCGCGGGGTCGGGACCGGCGTGGCGCGTCGCGATCGGCGTGTACTCGAAGTCGCCGACGTGCTTGCGCAGAAGGCGAAGAATCCCTCGCTGGACGAGGTGATCGCCGACGTTGAAATGGTACTTGGGATAGAGGTGCGCGATGCGCATGGGCTAGGCGACTCGTTCCGCCGCGGATCTCATCGGTACGCGTTCTTCAGGAGCCACCGCCGCAACGGCGCGGCAGCCCGCCAGAAGAGACGTCTCCCGCGCATCCAGTTCACGAGGCCGATGAGGGGCCGGACCCGCCGCGACTTGCGCACGTTACGGTCGATCGCCGCGGCGATCTCCGGCCGGCCGCGCGCCGCCGCCAGACTCCGGATCTGTTCCCAGTAGCGCTGGAGACCGCGGCGGCTCAGGTGGACGCGGGCGATCTGCGCCGGGCTGATGCGCCGCCGGGGAAAAGCCTCGGACCGCTCCAGCCGTCCGAGAACCTCGAGGTTGACCATCGTGCGCATGCACTTCTCGCACGAACAGCAGTTGTCGTCGGCCTCCGTTCGCCAGCACACGTGGACGCTCTCGAGCGCGACCGGCGACTCGGACACCAGCTCGACTTTCTGGCTCCGCGAGAACGGCGCGCCGTCGTGGAGAACGCGCGTCCCGGAGGTCGAGAGCAACGGATCCGTCAGGAAGTGCGAACCGATCGGCGAGTAGAACCCGTAGTCGTTGCTCGAGGCGATGAGCAGCCGCGCGTACCGGCCCTCCAGCATCAGGCCGATGCCGATCAGGGCGGGCCCGTGCAGCAACCCGAACCAGCCGGAACGCTCCAGCCGCGTCTCGCGGAGGTTCGTCACCACGTCCACGTAGTTCTTGCCGAGGCGCTCGGCCGCGACCTTCATCCGGGCGCTGTGCCGGCGGAAGGCCTCGATGTTCCGGACGGGAATGTCGAAACCGCCGACGCAGATGAGGTCGTCGGCGGGAAACATCCCCGGCTCCGGACGGTCGTTGCGCAGCACGGTGAAGAACGAGTCGACTCCTCCCGAAAAGAAGGCCGCCGTCTTACGGCCGCCGCCGCCGTTCTCGGAGACGGGCGCCGTCACCGCGACCCGATGCAGCGCCGGGTACCACGTCCTCCAGATCGCCTGAACCTCCTGGATGTTGCGGTGGAGCAGGCGATCCACGGGCAAATGGATCCGCAGGGACCCGCCGAGCGTCGACGCCAGCGGCATCAGGATCACCAGCCACGCATTTCCGGATTCGGTCAGAGAATCGGAGCTCGACTCGGGATAGTCGAACCAGAGCTCTTCCAAACCGCCGGGCTCGTCGTCGTAGGCGATCTCGCCGACCACGCGGATCCGCTCCGGCGCCAGCGGCGAGGGGACCGTTCGAACGGACTTCAGCTCCATCGTCGTCAGCGGATGGCCCGCGCGAGGACCATCGGGCGCACCGCCTGCGCGATCCGCCAGAAGGCGCGCTTGGTGCCGAGCCACTCGAGCGCGCGCATCACGCGCCGGAGGCGGCGGGAGCGCTTCCGGCTGCGGCCGAGGGCCCGGGCGAGGTCGGTCCGGCCGTCCCGGCGGGCGCGGGACTCCAGATCGCGGAAGATCACCTCGTTGATCGGGCTGTCGATGAAGATCTTCTCGATCCGCTTCGGGTCGAGCCGGCGCTCGGGAAAGGCCTCGCACGTCGCCAGCGCCCCGCACAGCTCCAGCGTCATCATCGTCAGCAGGCACTTGCGGCACCGGCAGCAGTTCTCCGTCGAACGGGAGCGGAAGCAGACGTGCAGCGACCGCATCGCCACGGCCGACCGCGAGATGTACTCCGTCTTGGCGCTCCGGCCGGCGTCCGCGCCATCGTGGATGACTCGAGTCCGCCGCGTGGAGAGCAGAGGGTCCGTCTCCGGATGCGATCCCCACGGAACGACCGAGCTCGTCGAGTGCGTCGCCGCGATGTAGACGGCTCCGATGCTGCGCTCCAGCGCCAGGCCGATGCTCGCCAGGAAGCACCCGTGCGCGATGTGCCCCCAGCTCGCCTCGCGCGACCGGGTCTCCCGAACGTTGGTCTTGACGTCGATGAACTCCTTGCCGAGCTCGCGGGCGGCCAGCGCCCGGCGGGATCGCAGGCGCGCGTAGTCGTCCCCGAGGCGGAGGTCGAAACCCCAGACCGAGATCAGCCAGTCAATCGACGGGAAGAGGTTCCGGTCGGTCCGCTCGGAATTGCGGATGACGGTGAAAAACGAGTCCACCCCGCCCGAGAAGAGGGCCGCCGTTTTCGACGGCGCGGGAGCGGAATCGCCGGCCTGCTCTTCCGCCTCGATCGTCACGACGCCGAGCTCGGGATGCCACCGGCGCCAGATCTCCGTCAGCCGGGAGGCGTTGGCCGCGAGCACCGCGTCGACGGGCCGGCAGAGCCGCAGCGGCTCGTTCAGGCGCGACGCCAGCGGCAGGAGCGCGGCCAGCCAGGGATTGCCGGAGTCGCTCAGGGAGCCGGCGTACGCCTCCGGGAACTCGAACCAGTACTCGTCGCGTCCGGTGCGCCGGTCGTCGTACACGATCTCTCCGGCCAGCCGCACGCGTCCCGCCTCCGGAATGTCGACGCGGACCGAGGTCAGCTCCAATCAGACCTCTCCGGCCACCACAGCTTTGCCGGTCGCGTCGGCCGCCGCGCCGGGACGGTGCGCCCACTCGTGCGCGATGAGGCAGGCGCCGTGCTCGATCGGCGGCACGCGCCCCGTCGAAAAGAACACCGAGCTCTCGACGCGTGAACGCCAGGGCGTTGGGGATGTGGTCCGTCGTCTGGCCCTGGTGCTTGACGACGGCCACGACGCGGTATTCGCCGCGAGGCAGCGGCAGGTTCGGGATCCGGCACGTCACGACCCCGGCCGGGCCATGTCGACGTGTGAAGCCGGCGATCCGGGTGCTCACGTGCGAGACGGTGATGCCGAGATGGTTGACGATGGCGAGCAGGACGTCGACCCGCTCGGCCCCGACGTGGTTCTCGTAGGAGAACTCCAGAGTCACCGGCATGCCGGCGACGAGCCGTTCCACCGCACGCCCGTCGGCGTCCAGCACGCGTGCGCCCGTCAGCCGCATGGTGCCGTCGCCGCGGCGGTCCGGATTGTTCTCGTCGAAGGCCGTGCGCGGCGGTGGCGAGCAGGTAGCCCGAGGTACTCGCGCAGGACGTCGCCCGTCCCGCCGTCGATGGCGACCGTGCCGTGCCGCAGCAGGATCGCGCGCGAGCAAAGCGCCTGGACCGCCGGCATGTTGTGGCTGACGAACAGGACGGTGCGCCCCTCGCTGCGCCACGTCCCCCATCTTGCCGAGGCACTTCTTCTGGAAGTCGGCGTCGCCGACGGCGAGCACCTCGTCGACCAGGAGGATCTCGGGCTCGAGGTGCGCCGCGACCGCGAACGCCAGCCGCAGGTACATGCCGCTCGAGTACCGCTTGACCGGCGTGTCGATGAACTGCTCGATCTCCGAGAACGCGACGATCTCGTCGAACTTGCGCTCGATCTCGGCGCGGCGCATCCCCAGGATCGCGCCGTTCAAGTAGATGTTCTCGCGGCCCGTCAGCTCCGGATGGAATCCGGTCCCGACCTCGAGCAGCGATCCGACGCGGCCGTGGATCTCGGCGAACCCGCGCGTGGGCTCCGTGATCCGCGACAGGATCTTCAGCAGCGTGCTCTTACCGGCGCCGTTGCGGCCGATGATGCCGACGACCTCCCCCGGCCGGATCTCGAAGCTCACGTCGTCGAGCGCCCAGGAGCAGGTCGTCGCCTTCGGCCGCTTGCGGTGCGCGGAAGAGCCGCAACGGCGCCGTCGCCATCGACGCGATCGAATCGCGCAACGTCTTGTACTGCTCGGCGCGGAGACCGATCCGATACTCCTTGCCGAGGTCCTGGACCCGAACCGCGATCGGCGCCATCGTCACCCCGCCACTCCCACCAGCCGACGGTAGTGGGCCAGAGATTTCGCAAGGCCCTCGCGAAAGCGCCATGCGCGGCCGATAGCCGAGATCCGCGCCCGAGCGGGACAGATCCGCGGCCGAGTGCGCCGACGTCGCCGGCTCGGGGTGGCTCGTATCGCGGCGACGGGCCTTCTCCGACGACTTCGCGCACTGCGCCTCGCCAGTTCGTTGACCGACGTTCGGTTTCCGCCCGCCACGTTGTACGCCCGTCCGCATGCCGACGACGGCGCCGCCGCGCCGCACAGATGTTCGCCTCGACCGGCGTCGGCCACGTACGTGAAGTCCCGGCTCTGCGTCGCCGTCTCCGTAGATGACCGGCGCTCGCCCGCCAGGTACGCCTTGAAGAACCGCGGGATCACGGCGGCGTAGGGCCCGTCGGGATCCTGCCGCGGCCCGTAGACGTTGAAGTACCGCAGGCCCACGAGCTCGAGCCCGTAGCAGCGGCCGAAGTTGGCGGCGAGCTCCTCGTCCATCACCTTCGAGAGGGCGTACGGCGAGAGCGGGCGTCCCCTCCTCCCCCTCCTGCTTCGGGAGCCGGGCGCTGTCGCCGTAGACGCTCGAGGACGAGGCGTAGACGATGCGTCGCGACCCCCGCGTCGCGCGCGCCGGCGAAGACGTTCGCGGTGCCGCCGACGTTGACGGCGATGCTCGTGGCCGGGTCCTTCATCGAGCGCGGCACCGAGCCCAGGGCCGCCTGGTGGAACACGACGTGCACGCCGGCGCAGGCGTCGCGGCAGACGCTCGGCATCGCGGATGTCGCCCTCGACGAACTCGATCGCGCTCGGCGCATGCTCGAGGTTCGCCCGGCTTGCCGTTGGAGAGGTCGTCGAGGACGCGCACGCGCTTCCGAGCGCCAGCAACGCGTCGACGAGATGCGAGCCGATGAAGCCGGCACCGCCTGTGACGAGCACGAGCTCTCCGTTCGCCATGATGTCCTCCTCGACATTCTCCGCCGCCCGATGCACGAATCAGGCCTTGACGATGTTGGGAAGCGGCGCGCGATAGATGCCCGCGGGTGTCGATCGACGAGCTCGCGTGCGCGGCCACGAGTGCGTAGTCCACCGAGGAATGGTCGGTCACGATCACGACCGCGTCCTGGCGACTTCAGGACGTCCTCAGTCAGGGGCTCGGACGTCATCGGCGGCAGGTCCGGCCAGGACCGCATGCGCGGCGCCTTCGGCACGTGCGGATCGTGGTACGTGACCTCGGCGCCCAGTTGCAGCAGGCCCTCGATGATCTCGAAGGCCGGGCTCTCGCGCGGGTCGTCGATGTCCTTCTTGTAGGCGATGCCGAGCACGAGGATGCGGCTCCCGCGCGCGGCCTTGCGCCGGTCGTTCAAGGCCAGGGAGAGCTTGTCGATCACGTACTCGGGCATCTGGACGTTGACCTCGCCGGCGAGCTCGATGAACTTCGGCGTCACGCCGTATTCGCGGGCCTTCCACGAAAGGTAGAAGGGATCCAGCGGAATGCAGTGGCCGCCCCAACCCGGGCCCGGATTGAACCGCATGAAGCCGAACGGCTTGGTTGCGGCGGCGTCGAGAACGCTCCAGATGTCGATGCCCATGCGATCGAAGACGATCTTCAGCTCGTTGACCAGGGCGATGTTGACCGCACGGAAGATGTTCTCGACGAGCTTGGCGGCCTCGGCCTCGCGCGAGTTGCCGACCCGCACCGTCCGCACGACCACCTGGTCGTAGAGACTCTGAGCCAGGTCGCCTCCGGCCTGGTCGACGCCTCCGACGATCTTCGGAATCGTCGCGGTTGAGAACTTCCCGTTGCCCGGATCCTCCCGCTCCGGCGAGAACGCGAGGTAGAACTCGCGCCCGCACTTCAAGCCCGACTCTTCCAGGATCCGCAGAACCAGCTCGTCGGTCGTCCCCGGATACGTCGTCGACTCCAGGACGACGAGCTGGCCGGGACGCAACCGCGCCCGGATCTGCTGGACCGTGTTGACGACGTAGCTCATGTCCGGCTCGCGCTGGGGCGTGAGGGGCGTCGGAACGCAGATGATCAGGGCATCCGGCTCCTGCAGCCGCCGGAAGTCGGCGGTCGCTTCGAAGGTCCGATTCCCGACGGCCTGCGTCAGCCGGTTTCCGTCCAGATGCCGGATGTAGTTGCGGCTCCGCGTTCAGAGCCTCGACCTTTCCGGAGTCGACGTCGAAGCCCAGGACGTGGAAGCCCTTTTCGGAGAACGTGAGGGCGAGAGGCAAGCCCACGTATCCCAGCCCGACAATCCCGATCACCGCCGACCGTTCGTCGATCTTTTTCTTCAGCTGGGCCGCTGGATCGCTTCGTTCGCTTCGTTCGATGTCGCCAATTCGACTCCTTCCGATTCGCGGAATGCCCCCGGCAGGCTTCGCCCCCTTCGGTGTACACACCGACATGGAGGCGTCAATTACCATGCCGCGCCGTCGAGTTCCGTTAAGCGACGGCGCTGCGATCCTCTCCGGACTCCGTCGGGCGGGACTCCCGCCTGAGACAGGACCGGTCAAATTCGACCGCCACGCTCTTGCGTAGCATCGAAATCGAGACAATGAGCCGCAAACCCGACTGCTCCCGGACGACGTGCCCGCGGTGCCCGCGGAACGGTCCGTCGGTGATCGTCACCAGGTCTCCGGGGACCAGCCGCTCGTAGGGGGCCAGCGACGCGCCCGCCAGCTGCAGCGAACGCAGTTGCCGTAGCTCTCCATCCAGAAGGTCCTGGTCGCGGACGTCGAGCAGCCGAACGACCAGCCCGCTGCGGAAAACCGTGTCCCGCGCGGGCCCGTCGCAGCGCAAAAAGACGTAACCCGTGAAGAGGGGTATGAAGGACACGAAGTCCCGCCCCGAGCGGCGCACCCGGCGTTCGTATTGGGGCAGGTAGAACGCCATCCCAAGAGGCTCGAGATGACGGACCAGCGCTTTTTCCTGGCGGCTGCGCGTGTGCGCGACCGTCCAGGGGAGATCCACCGCCGGCAAATCGAAGAGACTCTGAGGAAAGACCTCAGGCCCCCGTTTCAGCAGAGGCACTCGCTGGCCCTCTCTCCCGAAACCACAGCTATCTTGCTGAGGTCACGGGGCTTTTCGCTTTGAACGTCCAGTATACCATCCCCTGTTCGTTCGTTCAGTCCTTCGGCCGGCTGGCCTCTGCCGGCGGCGGAGCCCCCTTCATGCGGGCGGCCAGGAGCTCCGATGCCTGGGGCTGGCCCGCTTCCTGGAAGATCTGTGCCGCGCTTCGGAGTATGGCCGGATCTTCGGGCAGCACGCGGACGGTCACCTCGGGCCCAAGTGTTCCGAGGGCCGGGACCAGGCTTGCTCGCAGGAAGGCCGGGCTCCGGAAAGCCCGACGGATCACCGAAGCGGCCTTCGGCCGGTCCCCGGTCGGGAGCGAGTGCCATGCCGCGATGGACCGCTGCGCCAGCTCGGACGTGGCCAGGCTGAGGCCGGGAGCGGCGTTCACGGCGAGCTCGTAGGGCCTCATCCAGAGGGCGGTCGCTCCGGCGGTCGGTGCGCTCCGGCCGAGGAGGAGCCGACCATACGCCGAGCCGGGCCGCCCCGCGATTCCCCGAAGCACGATGCCGCGAATCTCGGGACGCGTCTCTGCGGACGGGGCGGCCGGGGACGCGGCGCGATCGTCCAGGAGTGCCTCGGCCACGACGAGCCCCGCCGCGTCGCTCTCGTCGATCATCCGCGCGGTCTCGAGGATCGCCGGCTGTCGGCGTGCAAGCCCGCGATCGCGCGCGACGTCGGACCACGAACGGCGGTCGAAGGCGTCCCAGGCCACCAGGCCGAAGCACAGCAGGAGCAGGACGAGACAGAGAAACGCGAGGCCGCGCCGGGGACCCGCCCGGAGACTGACGAACCGCGGCAGCGGAGACGCGCTCATCGCCTCGCCCGATCGGCGCCGCCCGACAAGCGAACGCGAAGAGGATTCACGAAGAGCCGGTCTCCGGCCGGCTAGCTATGCACGACCCGCGGGCTCGCCTTCGCCTCCTCGACCTCCGGACGCCCTTCACGGGGATACCCGTAGGCGTACTCATAGCGGTCGTAGGCGGCGCGCTCGGGCTCGAGGGCGTTGATCAGGACTCCCACGATCGGGACTCCGCTGCGCCGGAGCCGATCCCGCGCCCGGATGACGTGTTCGCGGGACGTTGCTCCCCCGCGCACGCAGAGCACGACGCCGTCGGTCTGCAGCGCGAAGACGAGCGTGTCGGACACCGGCAGGACCGGCGGGGAATCGACGATGACGTGGTCGAAGTTGACGGCCGCAAGCTCCAGGAACTTGCGCATCGCTTCGGAAGCGAGCAGACCCGAGGGATTCGGCGCCTCCGGTCCGGAGGGAACGACGAAGACGCCCGGCACCGACGTCTTCACGATCGCGCGCGAGGGCTCGATGCCTTCCGCCAGCACCGAGACCAGACCCACGCGGTTCGGGACGTGGAAGATCTCGTGAAGGCGGGACTTGTGCAGGTCGGCGTCGACGAGGAGGACGCGGCGGCCGAGCTGCCCGAGGACGACGGCCAGGTTGACCGCGGTGGTGGTCTTGCCTTCGTGCGGGAACGCCGACGTCATGACGACGGACTTCACCCCGCCCGCGCGCGAGAGCATCAGGGACGTGCGGAACGCGCGATACGCCTCGGCGATCGGCGATCGCGGCTCGTTGTGCGGGGCGAGCTCGATCCCGTCGGGTTTGCTTCCGTCTTTCTCCGCCGCCGACCGGGTGCCTCGGAAGAGCCGCGCCCGCGCGATTCCGGGCGTCGCGCCGTCCGGCAGCGCGGGAATGACCCCGAGCGGAGGCAGCTGGACGAGCCGCTCGACCTGCTCGGGGGTCCGCAGGGTGCGGTCGAGATAGGAGAGGAAGAAGGCCAGCCCGACGCCGAGGCCTCCGCCCAGAAACACGGCGATGAGGAGATTTTTCTTCAGCGACGGCTCGTAGGGGCTGCCCGGCTGCAGCGCCCGGTCCACGATCCGGACGCTCGTGAGCTGGTCCTCGCGCAGGCGCGAGATGAGATCCGTCTCCCCCTGCTGTCGAAGGAGGTTGTCCAGCAGGGCGCGCTTGCTATCTACCTCGACGCGCAGGTTTCGATACTCCACGGCGCTGCCGCCAGCCGAAAGGGCCGCCGACTGCTCGGTTCGGGTCATCGCGCGCAGGTTCTGTTCGCGGCGCAGCGCCGTCAAGTATTCGTTGCGCGCGGCCTGGACCACCTTCCCGGCCCCCTCCGTGATCGCCGCATTCAGGTTTTTCTTCGTGTCCTCGATCTGGCCCTTGAGCTGCTGCATCGCGGGCCATTCGGGTTTGTAGATGTTGGACTTGTCGGCGTAGTCGCGCTCGAGCCGCTGCAGGTCGGCGCGCAGGGTCGATACGGTCCCGCCGCCGCCGGCGCTCTCGGCGATCGTCTCCGGAGGCGCGAGGCGCAGCTCCTCGTATCGGGACTCCTTGGAGACCCGGTCGGCTACGGCGGATTGAAGATCCCGGTTGACGGACTGGAACTTCTCCAGGGCCGGGTTCGCGTTCGGATCGTTCGACACGATCTCCTTCTGCCGGCCGTAGTTGAGGAGGTCCTTCTCCTTGTCCTCGATTTCCGACTTGGCCTGCGCGATCTGGGTAGCGAGGAACTCGCTGGACTGGCCGATCAGCTTGAAGCGGGATTCCACGTTCCAGTCGATGTAGGCGTCGGCGACGGCGTTGGGAATTGCCGCCGCCAGCCGCGGCGACGGCGCTCGAGGCCGAGATCTCGACCAGGCTCGTGTTGCGCATGATCGTCACGTCCAACGAGCCCTGAACGCCCTGGGCCGCGTCGACGATGTCCGCGTCCTTGATGGCGGGAGCATTGCCCTTGGCGTCCGGGCGGTACCGCTGGTAGTGCTTCGGATTGAAGTCGGGATCGGCGAGGAGATTCAGCCGCCGCACGACGCGCTCGGCGATCTCGCGGCTCTGCATGAGCTGGATCTGGCTCGGCAGGAACTCGGACGCCGTTCCCTCGCTGTTCTGCGACGCGAAGGGCACCGGACGACTCGAGTCGCGCTCGACGTCGAGCACGGTCTTGGACTTGTAGCGGGGGCTCTTCAGAACCGTGCTCAGAACGCCCGCCACCAGTGCCGCCGCCAGACAGATGACGATCAGCCGCCGACGCTTGACGATAACCGCCCAGTAGTCGGCGAGATGGATTTCCTTCTGGGGCGCCGCGGTTTCGACGCCTTCGTCGTAGCTTTCCAGTTCGGCCATTAGAAGAACGACTCCTTGACGACGATGACGTCATTGGGCTCGATCGGCATGTCGGGTTCCTGGCCTGAAACGATCTTCTTGAAGTCGACGACCTTCTCCGTGTCCTTGCCGTCGGGTCCCTGCCGCTTGACGCGGATCGATTTGGAGGCGCGATCCGTCAGCCCCCCGGCTTTCGAGATCACCGACAACAGCGTCAGCCGGTCGTCGCTGTCGAACTGGATTGCTCCGGCGTTCTTGACCTCTCCCAGGCAGAACACGGTGAAATTGGTGCGCGGAACGACGTTGATGACGTCGGCGGGCTGGATCGGGATGTTCCAGAGGGGCGAGGCGTTCTGAAAGAGGTCTTCGGTCTTGATTTCCAGCGTGTCCGACAGTCCGTTGTCGGCCCGGCGCAGAACGAGGATGCGCCGGCCGGCCTTTTCCGACAGCCCGCCGGCCGCGGTGATCGCGGTCATCAGCGTCCAGCGTCCGGAGATTGCCAGAGAGCCCGGATGCATTACGGCACCCAGTACCGAAACCGGTTTGTTCGCGAATTCCCGGACGACGACCGACACGTTGGCCCGGTTGACGTACTTCGCCGTCAGGGCGGTTTCGAGCTTGGCGCGGATCTCGGACGCGGTCATCCCGGAGACGGGAACGCCCCCGAGCAGAGGCAGGTCGATCAGGCCGCCGTCAGAGACCCGGCGGTCGACGTTGAGCTCGGGCAGCTCGAGAACCTTGATCTCGAGGAGGTCCCGGGGTCCGACCACGTAGTCGCCCGAGGTCTCCTGGGCCGGCGCCGGCGGAGCCTGGCCCGCCAGTCCGCGAGAGATCAGAAGCAGAACGCCGATCAGCCCCCACCGCCCCGGCCGTCTCATCGCTCAAGCACCCCCGAGAAGGACAAAAATAGCGTATAGCGGTCATAACTGCGAGCGTTGCCCGGGATGTTGGAAGTCGTCTGGTTGCGGGTGTACTGCCCTGTCACCACGATCGGGCGCCAGGCCAGCACGGAGAAACCTCCTCCGTACTGCGTCTGCTCGTCCCGGCGCTTGACCAGGCCCACGTCCTGGACAGGCTGCGCGCGGGGATAGTTGTTGGGGCCAGTCAGGCCGTATCCGCGCAGCAGGAGACGCGGCCCGATCTGGATGTTGATCTTTCCGCCGATCCGGCTTTGGAAGTAGTACGGATTCTCGTTCGTAATGCTGTACTGCACCTCGCGATGCCCGAAGGCCTGCAGCTCGAGCCAGGACAGGGCGAAGAAGGACGTGAAGAAGGATCCGACGCCGGCCGAGTACTTCGGAAAGAACACGGCGTCGTCACCCTGTCCCTCGCGCAGCCCGCCGATGACGTTGATGAAGAGCCGGGGCCGGTTGTACTCGAGGCTCCCGAGATACGCATTACTGGTGCTGTTGCGGAGCCTCGGCTCCACCTCGAAATCCGCCCAGCTCTTCTCGATCAACCCGGCCACTTGCCAATCTGGAGAGATCCGGTAACGTAGCCCTCCGCGGCCGGCCCATGCCGTTCGGTTGTTGCGCGCGACTCCGATCTCCTGCTCGGGAGGTCCCTGGATCTGGTCATAGCGGACCTTGTTGATCTCACCCTGGCCGAACACCGACCAATGTACGCCGAGCTCGACTTCCACCCGGGCAACACCGTCTTCGTTTTTCGTAAAGACCGGCGACTCGATCTCGCTGCTGTAGATGTAGAACCGCTCCGTGTATCGGGCGCCGAACTCGGTGGTCACGCGATTGAAGAACCCGTAGAGAGTCCCACCGTAGTTTCCGCCGAACTGGTCGCGCTGCGTCAGCGTGGCGTACCAGGTGTACTCGGGAAACGCGTCCGCGACCAGCACCATCTTGGCGCCCATCGGCAGCAGAAAGCGCGAGCCGGCGCTGATGGTCGCCGTCCAGTCACCGACGGGGTCGGTGGTTCCGAAGACGTTGCTGTCGTAGCCCGCGTTGTTGACGGCAAACGCGGGCAGCAAACGGATCGGTCCGAGGTGATACCGCGCGCGAGCGATGTCGTTCGCAACGGCCTCCTGTTCGGGGATCGTTCTCCCCAGCGGAACGGAGTCCGACGCGAGCGACGGGCCGCCGCCCTGGGCGAAGAGCGGCAGCGCTCCGAGTCCCAGGATCGCGACCGCCGCAAACAGGCGCGGCGAGGGCAGCCGATCGCTGGAAGGCGCGGCGGCGACCCCCGTCACGGAGTCCCCAGGATCTTCTTGGAGTACTCGTCCACGAGCGGCCCGGCCACTCGCGGCATCGCGCGCCGCAGGTAGCCGCGGGCCTCGTCCGTCTTTCCGGTTTCGTACAAAACGACGGCGGCGTAGAACATCGAGGGAGCCTCGCTCTCGACGAAGGGCGTCACCAGCGTCACCTGGGCGGCGCCTTCACTGTACGCGCGGGCGAGGCACGCCGCTTCCAGCAGCGCCAGCCGCAGTTCACGGTTGTCCGGGTCCGCCGTCAGCGCTTCCGACAGAGCCTTCTGCGCGTCCGCCGCGCGGCCGGCCGAGATCATCCGCCGGCTCTCCGCGAGGACGTCCTTGCTGCGGGCCGCGGCCGCGGCGGGATCCGCCGCCGGAGCGGGCCGGGCCGACCGCGATGCGGGCGAACTGCCCGATGCGGGAGTAGGCGCCGGAGCGGGAGCCTGCGCCGGAGGCGGCGCCGCCGCGGCGCGACGCTGCCGCTCGGCCGCCAGCTTCTGCTGCGCTTTCACGACGTCTGCGCGAGAGGCCTGGCTCTGGGGCACGCGCGTGGAGGCGGCCTCCGCGGCGGTCCAGTCTCCGGCGTCGACGAGAACGACGAGCCGGTCGGCGTAGAGCTCGGGGTGCTTGTCGAACTCCGACGGCGTGAGAGCGGAGAGGTCGGCACGCGCCAGTGTCGAGCTCGCCCCTCTGCACGCGCGCCCGCGCCCGCAATCCCGCCGCTTCTTGATTGAACTGGTCGATGGCCAGCGCCTTGTCGGCCCACTTCTCGGCGTCCTTCCAGTCGGATCTCGCAATCGCGTCGCGCGCGAGTGCGAGCGGCCAGGTGATCGCCGAGGGATCTCGCTGCGCCGAGGCTTCGAACGCCTTCTTTCGCTCGGCCGGCGGAAGCTTCGCGATCTTCTGGTCTTCGCTCTCGACCAGGTTCGCGAGCGAGGGCACGGACTGGAGCGAGGAGGGGGTCACGCGCTTGAGCAGCAGGCTGCGAAACTCCGCCTGCAGCTCCGGGGGCAGGCCCTTGGGGGGATACGAAGGGAAACGGCGCTCGACATCCATGAACCGCGAGATCGTGGCGTCCGCGTCGGCGGAGCGCGAAGCGGCGTTCTGAGAGAGCGCGAGGCGGATCAGGCACTCCTCCAGCTTGGACGGCTGGGCGAGGAAGCCGAAGGCCGCGATCCGGAACTGATCGATGGCCTCCAGATACCTCTTCTCGATAAAGAGGTTGTCGCCCGCCTCCAGGCGCGCCTGGTTGAACTCGGCCGGGTCGTCCGCCGCAGCCGAGAGGGCACCCGAGACCGCGATCGATCCGAGTGCGAGTAGGATGAGCCGGTGAAGGTTCTTCAACGCTGGACCTCGCTGACCCGCGAAGCGGTGGTCCCCATGGATACCGATTTCAGGGACCGCTTCGCGTTTCTCTTGCTCCTGGCCTTCATCCTCGTGGCTCCGTGGCTTGGAGGCGCCCATTTGCCGGATTGGATCGCCGGCACGCCGGCGCCGATGGGCCGCCTGATCATTCCGGCGTTCGGCTTCGCGATCGGGGCCGTTGCTTTTTCTTCCCGTTCCTCGTTCCGGTCTCTCCGTCCGCTCGCTCTGCCGCTCGCGGCCATCCTCGGGTTGACGATACTCGGAGTCCTGCAGCTTGTCCCACTGCCCGATGCCGCCCTCGCGCAGATTGCTCCCGTGAATCTTCAAATTTACCACGAAACGGCTGAGCTTTTAGGACTTTACGGCGCTTCGGCCCCGGCGGCGAGGCTCTCGCTGGCGACCGACGAAACCGCCGCAACTGTCCTAAGACTGGGCGGTTATGCCATCCTCGCGGCCGCCACGGCACATCTACTTCGGACCCGGCCGAGGCGCCGGTTTTTCATAGGAACCTTAATCGCGGCCGTTTGCCTGCAAGTCCTGGCGGCGGGCTTGCTCCTGGTGTCCGGCCGGCCCTTCCGTGGGGCCTTCCCTACCCCGGACGATTTCAGCGACTACCTTCTCGTCCTTCTCCCGGTCGGCTTCTGCGCTCTATGGGCGGAGGTCCTGACCAACGCCGACCGCGGGCGTGGAACGGCGGATCGGGGGGATCGCCTCGCGCAGCGGCTTTCGCCACTCGTGCTCCGTATCCTGGCCTGCGCGACGATCGCTGCGGGGATGGCGTTGACCGGCTCTCCCGTCAATCTATTGGCGGGCGCCGCCGCGATGCTTCTGCTCCTCCTCCTGGCGGCGCGGCGGCCTCCCGACGTGCGCCGTGCCGTTGCGGCGGCGGTCATCGCGTTCGTCGCTCCGCTGGTTCTCGTCGCGCGCGCGCACGCTCTCCCGATGACCTCCCTGTCGGCCGATCTCGCCTCCGGGCGCAGTCTCGCGATCTGGCGCGGCTGCCTCGACACCTGGCGCAGCTTTCCCATCTTCGGCTCGGGCCTGGGCGCCTTTCGCGACGCCTTCCGCCGGATCCAGCCGTCCGACCTGACGGGACTCGTAGACACCGCCCAGTCCGATCCGCTCCAGATCCTGGTGACCGGCGGCGCCGTGGGGGCCCTGTTCGTCGTCGTCGGATTCGTCGCGCTCCTCGTACTGCTGCTGCGCCGCTGGAAGACGCAGAGACATCGCGAGGAGCGCGCCCTGACACTGGCGGGCGTCGGCGCCCTTCTGGCGATCGCCCTCGATGGTCTCGTCGAGTTCAACCTCGGCGCCGCGGCCGTGCCGGCGACCGCGGCCTGCGTCATCGGGCTTGCGCTTGCCGCGGGCGACGGGAGCCCCCGCGAGCAACCTCCTGCGCCGCGGACGCAGTGACACGATCGGGTATTCTCGAAACATGAGCTCGCTCGCATCCACGGCCGTCGTCCTCGACGGCACGGCGGTCGCGCGGACAGTTCGTCAGCGCGTGGCGGAGGCGACGGGCGCGGCCCGCCGGGATTCGCCGCCGGGGCTCCGGGTCCTCCTCGTCGGAGACAACCCTGCGTCACTGTCGTACGTGGGCGCGAAGACCCGCGCGGCGCAGGAGGCCGGAATCCATGCCGAGACGGTTCGGCTGCCGGTGGACATCTCGCCCGAAGCACTGCTGGCCGAGGTCGCGCGCGCGAATACCGACGCGGCCGTCCACGGGATTTTGATCCAGCTGCCGTTGCCGCCCGGACACGTGCCGTCCCGAGTGCTCGATGCCGTCGACCCCGGCAAGGACGTCGACGGGTTCCATCCCGAGAACGTCGGGCTTCTGCACCAGGGACGGCCTCGCTTCGTCCCCTGCACGCCCGCCGGCATCCTCGAGCTCCTGGATGCCTACGACATTCCCCTGTCCGGACGGCGCGCCGTCGTCCTCGGGCGCAGCGACATCGTCGGGAAACCCGTCGCCGCGCTGCTGACCGCGCGCGATGCGACGGTCACCGTCTGCCATTCGAAGACGAAAGACGCGGCCTCGATCTGTCGCGAGGCCGACGTCTTGATCGCGGCGATCGGAAGGCCCGGATTCGTCACCCGAGCGTTCGTCCGCCCCGGAGCCGCGGTCGTCGACGTCGGCATCAACCGTCTCGAGTCGCTGGAGGCCGCCCCCGCCCACCTGAGGCGCTCCGAACGGATCCGAAAGACGCTCGAAGAGAAGGGGCGCATCCTGGTCGGCGACGTCGATTACGACGAGGTGTCATCGGTCGCGGGCTGGCTGAGTCCCGTGCCCGGAGGCGTGGGCCCGCTGACGGTCGCGATGCTGCTGCGGAACACGGCGAGAGCCGCCGGCCTGACCGTTCCATAAATAATTAGACAAGATGATAGTTTAGCCTAATTTAATTAGGGTCGCATGGTCATGACCCATCGAGCATTTGCCAGCAAGGGTTGACGCTTCGGCGGCCTCCTGAGACCATCCGCCCACACCCAGATGCGCATTCTTCTGACCGGAAGCCGGGGCTACATCGGGACCGTCATGTCTCCGTTCCTCGCTTCCTCGGGCCACGAGGTCACCGGCCTGGACACGGACTTCTACGGCGGCAGCACGTTTCTCGGACCTCTTCCCGAGATCCCGTCGATCGCGAAGGACGTCCGCGACGTCACACCGAGAGATCTCGAGGGATTCGATGCGGTCATCCACCTCGCGGCGCTCTCCAATGACCCGCTCGGCGATCTCAATCCGGAGACCACCTACTCCATCAACCACCTCGGCGCCGTCCACCTCGCCCGGACGGCGAAGGCGGCCGGCGTCGCGCGCTTCCTCTTCTCTTCCTCCTGCAGCAACTACGGCGCGGCGGGAGACTCGATGGTGGACGAGCGCTCGCCGTTGAACCCGGTGACTCCCTACGGAGTCTCGAAGGTCCGCGCCGAGCAGGACATCTCGGCCCTCGCCGACGGCCGGTTCAGCCCCACGTTCCTCCGTCCGACGACGGCGTACGGGGTTTCGCCGCGGCACCGATTCGACATCGTGCTCAACAACCTCACCGCCTGGGCCGTGACCACGGGACGCATCCACTTGAAGTCCGACGGAACGCCATGGCGCCCCCTCGTCCACATCGAAGACATCTCGCGAGCGTTCCTGGCCGTGCTGGAAGCGCCGCGCGAAGCGATCCACAACGAGGTCTTCAACGTCGGCCGCACCGAGGAGAACTACCAGATCCGGCAGATCGCCGAGATCGTGGGCGAGACCGTGCCCGGCTGCACGGTCGAGTTCGCGGCTGGCGCCGGACCCGACACGCGGTCTTACCGGGTGGACTTCGGCAAGATCGCGCGACAGGTCCCGGCGTTTCGCCCCCGCTGGACCGTGCGCGAGGGCGCTCGGGAGCTCTACGAGGCCTACCGCAAGACCGACCTGAAGCTCGAAGAGTTCGAAGGGCCCCGTTACCGCAGGATCGACTGCCTGCGCCAGCTGCTGGGATCCGGACGCCTCGACCCGACCCTTCACTGGACTTCCTGACGGGGGTCAGGTCTTGCCTTTGACCACCCCGCGTCGTCCCCTGTTCAAAGACAAGACCTGACCCCAGAACCTCCGGCTTCCTCCGGCGTATCCGCCCACAGGGGAGGAACCATGATCCGTGCGCCGCATCGCATCTTCGCGCGAGTCGCCCTCGCGCTCGTTCTCCTGCCGGCCGGACTCGCATCCGCCCAGACCGTCTCGGGCCGGTGGCTTCTCGATTTCGATACCGACTCCACGATCCAGCTGACGCTCAAGCAGCGGGACGCGGGCCACGGGAACTGGTCGAGCTCCGACGATTACCGGCTGGAAGACTTCCGAGGTCTGACCCGGCCGCAGGGATCCGCCGACGTCCCCGCGACGTTCGACATGGTGCGCGACGCCGGGACGATCCACTTCGAAGGACAGCTCAACACGTCCGGCGGGTCGGGCCGCTTCACCTTCACGGGCAATCCCGCCTTCGCCGAAGAGCTCCAGAAGCGCGGCAACGGCAAACCGCATCGCGACGAACTCTTCTCGCTGGCGGTGCACGACGTTTCGCTGAAGTACATCGCCGAGCTGGACGCTCTGGGGTACCACCGCGTTCCCTGCGAAGACCTTCTGTCCATGCGGATCCACGGGGCGGGACCCAATTTCATCCGCGCCCTGAAGGACCTGGGTTACTCGGGGCTCTCTGCCGACGATTTGGTCTCGATGCGCATCCACGGCGCGGACCCGGACTTCATCGAGGCGCTCAAAAAGTTGGGCTACGCGGATCTCTCCGCAGACGACCTCGTCTCCATGCGCATCCACGGCGCCACGCCCGAGTTCGCAGCGGCGATGAAGACTCTCGGTTACGGACGGCTCGACCCCGATGCGCTCGTCTCGTTGCGGATCCACGGCGTCACGCCCGAGTTCGCCCACGACGTGAAGGCTCTGGGCTTTCGCGACGTCTCTCCCGACGATCTGGTCTCGATGCGCATCCACGGCGTGTCGGTCGACTTCGCGAAGAAGATCAAGGCGCGCGATCCGCAGGTCACCGTGGACGATCTGGTGAGCATGCGGATCCACGGACGCACCTGAGCGGGAGCCGCCCCTGTCCGGTTCCGAACACTCGCGTCCCGCGACCAGCCATCGGCGGGTCGGAGGCGAGTCCCTCGGCTCCCGTGTTTTCAGTAAGTTAGTGACGGAAGCGACTGGCACGCTTCTCGCCCTGCAACCAAGCCGTGGACATCGTTCGCGAGGACCTCTCGCAGAAGCGCAAGAAGCGGCGGATCGTTCTGGCGGCCGCCGGAGCGGGAGCGATCCTGCTCATCACTCTCGGCCTTTCGCGCCTCAAGCCGGCGGCCCCGACCGTCGAGAAGAGCACCGTCTGGATCGACACCGTCAAGCGCGGACCGATGCTCCGTCGAGGTGCGCGGACCCGGAACGCTCGTGCCGGTCGAGATCCGCTGGATCTCTTCGGACACGGACGGGCGCGTGGAGCGCCAGGTGATCCTGCCCGGGCACACCGGTCAAGCCGGACTCGGTCATGCTCGAGATGTCGAACCCCTCGCTCGAGCGCGACGCCCTGGACGCCGAGTCGCAGCTGCGCGCGGCCGAGGCCGATCTGACGAACGTGAAGGCCCGAGCGGGCCGACGACATCATGGACCAGGAGGCGACCGCCGCCTCGGTCGAGTCCGACTTCCATCAGGCGCAGCTCCAGGCCGAGACCAATGAGGGCCTCTACAAGGAGGGTCTCGTTGCGGGGCTGATGCTGAAGCTCTCCGAGGTCAGCGCCGAAGAGATCGAGACGCGCAACGCGATCGAGGAGAAGCGGCTGGCCGTCGTGGCCGACTCCGCCAAGGCCAGGTCGCGGTGCAGGAGGCGCACGTCGAGCAGCTCAAGGCCCTCGCCGCCCTGAAGCGGTCGCAGAAGGAGAACCTGAAAGTGCGCGCCGGCATCTCGGGCGTGCTCCAGGAGCTCCCGGTGCAGTCGGCCAGCGCGTCACTCCGGGCCTCACTCTGGCCAAGGTCGCCCGAGCCGAAGAAGCTCAAGGCGGAGCTGAAGATCGCCGAGACCCAGGCCAAGGACATCCTGATCGGCCAGCCGGCCTCGATCGACACGCGCAACGGCATCGTCGAGGGACACGTCGTCCGCATCGACCCGGCCGTTCAGAACGGAACCGTCACCGTCGACGTGGCGCTCGAGGGAGACCTCCCGAAGGGCGCGCGGCCCGACCTGACGGTCGACGGCGACATCGAGCTCGAGCGGCTGAAAACGTGCTCTACGTCGGGCCGCCCGGCCTTCGGGCAGGAGCAGAGCCCCGTCGGCCTCTTCCGCTTGACGAGGACGGCGACGAGGCGCCGCGCGTCCAGGTCAAGCTCGGGCGGAGCTCGGTCAACACGGTCGAGATCGTCGACGGGCTGAAGCCCGGCGACAAGGTCATTCTCTCGGACATGTGCGCATGGGACGCGTACGACCGAGTGCGATTGAAGTGAGAGGACGAGGCGAATGAGCGCAAACCGCAACGGTCACGGCTACCGGTCATCAAGCTGGACGGGGTCACGAAGGTCTTCTTCACCGACGAAGTCGAGACCCATGCCCTGTCGGGCATGCATCTGGAGATCCAGCACGGCGAGTACGTTTCGATCGCGGGCCCCTCGGGCTGCGGCAAGTCGACGCTTCTCGTCGCTCCTGGGCCTTCTCGACACGCCGACCGAGGCAAGTACGCGTTGAACGGCAAGCCGGCGGAGTCGCTGACCCTCTCCGAGCGCGCGCGCATCCGCAACCGCGAGATCGGCTTCATCTTCCAGAGCTTCAATCTGATCGGCGATCTCTCGGTCTACGAGAACGTGGAGCTCCCGCTGACCTACCGCGGCATGCCCGCGCACGAACGCAAGAAGCGCGTGCACGAGTCGCTCGAGAGAGTCGGCATGGCGCACCGCATGAAGCACTTCCCGTCGCAGCTGTCGGGAGGCCAGCAGCAGCGCGTGGCGGTCGCGCGCGCGATCGCCGGCTCTCCCCTGATCCTCCTGGCCGACGAGCCCACCGGAAACCTCGACTCGGTCAACGGCGAAGCGGTCATGGGCCTCCTGCAGGACCTGCACCGCGCCGGCGCCACGATCTGCATGGTCACGCACGATCCGCGCTTCGCCAAGCACGCCCAGCGCACGATCCACCTCTTCGACGGCCGCGTGGTCGAGGAAGAGAAAGGCGAGGAGCGCGCGCACTCGGAAGAGGAGCTCAAGGAGAGCGGCTACCGCGTCAGCTAGGGGAACCGCGATGACCACGCTTCGCCAGGACCTCCGCTACGCTCTCCGCTGGCTGACGAAGAATCCCGGGTTCACGGCGGTCGCGATCGCAACACTCGCCCTTGGGATCGGCGCCAACACCGCGATCTTCAGCGTCGTGCGCGGAATCCTGCTGCGGCCTCTTCCCTACACCGAGCCCGAGCGGATCGTCCAGGTGTGGGAGACGTCCGAGCGGCAGGGCCAGCTGCGCGAAGAGATTCCTTTCGCGCCGCCGGTGTTCCGCGACTGGCGGGATCAGAACCGATCGATGGAGGCCATGGCCGCGTACTCCGACTGGACGTTCAACTCCCGAGACGGGGAGACTCCCGAGCGGCTCCGGGCCGCCCTGGTCTCGGCCGACTTCTTCAAGCTCCTGGGCGTACGACCTCTGATCGGACGCACCTTCTCCGCCGGAGAAGACGCCGCGGGCAAGGACGCACTCGCGGTCATCGCGTCGAATCTCTGGACGCGGCGTTTCGGAAGAGATCCCCGCGTCCTCGGCTCCGCGATCACGCTCGACGGCGCGTCGTTCACGATCATCGGCGTGGTTCCGGCGGCCCTGCCCCTCTACAACCTGGACCCGGGGACCGAGGTCTTCGTTCCGACCTCGCGCGGCTTCAACCTCGACAACCGCAACGGCCACTACCTCGGTCTCGTCGGACGTTTGCGGCCGGGGGTCACGCTGGAGGCGGCGCGCGCGGATTTCGCCGCCATGGCGGCGAGACTGGAGCGCGAGCATCCCGACAGCGACAGGGGATTCGGCGCCCGTCTCATGCCGGCGCAGGAGCAGATGGTCGGGTCGGTGCGTCCGGCCCTGTATGCGCTGCTCGGCGCCGTCGTCGTGGTGCTGCTCATCGCCGCGGGCAACGTCGCCAACATGCTGCTCGCGCGAGCTTCCTCGCGGGAGAAGGAGATCGCCGTCCGGGCCGCGCTGGGCGCCGGCCGCGGGCGGCTCCTCCGCCAGCTCCTGACCGAGAGCGTGCTGCTCTCGCTCGGCGGCTGCGTCGCCGGGATTCTGCTCGCGCTGTGGGGCGTGGACCTGCTCAAGGCCCTGGCGCCGTCGGACATCCCGAGGCTGGCGGAAGTGCGGTTGGATCTGCCCGTCGCTCTCTTCGCGGTCGGCTCGGCGCTGGCGACGGGTCTCGCGTTCGGCCTGGCGCCGGCATGGCAGGTCACGCGCGCCGCGCTCGCCGAGATGCTGCGGGACCGCTCGGCCGCGTCGCAGCGCGGAAGCGGCCGCGTGCGCCGGCTCCTCGTCGGCGCCGAGATCGCCCTCTCGCTGGTCCTGGTCGTCGGCGCCGCGCTCCTGGTCCAGAGCTTTTCGCGCCTGAAGCACGCGCGCCTCGGCTTCGAGACGCGCGACGTCTTCACGTTTTCGCTCGACCTGCCCGACGCGCGATACGAGAAGGATCCCGACGTCCTCGCGTTCCACGACCGTCTGCTCGAGAAGGTGCGCGCGCTTCCCGGCGTCGAAGGCGCGGCCACGATCACCTCCTTGCCTCTGACACAGGAAAGGACCATGAGCCTGGCGTTCCGCATCGAGGGTCGGCCGACCGAGCCCGGAAAGGTGTTGTCCGCGAGCTACAACTCGGTCAGCCCCGATTTCTTCACGCTGCTGCGAATCCCGATCCTGCGCGGACGCGGTTTCACGGGCGCCGACGCACCGGGCGCCCCCCGGGTGCTCGTGATCAGCGAGGCGATGGTGAACACGTTCTTCCCGGGCGAGGATCCCATCGGAAAGCGAATCACGCTCGGCGGCAAAGATCCGAAGCCCGAGGACTGGGCGTCGATCGTCGGAATCGCCGCCGGCACGCGCGATACGAGCCCCGATCGGGCGCCGGACCCGCAGATGTACATGCCATTCGCGCAGCGCCCGATCTCCGGAATCTCGGGCCTTGTGCGCACTCGCCGG
Organism: uncultured Acidobacteriota bacterium; assembly: GCA_963733815.1. GTDB lineage: Bacteria > Acidobacteriota > Thermoanaerobaculia > UBA5066 > Gp7-AA6 > DAHUXD01. The sequence goes on along the minus strand of CAVTEG010000015.1, from coordinate 529,511 downwards.
GACGCGCGGAGCATCACCTCCGAGATTCGCGCGGCGGTCGCGGCGCTGGACTCCGAGCAGCCCGTGCACTCTCTCCGGACGATGGAAACGGTCGTCGCGGACTCGCTCGGCCAGCCTCGCTTCCGGACGTTTCTCCTGACGCTGTTCGGATTCGTCGCGATGGCGCTGGCCTCGATCGGCATCTACGGCGTCATGGCGTACACCGTCGCGCAGCGCACGCAGGAGATCGGCATCCGGATGGCGCTGGGCGCCGCGCGGGTCGACGTCCTGCGACTCGTGCTCCGCGAGGTCGTCGGCCTGACGGGCATCGCAATCGCCGCCGGAGTGGCCGCCGCCTTTCTGGCCTCGCGCTCGCTGGAGTCGCTCCTTTACGGCGTGCGGGCCGCCGACCCCGCGACCTACGCCGGCGTCGCCGCGCTTCTCTTCGGCGTCGCCCTCCTCGCGGCGTCCCTCCCGGCGCGGCGGGCCACGCAGATCGATCCCACGACCGCTCTCCGGCAGGAATAGTGATGGCCGCCGAGCTCCTCCGTCCTCGGAGCGCCCGGCGCGCAGCGAGAAGGGAAACGGCATGATCTCGATCTCCGACCTCCGGCAGGCGGTGCGCTCGCTCCGGCGCTCTCCGGGCTTCACCGGAGCGGCTCTGGCGATCCTGGCTCTGGGCATCGGCGCGAACACCGCCATCTTCAGCCTCGTGGATGCGGTGCTCCTGTCCCCGCTGCCCGCCGTCGGCGCGCCCGCCGAGCTCGTGGAACTGCGAGGCGACACGATTCCGTATCCCGTGTATCAGGCCCTCGCGGACGAGGCTCGCGGAGTCGCGCGCCTTGCAGCCTGGAGCCCGCGCACCATGACGCTCGCGACGAGCGGGGACCCCGAGATGATCGGAGGACTCGTCGTCTCGGCCAATTACTTCGACGTGCTGGGAGTGCGGCCGGCTTCGGGACGCTTCTTCCGTGCCACCGACGAGTCGCCGGGCGAAGCCGTCGCCGTCCTCGACCACGGCCTGTGGACGAGCCGGTTCGGCGGCGACCCCGCGATCCTCGGTCGCACGATCCGCTTGAACGGCGTGCCCTTCACGGTGGCGGGTGTTGCCCCGGAGGGCTTCCGGGGAACCGGCTTCGGCGATTTTCCGAAAGTGTGGGTCACGATCGGCGCATGGCCGCGGCTGGTTACCGGGCCAATGGCCCGGCTGGACCTGCATTCGCGCAATTGGGGCTGGTTGCGCGTCACGGGACGCCGCGATCCGGGCGTCACGATCGCCCAGGCCCAAGCCTCCCTCGTGACGCTTCTGCGCCGAGACGCGTCGGCGCACGGCGAGACGTTCGACGCGCCGACCTGGAGCGTCGTGCCCTCCGCGCGCGTTGCCGCGGGAATGGGACAGGACATCTCTCCGGCCCGGCTCTTCGGCCTTCTCGCCGGCGCGGTCGCCGCGGCGCTGCTGATCGCGTGCGCGAACCTCGCCAATCTCCTGCTCGCGCGGGCCGCGGCCCGGGACCGGGAGATCGCGATCCGTCAGGCCCTCGGCGCGGGCCGCGGCCGCCTGATGCGGGAGGTCCTCACCGAGAGCGTCGTTCTTGCCCTCGCCGGCGGCGCCGCGGGCCTCCTCGTCGCGAGCTGGGGACTCTCCGTGTTGACCCGCGTGCCGCTGGGGGGCGATCTGACTCTGTCGCTCTTCCGGCCGGAGCTGGGTCTGCGCACTCTCGTCTTCGCATTCGGCCTCTCGGCCGCGACCGGGATCGCGTTCGGCCTGCTTCCCGCGCTCCAGGCTTCGCGCATCGCGATCTCCTCCTCGCTGAAGCTCTCCGCGCCGACGCTCGTCCCTCGCTCGCGCGCGAAGGGAGTCCTGGTAGGGGCGCAACTCGCGCTCTGCCTCGCGCTGCTGGCGACCGCCGGCCTTCTGGCGAGAAGCCTCGCCAACGCCCTGGCCATCGATCTCGGTCTTCGGCCGGACAATGTGACCCTCGCCGACGTCAACCTGGGACTGCAACGGTACGACGCCGCCCGCGCCGCGACGTTCGCGGAAGAGCTTGCCGACCGTCTCGCGTCCAAGACCGGCGTCGAGGCCGCGGGCTGGACGACGACCCTACCTCTTTCCGGAGAACGCTCGGTCGAGACGTTCGAGGCCGAAGGCTACGTCCCGCCGGACGGCAAGCGGCCCGTCGTGGTGGCGAGCGGCGTGTCGCCGGGTTACTTCCGCGCACTCGGCGTCCCGATGGCCGCCGGCCGCGACTTCGAGGCCGCCGACCGGGCCGGCGCCCTCCCGGTCGCAGTGGTCAACGAGGCGATGGCCCGACGCTACTTTCCGGGCTCGAGCCCGATCGGCCGCCGGCTCACCATCGACGTGCCGCGCACGGTGGTCGGCGTCGTGCGCGACTATCGGTTCGGGTCCTTGTCCGATCCGGCCGAGCCCCAGGCCTTCGCTCCGATCGAGCAGCTCGGCGACGTGGCGTCGTCGGGACTCACGCTCGTCGTCCGGACGGACGCAGGTCCCGCGGCCGCGGCGAAGCTCATCCGCGGCGAGATCCGGAGGCTCGACGGCACGCTCCCCGTCTCCGGCCTCCGCCCGTACGGCGACGTCGTCGCGGCGCAGCTTCTTCCCCAGCGTGCGGGCGCGGCGCTGCTGGGTCTCTTCGGCGTGCTGTCGCTCATCCTCGCCGCGTTCGGAATCTACGCGGTCGTGTCCTGGTCCGCGCGGCGTCAGACGCGCGAGGTCGGCATTCGGATGGCGCTGGGCGCGCAGGCCGCCGACGTGCGCGCGCTCGTTCTCCGGCAGACGGCTGCCCCGCTTGCCGGCGGCCTTGCGGCCGGGATCGCGCTGGCGGCGCTCGCCGCGCGTCTGATCGCCGGCGCGCTCTACGGCGTCGGACCGGAGGATCCCGTCACGTTCGCGGCGGCCACGGTTCTGCTCGCGGGCTGCGCGTTCCTCGCCGCGTACCTTCCGGCGCGCCGCGCGTCGCGCATCGACCCGATGACCGCCCTGAGGTCGGAATGATCCCGGACCTGCGTTACGCGCTGCGCGGACTCGCGCGCTCGCCCGGCTTCACCATCGCGGCGCTGCTGACGCTCGCGCTCGGCATCGGCGCCAACACGGCCATGTTCTCGGTCGTCCACGCGGTCCTTCTGCGGCCGCTCCACGTCGCCGAGCCGGAGAGGCTCGTGACCCTCGGACAGACCAAGGGCGAGTGGCACACGGGCGTCTCGCCGGCCAACTTCGAGGACTGGAGGCGCCGCGCGCGCACGCTCGAGGTCATGTCCGCCTACAGCGCCGCGGGCGTGAATCTGCGTTCCGTGGAGGATGCCGAACGCGTCCGCGTGGCTTTCGTTTCCCCGAGCCTGCTTCCGCTTCTGGGCATCCGCACCGCTGCCGGGCGAGGTTTCTCTCTCGAAGAGGGAGAGCCCGGCCGGGACCGCGTCGTGCTGCTCTCGGATCGATACTGGCGCTCCCGTTTCGCCGCCGACCCGTCGGTGGTCGGACGCTCGATCCAGATCAACGGCGCGCCTCACTCGGTCGTCGGCATTCTCCCGGCCGACCTCGAGTTCCCTCCGCTGCGTCGATCCGACATCTGGGCGCCGCTGGCTCTGACGGCGCAGGATCTGCAGAGCCGCGGATCCAAGTGGCTCTCGGTCGTCGCGCGCATCCGGCTGGATGCGACGCTCACCGCCGCGCGCGCCGAGATGGACGCCATCAGCCGCTACCTCGACCAGGCGTATCCAGACTTCAACAAGGGCTGGCGGGCCGAAGTGCTGCCGCTTGCGCCGGAGATCGTCGGCGAGTCACGTCCGATGCTTCTCCTGCTGGCCGCTGCCGCCGGGTTCGTCCTGCTGATCGCCTGCGCGAACGTCGGGAACCTGCTGCTGGCGCGCGCCAACCGCCGGCACCGCGAGATCGCCGTGCGCATCGCACTGGGAGCCGGCCGGCGTCGGCTGATCCGTCAGCTCCTGACAGAGAGCCTGGTTCTCGCCCTGGGCGGAGCGGTGCTCGGCGTTCTTGGCGCGGTCTGGATCGTCGATGCGCTTTCGGGTCCGATATCCCGAGTCCTTCCCCGCTCCCCCGGCGGCATCGAACCAGCCGTCCTCGCGTTTTCTCTGGCCCTCGCCGCGGCCGCGAGCGTGGTCTTCGGGCTCGCGCCGGCCTGGCAGGCCACCCGACGAGAGGTCGAGGGCGTCCTTCGGGGAGCCGGAGGCCGAACGGCCGGCGCGCACCGGACGACGGCGGCCTTCGTCGCGGCGGAAGTGGCGCTCTGCCTGATGCTGCTGACCGGCGCGGGCCTGCTGCTCCGCAGCCTCGCGAAGCTGTCCGAAGTCGCTCCCGGATTCGACAGCCGGAATCTCCTCGCGATGAACCTGAACCTCCCCACCGCCCAGTACCCCGAGCCCGACCAGTGGACCCGGTTTTTCGAGCGGGTTCGCGCTCAGACGGAGGCGCTCCCGGGCGTGGAGTCGGCGACCTTCATCAGCCATCTCCCGGTCACCAATGACAGCTTCGGAAACGGGTTCACGGTCGAAGGCCGTCCGATGCCGCGTGGCGACGAGTACTCGGCCGAGATGCGATGGGTCGATCCCGGCTACTTCGAGGCCCTGCGGATACCGCGGAAGTCGGGACGATACCTTTCCGAGAGCGACCGCAGCGGAGCGCCGCTGTCCGTCGTTGTGAACGAGGCCTTCGCGCGCGACTACTTTCCGGGTGAAGACCCGATCGGACGCCATCTCCGGATCGGGTTCTGCCGCGACTCCGCAAACTGCCCGCCGTCCTTCGAGATCGTCGGCGTGGTCGGCGACGTGCACGAGCGCGCCCTCGATGCACCGGCTTCTCCACAGATGTACGTCCCGCAATCGCAGCTGCCGATGTCTTACACGAGCCTCCTCGTGCGCACGCGCGTTCCGGCATCCGCCATGGCGGCCAGCGTGCGCCGGACCGTCCGGGCGATGGATCCGTCGGTCGCCGTCTGGGGCGTGCGCGCGATGGACGAGATCCTCGACGAGTCGGCCGGCGGCCGGCGCCTGATCGTCCGCCTGCTCGGGGCGTTCGCCGCGCTGGCTCTGGCGTTGGCGGCCGTGGGTGTGGGCGGCGTCATGGCGTATTCCGTCAGCGAACGCGTGCGCGAGATCGCGATTCGGATGGCCCTCGGCGCGCGGGGACGGGACGTGATGGCCGCGGTGCTGCGGCGCGCCGTCCGAATGACTGTGCTCGGCGTTCTCATCGGTCTTGCCGGAGCGATGGCCGCGACACGTCTGATGCGGGCGCTTCTGTTCGAGGTCAGCGCCACGGACCCCTGGATTCTTTCCGGCGCCGCGGCGCTGCTGCTCGCGGTGGCCGTGGCCGCCGCGTACCTGCCGGCCCGTCGGGCGGCGGGCGTCGATCCCCTCACCGCCCTGAGGTCGGAATAGGAGGAACCATGGGCGCGCTCGTGCAGGATCTCCGCTTCGCTCTACGCCGCCTCGCGGCGAACCCGGGCTTCACCGCGATCGCCGTGGCGACGCTCGCGCTCGGCATCGGCGCCAACACCGCGATCTTCAGCGTCGTCGACGGCGTCCTGCTGCGGCCCCTTCCCTACCAGGATCCCGGGCGGCTCCTGACGCTGCCGCACAACCTCTCCGCTCCCGAGCTCGCGGACGTCGCCACCATGACTCGCTCGTTTGCGATCGTCGGCGGCGCCGCCCTGAACCCCTTCGATCTGAAGGCCGGATCCGAGCCTGTCCAGGGGATGTCCGCGATGGCGAGCGGGGCTCTGTTCGAGACGCTCGGCGCGAAAGCGGCGCTCGGCCGCACGCTGTCCCGCCGCGACGACCGGCCCGGAGGAGAGCGAGTCGCAGTGCTCGGGCACGAGCTCTGGCAGAGAGAGTTCGGCGGCGATCCCGCCATCGTCGGGAAGTCGATCCTCCTCGGCGGCGCTCCCTGGACCGTCGTCGGCGTCATGGAGCCGGGCTTCGCCTTGCCGGAGCAGAAGGCGGACCTGTACGTGCCTCTATGGGTGGCCTATCCCACGGCCGCTCCCGAGCGCGGCGTCCACTTCGTGCGTCCGGTCTTTCGATTGAAGCCCGGCGTCTCGACGGCCGCCGCGCGGGCCGACCTCTCCGCCGCGTTCCGGGAGCTCGCCCGGGTGCACCCCGAGTCCGACAAGGGGCTCGAGGCCGACCTGACTCTCCTGCTCGAGAACGTGGTCGGCGGCAGCCGGCGCGCGCTCGCCATCCTGGTCGCCGCCGTGGGGCTCGTGCTGCTGATCGCGTGCGCCAACCTCGCGAACCTCCAGATGACCAGCGTCCTGTCGCGGGCGCCCGAGCTCTCGGTGCGCGTGGCTCTGGGCGCGTCGCGCCGCCGCATCGTCGCGCAGATCCTGACGGAGAGCGCAGTCCTCTCTCTGATCGGCGGAGCGCTCGGACTCCTCGTGAGCAGCTGGGGCGTCGACGCGCTCCTGTCCCGGTTTCCCGACGCGCTGCCGCGGCTCTCGAACGTGGGATCGAACGCGCGCGTCGCAGCCTTCACGTTCGGCGCGTCGCTTCTGACGAGCGTCGTTTTTGGAATCGCTCCCGCCTGGCAGGCCTCGGGCCGGCGATTCGGACGCCTGCTCGGCGGCGGGCGCTCCGCCGCGCTGCGCGACACGGGCCAGACCCGCGGAACCCTCGTCGTCTCGGAGATCGCCCTCGCTCTCGTGCTGCTGATCGGCGCGGGACTCCTGGTTCGGGTCCTCTGGCACCTCCAGCGCGTCGCGCCCGGCTTCGAGACCGACGGAGTCCTCGCGGCACACATCGATCTCCCGGCGTCCCGGTACGACAAGAAAGACGACCAGTCCCTCTTTCGCCGCCGGCTCCTCCAGGCCTTCGCCGAAGAGCCGGGCGCGCACGCAGCCATGATCAGCGAGGTCCCGATGTCGGGGGACGCGCTGGATCACGACTTCGTCATCGACGGCGCGCCGGCGCTCGCTCCGGGCGACGAGCCGTCGATCTACAGCCGGAGCGTCATGGGCGACTACTTCGGCACGATGCGGATCCAACTCAAGGCGGGGCGTTTCCTCGCGGAGTCGGACCGCGAAGACGCCGAGCGCGTCGGCGTCGTCAACGAGGCGGTTGCGAAGCGCTACTTTCCGAACTCGAGCCCGATCGGCCGCCGCCTGCGCTGGGTGAGGCAGCGGGAGATCCACTGGATCACGATCGTCGGCGTCGTGGGCGACGTGCGCCACTTCGGCCTCGCCCAGGGCGACGAGCCCGCCGTCTACACGCCCTTCGTGCAGGGCGACCAGGACTGGAAACGCTGGTCCGAGCTCGTCGTCCGGGGTCCCGGCGGCTCGGCCGGCCTCGCGGAGCTGGTCCGCCGCAAGGTCCGTTCGATCGACCCCCTCCTGCCAATCGCCCGCGTGCGGTCGATGAGCCAGCTCGTGGACGACTCCCTGACGCGGCAGCGCTTCGGAGCGGAGCTTCTCTCGATCTTCGCCGCCTCGGCGCTCGGGCTCGCGTGCGTCGGGATCTTCGGCGTGATGTGGAGCACGGTCCGGCGGCGGCGCGCCGAGATCGGCGTCCGCATGGCGCTCGGAGCGGCTCCCGGACGCGTGGTCCGAGAGATCCTCGCCGACGGTCTGCGGCTGATCGGACTGGGCATCGCGATCGGCCTGGCGGCGGCGTACGGCCTGACGCGCCTGATGACGAGCATGCTCGTCGGCGTGCCGCCCACCGACCCCGCGACGTTCACGGCAGTCGCGATGGTGCTCGGCGCCTCGGCCTTGCTGGCCTGCTGGATCCCCGCGCTCTTTGCGGCGCGCACCGATCCGATGGCTGCGCTGCGATCGGAGTGAGAAGGTGTCGACGCTGTTCCAGGACCTGCGCTTCGCCGCCCGATGGCTCCGGAAGAATCCCGGGTTCACCACGATCGCGGTTCTGACGCTGGCGCTCGGCATCGGCGCCAACACCGCCCTCTTCAGCGTCGTGGACGCGGTCCTGCTGAAGACGATGCCGGTGAGAGATCCCGCCCGCCTCGTGCTGCTCGAGTGGGAAGCCGGGAGGGCGTTCCGGACGAGTGGACGCCGTGGGTCCGGCTCCCCGCATCCCGAGGGAACCCAGGGAAGCTCGATCTTCCGCTACGACACCATCGAGAGGTTGCGCGAGTCGTGGCGACAGCAGGCGGGGAACAGCCCGCTCTCCGACCTCTTCGCGTTCGCGCCGCTCTACGACATTACCGCCGCCGCAGGAGGAAACGCCGAGATCGTGCACGGTGAGGTCGTATCGGGCGGCTACTACGCCGGACTCGGTGTGCCCTTCCTCGTCGGCCGAGGAATCGTGGCCCAGGACGACGCGGCGGAGGCGACGCCCGTCGTGGTTCTCAGTCACGCCTACTGGAAGCAGCGCCTGGGAGGGAATCCAGACATCCTCGGTCAGCCGCTCAAGCTCAACCAGACAACCTTCACGGTCATCGGCGTGACGGCGCCGGGGTTCCACGGCGCGCTGCAGGTGGACTATCAGCCGGACGTCACGGTCCCCCTCCACTTCGAGCCGACGCTGCTGGGCGAGGACACGGGCATGGCCCGCGACGGCAAGCCCGGGATCTGGTGGATCAACCTCATGGGCCGCCTGAAGCCTGGCGCCACGCGCGAGCAGGCGGCCCGGAGCCTGAACGGGACGTTCCAGGCCCAGGCGCTGGAGATCATGCCGCCTCCGCGGCGCGACGGGGAGCCGGCGCGTCTGGAACCGAAGGACTATCCGCGTCTGGTCGCGGAGCCCGGCGGACGGGGACTGCGGGAGCACCGGCGGTCCTTCTCGCGGCCGATCTACAGCCTCTTTCTCGTCGTTGCGGCCGTGCTCCTGATCGCGTGCGCAAACCTCGCGAACCTTCTCCTCTCCCGCGCGGCCCTGCGCCGCCCCGAGATCGGCGCACGGCTTGCCCTCGGCGCGGGTCGCAGGCGGCTCGTCCGGCAGCTGTTGACCGAGTCCGTGCTCCTGGCGGTCCTGGGCGGCGCGGCGGGGACGCTCTTCGGGGTCTGGGGAAGGACCGCGCTCGTCGGCCTGGCCGACGGCGACAGCCGGTTCATGCTCGACATCGATCGCGGGCTCGACGCGCGGGTCCTGGCGTTCACGCTGGCGATCTCCCTCGCGACGGGAATCCTCTTCGGACTGGCGCCGGCGTGGCGGACGGCGTCTCTCGACCTGGCGACGACCCTGAGACAGGGCCGCCGCACAACGACGACGGGCTCCCGCCTCAGAAACACGCTGGTCGCCCTCCAGGTGGCCCTCTCGGTCGTGATCCTGGCGGGGGCAGGCCTGTTCCTGCAAACGCTCTCCAACCTCGAGGGCGTCCGTCTCGGGTTCAACCAGGAGAAGCTCCTCGTCTTCACGCTGCAGCCTCGCCAGGCGGGGTACAAAGACGAGCGTCTTCTCGACTTCTACGGCCGACTCTTCGCGCGGCTCGACGCCCTGCCCGGAGTGCGCGCGGCGACGTTCAGCCACATTCCCCTGATTGCCGACTACACGTGGGACACGTCTGTTCTTCTTCCCGGCGAGACGGCGGCGACGGCCGCCCGTCACTACTCCAATCTGCAGACGGTCCGCGAGAACTTCTTCGAAGCGCTGGAGATCCCCCGCATTCTCGGCCGCGGCTTCTCCGAGAAGGACGACGCGCGGGCTCCTCGGGTCGCGATCGTCAACCAGGCCTTCGCCGAAAAGTACTTCCCGGGCCGGAGTCCGCTGGGCCAGCGTGTACGGGACTCCGAAGAAGACCCCGAGCTGGAGATCGTCGGCGTCGTCGGCGACACCAAGTACGACAGCCAGCGCAAGGCGATCGAGCCTCTGCTCTTCACGCCCTGGCGGCAGCAGACTGATTCGATCGGCGAGATGCGCTTCGCCCTGCGCACCGCGAGCGACCCCGCGGCAATGGCGGAGACGATGCGGCGCGTCGTGCGCGAGATCGACCCGAATCTGCCGGTCACCGAGGTCGGCACGCAGGAGGCGCGCTCGGAGGCCAACCTTTCCCGCGAGCGTCTCTACGCGCAGCTGCTGACGTTCTTCGGCGCGGTCGTCCTCTGTCTCGCGGCCGTCGGGCTGTCCGGCGTGCTCGGCTATTCGGTCGCGCAGCGCACGAACGAGATCGGAATCCGAATGGCGCTCGGGGCCCGCCGGCCGCAGGTCGTCCGGATGATCGTTCTCCAGGGCCTGCGGCCGACCGTGGCCGGGCTGGTCATCGGTCTCGCGGCGTCCCTCGCCGCGGGCCGCCTTCTGGGGAACCTCATCTACGGAGTCGGCAGTTCCGATCCCGCGACGCTCGCCGTCGTCGCGACGGTCATGGTGGCCGTCGCCGCCGTGGCGGCTTTCCTGCCCGCCCGACGGGCAGCCCGAGTCGATCCCATCACGGCTCTGAGAACGGAGTAATTCCATGTCCACACTGATGCAGGATCTTCGCTACGCCCTTCGCACCCTGGTGCGCACGCCCGGCTTTACCGCAATCGCCGTGGCGACCCTGGCGCTGGGCATCGGAGCCAACACCGCGATCTTCTCGGTCGTGCACGCCGTCCTTCTTCGCCGCCTCCCGTACCCCGAGCCCGACCGGCTTGTCGTGATGCGCGAGCGGCATATCCACCACGGCGGCGAGATGGGCGTGGCATGGCCGACGTTCCTGGACTGGCGGACGCAAGCGCGGTCCTTCCAGGGCATGGCCGGCTTCCGGACCGATCACCTGATGCTCAGCGGCGCCGGCGCGCCGGAGATGCTTCGATCCGCACAGGTGTCCGCTCCGTTCTTTCCGCTCCTCGGGGTCTCCCCCGCGCTGGGTCGTGCGTTCGACGAAGCCGACGACCGACCGGGGGCTTCGCCCGTCGCGCTGCTGTCTCACGGAGTGTGGAAGCGGCGCTTCGGCGGCGACCCTTCGGTCGTGGGCCGCGCCGTCCAACTCGACGCAACTCCCCACACGATCGTGGGCGTGCTCCCGCGTTCGTTCGCGTTCTTCGCGGACGCCGTCGACATCTACACCCCGGTTGGCCTGATGGGCAGCCGGCGGGGTTGGCTGGATCGGGGCAACCACTCGGCGATGCGCGTGCTTGCGAGGCTCGCGCCCGCAGCGTCCCTTGAGGGAGCGGGGCGCGAGATGGAAACCATCATGCTCCAGCTCGAGAAGGAGTATCCCCAGTCCAACAGCGGCCAGCGGGCCACGATCGCTTTCCTGGACGATGCCATGTTCCGAGACTTCCGGGCGGCCCTCTGGATCCTGCTCGCGGCCGTGGGCGTGGTGCTTCTGATTGCCTGCGCCAACATCGCGCACTTGCTGCTGGCCCGGGCGTCGGCGCGGCGCCGGGAGTTCGCGATCCGCACGGCCATCGGCGCCGGTCGGGCCCGGATCGTTCGGCAGCTCCTGACCGAAAGCCTGTTGCTTTCCGCGATCGGGGGCGCTCTCGGTGTCGTGCTCGCGGCCTGGGCGCTCGGGCCGCTGCTGCGTCTGGCGCCTCCCGAGATCCCGCGCCTCGCGGACACGAGGATCGATACGGCCGTGCTCCTATTCACCCTCGCCGCGTCGACTTTGACCGGCCTCATCTTCGGCCTCGCTCCCGCTGCACAGGCATCTCGAAGCGATCCCCAGACGACTCTTCGCGAGTCCGGCAACACCGCGACGGGGGGAACCGCGCGCCAGCGCCTCCGTTCCGCGCTGTTCGTCTCGGAGGTCGCCCTCGCGTTCGTTCTGGCCGTGGCCTCGGGACTTTTGCTCCGCAGCCTCCGCCGGGTCGAGGGTGTGTCTCCCGGTCTGGAGACTGACGGCGTCCTCGCGCTCGACGTCTACCTTCCGGAGGCAACGTACAAGACCGACGAGGAGCAGCGTCGCTTCTACGAGAGGGGTCTCGAGGAGATCCGCCACCTCCCGGGCGTCGAGAGCGCCAGCGCCAGCATGTGCACGCCGGTCGTCGGCCAGTGCTGGGGCTCCGTTTACCTCGTCTCGGATCGGCCCGTTCCGAGGCAGTCGGAGCTGCCGACCAGCCCCTTCAACATGGTCGAGTCGTCCTACTTTCAGACGATGCGCGTGCCGCTCAAGAAAGGTCGTTTCTTCGACGCGACCGACACGCCCACCTCGCCCCCGGTCGTCGTGATCAACGAGAAGATGGCCCGCAAGTGGTGGCCGAACGAAAGTCCCCTCGGCAAGCGGATCAAGCAGGGATTTCCCCAGAACGACGCCCCGTTCCGCGAGATCGTCGGCGTGGTCGGCGACGTTCCCCAGTCCGGACTCGACGCCGAAATCCGAACCGAGGTCTTCCTGCCGATGGCCCAGGATCCCGAGCCCGCCCTGACGCTGCTCGTCCGGACGGGCCGGTCGCCGATGAGCATGGCGAAGCCGGTGATCGGGGCGATCCACGCGCTCGACAAGGACCAGGCCGTGACCGCCGTGCAGCCGATGACCCAGTACATCGCCGAGTCGCTGGCTCGCAGGCGCTTTCACACGCTTCTCCTCGGCGCGTTCGGCGCCCTGGCGCTCCTCCTCGCCGCGGTCGGCATATACGGCGTCGTCTCTTACGGTGTGGCGCAGCGGACGCGCGAGATCGGCATCCGGACGGCGCTCGGCGCCAAACGCGGGGACGTCCTCCGCCTCGTCTTCCACCACTCGCTCAGGCTCGCCGCCATCGGAATCGTGATCGGCGCCGTCGCCGCCGTGGGCCTGACGCGCTTCCTGTCGAGCCTCCTCTTCGGCGTCGGCCCGACGGATCCGCTCACCTTCGGCGGCGTCGCTTTCGTCGTCACCGGCGTCGTGGCCCTCGCGTGCGCGCGACCGGCGCGGCGAGCCATGGCCGTCGATCCCGCCACCGTTCTCCGGTCGGAATGACGCCATGAAGGGTTTTTCCGCCGTCCGTTACGCCCTGCGCTCCCTGGCCCGCAGCCCCGGTTTCACGGCCGCCGCGGTGACGACGCTGGCCCTCGGCATCGCGGCGGCCACCGTGATCTTCTCCGTCCTGCACGCCGTCGTCCTCGCACCTCTTCCCTATCGCGAGCCAGCGCGCCTACAGGTGCTCTGGGAACGCATGGACGACGGCAAGCTCTGGCGCGTCTCACCGGCGACGTACCGCGCGTGGCGCGGAGAGAGCCGAAGCTTCGAGGACATCGCCGCGTTCGGCGGCGCGAGCGTGACGCTGACGGGCTCCGGCGAACCCGAGACCCTTCGCGGTGCACGCGTTTCGCCGAACTACCTGAGGGTCCTGGGCGTGTCGCCGATCGCCGGCCGGGACTTCGCACCGGACGACGGCCGCGCCGGCGCTCCGCGCATGGTCGCGCTCTCACGGGACTTCTGGGCCGGGCGCTTCGGCGCCGATCCATCGATCCTCGGCCGCACGCTGACGTTCGACGGCCAGCCCTACACCGTCGTCGCCGTGTGGCCGACAGCGCCGTATCCGGCGATGCCGATGACCCAGGGGCGGATCGCGTTCGAGCCCGAACCCCAGTTTTTCGTCCCCGTCGCCATGGAGGGAACCGGAGCGCCCGGAGGCCGAAGCTACGTGCTCGGCGTGATCGGCCGGCTGCGCGCCGGAGTCTCGGAGACCTCGGCGCAGCAGGAAATGACGGCCTTCGCCCGCCGACTTCGGGCCGAGGATTCGACCAGCCGCGCGGCCGACGCCCGGCTGCGCCCCCTCTCGATCGAGACCGCGGGAGCGACGCGGCCGGCGTTGTGGGTTCTCTTCGCGGCGGTCGTGCTCGTGCTGACGATCGGATGCGCGAATGTCGCGAGTCTCCAGCTCGCCCGCGCCGAGTCTCGGAGCCACGAAATCGCGGTTCGGGCGGCACTCGGCGCCGGCCGGGGACGCATCGCCGCGCAGCTGCTGGTCGAGAGCCTCGTGCTCTCGGTCGGCGCCGGAGTTCTCGGCACCGTTCTCGCGTACTGGGCGTTGCCTTTCCTCGTCCGCCTCGTGCCGCCCGAGGTGCCGCGGCTTTCCGAGCTCACCGTACACCGCGGGATCCTCGCCTTCGCCTTGATCGTCTCGGTCTGCGCGGGAGTCGTCTCGGGCCTCACGCCGGCGCTGATCTTCTCCCGGCGGGGCGCTGCGGGGGCGTTTCCGACCGCCGGCCGCACGACGACCGGCTCGCACGCCGCTCAGCGGGGGCTCAAGGCGCTCGTGCTCGCCGAGACGGGGCTCGCGGTCGTGCTCGCCTTCGGCGCCGCGCTGTTGACGCGCAGCCTTTTGCAGCTTCGCAGCGTGGACCCCGGATTCCGCGCTCGAAGCGTCGTGATGTGCCGGGTCACGCTGCCCCGACGCCGCTACGCAACGTGGGAGAGCGTCGCGCAGTTCCAAGACGCTCTGCTGGCGCAGGTCCGATCGCTGCCCGCCGTGGCGGAAGCGGGGCTGGCCTACAACCATCCGCTCGAGGCCAACTGGATCGGCGGAGCGTCCGTGGTGGGGAAAACGGCGGCCGCCGGCGAGGGTGAGGCGCCCTCGTGGTTCCGGTCGGTCAGCGACGGATACTTCCGCGCCATTGGCGTGCCGCTGGCGCGCGGACGCGATCTCGCTTCGACGGACGACGCCGCCCATCCCGCCGTGGCCCTGGTCAACGAGGCGTTCGAGCGGCGGCACTTCGCGGGACGCACCGCGATCGGACACCAGCTCGAGACATCGGACGCCGTAATGTGGTGGGGAAAGGGGCTGCCGACGCGCTACGAGATCGTGGGCGTCGTCCGCGACGTCCGTTTTCTCGGGCTCGACAAGGACCCCGAGCCGGCTTACTACCTGCCGGCCCGGCAGTTTCCTCTCGAAGACGTGCGGCTGATCGTGCGCGGCCACGAAGATTCGGCCACGATCCTCTCGGCGCTGCGCGAAACCCTGCGGCGTCTCGACCCGGAGTTGCCGATGGCCGACGTCACGAGCCTTCCGGCCGTCTACGATGAAGCGCTCGCTCCCGCGCGCCTGAACACGCGCCTGATGGTCGCCTTCGGAGGCGCCGCCCTGGGCCTCGCGATGGTCGGCGTCTACGGCTTGCTGTCCTACGTCGTCGCGATGCGCACGCGCGAGCTCGGCATCCGCGTCGCCCTGGGCGCAAGTCCCTCGCGCGTGGTCGGGAGCGTGCTCGGCGAGACGGCACGCCTGGCCTTCGCGGGGATCGCTCTGGGCCTGGCCGCGGCGCTCGCCGTCTCACGCCTTCTGCGCGGGCTGCTCTTCGGCGTGGCTCCCGCGGACCCGGCCGCTCTCGGCGCCGCGGCCGCGAGCCTCGTGGTCGTCATGCTCCTCGCGAGCGGTCTCCCCGCGCGGCGCGCCGCCCGCATTCCGCCCGCACAGGCACTGAAAGGGGATTGAATCCACAATGATCCAACTCTCCAACCTCGAGAAATCCTTCCAGACACGCGCCGGCGAAACGTTCGTCCTGCGCCGCATCGACCTGTCGATCGCGAAGGGAGAGTTCGTCACGATCATGGGCCCGTCGGGCGCCGGCAAGTCCACGCTGCTCGCGATCCTCGGCATGCTCGACCACGACTGGCGCGGGGAGTACCGCCTCCTCGACAACGATGTCCAGCGCATGAAGCCGAAGGATCGCATCGAGCTCAACAAGAAACACATCGGGTTCGTGTTCCAGCAGTACCACCTGCTCGACAACCTCACCGTCGCCGAGAACCTGGACATCCCGCTCTCGTACCGCAACGTCAAAGGCTCCGAGCGCGCGGCGATCGTGGCCGACACGCTCGACCGCTTTCAGATCGTCGGCAAGAAGGACCTCTTCCCCAACCAGCTCTCGGGCGGGCAGCAGCAGCTCGTGGGCGTGGCGCGCGCGCTCATCGCGAAACCGGCGCTGCTTCTCGCCGACGAGCCGACCGGAAACCTCCACTCGGATCAGGGGCGCGAGATCATGCGCCTCTTCAAGAGGCTCAACGACGAAGGCACGACGATCATTCAGGTCACGCACTCGGAAGAGAACGCCACCTACGGAAATCGGATCGTGCGCCTGCGTGACGGCTGGATCGAGGGCGAAGCCCCCAGCGTGGCCGCGCGATGAGTTCCTGGATCCGGGACCTCCGATACGCGGCACGGACGTTCGCCCGAAACCCCGGCTTCGCCGCCCTCGCCGTACTGACGCTCGGCCTCGGCATCGGCGTCAACGTGGCGATCTTCTCGGCGGTCGACGCGGTGTTGTTCCGTTCCCTCGCGGTGCGGGATCCCGGCTCCCTCGTGCGCATCTACGCCACCGACGAAAAAGCCTCGGACCTCTGGAACTCTTCCTACCCCGTCTTCACCGACTATCGCGACGGGGCCACGTCGTTCGAGGGGATGGCCGGCTTCGACGACGCCGAAGCCTTCCACCTCGCGGCCGGCGGCGGAAAGGCCGAGCGCGTCACGGGCGCCGTCGTTTCCGGGAACTTCTTCGACCTCCTCGGCGCGCGGCCCCAGCGTGGCCGACTGCTCTCGGCCTCCGACGACCGCGTCCCGGGGACCCACCCGGTCGCGGTCGTGAGCGATCGGCTCTGGCGGCGGCGCTTCGGAGCCGAGGAGGCCGTCGTCGGGTCCACGGTCTCGATCAACGGGCATCCCTTCACGATCGTGGGTGTGGCGCCGCGCGGGTTCACCGGCGTCGATCTCGACAGTCTGCCCGACGTCTGGGTCCCGGCCGCCATGGTCGACCAGGCTCTTCCCGAATTCGTCGAAGACCAGATCCTGACGCATCGAAACCTCGCATGGCTCGACATCGTCGCGAGGTTGAAGCCCGGGGCCTCCCGCGTTTCTGCACAGGCGGAGCTCGACGCGATCGCTCGCCGCCGGGCCGCATCGGAGCCCGCGGACGCGAAGCGCCACGACCCGATGCCCCGGGTCCTGCCGGCTTCCGACTTCGCGGTCGGGCCGGCTTACCAGGACGATGCGCGGCGGCTGTCGTGGCTGCTCGTGGGAATGGCCGGGCTCGTGCTTCTGATCGCGTGCGCCGACGCCGCGGGACTCCTGCTGCTGCGCGCCGAGCGGCGGCGCCGTGAGATCGGCGTGCGTCTGGCGCTGGGCGCGTCGCGCCGGCAGATCGGCCGCCAGCTCTTCGTCGAGAGCCTGCTCCTCGCAATCCTCGGCGCCGGAGCGGGACTTCTGTTCGCCGTCTGGGCGGCGCAGCTGCTCGCTCTGGCCGTGCCCGACGAGTTCGCCCTGCCCATAGGCGCCGCCACGTCCGTGCTCGATGCTCGTGCGCTCGGCTTCGCGATCGGCGCCGCCGGTCTGGCGGCACTCTTCTCCGGGATCGTTCCGGCGCTGCGCGGGCCGCGCGTGGACGTGCTGAGCTCGATCAAAGGCGGCTCCCGCCGGATCGCGCGCCTGGCCGTCGGCGACCTTCTCGTGGCCGGCCAGATCGCCCTGTCGGTCGTGCTCCTCGTGGGGGCCGGACTGACGGCGCGCACCCTCGCGCGCGAATCGGCCGTGAATCCGGGGTTCGATCCGTCCGGAAAGCTCGAGGCCTCGATGGATCTCGCACGTCAGGGCTACGACCGCGCGCGCGGCCTGGCCTTCCTCTCACAGCTCCTCGATCGCGCCGCCGCGATTCCGGGCGTGCGCGCCGCGGCCCTGGCCCGCATGGTCCCCGTCCAGAGCTCCGGCATGCGGACGACGATCGAGAGCGACGGGTACACACCGGCGCCCGGGGAAACTCCCGCCGCGGACTTGAACATCGTCACGCCGGGATACTTTCACGCACTCGGCGCATCGCTCGTCGCCGGTCGCGACTTCGACGCCGGGGACCGCGCGGATGGCCCCGCGGTGGCGATCGTCAGCGAGTCGATGGCCCGCAAGTTCTGGCCGGGCGTCAATGCCGTCGGCCGGCGCATCAAGAACCTCGGCCCTCCGGGCGTCGGCGGCGAGGTGATCGGCGTGGTTCGCGACGTCCGGGCACGCAGCCTTCGGCGCGAGGCGGATCCGACAGTCTACGTTCCCCTGTCCCAGTTCTACATGCCGCGCATGACTCTCCTCCTGACGACCGGCGGAGATCCGGCGGCACTCCAGCGCCCGCTGTCGCGGGCGGTCGCGGAGCTGGATCCGAGCCTGCCTCTCTTTCACGTGCGGACGCTGAACGAAAAGATCGGCGCGTCCATGGGTCAGGGGCGGCTCATCGCTCTGCTGGTCGGCGCGTTCGCCGGCTTCGGGCTCCTCCTGTCGGCGACGGGACTCTACGGCGTCGTGTCGTACGCGACCCAGGCTCGCACACGGGAGTTCGGCATCCGGCTGGCGCTCGGAGCGCAGGCTTCCAGCGTCCGCCGCCTCGTTCTTTCCCGTGGAGCGCGCCTCGCGGCGTTCGGGCTCGCGGCCGGACTCGCCGCGGCCGCCGGCGCTTCGCGTCTGGCCTCGGAGTTCCTGTACGGCGTCACACCGCTGGATCCCCTGTCCTACCTCGTGGCTGCGGCGATCCTCGGAGCCGCCGTCCTGGCCGCGAGCGCCGCGCCCGCGCGCCGGGCGGCGAAGGTGGACCCGATCCGCGCGCTGAGAAGCGAATAACCAGCGGAGGAACCATGAGCACGATCCTGCAGGACTTTCGGTACGCGATCCGGACGCTGTCCCGCAGCCCCGGGTTCGCCGCTCTCGCGGTCGTGACGCTCGCCGTGGGCATCGGCGCCAACACGGCGATCTTCAGCCTCGTGCACGCGGTCCTGCTGAACCCGCTGCCGTTTGCCCATGCGGACCGTGTGGTCGCGGTAATGGAGACGTGGAGGGGCCGACGTGGGGGTGTCTCCGCCGGCAACTTCGCGGACCTGAAGGCCGCGAGCCGCAGCTTCGACAAGCTTGCCGCGGTCCGCTACGCGACGTTCAACCTCGCCGAGAGCGTCACGCCGGAGAGGGTGGACGGAGCGCGAGTGACGGAGGACTACTTCGACGTTTTCGGAGTGAGGCCGCAGCGGGGTCGGGGCTTCCGGCCCGAGGAAGATCGGCCCGGAGCCGGCCACGTCGTCGTCGTCAGCGACCGCATGTGGAAGTCGCGGCTCGGAGGCGCGACCGACGTGGTGGGCCGCACCCTGCGCCTCGACGGAGAGCCCTACACCGTCGTCGGCGTGATGCCGGCCTCCTTCGACTACACGCGCGACAACGAGGAGCTGTGGGTTCCGGCGGCGTTCGATTCCGAGACGCTCGCCAACCATGACAAGCACAGCCTCACGATCTACGGGCTCCTCAAACCCGGCGTCTCGGTCGCTGAAGCCAACCAGGACGCCCTGACCATTTCGCGCGATCTCGAACGCCGCTTCCCCCTGCACAACGCCGAGCGTGGCTTCCGGATCCAGCCTTTCAAGGACCTCCTGGTCGAGAACTACCGGGAGCGTCTCTGGATCCTCTTCGGCGCGGTCGGGCTGGTCCTGCTGATCGCGTGCAGCAACGTCTCGAACATGCTGCTGGCGCGGGGCGCGGGCCGGGCCCGCGAGCTGTCGACGCGGGCGGCGCTCGGCGCTTCGCGGGGCCGCATCGCGCGGCAGCTCTTCACCGAGAGCGTCGTCCTGGGTCTCTCCGGCGGAGCCCTGGGTGTCGTCCTCGCGGTCGGCGCCGTGGGAACGCTCATCGCCGCGAGCCCGCCGGGAGTTCCCCGAATCGAGCAGGCAAACCTGGACGCCGCCGCCCTGCTCTTCGCGGTCGGGATCTCGCTCGTCAGCAGTCTCGTCTTCGGCATGATGCCGCTCGTCCGCGCCACGCGGCGCGATCTCCAGGCCGCGCTCCGGGAAGGCGGCCGTACGCCGGGCCTCTCCGGCGGCCACGACCGTCTCCGCATGGCGCTCGTCGCCGGGCAGATCGCCCTGGCCCTCTTGCTCCTCGTCGGTGCGGGCCTTCTGATCCGTACGGCGATCCACCTGCAGCGCGTGGCGCCGGGCTTCGAGCCCCGCGGCGTGCTGACGGCGCGGATGTCGCTGCCGGCTCGCGCGTACGCCGACGACGAAACCGTCAACCGGACGTGGGAGCGGATGGTCGCCGCGCTCGAGCGATCCCCGGGCGTGCAGGCTGCCGCGGTGACCTCACAGCTTCCGCTCGGACCCGGCGGCAACTCGAACGGCCTGATCGCCGAAGCCGCCACGATCGACGTTTCGAAGGCCGTGGACGCGCGACTCCGCATGATCACGCCGGACTATTTGAAAGTCATGCGGATCCCGCTGGTGCGCGGGCGCGGCTTCGGTGCCAGGGACGTGCGCGGCGCTCCGCGGGTCATGATCGTCAGCCAGGAGCTCGCCCGCCGGCTCTGGCCCGGACAGGATCCCATCGGCAAGCGCGTGGCGTGCTGCGAGGGATCCGAAGCCGATCCCATGTGGAAGACCGTGATCGGGATCGCCGGAGACGTCCGCTCGCGCGGCCTCGGCGTCGAGCTTTATCCGGAGTTCTACCTTCCGCTCGCCCAGTCTCCCGCCGAAGCCTGGGACTGGGTCCAGCGCACGATGGCGATCGCGGTCCGGTCGGCGGGAGGCGACACCGCCGCGCTGGCCGGGGCGATCCGGTCGGCGGCCCGCGAGGCGGCGCCCGGGGTTCCGCTCTACGACGTCACGTCGATGGACGAGCGCCGGAGCAGCTCGCTCGCGGAGGATCGGTTCAACACGATGCTTCTCTCGGCGCTCGGAGCGATCGGTCTGCTGCTGGCCTGGGTCGGAATCTATGGCGTGATCTCCTACTTCGTCGCCCAGCGCACTCCCGAGTTCGGCGTGCGCATGGCCCTGGGTGCTACGGCCCGCGACATCGTGCGGCTGACGGTCCGGCAGAGCTTCATCCCGATCGTCCTCGGCCTCTCCGCGGGCATTGTCGCGGCCATGGCGGCCTCGCGCGTCCTCGCCTCCACGCTGCACGGAGTCGGACCGCGGGACCCGGCGACGTTTACGGCGGTCGTCGCCGTCCTCGCCGGAGCGGCGGCGCTGGCGTCCTATGTGCCCGCGCGCCGCGCCGCGAAGGTGGATCCCATGACCGCGCTCCGCAGCGAATGAGAAAGGATCCGCGATGAGCCCTCTGCTTCAGGACCTGCGCTACGCGTTCCGGACTCTGCGGCGCAGCCCGGCCTTCGCGGCCGCGGCGATCGCCACGCTCGCGCTCGGCATCGGGGCCAACGCCGCGATCTTCGCCCTGGTGGACCGCGTCCTGATCCGCGAGCTGCCGGTCCGCAATCCCGAAGAGCTGGTCCTGCTGCGCTCCCCCGGGCCTCGGCAGGGCCACACGTCGAGCGACGGAGACGACACGGCGTGCTTCTCGTATCCGATGTACCGGGACCTGAGGGACCGCGCGACTGTGTTCGCCGGATTGGTGGGCGAGCAGCCGTTCGACGCGAGTGTGGCTGCGCGCGGCTCGACGGAGCTGGCTCGGGGCGAGCTCGTCACGGGCAACTACTTCGGCGTGCTCGGGGTTCCGCCGTCCCTGGGACGCGTCCTCGGCCCCGAAGACGACCGAACGCCCGGCGCGCATCCCGTTGCGGTGCTGTCCCACGGCTACTGGGCGCGCCACTTCGGCTCGGACCGCTCGATTCTCGACCAGACGATCGTCTTGAACGGTCATCCCTTCACGATCGTCGGGGTGACGCCGCCGTCGTTTGCCGGGATCCAGGCCGGGCGCCCCGCGGACCTCTTCGTGCCGATGATGATGAAGCCGCAGATGACGCCGTTCTGGAACGGCCTCGAAGACCCCAAGGACTACTGGATTCAGATCGTCGGCAGGCTCAAGCCGGGCCGCTCGCGCTCGGAAGCGGAGCGAGCCCTCGTGCCGACCTACCGGCCGCTTCTCGAGGAGCTCCTGCCGAGGATCGAGGGCTGGAACGAGAACACGAAGAAAGAGTTCCTGGCGCGGCGGATCCTGCTCGTCCCGGGTTCGCACGGCCGCCGCGTCCTCCAGGACGGCATCGGCAAGCCGCTCGTGTCCCTGATGGGGATGGTCGGTCTCGTTCTTTTGATCGCGTGCTCGAACCTGGCGGGCCTGCTCGCGGCCCGGGGAGCGGCACGCCAGCGCGAGTACGGGATCCGGCTGGCGATCGGCGCCACGCGCCGCCACTTGCTGCAACAGTCCGTGGTGGAGTGCCTCCTCTTCACGATCGCCGGTGGTGTCCTCGGAGTCGTCGTCGCCGCCTGGATCCTGCATGGACTGCTCTCGGCGTTCCCGGCCGACGCGGACATGCGGCTGATCGCTGCCCAGATCGATCCACGCGTCGTCTTCTTCGCGGGTCTTCTATCGCTTGCCGCAGGAATCCTCTTCGGCGTGGGGCCGGCATACAGGGCGGCCCGGCTGGATCCGGCGCGCACGCTCGCGGGTCAGGGCCGCGGTACGGTGTCCCCGGGGCGCGAGGCCCTCCGGTTTCGAGCCTGGCTGGTCACGGCGCAGGTCGCGCTGACGCTAGTCCTGCTCGTCGCGGCGGGACTGTTCGCCCGAAGCCTGGCGAACCTGGCGCGCGTCGATCTGGGCGTGCGGCCCGAGAACGTAATCGGCTTCACGATCGCGCCGAAGTTGAACGGCTACTCGGCCGAGCGCACTGCGGACCTCGCCCGCCGCCTGACGGAGAACCTGAAGACGCTGCCCGGCGTCCGGTCGGTCACGGCGGCTCAGCTCGGCAGCTTCACCAACAGCGACAACGGCGGCAATGTGACGATCGAAGGCGCGCCGCACGATTTCGATTCCGGCCGCGTCCGCCGCAACCGCGTGGGTCCGGACTACTTCGCGACCCTCGGCGTCCCAATTCTGGCCGGCCGGGACATTTCCTGGAAGGACGACGCCTCGGCGCCAAGGTCGCCGTCATCAACGACACGATGGCTCGGAAGCTCTTCCCGGGACGCAACGCCCTGGGCGCCCGGTTCGGGCTGGGCGGAGGGGCCGACGTCCATCCCGACATCGAGATCGTCGGCATCGTCCGCTCGATCAAGAACTCCCAGGTCTCCGAGCCGGACGTTCCCTTCGCGTACCTGCCGTACCTCCAGTTCGAAAAGCTCGGCGAGCTGACGTTCTACCTGCGGACCGACCGCGATCCTGGAAATCTGGCGCCGGCCCTGCGCGCCGAGGTCAAGCGCCTGGACCCCGAGCTTCCGATCGACAGCCTCAAGACCATGACGGCGCAGCTCTCCGAATCGCTTCTCACGGATCGGTTGATGCTCTTCCTCTCGGCGGCGTTCGGAGCGCTGGCGGCGCTGCTCGCCGCGATCGGGATCTACGGCGTGCTCTCCTTCGCAGTCGAGCAGAGGCGGCGCGAGATCGGAGTCCGGATCGCTCTGGGCGCGGATCCGCAGACCGTGCGGCGCCTCGTGCTGGGCGAGGTCGTCCGGTTTCTCGCGGTCGGCGGCCTGATCGGGCTGCCCGCCGCCTACGTGCTGGCGCGCGTCGTGGAGTCCATCCTGTTCGGCGTCAAGGCCGCGGACGTCGCCGTCTTCGCGGCCGGAGTCCTCTTGATGGTCGTCGTGGCACTGCTCGCGGCGTATCCGCCCGCCCGGCGAGCGGCGCGGCTGGATCCCTTGGAAGCGTTACGCAGCGAATGACCGGGATGACCAGGAGGCCGTCGTGACCACTCTCTCGCAGGACATCCGCTACGCCGTCCGAATGCTGGTGCGCAGTCCCGGTTTCGCCGCCATCGCCGTCGCCACGCTCGCCTGGGCATCGGCGCCAACACGGCCATCTTCTCGGTCGTCCGCGAAATCCTAACTGCGGCCTCTCCCATTCCAACAGCCTCAGAGCCCTAGTGAAAACGCTCAAGAAAGCGCGATCAGAACCAGAACCCGGACAACACCGGCTATGCGACCTACGTCGACTAGCGGGAGATAAACCGCTCCTTCGAGGATATCGCCGTCGTCTCGTACTGAGCGCCCAAGCTCTCGGCGGAGGCCGGAGTCCCCGCTGAGCGGATCGAAGAGATCCGCGTCAGCGACAGGTTCTTCCGCCTTCTCAAGCGCGCCCGGCTCTCGGCGAACTTCCTTGCGTCGGAGGCTCTCCGCGACAATCGGTTCGTACTCGTCCTCCTATCGACAGCTCTGCGCTGCCGATTCGCGCCGACCCCTCGCTGCCGTGAAAACGATCCGCCTCGACACGTCCTACCTCGTGCCCGCGTCTCGCCCTCCCACTTCGAGTCCGTGTTCTCTTCATCTCGCGCACCCGCCGAGATCTTCGCGCCGCTCTGCTACAACACACCCTCCCCCAGGCCTGCCGCGATTGCCCACCTTCGCGTTCGTCGCCCTAGGCCCGCGTCTCGCTCGCGCAGCGCGCGCCACATAACGCCCTCTCGCAGAGGCTCGTCCGAGCATCCCTCTTCCTACGCGCGCCCGCTGCTCCCTCGTACTTCGTTCCCAAGCGCTCACCGCCACGCGGCCGCCCTGCACGCTGCTCGCGCGTCAGCCTCGTCCTTCTCATCGCTGCGCCAACGTCGAAGCCTCCTGCTCTCCCGCGCCACGCGCCGCGCAAGAGATCGCCGTCCGACGGCCCTCGCGCCTCGCGCGCGCGCATCGCCCGCTCTGTCTCGTCGAGGCCCTCGTCATCGCACTCGCCGGAGGCTCCCTGGCTTCTCGCGCGAGCCTGACTGCTCCAGCCACTCTGCTCGCCGCCGCAACCTGCCGCGAATCGCGTCCGTGCAGCTCGACGAGGCGTCCTCGTCTACACGCTCGCGCCTCCCTCCTGACGGCCTGCTGTTCGAATCGTCCCGGCCCTGCGCTCGCGCGCCTCGATCCCGAACCCGTCCTGCGCGGGCGTCGGGGGTAACCGCGAGGTCGCCAATCGCGGCGAGTTTCGGCGCCCTCGTCGTGTTCGATGTCGGCCTCGCCCTCATGCTGCTCTGCGCGCGATGCTGCTGGTCCGAGCACCGCGCGTCTTCTGAACGTCGATCCGGTTTCGCGCCGAAGGCCTGCTGACGATAGAGATCGACGTTTCGGCGACGCCTACGAGAAGACGAGGCGTGCGCGCCTTCTACGATCGCGTCCTCGAGCGCGTCGCGCGCTGCCGGCGTCACGCGCCGGCTCGTCAGCCAGCTGCCGCTGGAGGAAACCGCGACGCTACGCGTCCATGCCGAGACCGGCCGAACGTCAATCCGGAGCGACCCTACGCCGACCGCTACGCCGTCAGCCCCGACTACATGGCCACGATGGAATTCCCGTGCGGAGGGCCGCGTTCACGGCCGCCGACGACCGGAGGCGCGCCCGTCGTCCTCGTCAACGAGACTCTCGCGCGACGATCTGCGCCGATGAGACCCGATCGGCAAGCGCGTGCGCGTCGGGGAAACGACGGCCCCTGCGCACCGTCGTCGGCGTCGCCGGCACGTTCGACACGACGGCCTCGACGCCCTCCCACGCCTCAGATCTACCTGCCCCGCGCCCAGTGGTGGACGCGGGAATGTGCTCGTCGTGCGGGCCGCCGATCCGCGTCGCTCGCCTCCGCCACGCGGGCCGCGATCGCCTCGGTCGATCCGAACCAGCCCGTCATGAAAGTCGCGACGATGCCCCGATTATCGCGGCGTCCGCCGCCGGCCGCCGCTTCCTCGCCGGCCTTCTCTCGGTCTTCGCGGCCCTGGCGACCGTTTTGACCGCGATCGGATCTTCGGCGTCGTCTCGGCGCTCGTCGGCGACCGACGCGGGAGATCGAATCCGCATCGCGCTCGGCGCCGACCGATTCACGATCGCGCGGGCTCATCTCAGCCCGCGCGCTCTCCCTGACGGCCGCCGCATCGCGCTGGGAGTCTTCGCTCGCTTCTGCTCGGCCCGCTCCTCGAGAGCCAGCTCTTCCGAGTCCGGCCGCAGGATCCGCTGGCCCTGTCCGCGGCATCGCGCTCATCCTGGCCGTCGCCGTCGCCGCGAGCCTCACCCGCGCGCGCGCGCGCGAACGATCCGATCCAGCCCTACGCACCGAATGACGAGGAGGCCATCGTGACCACACTCTCGCAGGACATCCGCTACGCCGTCCGAATGCTGGCGCGCAGTCCCGGCTTCACGGCCATCGCCGTCGCCACGCTCGCGCTCGGCATCGGCGCCAACGCGGCCATCTTTTCGGTGGTCAACGCCGTTCTGCTCAAGCCTCTGCCCTTTCCGCACCCCGAAGAGCTCGTGCGCGTCACCGGGGACTTGAAAGGACAGTCGCTGTCGGACGTCGGCCTCTCGGCGCCGGAGCTCTTCGACTACCGCGACCGCTCCGGGATCTTCCAGGCGATCTCCGGCCTCTACCCGATCAACGCCAACATCACCGGCGGCGACCGTCCGGAGCGCGCCGAGGTCCTGCTGGTGGACACGGGGTACTTCTCGATGCTGGGGGTCAAGCCCGAGGTCGGCCGGTTCTTCGACGCGTCGGACTATCGGACCGGCATCGCCGAGATCGCCGTGATCAGCGACGGCTGGTGGCGCCGTCACTACGGGGCCGATCCCCACGTCGTGGGCAAGACGCTGCGCCTCGACGACGACGTGTACACGATCGCCGGAGTGGCTCCTCCGGGGTTCCGCCATCCCGGCCAGAGCATCGAGACAGACGTGGAGATCTGGGCGCCGGCCGGATGGCTGACGTCTCCGTTCCGCGGACAAAACCGCGGCGCCTACTTCCTGCAGGGGGGCCTGGCGCGCCTGGCGCCGGGGCTCACTCCCGAGATCGCGCAGAAGAAGCTCGACGTCTTCACCGAAGAGCTGCGGCGCCAGTATCCCGACAGTTATCCGCCGCGAGACGAGTGGCGGGCCCGCGTGATCCCGCTGCAGACCGATCTCGTCGGCAACGTTCGCCCGGCGTTGATGGTTCTGATGGCGGCGGTCGGCTTCGTTCTGCTCATCGCATGCGCCAACGTGGCCAACCTGCTGCTCGCCCGGGCATCGGTCCGCCGCAAGGAGATTGCCATCCGTCAGGCGATGGGCGCCCGCCGATTCCGGCTGGTGCGTCAGCTTCTGACCGAGAGCCTGGTCCTCTCGCTCGTCGGCGGGGCGCTGGGCCTGGCACTGTCTTCCTGGGGGGTGCAGATCCTGGTCCGCATGTCCCCGACGAACATTCCAGGGCTGGCCGAAGCGGGGCCCGATACTCGGGTCCTCCTCTTCGCCCTCGGGGCGTCGATCGTCACGGGGCTTCTCTTCGGAACGCTTCCGGCGCTCCAGGCCTCGACCCCCGCGCTCTCCGAGTCGCTTCAGGACAGCGCCCGAGGCTCGACCGGGCGGCGAGGGCGCCGGCTGCGCTCGGTCCTGGTGGTCGCCGAGTTCGCGCTCGCGCTCGTGCTCCTGGTGGCCGCGGGCCTTCTGGTGCGCACACTCTGGCGGCTGCAGCGGGTCGACCCCGGCTTCGATCCCAACGGCGTCACGACCGCCAGCCTCTGGCTGCCGCAGCCCAACATTCCCGAGGACGGTCGATACTTCAAGAACGAGGCCCAGGTGGTTCTCTTCCGGAGGATCCTCGATCGCGTCGCCGCGATCCCGGGCGTCGAACACGCCGCCGCCGCGACGCGCGTGCCCTTCGGCCGAAGCCGGGCCGATCTCGCGTTTCAGATCGAGGGACGCGATCCGGATCGCGGAGGCGCCGGCGGAGCCGAATTGAACCGCGTCTCGACCGAATACTTCCGCGCTCTCGGAATCCCCCTGGTCCAGGGCCGGCTGTTCACGGACGCGGACGACGAGCAGGCGGCGCCCGTGGTGATCGTCAGCCAGTCCTTCGCGCGGCAATTCTTCCCGGGCGAGGACGCGGTGGGCCGAAGGATCCGCCAGCCCGGCCGCAACGGCTTCGGACCCTGGATGCCGATCGTGGGAGTCGTGCGCGACGTCAAGACGGAGGCGCTCGACACCACGGATCGTCCTACGCTCTACCGGCCGATGCTCCAGGCCGCCAGCCTCAGCATGACGCTGCTGGTCCGCGGTTCGGGCGCACCGGCGGCGCTGGGATCCGCCATCGCCCGGGAAGTCCACGCGGCCGATCCCGAGTTGCCGCTCTACGGCGTGCGCTCGATGGACGCGGCCATGGCCGAGACCGTGAGCCAGCGGCGCTTCGCCATGGATCTACTCCTTCTCTTCGCCGTGACCGCCACGCTGCTCTCGGCCATCGGCGTCTACGGCGTCATCGCCTTCAGCGTCGCGCAGCGACGGCACGAGATCGGGATCCGGATGGCTCTGGGCGCCCGGCCCGGCGACGTGCAGCGGCTCCTGCTGACGCAGGGAGCGCGCCTGGCGCTGGCCGGGGTCGGCATCGGCCTCGCCGGGGCGTTTCTCCTGACCGGGGCACTGTCGGCACTTCTCTACGACGTCTCCCCGCGCGACCCGCTGACCTTCGGGGGGATCGCCGCGCTCCTGACCGCCGTGGCGCTCCTCGCCAGCTACCTCCCGGCGCGCGGCGCCAGCCGGCTGGACCCGATCCAGGCGCTGCGGTCGGAGTGAGCGTTCGCGAAGGCCGAACGCTCCGGTGGTAGATTCGGCCCGTGGTCGAGGACCCCGCCGGCCGCATCGAGAAGACCGAGAAGGAGTGGAAGGACTCCCTTTCGCCCGAGCAGTACCGCATCCTCCGCGAAAAGGGAACCGAACGCGCCTTCACCGGAAAGTACTGGAACCATCACGCCGACGGCACGTACTCGTGCGCCGCGTGCGGCAATCCGCTCTTCGACTCGCGCGCGAAGTTCGAGTCGGGCACCGGCTGGCCCAGCTTCTCCATGCCTGCCGCCGGCGCGAGCGTGAAGACCCGGGAGGACGCCAGTCTCTATATGTCCCGCACCGAGGTTCTGTGCCGCCGCTGCGACTCGCACCTGGGCCACGTGTTCGACGACGGACCGGCTCCCGAGGGCCTGCGCTACTGCATGAACTCCGCGGCGCTCGACTTCAAGCCGCGGTGAGCCTCCCCCGCCGCGGGGCAATCGAGCCGTGAAGTCGCGCGTTCTCGTCGCCGACGACCAGCCCGACGTGCTCGAGGCCCTGCGCCTGCTGCTGAAGGCCGAGGGCTTCGACTTCGAGACGGCCTCGTCGCCGGCGGGAGCGCTCGCGGCCCTCGAGGCGCGCGAGTTCGACGCGCGTCCTGATGGACCTGAACTACGCGCGCGACACGACCTCCGGCCAGGAGGGCCTCGACCTGCTCGCCGCGGATTCGCGAGGTCGACCCGACGCTGCCCGTCGTCGTCATGACCGCGTGGGGCAGCGTCGAGGTCGCGGTCGAGGCGATGCGCCGCGGCGCGCGCGACTTCGTCCAGAAGCCCTGGGACAACGCGCGCCTGCTGGCGATCGTGCGCACGCAGATCGAGCTGGGCCGGGCGCTGCGCAGGGGGCAGCGGCTCGAGGCCGAGAACCGGCTGCTGCGGCACGAGGGGGCTGCCGGCCGATGATCGCCGAGTCGCCGGCGATGCGCCCGGTGCTGCAGCGTCATCGCGCGCGTCGGGCCCGTCCGACGCCAACGTCCTCATCACCGGCGAGAACGGCACCGGCAAGGGTGTCGTCGCGCGCGCGCTCCACGCCGTGTCGCGCCGCGCGCGGCAAGGCCGATCGTCACCGTCAACGCCGGCGGCCTGTCCGAGGGCGTGTTCGAGAGCGAGCTGTTCGGCCACGTCAAGGGCGCGTTCACCGACGCCAAGACCGACCGCGTCGGCCGCTTCGAGCTGGCCGACGGCGGCACGCTGTTCCTCGACGAGATCGCCAACGTCCCGCTCGGCCAGCAGGCCAAGCTGCTGCGCGTGCTCGAGACCGGCGAGTTCGAGCGCGTCGGCTCGTCGCGCACGCGCCGCGTCGACGTCCGGATCCTCTCCGCCACCAACGCCGACCTCGCCGACGAGGTCGCCGCGGGCCGCTTCCGCCAGGACCTGCTCTTCCGCCTCAACACGATCGAGATCCACCTGCCGCCGCTGCGCGAGCGCCGCGAGGACATCCCGCTGCTGGCGCAGCACTTCCTGCGCGCGCACGCCGCAGCGCTACCGCAAGCGACCTCACCGGCTTCGACGCCCGGCGCTCTGCAGGCGCTGCTCGAGCATCCGTGGCCCGGCAACGTCCGCGAGCTCGACCACGCCGTCGAGCGCGCCGTGCTGATGGCGCCGGGCGGCACGATCCGGCCGGGCGATCTCGGGCTCCGCCGCGGCCGGAGGCGGCGGCCGCGCGCTCGAGGACATGAGCCTCGAGGAGGTCGAGTGCTTCCTATCAAGAAGGCGATGGCCCGCTACGACGGCAACGTCAGCCAGGCCGCCAAGGCTCTGGGCCTCAGCCGCAGCGCGCTCTACCGCCGGCTGCAGCGCACGGCACTTAACGGGCTGATCGGAGCCGAGATGTCCGGTTGGCCGAAGCGCGTGATGACGTTCGACGATCCAGATTGACGAGCACCGCGAGCATCTGCCCTCTCGTCGACCGTCGAGGCCGCTCGCGATGCCGCGGCTCACGCACGACCGGCGCATCCTGCTGATGGCGCTGGCGGCGGCGCTGCCGGCGCGCTCGTCGCGCTCATCCTCCTCTGGACCGGCGACTACACGCCAAGGTGCAGTGGACGCTCACGGTCCGTGATCGTCGGCGCTCTGCCTCGGCTTCGCGCTTCGCGCTCCGCGAGCGCGTCGTGCTGCCGCTGCAGACGCTCTCGAACCTGCTGGCGGCGCTCGGCGAGGGAGACTTCTCGATCCGGGCGCGCGGCGCCCGCGGCGGACGACCCGCTCGGCGAGGTGATGCTCGAGGTCAACGCGCTCGTCGACGACGCTGCGCGACGCAGCGGCTCGGCGCGCTCGAAGCGACCGCGCTGCTGCGCAAGGTGATGGCGGAGATCGACGTCGCGGTGTTCACCTTCGACGCGGCACGGACGCTGCAAGCTCGTCAACCGCGCCGGCGAGCGGCTGCTCGGCCAGCCCGCCGAGCGACTGCTCGGCCGCAGCGCCGACGAGCTCGGGCTCGGCCGCGTGCTCTGGCCGGGCTCGCCGCGCGTCGATCGACGCCGCCTTTCCCGGCGGCGTCGGGCGCTGGGAAGTCCGGCGCAGCGACTTCCGCCAGGGCGGCCGGCCGCACCAGCTGCTCGTGCTCGCCGACGTCAGCCGCCCGCTGCGCGAGGAGGAGCGCCAGGCGTGGCAGCGGCTGATTCGCGTGCATCGGGCACGAGATCAACAACTCGCTCGCGCCGATCAAGTCGATCGCGGGCAGCCTCGCAGACCATCGTCGAGCGCGAGCCGCTGCCGGCGCGACTGGCGCGAGGACATGCGGCGCGGCCTCGCGGTGATCGCCGCGCGCGTCGGAGTCGCTCAGCCGCGTTCACGACGGCGTACGCGCGGCTCGCCAAGCTGCCGCCGCCGCGCGCCGGCCCGTCGACGTCGGCGCGCTCGTGCGTCGCGTCGCGGCGCTCGAGACGCGCCTGCCGGTCCGCGTCGCCGGCGGCCCGGCGCTGCGTGCAGCGCCGACGCCGATCAGCTCGAGCAGCTGCTGATCAACCTGGTGCGCAACGCCGTCGACGCGGCGCTCGAGACGGGCGGCGGCGGTGGCGATCGGCTGGAAGCGCGGGCGCGACCGCGACGCTCGAGCTCTGGGTCGACGACGAGGGACCCGGGCTGCCGAACGACGCAACCTCTTCGTGCCGTTCTTCACCACGAAGCCGGGCGGCTCGGGCATCGGCCTCGTGCTCAGCCGCCAGATCGCCGAGGCGCACGGCGGCAGCCTGACGCTGGAGAACCGGCGCGGGCACAAGGGCTCCATCGCCCGGCTCTTCCTTCCGATGCCGGCCGCCGCATGAAATACCGCGAATGGTCGCCGGATCCGGCGCTGTCTGCGTGGGTCGAGTGCTTCTGGAGCGCCGCGGACTCCGGCGCGGAGGCCGGCGTGCATGAAACCGTCCTGCCGGACGGATGCCCCGAGTGGATCTTCCACCTCGAGGCGCCCTATCGGAGTGTCACAGGCGAAGGGCTCGCGGATCAGCCTCCGAGCTTCGTGGTCGGCACGACGACGGGACCGTTTGCGATCGAAACGACCGGGCCCGTATCGACGTTCGGCGTGCGGTTTCGGCCCGGCGGCGTTTCGGTCTTCCTCCCGCTGCCCGTCTCCGCGCTGAGGGACGTCGCGGTCGCGACCGAGGACCTCTGGAACGCCGACGGGCGCCGCGTCGAGGACCAGGTGCGGGAGGCGACGGATTCGGTACCGCGGCGCGCGACGATCGAGCGTTTTCTCCTGGCGCGCGCTCGGCCGGAACGCGCGGCGCGGCGCGGGGTCGATGCGGCCGTGGCGCTGATTCTCGGCGGCCGGGGCGCCGTCTCGATCGCGGAGGTTGCCGGACGGATCGGGAAGAGCCGGCGGCAGCTCGAGCGCGCCTTTCCGAGGCGGTCGGCGTCTCCCCCAAGACGCTGGCGCGCCTGGCGCGGTTCCAGAACGTTCTGCGGCGCTCGGCCCGCGGCCGGCCGCGCTGGGCACAGCTCGCCGCCGAGTGCGGCTACGCCGACCAGGCGCATCTGATCCGCGAGTTCCAGGAGTTCGCGGGCGAATCCCCCGCGGGCCTCGACACCTCTCGCGGCGACCTCGCGCCGCGCTTCGTGGATCCCGAGCGACTCGACCGTATGCTCGTCTCCGGCGTCGCATTCCTTCAAGACGCCGGCGCCGCGCCTCCTCTACCGTCTGCCTCGCGAGAAGGAGGTCAGCGATGATGCGGCGGATTCTGAGAACGGCGGCGCTGGTGTGGATTCTCGAAGGGGCGGCGGCAGTCGCGGGTCCCGGGCTCGACGGCCTCGCCTGGATGGCCGGCACGTGGACGGGAACGCAGGGCGGAATCGAGATGGAGGAGATCTGGACGGCGCCGAAGGGAGAGTCGATGCTCGGCCTCCACCGCGACGTCGCCGGAGGACGGACGCAGAGCTTCGAGTTCCTGCGGATCGAAGTCGCCGCCGACGGGATCACCTACTGGGCGAGCCCGGAAGGCCGGCCGGCGACGCCGTTTCGCCTCGCGAAATCCGAGGGAAGGGGTGTCGTGTTCGAGAACCCGGCCCACGATTTTCCGACACGGATCCTCTACTGGCTGACCGACGACGGCGCGCTCCACGCGAAGATCGAAGGCACCCAGGGAGGAAAGCCCGCCTCCGAGGAATGGACGTGGAGACGGGCCCCTTAGAGATCGCGAAGGACACGCTGTAAGCGCTCGCGACGGCTAGGCCGGCGGCACGCTCCGCGCGCGCACCTCTTCGGACGTCAACCCGTAAATCGGCGGCGTGGCGACGCCGAGGATCCCGAGGGCCATGTAGAGCTGGCCCCGATGATGGATCTCGTGCTCCGCCATCAGGCGAAGCCACTTCTTGACCGAGATCTTCGCGCCGCCCGGCGTTTCGCACTTCGTTTCGAGGTCCTTGTCCGAGAGGGAGCGGAAGATCGCCATCGACTCGGCATGCGCGCGATCGAGGTACGCGCGTACGGCCGGCAAGCCCTCGGCGAGCTCACAGCCGTGGCCGCGGTAGCGCGACGGCCTCAACTGCGCGTTCTCGGCGTACATGTCGCGCTCGATGCCGGCGAGATGCCGGAGGATGTCGCCCAGCGTGAACTTGCCGGGTTGCCACGTCCACTCGAGCCGGTTCTCGGGAATGCAGTCGGCGACGCGGTTCGTGCGGCCCCGCACCTTCTCCCAGTAGTCGAAAAAGGCGGAGGCATTCACGTTGTCCATGCCTCGACCTCCGAGGACCAATCTACTTCAAGTCGTCCGGCCGGATCGGGAGCGAGCGGACGCGGCCGGTCGCGGCGAAGATCGCGTTGGCGACGGCGGGAGCGACGGGCGGGACGGGCTGCTCGCCGAAGCCGGTCGGGCGATTCGAGCCCGGCACGGTGTGGACCTCGACCTGCGGCATCTCGGCGATGCCGAGCACCGGGAAGTCCCGGAAGCTGCCCGCCGCGACGCGGCCGTTTTCGATCGCGATCCCTCCCTTGAGCGCGTAGGAGAGCCCCCATGCCACGCCGCTTTCGACCTGCCCCTGAATGCCCAGAGGATTGACGACCTGCCCGCAATCGGCGGCCGTCACGATGCGGTGCACGCGCACGTCCCCGCCCGGCGCCGACCGAGACCTCCGCCACGTGCGCGAGCAGCGTGCGGCCGTGGTAGACGTTGCACGCGATCCCGCGGCCCGAACGCCGGCCCGCCGACGGGAACGAGGCTTGCACCACCCTGCCTCTCGATGCGGCCAGATCGAGCACGGCCGCGAGCCGCGAGCGGTCACAGCTGCCCCGAGGCCCAGGGAAAGGCGTCCCGTCGAGCAGCTCGCGCCGCAGTTCGAGCGGATCGCTGCCCGGCGCGATGGGCGATCTCGTCCAGGAAGGACTCGCGCGCGAAGACGTTGGCCGGGTACTCCACGGCGCGCCAGGCCCCGGTGCGGATCGGCGACTCGACCGGCGTCCATTCGGCGAGCAGGTTCGGCACGGCGTAGGGAGTGTCGTAGCCGCCCCAGGGATCCACGTCCGGCCCGGTCGACGCGCTCGGGATCGAAGGCCCCGAACATCGAGAGGTGAAAGCAGGCGAATCGGTGCTTCCAGGCCATGATCCGACCCGACCCGTCGAGCCCCGCTTCGAGATCCGCGCGCCCGGCCGGATGCAGCCAGTCGTGCTCGAAAAGTCGTCCTTGCGGGACCAGACCACCTGCACGGGCGCGCCCGGCGGCCCGGGCCACGTCCGCGGCCTCGACCGCGTAGTCCGCGCCGAGGCGCCGGCCGAATCCACCGCCGACGAGCGTGACGTGCACGGTCACCTTCTCCGGCGGGATGCCGAGAGCCTTGCCGCCTCGCGCTGGACGCGCTGCGGATTCTGCGTCGGAGCCCGATCTCGCACGCGCCGTTGGAGACCTGCGCGATCGCGTTCTGCGGCTCGACCGACGCATGCGCCTGGAAGTCGTCGCGGTACGTGGCCGATATCCGGACCGCCGCCCCGGCGAGCGCCCTCCGCGTCCCCTTCGCGGCGTGACCGTGGGGCTTCCGGCTCGTCGGCGGCGGCGTCGATGCGCCGCCACGAGCTCCGCGGTCGTCAAGCCCGCGTTCCTCCCCTCGTTCCAGGCGACGCCGAGCGCTTCGCGGCCCGACAGCGCGGACCACGTGCTCGCGCGCCACGACGGCCACGCCCGTCGAGATCTCGACCACCCGAACGACGCCAGGCACCGCGCGCGCCTTCGCGGCGTCGAAGCGCGCGAGCTTCCCTCCGGCGACCGGGCAGCGCGCCACGGCCGCGAACAGCATTCCGGGCACGCGGGTATCGAGACCGTACCGCGCCTTCCCGGTCACGATGGCCGGGCCGTCCACCGCCTGACGGCCGTTGCCCACGATGCGGAATTCCTTCGGATCCTTCAGCGCCGGTTCCTTCGGGACCGCGGGTTGGCCGCGGCGACGCCAGGCTTGCGTAGGAGAGCCGGCGGCCCGTCGGCGCGTCGACGACCGATCCGCGCTCGGCGCCGGAGCTCTCGACCAGGACGTTCCAACTCGCGCGGCCGCGGCGACCAGCATCGTTCGAGCCGACGCCGCCGCTTTGCGCAGCGGCATCCAGGAATCCTCGACACTGTCGCTGCCTCCGGTGTTCATGTCGGTGTATTGGGACCCGGTGAGGCCTGCTCGACCGAGACCGAAGCCCAGTCGGCCTCGAGCTCGTCGGCCAGGATCATGGAGAGCGCCGTGCGAACTCCCTGTCCCATTTCCGTGCGGGCGACGACGAGCGTCACCCTCCCGTCCGTTCCCACGCGCACCCACTGGTTTGGCGCGAAGGGCTCCGCTCCTCGCGCGCCGGACGGCAGCGGCACCGCGAGAAACGGCAGCGCACGACGAGGCCCGCCCGGCCAGACCGGATAGCTTCAGGAACTCCCGCCGCGTCGCGCTCATCGGCTGACCTCCGAACGCGCGCCGGCCTGCCGCCTTCCGGCCAGCCGGCGCGCTGCGCACCGCGCGCCGGATACGCTGCCAGTCCCGCAGCGGCAGACGTGGTCGGCGAACGCCGCTCGATTCCTCGTTCGTCGGCCCGCCTTCGCCGCGAGAAGCGCCGCCGCCTCCATGATCATCCCCGGCTGGCAGTAGCCGCACTGCGCGACGTCCTCTTCGAGCCAGGCGCGCTGGCACGGGTGGTTGCCGTCCGAGGAGAGTCCTTCGATCGTCGTCACGCGCCGGCCCATCGCCGCCCGAGTGGGCACCTGGCACGCCGGGTCGCCTCCCCATCGAGTGCACGGTGCAGGCGCCGCAGACGCCGATGCCGCAGCCGTACTTGGTTCCGGTCAGATCGAGCCCGTCCCGGAGCACCCATAGCAGCGGCATATTCGCGTCGACTACCTCGACGGTGCGCGGGCGCCCGTTGACCGTGAGCGTGACCTTCGTCATGCGAACCACTCCTGGCGGGTTCAAACGGCTTTCGGGCCCCGAGGTTTATCCCGGCGGGACGAATGGCCTCGCCGGAAGGACCAACTAGCCTGCGCGGGTGATCGACAGGACGACGCGCACGGACCCTGGCTCGCGGGCGGGCTCGACGCGGGTGACCTCGGTCCAGGTCGCTCCGGCCTCATCCCGGTAGCGCCACCGGCTCTCGGAAGCCGACGCCTTGCCGGCGGGCGCCGGCCCTTTCGTCCAATCGCGGCGCGAGGAGAGCGCGGCGTCCACCCTGGCGAGGATGGCCGACGGGGCGGCGCTCGTCTGGATCGAGAAGGACGTCTCCCATTTCTCGCGGGAGCCCTCGTGCGAGAGGACACGGCCTCGATACTCCTCCAGCGCGTCGTACGCCGGCCGCAGATGCCGGTCGGCGAGCGCGGCGCGCGCGAAACCGGAGTCGGGCCGCCAGTCGTACTCCATCTGGACCGCGGCCACCTGCGCCGTGCCCTTGCCGTACAGCTTCTCGATGACGTGGAGGGCTCCGTCGATTCCCGAGGAGAGCCCCGCGGCGGTGACGATCTTTCCGTTGTCGACGAAGCGCCGGTCGGTCACGACCCGCGTCTTCGGAGCGGCCACGCGCAGCTCGTCGATGAGACCCGCGAACGTCGTGGCCTCCAGGCCGTCCAGGAGTCCGGCCTTGGCGAGGAAGAAGGCGCCGTTGCAGACCGACAGCACGACCTCGCTGGTGCGGGCGCTTTCGCGGATCCAGCTCACGAGCTCGGCATTCTCCAACTGCGGAGGCACGTTGCCTCCCGGAACGACGAGCACGTCGGGTTTCGGTGCGTTGGCGATGGTGAACTCCGGAGTGACGGTCATGCCCATCGCCGTGCGGAGCGGACCGGCGGAGGGCGCCACCGTGTAGATGCGAAACACGCGCTGGTCGCCGACGCGCGCGTGGCCGAAGACCTCGTACGGGCCCGTGTAGTCGATGATCTGGACCCCGGGGAAGAGAACGATGGCGAGGTTCTTCGCTCCGGGATCCTTCGGACCGATCGCGGAGAGAGGCATCGCCGCAGACAGCGCCAGCGCCGCAAGAGCCATTCTGCGCTTCATCGCGTTCCCCTTCAGGCGCTGCGAAGCGCCACCATCGGGTCGACCGCCGTGGCCCGCCGCGCGGGGACCAGGCACGCGGCCGCGGCGATCAGCCCGAGTCCGAACGCCACCACCGAATACGTGATCGGATCCGACGGGGCGACTTCGTAGAGCAGTCCCGCCCACAGCCGGTTGACGACGAAGGCCCCCGCGAGCCCCAGCGCGAGGCCGGCCAGCACGAGGCGCATTCCCTGCTTGAGGACCATTCCCTGCACCGTTCCCGGAAGGGCGCCCAGCGCCATCCGGATTCCGAACTCGCGCCGCCGCTGGCCGACGGAGAACCCGATCACGCCCGCGATTCCGGTCGCGGTGATGACCAGCGCCAGGGCGGCGAAGGCGGCGAGCAGCACCGCCGTCAGCCTCGGGTTGTCGAGAGCGCCCGAACGCACCTCGGCCATCGTCCGGAAGCGATCCACCGGCTGCTCCGGTCCGATCGCGTGGACGGCGGCTCGTACTGTCCGCTCCATGCGCTCCGGCTCCACCGCCGTTCGCAGGAGGGCCGTCGTCGACAGGCCGGGATACTGGCGCATCGCTACGTAGATCTGGTCCACCGGCGGATCCGCGAGACCGTACTGCCGGACGTCTCCGACGACCCCGACGATCGTGAGCCAGTCCTTTTTCTCCGGCCCGTTGTCCACGCCGATCCGCCGGCCCACCGGGTCTTCCCCCGGCCAGAAATGGCGGGCGAGCGACTGGTTGATGACCGCGGCAAGCGGCGCGCCCTCCCGGTCGCCCTCCGACAGCGAGCGCCCGCGCAGGATCGGCACGCTGATGGTCTTGAAATAGTCGGGGCTCACGCGCTGGAAGTCGGCGCGCGGCCGCGCCTCGGCGGCAACAGGGGGACGTCCTTCGATCTCGAAGCGCCCGTTCGAGGGGCCCCGCTCGTTCAGCGGGAAGCTGCCGGCGAGAGCGACTGACTGGACGCCCGGCTCGGCCTGGAGACGATCGAGCAACCCGACCTGAAACGCGCGGCGCTCCTCGTCCGTCTTGTAGCGGCTGAAGTTCAGATCCAGCCGCGACGTCAGGATGCGATCCGTCCGGAAGCCCGGATCGACGTTCGAGAGCTTCCAGAGCGTCCGGAGCATCAGGCCGGCTCCGGCCAGGAGCACGAAGCTGATGGCGACCTGCGCCACGATCAGCATGTTGCGAATGCCCAGCCGGCCTCCTACCGTCGCGGACCCTTCGCCCTTGCCCTCCTGGAGGGCCGAAACGAGGCTCCGCCGGCCCGAGATCGCCGGGATCAGACCCAGGCCGACGCCCACGACGAGGGAGACGGCGATCGTGAACAGGAGCACCGGTGTGTCGATCGCGATCTCGGAGGCGCGAGGCGTGAAACGCTGGGCGAAGTGGACGAGCAGGCCTCGTCCCGCAGCGGCGAACACGAGCCCGAGGGCTCCCCCAACGAAGGCCAGCAGGACGCTCTCCGTCAGCAGTTGTCGGGTCAGCCGCCCGCGGCCCGCGCCCAGCGCCGAGCGCAGCGCCATTTCCTTCTCGCGGCGGATCAGGCGCGCGAGAGAGGTTCGCGACGTTGGCGCAGGCGAGCAGGAGAACGAGGCCGACGGTCCCGAAGAGCATCAGGAAGGTCGGCCGCGCGCGCCGGGTGAGCTCTTCGGAGAGGGGCTGCGGCGTGAACGCCATCCGCGCGGCCGCGGGATAGTTCTTGGGATAGTCCTTCTCGAGGCGCCCGGCGATCTCACCGAGGTCGCGGCGGACGTCCGAAAGCGGCGCGGAAGGCTTACGCCGGGCGAACGCGAGCAGCATTCCCGCGTCGCGGTTGTTCTCGACCTCCGGATCCGACCGGAACGGACACGCCGACGCCGGCATGTAGACGTCGTTGTCCTCGGGATAACCCGGGATCGGCGGCAGGACGCCGACGACCGTGTGCGGCCGGTCGTTCATGCGGAACACGCGGCCCACAACCGCGCGTCGCCGCCGAACGCGCGCATGCAGTATTCGTGGCAAAGAACCAGGACCGCCTCGGCGCCGTGCTTGTCGTCTCCAGGCAGAAACGTCGGCCCAGCGACCGGCTTGACGCCGAGCACGTCGAAGAAGTTGGCCGAGACGACTCCGGTCTGGACGCGTTCGGGCTCGGTGCCTCCGAGCAGGATGAACCACATCGAGTGGTACTCGACGACGTCGCTCGAGAGCGCGCGACTGCGTCCGCAGATCGCTCGATCTCCAGCGGAGCGAAGCGGCGTCCGAGATCCCCGCGCCGGCGCGTCCGCCTGGATCACGACCAGCTTCTCCGCCGTCGCGGATAGGGCAGCGGCGGCAGCAGCACGCCGTGACGACGCGGAAGATCGCCGTGTTGGCGCCGATGCCGAGCGCCAGCGTCAGCACGGCCGCGGCGGCGTACCCGGGGATCTTGCGCAGCGAAGCGCAGATGCCGTAGCGGACGTCCTGGACGAGCGATCTCGGAGCAGAGCGCCCGCGACGCCTCGCGCGATCCGTCCTTGACCTTGTCCATGCCGCCGAACGTGACGCAGCGCGGCGCGACGCGCTTCCTCCGGCGCCATGCCCGCGCGGACGTTCTGCTCCGTCTCCATCTCGAGTGGAAGGCCAGCTCCCGTCGAGGTCGGCCTCGACCCGTCGTCTCCGGCCATAGCCCCGAGCCGCTTCCGACGAGCGGCGGATCATACGCCCTCCTTCTAGGTCGTGGCCAGCACGCGGGCGACAGCCGGCCGCGACGCGCTCCCAGTTTCGGTCTCTTCCGCGAGCTGCTCTCTGCCCGTCGCGCGTGAGGCTGTAGAACTTCGCCTGCCGGTTGTTCTCGGAGTTGCCCCACTCCGCCGCGATCAAGCCCCTCTCTTCGAGTCGATGCAGCGCGGGATAGAGCGACCCCTGGTTGATCTGCAGCACGTCCTGCGAGACCTGCTGGATGCGCTGCGAGATCCCCAGCCGTGCATCGACCCGTCGAGAGGGTCTTAGAATCAGGACGTCCAAGGTTCCCTGCAGCAGATCGCTCTTTTCCGACGGCATCGGCCCTCCCCTCGAATCTCTACAGGAGAGGATACGTCGGCTCCTGTAGATTGTTTAGGGGAAACGAAACTCTTTTTTCGCCGCCGCGATAGGCTTCTCCGCCAACAGGTTTGCTAGGAAACAGTATGAGATGGCCTTACGAGCGCCGCTAACCTTCGGGGAGCCATAACGATGGACAAGACGGGAACAAGTCTTCGCTCTCGTCGGCGCGTCGAGCGCCGCTCAAACAAACTTGCCGTCGCTTCCGCCGCGATCGTTTGCGCGGCCCTCGCCCTCGGAGCCGAAAAGCCCACGACCCGCACCGCCGTGAAGGCCGGCCGTCTCCTCGATGTCAAGTCCGGGAAGTACCGCGAGCACCCCGTCGTGATCGTCGCGGGCGACCGCATCGAGTCGGTCGGCGACACCGCGCCGGCGGGCCTGACGGTCGTGGACCTCGGCGACCGGGTCCTCCTGCCCGGACTCATCGACGCGCACACGCACATCCTTCTGCAGGGGGATCCCACGGCCGTCGAATACGACGAGCAGATCCTCAAGGAGTATCCGGCGCACCGCGTGGCCCGGGCCGTGCGGGCCATGAAGATCGCTCTCGACCACGGGTTCACGACGATGCGCGACCTCGAGACCGAGGGCGCCGGGTACGACGACGTCGCGCTGCGCGACGCGGTCAACGAGGGCGTCGTGCCGGGACCGCGCCTCAAGGTCGTCGGTCCGGCCCTCTCGACGACCGGCAGCTACCCGATCCAGCACTACCGTCCGGACTGGAAGTTTCCGTCGGGCGTCATGGTCTGCGACGGCGCCGACGGCTGTCGCAAAGCCGTCCGGGAGCAGCTCTCCTACGGCACCGACCTGGTCAAGATCTACGCGAACACCGGCGGATTGCGCGTGGTCGACGACGGTTATATCGACTCGCCTCCCAACTGGACCAAGGAGGAGATCGCGGCCGTCGTGTCGGAGGCGCACGCGCACGGGGCGAAGGTCGCGGCGCATGCCCGGTCGGACTCCGGCGTGCGGATCGCGGTCGAGGCCGGTGTGGACTCGATCGAGCACGGCGACTCGATCCGGCCCGAGCTGGCGAAGGAGATGGCGCGCAAGGGAATCTTCCTCGTGCCGACTCTCGTGGTCGCCGACTACGTGGCCGGGCCGCGCGCGGCCGCAGGTTGCGCGGTCTGCAGCCAGACCGAGAAGTCGCACGCGAAGTCTTTCGACAACTGCCGGAAAGCCGGCGTGAAGATCGCATTCGGCACGGACGCGGGCGGCTTCCCCTGGACGGAGCTCAACCAGGCGAAGGAATTCGAGTT
The DNA here is from genome assembly GCA_963733815.1 of uncultured Acidobacteriota bacterium. Taxonomy (GTDB): domain Bacteria; phylum Acidobacteriota; class Thermoanaerobaculia; order UBA5066; family Gp7-AA6; genus DAHUXD01. Next base: position 488,033 of record CAVTEG010000015.1, on the reverse strand, counting down.
CGAGGTCAAGCTCGGCATGACGCCGCTCGAGGCCATCCGCAGCGCCACGACCGTGGCCGCGGACCTTCTGGGGATGACCGGGCAGGTCGGATCCATCGAGCCCGGCGCGTTCGCGGACGTCGTGGCGGTGGCCGGGGATCCGCTCTCCGACGTCTCGGTTCTCTCGAAGGTCGACTTCGTGATGAAGGGCGGCGAGGTCGTCAAGTCGCCAGCCCGCTGACTCGGTGCTCCGCGTCGGCTTGACGGGGGGCCTCGCCTCGGGAAAGTCCGAGGTGGCATCCATCCTGCGCTCCCTGGGCGCGGTCGTCTTCGACGCCGACGCAATCGTGCGCGACCTCTACTCTCCGGGAGCTGCAGGAGAGGCGGCCGCGCGCGACCTGTTCGGAGACGAGGTGCTCGGGAGCGACGGACGCGTGGACCGGGGAAAGATCGCGGCGATCGTCTTCCGCGACCCGGTCGCACGCCACGCGCTGGAAGGGCGAATCCACCCGTTCGTGCGCGCCGAACGGGCGCGCCGCTTCGCCGATGCCGCGCGCGTCGGCGCACGGGTCGCCGTGGCGGAGGCCTCGCAGCTGCTGGAGGCGAAGACCGAGTCGGACTACGACCGCATCCTCCTCGTGACGGCTCCCGAGGCGGAGCGCCTCCGGCGGTGGCTCGCCAAGGGCGGCGACGACGAAGATGCCCGCCGCCGGATGGCCGCGCAGATTTCGGCCGACGCCGCGCGCGCCCGCGCCGACGACGTGCTGGTCAACGACGGCAGTCTCGAGGACTTGCGCCGAAAAGTCACGGACCTCTACGCGCGCTGGATTGAATAGACTGTCGCGTCATGCCGGCCAAAAAGCTCAAGCCGCCTCCGCCTCTCTCACCTCGCGACGGGGATCTGCTCGTCCTCGTCGGAACGATGAAGGGCCTGTTCCTGCTCCGCTCCGACCGCGGACGCCGGAAGTTCCAGATGTCGGGGCCGCACTTCCCCGGAAGCTCGGTTTACGCCTCGGCCTTCGACGCGCGCGCCGGACGCCGCCGGATCTGGGTCGCACCGTCCAGCATGCACTGGGGAGCCGAGCTCTGCTTCAGTGACGATTTTGGAAAGACGTGGAGCCAGCCCGAGACGCCGCGCGTGCGGTTTCCCGAAAGCTCGGGAGCGACCCTGAAGAACATCTGGCAGATTTCGCCAGGCCGAGCCGAGGACGCGGACGCGATCTTCTGCGGCGTGGAACCTTCGGCTCTCTTCGAGTCGCGCGACGCCGGGGAAACGTGGAGCCTGAACGACGGGCTCTGGAACCATCCCCACCGCGCGAAATGGATGCCGGGAGGAGGCGGGCTCTGCCTCCACACGGTCCTCGTGGATCCGAAGCGTCCTGGCCGGATGGTCGTCGCGACTTCGACGGGCGGCGCGTACCGGACCGACGACGGAGGCCGGAGCTGGCAGGTCAAGAATCGCGGCGTGCGCGCCGAATTCCTTCCGGATCCGCATCCCGAGTTCGGCCAGTGCGTCCACAAGATCGCGCAGAACGCGGCCGAACCCGACCGCCTGTTCCTGCAGAACCACTGGGGCCTGTACCGCTCCGACGACGGTGGAGACTCCTGGAACGACGTCGCCAACGGAGTGCCTTCGGATTTCGGATTCTGCGTGGGGGTCCATCCCCGCGACCCGGACACGGCGTTCGTGCTGCCGTTGCACTCCGACGGCTTCCGCTGCACGCCGGACGGGAAGCTCCGCGTCTACCGCACGAAGAATGCCGGGAAGTCCTGGCAGGCGATGACCCGGGGACTTCCGCAGAAGGGGGCGCTGGAAACCGTCGTGCGGGACGCGATGTCGGTCGACTCGCTCGATCCGGCCGGCGTGTACTTCGGGACGCGCAGCGGCCGCGTCTATGCCTCGCGCGACGAAGGCCGCAGCTGGAAGCTGGCTGCGGATGGCCTGCCGCCGATCGTCTGCGTCAAAGCGGCGGTCGTGGCGAAAGCGCGGGCGAAGGCGCGGCGCACGCAATCCGGCCGATCCCGGCGCCAGGCGGCCTGATGGCCGTCCGGTTCCTGATCCCCGGCCCCCTCCAGCCGTTCTCGGGCGGCCGCGGCAGCGTTCTTCTCGACGGCTCGCCGCGCACGGTCCGGGACGCGCTCGAAGCCCTGGGCGCCCGGCATCCCGGCGTGCGGGACCGGGTGATCACGGAGCGCGGCGAGATCCGACCGCACGTCAACCTCTTCGTGGGCGAAGACAACGTGCGGGACGTCCGGGGACTCGACACGTCCGTGCCGGCCGACGGAGAGATCGCGATCCTGCCCGCCGTCAGCGGCGGGTAGTCGGTGCTCCTGAAGCGGCCTACGCCGCCCGCGTGGACGGCGGCAGTGCTCGCCGATCTCGACGCCTTCCTCGTCGATCACGCCGCCAACGAGAGGAAGGCCTCGGCGGCCGCGCTGGCTCTAGTGGCGCACTACCCCGACCGTCCGGAGCTCGTGGCGCGCTGCATCGCACTCGCGCGCGAGGAGCTCGCGCATTTCGAAGAGGTCGTGCGGCGCGTCGCCGAGCGCGGGCGCACGCTCGGCCCCGACATTCGAAGCGTCTACCTGGGACGCCTCGCGCGCGAGTACCGGCAAGGCAGCGAGGCGTACTTCCTGGATCGCCTGGTCACCGGCGCGATCGTCGAAGCGAGGGGCTGCGAGCGCTTCGGTCTGCTCGCGGCCGCGCTCCCGGCCGGCAGGCTCAAGGACTTTTACCGGGACCTGGCCCGGACCGAGGTGCGCCACCAGGAGACGTACCTGGATCTGGCACGCACGTATTTTGCGCCCGAGGAGCTGGAGACGCGGCTCGAGGAGCTGCTCGACGCCGAAGCCCGGATCATGGAGTCCCTGCCCATCCGCGCCGCGTTGTACTGATCCGATATCCTCCCGGCGTGCCGGACAAGGCCGTCTCCAAGTACCTCTCGCGCCACGCCGAGCCCGAGGCGGGGATCGCCGATCGCTTCGAGGGCACCTTCGGCCACGCCCTCGTCGTGCCGGCCTACGGAGAGGGACAGAGCCTCTTCGACACGCTGGGCTCGGTGCCGAAGGGACCCCGCGGCGAAACGCTCGTCATCATCTGCCTCAACGCCCGCGAGGACTCGCCGCCCGTGATTCACGAGGCCAACACCGCGGCCCGCGAGCGCCTCGCGCACGGTGCGAAGTCCTCGCGGCCGGTGCCGGGCGAGCATCCCGCCTCGGAGCTCGAGTTCGCCCACGGCCGGGTCCTCGTCGTGGACCGCTCGCAGGCCGGCCACTTCCTGCCCGAGGCCCAGGGCGTGGGCCTCGCCCGAAAGATCGGCAACGACATCGCGCTCTCGCTCTTCGCCGCGGGCCGCCTTTCGTCGGACTGGATCCACAACACCGACGCCGACGCCGTTCTCCCCAACGACTATTTCGATCAGACCGAGGCGCTTCCCGCGGACGACTCCGCGGCGGCGATCTACTTCTACGAGCACCGATTCTCGGAGGATCCGGAGCTCGCCCGCGCCGCCCGGCTCTACGAGATCTCGCTCCGCTATTACGTCCTGGGCCTGGCCTGGGCGGATTCCCCCTACGCCTACGAGGCGATGGGCAGCTGCATCGCCGTCCGTCCGGCGGCGTACGCCGCGGTCCACGGTTTTCCGGAAAAGAACGCGGCCGAGGATTTCTACGTCCTGAACAAGCTCGCCAAGGTCGGCACGGTCGTGCGCCTGGCGGGCTCACCCCTGATGCTCGACGGCCGCATCTCCGAGCGCGTCCCGTTCGGAACCGGCAAGAGTCTCTCCAACCTCCTGTCGAAGCAGAAGGCGCTCTCAGGTTTTCGCCTCTACCACCCCGCGGTCTTCGCGCACCTGGCGGCCTGGCTGCGGGCCCTTTCGGCCGTCGCATCCGCGGGCGGAAAGCTCGACGCGGCGCTCTCGGAGCTGCCCCGGGAAAACCCCTTCTTCCTGACGGAGGTGCTCCTCGAGTCGCTGGAACGGATGAAGGCCTTCGCCGCCGTCCGACAGGCGGTCGAGCGCTCGGCCGGCAATCCGGAAACCATGCTCCGGCACTTCCACACCTGGTTCGACGCGTTCCGCACGCTCAAGCTGGTCCACGCCCTGCGCGACGGAGGTTTCCGATCGCTCGGCTGGCGCGAGGCGCTCGCCGAGGCGCCGTTCACGGGACTCTCCTCATGGACGGTCGAAGATCCGGAGCCGCTGCGCCAGGCGCTCGCCGCGGCGGAACGCAAGCTCGCGGAGAAGCCGGCGGGAGTGCCGGCGATCTTGCCGGTCATCCCGAACGCAGCGAGATAGCCGACCACCGACCCGGCCACCAGAGGCAAGCCCACGGCAGTAGGGAACGCCGACCGAAGGTCGGCGGTTACGCGCCCTCGGCAGTAGGCAACGCCGGGCCCGCGCGTTCATCCCGGACTCGACTCGCCGGATTTCGAATAATTTCGGGATCCCTCGGGCTACGCCCTCGGGATGACCTCGCGCGGGACGCGGACGCGTCCGCACGAAGTCAATTGATCGAGCAGGAACCTGGCCCGCGCGGATCGCCGCAGGATCCGCAGGCACCCGCCGGTTCGGATGCGCTCGAGGATTTGCCGCCGCCGGATCCGACGGCAAAAGCCGACAGAAGCTTCTGAAGCTTTCCGCTTTCGCACGACGGACACTTCGGCCGCGCGTCCCCGAGGACGAACAGCTCGAAGCGCTTTTCGCAGTCGCGGCACCGGTACTCGAAGAGAGGCATCGGATCGGATTCTAGAACGGATACCCGATCGACAGCAGGATCCGCCCCTTTTCCTTGGTCGTCAGGCCGCGCTTCAGAACGCAGGGCGACGGATTACAGGGCTGGTCGTTCACATCCACGGTGGACGTCACCTCGTAGACGATCGTCCGCTTCTCGACGGGCTGGGCGTATTCCAGCCGCAGCGGCCCGATCGGCGTCATGTAGTGAAACCCCGCTCCGATCGACTGGCGCAGGCCCGTCTCGCCTTCGATCTTGAGGTTGATGTCGCCGGCGTTCTGCCAGACCTGGGCGAGATCGTAGAAGACCGAAATTCCGAGATTGCCGAAGATCGGATACCGGTACTCCAGCGTCCAGGCCATGAAGCCGTTGCCGCCGATGATACGCGGACCGTCGTTGCAGTCCCATGCCGCGAGGTCGGCGAAGCCATCCTGCGTTGCGCAGGTGCCCACGGGCTCATCCGCGGCCTTCAGCGTGGCCTGCGTGTTGTAGTCCACGGTGACGCGTGGGATGCCCAGAAGATCCGTGTCGAAGCCGCGCGCCGTCGTCGAGCCTCCCGAGTAGAAGCGCTCCGGGATCGGAACCGGAATCTGCGCGGCGAGGTCGTAGGGGTAAATGCCGCCGGCGCGCACGCTCGCGCCGAGTACGCCCCCGAAGATGGACTTGAACCAGGCCACTTGTCCGGAGACTTTTCCGTAGCGCGCGTCGGCCGAGAGAAACGGAAACGCGTACTTGCCCGCCAGGCTCGCGTAGTAGCCGCTGTGCGGGTCGAGGATGTCGTCGCGCCGGTCCCAGAGAAAGCTCGGGCCGATCGCCGACTGCTTGATCGGCTGGTCGGACTTCGGAAACTTTTCCAGCTCGATCGTCGAGAGGTCTTCGGGGTTCGTGGGTCCGCTCTGCACGTACTCGTAGCGCAAGCCCACCCGCAGGTACTTCTGCCACACCCGAACGGACTCGATGTAGCCGCCGATCTTGTCGATGTTGACGTCCTGGATCGGCTCGCGGGAGACGAAGCCGACGACGTTGATGGGAACGTTGGTGCCGAACGCGTAGGGCTCGACGAAGCTCAAAAAGAAGTGGCCGCGCTGCGAGAGGGGCGCGTACTGGACTTCCGCGGAGGCCGACTGCATCAGGCCGAAGAGGTTTCGGTACGTGGCGCCGACGACGCCGAAGACGTCGTTTCGGTTTTCGGTGGCGCCCGCGGCGTTCTGGTAACCGAAGCCGTACAGGAGCGAGATGCGGCGAGCCTCGGTCAGCGAAACGTCGATGGTGCGCGACTGGTTGACCGGATCCGCGGGCTGCGGCTGCACCTCGATCGTGCGGAACGCGCCGGTCCGCGCCAGGTTCTGCTGCGTATCGGCGATCTTCTCCTCGGAGTAGGGCTCGCCTTCCTTCCAGGCGACCTGGCGCAGGATCCGGTCCGGATCGGTGATCGCGTTGCCACGGACGATGACCTTTCCGAAGAACGAGCGCATCCCCTCCTCCACCCGGTAGACGATCGACGCCTTCGTCCGGTCTTCGGAGAGCGTGTAGCGGTCCTGGACCGACGCTTCCCTCCACCCGTGGTTCCAGTAGTAGTCGGTCAGGGCCGAAACGTCCTGGCGCACGGCGCTCGGATTGAAGGGCTCGCCGACCCGCACCGTCACGAGCCGCTCCACTTCGTCGGGCGTCAGATGCTCGGCGCCGTCGACCGTACGCTCCTCGACGAACGTGCGCGGCCCCTCCGCCACCGTGATCGTCACGTCCAGCCGATCGGGCTCGGGTCCGTCGGTCACCGACTTCTGGACCTTCGCATCGATCCATCCGTGCGTCTGGTAGTAGCCCAGGATCGCGCTGACGTCGTCGTCGAGGTCCTTGTCGATCAGCCTCCCTTTTTCGATGACCGGCAGTCCTTTCGTGTGGGTCACCAGGAGGGGGCGGAGCGTCTCCTCGGGAACCGAGGCGTTCCCCCGGATCGCGATCGATTCGACCGCATACTTTGGGCCGGCCTCGACCGTCAGCGTCACCGGGACCGGCTCTTTCCCGCTCGCCATGGAGGCGGAGACCTTCGCGCGGTAGTGCCCGGCCTTCTGGAGCGCGTCCTTCTGATCCGAGACCCACTGGTCGAGGAGGTCCTCGTCGAAGCTCTGGGTCTCGAGCAGGTCCAGGATCTGCTTGCGCGCGGTCTTCGGCTTCACGCCGGTGACCTCCAGCGAGTACTTGGGACCGATGGTTGCGCGATAGACCGGCTGAAGGCGTCCGTCTGCGGTGGGTTCCGCTGCGATCAGCTCGACGGAGGCCCGGAAGTACCCCTGTTCGAGAAGGAAGCGGCGCATCCGGTCCGCCGCCGATCGCTCTCGCGTTTCGCTGTAGGGCCTTCCGACCTTGACCTTCCCTTTCTCCGCGAGCACGGATTCCGAAAACGGATGGATGTCGCCGTCGAAGAAAGGGTCCGCGACCCGGGCGCGCTTGCCGGCCGTGATGTTGTAGACGACGCGGACGGAAAACGTCGCCGGATCGAAGACAGTGTCGGGCTCGACGCGCGGCTCGAGATACCCCTCCGTGGAGAGCTTCCGCTCCAGGGCCGCGGCCCCGTTCTCCAGGGTCGAGGCGGAGAAGGTCTCTCCCTCCGACAGGTTCACGGCGCGCCGCAGATCCTCCTTCGACAGCGCCGTCTTCCCCTGGAACGAGATTTTCGCGATGCGATAGGCCTTCCACAGATGAACCGTGACGGCGACGGCGTCCTCGCCTTCGGGCTCGGCGGTGACGGCGACGTTCGAGTACCGAAGGGTCTTGAAAAGGTTGCGGATCGTGGCCGCGACGTCCGTATCCTCCAGCGGGCGGCCGGCTTCGATCGCGATCAGGTCCGCAATCTCCTTGCGGTCCACCGGGCCGTCGGCCGTGTACGCCACGGACGAAACGGTGCGGCCGTAGAGATCGGGAGCGACCTGCGAGGCGGAGTCCTGGGCGGTGACGGCGGCGGAAGCGGCGAAAAGCAGCGCGCCGAGCGCCCGGGCGATGGCTCCCTTCCTCACAGGCGCTGGCGCTTCCGGAACGACAGGGTCAGGATCCCGTTCTCGTCGCGGATCACCTGGATCAGGAGCGTGTCGGTGGCCTGCCACTCGATGCGGATGATCGGGTCCTTGCTCGAATCGATGGCGATCGAGGAAGTGACCGAGAGATCCTGCGTGATCTGCTTGCCGATCGTGGTTCGAAACGTCGAGAGCGTGCTGCCCTGGAAGACCGGGTCGATCTGGAAGCGGTCGAGCTTGAAGAGCCGCTGGGTGCCCCGCGTCAGCGGGGACGTCACGGCTCCGGAGATCACGCCTCCGGCCGCCGAGACGAGCTGCCCGGCGGTGTCGGACGAGGCCCGCGTGTCCGGCGGCACGCCCGACAGGATCAGGCCCAGGATCGCGTCGTTGGACAGCGGCGGATCCGAGGTGAAGGTCGGGGTGATCCGGGGCCAGGTCCCGACCAGCGACACGACGAGGTCGTAGCCCTTGATGTCGGCCCGCGCCCGGATGTCGATGAACGGCGCGATGCGCGCGGTGTTGGCGAACGTGATCACGCCGTTCTCGATTTCGTAGCGGACGTCGCTGAAGACGACGCGTCCTCCTTCATCGAGCAGGACCTGCCCCAGCAGAACCGGGTCGGCGAGCGTGCCCCGCGCCGTCAGATCCACCGTTCCGGAAAGACGGGCCAGGTTGTTGCGCACCTCCAGCGCTGCGGCGGACACGATCCGCACGTCGAGCGACGTGCGCTCCATCCAGCGCTGGCGCGCGGCCACGGCTCCTCCGGGGCGGCTGCGCGCGAGGAGATCCGAAACGGTCAGCTCGACGTCCTTGGAGTACGTCCCTCTCAGCAGCGAGATCTCTCCCCGCAGCTCGCGAGTCTCCGTCGTGCCGTTGAGCACCAGATCGGCGTCGACCGTCAGCCGCAGGGAAGGAATCGCGCGAACCTGCACGCGCCGGCCCTGGACCGCGAGGCGATATTCCTTCAGCGAGGCCTTCTCGAGCTGGAAGTTGCCGGCGGCGAAGGCCTCTCCCTCGGACACCTTGGCGCGCACGCCTTCGATCTCTCCGGAAGTGCCGTTGACGCGAATAGTGCCTTCGATCTCGGTGAACGAGTAGCCGGCGACGCGGTAGCGGCCGTTCTGAATCCGCACCGAGCCGTTCCAGGCCGGGGCGTCCAGCGTCCCGGTCGCCGCCACGGCGATCGTCAGCTTTCCCGAGAAACCCGTGTCCGGAGTGACCAGTCCCAGGATCGCGGCGTCGGTCGTTCCGGTCAGCCGCGCGTCGATCCCCGTTTTCTCGCCCGACGCGTCGAGCGTTCCGCGCGCCGCAAGCTCCACGCCTTCTCCGACGAGCTTCGTCTCCTCCAGCGTGAAGCGGCGGTCCGCGATGCGGATCCGCGCGTCGGCCGCCCGCAGCAGCCCGGGATGCTCCGGAAGGTCCAGTCGCGCCGACGTCACGAGGACTTCCCCCTCGGGAGCCGCGCCCTTGCGGTCCGGCAGCGCGAAGTGGCCGGTCGCGGCCACAGCTCCGCCCGCGCCCTCCGGAACTCCGAGCGGCGTGAAGAGGAGCAGGGCCGCGAGGTCCGGCGCGTCCAGATCGGCGTCGACCTTGCCGGGGGTGGCGAAGGGCTCGCCTCGCGCTTTCAGGGTCCAGGCCTTCTCCACCGTCACCGTGGCGTCGAGCTCGCCATGCGCAACCTTCGCGGAGAGCCTCGGCTCTTTTCCCGAAGGAATCGCGTGTCCGAAGAACGTCGCGTCCGTCAGCGTCGCCGACACATCGAGGTCGGGCCGATCGAAGCTGCCGGACCCGCTGATTTCGAACGTCAGCGAGCCGCTGACGTCGGAAGTGGCGTCGTGGACCGCCTGCAGCGCCTGGAACGGAATGCCGTCGCCCGCCGCGCGCACCTCGAAGGTCTTCTCGCGGTAGGCGATCGAGCCGCGGCCTCCGATCATCCCGCCTTCCACGTCCGCGCGGAGCTCGTCGAACGCGACCTTCCCCGGCGAGAGCCCGACGCGGCCCGAAAGCCGCTCGACCTTCTGTCCCCAGAGGACGGCGCCCTCGAACACCGCGGTTCCGCCCCCGGAGACTCCGTTGGGCATGTCGCCGGAGAGCGGGAACGTCCCGGTGACGCGGCCTTCGATCGGGTACTCGAGGTCGAGGTAGTCGAGGAGCCGCTGCGCCGGATAGTCCTTGGCCGAGACCGTCACTTCGAGGTCCGGGCTTCCGGCCTTGTGACGGTAGCGCATGGTGCCCTCGAGCGAGAGGGTCGCGCTGCCTTCGTAGATTCGGAGCGGGTGGAACAGGAAGGCGCCTTCATGCATCTCGGCGGTTCCGCGCACGCTCCCGAAGAGAACGCCGGAATAACGGGCGTTCTCCGCCGAGATGCGGGTCGTCACTTCCGGCTCGCTCCAGGACTTCGCGATGTGGCCGTCCAGGTCGCCCGAGCCGCCCAGGCCCAGGGCCTTGGGCTTGCTGCCGGAGGCCGCGGTGAAGTTCTGGAAGAGATGGTCCACCTCGGTCAAGTCGCGCGAGCGCAACTGAAAATCGAAGTCCGGCATCCAGTGGCCGATCTGCATGCCGCCGGTCAGCGCGATCGAAGATGCCGGAAACCGGAACGTCGTCCCCTCGAAGCCGATCCGGCCGTCCACGATGGTGAGGGCCCCGCCGCCGGAGACCGGAACTCCGAATCGTCCACGGACGAGCGAGGACGCCGGCCCCGCATCGAGGGAGAGCGTCGCGCCGCCGTTGGCGCGCTCGAGCCCGGCCGAGCCCCAGCGCAGGGACGCCGTGAGGGTCGCGGCCCCGGAGAGACCCGTGCCGGGCAGTTTCAAGTCGGCGAAGAAGCGCTCCATCGAGATCCGTTTCGCGTCCAGGACCAGGGTCATCGGCTGTGGTCCCTTACCCGCGAGGTTCTCGATGCGAAAAACTCCCGCGGCCTCTCCACCGGCGTAGCGCGCCCTCTCGATCCGGGCGAGCAACGCCTCGGGGCGCGCCAGGACCGTCGCCTGGAGGTCCTCGATCGGGAAGCCCTTGGCGTCGATCTTCGCCGAGGAAAGGTTGCCCGTGACCCGGAAGCCGCCGCCCGCGATCCGCACATCGGCCCGCACGGAGGCGTCCCCCACGAAGCCGAGATTGATCCGGAAGATGCGCTCGACCTCGGCGATGTGCACGTCGCCCGAGGCAAGAAGCAGCACGGTCGGAGTCTTGAAGTTGTCGACGGAGCCCGTGGCGCGCAGCTCGCCGAACTCCCCGTTGGCGCGGAGGCTCTCGATGGCCGCGCCGGTCTCCGGATCGATGCGGAACCGAAGGTCCAGCCCCAGCACCATGGGCTCCGCCGAGGGAAGCCGCAGGGTGGCGCGGCGGCACGCGAGCGTGCCCTCGTAGCGGTTGCGCGGCAGGGCGGTCACCTGAACCGCGAAGTCCTCGAAGCGCCCGTCCATATCCGTCTTCCGGCCCTCGAAGCGCAGGAGGCCCTTCACCACGACGAGCTCGCCGACACGAACCTTCAGTCCTTTCCCTCCTTTACTGGGTCCGGTCAAGCCGGGAGGCAGGTTCCAGCTTCCGTCCGGGAACTGGGTCAGAGCGATCTTCGGCCCCACAGCCCGCACGCGGCCGAAGCGCAGCTCGCCGCCGGTGACCGACATTCCGCCGCCAATGGTCAGCTCGGAGGCGGCGAGCAGTGGCTCCTCGGGAGTCCTCGGGTCGTTACCGACGCTGACGTCGGCGAGCGTGACCGAAGGCGGGAAGATGTGAAAGTCCACTCGCCGAAAGCGCACCGGCCGCTGCAGCAGCTCGGAGAGGCGCTGCTGCGAGGCGCCCTGGAAGAGCGACTGGAACCGGTCCGAATTCCAGATCGCGTAGGCCGCCAGGGCCAGGAAGAGGAGGACGATCAGAAAGAGGCGAAGCGTCGAGAGCCGCCGCGCCTCGTGCGCCGATTCCTCCCGGCCCTTGCGCGGATCGTCGCCCATACGCGCTGGGTGCTAGACGCCCCAGGAAAGCTTGCTCGAGAGCTGGTGGAAGTGATCCGTCTCGGGGGGCCGGAGAAGGGTGACCATCGCCTTGCTGGCGCGAACGTCGACGGGAATGCCGGCGAGGATGGGGAATCCCTCCTGTCCGTCCAGTGTCAGGTAGACCCCGCCGTCCCGGCGCTCGGGACCGACGACGCGCACGCGGATGCGGGTGGACGCCGGAACCACGAGCGGCCTCTGGGCCAGCGTGTGGGGACAGATCGGCGTCAGCACGAAGGCGGCCAGCTGCGGGTGCAGGATCGGGCCGCCCGCCGAGAGGTTGTAGGCCGTCGAGCCGGTCGGTGTCGAGACGATGATGCCGTCGGCCCGGAACTCCGCCACGGCCCGGCCGTCGAGCTCGATCGCGAAGGTCGAGATGCGGGCCAGCGCCTCGCGGTTCAGGACGGCGTCGTTCAACGCCCGGTAGATGCCGTGGTGCGGCCCTCGCGTGACCGTGACGTCGAGCAGGCCCCGGCGGTCCTCGCGGAAGCGTCCCGCCAGGACTTCGTCGAGGCGGCGGATCGCCTCCTTCTCGGAGAGTCCGGCCAGGAAACCGAGCAGCCCGACGTTGATCCCGAGCAGAGGCGTCGTCGGAGGAGCGTTGCGCGCGACCGAGAGGAGGGTCCCGTCGCCGCCCAGGACGATGACCAGGTCGGCCTCGCGCGACACGCGGCTCCGAGGCACCCCATCCGGCTTGCCGAGGGCCTCCGCGGTGGCGTCGTCCAAGAAAGCCTTGCGGCCCCTTCGCCGGACCGCCGTAGCCAGCGAACCCGCCAGCCGAACCGCGGAAGAAGAGGTGGTCTTGGCCACGATGGCGACCCGCGAGAACCTCGTCGGCGAGCCGCGTGACCCCTTCATTCGCCTCAATTTACACGAAATCCGACGAGAACTTCCTCGTTGCCGCGCGCCCCGAGGATCGGGGACGCGAACGCGCCCAGAGACGAAAGACCGAGCGATGTTCCGGCCGCCTCGATCTCGCCGACGACGCGGCGGCGCGTCTCCGGCGATTTCACGACGCCTCCGCGCGGCACTTCTCCGCGGCCGGCCTCGAACTGGGGTTTGACCAGGCAGACGATGACGCCTCCCTTTTTCACGAGCGGCACCAGCGCGGGAAGGATCAGCCGCAGCGAGATGAAAGACACGTCGGCGACCGCCAGGTCCACGGGCTCCGGCACCTCCGCCGTCGAGAGTGTGCGCGCGTTCACTTTCTCCCGGACGACGACGCGGGGATCGGCGCGGAGCTTCGCGTCGAGCTGGCCGTGCCCGACGTCGACGGCATAGACGCGGGCCGCGGAGCGCTGAAGCAGGCAATCGGTGAACCCGCCGGTCGAGGCTCCGACGTCGAGACAGACGAAGCCGGCCGGATCCAGAGCGAGGTGATCGAGAGCCGCGGCGAGCTTCACGCCGCCGCGGGAGACGAACGGATGCGGCGGCTGCCCAACTGTGATCGCCGCCTCCTCGGCGACGGCCTGCCCCGCCTTTTCCGCGCGGCGGCCGTCGACCTCCACACGTCCCGCGAGGATCAGGGCCTGCGCCCGCTCGCGCGAGGGGGCCAGGCCGCGCTCGACGAGGGCCACGTCCAGCCGCCGCGCTTGCTTGCGTCCTGCACCGGGCTTCATCCGAACGTGATGGCTACCTTCATGGCGCCCTCGGGGTCACGCGCTCTCGCGAAAGCCTCGCTCGCCTGAGAGATCGGAAACCGATGGGAGACCAGGTCGGCCACCGGAAGGCGCCGGCTGGAGATCCAGGCCAGGGCTTCCCGCGTATCGTCCGGGCCGCAGGAGTAGGAGGGCACCACGGAGACTTCCCGGAAGTACAGATCGAAGAGCGCCGCGCCCCACGTTTCGCCCGGAGGAGTCATCGTGAACAGCAGCAGCGTTCCTCCGGGCGCGGTCGCCTCGAAGGCATAGCGGATCACCTCGGGCTTCCCGGGACACACGAACACCAAGTCGAATCCGCGACCGCGAGTGCGCCCGCGAGCGCCGTCGGAGAGCGACTCCCTTCGAACGTCGAGGACCGTCGAGGCTCCGCCGGACAGAGCGGCGGACAACCGCGAATCCACGCGATCGGCTCCGATGACTTCGGAGGCGCCGAGGGCGCGCGCGAGGCGGATCGCCAGCTGGCCCGCGGGTCCCAGTCCGACGACCAGGACCGACTGTCCCGAAGCGAAGCCGCCGCGGCGAAACGCCTTGACGACGGTTGCGAGAGGCTCGACGAAGCTCGCTTCCTCGTCGGATACGCCCGCCGGAATCTTTCGCGTGTCGTGCGCGAGGTTGACCGCCGGAATCCGGACCAGCTCGGCGAAGCCCCCGGGGTCGAGTCGCGACGCCCGCCACTCCGCACAATGGACATAGCGGCCGGACGCGCACGCTTCGCACGCGAGACAGGGCGCGTGGTGGTGCGGAGCGACGCGATCCCCGGGCGCAAGCTCCGCCACTCCGTCTCCCACCGCCACGATCACCCCCGAGACCTCGTGTCCCAGGATCGATCCGGCTTTCTTGCGGACGTACCAGTCGAGCAGGTCCGAGCCGCAGATCCCGGCGACGCGCGTGCGCATCAGGGCCTCTCCCGGACCGATCGCCGGCTCGGGCACCTCGACCACCGAGACGCCTCCGTCGGCGTCCACGCGCAGGGCCTTCATCGGAGGGAGCCTATTCCCTCTCCCGGCGGGTGAGGCGCGCTCTCAACGTCTTTCTTCGCTCGCTATTCCTCATCGAGAGGTCAAGCGGAACCCCTCACCCTGCCTCCCCCCTCAGGGGAGAGGGTTCGCTCTTCCTAGCCCGCGATCGCGCGGACGCCCTCGACGAGACGATCGACTTCCCCGTCGGTCGTGTAGCAGGCGCAGCCCGCGCGAATGAGCCCGTCGGAAGCGTGGCCGAGGCGCTGCACGACCGTCCAGGCGTAGAAATCGCCGCTCGAAAGATAGAGGCCCCGGCGCGCCAGCGCTTGCGCCGCGTCGGTGGAAGCCACACCGTCGATCACGAAGGAGACCGTCGGCGTGCGCACGGCATCCGGGGGAGGACCGTAAAGCCGCACCTTGCGGATGGCCGCGAGGCCCTCCCACAGCCGCCCGAAGAGACGGCGGCCCCGCTCGTGCAGCTCGGCGTAGGTGGCGGCAAGCGCCGCGCGCCGGACCGACGCGCCGCCGCCCGAAAGCGAGGCCAGAAAGTCGACCGCGGCCCCGGCGCCGATGATGCCTTCGTGAGACAGCGTGCCGGTCTCGATCCGTTCCGGAGACCAGTCGGGCGCGGGTTCGAGCTTGGGAACGTCGAGCGCGTCGAAGAGCTCGCGGCGGCCCCACAAGACACCCAGGTGCGGGCCGTAGAACTTGTACGGCGAGCACGCCAGGTAGTCGCAGCCGATTCGGCGCACGTCGGGAAGCACGTGCGGCGCCGCGTGCACGGCATCCACGAACGACAGAGCACCCACCGAGCGAGCCAGCCCGGCCGCGGCCGTCACGTCGTTGACAGTGCCCAGCGCGTTCGACGCCGCTCCGATCGCCACCAGCTTCGTGCGCCGATTGACCGCGCGCTCAAGCTCCGACCAGTCGAGGAGTCCGGTTTCCGGGATCAGCGGCACCGTGCGGATCGTGATCCCTCGCTCGACGGCGAGCGCCTTCCACGGATCCACGTTGGCATGGTGGTCCAGCTCGGTGACCACCACCTCGTCCCCCGGACCCCAGGAACGCCCCAGCGCGCGGGAGAGGTGATACGTCAGCGTCGTCATGTTCTGACCGAAGGCGATCTCGGACGCCTCGCCTCCGAGAAAGTCGGCCAGGGCGGCCCTCGCCGCTTCGATCGCCGTGTCGGTCTCCTCCGAGGTCGGGTAGTGCCAGTGGGTGTTCGCATTGTGTCGGAAGAGGTAGTCGACCATGGGCTCGACGACCTCGCGCGGCACCTGCGTTCCACCGGGCCCGTCGAAGTAGGCCACCGGAACGCCGTTCTCGCGCCGGTCGAGCGCGGGGAAGCGTTTGCGGATCGTCTCGATGTCGGCGACCGGAGCCACGGCGGCGCTGGACATGCGGCGGGAGGATATCGCACGCACGCTTGAACGCCGGCCGGGCTTGCCATAACTTCGCCGCACGATGGATTCCTTCTCCCCCGCGGAGGCATCGCGGCTCGCGCGCGAGCTCTACGGGCTGGACGCGTCGGCGGAACCTCTCCCGAGCGAGCGGGACCGTAATTTCCGTCTTCGCTCGCCGCGAGGCCAGTACGTCTTGAAGATCGCGGGCGCCGCGGAACGTCCCCAAGCCCTGGACTTGCAGGCGCGCGCACTCGCCTGGCTGGCCGAAAGGGATTCCTCCCTCCCCGTGCCGCGCCTCGTGCGCACGCGAGACGGCGCGGAGGTGTCCGAAGCGGACGGCCGATTCGTCCGGCTCGTCACGTATCTGCCGGGCACGACGCTGACGGAGGCGCGCCCGCGATCGCCGGAGCTCTACGCGAGCCTCGGGCGGTTCCTCGGACGCCTGGATACCACGCTTTCGCGTTTCCGCCATCCGGCGGCGCGCGGCCGCGACCTGGTGTGGGACCCCGCGTGCGCTTCGCAGGTCATCGCGCGCCACGTCGGAGCGATTGCGGATTCCGAGCGCCGCGCGCTCGTGGCGCACTTCGAACGTCAGCGCGTCGAAGTCCTGGAGCCGATCCAGCACCGGCTGCCCCGCAGCGTCATCCACAACGATGCCAACGACGCCAACGTCCTGGTGGGCCGGCCCGAAGCCGATCCGCACGACCGAGAGGTGACCGGCCTGCTCGACTTCGGCGACATGGTCGAGACCTGGACCGTCTGCGAGCTCGCCGTGGCGATGGCCTACGCGATCTTCGAGCAGCCCGATCCCCTCGCGTCCGCCGGTCCTCTCGTGGCCGGATACCACGCCATCCGTCCGCTCACCGACGACGAGCTCGCGGCCGTGTGGACGCTGGCGGCGACGCGCCTGTGCACGAGCGTCTGCCTCTCGGCGCACCGGCGTACCGCCGAGCCCGACAATCCCTACCTGCTTGTCAGCGAGCCGCCGGCGTGGGAGGCGCTCGCCCGCATGCGCGCGATCCACCCCGCGCCTGGCGCACTACCGGCTGCGGGCCGCCTGCGGTCTCGAGCCCTGCCCGCAGACGCCGGCGATCGCGAAGTGGCTGCGCGGCGCATGGCTCGAGATCGGCCCGGTCGTCTCGGGTGATCTCTCGCAGGCCGTCGTCTTCGATCTTTCCGTGGGAAGCCCCGTGTTCCAGAGCCCCGCGCAGGCCACCGACACAGAAGCGATGACGGCCAGACTCTTCGGAGCTCTCGCGGCGAAAGGAGCTTCGACCGGCATCGGCCGCTACGACGAGGCGCGGCTGATCTACGCCACCGACGCGTTCGAGGGGCCGGCGACGGAGCACCCCGAGCGGCGCACGGTGCATCTCGGCCTTCGACCTCTTCGAAGAGGCCGGGCGCGCCCGTCTTCGCCCCGCTTTCGGGCCGTGTCCATGCCGCGCGCGACAACGCCGGCGCGCTGCGACTACGGTCCGACCGTCATCCTCGAGCACGCGCCGCCGGACGCGCCGCGTTCTACACGCTCTACGGACACCTGACCGCCGACTCCCTGTCGAATCTCGAGCCGGGGATGCCCGTCTCGACGGGCGCAGCGCATCGGCTGGATCGGCGCGCCGCCGGGCAACGGCGACTGGCCGCCGCACGTGCACTTCCAGATGTCCCCGACCTGCTCGACCGCGACGGCGAGTTCCCGGGCGTCGCCGCCGCGAGCCGAGCGCGCAACCTGGCTCGCGCTGTCGCCCGGACCCGAATCTGCTCGCTGCGGCGGTCCGGAGAGTGCTTCGCGCTCGCCGCGGGCGAGCGGCGACGCCTGCGCAGGACGCGCCGGCACGGCTGGGCCGCTCGCTCTGCGTCGCCTACCGCCGGCCGCTCACGATCGTGCGCGGCGTGGATGCAGCACCTCTACGACGCAGACCGGGCGCGCGTACCTCGACACGGTCAACAACGTGCCGCACGTCGGCCACTCGCACCCGCGCGTCGTGCGCGCCGGCGCAGGGGCAGATGGCGGTCCTCAACACGAACACGCGCTACCTGCACGATCGTCCTGCGCTACGCGGAACGGCTGGCGGCGCCGCTGCCCGAGCCGCTGCGGTCTGCTTCTTCCTCAGCTCGGGCAGCGAGGCCAACGAGCTCGCCCTGCGCCTGGCCCGCGCGCGACACGGAGGCGCGCGACGTGATCGTCGCTCGACGACGCGTACCACGGCAACACGCGACGCTCGTCAACGTCAGCCCCTACAAGTTCGACGGGCCCGGGCGGAGCCGGGCGCGACGCCGTTCGTGCACGTCGTCCCGCTGCCGGACGACTACCGCGGCCCCTACCGCCGCGAGGACCCGGAGCGGGGCGCGAAGTACGCGCGCAGTCGGTCGCGAAGCCGTGGGGCGCTGCGCGACGCGGCGGCCGCGCCCGTGCGGCGTTTCTCTGCCGAGACGCCTCCTCAGCGTGCGGCGGCCAGATCGTGCTGCCGCCGGGCTACCTCGCCGAGGCCTACCGCCACGTGCGCGCGGCGGGCGGCGTCTGCATCGCCGACGAGGTTCAGGTCGGCTTCGGCCGCGTCGGGCAGCCCACTTCTGGGGCTTCGAGACCCAGGACGTCGTGCCCGGACATCGTCACGATGGGCAAGCCGATCGGCAACGGCTTCCCGCTCGCCGCGGTCGTGACGACGCCGGAGATCGCCGGCCGCCTTCGACAACGGCATGGAGTACTTCAATACGTTCGGCGGGAACCCCGTCGCGTGCGCGGTCGGTCTCGCCGTCCTCGACGTGCTTCGCGGAGGAGCGGCTTCAGGAGCGCGCCGCGCGTGCCGGCGGCCAGCTCAGCGCGGGCCTCGAACGCCTCGCGGACCGCCACCGCTCGTCGGCGACGTGCGGGGCTCGGGCTCTTCCTCGGCGTCGAGCTGGTGCGCGACCGCAACTCGCTCGAGCCGGCGACCGAGGAGGCCGCGCTACGTCGTCGAACGCATGCGGGATCGCGGCATCTGCTCTCGACCGACGGGCCCGACGACAACGTCCTCAAGATCCGGCCGCCGCTTGTCTTCGGCGAAGAGGACGCCGAGCGGTTCGGCGCGCCGCCTACGACGGTCCTCGCCGAGGACTTCGTGAGGTCGTCGTGAAGAGATTTGCCTCCGGTGCCTTCCTCGTCCTCGCCGCGCTCTCGCCGGCGCTCTTCGCCGCGGATCCGCCGCGGAAGACCGAGAACGTCGTGGTCGTCGTCACCGACGGGCTGCGCTGGCAAGAAGTGTTCCGGGGCGCCGAGACCGCTCTCGTCTCCGACAAGCCGGGAGGCGTCGAGGACGTGGCCGCGACCAAGAAAGCCTTCTGGCGGCCGACGGCCCTCGAGCGCCGGGAGGTCCTGCTTCCTTTCTTCTGGTCGGTCGTGGCGAAGCAGGGCGTGCTCTATGGAAACGCCGACGCCGGGAGCTCCGCGCAGGTCGAGAACGGTTTCAAGTTCTCCTACCCCGGCTACAACGAGATCATCACGGGGGCGGGCGACCCGCGCATCGACTCCAACGAGTACCCGCCCAACCCCAACGTGTCCGTCTTCGAGTGGCTCAACGGGACCCCGGAGCTCCATGGCCGCGTGGGAGTGGTCGCGGGATGGGACGCATTCCCCCGGATCTTCAACCGCGACCGGAGCCGCCTCGACATGCGCGTCGGCTGGGAGACTCCGGTTCCCAACGCCGCGAACCCGAGGCAGGAGCTGCTCAACACGCTCTACGCCTCGATCACGCACGAGTTCTCCGACATGCCGTGGGACGCGCTGCTTCAGCAGACGCTGCTCGAGTACGTGCGTGCGAAGAAGCCGCGCCTTCTCTTCGTCGGCTTCGGCGAGACCGACGAGTGGGCGCACAACGGCCGCTACGACCTCGTGCTCCAATCGGCGCGCGCCGTGGACGGGTTCCTGCGGGAGCTGTGGCAGACGATGCAGGAGATGCCCGAGTACCGCGGGAAGACCACTTTCATCGTCACGACCGACCACGGCCGCGGGGACGGTCCCGAGAACTGGAAGCACCACGACTGGAACGTGGAAGGCGCCGAGAACATGTGGATCGGCGTCGCTGGGTCCGGATACGCCCGCCCTGGGCGAGCGCCGCAACGCGCCGAGGGTGACGCAGAGCCAGATCGCGGCCACCGCCGCGGCCCTGCTGGGAAAAGATTGGAACGCGGTCAATCCGAAAGCGGCACCGCCCATCAAGGAGGCGATCGGGCGTCAGCCGCCGTTGAAACCTTCAACCCGCCGGCGAAGGAGCTATAGCCGCACCACAGAAGGCCCCGGCCGCGTCTTGAAGAAGCGGGAGCGCTCGGTGGGGTTGGGAAACTCCTGCGAGTAGCGCTCGGCCCAGCGCTTGCGGAAGGCCTCGGCCTCCGCCGTCTGCACGAGCGCCCAGACGCTGCCCCCAAAGCCCGCTTCCGGGCCGAGGCCGCGGCCGCACCCAGCCGCCTCGCCTCCCTCGCCAGCAGCACGGTCTCGGGCACCTGAGCTTCCGAAGACACGTCTCGGCGAGCGCCTGGGATCGATCCACCAGCTCGCCCGCGCAAGGATCATCTCGCCCCGCGCGAGCAGGTCGGCAACGCCCGGCACCAGCACGGTCGACTCCTCCAGGAACTGGTCGAGCGTGCCGGAGTCTCTCCGAGGAAAAGCCCTTCACCGGAAGCACCCGCACGAGATTGCGAATCCGCTCGAACGAGCGTCCGGGGCCGCCGCTGCGGCCTCGAGAGGCTGCCGTCACTCGCGGCGCGCCGGGCGGTTCCAGAGCTCGAGAATGGCCGCGGCCGACAACGACACGCCGTTGTAGCGCTCGCGGGCCTCCCCCGACTTGTCGGCCGCCACGCCGCTGGAGGCGACGACGAAGCTCCAGTCCGGAGACAGTGTCAGGCGCCTCTCTCCACGGACGGGGCAGAAGGCGTACTGCGCCACTTCTCCGGCCCGGCTGCAGAGGATCGCCGTCTGGTCCTCGCTCCCGCCGAACGTCCCGACGCCGCGCTCGCCATGGAACGCGGCGAACGCTCGTCCGTTCTCGAGCGCTCCGAGGTAGCCGCCGAGGTCCTCGGCGCTCCGGATGTTCGCGCGGTACTCCGGCCGCTCGGAGAGAGCATTGACGTCGGCGACCGCCGTGAAGAGCGCCACGACCAGCGCGCTCGAGCTCGACAGGCCCGAGGCGCGCGGCAGATCGCTCGCAAGGGCGACGTCGGCGCCGCGCAGCTTTCCGGGGAAGTTGCGGGCGAGGCGCCCGGCGACGGTCTCGAGGAAGACCCTCCATCCGCTCGAAGCCGGCACGACCGAGGGATCGAGGGCGACTTCTCCGCTCTGGCGCCGCCCGGCGTCCGCGACGCGGACGATCCTGTCCTCGCGCGCGACCGCGGCAACGCAGAACCCCCGCCCCACCGCGCACAGGAGGCTTCGGCCGCCGGCGTAGTCCGTGTGCTTGCCGAGGACTTCGATCCGGCCGGGCACGAACCACTTTCGCGCGTTCGCCGGAGAGTGCCCGAGCCCGGCCAGCGCCGCGTCCACCTGCACGAAGAGCTCGCCTTTGCGCCGCGCTTCGGCCTCCGACAGGCCCGCGGCGCGGAGCCGCTCCTCGATCCGGGCGCTCGTCACGGGCGCGCCTCTGCCGCGGCCAGACGCGCCGAGACTTCCGCGACGTCGGCGCGCGTCGAGAGGTCCAGGACACCCTCCGCGCAGGGGATGGCGCGGAACTTCTCACCCCTTCGCGCGATGGCCCAGCCGACCGCCTGCGGCAGCTCGCGTTCGCCTCGCACCGAGACCGGCACTTCGCGGCAGGCTTCGAAGATGCGCGGCGAAAACCTCCAGAGGTTCATGGAAAGAAGCACGGGACCGGGGCGCGGCGTCTTCGGCTTCTCGACGATCGCCTCGAGAAAGCCGTTGGGTCCGACCTCGAGCACCGCGAACTGGTCGACGCGCTCTTTCGTGAAGTTGCTCGTCGCGACCAGCCGCTCGCGGTCGAAGACGGGCAGGCCGGGACTATCGAGCGCACGAAGAGCGCGGTAGGCCGACACCGGATACAGGTTGTCGCTGTTGAGCGCCAGGAAGTCCTCGCCGTGCGTGAAGTCCTCCGCGGCGAGGAGAGCGTCCGCCGTGCCGAGCGGCTTCGGCTGGACGGCGAAGCTCACGGTCAGCCCCCGGGGCGGCCGCCGGGAGTAGCGCTCCCGGACGGGGTTGTGGCCGGGACCCACGACCAGGCAGATCTCGCGGACGCCGGCGTCGGCCAGGCCCGACAGGACGTGATCGAGAAAGGGACGCCCGCCGACAGGGACCAGGGCCTTCAGGCCCGCGTCGGCCGCCTTCGCCTGTTCCGCGTCGAGCGCCGCCCGGCCGTCGGGGCGCCGCATACGGGTCCCAGCTCCGGCCGCGAGGATGACGGCGCGCGGCGTCCGCAGTCGAGTCTCGATACTCAGTGGGCCCATTGTCCCACGACGCCGGGAGAGACCGCTCAGCCTCCGAGGACGGCGTAGCGAACGCCCTCTCCCTTCTGCTGGGCGGAGAGGAACCGCGGCAGGTCCTGGAGCGTTCCACGGCCGGCCACGATGCCGCGGACGTCGATCTCACGGGCCGCGAGCGCGTCGAGAGCCGCGCGCGCTTCCGTGGGCGTGTAGTGGAACGAGCCCACGAGAGCGACCTCGGCGTAGTGCAGGCGCGCCGCGTCGAACGTGACCGACTCGCCGGGCGCACAGCCTCCGAAGAGAAGGACCTGCCCGCCCGGACGCACGACCTCCGGAAGCAGCTCCCAGACCGCGCGATCGCCGGTGCAGTCGACCGCGATGTCGGGCGGTCCGCCTCCCGCATCCACGAGAGCCTCGGGGCCCGTCTGCGTCAGGTCCACGAAGCGCGCGCCCTGCCGGGCCGCCAGGGCCGCTCGCTCCACGCGGCGGCCGGCGATGACCACGTCGAGACCCTGCCGCCGCGCGACCGCCGCCCACAGGAAGGCGAGCGCGCCGGCGCCGTACACGAGCAGCGTCCCCGCCGGAGCGCGCAGGCGGTTCCAGCCGTGGAGGACCGAGGCCAGCGGGTCGAGGAAGGCCGCGAGTTCGTCTTCGAGCGACTCCGGAAGGCGATGCAGGTTGCGCGCGACGACGCCCGCCGGCACACGGACGTATTCGGCGAAAGCGCCCCACAGCCGATCCGCGTGTCCCGCGGCGCAGAGGTTCGCGCGCCCGCCGTGGCAGTCGGCACAGCGGCCGCACGGCCCCGAGATCCCCGGCACGACGCGCTCCCCCTTCTTCCACGCCGTCACGCCGGATCCGACGTCCACGATCTCGCCCGATACCTCGTGGCCCATCGTCAGCGGGGGCCGGATGCGCGAGTGCCCCCGCTCCAGGATCTTGAGGTCGGTTCCGCAGGTGAGCGCGGCCCGCATCCGGAGCACGACCTCTCCCGGTCCGGCGGAGGGACGCGGAAGGTCCTTCTCCTCGAAGTGCCCGACGCGGGTCTGGACGAAGGCGCGCATGGAATTCGGGACTGACATATCAAAAAAAGGGACTCCCCGGAGGATGCCCTTCGTGGATGCGAAGGATGCGAGGGCGTTGACCGGGATCAGGACTTGCGCACACCGACGAAGCGGGCGAGCTCCGGAAGGACGCCTCCCCCTCCCGGCAGCGCCGAGGCCGCGGCGACCGCCTCGTCGACGTTTTCCGAAAGGAGCGTGCGCGAGCGCTCGACGCCCCAGATGACCGGGAACGTGGCCTTGCCCGCCGCCGCGTCCTTGTTGGACGCCTTGCCGAGCGTGGCGGCGTCGGACTCGACGTCGAGCAGATCGTCCTTGATCTGAAACGCGAGGCCGATCTTGCGGCCGTAGAGGTCCACGCGCGAAAGCGTCGCCTCGTCCGCGCCGGCCAGGATCGCCCCGGCCATGAGCGACGCGCGCATGAGCTTGCCGGTCTTGTTCTCGTGGATCTTCGTCAGCAGCTCGGCCGTCGGCGAGCGCTCTTCTTCCGCCTCCAGGTCCGCCATCTGGCCGCCGATCATTCCCCGCGTCCCGATGGCGTCCACGACGGTCTCGAGCACGCGGACCTTGGCGGCCGCGAAGCGCTCCCCCTTCGGATACGCGGCGAAGACACCCAGACCGTGCGTCAGCAGCGAGTCGCCGGCGAGGATCGCCGTGGCCTCCCCGAAGACGACGTGGCAGGTCGGAACGCCCCGGCGCAGGTCGTCGTTGTCGAGCGCCGGCAGGTCGTCGTGAATGAGCGAATAGGTGTGGATCATCTCGAGTCCGCAGGCGGGCTCGAGCACGTCGGCCTGCGGAGCGCCGAGCACCTCGGCGGCCGCGAGGCACAGGATGGGGCGCAGCCGCTTGCCCCCCGCGAAAACCGAGTGGCGTATGGCGCGGTGGAGGTTCGCCGGCCAGGCGTCGCCCGCCGGGAGCAGGCGCTCGAGCGCGTCGTCCACGTCGGCGCGGCGCCGCGCCAGGTATTGCGAAATCGCCCGGGCGGGAGCGTCAGTTCCGGCGGCCATCATCCTCTTCGAGGCGGTCCGGCTCGAAGGGCTCCGTCTTCCACTCTTCCGCGGACTCCTTCAAGACGATCTCGACGGACTTCTCGACTTCCGCGAGGCGCGCGTCGCAGAAGCGGGCGAGCTCCATCCCCTCCTGGAAGAGAGCGAACTGCTTCTCGAGCCCGCGGTCCTCCCCTTCCAGCTCCGCGACGATGGACTCGAGACGGGCCAGAGACTCTTCGAAGCTTCGCTCTTTCTTCGGGCTCATGAGTCGCCTCCCTGTCGAAAAAGCGGACCGTCGTCCGGGACCATTCCTCCGTGGCGCACGTCCGCGACGAGCTCCCCCTTGTGAAGTCGGACACGGATCCGCTGCCCGATCGCAACACCAGTCGCTTCGAGAAGCGGAGCGCGGGCGCCTTCCTTGTATGCGACGGCGTAGCCCCGGGCGAGCACGGCCAGCGGCGAAAGGATGGAGAGCTTCTGCGCGAGCTCCGAGAGGCGGGCGCGCCGGCGCTCGCGCATGCGGGCGGCCCGCTCGGTCAGAAGCGAGCGCAGACCCGCCACGGCGCCGCGGCGCCGCGCCAGCTCGGCCACCCGCGGGAAATCCTCGAGCACGCGTCGGGCAGCCTGGACGCGGGCCGCGTACTCGGCCGGCCGCCGCTCGAGACAGCTCACGAGGGCGTCGCGGCCCTGGGCGATTCGCCCCTTCCACTCCTTGAGGCGCCGCGGAAACCCCGCAAGGACGCCGGACCTCTTCGCGCCCGAGACCCGCGAGCGCTCGAGGGCCAGCCGCGAGCGCATCGCGCGCAGGAGCTCGTTGCGGCCCCGCAGGACGGCCCGGCAGATCTCCTCTTCGCGCTCCACGACGAGCTCCGCGGCGGCCGACGGGGTGGGTGCCCGCAGATCGGCGACGAGGTCGCAGATCGTCCAGTCCGTCTCGTGACCGACGCCGGAGATCGTCGGGATCCGCGAGGCCGCCAGGGCGCGCGCCAGCGCCTCGTTGTTGAACGGCGCGAGGTCTTCGGGCGAGCCTCCCCCGCGCGCGACGATCA
This sequence comes from uncultured Acidobacteriota bacterium, assembly GCA_963733815.1. Taxonomy (GTDB): domain Bacteria; phylum Acidobacteriota; class Thermoanaerobaculia; order UBA5066; family Gp7-AA6; genus DAHUXD01. The sequence continues at coordinate 462,799 of CAVTEG010000015.1, read as the reverse complement.
GGACGTCGAAGCCCGCTCGGCGGTTGAGGTGGCGGATCGCGGCGATGATCTCGCCCGCCGCGAGCTCCCCCTGGACCCGCACCGGGTAGACGGTGATCGCGAGCCGGCGGAACCGGCGGTTGAGCACGTGGAGCATGTCGCGCAGCACCGATCCGGTCGGAGACGTCACGAGGGCGACCGCGCGCGGCAGCCGGGGAATCGGGCGCTTGCGCTCGGGAGCAAACAGGCCCTCGGCCGAGAGCCGCGCCTTGAGCTGCTCGAACGCCAGCTGCAGGGCGCCCTTCCCCACAGGCTCGAGGGTCAAAGCCCGGATCTGAAACTTCCCCTGCGGGGCATAAAGGTCGAGCGTCCCGCGCACGACGACCTCGAGCCCCGGCTCGAGCCGGAACGGAACGCGCTTCAAGTCCGAAGCGAAGATGATCGCCGACAGGCTCGCCGCCCGATCCTTGAGAGTGAAGTAACCATGGCCGTTGCGCAGGTCGTACCGCGCGATCTCGCCCACGACCGACACGTCGCGCCACGTCGTGCGCAGAACGCCCGACACCTCGGCCAGCAGCTCCGAGACCGTGTACGGCCGCGGAGGGGCCGTGAGCGGCAGAGGTCGACTGGACATCACGCCGATTCTAACTTGGGGGCGATGCCCGAGTCCGTTCGGGACGCGCTCGAGAAAGGCAGTGCGAAAACGAGAAGCGTCGCCATCTCGACCTCGGTGTCGCCGAAGTTGTACTCGAAGAGCCCGGCCACCGTGATCGCGACGGCCGCCAGGAGCGCGCCCGCCCAGAGCGCCGCCCGGTCGGGGCGCCTCTCGCGGCGAAGCAGAACGATGGCGCGCGCGAGAACGGTCGCGACGATCGCGAGGTATGCGGCCGCCGCGAAGACGCCGCTCATCGCCGCGATCTGGAGCACGTTGTCGTGGAGATGCGGGACGCGCCAGCGGGGGGCGTCGGAGTCACGGTAGAGCGGGTAGTAGCGGGACACCATTTCCGGGCCCAGGCCGAAGACGGGATAGTCCCGCACGATGCGGCCCGCGGCGTGCGCCATCGCCACGCGGTCGCGGTTGGTGCGGTCGGAGAGATCCGTGATCGACAGGATGCGGCCGCGGATCTCGGCCGGAGCGATCAGGTAGACGACAACCAGGACGGCGGCGAGGGGAAGGAGCGCCTTCGGCCGCCGGACCGCCGCGTAGGTGAGCAGCGCCGCGAGGATTCCGACGTAGGCGCCGCGGGTGTACGTCAGGAGCACGGAGGCGAACGGAACGACGCACGCGAGGCCTGCGAGGCGGCGCTTCCCCCGATCCTCCAGGGCCAGTCCGAGCAGGAGGCAGCCTCCGATCATAGCCAGCCCCGAGAACGTCATGTAGTGCGAAAGCGTCGCGCGGATCCGGTTGTTCAGGTCGTCGCCCCCGTGAAGAAACTGCCAGATCCCGATCAGAGCCAGGACCACGGCGCTCGCACCGAGCGCCAGGAGGACGGCGCGGGCCCGGGAGACGTCGTCGCAGAGGTCCATGGCGACCGGAACGAGCAGGAGCAGGGCGAGACCGGGCACGTGGCCGGCGCTGACCGAGGGGTCGCGAGAGAAGATCACCGAGGCCACCGCCAGCAGGGCGAACACAAGGAGCAGGAACGCGACGGGCGTGCGCAAGCTCCAGGGAATGCGGCGCGCGCGGCCCGCCGCCGCCATCCAGACGATGAGGAGCAGGACGGCGACGACGTAGGCCGCCGAGATCTGCGAGGTCAGGAACGCGAAGGTGAGAAGGAGTGCGTAGGCGAGGCGGCGGGGCGGCACGCGGAGGTCGGGGCTCCCTAGCGGCCCGCGGCCTCCGAACCGGGAAGCGCCTCGTCGATCAGCATCACCGGGATGTCGGATACGATCGGATAGACGAGGTCGGCCTGTCGCGAATAGAGGCCCTGCGTGACGACCGGCTCCTCGTCGCGAAACTTCTCCCGGTACTTCTCCACGAGCGCCTTGCGCGTGGCTTCCTTCAGCTCCACGAGCTCGAGTGGGCCCTTGGTCTTCGGGCAAACCAGAATCGCCAGAAGCTCGGGGTCGACGGCCATTTCGAGTTCCCTTTCGGCGGGGAGTATATCCGTGGCATGGTTGCAGGTGACAGGTTGCAGGTTCCAGGAAGCCTCCTGCAACTTCAACCTTCAACCTGAAACCGTTGAGAATCCTCCACATCGTTGCCGGCGAGAAGTGGACCGGCATCGCCGCCGTGGTGCACGACTGGACGAAGGCGCTGGTCGAGGCGGGAATCGAGGCGCAGTTCGCCTTCGCCGCCGGGCACAACCTCGAGAAGCGAGCGCTTCCGGCCGGCTGGGCGCGCCCTCTGCTCTCGCGCCCGCACGGCGCGGCGGGCGCTCTGCGGGACCTTCCGGAGCTCGGCCGGACCCTCGACCGCGAACCCGCCGACGTCCTTCACGTCCACACGTCCCACGACCACTACCTCGCGGCGCTGGCCCGCCGGCGCCGCGCGCCGCGGCCTCTCCTGGTCCGGACGATTCATCACGCGCGGCACACGCGGCTCGACCCGATCCTGCGCCGTCTCTTTCGCTCGACCGACGGCTTCGCGTTCGCCAACCGCGACATAGCCCGAGCCTTCGGGCGCGAGGGCCCGATCCATTCCCCCGTCGTCGACAGCGGAGTGTTCGCGCCCGGCCCGCGTCCCGCGTTCCTCCCCTCGATCGGCGGGCTACCGGCCGGGCAGTTCATCATCGGAACCGTCGGGAAGCTCGCGCCCGGCCGGGGCCACGCCGAGGCCATCGAAGCCGCAGCTCCTCTTCCGGAAGCGACGCTCCTGCACATCGGCCACGGCGAGCACCGGCGCGCCCTGGAAGCGCGAGCATCCGCGGCGGGCGCCTCCGCGAGGAACCTCTGGGCCGGCTACCAGGACGAGCGGTTGCCCGAGTTCTATCGCGCCATGGATGCCTTCCTCTTTACGGCGTCGGGCTCGCAGCAGGGCCAGCGCGCGGTTCTGGAAGCCATGGCCTCGGGCCTCCCCGTCGCGGCCCTCGACGTCACCGGCGTTCGCGATCTCATGACCGACGGAGTCGAAGGCGTCGTCGCGACGAGCGTGCCGGAGCTCTCCCGAGCCCTCGCGAAGCTCGCGACGGACCCGTTGCTGCGCCACCGGATGGGAGAAGCCGCCCGACGGCGTGCCCTGTTCTTCACGGCGGCGCGCTTCGCCGCCGACACCGCCGGTTTCTACGCTCTCGCGAGACAAGACCCAGGGTCGTAGGGGCGGCCGTTACCGCCGGGCTCTGCCCGGCGTTCCCTGGAACCGTGGGTCTGCCTTTGGTGGTCGGGTTGCGGCCGCCCCGCCGGGATAGACGCGGCCGATGGCGGCGAGAGAGGGCGGGGACGAGCCCCGCCCCTACGGCCGGGGGACAACGCGGTAAGGGTGCGCGTTCCCTAAAGACTCTGCAGGATCTCCTTCGGGTGCGACTTCGGAGAGACCTTCGGATACGCCTGCGCGATCTTGCCTTCGGGGTCGATCACGTAGGAGATCCGGCTCGCCATCTCCGCCGACCGGGAATCGGCCGCCCCGTAGGCCACCCCGATGTCGCGCCGGACGTCGCAGAGAAGAGGAAACGGGAACTCGAACTTCCTCGCGAACGCAGCGTTGTCCTCGACCGTGTCGAACGAAGCGCCGAGGATCTCCGTATTCTTCTTCTGGAAATCGGAATAGAGGTCGCGGAACCCGCAACCCTCCAACGTTCACCCGGGAGTATCGGCCTTCGGGTAGAACCAGAGGACGACGTTCCTGCCGCGGTAGTCCGACAGCGCGCGGCGCTTGCCGGTGTGATCCAGCACCGAGAAATCGGGGGCCTGGTCTCCGACGTTCAACATCTTCGGTTTCCTCCACAACATCTTCAGCACGCCGAGCGGAGTCATGCCCGACCTTCCCACGTTTCGGGAGATTCGTCGTACTCCGGCAAGGGCACCGGCCAGCCGTTCTCGCGAAAGCGTTGCCACTCCCACACCTTCGACCACTTCAGAAACACGCTCCACGCCTGCAGGCTGCAGAGCACGAGCCCGTGGCGTCCGTCGAGAAACCCGGCCTGGACCACGTAGGTCCGCACGAAGCGCCACAGCGGGCGCAGCGCGATCTGGACGAAGCCGGCCCGCCGGCCGTCCCGGAACGCGTCGGCGGCGCCCCAGGTCGCGTATCGGTGAAGCTTCTCGACGTACTGATCGAGGGACCGGCAGGTGTGATGGAGCATCGGCTCCGAGAGCGTCGGAACGGAGCCCCGGGGATGAAGGTCGGCGTGCACGCGGCGATTCGGATACCGGACGGCGCCGCGCGCGAGCAGCCGCACGACTCGATCCGTGGACCAGCCCGAGTGGCGGATCGTGCGGTCGAGGAAGACGTTGCGCCGCCGGATCCCGTAGGCCTTCGCCTCGGGACCCTTCGCCAGAAGCGTCTCGATCTCGCGGGCCAGGGCTTCGGGAACCCGCTCGTCCGCGTCGACGATCAAAATCCAGGGCGTCTTGACCTCATCCATCGCCCAGTTCTTCTGGGCGGCCGACCCGTAGTACTCGCGCTGAACGACTTTCGCTTTCGGAAACGTCCGCGCGATCGCCACCGTGCCGTCGGTCGAGAAGGAGTCGACGAGCAGGATCTCGTCGGCGAACGCGAGGCTCGCCAGGCACTCCCGGATGTTCGCCTCTTCGTTGAGGGTGGTGACGATGGCCGTGAGACCCGGTTTCATTGCTCTGGCGATCATCGGAAGGTTCCGGGTGCCGGGTTCCGCGTTCCGGGTGCGTGAGGGACCGACCAACCCGGAACCTGGAACTCGAAACTCGGAACCTCGAGGTTCAATCCACCTTCACCTGCACCCGCTCGATCCGCCGCGCCTTGCCGGTCGCCTCGTCCACGTCGATGACGGCGCCGGAGAGACGGATGTCCCTCTTGGCCGTCTCGAAGGAGCGAGGCGTCTGCGACAGGAACTTCTCGATGATCCGGTCTTTGTTGAAGCCGATGATGCCCTCGTAGGCGCCGGTCATGCCGGCGTCGGAGAGGTACGCCGTTCCTCCGGGGAGAATCCCCTCGTCCGCCGTGGGCACGTGCGTATGCGTGCCCAGGACCGCGGAAACGCGGCCGTCGAGGTACCAGCCGATCGCCGACTTCTCGGACGTCGCCTCGGCGTGCATGTCCACGACGATGACCTTGACGTCGCCGGCCCGGGCCAGCTCTTCGTCCGCCACGCGGAACGGCGAATCGGCGTTGACGGGCATGAACACCTGCCCCTGCAAGTTCAGGACGCCGACCGGGATTCCCGACGCGGTCGACTGCACCGTCCAGCCGCGTCCGGGGTTGCCGGGGGGATAGTTCGCGGGCCGCAGCAGGCGGTCCGAGGCGTTCAGCGTGTCGTAGATCTCCTTCTTGTCCCAGATGTGGTTCCCCGAGGAGAACACGTCGATCGGCATCTTCGAGAGGTCAGCGAAAAGCTCGACCGTCAATCCGAAGCCGCCGGCCGCGTTCTCGACGTTGACGATCGTGAAATCGACCTTGTGCCGGTCGATGACCTTCTCGAGCGCCTCACCGAGGGCCCGCCTCCCCGGCGAGCCCACGACGTCGCCCACGAACAAGACTTTCATGGCTCGAAGCTACCGCGCGTACTCGACGGCGCGCGTCTCCCGGATCACCGTGACCTTGATCTGTCCCGGATACTGCAGCTCGGCTTCGATCTTCTTGGCCACGTCGCGCGAGAGCCACAGCGCCTCGTCATCGGAGACGCGGTTGGCCTCCACGACGATCCGCAGCTCCCGTCCCGCCTGGATCGCGAACGCCTTCTGCACGCCCTTGAAGCCGTCGGCGATGTGCTCGAGCTTCTCGAGGCGCTTGACGTACGTCTCCAGGATCTCCCGCCGCGCCCCCGGCCGCGCCGCCGAGAGAGCGTCCGCGCCGTTGACGAGGACCGCTTCGAGCGACCTCGGCTCGTAGTCGCCGTGGTGGCACTCCATCGCGTGGATGACCTCGTTGGTCTCGCCGAACTTCTTCAGAACTTCGCGACCGAGCTCGAGGTGCGTGCCCTCCATCTCCCGGTCGATGGCCTTACCGATGTCGTGGAGCAGGCCCGCCCGCCGGACGACCTCGACGTTGGCGCCGAGCTCGGCCGCCATGTTCATCGCCAGCCAGCCGACCTCTTTGGAGTGCTGGAGAACGTTCTGGCCGTAGGACGTGCGGTACTTCAGCCGGCCGAGCATCTTGACGAGCTCGGGATGGAGGTCCGGGATCCCGAACTCCAGAGCCGTCGCCTCGCCTTCCTGGCGGATCTTTTCCCAGAGCTCGGAGCGGACCTTCTCGACGATCTCCTCGATGCGCGCCGGGTGGATCCGGCCGTCCACGATCAGCTTCTCCAGGGCGTGGCGCGCGACCTCGCGGCGCAGGGGCTCGAAGGCCGAGATGACGATGGCCTCCGGTGTGTCGTCGATGATCAGGTCCACGCCCGTCGCGGCCTCCAGGGCCCGGATGTTCCGGCCCTCGCGGCCGATGATCCTCCCTTTCAGATCGTCCGAGGGCAGCTCCACGACCGAGACGGTGGCCTCGACCACCGTGTCCGAGGCCAGGCGCTGGATCGCCATGCCGATGATCCGCCGGGCCTTCTGGGTGGCCTGCTCGTTGGCCTCTTCCTCGATCCGCCGGATCAGGCCCGCCGACTCCAGACGCGCCTCGTTCTCGACGGATTTGACCAGGTCCCGCTTGGCGTCCACGGCGGTCAGGCCGGAGATCTGCTCGAGGCGCTTGCGCTGGTCATCGATGACCGTCTGGACCTCCGCCTGCATCTCCTCGAGCTTCTTCTGCTCGTCGGCGACCGCCTTTTCCCTGCGGGCGTACTCCTCCTCGCGCTTCTCCTGCTGGCCGAGCTTGCGGTCCAGGTTCTCTTCCTTCTGCTGGACCCGCTTTTCGAGAGCGGCGATCTCCTGGCGTCGGGCCTGGACCGTCTTGTCGAATTCGGCCCGGGCGGCCAGGACCTTCTCCTTCGCCTCGATGTCGGCCTCGCGGATGCGCTGCTCGGCCTGGCGCCGGGCGTCCGCGAGGGCCTTCTCGGCCTCGTTGCGGATGCCCGAGCGCTCGGCCTCCACCTTGCGGCGGAGGAAGAAATAGGCGATGGCGATCACGATCGCGGCGGCCACGAAGGCGCCCGCAATCCCCATCGCGATCGATGTGTTCATCCGGCCCCCCAAAAAGCCCGGGAGGCGCCGAGAGACGAAGAGCGGCTACACGACGGAGCGGAAGGCGTTCTTCCGACGAGGGTTGTGCACTGTGGGAACCGGACCCGGTACTTGGACCACTCGTAATCCTTATCGTGTCCCCGAGCCTTGACTCGGGGTGCCGACGCCTCGCCTTCAGGTGCCCAGGGCGTCGTCCAATTTTCGAATCAGGCGCTCCGCTCGGGCTTTCGCATCCGTCGGGTCGCCCTGCTTGCGTCTTTCTGCCTGGTAAAGATCGTCGGAAATGTTCAGAGCCGCGAGGATCGCAATTTTCGTCGTATCCACGGTCGCGGTTCTTTCGGCAACTTCTTTCATTCGGGAATCCACGAAGCGGGCCAGGTCATGGACGTACCCGGTCTCGCCGTCGGCGCGGACGCTGTAGGTCTGCCCGAAGATCTCGACCTGAGTCACGCTGCCCCGCTTATCCACTTCGAGAAGCTGACTCCTTTCGCGGGCAGTCTAGTTCGGTTTGGCGAACGGAGTCAACGGGTTACGGAAGTGGCCGGCGCGCAACGACGTACATGTTGTCGCCCAGGCCGCAGGCGATCCCAGAGGCCGAATCGCCGCGGATGCCGGGCGCGATCTCCCGAGGCCCGGGTATAGGTCTGGACGTCCAGGATCTCGAATCCGGCGTCTCGGACGAGGCGCGGCAAGTTGTTCTTGTCGAAGAGAACGACATGTTTGGGGTAGTCCAGATGTCGAAACGGGCGCTTCTTCCAGCCGAGCCGGCTGGCCAGCGTCTTCCAGCGCATGGAGAGCCCGCGAAGGTTCGGCGTGGCGATGAAGGCGCTCCCGCCGGGTTTCAGTAAGGCCCGAAGCTGCGCCAGAAACCCGACGGGGTCGTAGCAGTGCTCGATCACGTGATGCGCCACCGCCACGTCGAAGCCGCCGGCGACACCGGGCCGGTGCAGAGCGTCCTCCACGGCTTCGTTGTAGATCGTGAGGCCGGAGCGCTCCCGTCCGGCGGGATTGCCGGAAGGCTCGATCCCGATCGGATCCTTCCACCCCAGTGTCTTCAGGTATTCCTGGAGCAGGCCGCTGCCGCAGCCGACGTCCACGAGCCTCCCGTTGAGTCCGTGTGCCGCCAGCGCCTCGCCGACGATCCAGAACTTGAACAGGTGGTGCGGCTCGGGCGGCCGCTGTTCCCATGCCGCGGGGCGGCGGTCGTCGTGGAGCGGAGCGAACCCGTACTGGCGCTGCGTGACCTCGGGAGGCGGGGGGTTCTCCTGCCGCACGAGCCCGCATCGGCGGCACTCGCGCCACGTCGCCTCGGTTCCCGCCGAGAACGGCCGGAGCTCCGGGTTGCCGCACAGAAAGCAGCGCGGCCCGAAGACGGGCCGCGTGGCCGGAGCGTCCACCGGCGTTACGACTTGCGGGTTTCCTCGGCCGCTTCGAGGGCGTGGATGAGCTTCTCGAGACGCTCGCGCACCTGATCCTGCTCCTTCTCGAGCTTTTCGACGGCGCCGCGAGAGTCGCCGGCCTCCTTCGCGGCCTTGCGCAAGGCGGCCAGGTCGGCCTTGAGCGTCTCGTTCTCGCCCTCGAGCGACTTCAGCCGCTGAAGCAGCCGCTCGATCTTCCGGTCCAGCGTGTCGAAAACCTTGGTCGTATCCATGCTTTCCGTTCCTCGTTGGTGACGCACTCTACTTCACGCCGAAGGCGCGGGGGATCTGCGCGTCCTCACTTCACGGGTTCGACCTCGGTCGGCCGCCAGGTCTTGTCGAAGAACGACGGGAGCGGGCTGTAGAGACGCAGAATCGTGAACCAGCCCTTCCCCGGCACGGTCTGGATCCAGTTGCCGCGGTCGACGCCCGCGGGCTGCGTCGGCGAGAAGTAGACGGTCGTCGAGCCGTCGGCGCCGGCCTTGGCCGCCGGCGAAGGATAGGTTTGACTGCCCGCGCGCGGGTAGCGCTGCGGCGTATCGAGCATGGAGCGCGACTGATTGTCGTAGACCGTGAAAGACCAGAAGGCCCGAGCGGGGATGCCCTTGGGAAGCGTGACTTTGTAGGTCTTGCCGCCGTCAAAGGGATTCCCCGCAGCATCGAGAAACCCCATCAAATACTGGGAGCCGACGTCGGGAATCGTCATGATCATGCCGGGCGAGTCCATCGTGTAGGCGTAGTAGAACGCCGTGCGGGAGTCGAGCGTGCGCGCGCCGGTCGCCGGCAGCGGCTTGAACATGCCTTCCTTGAACGGCGGCGGCGGGGTCTCGAAGAACGCCCCACCTTCCCACAGCATGCTGCCCCACTTCGAGCCCGGGTAGTAAGCCCAATCCGGATGGGAAACCGCGTAGCGCCAGTTGAGCATCCGACCGCTGGCGTTGCCCACGGCCGCGGCGTCGGTCAGGATCTTCTTCATGCGCGCGTCGGGATTGAACGGCTTCCCCTTGACGATGCCAATGGCCGCCAGCTGGCCGGCAAGCTCCGGGTCGTAGCTCGTCGCCGGCTCCTGCTGTACGTTCTCGTTGATCATCTCGAAAAAGCCGTAGTCGCCGGGCGGAACCGTGTTGAACGCCTTGCCTGTGGCTTCGACGAATTGGGTCGGGGGGATCTCGGGGTTCCCCGCCAGCCGGACCTTGCCTTCGAGTGCCGTGCCGATGCTCGTGCCGTAGCCTCCCGGCGTGTACGCATAGATCTTGAGATTCTTCTTGATGTTCTCGACGGTCGGTTTGGGGTCGTTGTTGACGAGGAACGCGCGAAAGGCGTAGAGCACGCGGTTCGTCTTCGACCGGGCGACGAAGAAGCCGCCCTCGGGCACCGGACCATCGTACCCGGGCGGCAGGAGCAAGTACCTGCCTCCGGCGCCGCGATCGGGGCCCGGGAAGCCTCCGTCGATGATCCAGCTGAACCACATGTCGTTGAAAGTTCCGAGGCTTCCCGGCGGCTGCTCGACGACCAGCGGGCCCTTCGTCAGGTTCAGGACGCCGATGAAATAGACGGTGTCGGCGTTGGCCGTGAGGAACAGCGATTTGGCATCCATCAGCTCGGAGAAGATGACGATCGTGTTGTCCCCGGCTCCGATGCTCTGGAAACCCTTGCCGATGGCATAGGCCGACGCGCCGCGGTAGCTGTTGTTGAAGACGTTCAAGGCTCGGGTGAAGTCGAGTGTGTCGCGCACTTTCTCGGCGGTCTCCATCGTGGGCACGCCGTCCTTGAACTCGAGGCGGCCGATCCGGCTTTCGACTCGGTCGGGCGTCGTAATCGATGGCGGGATCTGGGCCGAGGCGGTTTGGTGGGACACCAGAACGGCGGCGGTCACGAGCAGGACGGAGAAGATGCTCTTCATCGCGGGGTTCCTCCCTTGTAGAGCGCTTCGGATTTCGTCGCGGGGTATATCACGAGACCCGCAAGCGACGAGCGACGGTCCGACGAAGACGCTAGCCGGCGAGATGGACACCGAGACGCGCAACGAGCTCGTCGGCGAGACGCCGCACTTCTCGATTGACTTCGTCCTGCAGCAGAGTCCGTTCCGGCGAACGGAACGTCAATCGAATCGTCGTCTTCACCGAGCCTTCGGGAACTCCCGGGCCTTCGTAGCGGTCGAGCAACCGCAGCGACTCCAGGTGCGTGAGGCGCCTCTCGCGCACGAACGTCTCGACGGCCTCCCAGGTCAGCGCCTTGGGCTGCGTGAACGAGAGGTCGGACGCAATCGGCGGCAGCGGCGAGAACGACTGGAAGACGAACGGACGCTCGCCGCCGCCGAGCTCATCGATCAGGATCTCTCCCACGAAGACTTCTTCGTGGATGCCGCGCTTCTCCCGCTCGGCGCCCGAGACGAGACCCGCGAGCGCGATCAGCCGGCCCGACCGCGTGCGCGCCGCCGCGGCCGCGCCGGGAGTCAGGGCGTCGGCCTTGAGGAGCGTCCAGAGGAGCTCGTCCGAGGGAATCCAGGGAGACACGAGCGTCTCGACGAGACCCTTCGCGTCGAAGTAATCCGCGCTGCGCAGCTTCTCGGGCACGCTCCAATCGGGTCGTCGCTCCCCGGCCAGAGCGAAGGCGAGCCGCCGCGATTCGAAAGTCTCCGGCCGGTCCGCGTCTCCCGCGCCCCCGAAGGCGCGTCCAATCTCGAAGAGGCCGACGCCCGAGGAGCCATGGCGCAGATTGCGTGAGACCGTTTCGAGCAGACCCGGCAGGAGTGTGGCGCGAAGATGGCGCCGCTCCGCGTCGAGCGGATTCAGGATCCCGAGGGGTTCGGACGCCGTCTCCGTCGCGCGAAGCCATCCCTGCCAGGGCCGCTCGTCCGACTCGCGGTCGACGAACGGATAGTTGATCGCCTCCAGCAGGCCCTCCGAGGCCGCGCTGTCGGCGAGTCGCTCCTCCACCGGCCGCAGCGGCTCGCTCCACCCGCCCGGAGACCCCGCGGCGGGCAGCCGCGAGGGCAGCCGGTCGTACCCGTAGACGCGGAGCACTTCCTCGATGAGGTCCTCCTCGCGCCGCACGTCCGGCCGAAACAGCGGGATCGAGACGGAGAGATGCTTGCCGCGGCGCTCGGCGAGAAAGCCGAGGCGGGTCAGCGCCTCCTCGGCGAACTCGAGAGTCAGCCGGAAATCGCCCGACAGCAGGCGCAGTCTCGAGAGGCGGAGCGTCGTCTTGCGCACGCGGACGGCGGCGCCGTGGGCGTCGAGGAATCCCGGCGCCACGGTGCCGCCCGCCGTTTCGACGAGGAGCCGTGCCGCCAGGTTCAGCGCTCCGGGGATCGCCTCGATGTCGGCTCCCCGCTCGAACCGGTGCGAAGCGTCGGTGTGCATCCCGAGGCGGCGCGCCGTTTTCCGCACGGTGACCGGATCCCACCACGCCGCCTCGAGCAGAACGTTGCGGGTCTTCTCGGTCACCGCGGTGTCGAGGCCTCCCATCACGCCCGCGAGCGAAATCGCCCGCTCGGCGTCGGCCACGACGACGTCCGAAGGCTCGAGCACGCGCTCGATGCCGTCGAGGGTGACGAGCTTCTCCCCCTTCTGCGCCTTGCGGACGATGAGGAGGTCTCCCTTGAGCCGGTCGAAGTCGAAGGCGTGAAGAGGTTGCGCCGTGTCCCAGAGTACGTAGTTCGTCGCGTCCACGGCCGCCGAGATCGACTTGGCTCCGATCGACGCCAGGCGCCGGCGCACGGACTCGCTCGCGGCCCCGGGCCCGATGTTGCGCACGAAGCGCGCTCCGAACCTCCGGCAGAGACGGGGCACCTGGATCACGATGGAGGTCAGTTGCTCGGTCGCTTCGCCCTCGGAGGGAGGCTCGGCGTAGCGTTCGCTGAGGTCGCGCATCGGCAGCGCCCCCATCGCCGCGATCTCCCGCGCGAGCCCGCGATGGCCCATCGCGTCGGGCCGGTTCGGGGTGATCTCGGCGTCGAGAATCTCTCCATCCGCGCCCGTCTCGATCGACTCGATCGGGATGCCCGCCTGATCGAGCAGCCGCCGCGCGCCGTCGGCGCCGCCCGCCGCGGCGACGTCGACGAAGTCGGAGAGCCACTCCAGCGAGAACTTCACTGCCGCCCCGCGAACTGACGCAGGAAGCGCTCGTCGCCCTCGAAGAGGAGGCGCAGGTCCGGGAAGCCGTACTTCAAGAGCGCCACGCGGTCGATCCCGAGGCCGAACGCGAACCCCGTGTAGTCCTCGGGGTCGATCGCGACCCCCTGCAGCACGCGGGGATGCACCATGCCCGCGCCCATGATCTCGATCCAGCCCGAGCCTTTGCACTTTCCGCAGCCCGCTCCCTTGCAGAAGATGCACGACATCGCGACGTCCACGCCGGGCTCGACGAACGGAAAGAACGTCGGGATGAACCGCGTGCGCGTGCCCTTGCCGAAGAGCTCCTCGAGGAACAGGGACACGGTCCCCTTCAGGTCCGCCATCGAGATGCCCTTGTCGACGACGAGGCCCTCGACCTGGTGAAAGACGGGCGAGTGCGTCGCGTCCACCTCGTCCTTGCGGTACACGCGGCCCGGGACCAGGATCCGCAGCGGCGCGCCGTGCTTGCGCATCTCCCGGATCTGGACCGGCGACGTGTGCGTGCGCAGGAGCAGCGGCGACACGGACTTTCTATCGAGAAGGAGGGTGTCCTGCGTGTCCCGCGCCGGATGGTCCGCCGGGAAGTTCAGGGCCTCGAAGTTGTGGAAGTCGTTCTCGACCTCCGGGCCGTCGGCGATCGAATAGCCCATGCGCCGGAAGATGTCCTCGATGCGCCGGCGGACGATCGTGATCGGGTGCAGTCCGCCGGGGCGCCGGCTCCGGCCCGGCAGCGTCACGTCCACCGCGGCCGCGCGGTCGCGGGAGGCGGCCTCGCGGTTTTCCAGATCCGTCGCGAGCTTTCCGATGGCCGCTTCGATCTCGCGCTTGACGCCGTTGGCGGCCTCGCCGAAGGCCGCGCGCTCGGCCGGCGCCAGTGTCTTCAGCTGGGCGAAGAGTCCGGGCACCAGTCCCTTCTCGCGGCCCAGGTATCGGCCCTTCAGGCGCTCGAACTCGGCGCGCGAGGACACACCCTTCCCGATCTCCTGGCGGAAGGAGCGCAGCAGCTCGTTGGCGGCGTCCAGCGGAGCCAAACCTAGGCGGTCTTCAGCGCTTGCTTGGCGACGCCCACCAGATGCGTGAACGCTGCCGGATCCGACACCGCGAGCTCGGCCAGCATCTTGCGGTTGATCTCGTTGCCCGCTTTCTTCAGGCCGTCCATCAGGCGGCTGTACGAGAGCTCGTGCTCCCGCGCCGCGGCGTTGATCCGCACGATCCAGAGTCCGCGGAAGTCGCGCTTCTTCGCCTTGCGATCGCGATAGGCGTAGACCAGCGACTTCTCGACCTGGAGCTTGGCCATGCGGTACGACTTGGACTTGGTCCCGTAGTACCCCTTGGCCAGCGCCAGCGTCTTTGCGCGGCGGTTCTTTCTCTTGGGTCCCCTTTTTACGCGAGGCATCTTTCAATCTCCTGTGAGTTCATTCGGCGGGCGCGGTTTCTGACCGGCCGCCGTCGCGGGCCGGCGCCTACGCGTACGGCAGCATTTCCCGCACGCGCTTGACGTCGGCTTTGGATACGGTGGTGGACTGGGCGAGGCCGCGCTTCCGGCCCGGAGCCTTCTTCGTCAGGATGTGGCTCTTGAAGGCCTTCGCGCGCTTGAACTTTCCGCTGGCGGTCTTCTTGAACCGCTTCGCGGCGCCTCGATGCGTCTTCAGTTTGGGCATTCGGTCTTCTCCTCTGCGGGGCGTTAGGCCTTGGCCGCTTTCTCGTGCTTGACCGGCGCCAGAATCTGGTAGAGCCGGTTGCCGAGCATCTCCGAGCGCGACTCCGCCACGGCGTGTCCGGTCAGGTCGACGAGCAGGCGGTCGAGGACCTTCTGGCCGTTCTCCCGGCGGGCCATCTCGCGCCCCCGGAACTGAACCGTGGCCTTGACCTTGTCGCCGTGGGACAGGAACTTCAGGATGTTCTTCATCTTGAAGTCGTAGTCGTGGTCGTCGATGTTGGGCCGGAACTTCACTTCTTTGACCTGGGTCGTCTTCTGTTTCTTCTTGGAGTCCTGCTGTTTCTTTTTCTGCTGATAAATGAACTTTCCGAAGTTCATGATGCGGCAGACCGGAGGAGTTGCGGTCGGCGCGATCTCGACGAGGTCGAGCCCGGCTTCGCGCGCTTTCAGGAGGGCGTCGGCCATCACGACGATGCCCAGCGCCTCCCCGTCGGCGCCGATCAGCCGGACCTCCTTCCAGCGGATCTGCTCGTTGACGCGGATACTCTTCTTATCGATCTTTCACCTCCAAAATCGGTTCGGCCTTCCGGCTCGCGACCGCCCTCGTGGCGGACGCGAGAAAATCGGACAGGAGCATCGTGCCGGCGTCGCCTCCGTGACGCAGGCGCACCGCGACGGATCCGGACGCGGCTTCCTTCTCACCGACGACCAGCATCGCCGGCACCTTCTGCAGCTCGGCCCTGCGGATGCGGGCGCCGAGCTTCTCGTTGCGGTCGTCGACTTCCACGCGCAGCCCCGCCGCCGCGAGCGTCTCCGCGGCCGCGCGCGCGGCTTCCGCGAACCGGTCCGACACCGGCAGCACCACCGCCTGCACGGGCGCGATCCAGAACGGAAAGTTGCCGCCGGTGTGCTCGATCAGAATGCCGATGAAGCGCTCGAACGAGCCGAGGATGGCGCGGTGCATGATGACCGGCCGGTGCTCGCGACCGTCCTCGCCGATGTAGGTCAGGTCGAAGCTCTCGGCGTGCTCGAAGTCGCACTGGATCGTGCCGAGCTGCCAGGGCCGGCCGATCGCGTCCTTCACCCGGAAGTCGATTTTGGGACCGTAGAACGCGCCGTCGCCCGGCGTCACGACGTGCGGGCGCTTCGCCTTCTCGAGGGCCGCCGCCAGCGCCTGCTCGCCGCGATCCCACTGCTCGTCCGAGCCGATGCGCTTCTCGGGCCGCAGGCCCAGCGAGATCTCGACGTCGGTGAACCCGAAGGCGCCGTAGACCGCGTCCGTGAACTCGAGGAAGCGGAAGATCTCGTCCTCGACTTTCTCGAAGGGCGTGAAGATGTGGGCGTCGTCCTGCGAGAACGAGCGCACGCGCGTCAGCCCGGCCGTCACTCCGGAGAGCTCGTAGCGGTGGAGACGGCCGAAGTCGGCGTACCGGACCGGCAGATCGCGGTAGGACCACAGCCGTGTCTTGAAGAGCAGGAAGTGGCCCGGGCAGTTCATCGGCTTGACGCCGAACTCGCGCTCGTCGATCTCCGTCCAGTACATGTTGTCGTAGTAGTTCTGGTAGTGGCCGGAGAGCTTGAAGAGCTCGGAGTCGAAGATCTGCGGGGACAGGACCTCCTGGTAGCCGCGCTTCGCGTACTCGGCGCGCATGTACTCGAGCAGGCCGTTATAGACGACGGCGCCCTTGGGCAGGAAAAACGGCGACGCCGGCGCCCACGGGTGGAACACGAAGAGTTCGAGCTCCTTGCCGAGCTTCCGGTGGTCGCGCGCCCGCGCCTCCTCCTGCTGCTTCAGGTAATCGTCGAGCTCCTTCTGCGTCAGGAAGCAGGCGCCGTAGATGCGCTGGAGCATCGGATTCTTCTCGTCGCCCTTCCAGTACGCCCCGGCCGTGTGCGTGAGCTTGAAGACGCCGAGCTTGCCCGTGGACGGAACGTGCGGGCCTCGGCAGAGGTCGATGAAGTCCCTCTGCCGGTAGCACGAGACCTTGTCGTCGGGGATGCCGCGGATGATCTCGACCTTCAAGGGATCCTTCTGGCCCTCGAAGATCCGGATCGCGTCTTCCTTCGACATCTCGGAGCGCTCGATCGCGTTGTCCTCGGCGATGATGTTGCGCATCTCGCCCTCGATCGCCGAGAGGTCCTCGGGCGTGAACGGGCGCTCGGGCGAGAAGTCGTAGTAGTAGCCGTTCTCGATCGCGGGGCCGATGCCGATCTGGACCGTCGGGAAGAGGCGCTTGACCGCGTTGGCCGTCAGGTGGGCCGTCGAGTGCCGGTACAGATCCAGCGCCTCGGGCGACTTCGGCGTCACGATCTCGATCTTCGCGTCCGACTTGAGCGGTGTCGCGAGGTCCACGAGCTTGCCGTCGAGCTTTCCGGCGAGCGCGTCTTTCGCGAGGCGCGGGCCGATGCCGGCCGCGATGTCGCGAAGCGTGGTTCCCGCCGGCACCGTCCTCGTCGAGCCGTCGGGAAGCGTGATCGTTAGCGTCTGTGCCAGGGCTTCCATTGTGTTTCACCCAAAATGAAAAAACGCGGGTCCCCCCGCGTAAAAAGACTTCTGGTAGGCGCTAACGGGATCGAACCGTTGACCTCTTCCGTGTGAAGGAAGCGCTCTCCCAGCTGAGCTAAGCGCCTGCGTTCGAAGAAATTGGTAGGCTCGAGCGGATTTGAACCGCTGACCCCTACCGTGTCAAGGTAGTGCTCTCCCCCTGAGCTACGAGCCTGTTTCTTCGATCCCGGTTTCCCGGGGGGCTGGCGGCCGGAAGCCCGCAGGGGCATTTTCATCCCGGCCCTCGTCCCTTGTTGGTAAAGATCCAATCCGGCGCTGCCGCCGGGGATCGGGGAATGTACCAGAGCGGCCGGTTCGGCCGCAAACGAGGTTTCGGGTTTCGGGCTTCAGGTTCGAAGCTCCCTGCTACACTGGTCCGAACTCTCGAGAATGTCCTCCGCCATCCGCGCGTCGCTCGCCTCCTTCGCCCGGCGCTGGAGCGCATTGCGCGCGGCGCGCGCCGAGGCGGCTTCGGCTCGGGAGTTCTGGGATGCCGGGGCCCCGGGCGAGGAAGAAGACCGGTACTGGGGGGCGCAGCCGCTGGTGCGCCGGGCGATCAACCGGCGCGTCACCGGCGACCCCAACCGCTGGCCGATGGAATGGTTCGCCGACCGCTACGTGCCCGAGCCGGCTCCGCTGGGCCTCTCGGTCGGATGCGGCACGGGACTGCTCGAGCGCGACGTCGTCGCCAAAGGGGTCTGCGACCGGGTGGAGGGCGTCGACTTCTCGCCCGAGGCGATCGCCGAAGCCCGCCGGGGCGCCGAAGAATCCGGGCTCGCACGGCGCCTCGATTACCGCGTCGAAGACATCAACGCCATCCGCCTGTCGCCGAGGCGCTACGACATCGTCTTCTTTCACGGGTCTCTTCACCACGTGCGCAACGTCGAGCGCGTCCTCGAGCAGACCCGCGCGGCGCTCAAGCCCGGCGGTCTCCTCTTTCTGGACGAATACATGGGTCCGTCGCGCTCGGAGTGGATCGACGCGGACTGGGGATTCGCGCGCAGCGCCTTCGACGCGCTGCCCGAGGAGCTGAAGAACCGTCCGGAGCTCGCGATCCCGCTGCCCATGGACGACCCGTCGGAGTCCGTGCGCTCGAGCGCGATCCTGCCGGCGTGCCGCCGCCTCTTCGAGATCCTCGAGGACCGGCCCTACGGCGGCAACGTCCTCTGGTTCGTCTTTCCGTGCCTCGACGTCGCCCGGCTCCGGGAAGACCGGACCGACGCCCTATCGCGCCTGATCGCGCTGGAAGACCACCTGCTCTCACGCGGCTGGGTGGATTCCTACTTCCGGGTGATCGTGGCGCGTGCGTGAGTTCGTTCGGTCGTTCGGCGCCGCGACCCTCCTCGCCTTCGACCTGATTCTCTTCGCTCCGCTCGTCGTCACGGGCGGCGTCTTCTCCTCGCACGACTTCGTCCGGGCCCAGCATCCGTGGCGCATGAGCCCCGGCGGAGTGGTCGAGGCCGAGAACCGCCTTCTCTCGGACCAGTCCGCATCGGGCCAGACGACGCTGGTGCGATTGCGGCGGCACCCGCGAGGGTTCCTCTGGGACGCGTGGGTCGCCTCCGGATCCGTCGGGGCCTTCCTCCTCGCGCGCGGATTCCTGTCTCCCTTCACCTGGTTTCCGGCCCTGCTTCTGCCCGAGTCTCTGATCGAGACCGGCATCCTGTTTCTCAAGGTCAACTTCGCGTTCGTCGCGATGTACGCGTTTCTGCGTAGCCGGCGCTTCTCGGACGTCGCCGCGGCGGTTGGAGCGGCGGCCTGGGCGTTCTCCACGGCGCAGACGGTCTGGGCTCTCTGGATGCACACGTCCGTGTCCGTGACGTATCCCCTGCTCCTGATGGCCGTGGACCGGGCCTTCGACGACGGCGTGGCGCGGGCGCTCCGCTTCGCGGCGCTGTCGATCCTGTTGTGCCTCGCCGGCGGATTCCCGCACTGGATCCTCTTCGGGGCGATCGCCGCGGCCCTCTACCTTCTGGTGCGGGCGATCGGCGCCCGCTTCCGCGGCGCGACGTCCGCCGTCGGGCGCCTGGCGGCCGCCTCGGCGATCGCGTGCGCGATCGTGCTGCCTTCGATCCTGGCGACGGCCCGATTCCTCGAGACCTCCGGCTATTCGGACCTGCGCAAAGGGCTGGGCCGCTCCTACGCCTTGCCGCTGCGACATCTGCGTCTCTACTTCATGCCCGACTATCAGGGAACGCCGCGGCGCGACGACTACGCCGGGGTGGGCTGGATCCCCGGGGACAACTACATGGAGACGGCCGCCGGCGTCGGACTCGCGGCCGGAGCGCTCGCGTTCGTGGGGCTCTCGGCCCTCAAGCGCCGCCGCGAGGCCGTCTTCGCCGCGATCCTCGGAGCCGCCGTCGCCCTGCCGCTCTACGGCGGGGGCGCGATCCTCTCGGCGGTCGGCCGCCTTCCGCTTCTCGACATCATGCTGTTCTCGCGGGCCCGGATCCTGATCGTGCTCGCGATCGCGATCCTCGCCGCGTGCGGCGCCGAAGCCCTGGAACGGCTGGCCCTCGCGAGCCCCGTCTCGACACTCTGCCTTCGCACGGTCCCGTTCCTCGTGGCCGTGCCGCTGGCTTTCCTCGCGCTCGACTTCTATCCCGAGTGCCGCCCCGCCGACGCCGTCTTCCGGGACACGCCCGGCATCGCGCGCCTGCGCGAGCTCTCCGAAGGGGGCGCGCGCTTCGCGGCAGCCGGCTGGACGCTGATTCCCAACGTGTCCGAGCCGCTGGGACTCGAGGATGCGCGCGGGCATTTCCTGTTCGAAGAGCCATACCGGCGCCTGCTCGCGGCGGCGGACCCGAACGCGTTCGGCGGGTACGGTACGTACCTCGCTTTCGATCCGCAGTCCCTGGATCCCTCCTCGCCGGTCCTGGATCTCCTCGGCGTGCGTTACCTGGCGGCGCCTCCCGGCGCGGAGTCGCCCGTGGGATCCGACATCGAGGCGCGCGACTCGGCGCCCTTTCACTTGCCGGGCACCCCGGTGCGCGCCGCCGGCGGCGAGTGGCCGCGCATCTACGACGGCGCCGACATGACGCTCTTCGAGAGGGCGACGGCGTTCCCGCGCTTCCGTCTCGTGGAACGCGCGCTCCCCGGCGGCGTCGCTCAAGCGGCTTCCGCGACGCGCGACATGCTGGCGGAGGTCGTCTTCGTCGCTCCGGACGCGGCGGTGCAGTTCGCGTCGCACGCGAAGTCGCCTCCGGGCCCGCCGGGCCGCGTGCGGGTTTCCGAGTTGTCGCCCGAGCGCTTCTCGCTCGAGACCGACACGCCCCGCGAGTCGATTCTCGCGACGTCGCAGAAGGCGTTCGCGCCGTACTGGCGCCTCTTCCTCGACGGGCGCGAGGAAGAGCCTCTTCTGGTCAACGGACTGTTCCTGGGTCTCGAGGTCCCGGCCGGGACGCATCGGATCGAAGGCCGATTTCGGGTTCCGCTGGCCGAGCTCGCCGTGTCGCTCGCGGGCCTCGCCGCGCTGGCCGCGACTATGATGTGGGCCGCTCGAACGTCCGCGCGCGCATGAAGCTCGTCATCCAGATTCCCGCGTACAACGAAGAAGCGACGATCGGGAAGGCCATCGCCGCTCTGCCGCGCCGCGTGCCGGGGTTCGAAGCCGTCGAGATTCTGGTCGTCGACGACGGCTCGACCGATCGCACGGCGGAGCTCGCGACGCAGGCGGGTGCCGACCGCGTCGCCCGTCAGACCACGAACCGGGGTCTCGCGGAAACGTTCTCGAACGGCCTGAAGGCGGCGCTGGCCATGGCCGCCGACGTGATCGTCAACTTCGACGCGGATCTCCAGTACGACCCCGCCGACGTGCCAGCCCTGACGGCGCCGATCCTGGAAGGCCGCGCGGACCTGACCATCGGCGATCGCGGGCCGGGCGAGCTCGCCCATTTCTCCCCCGGCAAGCGGCTGCTCCAGCGCGCCGGCAGCTGGGTGGTGCGCCAGGCCTCCGGAGTCGACGTCACCGACGCGGCCTCGGGGTTCCGGGCGCTTTCCCGCGACGCCGCGCGCCGCATCCAGGTTTTCTCGAAGCTGACCTACACGCTGGAGACCCTCATCCAGGCCGGCTACAAAGGGCTGCGCGTCGTCTCGGTGCCCGTCCGCGCGCACCCTCCGGTCCGGCCCTCCCGTCTCTTCACGTCGACGACGAAGTACGTCCTGCTCCAGGGCGCCAACGTCCTCCGGATCACCGCTCTCTACAAGCCGCTGAAGATGCTGTCGATCCCCGCGGCCGTCTTCGTCGCGGCCGGGGCCGCGCTGATCCTGCGGTTCCTCTACTTCTACTTTTTCTCGCCCAATCCCGGAGGCCACGTCCAGTCGCTGATCCTCGCGGCCGTCCTCATCGTCGTCGGATTCCAGACGTTCCTGATCGCGCTTCTCGCGGACCTGGTGGCGATCAACCGGCGGCTACTGGAAGAGTTGCGGCTCAGTGAAACGAGTAAGCAGTAAGCGGTAAGCGGTAAGCGGTAAGCGGTAAGCGGTAAGCAGTCTGGTGGGTTCGCATCCTGCTTACTGCCTACTGCTTGCCGCCTACTGATTCTCAAGCCCAATCCCCCGCTTTGCGCGCCATTACCTGCGCGCCTTCGAGAAACGTCAGGATCGCCTTCGTGTTCTCGGCCACCGCAAAGAGGATCCGGTCTTCATTGCGGGCGAACTTCTTCTCGATCGCCATGTCGAACTGCCGCACGAGCGGATCGAAGTAGCCTCCGATGTTGGCGAGCACGATCGGCTTGCCGTGGATCCCGACCTGCTTCCACGTGATCATCTCGATGATCTCTTCCATCGTGCCAAAGCCGCCGGGGAAGGCCACGAATCCGTCGGCAAGGTCGAACAGCATCTGTTCGCGCTCGTGAAAGGAGCCGACGACCTTCAGCTCGGTCAGTCCGCGGTGCGCCGCTTCGCGGCCCTCCAGTGCCTTCGGGATCACTCCCACGACCTTGCCGCCGGCCTTCAGAACCTCGTCCGCGAGCGCTCCCATCAGACCGCGCGAGGAGCCTCCGTAGATCAGGCGGACGCCGCGCGCCGCCAATTCTTTGCCGAACGCTCGGATCTCGGCTTCGTAGGCCGGGTCCGGCGAGGGACTCGAGCCGCAGTAGACGCAGAGGCTCTTCAGATCCATGGCGCAGAGTCTACGACTTCTGGAAGCGGCTGCCGGGAGAATCGATCGGCACATCCTTGCGGCACAGCGGGCACTCGGCCTCCGGCCACGACGGAACCGAGAGCGACAGCAGCGAACGCGCGGGAACCGAGAAGGCGCCGGGCGGAAGTCCGCGATCCACGATGGATCCGACGGCCACGACCCGTCCGCCGGCGGCCTGCACGGCCGCCGAGGCTTCGCGCGTGCTCTTGCCGGTGGTGAAGACGTCCTCGACGACGACGACGGGCTGGCCCGGCTCGAGCGCGAAGCCCCGCCGCAACGCGAAAGCGCCGTCCCTGCGTTCGACGAACATCGCCGGAAGGCGAAGGGAACGCCCGGTCTCGTGTCCGATGACGACGCCCCCCAGCGCCGGAGAGACGACGGCCCGCGCGCCGAACTCCGAGAGCTTTGCCCCGAGCTCGCGCCCCGCCTGCTCGGCCTTCTCGGGCCACATCAGAAGGCGCGCGCACTGGAGATACCGGTCCGAGTGGAGTCCCGAAGAGAGGCGGAAGTGACCGGTGAGCAGCGCTCCGGTCTCTTCGAAGTCCGCCAGGGAGATCACGCCGCGGAAGTCTAACCCGACGACGTCCGCTGGTGGTCCGTTTCTCTCGCGATCTTGTGGTGCTCGATCTTCTTGTACAGGTTCGACCGCGGCGTCTGGATGACTTCGGCCGTGCGGCTGATGTTCCAGCCGTTCTCGCGGAGCTTGGCGACTAGAAACTCGCGCTCGGCGTACTCCTTGAACTCCGACAGCGTCTCGAGCTCCCGGCCACGCTCCGAGATCTCGGCCGGCGCCACGCGCGCCTCGGGAGGAAGGTCCTTTCCGTCGATCGGGTCCGCGTCGGTCATGATGAGGACCCGCTCGATCAGATTCTTCAGCTCGCGCACGTTGCCGGGCCAGCTCCGCGCCGCGAGGACGGCGAGGGCGCTGCCCGCGAAGCGGCGGGGCTTGCGGTGATCTCGCTCGGAGAAGAGCTTCGTGAAGTGGTCGGCCAGAGCCGGGATGTCCTCGCGCCGCTCGCGCAGCGGCGGCGACGTCGAGCGGGACCACGTTCAGGCGGTAGTAGAGATCCTCGCGGAAGCGTCCCGCCTTGATCGACTCGGCTCGAGGTCGCGGTTCGTCGCCGCGATCACGCGGACGTTCGACCTGCGATCGCGCGGCGGCGCCGACGGGCTCGACCTTCGCCGTCCTCGAGGACGCGCAGGACTTTGGCCTGGGCGCGCGGCGACATGTCGCCGATTTCGTCGAGAAAGATCGTCCCGCCGTCGGCCTCGCTCGAACTTGCCGTCTGCTTGCGGACCGCGCCGGTGAACGAGCCCTTCTCGTGGCCGAAGAGCTCGGATTCGATCAGCTCTTCGGGGATGGCCGCGCAGTTGACCTGGACGAACGGCCCGCCGGCGACCTGCGAGCCGCGGTGAATCGCCCGCGCCACGAGCTCCTTGCCGGTCCCGCTCTCGCCGAGGATCAGCACCGTCGCGGTCGTCGGAGCCGCGCGCGCCACGTCGGCGCGCAGGCGCTTCATCGGCTCGCTGTCGCCGACGAGGACGGTCTCCTCCTCGACCCGGCGGCGGAGACGCTCGTTTTCGGCGCGGAGCCGGTTTCCCGAAAGCGCGTTCTTGACCGAGACGAGGACGCGCTCGCGCTGGAGGGGCTTTTCGAGGAAGTCCATGGCCCCGCGCCGGGTCGACTCCACGGCCGTGGCGATGTCCCCGTGACCCGAGATCATCAGGACCGGCGGGGCTCGTGGCGGGCCACAATCCGGTCGAGGACCTCCATGCCGTCCATGCCGTTCATCTTGATGTCGAGGAGCACGGCGTCCACGGGAGCCGCGTCGAGCTCGGCGAGCGCCACCGGCCCGGTGGCGGCTTCGACCGCCTCGTAGCCTTCCAGCTCCAACACCTTCCGCAGGCTGTCGCGGATGTCGGCGTTGTCGTCGACGACCAGGATGCGTTGACTCATTGCTCTCCTTGTATAGAGAAACCGGCGCCCTTTATTCTCCCGGAGATACGTCGCGCCGGATAACCCGCTCTCGTGGGAAGGTCGAGCGCCCCTCAAAGAGAAGCGCCCGCCGGTTGGGCGGGCGCGGGGAATACCGTTTCGGTCGTCGGTTGTCAGTCTTCGAGCTTGACCAGGGCGAACCGCGAGATGTCCGCCCGCGGGTTGTAGACGTAGAGCTTGAGGTAGTCGCCCTTCTTGGCGCTGGCGACGAGCTTTCCGAACTCGTCGGTGCTCACGACCTTGTGGCCGTTGACCTGCGTGATGATGTCGCCTTCCTGGATGTTCGCGTCGGCGGCCGGCGAGACCTCCTTGACGCGCACGACCAGCAGGCCCTCGACCTCGGGCTTGATCCTCTGCATCTGCCGCGTCTGCGGCGTGAGCTCCTGGACCTGGATCCCGATCTTGCCGGGAGTGCTGCCGTTCTCCGCTCCGAGCTTCCCGGTCTCTTCGTCCTCGGCGCTCTCGTCCTTGCGCTCGGCCAGCGTCGCGGTCTGCGTGGTCTCCTTGCCGTCGCGGATCACGGTCAGCTGCACCTTGCTGCCCGGGGCCTTGCCGGACACGTAGCCGATCAGGTCCCGCGTTTCCTTGACCGGAACGGCCGTCGACCTTGACGATCGTGTCGCCCGGACGCAGGCCGGCCTTGTCCGCCGGTTTGCCCGGCTCCACGGACTCGACGAACGCCCCGTCCTGCGTCTTCAGCCCGAACGCCGCGGCGCGGTCGGAGTCGACGTTGCGGATGTTGATGCCCAGGAAGCCGCGCGTGACCTTGCCCTTGTCGCGCAGCTGCGGAAGGACCGTCTTGAGCGTGTTGATCGGAACGGCGAAGCCGATGTTCTGCGGCGCCGGCCGGTAGATCGCCGTGTTGATGCCCGACGACCTCGCCGTGGACGTTGAGCAGCGGGCCGCCGGAGTTGCCGAAGTTGATCGCGGCGTCGGTCTGGATGAAGTTCTCGAAGCAGCGCGTCGCGGCGTCGGCCGTCAGGCCCGAGCGGTCCTTGGCGTGACCGACCCCGACCGTGACGGTCTTGTCGAAGTTGAGCGGATCGCCGATCGCCATGACCCACTCGCCCACGCGCAGCTTGTCGCGAGTCGCCCAGCTGGCAGCGGAGTCAGCTGCTGCTTGGCGTCGATCTTCAGCAGGGCGAGGTCGGTCGCCGGATCCTTGCCGACGAGCCGCGCGGTGTACTTCTCCTTGTCGTCGATCCGGACTTCGATCTTGTCGGCGCCGTCGATGACATGGTTGTTGGTGACGACGTAGCCGTCCTCGGAGATGATGAAGCCGGTCCCGCCCTGGACCTCCTTGTGCTCCTCCTCATCCCGGGGCCCGCCGCGACGATTCTGGCCGCCCGGAGGACCGAAGAAGAACTCGAACGGATCGCCTTCGCCGAAGGGGTTCTGGTTCATGTAACGGCGGCCCGATTCCCCTTGACGATGTCCGTCGAGGTGATCGAGACGACCGAAGGCATGACCTCCTGCGCGATGTCGGCGAAGGACGGCAGAAGCACGGATCCGGCGTGGGGGCGCGATGCGGCCGGCGTGATCTCGCGCTGGGCCTCCGACCGCGGCGTCACGTTCACGGAACCCGCCACTACCATGCCGAAGACGACGGCGGCCCCAATCAGGGCCGAAAAAGATAGCGCTCGCTTCGTGGTTGGTTGCATATGAAACGTCTCTCTCCTAATGTTGGGTCCCGCTGCGGGACAAGGAAGAAACGCCGCCTTCCGGGGCGGCATTCCTGGATTTCGGGGCAATTCCGTGCCGTTCGTGCTCGACGAGGATGCACCGGTCCATGGCGACCCCGACCCCGGCCTCCTCGAGCCTTCGGGCCGCCTCCGGATCGATCACGCCCTTCTGAAGAAAGACGAACGGGACGCCGCGGGCGATCGCTTCCCGGGCGATCCCCGCCACGTGCTCCGAACGCCGGAAGACGTCCACGATGTCCACGCGGATCCCGGCGGGAATGTCCGAGAGCGACGAGTAGCACCTCTGCCCGAGGAGCTCCTCGTAGTTGGGGTTGACCGGCACGACGCGATAGCCCTGCGACAGCAGGTACCGCGCGATGGTGTAGGACGCCCGCGCCGGATCCGGCGAGCAGCCCACGACCGCGACGGTCTCCGCCGTCTCGAGCACCTCGCGAATGCGATCCGGCTCGTTCACTTCCGTGCCTCGGCATCCTCTTCCGGACGCAGGTTGTAGAAAAAGGTTACGGTGACGCCTTCCCGCTGCGAGTGGAGATCGGCCGGAAGCGGCCGGAACGGCGACGACGTCACGATGGCCTGGAACGCGGCGTAGTCGAAGGGAGGAGTGCCCGAGACCCGGATGATCTTGGCGTCCGCCACGGTGCCGTCGGCGAGGATGTAGAACCGGACGGTCAGCTTCCCCTTGAACCCCAGCCGGGCCAGCTCTGGAACCTCCCAGTGAAGCTTGATGCGGCGCACCATCTCGGCCGCGTACGGGCCCCAGTCATACCAGCTCGTGTCGAAGGAGATCGGGCCAGAGTCCACGAATCCGCCATCCGGGTTGCCGCGAGGCGCGCCGCCTTCGCCGCCGACCGCGCCGCGCGCGGCCTCGCGAATCGCCTGATCCAGGCCCGCGAGCCTGGTCATCTCCGTCGGACCGCTGCCCAGTTGCGGCCGCATTTCCGTCGGGAACTCGGAGGGCTTCGCGTTCTCCGACTTTTCGGCGGAGGCAGATTTTTCGGCGGAGGCAGCGGCGTTGCCGCCCTGTCCGGGGCGGCGCTCGGCTTCGGCGGTCGCCCCCTTGCGCTGCGGAACGTCGCTTCCCCGCACGCGCGGCGCCTTCGGCCCGGGCGCCAGCCCCGCGACGCCGGGCGCTTCGGGGATGAACGGCGTGTCGGACTTCGGTTTCGAGCGATCGCCGCCGCCCGCTCTGCGGTCCGCGTCGGAGAGCGGCGAGCGCTTGGGATTCTCACGCGCCGGTCCGGGAGACTCCTGGAAGAAGACGGGGATCGGAGTGTCGTCCTTGGGCTCCGGATAGAACGCCGAGAGAAGGTCCCCCTTGGACCCCTTGGGCAGAGGTTTCGGAAGGAAGATCAGCATCAGAACCAGAACGAGGTGTGCGGCGAGAGAAATGAGGATGGCTCTCTCGACGGGGAACGATCCCGTGACGTGCTCCTCGAGTCCCGCGAGCTCGTCGAGCGTGCTGTGGAAGCTCAGGTGCGCGTAGTCGATCTCGGCATGAGGTCCCGATGGCGCTTCGGTCGGAGACGGGAGGGCGAGCAGCGAATGCGGCGCGCTTTCGGGTTCGACGTCGGGGACGGGTTCCTTTCCCCCCTCCGCGGCGAGCGAGCCCAGCATGCTGTGGACGATCGGCTCCTCCATCGAAGCCGGAGTCCCGTTGTCCGCGCCGTCGGCAGCCCCGGCGAGCGAGCCCAGCATGCTGTGGACGATCGGCTCCTCCACCGAAGCCGGGGTCCCGCTGTCCGTGCCGTCGGCAGCCGCGGCGAGCGAGCCCAGCATGCTGTGGATGATCGGCTCGTCGTCCTCGGGGGCCGCCTCCTCCGGAGCCGAGTGGTTGCCGAAGTGGAAGTGGGAGGCGAACCAGCTCCTCCGCCGGCCGATGGCGGCGATCGAGCTGCGCTCGAAGGGCAGATCCTCCTGTGTCTCGGTCTCTGGCACGCACTCTCCCGGGGCGTCGGGCCGCCTTTTCCTCGTAACACGCCGGGCGGCGGCCGGATTCTCCGATTGTAGACTTCGGCCGTGGACCCCTCCGAGCACGACCGCCGTGTCGCCGGCTCGTGCACACGGCCCTCCTGGCGTCGGTAGGCGTTTATGGGGTCCTTCTTGCCTTTCTCCGAGCGGAGATCGCGCCTCAGAACCCGCGACTTGCGCCGACAACCTCGCTCTTCGCCGTGTTTTCGGCGCTCGGAGTGGCCCAGTTCGCGGGGGCCTCTCTCGCCGGACGAAGACTGCTCGCGTCGCCGCGAAGCGGGCCGCTCCAGCGGGTCCGGAGATACTTCCTTCTCCGGGCCGCAGCGGCGGAGGCCATTGCCCTCTACGGATTGATTCTCGGGTTCCTGGGCGCGCCCCTGTCCCAGGTCCTGGCGCTCTTCGGGATCTCGATTGCCGCGCTCCTGGCCTGCGCCCCCGCGAAGGAGGCGTGGGAAGAGGCCCTTCGGCGGGCCAAACCCTCGCTGTCCTGAGGACTTAGCGGCAGGCCGCCGCCCCTCCCTGGCACCCCCCTGCCGCCTTCTGATATAAGACGTCGGTTTGGAGAAATGCGGGCTTGGCCCGCTTTTTTGTTCGATGAAAGCGCCCTTGAGCGACAAAACGACGCAGGAAATCGAAGCGATCGCCCGGGAACGGGGGTGCCGTCTGCTCGCCGTCGAGTCGGCGGGAGCCGGCCGCTTTACGGTCCTTCGTCTCGTCCTCGAGCGGGAGGGTGGCGAAGCGGCCACGGTCGAGGATTGCGAGAGCGTTTCCCGCGAGGTCTCGCCCGTTCTCGATCAGGCCGACGAGATCGCTCACCGATACACGCTGGAAGTTTCTTCCGCGGGCCTCGATCGCAAGCTCTATTCGCTCGACGACGCCGCGCGCTTCGTGGGGCGGCGCGTGCGCGTGAAGACCGAGGATCCCGTGATTCCCGAGGCTCTCGCGTCGGACGCGAAACGCCCTGCGGCGATCACGCCCGCGCGCAACTTCGGCGGGGTGCTCGAGCGCGTCGAGGGAGATCGGCTCACTGTCGTTGATGAGGCGGAACGCAAAATCTATAATGTCCGTTTCGGCGATATTCGACTCGCCCGGCTCGACTTCGAGTGGCCGCGACGAGAACGCCAGGGGCGATAGGAGAGAACGGGTTCCGCCATGATCATCGATCCGTCGGTCATCCGACAGGTTTCGCGAGAGAAGGACATCGATGCCGAGAAGATGTTCGGCGCCCTCGAGGAGGCCATGTCCTCCGCCGCGCGAAAGTATTACCACGACAAGGCGATGGTCACCCTCATCGACCGGCAGTCGGGCGCGATGACCGTGTATTCGCCGCGCACCGTGGTCGCCGAACTCGACACCGAGTCCGAAGAGCCGCCGCCGCAGATCCTTCTCGATGAAGCCGCCGCGCTGGTCAAGGAAAAGGGAACCAAAGGCGAGGTGCGCGTGCTCCGGCCCGGGCCCGAAGGCCAGCCGCCGACCGAAGCCCAGGACGTCACGCTCGGCGACGAGGTCCGCGTCTATCGCGAGACGGTCGGTCTGGGCCGCATCGCCGCGCAGACGGCCAAGCAGGTCCTCTATCAGAAGGTCCGCGAGGCCGAGCGCGACAACGTCTACAACGAGTACTACCCCAAGCTCGGCGAGCTGATGAACGGCACGGTCAAGCGGTTCGAGCGCGGCGACATGATCGTGGACCTCGGCAAGACCGAGGCGATCATCCCCCGCGACCAGCAGTCCCGCGCGGAGCGCTACGGACAGGGCGAGCGGATCCGCTCGATCCTCTACGACGTCCACAAGAATCCCAAGGGGCCGCAGCTGGTGCTCTCGCGCACGGATCCGCGGCTCCTGATCCGGCTCTTCGAGATGGAGGTCCCGGAGATCTACGACGGCACTGTCGTCATCAAGGGAGCGGTGCGGCAGCCGGGCGAGCGGGCGAAAGTGGCCGTGCGCTCGCGCGAGCGGGACGTCGACCCCGTCGGCGCCTGCGTCGGCATGCGCGGATCGCGCGTCCAGTCGATCATGCGCGAGCTCCACGGCGAGAAGATCGACGTCATCCTGTACTCCGACGACCTGATCACGTTCGCGCAGAACGCGCTGGCCCCGGCCAAGATCACCCGCGTCTCGCCGATCCACCACGAGGACGGCGCGATGAGCCTCGACTGCGTCGTCGAGGATGATCAGCTGTCGCTGGCGATCGGCAAGAAGGGACAGAACGTGCGGCTGGCGTCCGCGCTGATCGGGATGAAGATCGAGATCAAGGGCGAGAGCGAGGTCAAGGGCGAGGTCGCCCAGGCCCTGTCGCGGATGCTGGAGGCTTCGCGCCGGCGCCAGACGCCGGTCGCCGAGATCGCGGGCATCGGCGAGAAGACGGCCGAGCGTCTGGCCGAGGCCGGCATCACGACGCTCGGCGACCTGCTCGACAAGTCGGCCGCGGAGCTGGCAGAGCTGCCCGGGATCGGCGAGAAGTCGGCGGAGAAGCTCCTCGAGTCCGCCCGCGTGACCGAGGAGACCCTCACGCAGGCGGAGTCCGAAGAGAATGCGGAGGCCGGCGATTCCGAAGCGCAGGCCGAGAGCGAGGCCCCCGAAGAGACGGGCGTCAGGGAGTAGATCAGAGGCGCATGGGAAAGATCCGAGTTGAAGAACTGGCCGCCCAGATGGGGATCGGCAGCAAGGAAGTGCTCTTCCTGCTGCAGTCGATCGGCGTGGATGTCAAGTCGCCGCAGGCGGCGCTGGACGAGTCCACGGTGCTGGCCATCCTGCAGGGCAAGACGCACGCTCCCAAGCAGCTGATCGTTCGCGACAACGAGGCGCGCGCCGCGCGACCGCAGAAGAGCGCCCTGAACCGCATCAAGATCGTCGACAAGGTGCCCGCGTCGGCGGAGTCCGCGGAGGCGCCGGCGCCCGAGACGGAAGCTCCGGCGGCTCCCCCGCGCCGTACGGCGGCCGAGAAGGTCGCGGCCAAATCCGCCGAACCCGCTCGCACGGCGGTTGTCCCCGCCGAGCCCGAGCCCGAGGCGCCCGCTCCTCCCAAGCCTGCGGCGCCGCAGGTTCCGCGCAAGATCGTGTTGCCTCCCGAAGCCGGTCGTGCCTCCCCGTCCCACCGGTCCGGCCGCGTCCGGCATTCGACCGACGGGAGTTCCCCCAAGCCGGCCGATGGGACCCTCGGGCGGGCTCGCGCGGCCGATGGGACCTGCCGCGGGACCCGCGCGGCCGATGGGACCGTCCCGCGGACCGATGGGTCCGCGTCCCTCCGGACCGTCCGTCTATCGCCCGACTCCCGGCGGCCCCGGTGCGCGTCCGTTGGGCGGGCCCCCGCGTCCCGGCGCGCCGTTGGGCCGCACCGCCACGGGCTTGCCCGAGCGCGGTCCGGTCAAGCGCAAGAAAGACGACAGAATCCGCCAAGAAGACGCCCGCCGGCAAGCGCAGCCCGCGTCCAAAGATCACCGTCGCCGACGAGGTCGATCTGCGCGAGTTCGTCGGGACCTACCAGGAAGACACGTACTCGGACATTTCCCTCCCGCTGATCGAGAAGACCGGCGAGGAGGAAACCGAGGCCGCGACGCCGCGCCCGGTCTCGAAGTCCGCGATCCGGCGGGCCGCGAAGGAGACGCGCGCGCACGACTCCGGCAAGCTCCTCGAGTTCAAGAAGCCGGCGCCGACCGGCCCCGTCTTCTTTACCGAGGGCGTGACGCTGAAAGAGCTGTCCGAGAAGCTCGGCGTCCTCGCCCGCGACATCCAGAGACTCCTGATGCAACGCGGCGTGCTCGCGACCGTCAACCAGACGCTCGACGCCTCGACGGCGGTGCAGATCGCCAAGGAAGTCGGCGTCGAGGCCGCGGTCGTCTCCTTCGAAGAGGAGATCGAGCTCGGACGGCGGTCGGCGCCGCGGAGAGCGGCGAAGGCGCGACCGCGGCGCCACGCGTGCCGCGGGCTCCCGTCGTCACCGTCATGGGCCACGTCGATCACGGCAAGACGTCTCTGCTCGACGCCATCCGCGAGACCAACGTGGCGGCGGGCGAGGCCGGCGGCATCACGCAGCACATCGGCGCCTATCGCGTCGAGGCGCACGGCAAGCCGATCGTCTTCCTCGACACGCCGGGTCACGAGGCCTTCACGTCGATGCGCGCGCGCGGCGCCAAGGCCACGGACATCGTCGTGCTGGTCGTCGCCGCCGACGACGGCGTCATGCCGCAGACCATCGAGGCGATCGACCACGCGCGGGCCGCCAAAGTCCCGATCGTGGTGGCGATCAACAAGATCGACAAGTCCAACGCCAACCTCGACCGCGTCAAGAAGGAGCTCGCCGACCAGCGGCGTCCTGCTCGAGGCCTGGGGCGGCGACGTCGCCTGCGGCCGAGATCTCGGCCCTCAAGAAGCAGGGCATCGACCACCTGCTGGAGCTGATCCTCCTCGTCGCCGACCTGCAGGAGCTCTCGGCGCCCGCCGGCGATCGAGGCGCGCGGCGTCGTCCTCGAGGCGCGGAGCGAAGCCGGCCGCGGCAACGTCGCGACGGTCCTGGTACAGGCCGGGACCCTGCAAGTCGGAGACGTCTTCTTCGCGGGCTCCGTCTTCGGCCGGGTCCGCTCGATGAACGACGACCGGGGCGAGAGAGTCGCCGAGGCTCGGCCCCGTCCACTCCCGTCGAGGTCACGGGCTTCGAGGAGCTGCCGCAGGCCGGCGACGCGTTCCAGGTCGTCGAGGACGAGACCAAGGCGCGGTCGGTCGTCGGCTTCCGCCAGCAGAAGGAGCGCGAGAAGGCCATGGCCGCCTCCTCGAAGCTCTCGCTCGAGCAGCTCTTCAGCAAGATCCAGGAGGGCAAGATCAAGGACCTGCCGATCATCCTCAAGGCCGACGTGTCGGGCTCGATGGAGGTCCTGTCGCAGGCGCTGAAGGCCTCTCCAACGACAAGGTCAAGGTCTCGCTGCTGCACGCGGGGGTGGGCGCGATCAACATCAACGACGTGCTCCTCGCTTCGGCGTCGGGCGCGATCATCGTCGGCTTCAACGTCCGGCCCGAGAAGAAGGCGGCGGAGGAGGCCGAGAAGGCCGGCGTGGAGATCCGCCTCCACACCGTGATCTACAACGTCACCGACGAGATCAAGAAGGCCATGGAGGGCCTGCTCGATCCGACGCTGAAGGAAGTGGCGCGCGGCCGCGCCGAAGTCCGCAATACGTTCAAGGTCCCGAAGTTCGGGGTCGTGGCGGGCTGCTACGTCACCGAGGGTGTGATCCCGCGTTCCGCGCAGGTGCGTCTGCTGCGGGACAACCGCGTGATCTACGAGGGCAAGATCGGTTCGCTGCGGCGCTTCAAGGACGACGTCTCGCGAGGTCAAGCAGGGATTCGAGTGCGGCATCGGGCTCGAGCGGTACCAGGACGTGAAGGTCGGCGACATCATCGAGGCCTTCCAGGTCGAGAAGGTCGCCGGCGTGATGAACGCCTGACGGCGTTCCCGATCTCCGACGTTCCGGCCCGGCCCATGGTGATCGCGTACGCCGTCTTCGATCTCCACCTTCCGGGATGCCGGGGGCTGAAGGAGAAGCGGATGATCGTCAAGAGCCTGAAGAGCCGCATCCGCAACGACTTCGAGATCTCGGCCTCGGAAGTCGGTGACCAGGACCTGCTCCAGCGCGCCCGGCTCGGCGTCGCCGCGGTCGGCCCGGATCAGCCGGCGCTCGACGCGCTGCTGCAGGGCGTGCTGCGGTTCGTGGAGGAGAATCTGGACGGCGAGGTACTCCAGTATCGAAACGAGTTCATTCATGTCTGACCGATGAAGAAAGAGTCCCGCCGAAGCCAGCGCGTCGCCGACCTCGTCCGGTCCGAGCTTTCCATCCTGATCCTGACGGAAGCCCACGACCCGGACCTGCGCATGGTCACCATCACTGACGTCGAGATGCCGCCGGATCTGAAATCCGCGCGCGTCTACTTCTCGTGCCTCGGAGGCGACGCGGAGCGCGAGAAGGCCGGCGAGGCCCTGCGCCGGGCGGCCGGGTACCTGCGCCGCGAGGTCGGCCGGAGGTGCGCGCTGCGCTACGCGCCGGAGCTCTTCTTCGTGTCCGACCGCTCGCTCGAGCGCGGCGCGCGGGTGGAGGAGCTCCTCCACCAGGTCCTGCCGCCCAAGGACGAGCCGTGACCGCGGAGCCGAAAGGCTTCGGCCGCGGAACGCTCTTCCTCCTCGACAAGCCCGAGGGCCTCACCTCCCACGACGTGGTCGAGCGCGTGCGCAAGGCCACCGGCGTCTCGCGCATCGGGCACAGCGGCACGCTCGACCCGATGGCGACGGGGCTGCTCCTGCTCTGCGCGGGAGGCGCCGCCCGCCTCCAGAGCTTCTTCACGATGATGGACAAGTCGTACGACGGCACGATCCGCCTCGGCCGCGCCACGACGACGTACGACCGCGAGGGAGAGTCCGTCGGCCCGGACCGCGACGCGTCCGGCGTGACGCGCGCGCGGATCGAAGAGGCCGCGGCGGCGTTTCGCGGCGACTTCCTGCAGGCGCCTCCGCCCTATTCCGCCAAGAAAGTCGGCGGCCGGAAGTTCTACGAGATGGCGCGCAAGGGAGAGTCGGTGCCCTCGCTGCCCAAGAAGGTCAAGGTCACGCAGCTCTCCTTCGGAGAGGTCGAGGGCGGCCGTGTGCCATTTTCGATCTCGTGCTCGTCGGGAACCTACATCCGCTCCATCGCGAGCGACCTCGGCGAAAAGCTGTCCTGCGGCGCGCACCTCGAGACGCTCCGCCGGAGCCGCATCGGCGTCTTCTCCGTCGGCGACGCCGTGACCCTCGAGCGTTTCGAAGCGATGTCCCCGCCCGAGAGGCTGGCCTCTCCCCATGCGATTCCCCTCGCGCGCGTGCCCTTCCCGTTCCCCCGTGTCCAGCTCGCGTCGCTGGAGGCCTGGAAGATCCGCCGGGGCCAGGCGGTCCCGGCGCGCGACGTCGAGGCGAAGGAAGGGGACTGGGTCACGCTGTTGTCCCCGAACAACGACATGCTCGCGCTGGGCCAGATCAACCCGATCGGAGACCGCGGGGTCGCGCTGATCAAGCCACGGATCGTACTGGCGGACTAGGAGTCCGCCGCCCATCCGCCCGGCGCTCGTGCTGACAGCGCCCCCGACCTGTGGTAGGCTTCGCCGCTTATAGAAAAGAGTGAGTAGATAGAGACGTTTGGAGGCTGAGTGAACGTCACCGAATACGAGTCCGGAAAAACGGACATCATCAGTAAGTATCGAACCCATGACTCCGACACGGGGTCCCCGGAGGTTCAGGTCGCCCTGCTGACCAGCCGGATCGCGTACCTGACCGACCACTTCCAGTCCAACGCCAAGGATCACCATTCCCGCCGCGGCCTGTTGCAGATGGTCGGACGGCGGCGCCGGCTCCTGGAGTATCTCCGGAGCGAAGACGCCGACCGCTACCACAAGCTCATCGAGCGGCTCGGTCTCCGGAAGTAGTCCGTCCCGGCGCCGGAACGCCAGACGCCGCGGCTTCGACCGCTGCACATGCCGCTCGCCACGCGCCGTCCGACGAGACGGCCACTCCGGCGCCTTTTGAAAAGAAGGGCAGAAAGATCATGATCGACCAAATCTCCATTCCCATCGGCTCCAAGTCTCTCGACATCCAGATCGGCAAACTCGCCAAGCAGGCCGACGGCTCCGCCGTGGTTCGGTTCGGCGAAACCGTCGTCCTCGCCACCGCCGTCTTCAGCAAGGAACCCAAGGAGAACGCCGAGTTCTTTCCGCTGACCGTCGACTACCGCGAGCCGACCTACGCCGCCGGCCGAATCCCCGGCGGCTGGTTCAAGCGGGAGGGCCGGCCCACCGAGAAAGAGATCCTGACCTCGCGCCTGATCGACCGGCCGATGCGGCCGCTCTTCCCCAAGGGCTTCAACCACGAGACGCAGATCGTCGCGTTCGTCCTCTCGGCCGACGGCCAGAACGACGCCGACATCCTCGCGATCAACGGCGCGTCGGTTGCGCTGACCTGCTCCGCCGTTCCGTTCCACACTCCGGTCGGCGCCGTCCGTGTCGGCAGGCTCGACGGAAAGTTCGTCCTCAACCCGACCAATGCCGAACGCGACAAGTCGGACCTCGACCTGATCGTCTGCGGCACCGATGACGCGGTCGTCATGGTCGAGGGAGGCGCGCGCGAGATCTCCGAGCAGACCCTGATCGACGCGATCCTCTTCGGCCACGAGGCCGTCCGCCAGATCGTCGGCGCGCAGGTCACGCTGCAGCGCCGCGGCGGATTCCAGAAGCCCTACTGGCAGTCTCCCGAGGCCTACCCCGCCAGCGTCTTCTCCGAGGTCCGCACGGCCTGGGAAGCGCCGATGATGGCGGCGATGACGCTCCCGAACAAGATTGCCTCGTACACCGAGATCAAGGCCGTCAAGAAGGCCGCCGTCTCGATGGTGCCCGAGGCCGAGGCCGAGAAGCGCAAGCAGGTCGCCAAGGCGGCCGACGACCTCGTCAAGGTGCTCACGCGCGAGACGATCCTGGGCGGGAAACGCCTGGATGGCCGGGAGTTCTCACAGATTCGCCCGATCACTTCCGAGGTCGGCATCCTGCCCCGCACCCACGGCTCGGCGCTCTTCACGCGCGGCGAGACGCAGGCCCTCGTGACGGCGACCCTCGGGACGTCCGACGACGCACAGATCATCGAGGAGTACGAGGGCGAGAGCGAGCACACGTTCCTTCTGCACTACAACTTCCCGCCCTTCTCGGTCGGCGAGACCAAGTTCATGCGCGGGCCGTCGCGCCGCGACATCGGCCACGGCAACCTCGCGCGCCGGTCGCTGTCTCCGATGCTCCCCTCCGAGGACGCGTTCCCGTACACCGTCCGCATTGTGTCGGACATCCTCGAGTCCAATGGCTCCTCCTCGATGGCCACGGTCTGCGGCGGGACGCTCGCCCTCATGGATGCGGGCGTGCCGATCAAGGCGCCGGTCGCCGGCGTGGCGATGGGTCTCGTCTCCGACGGCGAACGCTTTGCGGTCCTGACGGACATCGCCGGCCAGGAAGACCACTATGGCGACATGGACTTCAAGGTGGCCGGCTCCCGCGAGGGCATCACGGCCCTCCAGATGGACATCAAGATCAAGGGCCTGCGGCGCGACATCCTCGAAAAGGCGCTCGCGCAGGCGCGCGACGGCCGGATGCACATCCTGGACAAGATGGCCGAGGCGCTGGAAGCGCCCCGCCCCAACATCTCCCGCTATGCCCCGCGCATCTTCACCATCCAGATCCCGAAGGACCGCATCCGCGACGTGATCGGCTCGGGCGGCAAGACCATCCGCTCCATCATCGAGGCCACGGGCTGCAAGATCGACGTCGAGGACTCCGGAAAAGTCTCCATCGCGTCGGCCGACGAGGCCGCGGCGATGAAGGCGATCGAGATCATCGAGGGCCTCACGCAGGAGCCCGAGATCGGGAAGGTCTACAAGGGCAAGGTGCGGCGCGTCGAGGCGTACGGCGCGTTCGTCGAAATCCTGCCGGGCCAGGATGGCCTGGTCCACATCTCCGAGCTCGCCCCCTACCGCGTCCGCCAGACGACCGACGTCGTCAAGGAAGGCGACGAGGTCACCGTCAAGATCATCGCCGTCGATCCGATGGGCAAGATCAAGCTCTCCCGCAAGCAGGCGCTGTCCAAGGAAGAGATCGACGCCGAGATGGCGTTGGCGCCCGTCGGCGCGCCCGGCGAGGACGAGGGACGCGACGAGTTTCCGCGCGGCGGCCGGGGACCCGGCGAGCACCGCGGACACTTCAACCGGGATCATCGCGGGCCCAGGGGACCGAAGCGATAGTCTCAGGTCTCAGTAAGCTTGTAGGGGCGGGGCTTGCCCCCGCCCGGTTTCACCGCGAGCTGAGGGCGGCCGTAAAGGCCGCCCCTACGATTTGAGCCGGACCTCGATCTTGATCCACCAGTCGGGCATCGGAGGCGACGGGTATTTCACGTCGCGGAAGCCCGGCTCGACACATCGCGCCACCGCGGTGTCGGGCGAATGGAGGACTTCCTCGGGCTTTCCGGCCGCCCCGACGCGGACGAAGACGTCGAAGGAGATCCTCTCTTCGGCCGGGGCGTCCTTGACGCAACGCTCGACCAGCGGCCGGAGCCACTCGTCGATGCGCGAGATCACGACTCCCTCGTAGGACCGCCCGGCCGGCGACTTCACGTTGGACTCGGCCTCCTCCCGCGCGACGGCGAGGGGAGTCGATTTCTGGTCCGCGGCGGCCGCGACGGCCGCGAGAAGGAGCCCGGCGAGCAGGAGAAGCCGTCGCACGAGGCCGAACCGTAGCACGTCCGGGAGCTACGCCATCCCGGCGATCGGAGTTGCCGAGCGCTTGCGCAGCATGAGAAGCGACCCGACCAGCGCCACCACCATGACCGTGAGCACTCCGAGCTCCCACATCGAGCTCCGAAACACGGCCTCGTCGGGCTTCTCGACCAGGACGGCGAGCTGGGCGGTGACGATCAGGATCCGGCGAGTCACGGCGATCAGGCCCACGATCAGGAACGGTTCGGGGACCAGGGTGTGCTCGCGGTACGAGACCTTCACCGTGTAGAGCAGCTCGACGATCATCAGGACCAGAAGGATCCGGTCCAGGACCAGGACGAGCTCGGGGATCGAAGCCCCTCCGCGAATCGACCCCCAGAACGCGGTCGCGCCGTTGAAGAGGACCACGGCCGCGCACGCCGTGAGCAGGACGCCGAGGGCCAGATACGCGACGTCCTCGACGTACGTGAAGAGGTGGGCGACACGAAGGCGCGCCGGCCCGGCGGGCTTGGATTCCAGCGTCTCGCCGCTCTCCGGATGCCTGCGCGCGGCCATCCCCCGGCGAAACTGCAAGAACTCTGCCCTAGTACGGCATCTCCTCGTCGTCCAGGCCCAGCATGTGCCCGATCTCGTGGACGACGGTGTCGCGGATCTCGCGCACGGCTTCGCCCCGCGTCGGGCAGCAGCGCAGGATCGGGCCCCGGAAGATGGCGATCTGGGCGGGAAGGCTGGTCACGGCACCTTCCCTTTCGAAGTAGCCGAGCCCGCGGAAGATGCCGAAGAGCTCGTCCTCGTCGGGCGTGTCGGTCTCGTCGTAGTCCTCGTCGGTCGGCTCTTCCTCGACGGCGACGACGGCGTTCTCGAGGTACTTGCGGAAGGCCCCGGGGATCGAGGCGAGGGCCTCCTCCACGTACGACTCGAATTCCGCGTCGGAAATCCGCCGGGAGGACACGGCTACGCCGCGGCCGGGTGGCGAAAGAGCCGCTCGAAGTTGGCCGTCGTCGCCGCGGCAACGTCTTCGAAGCGCTCGCCCTTGACCTCCGCGAGCTTCCTCGCCGTTTCGACCACGAAGGCCGGCTCGCACGGCTTGCCCCGATGCGGAACGGGAGCGAGGAAGGGCGTGTCGGTCTCGACGAGCATGGCCTCGAGGGGAAGGCCCTCGGCCGCCGAGCGGACGTTCTCGGCGGCGCGGAACGTGATCATTCCGGAGAACGACACCAGGTACCCGAGATCGATCGCCTTCCTCCCGTACGCCGCGTCCTCGGTGAAGGAGTGGAAGACTCCCGGCGCGTTCGCGCGCGCGCGCGCGGCCGAGCACGGCCAGCATCTCCGCGCCGCTCTCGCGGTTGTGGAGGAGCAGCGGGAGCCCGAGACGCCGCGCGCAGTCCGCCATCCACTCGAGGACCTCGATCTGCTTGGTGCGGGGTGAGTGGTCGTAGTGGAAGTCGAGGCCGACTTCGCCGATCGCGACGACGCCCTCACGGCGCGCGAGTGCCTCGAGCGCGGCGCCGTCCCGTCCGGGCTCGAAATCCTTCGCTTCGTGCGGGTGAACGCCGACGGCGGCAAAGACGCCCGCCGCGGGATCCGCCAGCGCCGCGGCCTCCTCCGAGTCGGCGAGAGTCGTTCCGGGCACCAGGAAACGCGTCACGCCCGCCGCCCGGGCGCGCAGCGATCATCTCCGCCGCTCCCTTCCCCATCTGCAGGTGGCAGTGCGAGTCGGCAAGCTCGGCCCGCACCTACTTGACCTTGCTGCCCGGAGGGACGTCCGCGGGCACGTCGACGAGGACCGGCGCGCCCGCCTCTCCGACCGCGGCGGCGAGGACCATGCCGTTGGACTCCACGCCCATGAGCTTGGCGGGTTTCAGATTCGCGACCACGACCACGTTGCGCCCCACCAGCGCCTCCGGCTCGTACTGCGCCGCGATGCCCGCGACGATCTGGCGCTGCTCACCGCCCAGGTCGACCTGGAGCCGGACGAGCTTGTTGGATTTGGGAACGCGCTCGGCGGCCACGATCTTCGCGGTTTTCAGACGCACCTTCTGGAAGTCCTCGATGGAGATCCGGTCGTCGGAGCGGCGTGCTGACGGCGGGCACCTGTTCGTTCATCGTGGAATCCTTCCTGTCCTGAAAATACGCCGCGGCGTCGGCGCGCGGGAAGAGGGCGGGCAGATCGGGCATCGGCTGCGACACGGGGAGCCGTCCCCAGTCGAGATCCGCGGCGGCGGGATCTTTCCCCGGGATTCCGAAGGTCTCGAAGATCTTTCGGCTGGTCGCGGGCACGAACGGCGCGAGCATCACCGCGGAGAGCCGCACGCCTTCGGCCGCGGCCGAGAGGACCCGGTGCAGGCGCGCCGCGCCCGCGCCCTCGGCCTTGCGGATCTTCCAGGGCTCCTTGGCGACCACGTAGCCGTTGATCTGCGCGAGAAACTTCCATACGGCTTCGAGCGCCCGGTTGAACTGGCAGTCCTCCATGGCGGCCCGCCACTCCTCCTGCGCCGCGCCGTACGCCCCCAGGATCTCGTTGTCGGTGCACACCTCGTTCGGAGTGCCGCCGAAGGACTGGCGGCACAGCGCCGCCACGCGGGAGACCGTGTTGCCGAGGTCGTTGGCGAGGTCCGCGTTGTAGCGCGTCAGGAACGCCTCGTCGGAGAACGACGCGTCCTGGCCGAAGGCCATCTCCCGCAGCAGGAAGTACCGCAGCGCGTCCGCGCCGAAGTCGGCCACCAGGTTGTCGGGACGCACGACGTTGCCCACGGACTTGGAGACTTTCTTCGCGTCGCGCAGCCACCAGCCGTGCGCCCACACCGTCGTCGGCAGCGGCAGCCCGGCCGACATCAGGAACGCCGGCCAGTAGACCGCGTGGAAGCGCAGGATGTCCTTGCCGATGACGTGGACGCGCGGGCCCGTCGACTCGCCCCAGTATCGCCGGTAGAGCGCGTCGTCCTCGGCTCCGAATCCGAGCGCGGTGATGTAGTTGGCGAGCGCGTCGAGCCATACGTAGACCACGTGGCCGGGATGTCCCGGAAACGGGATGCCCCATTTGACCTTGGAGCGCGAGACCGAGAGGTCGTTCAAGCCCGAACGGACGAAGGAGGCGACCTCCGCGAGCCGGCTTTCGGGGCGCACGAACTTCGGGTTGGCCTCGTAGTGGCGGCGCAGCGGCTCCGCGTACTTCGAGAGCCGAAAGAAGACGTTTTCCTCCGACTCCCAGACCGTCGGCCGGCCGTGCACGGGGCAGTTCTTGTCGGCGTCGAGCTCCTTCTCGGTGTAAAACGCCTCGCAGCTGGTGCAGTACCAGCCTTCGTGCTTCGCGGTATAGAAGTCGCCGGCGGCCGCGATCCGCGCGATCAGGGCCTCGACCCCCCGGCGGTGGCGGGCCTCGGTCGTTCGGATGAAGTCGTCGTTGCGAATCTCGAAGACCTTGTAGAGTTCCCGGTAGCGCTCGACGACGCGATCCGCGAGCGCCAGCGGCGCGACGCCCTGCGCGGCCGCCGCCTTCTCGATGTTCTGGCCGTGCTCGTCGGTTCCCGTCAGGAATCGCGTGTCGTCTCCGACGAGGCGGTGGAAGCGCGTGATCACGTCGGTGACGACCGTCGAGTAGATGTGGCCGATGTGGGGCAGGTCGTTGACGTAGTAGATCGGCGTCGTCGCGTAGAAGGTCTTCATGCGGACGGCGAAAGATACCATTCACAAGAGGCCCGCCTCCCGGAACGACACGCAGCCCTCGCGCCCGACGACGACGTGATCGAGCAGGCGCACGCCGACCGCCTCCGACGCCGCGGCGAAGCGGCGCGTGAACTCGCGATCCTCCCGCGACGGCGTCGGGTCGCCGGAGGGATGGTTGTGGTACAGGATGACCGCGGCCGCCTTGCCGAGAAGGGCGCGGCGCAGGATTTCCCGCGGCTCCACGACCGCGCGGTCGAGAGTGCCCCGGTAGATCTCGGGATCGTTCTTCAGGAGACGGTTGCGCGCATTCAGGTACAGCGCGCCCGTTCTTTCCTGCGCGTCGTCGGCCTGCGACTGACGCAGGTACTCCATGACCAGCCGCGGCTCGTTCAAGAGGTCGCGGCCTCCGAGCGTCTGCGCCGGCAGACGTCGCGCGATCTCCAGGGCCGCCGCGATGGCGCCCGCGCGCGTGGGACCGATGCCCTTCTCGACGACGAGATCGCCCGCGGCGACTCCGGAGAGCCCGGAGAGTCCGCCGTGGGTCGCCAGGAGCCGGCGCGCCCGGTCGAGCGCGCTCTCCCCCGGCACTCCGGTGCGCAGGAGCAGAGCCAGAAGCTCTTCGTTCGACAGAGCGGCGGGACCCAGACGCAGGAGCCGCTCGCGGGGGCGTTCTTCGGAGGGAAGGTCGGAGATACGGAAGGCGCGGCCGGGGGAAAGCTCGGTCATGACGGGTTCGCCGGGAGAATCGCCCCGCGGCTCGAGGAGGACTGCCAGCGATATTCTCACAGAGATGCCGGCTCCGTACCAGGGCGGCGCGCGACCGATCCTGATCGCGCTTGGGATCGTCTTGCTCGCCGCGGGCGTGCTGTGGCCCGTCGTCTCGCGTTATTTCGGCCGACTGCCGGGCGACGTGGTCGTGCGGCGCCCGGGCTTCACGTTCGCATTCCCGATCGTGACGTGCCTGCTGCTGTCCTTGCTCGTCTCGCTCCTGCTCTGGCTCTTTCGCCGGTAGGCGCGATCCGACGAGCAAGCTCCCGCGACGGAGTCAGTCTCCGTCGGGCCAGTCCCGTTCCGCCCCGTCCGGAATGAGGACGATCTTGCCGTTCTGGCGACCCTCCTCCATGTACGCGAACGCCTCGCGGACCAGCGACAACGGAAAGACCCGGTCCACGCGGGGTTTCAACCGCCCCGACGCCACCGAGGAGTAGAGCGCGCGGAACTCCCGATCGTTCGCCATGGTGGACCCGAGGATCGAGAGGTGCTTCCAGAAGATCTGGCGGATCTCCTCCTTGGGATTGGGACCGCTGGTCGCGCCACAGGTCACGATGCGTCCGCCCCGGGCCGCCGCCTTCAGCGACGTCATCCAGGTCGATTCGCCGACCGAGTCCACGATGACGTCGACACCTCTCTTCGCGGTGTGCGTGCGCACCGCCGCGAGCACGTCCTCCTTGCGATAGTCGATCGCGAGCTCGACGCCGGACTCGCGCAACCGGGTCACCTTCTCGTCGCCTGAGGTCGTCGCGAGAACGCGTGCTCCCACCAGGAGCGCAATCTCGATCGCGGCGCCGGCGACACCGCCGCCCGCGCCGTGGACGAGAACGGTCTCGCCCGGACGGACGGCCGCGCGGCCGACGACCATCCGCCAGGCGGTCTGGTACGCCAGCGGAAACGCCGCCGCTCGCGCGAACGAGAAGCCCGAGGGGATGGGAAAGACGTTGCGCTCCGGCACCACGACGAATTCCGCGAGCGTGCCGGGGGCATGCTCGCCCAGGATCCGGTACTGCACGCAGAGGCTCTGCTCGCCGGCGCGGCAGA
The DNA here is from genome assembly GCA_963733815.1 of uncultured Acidobacteriota bacterium. Lineage (GTDB taxonomy): Bacteria > Acidobacteriota > Thermoanaerobaculia > UBA5066 > Gp7-AA6 > DAHUXD01. The sequence continues at coordinate 419,335 of CAVTEG010000015.1, read as the reverse complement.
ACTCGCAGGTCGCGTCGTAGAGGCCGGGCTGGATCAGCACGCGGTCGCCGGGAGCCAGGCCCGAGACGCCCTGGCCCAGGCGGTCTACGACGCCCGCGCCGTCGCCGCCCGGGATCTGCGGCAGCGGCACTCCCGGAATCCCGTCGCGGACGAAAATGTCCAGGTGATTGAGCGCGGCTGCCCGGAGAGCGATGCGCACCTCTCCTGCACGGGGCTCGGGGTCCGGCCGGTCGCCATACTGGAGGACGTCGTTGCCCCCGTGCTCTTCGAAGAAGACGGCTTTCATCGCTACTTCAAGTATCCCAGCGAACGTAGTTTTTCCAGATACTCGCGGTCGCTTTCCGGCGCAACGGCCGCCTCCGGGGCGACGCGGGGTCCGTAGGTCGCGACCGTGACGGTCTCGGTCGTGTCCGGGGCGAACAGGGCGGGTACCGGCGCTCCGCCGAGATCCCTCGCCGGAGGAATGCCGGCGCGGGAGAGGATCGACGGAGCCGCGCTCTCCGGCCGGATGCGGAGAGTCCGGGGAGGCCGGGATCCGTCGAAGACGACCATCCTCCCGAGCGCTTCGGAGGCGGGGTGGCTGTCGGCGGCGAGCACGACCAGAGCGACCTCGCTCCGGAGCGCTTTCTCGACCCACGGTGCGAGGAAGTCGGCGACTCGCGCGACCGCGGTCTGCCCCCTTGCCGGGTCGTCGCGGGAGATGTCGGGCCCGGGCAGATACACGGTCTCGACACCGTAACCTCCGCGAGACTCCGCTTCAAAGATCTCAATCGCGATCCGGTCGGCGTCCTCGCCGTCGCGCGCTTTCGCAAAGATCGCGCGATTCTCGACGACCGTCGCCCCGGGCCAGCGTCCCGCTGCCCACCACCCTATCGAGAGGCTCGGGATTCCGGCCGATGCGGCGACTTCCCAGAAGTCGAGGCTCCTCCGGTCGTTTGAGGAAACCGGGGCGTTGACGACCAGCTTGAGCGCGGGTCCCAGGTGACGCAGATACCAGCCCGTCCCGAAAGGAGGCCGCAGCGCTGCCGGGGACGGCCTCGGCCGCACCCGTGCCAGCGCGCGCACGCCGTGGCGCGAGGGAAAAACTCCGGTCGCGAGTGTCGTCCAGATCTCCGGCGGCGAGGTTCGCTCGGCGGGCCACCACCCCGACACGCCCTTCGCAAGGAGAGCCGCTGCGGGCGAGTCCTTGCCGGCACCGTCCAGCTCCAGGCCGTCCACGGCGATGACGAGGACCGGAGCCGTTCGGGGTGACGGCTGCGGCGCGGCCGCCGCGGGCGCCTCGCGTCTCGAGAAAAAGAGGAGGATCGCGGTCAGCAGGCCGACCGCCGCGGCCGTCGCGAAGACGCGGCGGATCGCGCGCCGCGGCAAGGCACCCGAGCGGGCGAACGCGCGCGCCAGGAATCCCAGCCGGACGGCCGCGGCCAGAAAGAGCGATGCCACTGCCACCGGGATCGCCCAAAGCAGGGCGCGCGCCGAAAGCTCCCGACCCAGGCTGTACGTTCCGCCGATCCAGAGCGCGAAGACGAGCAGCGCCGCGGCGAGCCCCGCGAGCGTCGCCGACGCGCCCGGTGCGCGCGCCCTCGGCGCGAGCCAGGCCAGCCCCAGCCCCAGGAGAGTCGCCGGAAGGAGCGACGCCCCGAAGACGTGCACGAACAGCGTCGCCAGGGAGGCCGGCGACGAGGCGAAGCCGGGCTCGGCAGCCTCCACGGCCGCGACAGCCGCCAGCGCCGCGGCAAGCGCGCCGATCAGAATGGCCGGAAGAAACGCTCCGCCGCGGCCCGCGAACACGGGCCGGAAGAGCAGGCGATCCACGCGCGCGTCGAGATACCCGAGCTCCCGAAGCCGCGCCCGGGCCTCCTCGAGTGACGGGCGCCCGGGAGCGCTCACGAACGGCGGTCGCGCACGACGCGCGCCAGATCCGCCAGCACCTCCGCGCGCCGGCCCAGAGGAGAGAGGGCCGCGACGGCCGCCTCGAGGAGCTCGTCGACGAGACGGTGCGAGGATTCGGCGCCCAGGACGGTCGCGAAGTTGGCGCGGTGCGCGTCGCCGCGGGCCTCCTTGCCCGTCGTCTTCGGGTCTCCCTCGAGCTCGAGCAGATCGTCGGTGATCTGGAAGGCCAGTCCGAGGTTGCGGGCATACCCGCTCAGCGCCGCGAGGACCCGCTCTCCCGCCCCCCCGGCGAGCGCTCCCCCGCGCACCGCCGCCACGAAGAGCGCGCCGGTCTTCCGGGCATGGATCGCTTCGAGATCGTCGAGGACGACGGCCGCCGGATCGGCTCCCAGGTCCGCGGCCTGCCCGGAGCAGCAGCCGCCGGCGCCGACGGCTTCGGCGAGCTCCGCCAGAATGCGCGCGCGCAGCGCGCCCGAGAGCTTCTCGTCGCCGGCGACGAGCTCGAACGCCCGCGAGAGGAGCGCCACCGACGCGAGCTCCGCCGTTGCGACGCCGTGGACGAGGTGAAGGGCCGGTCGGCCGCGGCGTTTCCGGGCATCGTCCATCGACGGAAGGTCATCGAGCACGAGCGAGGCGGCGTGAACGAGCTCGACCGCGACGGCCACGGGCATCGCGGCCGACTGAGGGGCGCGGGCGAAGTCGGCCGCGGCGAGGGTCGCGATCGGCCGCAGCCTCTTGCCCGGCGACAGGACCGCGTCGGACATCGCCCGCGCCAGATCCTCGGCGCGAGCGGCCGGCGGTGGGAGACTCTGCGCGAGCGCCGCGTCGAGCGAGGGCCGGACCGTCGCCGCGAACCGGTCGAACGCGCCGCCCTGTGCGGCGAGGCCCGTCAGAGGGAGCGGCCCTAGCCCTTGAAGCTCGCGAGAGCCTCCGCCTCCGACTCGTACACGTCGAAGACGGTGATGAGCTGGGTGACCGTCAGCACGTCGTTGATCTTCGGAGGCAAGTGCAGGAGCTTCAGCTTTCCGCCCTTGTTGGTGACGGAGGTGTAGCATCCGACGAGCTCGCCGATCCCCGACGAATCGATGGTCGTGACGTCGTGCATGTCGACGAGGATGTTCTTCTTGCCCGAGTCGACCAGTTTGTTGATCGTCTCGCGGAGCTGCACGTCCCCCGAACCGATGGTGATCTTGCCCTTGAGCTCGACGATCTGCACTCCGCCGACTTCACGGACGTTCGTCTTCATGCTGGATTCTCCTCCTTCTTTTCTATCGCGCCCAGGTTCTTTTTCAAAACGATTTCCATTCCCCCGTCGGGATGCCTGCGGAAGCGCACCTCGTCCATGAACGTCCGCATGTAGAAGATCCCACGGCCCGAGGTCTTCAAGCGGTTCTCGGGTGCCAGCGGGTCCCCCACGGCCGTCGGCTCGAACCCCTCCCCTTCGTCGCGGATGGAGATGGCCAGGGTGTCGGCCACCACGTCCATCTCCACGTGAACGTTCTTGGACAGGTCCAGCCGGTTGCCGTGCTTGATCGCGTTGGCCACGGCCTCGCGCACGGCCATCAGGATCCAGTGCCGCGTTTCCTCGGGCACCTCGCGCCCTTCCAGGAGCTTGGAGCAGAGGTGCTGCACCATCTCGATGTTCTCGAAACGGCTGGAAAGAGACATCCGGATCGGGCCGGCTTTGCTGGACGGTCGCGATTGACTCATTCACGGACTTCGAAGTCCGGCGGATCTTAACAGTTTGCCCGGGGGCCGTGGGACCGGCATGCTACCCTCGGCCGTGCTCCGGAATCGCCTCCTTCGCTGGGCCGGAGTCGCCTTTGCGGCCGCGACTTTCGCGGGCTTCACGGACCTGCTTCCCGAGCGGATGGCCGAGGTCCAGAAGCAGGTCGAGCAGGTCCGCGGACGCCGGTTTTCAAAGCCCGTTCCGGCCTCCGAGATCCCCGCCGCGGAGCTCAAGCGCGTGCTGCGCGCCAAGCTGACGGAGGCCCTGCCGGCTCCCGACGCCGAGTACTTCGGCACCCTCGCCGCCGTCGGTCTGATCGAGGACAAGCCGGGGATGCTCGACGCCATCGTCGACTTCTATGCCTCGCAGGTGATCGCCTTCTACGACCCCGAGCCGCGGCGGTTCTTCATCGTCAAGGGGGCCGAGGCGCGGGAGGAGATGGCGGACGCCGGCGAGATGGGGCGCGACCTGATTTTTTCCCACGAGCTGATGCATGCGCTTCAGGACGAGACGCTGCACCTCGACGATCTCGTCAAGAGCATGAAGGACGACAGCGACCGAAGCTTCGCGCTCCAGAGCCTGCTCGAGGGCGAGGCCACACTGGTGATGATCCGGGCGGCGCTGCAGGCGATCCCCGGCGCCGACGAGAGCGCGGAGGAAGCGATGGTGCCGCTGCTCTCGGCCGGCGCCCTGGAGCGCGCGAACGTTCCCAAGGGCGTGCCGGACTACTTCGTGGATCAGCTCTTCTTCCCCTACGTCGAAGGAACGGAGTTCGTGCGCGCCGCCGTCAAGAGGGGAGGCTGGGCCGAAGTCGACCGGCTCTGGAAGAATCCTCCCGCGTCCAGCTCCGAGATCATGCACGGCAGTCCCTACCCCGCGCCCGCGAAGAATCTCCTACCCCCCGGCGCCGTGAGCCTCATACCCGGGTACCGCCTCGTCTACCTGGACACGCTCGGCGAATGGACGCTGCGCTTCCTCCTCGCGCGAGGCCTTCCCGAAGAGGAAGCCGCGGCCGCCGCGGAAGGCTGGAGAGGCGACCGCATCGCGTTCTTCACCTCCGGCGGAAAGATGGGCTACCTGTGGCGGATCCGGTTCGACGAGCCGGCGTCGGCCGCGCGGTTCGAGGCGGCCCTGAAGAAGGCGCGCGCCAGGAAACCGCTGCCGTCGGCCGAGACGACGCTCCGCGACGGCGCCGATCTTCTCGTCGCCTCGGGGGTTTCCAAGATCCCGGAGCTGCCTGGCTTCCGTCCGAAGGATGAAAAAGGAGAGGCCGAGTCCGGTCTCTCCAAATCGCCGCGGTCCGCGAAACCTTAGGAGAGCTTGCGGCGCAGCGTGAGCGCGGCGCCCAGATCGGCGGACAACCGGATCTAGGGAGCGTGCTCCTTACCTTCGGCCGCGACAGCGCCGTCGGCCGCATTCCGAGAGGCGCTCACGATGTAGCGCCGCGGCGCGTCTCCCACGAAATAGAAGGGGTAGCAGGTCACGAGCGTCAGCGTGGGCTCGGCGGAGGGCGCGAGCACATCCACCCGGTCCGGCGAAACGATGGAGATCCTCCGGATCGTGTAACTCTGCCGCGCCGACAGCGTCTCGACCTCGATCACGTCCCCTTCGATCACGTCCTTGAGGCCGCGGAAAAAGCCGTCGCGGTGGCCGGCGACGCCGACGTTGCCGGCTTCGCCGAAGCGCGGCGTGTACGTGATGTGGCCGACTCCCCGGTTCAACTCCGGTTCGTCGGTCCCCTCGAGAACGGGCACTTCGAGCCCGATCTTGGGCACCCGAAGCACCGCAAGCGTCTCGAACTCGCTCGCCAGGCTCTGCCGGAATCCACGCACTCGTTCGGGGGACCAGAGCGACGTATCGGGGGACAGGAAGCCGCCGAGGGAGCGCAAGACTGCGGCCGGGGGCGCGATGGCCGTGGGGACGGCGAGGGACGGAACAGCGAGGGACGCTTTCCGCTCCGCAAAATCGCGAAGCGCGGCCTTACGCCCGATCACCCCCTCGAGGCGTATCCCGGCGAACGCCGCCAGCAGGACGACGCCCAGAGCCCAGGCGGCGACCTCGAGGCGGCGGATTCCGACTGGCCTACCACCGGCCGATAGCGGTCCGGAAGACCCCAAGGTGTCCCCTTTTCCTCATGAGTCCGAGACTTAAATACCTCCGTGCCGAAGGGTTGTCAACCGAGCGGGCCGGTCCGGGAGGCCCGGGAGGGCTGCCCCGGGTCGGCTTCGACTCGGTTTCGGCCGGCCCTCTTGGCGCGGTAGAGGGCTTCGTCGGCGTCGGCGACGAGGCCCTCGGCGGAGGACTCTTCCCCCGGGCTGGCGGTGGCCACGCCCAGGCTGATCGTCACGACGCCGGACGGGGCCCCGGTGTGACGGGTGGCCATGGCCTCGACCCGCTGGCGGAGGACCTCGGCCACGGCGACTGCCCCCCGGGGAGGCGTCGAAGGCAGGATCGCCGCAAACTCCTCTCCCCCATAACGCGCGACCAGGTCACCCGGCCGCGTCAGAGCCTCCCGGATCTCGGCCGCCACGCGGCGAAGGCACTGGTCGCCGACCTGGTGGCCGTTGGCGTCGTTGAAGTCCTTGAAGAAGTCGATGTCGATCATGATCAGCGACAACGGCAGCTCGTCGCGCGTGGCCCGCTTCCACTCGCGCGCGAGCGTCTCCTCGAAGCGCCGCCGGTTGGCGATCCCGGTCAGGGCGTCGATCTCGGAGAGCTGCTGGAGCCGGGCGTTCAATTCCTCGAGCTGAAGCGTGCGCTCGGCGACCTGGGCCTCGAGCGTGCGTTCACGCGCCCGCACGCGCGCCGCCCGCAGACGCCAGACTCCGAATACCGCCAGCGTCAAGGCGCCCGCGCACAGCCCGTAGAACCAGGGCGTCTCGTGGAATCGCGGGACGAGCCGGAACCGTACCGACGCGCCGGCGTCGTTCCAGACACCGTCGTTGTTGCACGCGGTCACGCGGAAGACGTAACGGCCGGGAGGGATGTTGGTGTAGAACGCGACGCGGCGCGCGCCGGCCTCGACCCACTCGCGGTCGAATCCCTCGAGCTTGTAACGGAAGAGGACGCGCTCCGGATCGATGAAGGAGAGGCCGGTGTAGTGGAACTCGAGATCTCCTCTTCCCGGCGTGACCTCCGCGCCGTCCCCGAGCGTTACGGCCCGGTGATCGGCGAGCATCCGTTCGACGGCGACCGGCGGCGGAGTCGTGTTGGTCTTGATGCGATCCGGATCGATGACCACCGCGCCTTCCACGGTCGGAAACCAGAGCAGACCGTCGCGCGTCTTCCACGCGGCGGGCTGCGTGAAGCCGCTGCATTCCGAGGAGCGCATACCGTCCGCGCGCCCGAACGACACGGACGTCACGCGGTCGCGCCTTCCCTCCGCCAGGTCTTCGAGATCGCGGCGAGGCACCTTGAAGATGCCCCGGCTGCAGCTCATCCAGAGATTGCCCATTCCGTCTTCCAGGATCGCGTACTGCACATCGTCGAAGAGACCCTGCGCCCGCGTCACCCGCGTGAACTTGCCGTCCTTGTAGCGGCTGAGCCCTCCCCCGTCGGTCCCGATCCACAGGCAACCGTCGGCGTCCTCGTAGAGCGCGAGGACCGTGTCGTCGGAGAGTCCCTGCTCGCGGGTGAAGCCGGTGAATCGCCCGTTGGAGAAGCGATAGAGGCCGCTCCCCTCGGTTCCGATCCAGAGACTGCGGTCCCGGTCCTCGACGAGGGCGAGCACCGTGCCGGCGGCGAGGCCGTCGCGGCGGCCCCACACGCGGAACGTGTCGTCCCGCTCCTCGACCAGACCTCCGTCGTCGGTCCCGATCCAGAGCGTGCCGTTCCGGTCGCGGTAGAGACAACGGATGATCTCGCTCGGCAGTCCGTCTTTCTTCTGAAAGTTCTTGAACCGGTCGCCGAGGAGCTCGGAGATCCCGTCGCCCCACGTCCCGACCCAGAGGCGTCCGCGGCCGTCCTCGTAGATCGAGCGAACGAAGTCTCCCGCCAGGCCCTTGAACGAATCGAGCGCGCTGAACTTCCCGTCCTTGAAGCGGGAGACGCCCGCGCCGCGTGTGCCGAGCCAGATCGCACCTTCGCGGTCCTCGTAGATCGTGCGAACCCGGTCGCTCGACAGGCCTTGCTGGTGGGTGTACGCGGTGAACTTGCCGTCCTTGAGGCGATTCAGGCCTCCGGTGACGGTGCCGATCCAGAGGCTTCCCTCCGAGTCTTCGCAGATGGACAACGCCGTGTCGTCGGACAGCCCGTCGGCCGGGGCGAACGTGGAGATCGCCCCATTGAACATGCGCGCGAGGCCGCCGCCGCGCGTGCCGATCCAGAGGTTCCCGTCCCGATCTTCCTGGATCGACTCGACCGTGTCGCTCCCGAGTCCCTGCTTCGACGTCCACGACGCGAAGGCTCCGTCACGGAAGCGCGCCAGGCCGCCACCGTCGGTCCCGACCCAGAGATCGCCGCGGCTGTCGACGAGGAGCGATTGCACGATGTCCGAGGGCAGTCCCTGCGCGCGGGTGAAGACCGTGAACTTCCCGTCGCGAAGGCGGTTCAGGCCGCCGCCGTTGGTTCCGATCCAGAGACTCCCGTCGCGGTCTTCCTGGACCGACCAGACCTGTCCGGAGGAGAGGCCGTCTTGCGTGGTGAACGCCGTGATCTTCCCGTTCTCGAGCCGGTTCAGTCCGCCGCCGGTGCCGATCCAGAGCGCTCCGTGCCGGTCCTGGTGGAGCGCGAGGATGCGGTCGCTCGTCAGTCCGTCCTTCGTCGTGTAGGCCGAGAACCGGCCGTCGCGGTAGCGATGAAGGCCGCCCCAGGTTCCGACCCAGAGCGTGCCATCGCGGTCCTGATAGAGCGCCTGCGTGTTGGCGTTGCGGAGTCCCGGCGCGTTGCTCTTGTCGAAGACGGTGAACTGCACGCCGTCGAAGCGCACGAGACCCCGCTCGGTGCCGAGCCAGATGTAGCCGTCGCGTGTCTGGAGGATCGCCTGGATCGAGTTCTGCGGCAGGCCCTGGTCGGTCTTCCAGACCTGATGTGCGTACTGGGTGATCGCCTTGCGCGGATCCAGCGCACCGGCCGTGGCCGGCGCGAGGCACACGACTAGGACGAGAGCGAGACGGGGAGCTGCACCGCCCCGGGATGGCATGGAGAATTCTACCAGCCCGAGCTCCCTCAAGCATGTTGCTAAGAAAGGCGCGAGGACGGTCTTACGAGACCGATAGGAACCAGCCGGGGACAAATCTTCGCTCTCGTCGGCGCGTCGAGCGCCGCTCAAACAGTCTGGACGGCCTTCAGCACCATCGGGATGATCACAAACATCTGGATTGAGTCGAAGACGCCGTGCGCGACGATACAGGGAAGAACGTTGCGATAGACCGCGAACGTGACGGCGAGCACGGCGCCGATGACGAGGATGCCGACGAGCACCAGGGGCTGTCCGTACGCCCCGTGCGCCGCGGTGAACATCAGCGTCGCCGCCACGGGCCCGACTCGCGTCTGGAGAAACGATCGGAAGAAAAGCTCCTCGACGACCATCGCCGATACCACGATCAGGAGCTTGACCCAGAGAGGCTGCGAGACGATCCAGAAGATCACGGGCGAGACGGTCTGCGCTCCCGCCTCTCCTCGTGTGCGGCGGGACGCGATGTACCAGAATCCGATCAGCATGGCGGCCGTCAGGATCGTGACGATCCAGCCCCCCACGCCGATCGCCACCCCGATCGCGAGGTCGCGGCCGGGCTTCTCGCTCCGCAGGCGAAGGAAGTCGATCAGCGAGCGTCGTCCCGAGAGCGCGTAGTAGGACGCCAGGAAGAAAACCAGGACCGCGTGGACGGCGAAGACCGACACGAGCGAAAGCCCCCGGGTTTCGGGCTGGGAACCGCCGATGCCCACGGCGAAGGGAATCGCGACGACGAGCAGCAGGACGCCGGCGAGGAGTGCCATCGCGACCGTGCGGCGCCCCGGCTCGGCAAAGCCGTCCTCCGCGAGCACGGCGCGCGAACGCGCCTGCGCAAAAGAGAGGAGGATGCCGAGACTTCCGGCTGCCACCAGGAGCACGAAGGTTACGGAGTGCATCTTTTCCTTCCGGGGTGAGCGGCGCAGCTTACCGCAAGTTCTCGGCCCCTTCGCGTCTGGACTTTCGACGAGCTTCCTTGACAGGATGCGCTCGACCTATGTCCGGCGCTCCCCGTCCCCTCGAGATTCGCGACCTCTCCAAGAGCTTCGGAGGACGGCGCGCGCTCGACGGCGTGTCGCTGGATCTGGAGCCGGGGGAAGTCCTGGGCCTGCTCGGCCCCAATGGCGCCGGCAAGACGACCCTGGTCCGCAGCGTCGCCGGCCGGGTGTTGCCGGAGGGAGGAAGCGTTCGGATCCTGGGCTTCTCGCCGTCGGACAACGGCGCGCGAGCGGCGCGGGGTTGGGTGCCGCAGGAGATCGCGCTGTATCCGCTCTTGTCCCCGCGCGAGAACCTGTGGACCTTCGGCCGCTACCAGGGCCTGTCCGGCGCGGGACTGACGGCCGCGATCGACCAGAGCCTCGCCTGGATCGGCCTCGCCGACCGGGCGGATGAGAAAACGGACCGCCTTTCGGGCGGGATGAAGCGCCGTCTGAACATGGCGGCGGGCACGATCCATGGCCCGAAAGTCCTCCTGCTCGACGAGCCAACCGTCGGCGTGGATCCGCAGTCCCGCGAACGCATCTACGAAATGATCGGCGAGCTCCAGTCGCGCAATGTCTCGCTCCTCTACACGACCCACTACATGGAAGAAGCCGAGCGCCTGTGCGACCGCATCGCGATCATCGACCACGGACGCATCATCGCGCTCGGGACCAAGGAGGAACTGGTCAAGAAGACGTTGGGCGGCCGGCAGGCGGTCACGGTCGAGGCGACCTCGCCGATCTCGCCGGCGTTCTCGGAGAAGCTGCGGCGCCTCTCTGCGGCGGTCGACGGGACGAAAGTGAACGTCTCCGTCGAGGACGCGGCCTCGGGGGTGCGGGACCTGCTCGGTCTCTTCGACGCCGAGAAAGTCGGCGTGCGGGATTTGACCTTGAAGAGCCCGACGCTCGAGCAGGTCTTTCTCCAGCTGACCGGGAGGGAGCTGCGGGAATGATTCTCGCCGTCGCAAAAAACCGTCTGATGAACCTCAAGCGCGACCGCGCGGCGTTCGTGCTGGCCTTCGTCCTGCCGGTGGCGTTCTTCACGATCTTCGCGGCGATCTTCGCGGGCTCGGGAAGCCGAGCCGAGACGCGCAAGATCGAGGTGCTGGCGGTGGACGAGGATCAGAGCGCGAACTCGCGCCGGTTCCTCGCCGGGTTGCGGGCCGAGACCGGCCTCGACGTCCAGACGGCTGCGGCGGCGACCAGGAACGCTCCCGCCCTTCCGTACACAGCCGCTACGGCCGAGGCGGCCGTCCGGCGCGGCGACGCGCCGATCGCCCTGATCATCCCGAAGGGCTTCGGCGAACATCCGATCTCGTTCGAGCCGGCGGGGAATCGGCCCGAGTTGCTCATCCTCGCCGACAGCGCCGATCCGATCGCGCCGCAGGTCCTGGCCGGCCTCGTCCAGAAGGTCGGGATGACGTCGCTCCCCGCGGCGATGGCGCGGACCGGCCTGGCCGAGGTCGACCGCTGGAGCGGAGGCCTGACTCCGGAGCAACGCGCGCGGATGGACGAGAGCCTGCGGTCTCTCGAGGCGGAGACTCCTCCGGGACAGCCCGCGGCTCCACGCCCGGGCGGGGCGGCCGGGCCCGTCGCCGTGAAGACACGAGACATCGTCGGCGAAACCAAGAAGAACCCGACCGTGACCTTCTATGCTGCCGGCCTCGGCGTGATGTTCCTGCTCTTCTCCGCTTCGGGTGCGGGCGGAGTTCTGATCGAGGAAGCGGAGAGCGGGACTCTCGACCGCATCCTCTCCACGCGCGTCTCGATGACGCCGCTTCTCGCCGGAAAGCTGGTCTATCTCGCTGGCGTGGGCGTCGTGCAGCTCGTACTGATGTTCGTGTGGGGAGCGATCTTCTTCGGCGTGGACCTCGTCCACCATCTTCCGGGATTCTTCGTGATGGCGGTCGCCACAGCTGTCGCGACCTCGACGTTCGGTCTGCTCCTCGCATCGATTTGCAGGACGCGAATGCAGCTCGTCGCGCTCGCCAACCTCTCGATCCTCCTCATGTCGGCGCTCGGAGGCAGTTTCTATCCCCGGTTCCTGATGTCGGAGAAGCTCCAGAGATTCGGCCTCTTGACGATCAATGCCTGGGCCATCGACGGCTTTCAGAAGATCTTCTGGCGCGACGAGCCAGCATCCGCGGTGTTGGCCGCAAGTCCTCGTGCTCGTTGGGCTTGGCGTCGTCTTCTTCCTCATCGCGCGCCGGATCTCCCGGAAGTGGGAAATCGCTTGACACCTTCTATGCTGTAATGACATAACCCCTCCCAAGCCGTTCAGGGAGGGGACATGCACCTCCGGACCCCGGGCAAGAGGCTACTGACGAGGCGCGATGTCCGAGCCTGTGTGTCGGCGGAGCGCACGTCGCGGCTCCCATGAGCAGCACCTCGCCGCGATTTCAGGTGTTGTCCCCGGCCCGCAGCATCGTGAAGGGCCTGGCGCTGATTCTCATCGGTCTCCTTCCTGCCGGATCGGCGACCGGGGCGACGTGCTCCGGTTTTCCCTGGACAGTCACGGCGACGGCGGCGGGAGGGGCGAGCGTGGATGTTCACGTCTGCGGGACCTACGCGGGATGCCACCCTCACGGCCCGACGGTATCCGTCGTCGCGTCGGAGATTCGAATCACGCTGAAGCAGGCGGAGCTGCCCGACTGCATTTGCATCCAACCAAACGGTGAGTTCGAGGAGAACATCATCATCCCGGCCGTCCCGCCTGGCGACTATGCCGTCATCGTTTCGGACCTGGATTGCGCGCAGCTGATCGAAGCCGGTCGCACGACGTATTCGGCGGTCGCCGCATCGACGATTCCCACGCTCGACGGCAGAGGTCTTGCCGTTTTCGCGCTCTTGATCGCCGCCGCGGGATTCTGGCGGCTTCGACCTTGACGCATTTTCGGACAGGAGAACCAACGTGAGAAAGCTGCTCGTCCCCTTACTCCTTTTCTCCACCGTTCTCGCCGGAGCCGCGACCCGCATCGTTCAGGATCAGTGCGGCCCGTTCACCGACGTCTCCCCGGCGATCTGTCCGTACGTCCTCGAGATGTACTACCTCGGCATCACCGCGGGGACGTCGCCGACGACGTATTCGCCGGACGCGACGGTGACGCGCGGCCAGGCCGCCGTCTTCGTCTCGAAGGGCGTCAACCAGGCGATCGCGCGCTCCTCGCGCCGCGCGGCACTCGGGCAGTGGTGGCAGCCGAGTTACTTCGCCTGGCTGCAGGGCCTCGCCGTCACGCCTCTGCCGGACTTCCTCGGCCCCGTCGTGTGCGACGGAGCCGACGTCTGGGTCGGGGGAACCACCAGCATCTTTCGGGTCCGCGCGAGCGACGGGAAGTTGCTGGATACGTGGACGGCCGGAAGGGCCGCCTCGATGCTCGGGGCGATGGGACGCATCTTTGTTGGCGGAGGCACGGTGTCGCCGGATGCCGGTGCCCTCTACATGATCGATCCATCCGGCCCGGCCGGCGCCGCCGATCTCGTCGCGACGCTGCCGTCCTTCCCGGGATCGCTCGCGTTCGACGGGCTCTCACTCTGGACGGCGAACGAAGAATCCGCCTCCGTATCGATCATCACACCGTCCGCGACGACGCCCTGGCCAGTGACCACGGTGACGGACGGCCTGCAGGCTCCAACGGGAGTCGCGTTCGATGGACAGAACATCTGGGTCTCGGATCCTGGCGCCTGCGCGGTCCTGCGGCTCGACAGCTCCGGGGCGGTCGTGCAAACCGTGAGTTTCGGATCCTCCGCCTGCGCCGTCTACGCGCCGGTCTTCGACGGAAGCAATCTCCTGGTGCCCACCGGCGACGCGCTCCAGGTCGTCCATGCCAATGACGGAACGCTCGCCGCTACCATCCCGATCACGACCGGAGCGCAGCGCGTCGCGTTCGATGGCGAGCGGATCCTGGTCGAGAGCGTCGGCGGAGGACAGAACACGCCGAGGGGCCTGACACTCCTCCGGGCGGCCGACTTCGCCACACTTCGAACCGAGGGGTTCCCCCCCATCGGCGGCCCGGAGGTCGGCGGTATTGCGTCCGACGGCGTGAATTTCTGGGCCACCTTCCGGTCCAACGATTGGATGCTCGCGAGGTACTGAATGAAGAAGATCCTCCTGGCGCCGATTCTGCTGCTCGCTCTCCTCGCCGGCGGCGCGGTTCGCATCGTTCAGGATCAGTGCGGCCCCTTTACCGATGTCTCCCCCGCGATCTGCCCATACGTGCTCGAGATGTACTACCTCGGCATCACCGCGGGCACGTCGCCGACGACCTACTCCCCCGACGCAACGGTTACGCGTGGGCAAGCGGCGGTCTTCGTCTCGAAGGGCGTCAACCAGGCGATCGTGCGCTCCTCCCGCCGCGCGGCGCTGGGGCAGTGGTGGACGACGACGCCCGCTTACAACTCCGGACTCGGTTTCACCCCGATCGACGAATACGTCGCTCAACCATGCTCCGACGGCGCGGACGTATGGGTACCGAGCGAGGTCAGCGGCGTCACGCGCGTCCGCGCGAGCGACGGGAAGGTCCTGGGAACCTGGACGCCGGGAGCCGAGAACGTCCTCTGCGCGATGGGGAAGGTGTTCTTTACTCGGATACCCAACTCCGAGCTCTACATGATCGATCCTACGGGACCGCCCGGCCCAGCGACGCTATTGACCGACCAGCTCGGAAAAGGACCTCGCGCCCTCGCGTTCGACGGCGGCCGCATCTGGACCGCGAACCCTGTCGGATCTTGCGCCTGCGATCCCTACCCGCCAGGATCGGTCTCGATCGTGACGCCTGGCAGCTGGTCGGTCGAGACGATCGAGCTCGGAAGCACGTACCCTCTCGGAATTCTCTTCGACGGAACCAACATCTGGGCGACCGCCGGCGCCAGCCTCCTTCGGTTCGATAGCACCGGCGCCATTACCCAGACCGTGCCCATCGGCGCCGCAGCGGGCATTCCCGTCTACGACGGGGCAAACATTTGGGTCCCCACCGAATCCTCGTCGGTCGTCGTGGTGCGTGCATCTTCGGGCGAAGTCCTTTCGACTCTTACCGGGAACGGCCTCGCGAACGCGACCTCGGCGTCTTTCGACGGGCAACGGGTTCTCGTCATTTCCCTCAACGGCCCAGCCGGTGGCGGCGCAATTTCGCTCTGGGATGCGCAGAGCCTCACGCCGATCGGGAACGTGACGATCGAGGGCTTCGGCGGCACCGGCGCCGCAAGCGACGGGATCCAATTCTGGCTGGCCGTCTCCGATTTCCAGGCGACGGGCGGGCTCGGCCGCTTCTGATGTTAGCGGCTCGAAGAAGGAACGAATGAAGAAATTGCTGGCGGTCACACTCGCGCTGGCCGCCGCGCTCGCCGTCGCGGCGACAGGCATCGTCCAGGACCAGTGCGGCCCGTTCACCGACGTTTCCCCCGCGATCTGCCCGTACGTTCTCGAAATGTACTACCTCGGAATCACGGCGGGGACATCGCCGACGACCTACTCCCCCGACGCAACGGTCACGCGTGGGCAAGCGGCCGTCTTCGTCTCCAAGGGCGTCAACCAGGCGATCGCCCGCTCCTCGCGCCGCGCGGCGCTGGGGCAGTGGTGGACGACGCGAAGCTCGTCGGCTGTTGCCTACACAACCGGGGTGGGCCCATTGCCATTCGGCCTGCAGTCGGACGGTACGGACGTCTGGGTCGCGGACGTGTCCGGTACGGTCAGCCGCATCAAAGCCAGCGATGGCCGCGTTCTCGAGTCGTGGACCGGCCCGAACGGGGGACTGGCATGCGTACTCGTAGCAGCGGGGAAGGTGTGGGTCACCGCATACGGTGACGGCGTTACGGGAACGCTGTACAGCCTGGATCCGAAGCAACCTCCAGGGCTACTGACGGTCGAGTCGTCGAGCATTGGCGTGGGTCCCAATGGACTCGCGTTTGACGGCTCACGTGTCTGGACAGCCAATTACTCGGGCTCTGTGTCGATCTTCGACCTGGAAACTCGCACCACGACCAACGTAACCGGTTTTCAACATCCCGTTTCCGTTCTCTTCGACGGGAAAAACATGTGGCTTCTCGACGAGGGAGACTTCCACAAGCTGGATGCCAACGGTTCGGTCCTTCAGACCGTGGTTGTGGGACCGATCGGGAGGGTTCCCGGCTTTCGACGGCCGCAACATCTGGCTCCCGGCTCCTGCGAGCGTCAAACTGGTTGACCCTGCTTCTGGATCTATCGTTGCGACATTGTCCGACCCGGATCTTGACTCCCCACGGTCCGTCGCGTTCGACGGAGAGCGCATCCTTGTAACGAACGCCAGCGGACAGAATGGGCGGGTGTTTGGTGTGGGACGCCGCGACCCACGCGCTGCTCGCTTCGATCCGATTCGAATTCCCGAACTCTCCGCTTCTGGCATGTAGCGACGGGACACGCTTCTGGATCACTCTGACAGAGGGACATATGGTCGCGCGACTTTGAGGTACCTCGAGGAGGTCATCGTGAAACGGCTGCTCATCGTTCCTCTTGCGTTGGCCGCCGCAGTCGCGGGCGCCGTGACGGCGCGAATCCAGGACGTCTGCGGCCCGTTCACCGACATCTCAGCGGCGATCTGCCCCTATGTGCTGGAGATGTACGTTCTCGGCATCACCGCGGGGACGTCGCCCACGACCTACTCCCCCGACAATCCGGTCACGCGCGGGCAGGCCGCGGTATTCGTCTCGAAAGGCGTCAACCAGGCAATCGCGCGCTCCTCGCGCCGCGCGGCGCTGGGGCAATGGTGGACGCAAGACACCGACCGCCCTGGAGCTGTCGGCGCTTCCGCTGGGAGACTTTCTCGGCGCGCCTCAATCGGACGGCACCGACGTCTGGCTCTCCGTCGGGCAATTCGAAGTCGTCCGAGTCGCCGCGAGCGACGGGCGCGTTCTCGACACCTGGACGGCGGACGGGGCGGGCGCGACTCTTGTGGCACTGGGCCGGGTCTTCGTTCTCGGCTCGCAGGGCCGGCTGTTCATGATCGATCCGTCCCAGCCCGGCGGAAGTGCCACGGAGGTCGCCAACGGTCTGGCCGATACCCCTCGGAGCCTCGCCTTCGACGGCTCACGCATCTGGACCGCGAACTCGTTCGGATCGGTTTCGATCATCGCTCCCGGACCCACGATGCCATGGGCCGTGACCAACGTGACGACTGGCCTGACCTTCGCGGGTTCCGTGGTGTTCGATGGTGCGAACATCTGGGTCACTGACGAGGGGCCTGGAGCGATCCACAAACTCAACGACTCGGGAGGGATCCTTCAAACCGTCCCCATCGGAACGCTCCCCGCCGCGCCAACGTTCGATGGCATGAACCTCTGGGTGCCGGACACCGCGAGCGCGTCGGTCAAGGTTATTCGATCGAGGACTGGAGAGATCATATCCACGCTGACTGGAAATGGCCTTTCGGGACCCTGGGCCGCGGCGTTCGACGGCGAGAGGGTCCTCGTCACGAGTCTCGACGGCAACGGCGTGTCGCTGTGGCGAGCTGCCGACCTCTCCCCGCTGGGCGAGATCTCCACGGGCGCGAACTCGATACCCCGCGGGGGTTTGTAGCGACGGATTGCGCTTCTGGGTCTCCCTGAGCGGTCCAGGCAAGCTCGCTCGCCTCTGACGATACTCATTCACGCCCTCTCCCCCACCGTCAGCCGCGTCAGGTACACCGTCTCGCACGAACCCGGCCCCTCGTCGTCGCGCGTGGTGCTCGTGACCCAGTGGAACGAGGTGTCGTCCACACCGTCGACGTCGACGAGCCAGCCTTCGAGGCGCACGTCGTCGCCCGTCGAGACGGCGCGGAGCGCCCGACGGAGGCGCGAGTTCGCAGGGATGACGTGGACGTTGGCGGCGTGCGAGACGATCGTGCCGCGGTCGAGGCCCGAGTCTTCGCTCCGCCAGAAGAAGAACCTGGAAAACTGGCTGTACGAGATCCGGCCCGCGTAGGGCGGCGCCAGCAGCGGTCCCCACGCCAGCGCGAGATCGTCCGGGATCAGCGCGGACGCCGTGCCCCACCGGTAGGGCCGATTTCCGACGACGCGCGCGGAGCCGTCCCACCGAAACCGCGGCGACATGCGATAGCGCTCGCCGCCGGCGCGATGCTCGAACGCGGGCTTCGCGTCGGGAGCCTGGATCGGTTCGGTCAAAGTGTCGGGCCGCGCGGCGGTGCGATGGTCAAGCAAAGCCAGGGTCAGCGAGCCGCGGAAGAGAAAAAGGACGAGAGACGTCCCGACGAGGACCAAGGCGGCGCGCCGCTTCATTCTGGGACAAATTGTCGCTGAAACGGACACGTGTTTGACATCCGCACTCCGCCGCGGGAGATAATCCGCCTTCTTTCCGAACCCTCAGGAGGACAAGACGATGCGGAAGTCGTGGCCCGGCGGACTCGCGCTCATCGCCTCGCTTCTTCTGGCTCACCCCGCGCTCGCTCAAGAAAAGGAACCCGACAAAGGCAAGGAGAAAAAGGAGGACGTCGCCGCAGACATCAACAAGGCCCGCGCCGACGCCCGAAAGATCACGTTCACGACATCCGACGCGACCTGGGCGTCGCTCGACGTCTCTCCGGACGGAAAGACGATCGTCTTCGATCTCCTCGGCGACATCTACGCGGTGCCGATCGCCGGCGGCGCGGCGGCGCGCCTGACGTCCGGGCCGGCCTATGACTGCCAGCCGCGCTTCTCTCCCGACGGGCGCACGATCGCGTTCACGAGCGATCGCGGCGGGATCGACAACGTCTGGCTCATGAACGCCGACGGAACCGCGCCGCAGGCTCTGACCACCGAGAAAGACTCCTTCGTGCGCAGCCCATCGTGGACCCCGGACGGGCAATACGTCATCGCGCGCAAAGAAGACGGCAAGCGCGGGGGATCCCGCCGATCGAGCTCTGGATCTACCACCGCGAAGGCGGAGGCGGCGGCATCAAGCTGACCTCTTCCGACGACGTCAGCAACGCCGGCGGCGCCGTGGCCTCGAAGGACGGCAAGTCGGTCTATTTCTCGGCGCGCCTGCGCAAGTTCAGCTACACGCCGAATCTCGCCGATGGGCTCTGGCAGGTCTGGCGCTACGACCGCAATCTCGCCGAGACCTTCCCGATCGCCGGCGGCTTCGGCGGCGCCGTGCGTCCGAATCTCTCGCCGGACGGCAGGACGCTGACTTTCGTATCCCGCCGCGACGACGACACCTGTCTCGTGGCGCGCGATCTCGCGTCGGGCTCCGAACGGATCCTGGCGCGCGGCGTCACGCGCGACGAGATGGAGGGATTCACGGAGGGGGACCTCTGGCCGGGCTACGCCTTCACGCCCGATGGGAAATCCATCGTGTTCTCGAACAAGGGCAAGCTCGCGAAGCTCGACGTGGCGTCGGGCACGGTCTCCGACATCCCGTTCACCGCCGAGGTCGAGCAGTGGGCCGCTCCCCGGGTCGCGTGGCAGGAGAAAGTCGAGACCGGTCCGATCCAGGCGAGGATCCTCCGCTGGCCGAACCAAACGCCCGACGATCGCTGGATCACGTTCGAGGCGTTCGGGCGCGTGTGGCTCCAGGAGATCTCGGGCACTCAAACCGTCGGCTCGCCGAAGCGCCTGACTAAGGACGACGCCTCGCTCCCCCGCCGCGAATACGCCCCGGCCTTTTCGGAAGACGGCAAGTGGATCGTCTACGTCTCGTGGAGCGACGCCGAAGGCGGTCACGTCTGGAAAGCGCCGGCGACGCCCGGCGCGACACCGACGAAGATCACGCGCGCGCCCGGCCACTACGCCAATCCCGAATGGTCGCCGAAAGGCGACCGGATCGCTCTGCTTCGCGGTTCGGGACTGGAGTTTCGCGGCCGGCAGCCCGAGGACGAAGAGTATTTCGAGATCGCGCTCCTCGACGCCAAAGGCGGCGACGTCAAGCCG
Organism: uncultured Acidobacteriota bacterium; assembly: GCA_963733815.1. Classification (GTDB taxonomy): domain Bacteria; phylum Acidobacteriota; class Thermoanaerobaculia; order UBA5066; family Gp7-AA6; genus DAHUXD01. Next base: position 399,690 of record CAVTEG010000015.1, on the reverse strand, counting down.
ATTAAATCGATCAAGCTTGGAGGGTCGGGCCTGAAGTTCCATCCGGAGGTCTTCTGGGCCTCCGACGGCGCGCGCCTCTGGTACCGCGAGCCGGTCGAGTTGAAAAAGCCGACCGACGATCCCAAGAACGACCTCGTCTCGATCCGCCTCGACGGCACCGACGAGCGCCACTGGCTGCGCTTCCCCGCGGTGGACGATCTCGTGCCGTCTCCCGACGGCGCGTGGGTCGTGTTCACGTCGCGCGACAACGTCTACGTCACGCCGCTGCCGGGAATCTTGATGAAGGAGCCGCCCGAGGTCGGGTTGAAGGAGGGCGCGGTCCCGGTCTACAGGCTCTCCGACGACGCCGGCGGCTACGTGCGCTGGACCGACGGCGGCAAGTCCATGACGTGGGCACTGGGCAACACGTTCTACCGGCTGCCGCTTCAGACTGCTCTGGATTTCGCGCGCGAGCAGCGCAAGAAGGCCGAGGAGAGGGCGAAGAAAGAGGAGGCGAAGAAGGACGCTCCCGCCACCGATAAGGAGAAGGAAGAGAAAGAAAAGGAGAAAGTCCAGGAGGCCCGGGTCCCGAAAGCCCAGACCATCCCGATCGCCCTGACGATGCCGCGATCGGTCCCGCAGGGCTCATGGGTGCTCAAGGGCGCGCGCGTGGTCACGATGAAGGGCGACGAGGTTCTGCCGAATGCCGACATCGTCGTGACCGACAACCGCATCACGGGTGTGGGTCCGTCCGGAACCGTCTCCGTGCCGGCCGGCGCGAGGACCTTCGACGCCGCCGGCAAGACCGTCATCCCGGGCCTGATCGACACGCATGCCCACCTCCACTACTCGGGCTTCGAGCTGTTTCCCGAGGCGAAGTGGGAGTACCTGGCGAACCTCGCCTATGGCGTGACGACCGTCTACGATCCGTCCGCGCCCTCGCTCGACGTCTTCGCGCAGGGCGAGGAGGTCGAGGCGGGGCTGATGGTGGGTCCCCGCGTCTACTCGTCGGGGGACGTTCTCTACGGCGGCCAGCAGGCCGGCATCTTCGCCGAGGTCAACAACCTCGAGGACGCGAAACACCAGGTCCGGCGCATGAAGGCCTACGGCGCGCGCATGATCAAGGTCTACCAGCAGCCGCGGCGCTCGCAGCGGATCTACTTCGCCGAGGCCTGCCGCGACGAGCACATGCTGCTGACCGCCGAGGGCAACGGCGAGGTCCCCACGGACATGTCGATGGTGCTGGACGGATTCACGGCGTGGGAGCACGCGCTTCCCGTCCGCCTCGGCAAAGACGTCGTCGACTTCGTCGCGAAGTCGGGGACCTTCTACACGCCCACCCTCCTCGTCGCGTACGGCGGGCCGTGGGGCGAGGAGTACTACTGGCAAACGCACAACGCGCACGACGACGCGAAGCTCAACCGTTTCACGCCCCACGACATCATCGACGGGAAGGCACGGCGCTACCCGTGGATCTGGCCTTCCGAGTACAACTTCCCGACCGTGGCAACGGGCGCGGCGGAGGTGCTGCGGGCCGGCGGCAACGTGTCGCTCGGAGCGCACGGCCAGGTGCAGGGACTCGGACCTCACTGGGAGCTCTGGGCGATGGCCGGCGAGGGAGGGCCCGTGAAGGGCTCGGCGATGACGCCGATGGAGGCGCTGCGGGCCTCGACCATTCTCGCCGCCGACAAGCTCGGTTTCGCCCCGGATCTGGGTTCGATCGAGATCGGGAAGCTCGCCGACTTCATGGTGCTCGACGCCAACCCGCTCGACGACATCCACAACTCGGTCCAGATCCGCTGGGTCGTCAAGAACGGCGAGGTCTGGGAGGCCGAGACGATGAAGAAGGTCTGGCCGCGCGAGGAGCCGCCGCCGAAGTTTTTCTGGAAAAGAAACAGCGGGGTCTGACCCCAGCGGGGGTCTGACCCCTGGTTCCCTCTCTGGTAGCCTACGCCGCACTGAAGGAGGAAATGCCCTTCGAGCTTCTCGTGCGTTCCGGCGAAAACCTGGCCCGGATCCAGGGCTTCGGACCCGACGAGTTCGCCTCGACGAATGCGGCATTGCGGTCGATCGCCGGGGATTCGCGCCTGAAGCCCGGAATGCCGGTGCTGATCGACGTCCGGGAGCTCGACTACCTGGCGACGCCACCGGAGGTCTCCGCTTTCGCCTCCCCGGATTCGTTTCCGCCGATCTTCATCGGCCGCCGGGTCGCGCTCCTCTGCCGCCGCGGCGCGCAATTCGGTGTCGCGCGCACGTTCGCCGCGAAGACCGAGCCCGTGGGCGCCAAGGTCGAAGTATTCACCGAGCCGGACCTCGCGCTCGCGTGGCTGGCCGGCGGACCCATCCGGCCCTTCGCCGGACTCCCCGAGAAGAAATGAAGCGGACTCTCAAGCGGCTCTTCAAGTGGGTCGTCGTCGGCGCCGCGAGCGCGGTGCTGATCGTCCTGACGTTGATTTTCGCGCGGGCGTTCGCCTCGCGCCGGCTCCCCCCGCTGAAGCCCTGGCACCACGCCCTGTCGTCCGAAGTCACCGCCCGGGAGATCACGGATACGTGGACGCTTCAGGACTATCTGCGCCGGGAAGACGAGGTCTTCCGCGAGATGAACGAGAAGGTCCTGCCGGCCGCCGCGCCCGAGGACCGTACGAGGCTCAATCGCTACTGGCCGGAAAGCCCGATCAATCCTGAGCGCTTCCCCAAGAACTGGAACCGCACCTTCGAGCTCGTGCCGGAGGGCCAGATCCGCGGAGGGGCGCTTCTCATCCACGGACTGACCGACGCGCCCTACAGCGTGAAGGCCGAGGCGGAGCTGCTCCGCTCGCTCGGGTACTACGCCCTCTGTCTCCGGATGCCGGGCCACGGCACCGTGCCCGGAGGACTGACGAAAGCGCGCTGGGAGGACTGGCGCGCGGCCGTGCGCCTGGGCGCTCGCCACGTGCGCGACAAGGTCGGCCCGAAGGCGCCTTTCGTCATCGCCGGATACTCGAACGGCGGCGCGCTCTCGGTCCAGTACGCGCTGGATTCGCTCGACGACGACCGGCTTCCGCGGCCCGTGCGCGTCCTCCTCTTCTCACCGGAGATCGGCGTCTCCCCGTTCGCGGGCATGGCGAAGGTCGTCGCGTCGGTCGGCGCGATCCCCTACTTCGCGCGTTCGCGCTGGATGGACGTCCTGCCGGAATACATCCCGTTCAAGTACGACTCGTTTCCGGCCTTCGCCGCGCAGCAGGTCGCCGAGCTGACCTCGCACATCCAGGAGGGGGTGCGTCGCGCCTCCGACTCGGGACGCATCTCCGCGCTTCCCCCGATCCTCGCGTTCGTCTCGCTGGTGGACTCGACCGTCATCACGATGGCCACGGTCGACCGCCTGTTCGCCTATCTGCCCGAAAACGGCAGCGTGCTCGTGCTCTTCGACCTGAACCGCATCGCCGTCGTGGCGCCGTTCCTGAAGCACTCGTTCGACGCCGAAGTCGCTGCCCTCTTCGGCAACGCGGGCCGGTCGTACCGGCTCGCCCTCGTCACCAACGCCGCCTCCGACACGCCCGAGGCCGTGGTCCGCGTCGCCGAGCCGCGATCCACGCGCGCGGACGTCCGGCCGCTGCGCCTGCGGTGGCCTCCGCAGATCTTCTCGCTCTCGCACCTCGCGATCCCCTTCGCTCCGAACGACCCTCTCTTCGGGATCGAACCCGACATGAGCGTCAGCTACGGCCCGAGGCTGGGCCTGATCGCGCCGCGCGGCGAGAAGGACGTCACCACTGTCCCGCTGGAGCAATTCCTGAGGCTCAACTGCAATCCATTCTTCCCCTACGTCGAGGAACGGATCAAAGAGTTCCTCCCGAAATAGCGCCGGCGGCGCCGGGCCGCCTCAGGTCCCCTCGTGCTGGTAATACTCGTAGGCCGACATGGGCTTGGAGTAGTCGACCGTCCACTTGCGGCTGTCCGGCGGAACTTTCCCGAGGGCGCGCGCCATCTCCCGCACATGGATCGGGACCGAGCCGCAGCAGGATCCGATGTAGTTGATTCCCATATCGCGCGCCTGCTCGGCCCAGCGCGCCATCTCGCGTCGGGTCAGCTGCAGAGGATCGAGCTCGAAGGGAAACTCCGGCAGACACGTGAAGTCGGGCTTGTCCGCCGGCGTCCGGTACGCCACTGGCTGGCAGGCCACGAAACCGGAGACGGCCTTGCGCATCTCCTCGATCAGGGAGAGCGTGTGCTCGGGCCCGCGCAGGCAGTTGATGCCGACGATGTCGGCGCCGGCGTCCTGGAGCGCCTTGGCGGCGTCGGACGGCGACTGGCCGTCGGACGTCACGGGTTTGTTCTCGAAGCAGACCGTCACCATGACCGGCAGGCCCGTCTTCCGGGCGCTCTCCACGGCCAGCAGCGCCTCGCCCAGCCACGAGTAGGTCTCGCCGATGATGAAGTCGATGCCTTCCTCGACCTGCACCGCGAGCTGCTCGTCGAACGTCCGGCGCACCCGTTCGTACGAGGCCGGGCTGCCGTGCTCGTACATCCAGGTCAGCGAGAGGTTGCCGGCGACGAGGCATTTCTCTCCGGCCACCTCCTTCGCGATGCGGACCGCCGCGCGATTGAGGTCCTCGAGGCGGTTTTCCAGACCCACGGTCGCCAGCTTGTCGCGGCTGGCGTAGAAGGTCAGCGCCTGGAGCACCTCGGCTCCGGCCTCGCGAAACTCGACGTGGAGCTCCCGCAGCGCGTCGGGCCGCGTGAGCGCGACCTCGGGCGTAAACGGGCCGGCGCGCACCCATCCCCGCTTCTCCAGCTCCAGCAGGTAGCCGCCGTCTCCCAGGACGGGACCTTCCGACAACCTCTCCAGGATTCCCTTTTTCTTCACTCGGGCTTTCCTCCTTGAATCCGCTGTTTCAGGTTGCAGGTTGCAGGTTGCAGGTGTCCCCTGCAACCTTCAACCTCCCGCCTGCAACCTCACGTGTACGCACTTGGCTCCTCATCGCCATACTCGAACTCGGCCTTGATGGACGCGTCCCTGGCGAAGCGATCCGGCGCGAAGGTCGAGATGTCCACGGTCCTCGCTCGCCCGTCGAGCAGCAGCTCCGACACGGTCAGACCGACGGCGGGCGAGATCTTGAATCCCATTCCGGAAAAGCCGGCCACGACGTAGAGCCCTTCGGTTCCCGGGATCTCCCCGATCAAGGGCCGGAAGTCCGGGCTGACGTCGTAGACGCCCGTGACTCCCCGCCAGATCTCGGCGTCGGCCAGCGCCGGCACGCGGCCGGCGGCGCGTTCGACGAGCGTTGCGAGCGACTCGGTCGACGCGGATTGAGCGAAGGATTCCGGATCCACGCCGCGCTGGCCCCAGAAATCGCCCACCAGCGTCAGGCCTCCGACCTCCGAGCGGAAATACGTCGTCGTGATCCCGTCGATGCACGCCGGACCCGCCGTTTTCAGGCTCGCCGGGTTCTTCAGGATCGCGACCTGGTGGAACTCGCCCTCGACCGGCAGGTCGAAGCCGACCCCGGCAAAGAGATCCCGGCTCCAGGGTCCCACGGCCGACACGACGGCGGGAGCCGCGACCGCGCCGCGATCGGTCTCGACCCCGCGCACGCGTCCGCCTTCCACGCAGAAACGCACGGCACGGGTCTGCGACCGGTACTCGACACCCATCTCCCGCGCGCGCTCGAGAAAGTCGTTGGCCACGCCGGCCCCGTCGCCGTAGCCGGAGCCCGGCTCCCATGCGGCGGACGGAACGTCGTCGAGATTCCAGTCCGGCACGATTTCCTGAAGCTGCCGCCGGTCCACGACGCGCGCGTCGACGCCGTGCGCCCGCTGCATCGCCACATTCTTCTCGAGGCGGTCCAGCTCCTTCTCGGGAACGATGCGAACGAACCCCGTCTGGCGGAAGTCGCCGTCCCGCCCGACGTAGTCCTTCCACGTGCGGAAGATCTCGAGACTCTTCGCCGCGAGATCCACTTCCGGCGGATAGCTGTAGTGCATCCGCACGAGCGCCGAGGATCGACCGCTGCCGCCCGAAGCCACGTCGCTCTTGTCGAGGACGAGGATGCGCCCCGCCCCGCGGCGCGCGAGATGGAACGCGATGGAGGCGCCCATCACGCCGGCCCCGAGGATCACATAGTCCGCGGTCTTCGGAAGCGGCGCGCTCACGCCGCGCTCCGGCGCCAGTCCCGAAGGAGCTGATGCGCCGCGTTGTGGCCCGGCGCGCCGGTGACGCCGCCGCCGGGATGCGCTCCGGCGCCGCAGAGGTACAGGCCCTCGACCGGCGTCCGGTAGCGCGACCAGCCCGACACGGGGCGCAGGAAAAAGAGCTGCTCGAGCGACAGGTCCCCGTGAAAGATGTTGCCCTCCGTCAGGCCGTAAGTCCGCTCGAGATCGAGAGGCGTCAGGACCTGCCGCGCGACGACCGCGCGCGGGACGTTGGGGGCGTACTCCCCGATCTTGCGGACGACGCGATCGCCGAGAAGCTCGCGGTTCTCGTCCCACGTTCCCTCGCGGAGCCGGTACGGCACGTACTGCACGAAACAGGTCATGACGTGGCGGCCCTCGGGAGCCAGCGACGGGTCCACGTTGGTCGCGACGACGCAGTCCACCCAGAGCTCCTCCGGGATCTCTCCCTGCCGTGCGATGGCGTAGCAGCGCTCGGCGAACTCGAGCGACGGCACCAGCGTGAAGAGCGAGCGCTGCGGACGTGTGAAGTCTTTCGGCATCGCCGTCAGCCACGGCTCCTCGGAGAGGACCAGGTTGACCTTGGCGCACGGCCCGTCCATCTTGATGCCCGCGATCGCGCTGCGGAACTCCTCGGGAAGCGCCGACGGTTCGATCAACCCGAGGAACGTGCGCTTGGGATCGGCGTTGGAGACGACCACGCGCGCGGAGATCTCTTCTCCGTCGTCGAGGACGACGCCGCGCGCCCGACCGTCGCGCACCGCAATGCGCGCCACCGAGGCCCGCGTCCGGATTTCGGCTCCGAGGCGGCGAGCGGCCGAAGCCATGGCCTGCGTGATCGCTCCCATCCCTCCGATGACGTGCCCGTAGAAGCCCTGCAGATCGTGCTCGCCTCCGGAGAGCAGATGAAAGAGCAATCCCAGAGCCGTGCCCGGCGAGTAAGGCCCGCCGTGCTTCCCGTAGACATTGTTGGCGAGAAAGAGTGTCTTGATCTTCTCGGACTGGTAGTTGCGATCCAGGAAGTCGCCGAGGCTTCCCGTCAGGAAAGCGACCATGCGGCCGATCTCGCCGCCGGAAATCCCGCGGAAGCGCTTTCTCACGCGCAGCGCCTCGAAAAGACCCGCGACACCCCGGGCGCCGACGTCGGGAGGAGGCTCGAGGAAGAAGGGCTGGAGGTAGCGCGCCAGGCGTTTCAACTCGTCGTCCACGCGCACAAACGTGCGCGCGTCGGTCTCCGACAGCCGCGCGAGCTCCTCGACCGTCCGCTCGCGGTCGGACCACCACGCCGCCGCCGTACCGTCGGCGAACGGAACCAGAAGAAGCGGATCGCACGGAACCATCCGAAGGCCCTCGCCCCCCAGGTCCAAGTCTCGAATGACTTCCGGGCGCAGCATGCTCGCGATGTACGACGTCGTCGACGCGCGACAGCCCGGGGCGATCTCCTCGGTCACGCACGCGCCCCCCACGATCGGGCGACGCTCGAGCACGAGTGTGGAGAGGCCCGACTTGGCGAGATAGGCCGCCGCCGTCAGACCGTTGTGGCCCGCTCCCACGACGACCGCGTCCCAGGCTCGACCCTGAGCGTGACGTTCAGTCATATGCGGAGATCCAGACCGCGGTAAGTTACCACGGTTGCTTTCTCCGCATGATCTTCATATGCTGACTCGAAGTCATGAAAACCAACGAGCTTCGTTCCGCCACTCCCGGACAGCCGCCGTTTCTGACGGGCCCGCGCTCGGAGGCCAAGCGCACCCGGATCCTCGAGACGGCGATGCGGCACTTCGCCGAGCGCGGCTACCACGCCGCGCGCATCGAGGACATCGCCAGCGAGCTGTCGATCGCCAAGGGTTCGGTCTTCCAGCATTTCGGAAGCAAGGAGGGTCTGTTTCTGGCGGCCTACCAGAAGGCCGTGGCGTCCTTCTCCGCCTATCTCGACGCGCCTCCGGCCGTGACCGCGAAGGGGTTCTTCGGGACGCTCCGCTACTGGCTGGAGCGGACCGACCGCCTCGTACGCGAAAACTGGGTGCCCTACCGCGTCGCGCTTCTGGGCAACTACGGCACGGACCTGCGGCTGCGCCAGGAGATCAACCGTTTCCTGCGCGACCGCGATCCGTACGGCACGGCCGCCTTCGTGCGCATGGGAGTCGAGCGCGGCGAAGTCCGCGACGACATCGACGAGGAGATGATCGTCTCGATGATCGAGTGGACCGTCGAGCGCTTCCAGGACGCGCTGCTGACGGAGGAGCTGGACCCGGGTCTCTTCTCGCGTCAGGGAAACCGGGCGGAGAAGACCGCGGCGCGCATTCAGCAGTTCCTGGAGCTGCTGGAGAGCGCGATCGCGACCCGCGCGCCGAGGCGATCGGCGGGCGCGCGAGGAGGACGCAGGGAGAAGTAGCCATGGCGGTCGATTTCACCTTCGATGCGGACCTCTCTACGGCGCAGACCATCCCCTCGTCCTGGTACCGCGATCCGGCCGTCCTCGAGCGCGAACAGGACCGGATTTTCGCGAAGACCTGGCAGCTCGTCGGTCACTCCGAGCAGGTCGCGCTCGCCGGCGACTACTTCACCTGCACGGTGGCGGACGAGCCCCTGGTCGTGACGCGCGCCGACGACGGCGCCCTGCATGCGTTTTCCAACGTCTGCCGCCACCGCGCCGGCCCCGTCGCGCGCGGATCGGGCCACCGCAAGTCGCTCATGTGCGGCTATCACGGCTGGACCTACGGCCTGGATGGAAAGCTCCTGACCACGCCCGAGTGGGACGGCGTGCGCTGTTTCGAGAAGTCGGAGCAGAATCTGCCCTCGGCGCGCGTGGAGACGTGGGGACCGTTTCTGTTCGTATGCCTCGACGCCACGACGCCGGCCCTCAAGGAGGTGCTCGGCTCGATTCCGGAAGAGACCGCCCCCCTTCCCCTCCAGCACATGCGGCTCTTCAAGAAGCACGACTACGAGGTCGCGTGCAACTGGAAGGTCTACGTGGACAACTACCTCGAGGGGTACCACATCCCGATCGTGCACCCGGAGCTCTTCAAGGAGCTCGACTACCGCGCCTATCGGGTCGAGACGGCCCCTTACCACTCGAAGCAGCACGCGCCCATCCGCTCGAAGAACGAGGACTCGCTCTACCGCCGCAACCTCGCCGAGGGCGCCGCGCCCGAAGCCCTCTACTACTGGGTCTTTCCCAACCTGATGCTCAACCTCTACCCCGACAATCTGCAGACCAACATCATCCTGCCGCTGGGACCCGAGAAAACGCTGACGCGCTTCGAGTGGTACGTGCTGGAGCCCAACAGCCCCGGCGTCGCCGAGGAGTTCGCGCGCTCGTTCGCGTTCTCGCGACCAGGTCCAGCAGGAGGACATCGCGATCTGCGAGGCCGTCCACCGCGGGATGCGCTCGCGCACCTACCGCCGCGGCCGGTACTCGGTCCTGCGCGAGAACGGCGTGCACCACTTTCACGAGCTGCTGACGCGCGCGTTGAGATAACGGTAAGCTCCGCGCATCGATTCCGCTCGAAACGCGACCGGTTCGCCTCGCGGCCTCCATCAGGCGATGGGGCTTCGGGACGTCATCTTCCTCCTCGTCACCGCCGGCACGAACCTGCAGTGGGTCGCCACCGCGGCCGCCGGCGGCGCGTCGGCCGTCGTCGTCTGGATCATCGGCTTCTTCGCGATGGCCGTACCGCTGGCGTTCTCCGTCATCGCGATGTCTTCCAGACACCCGGACGAGGGAGGCTTGTATGTCTGGACCAAGGTCGCCTTCGGAGACTTCTCGGGTTTTCTGACGGGCTGGTCCTACTGGATGTCGAATCTTCCGTACTTTCCGGCGGTGCTCTACTTCATGGCAGGCAACGCGCTCTACGCCGGCGGGGCCCGCTGGCTCGGGCTCTCGGGCAACGCCCCTTACTTCATCGCGGCGTCGATGGCCGGCCTCCTGCTCGGAACCGTCCTGAACGTCGTCGGCCTCGAGTACGGGAAGTGGCTGTCCAACGCCGGCGCGATCGCGCGCTGGCTCGCCACGGCGCTGCTCATCGGCCTGGGCGCGGCGGCGTGGCTGCGGTTCGGCTCGGCGACGTCCTTCTCGACGGCTTCGCTCCTGCCGGCGACGCACCTGAAAGACATCATCTTCTGGTCGACCATCGCGTTCGCACTGACCGGCCTGGAGGCGCCGTCGTTCATGGGCGCCGAGATCCGCGATGCCGCGCGCACCGTGCCGCGCGCCATCCTCCTGTCGCTGCCGCTCATCCTCCTCGTGTATCTCGGCGGAACGGTGGCCGTGCTCGTCGCGAAGCCCGCCTCCGAGGTCAGCAGCCTCTTCGGCGTGATGCAGGCGATCCAGGAGTTCGAGGCGCGCCTGGGCCTGACGGGCGCCTCGGCGGTGGCCGCCGTTCTCGTCACGCTGACGGCGCTCGGCAGCGTCGGCGCGTGGCTCGCGTCGGTGGCGCGGATTCCGTTCGTAGCCGGAATCGACCACTACCTTCCGGAGGGATTCGGCCGCGTTCACCCCAAGTGGGGATCCCCGTACGTCGCGCTCGCGTGGCAGGCGCTGATCACGGCGGTCTTCATCTTCCTCGGCCAGGCCGGGACCTCGGTGCGCGGCGCCTACGACGCGCTGGTCTCGATGACGATCATCTGGTACTTCATCCCGTTCCTGTTCCTCTTCGCCGCCGCCATCAAGCTGCGCGGCGAAGCGCAGAGCCCCGGCTTCCGGATTCCGGGCGGCCGGCGCATGATCGCGGCGCTGGGCGCGCTCGGCTTCTTCACCACGATCGCCTCGATCGTTCTCGCCCTCTATCCGTCGGAGAACGAGCTCCACCCGACGCGCGCGGTCGTGAAGGTCGTGGGCCTGACGGTCGTGATGCTGGCAGCGGGGATCGCGGTCTACTGGAAGGGCAAGCGTGGGGTCAGGTCTGGACTTTCTCCCTCAAGCTTCTAGAGGACAAAATCCAGACCTGACCCCATCTATGGCCCGTACAGCGTCAGGCCGAATGTCGCGGTGATGAACGCGGCCATCTGGGCGCGCGTGTTGGGGCTGTCGGGACAGTAGTTGGGGCCGCCGCAACCCGCGGTGATGCCTTCCGACGCCAGAGCCTCGATCCACGGCGCGTACGGGCTCGACACCGGAACGTCGGCGAAGACGCCGGATGCCGCCGGTGGAACCCAGGAGCTCCCGTGCCTGGCTTTCAGGAGGAAGACCGCCATCTGCGCCCGAGTCACCGGAGAATCCGGGCAGAAGTACGAACCGCCGCAGCCGGCCGAGATGCCGCTTCCGGCGAGGTCCTCGATCCAGCCGGCGGCGAAGGCGCCGCTCGGCACGTCGGTGAACATCGTTCCGGAGGCCGAGGGAGGCGCGTAGGCGGCGCCGAGCTTGCCCTTCAACAGGAACACCGCCATCTGCGCCCGGGTGATGGAGTCGCCAGGGCAGTACTGAGTCGGACTACAGCCGGCGGTCACGCCGGAGTGCAGGAGCGTCTCGATCTTCGCGTAGAACGGATCGGAGACGGGCACGTCCGCGAAGCTTGCGCCCACGTGCACGGTCCACGTCTTCGCGGCGGTGGTGTTGATCGTCTCGAGAAACGTGGCGTCCCAGTGCGTTGCCGGACGCAGCGACGGATTGGATACAGAGAGCGCGAGGCAGTTGCCGCCGGCCTGCGCGCAGCTGGTCTCGACGCCCTGCGCGGGCGATCCGTACGAGGACGACGCGTCGGCGATCGTGTAGGTCGCGCCGGCCGGCCCCGTGAAGGCCGACGCCGCACCGTTCAACGCGACACCGCCCGCCGCGGGGTTGACCCACGACGGAGCGACGGGAACCGTTTCCCCCGGCTCGAAGACGCCGTTGCCGTCGGACCCCGCCGACGCCTGCGCGTCCACGGAGAGAGCCGGAGCCAGCGGCGGCTCCCATCCGAGCGCCACGACCTCGAAGTCGCTCGCGGTCAGATCGTCGAAGGCCGGATTCAAGACGTCGTTGTCCCAGCGCGTATCCCAGGTTCCGGAGATGTACATGTCCGTGCCGTTGTCGGCCACGATCAGGCCGTACGTCTTCATGGCCCGGAAGATCTTCTGGATCTCCGGCGCGTAGCCGGAAATGTCTTTGCTCGCCTTCAGCCGGAGCCGCGCGCCCATCGGCAGCGCGCCGTCGACCTGCGTCCCGGCCAGGTGCGACGCGGGATAGACGTAGCCCTTCGTGTGCCGCACGGTGAAGCGGAACGCGTGCCGGATCTCGCCCGGGCCGAAGACTTCGTCGTAGCGCACGAGCCCCGGCAGGATGGCGAGGCCCGCGGCATCGGCGGACGTCCAGCCGTCGGGGCGCCGGTCGTTGGTCGAGAGATCCCAGAACGCTCCCGAGTAGGCCAGCCACTGGCTGCCGTCGTAGAAGACGTTGTAGAGCTCGTAGAGATGCCGGTTGTCCCGGTCGACGATCAGGAGGTGGCGGTCCTCGTCCGCGCGATCGTCAATGTTTCCGGGATCCCCGCCCTCCACCCAGTGCGCTTGCGTGATCGCTTCGTTCGGAATCGGGTAGAAGGGATAGGACACGTTCCCGGGATGCGTCACGCCGTCGGATTCGTCGGCCTGGTCGAACTGGACGGCGAGCTTGGCCTGCGAGCCGTCGACGACGCCGTAGGGAAATCCGTAGATCGAAACGCCGTCGGCGAGTGTGCCGCCGAAGTCGGGATGCAGGCGCTTGACGCCTCCCTGATTGACGTAGGAGAGAAACGCCGCCGATCCGGAATCGACCGGAGCCGCGGAGATCTCGGTGTTCCACCAGTTCGTCGGCGGAAAGAGCGGAGGCGGCCCGGGCAGCCCCGCCTCGATACGCGGCGCCATCGCCATCGCCCTGGCGATCTGCACAGCCGAGGTCCAGGAGGCGCCGGCGGGCGCGGCCGCGAGGAGAAGAATCGCGGCGATCCGGCAACGCGAGAAATGCGAATTGCACATATCGGAATCGGTTCGTCCATTATCGGGCTCGGCAGATCGTTCGAACACTGTCCTCGCTGACAGCAAGCGACTTCCGCCGGCCCCTGTCCCTCTTTCGGCCCGAGAGGTCAGTCGTAAACCTTGAGGCTTCGAGCGTAGTCTCATCTGCACTTTGCACCGGTTTCTTACAACTGTTGTGACTTCGATCACCCCGGGTGACATGGCGCACCGCCTAGAATCTCGCCACACCAAAACTCACGTTTGTTGTTCGGCTGTCAGAAAGGACGAGTGCCGATGAGAGAAAAACCCTTTCTCCGAGCGGACCATCCTCACTCAATCGCGAGAGGCGCCGGGCGTTGCGCGGCGGCGGTTCTCGTGACCCTCGGACTCATGTCCGCGGGAATTGCTCTCGGGTCGACACCATTCCAGCTCGCCTACATGTACGGGACCTCGGGGCCGGCGGGCGGCGGAACGGCGATCAACCTCGTCGGCAATCAGTTCGATCCGGGCGCGACGGTCACGATCGGGGGCATCCCGGTCAGCGCGGCGGTCACGAACTCGACGAGAATCGGCACGACCTCGCCCACGCGCACCGCGGGCGCCCTGTACGACGTCATCGTGTCGAACCCGGGCGGTCCGTCGGGCGTCCTGACAAAAGGCTGGTTTGCAGACTTCATCGACGTGCCGCAGGCGAGCCCCTTCCACGCTCCGGTCGAGACGATCATTCGCGACGGCATCACGTCGGGCTGCGGCGGCGGCAACTACTGCCCGAGCTCCCCGGTGACCCGCGCGCAGATGGCCGTCTTCCTGCTTCGCGCCGAGCACGGTTCGGCGTACGCGCCCTCCGCCCGCCACGGGCACCGTCTTCACCGACGTGGGCGCGGGCGATTTCGCGGCGGACTGGATCGAGCAGCTCTACGCCGAGGGGGTCACGGGCGGCTGCGCGACGAATCCCCTGCGCTACTGCCCGGGCTCGTCGGTGACGCGCGCGCAGATGGCCGCGTTCCTCCTCAAGGTCTACCACGGCCCCGGCTACGCGCCGGCGGCCGCGACCGGCGTCTTCGCCGACGTTCCGATCTCGATCCCGCTCGCTCCGTACGTCGAGGAGATGGCGCGTCTCTGGATCACGAGCGGATGCGGCGGAAACAGCTACTGCCCCAACAACCCGGTCACGCGCGGCCAGATGGCCGTCTTCCTGGCCAAGACGTTCCATCGCTCGGAGGCGATCCGCTTCCTCGAGCAGGCCACCTGGGGCCCGAAGGATCAGGAGATCTCGGGCCTCCTCGGCACCGGCATCCTGCCGTGGCTCGCGGCCCAGTATTCGGCGGCGCCCTCGGCCTATCCGGCGCTGCCCCTGGTGCCGGACAACGAGCCCGACGCCTGCGACATCTTCTGCCACCGCGACAACTACACGACCTGGCCGCTGTACACGACGTTCTTCAAGAACGGGATGTACGGATCCGACCAGCTCCGCCAGCGAGTGTTCTTCGCGCTCCACAAGCTGGACGTGGTCTCGACGAACACGATCACGGTCCCGAGCCAGGTCGCTCCCTACCTGAACACCCTGAACGCCAACGCGTTGGGCAACTACCGGGACATCCTCTCCAACCTGACGCTGAACCCGGCGATGGGCGCGTTCCTCAACATGTCCACGAGCACCAAGACCAATCCGAACGAGAACTACGCGCGCGAGATCATGCAGCTGTTCTCGATCGGGACGGATCTGCTCAACCAGGACGGCACGACGCAGAACGACCAGATCACCGGCCTTCCCCTGCCCTCCTACGACCAGAGCGTGATCGACCAGCTCAAGCTCGTGTTCACCGGCTGGTACATCCCGCAGGTCTCGGTCACGCTGCTCGGCGACACGGACAACACGGGCGACTTCCTGAACCCGATGCCGATCCACAAGAACGGCTCGAACCAGGAGGACCGCCACGACCAGACCTCCAAGACCCTGTTCGCCGGCTTCCTTCCGAACCAGACGGGCGACGGCTCGCCGACGGTGATCGCGGCGGGACAGCCCGCAGCCACGGACCTCAACCAGGCGATCGACGCCATCTTCAACCACCCGAACATGGGGCCGTACCTCGCGCGGGAGCTGATCCACTCCCTGGTCACCTCGAACCCGAGCTCCGCCTACGTCGAGCGCGTGGCCGGCTTCTTCAACGACAACGGCTCCGGCCAGCGGGGCTCGATCTGGGCGATGGTCAAGGCCGTGCTGCTGGATCCGGAGGCCCGGACCGCCACGAGCGACCCCAACTACGGCAAGCTCAAGGAACCTGCAATCTACGCCCTCAACGTGCTTCGCGCGTTCGACGCCATGTCGGCCAACCGCGCGTCGCAGAGCGACGGGTACATCCAGCCGCAGACGCAGGCCATGGCCCAGGAGATCTTCCGTCCCAACACGGTGTTCTCCTACTTCCCGCAGGACTACTTCGCGCCGCCGGCCTCGGCCGGCCTGCTGGGCCCCGAGTTCGGGATCATGGACGCTTCGACGTCGCTCAAGCGCGCCAACTTCATCAACACGGTCGTGTTTTCTTCGATCGCCGTGTCGTGCGGCGCGAACTCCTGCAACGCGCCCAACGGAACCGCCATCGATCTGACGGAGCTTCAGCTCCTCGCCGCCAGCCCTCAGAACCTGGTGGACCGCCTCAACCGCCTCATGATGCACGGGGCCATGTCCGACGAGATGCGGGCGTCGATCGAGACGGCCGTCAGCGCGGTTCCCGCCGCGTCCACGTTGTTGCGCGCCCGCCAGGCGCTTTATCTGGTCGCGACCGCGTCGCAGTACCAGGTCCAGAGGTAACGCCATGAGCCATAGCAGACGGGACTTCCTGATCCGGACGACCTGCGCGACCCTGAGCGCCGCCGCGTTCCAGGGGACGGTGCGCCAGTTCGGCCTCGCCAACATGTTCGCGACGCAGAACACGATCACGCCCAACTATCGGGCGCTCGTGTGCGTGTTCCTGAACGGCGGCAACGACGGCAACAACATGGTCATCCCGACGGATGCCACGGGTTACACGAACTACTACAACGCGCGCAACGGCGCCGGGCTCGCGATACCGCAGGCCAGCCTCCTGGCGATCAACAACCCGCCGAGCACGCCGGGCCAGTCCTTCGGCTTCCACCCGAACATGCCCGAGCTGCAGTCCCTGTTCAACAACAACAAGCTCGCCGTCGTCACCAACGTCGGTCCCCTCGTCGAGCCGATGACGCAGTCCGAGTACATGAGCAACACCAAGAAGAAGCCCTACGCCCTGTTCTCCCACTCGGACCAGGTCCAGGCGTTTCAGAGCGGGCGCTCCGACATCAAGATCGCGACGGGCTGGGGCGGACGCGCCGCCGACGCCATCTCGGACTGCAACGCGGCGGGCGCCGGCTTCCCGACGATCACCTCGATCTCAGGCGCCTCGACCTTCTGCATCGGCCTGAAGCGGCCCCTCTCGATCGGGACGGGGTCGCTGACGAGCGTCCTCGTCCTCAACGGCTTCACCGGCACGGGCTCGACCGAGCGCCGCGCCTCCATGGACTACCTCCGGACAATCGACAACACGGCGGCCATGATCAACGCCGCCAGCCAGACGACCCAGCAGGCGGTGGACATCAGCGCGTCGTTCTCCTCGGACCCGGTGATCACAACGGTCTTTCCGAACACGGGCCTGGGCAACCAGCTCAAGCAGGTCGCCAAGGTCATCAAGCTCAACCAGACCTCGCCCTCGGTCAACCTCCAGCGCCAGATCTTCTTCGTCTCCCAGGGCGGCTTCGACACCCACCAGGACCAGCTCACCGACCAGGGCAACCTGTTCACGACGCTGTCCCAGGCCCTGGCGGCGTTCTACAACGCGACGCTGGAGCTCGGCCTCCAGGACAAGATCACGACGTTCACCCTCTCGGACTTCGGCCGCACGCTCTCGCCCTCGGGCTCGGGCACTTCGGTCGGCTCGGACCACGGCTGGGGCGGGCACTACTTCGTGATGGGCGACGGCGTCAACGGCGGCAATTTCTACGGAACGCCCAACGGCTCGACGGGCTCGATCTTCCCGGCGCTCGTCAATGGCGGACCGGACGACACGACGAACAGCGGCTCGAACGGCCGCGGCCGCTGGATCCCGACGACCGCGTCGGACCAGTACGGCGCGACGCTCTGCAAGTGGTTCGGCGTCGCCGATCTCGACATGGGCTCGGTCTTCCCGCTCAAGGACAACTTCCCGACGCTCGACGTCGGCTTCATGGCGGCTCCTCCGGCAGGCTGCTGAGACTTGACTCGCGGGGGTGGCCATCCGGCCGCCCCCGCTTTCATCGCTCGAAGGACGGATGCGCCGCGTCTTTAGAACCGTCGCTCTTCCCCTCGCCGCGCTGGCCGGCGCATGGCTCGCTGCGGCGTCTCCCCGCCCTCCGTTTTCCATCGAAGTCCTGCCGCCGAACCCGGTCGCAGGACAGTCCGTGCGGCTGCTCGAGACGTCGCGGGAGGCGGCCGCCGGGATCGCCTGGCTGTGGGATTTCGGCGACGGCGACTCCTCCGAGGCGGCCGCGCCTTCGCACGGCTGGGCCTCGCCCGGGACGTACACGGTCCGCCTGACCTCGCGGGGAACGACCGTGGAGAGAGACCTCGTCGTTTCCCCCGAGGACACACTCCGCCTGAATGGGTCGCATCCCTTCGAGATCCAGCTCGCGGTCTTCGATCCGCAGACGAGCGCGGCCACGGCGGCGCGGGCCTCGGCCCGGACCGACCTCTACGGCGGATTTCGTTTCTCCGACGCCGAAGACGGCGGCGAGAGCCTCGACTTCACGGTTCAGGTCGCCGATGCCGGAAGGGGCGGCGACTACGGGATCTACTGGACCGCGATGTCGCCGCTTCCTTACGTCCTGACGGTTCGCGATGTCTCGACGGGACACGTCGAGATCTACGACGAGAGGTCGGGCCCGGCGCGCGAGGGAAGCGACACGACGGGCTTCCCGGCTCTGCCGGCGCGCTCCGGCGCGGACGCCGAGTCTCCCCTCCGGCAGGTCGTGGAGGGGCCGCAGAGAGGTCAGCCGCGCGACGTTCCGCCGCGTGGGGCGTCCAGGACCCCCGCCGGACCCACCGCGACACCGACGCGCACGCCGACCGGACCGACCCGCACACCGACGCAGACGCGCACGTCGGCGCCGACATGGACGCCCACGATCACGCCAACGCCGACGATCACCCCGACGCCGACGATCACACCGACCCCAACGATCACGCCGGTCCCGACGCCCACGTTCATCTCTCTCCGGGCGACCCAGTGGCGGTGGAAGTGGTGTCCTCCACCCTTCTCGTGTCCCACCGTCTGCCCCGACCCCTGCGGCGACAACGAGATCACGCTGCACGTGGGAACGACTTACCAGGTATTCGTCTTCACCGGGGATCCCGAAGGTGCGGAACCCCACGAGCTCTTCCCGGTCGACGCGATCGGATTGCAGGGGGGGATCCTCATACCCCCAAACGGCGCGCTACCGATTCAATACATCACGCCGGATACGCCCGGTGACTACAACATCAAGTGCAGCAACACGATGTGCGGGCCGCCGGACGAGCACGAGAACATGATCGGGATGATCCACATCGTCCCGTAGGGATGCGTCAGGGCGCCGCGCGCAGCGGAACCGCGAGGGCCTCGACCGGCATCGCGTAGATGTCGCCGAGACCGTTGCCGGGTCTGCGGATCGCTTCGAGGAAGTTGTCGTAGGACATCGGCGCCACGGGCAAATGGTCGAAGACGCCTTTCTGGCTGGTGAAGTAGAACGTCTTTCCTTCCGGTGCCACGAGCGGCGTGTAGGGTCCGTAGCCGGCGTTCCACTGCTCGCCCAGGTTGACCGGCTCGGTCCACCCTCCGTCCTTCGGGCGCGACAGAAAGAGCGCCGTCTCCTTCGCCCCCGGCCGCTTCGAGACAAAGATCATGTAGCTGCCGTCGGGAGGCAGATACTGGTTGGACTCCTCTTCGCCCGCATCGATCGGCGGCGGAAGGGGCTCGGGAGCCTGGTATCGGCCGTCGACGCGCCGGGATCGAAAGAGGCGCCGTCCGGCGCGGCCGCCGTCCCGGCCCGCCGAGGCGAAGTAGAGCGTACCGTCGGCGGTGACCGAGGTCGTCGACTCGGAACCCGAGCTGTTGACGGGGGCGCCGAGGTGGCGCGGCTCTCCCCAGCCGGCCCCCTGGCGCTCGACGACCCAGAGATCGAAATCCTTGCGCGGCTCCGTTCCCTCGGTCGGCCGCGTCGACGCGAAGAAGAGCTGTTTGCCGTCGGGCGAGAACGTCGGGTCGATGTCCGAGTAGCGCCCGGAAAAGGGAGCGATCTCGGGCTTCGTCCATGAGCCGTCGCGAAGCCGCGAGACCACGATCCACATCACGCGCTTCATTCCGGGGCTTCCCTTGCAGAAGTAGACCGTCTTTCCGTCGGCTTCGAAGGCGGGCGCAAACTCGATGTCGCCGGTGCTGATGACTCCCGGAGCGAGCAGCGTCGGCAATGGCGCGGGCCCGGGCGCCGCGGCGAGTGCACCGGCCACGGCAACTGCGACCACGCACGCGGTCGCGATGGAACGAACGGTCCGACGTCTCATGCACGCCTCCCCTCTCGGACCGCCGAGACTAGCAGCCGGAACCGGCTCCAGTCCTTGGAATGGGGTCAGGTCTTGTCTTTGACCATCTGAGCGGCGAGGTCGTTCGTTCAAAGGCAAGACCTGACCCCAATAGAATCGTCGCGTGACGAGCGACGCGGTGCCCGGGTTTGCGTGCCTTTTGTCGCTGCCGCGCCGAGCCTGGCGCCGCCTGAGGGGGCGGCCTGCCGGCGACTGGGTGGGCGAGGACGCGGCGCCTTCGGCCGCGGCCCGCGCCGCGCCGCCCGTCATCGACGACCGGCACGAGATCGTGCTCTTCGACGCTCCGGGCCCGCCGGTCGGGGAAGACCGCGCGAGGGAGCTCGCCCGGGCGGGTCACCGCGTTTTCCGCGTCGGCGCGGCCGACCGAGCCGACGATCCGGCCTATCTCGCCACGGAGGCAGAGCCGCGCCAGTACGACGTCTCGCTGCGCGAGGGCCAGGCGTTCGAGGGCCTGGATGCTCTGCGCAAGGACTTCAGCCTGGGAGCGACCGTGGCGATCGTGCGCGATTCCGCTCGCGAAGCGCTCGCGGGCCGATTTCGGGCGGAGCGGGCCTGGGCCGTCGTCGCCGACGGCTCCTGGCGCAGTCTCGAAGAAACCTCGGCGGCTCTCCGCGTGGCGTTCCCGAAGCTGTCCGTCGTCGTGGTCACGTACAACAACCGCGACCTCAATCGCCTCTGCCTCCAGAGCCTTCTCGCCCGCACCGAATGGCCCAATCGCGAGATCCTGGTCGTCGACAACGCCTCCTCGGACGGCACGATCGGCCTTCTCGACGAGATGGCCGAGCGGCATGCGGACCTTCGCGTCGTCCAGCTCGGCACGAACCGGGGATTTCCGGCCGCCGCCAACATCGGACTCTCCGAGGCTTCCGGCGCCCACCTCGTCCTCCTCAACAACGACACCGTCGTGCCGCGGGGCTGGGCGACGGCGCTGGTGGGGCATCTCTCGCGCGATCCGAAGCTGGGTCTCGTCGGTCCGGTGACCAACGCGATCGCCAACGAGGCGCGCGTCGAGGTCGGCTACGGAGACCTCGCCGGCATGCCGGCATGGGCCGCGGACTGGATGCGAACGCACGACGGCGAGGCGTTTCCGATCTCGATGCTCGCCTTCTTCTGCGTGGCTCTGCGCCGGACCGTGCTGCAGGATGTCGGACTTCTCGACGAACGCTTCGGCGTGGGCCTGTTCGAAGACGGAGACTACAACCGCCGGGCGCGCGAACGGGGCTGGGAGATCCGCTGCGCCCGCGACGCCTTCGTCCATCACTGGCAGATGGCGTCGTTTCGGCGGCTCGGCCGCGACGAGTACCTGCGGGTCTACGAAGAGAACCGAAAACGATTCGAAGAGAAGTGGGGAGGCTCCGGCTAGCGGGCTTCGGCGAGCCAGCCGGCGAGCGCGGCCGCCACGCGCTCTCCGTTCTCCAGGATCAGATCCTTGTGGTCGCCGGGGACCCGAACGACGGGCCCGCGCGCGGCGAGTTTCTTCCACGCCTCCCCGAAGCCGCGGCGTGCGGCTTCCTCGCTCTCGATCACGTGGATCGCGCCGTCATAAGCCGAAGGGCGCCACGCGAGGAGCGTCCCGACGTAGGACGCGCGCCGCTCGAGAGCCTCCTGCTGCCGCGCGGTCGCCGGCGCAGCCACGCCGCGGGCTCCCACCCCCGCCATCCTCAGCGCGTAGCCCACGCGCCCCCGCGGCAGCGCCCGCAGAACGCCGGTGTGATACCGGAGGCGGCCGAAGAAGTAGCGCGCGCGCTTCGACAGCCGTTCCGTCCAGGGAACGTGCGCCGAGAGCCAGCCGCGAAGCCGCCTCGCGGCGGCCGGATAGGGCGTGTCGAGGAGCGCGAGGAGCGCGACCGCTTCTCCCCGAGCGCGCAGGTTCCGCGCGATCGCGACGGCGAGAATACCGCCGACGCAGTCGCCGATGATCCGGTACGGTCCCCGAGGTGCGATCTCCCGCATCGTCCGGACGCATCGGTCCGCCATTTCCTCGACCGCGGGATGCGGCGCCCGCCCCGAGCGGAAGCAATAGAAGGAGTGCGCGCCGCCTGCCAGCCGCGCGAGACGTCGCGCGGCGAAGAGATCCTCGCCGTCTCCCCCTCCGCCCGGCACGACGAAGACTTCCCTTCCCTCGCCGCCGCCCAGGCGCACGACGCCCGGAGCGGCTGCTGCCGATTCCGCGCGTGCCCGCGCGGCCAGACCCGCCGGCGTCGGCGCCTCGAGCAGATCGGCTGCGGTCAACTCGGCGCCGAGACGGTCGGAGAGCCCGGCCAGCAGCTCCACGGCCGAGAGAGAGTCCCCGCCGAGCTCGAAGAAATCGTCGTCGACGCCCACGCGGTCGAGTCCGAGCACCCGGGCGAAAGCCCCCGCGGCGAGGTCCTCGGCGGGATTCCGGGGCGAGGCGAAAGGCGTCGAGAGCGCGGGACGCAAGCCGTCCGGTTCGGGCAGGGATTTCCGGTCGATCTTTCCGGAGGCCGTGCGCGGCAACGCGTCGAGGAACACGAACGCGGACGGCACCAGCGCGGCTCCCACGCTCTCCGAGAGCGACCGGCGGAGTTGTGCGACGCCGACGCGCTCGCGGGGATCGAGCACGATCCACGCGACCAGGCGCGATCCTTCCGCGCGATTTCGTCCCTCGACCGCCGCCTCGCGAACGCCCGGCACGGAGAGCAGCGCGGCCTCGACCTCTGCGATCTCCACGCGGTGTCCTCGGATTTTGAGACGCGCGTCCTTGCGGCCGGCGTGCAGCAGGCAGCCATCCGGGAGCATCCGGCCGAGGTCTCCGGTGCGATACATCCGGAATCCGGGCCTGCCGGCGACCGGGCGAAACGCGGCAGCGGTACCCGCGGGGTCCTTCCAGTAACCAACGGCGAGGGTTCGCGCCACGATCGCGATCTCTCCTTCCCCTTCGCTCTCCCGGCCGTCTTCGTCGAGAAGGACGACGTCCGTCTCGTCGACCGCGTATCCGAGCGGAACCCCACCCGGCCAGGGCGTGTCGTGGCCGGCGGACCAGTGGCGGATGAAGTGAAGCTCGGTGGCGCCGAGGCTGACGTGGAACCGGCAGCCTCTCGGGAACCGATTCTTGTAGAGATCCAGATCGGAGGCGAGAACCGGCTCGCCGCCCAGCCGGACGGCCCGCAGGCTCGAGAGATTCTCGCTTCCGTTCAGCGTCGCGGCGAAGCTACGAAAGACGCTCGGCACCGAGTGATAGACCGTGATCGCTTCGGCTTCGAGATACGCGGGCAAGCGGCGCAGGCCGTCGCCGGCGAGCGCGTACGGGCAGATCGAAGCGCCGGTCAGCAGGGCCCCGAAGACGTCGGACACCGACGCCCCGAAGCTCGGGGAGGACAGCAGAGTCAGGCGATCCGCCGGCGTCAGAGCCAGCGCCGCCGCAAGCTTGCGCACGTTGTGGAGAAGGTTGCGATGACTCTGCAGAACGCCCTTGGGCTCGCCCGTGGATCCCGACGTGAAGAGCACGTAGGCGAGATCGTCCGGAGTGATTCCGCCCGCGGCTGCGTTCGCCGTCGGGGCGGCGAGCATGTCCTCCACGCGCCAGACCGGCGCGGCGCCTCCGAGGCGCTCGGCGAGCAGCGCGGAGTCCGCGTCCGCAATCACGGCCGCGGCGTCGGCCCGGCGGGCGATGGCTTCGAGCCGGGCGGCCGGAAGGCGCGGATCCAGGGGAACGTAGAAGCGGCCCGCGCCGAGCGTCCCCAGCATCGCGGCGAAGAGAGGCGCGCCCGGAGCCAGGAGCAGCGCCACGGGTTTCTCCGCGTCGCCCGGCCATTCCGCCAGCCGGCGCCTCACGCGGCCCGCCGCGTCCGCCAGCTCCGCGTACGTCGTGACGCGGCCCGCTTCGCGGACCGCGGGCCGCGATGCAAACGCGCGGGCGACCCTCTCGAATCGCTCCGGGATCGATCCCTCGATCTCCGCGCGCTCGAAACCCGGAGGCTCGAAGTCGGGAGACGCGCGGCGCGCGGTCGCCACGCTACCCTCTACCTCTCTCCGTAGATCGCCTGAAGACGGCCGTAGAACTCCACGTTGCCGGGTCCGTGCTCCGGCGGACCCAGGCCCGAGGCCTTCCAGCCCCCGAAGGGAGCGGACGCGTCGGCATCGGCCGTCGAAGCGTTCCACTTGAGGATCCCGGCTTCCGCTGCGCGATCGAACTCTTCGCGCCAGGGCCCCGGCCCGGAGAAGAGCGCCGCGACCAGCCCCTGACGCACGCCGTTGGCCAGATACATCGCCTCGTCGAAGCGGTCCGCCCTCTCCACGACGAGGACCGGACCGAATGTCTCTTCCTGGACGATCGGGCTCTCGTGCGCGGGCCCGACGACGACCGTGGGGGGATAGTACGCGCCGGCCGCGGAGAGCGACGCCGCGTCCGCGCTCGCCGCGTGCGGAACGACGACCCTCTCGGCGCCGGCGGCGGCGCGCTCGACGGTCTCCGCCACGCGGTCCCTCGCTTCCACCGACACGAGAGGACCGACTTCCGTCGCGCGGTCCAGAGGATCCCCCCACACGAGCGCGGCCGCCTCGCCGGCCAGCCTCTCCAGGAAGCGGTCGAAGAGCGCGTCCTGCACGACCGCGCGACGGTTCGCGGTGCAGCGCTGTCCCGCAAATGCGAACGCGCCTCGCGCGACGAGCGCGGCCGCCCTCGCGACGTCCGCCGCCTTCCCAGACGATCGCCGCGTTGTTCCCGCCGAGCTCCGCCTGGAGCGGGATGCGCCGGCGCGCGCAGATCTCCTGCGCGGCCCAGCCCGCCGCGGAGGAGCCCGTCAGCGACACGGCGTCGATGCGCGGATCGCTCATCAACGCGGCCGCCGTGCGGTGGTCTCCGGTCAAGAGACCCAGGACCCCTTCGGGAATGCCGGCGTCCCGGGCCATCTCGAGAGTGCGCCGCGCGAGGCCCGTGCCCGCGGGCGACGGCTTCCACACGACCGTGTTGCCGAGAACCAGTGCGGGCGCGATCTTGCCCCACGGGATCGCGACCGGATTATTCCAGGGAGTGACGGCGGCGACGACGCCAAGAGGTACGCGGCGGTACCGGGAGCCGGAATCGCCGCGTCCGTCCTCGAAGCGCAGCTTCGCGGCGTTGCGGATGAGCGCCGCGGCGCGCCGCACCTCCTCCTCCCCGAGAGAGATCGGCTTTCCGAGCTCCACAGCCAGTTGCCTGCCGAGGTCGGATGCCTCCGCCTCGAGCCTGTCCGCCAGCCCGGAGAGCCGCGACGCCCGCCCCGCGGGAGGAGCTTGGCGCCAGGCCTCCCCCGCTTCGCGGGCGGCGAGTCCCGCCGCGGCCGCCTCCGCCGCGCCCGACATCGGAACCGAGAAGAGGACTTCCGTCGTGTCGCGGGGACTGCGATGCAGAAGGATTCCCGGAACATTCCCGCCCAGCCGTGCGAGCAACTCCTCCACCGAAGCAAAGCGCGCGGCGCGTCCCTCGAGGTACCGCCGCGTGACCGCGGCATGAAGCGGGTCGTCGCTCGCGACGGCATCCTCGGCGATCCAGACCTCGTAGCCGCGCTGGTACGCGTCGAGGACCGTGGCGCGCACACAGCCGTGGAGGTGCACGCCCGCAACCAGCAGCGTGTCCGCGCCGGCGCGCGACAGGACGGCGTCGAGCGCCGGGAACGGAGAATGCCGAGAAAAAGGTCTTCGAAACGACTTCCTCCCGTCCGGACGGCGCGATCTCGGCCGGCGCCTCGTGACCGAGCGTGCCGCGCATGCACTTCCAGGTTCCCGCGGCCTTCCAGTGCGGCATGCGGTCGACGCCGCCGGCGTCCACCGACGTGACGGCGTGCACCACCGTCATGCCCCGGGCCCGGGCCCCGCAGAGCAGACGGGCGGCCTGGCGCACCACCGCGGACCGCTCGGGCTCGAGCCCCGGAGCGTCCAGGAAGTCGTTCTGCAGGTCGATGAGGAGAAGGACCGGCTTCATTCCGCCGCGCGCGCCTTCTCGGCGACGGCGGCGGCGATGCGCTCCCCCAGCTCCGCCGTCCCGCACACGCGCGCCCCCGGCTCGGCGATGTCGAACGTGCGAAACCCCCGCTCGAGCACGTCGGCCACGCCGGTCTCGATCCAGCGCGCCTCGCGGGCGAGACCGAAGCTCTCGCGCAGCATCATCGCCAGCGACGCCACCTGTCCGATCGGGTTCGCGCGTCCCTGGCCAGCGATGTCCAGCGCGGATCCGTGATTGGTCTGATACACGGCCGCGCCCTCTTCCGAGAAGTTTCCGGAGAAGGACATTCCGCGCGAGGACACGAGCACGGCTCCGACGTCGGCGAGCACATCGCCAAACAGGTTCGACGCCGCGATCACGTCGAAGGACAGGGGATCCTGGATCAGGCGATAGGCGGCCAGATCGATGTCCACGAAGCGAACGTCGACATGCGCCTTCGCGGCGGCTTCCCTTCCGAGGTCTCTCCAGAGTCCGCTGACTCCGGGGATGCCTCCGTCCTTGACGATCACGTCGAGACGCCGCCGTCGTCCCGCGGCCAGGGCCGCCGCCACGGCCAGAAGCCGGCGCACCTGGCGCTCGGAGTACCGATAGGAATGCACGCAGACGCGGCCTTCGCGGCCGTCGCTCGTCTCGAGCCACTCCCCGAGGTATTCGCCCCCGGTGTTCTCGCGGACGACGAGAACGTCGGCCCCGACCACGGCGCGCACCTTCAAGCGCCCGGCCTCGAGCAGCGGCTCGATCGGCCGCACCGGGGACAGCTTGCAGAAGAGATCGAAGCGCCGGCGCAAGTCGTAGACGAATCGCCCGCCTCCGGGTCCGGCCAGAATCGCGCCGCCCTTCTCGAACACGTCTTCGCAGAAGGCCGACACCTCGTCGGTCAACGGGCGGCCGGTTCGCCGCTCGGCATCGTGCCCGATGGCCCCCCCGGTGCGGACCTCGAACCGCGCGCCGTTGGCGGCTTCGACTGCGGAAAGGACCGACAGTGCCACCGAGATGACTTCGGGGCCGATTCCCTCCCCCGGCAGCACACCGACGGTGAGGGCGCCGGCGGGCGCACCCCTGCGGCTGCGGAAGACCGCGTCCGTCCAGCGGCCCGTGCTTGCCATGTTGCCGGTTTCGAGGTCCACGACGCGCTCCTCGTGGGCGGCCAGAGTTTATAACTGCCGTTCGACGGCCGCGGACCCGCAGCGCATAGACTGTCGGGGGCTACCCGGCAACGACTGGAAATGACGACGCCTCCGAAGCGACATCCGTGGCTGCTGGCCCTCGCGGCGTGCGTGATCGCCGCCAGCGTCGTCTGGGCGTTTTTCCTCCTCGGACGGGCGTTCCCGCCACGCCACGTGGTGATGGCGACCGGCCCCGAGGGAAGCACGTACCGCGAGTGGGCCGAGCGCTATCGGGCCGCCTTCGCCCGGGAGGGCATCCGTCTCGAGCTTCGCTCCACTTCCGGAGACGTCGAGAATCTCAAGCTCCTCGAGGATCCGAAGGCCCGGGTCGGAGCCGGGTTCGCGTCCGGCGGACTGACGACCGAGGCGCAATCGCCCGACATCGTGTCGCTCGGCACGCTCAGCTACGAGCCCCTCTGGATCTTCTGCACGGGGATCCAACCGACCGAGGCCCAGGAGCTTCGCGGCAAGCGCCTGTCGATCGGCCCGGAGGGCGGCGGAACTCACGCCCTCATGACGAAACTCCTCGACATCAACGGGCTCACGCCGTCGGTGAGGAGCTCCGGCTTCTCGCCGGCCCAGGGCTACGACGCGCTGATGCGAGGGGAGATCGACTGCGCCTGCATGCTCACCGGCGCGGACGCGTCGGTCGTCCGGAAGCTGCTCACCGCGGAATCCGTGAATCTGATGGGATTCGTACGCGCCGACGCCTACATCGCCCACTTCCCGTTCCTCCGCAAAATCATTCTTCCCATGGGCGTCGGAGACCTGGCCGCAAATCGCCCGCCGCGCGACACGCCGCTGGTGGCCTCCGCTTCGAGCCTGCTGGTGCGCGAAGACCTGCATCCCGCGATCCAGTTCCTCTTTCTGGAGGCCGCCCAGAAGATCCACTCGGGCCCCGGCATTCTCCGCCGGCCGGGCGAGTTTCCCGAGGCCGAGCCCGTCGACGTGCCGCTGTCGGAGGAGGCGCGCACCTACTACAAGTCCGGCGGCACGTTCCTGCAGAGACACCTGCCGTTCTGGCTGTGGGTCTTCGCGACCCGGCTTCTCCTCGTGATCGTGCCTCTCGCCGGCATCGTCTATCCGCTGGCACGCCTGATTCCGGCCGGGATCGCGGCGTGGATCAACCTGCAGCTGAACCATCTCTACCGGGAGCTGCGCGCCATCGAAGCGCGCGAGAGCGCGGGTGCGCCCGATGAAGAAATCGCCGGAGACCTCGCCCGTCTGGAACGTCGGGTGCGCGAGACGTGGGTGCCGTCCTATCAGGCGCGGGTCCTCTACACGCTCGCCCAGCACGTCCGCCTCGTGCGCGACCGGAAGATGCGCTCGGCGCCTCGTCCGACCTCGCCCGGAGCAACGCCTACCAGCGACGAATGACGAAGATCGCGACGGCCGCCAGCAGGAGGCCGAGCACCCCGAGCATCGCGCCGGAGAGCGTGGGGACATCGGCCGTGGGCCCTCCCGGGATCGGAGTCGGAGTCGGGACGGGAACCCCGGTCGGAAGTGGCGTGGGAGTCGGCCCCCCCGGCGTCGGTGTCGGCGTCGGCGTCGCGGGGAGCGCGAAGCCCCGCACGACGATGACGTGATTCGTGGCCCCGAACGTCGAAAAGAGAAAGTCTCCCGTCAGGGGATCGATCACGGCTCCCTCGGCCCCTGTCAGACCATTGACGAACAGGGCCCGAGTCGCCGGAACCGGGTTTCCACTCCCGTCGAACTGGTAGACGCTGACGACGTCGCTGTCGTACTCCGAAACGAGCATGCTGTTGGCGGGAAAGACGGGCGAGCCGACGGGCACGTAGATGAACCCTTCCGGGCCTCCCTGGATGGTCGTGTTCAGGACGGGGGACGTGATGTTGTACGTCCCGGAGCCGTCCGGAGCGTACGAGGCCGTGTACCAGTCGGCGGTCGTGTAGGAGACGATCTTGAGCTGTCCGGCTCCGGGAAACCCGCCGGGCACGAAGAAGAGCGCCCCCACCGACGAGCTCACCCCCAGCGGCGTCAGGTCCACGACCTTGTCGGTCGTTGCGCTGCCGGGGCGGACCTGACCGATTTCGTTGTTGGGATAACGCGCGTAGAAGAGGACGCCGCCGGGGCCGAACACGACTCCGCCGTCGTTGAACTGTCCATCGGAGAAGAGGGTGGCGGATCCGGTGAAGCCGACGATCTGGCTCGACCCGTTGCGCACGACTCCGATCGTGTAGAGCGCTCCCAGGGAGTTGTTGGCGCTGCCTCCGACGACGAGGACGTTCGGATTACCCGGCAGAAAGTCGAGTCCGCCGTAGGGCGTCGGCAGCGAGGGAACGGCCCCCAGGTCGGTGAGTGTGTATGTAGTGTCGTAGGGAGGCTGGATCGTCTGCGCCGCCGCTCTCGACGCGATGGGCAGGAAGAGCGCCGCCACCCACAGGAGCAATGTCAGCGATTGTTTGGGTTTCGCCGGGGTAGGTTGGAGCAAGTGTCACCTCCCCTGTCCGCGGCATCATATGCCGGTGCCGCAACGCCGTGTCCAGCTTGTCTTGCAGTCGTCTCGATCCGGAAGTAGCGTCGTCACTCCACGGCGATGAGCGCTGAAAACCGCACCGTGTGGCTGGCGGCGGGGCTCCGGACGCCCTTCGCTCGCGTCGACGGTCCTCTGGCGGGACGCGACGCGCTGGGCCTCGCCGTACCGGTCGCGCAGGCCATGGCCGCGCAGGCCGCCGGGCCGATCGACCTCGGCGTCTGGGGGTGGGTCGCGACGACGCTTCTCTACAGCAATCTCGCCCGCGAGGTCTGGCTCGAGTCGGGCCTCGACCCGCACGTTCCGACGTTCACGACCATCCTCCAGTGCTGCACGAGTATGGCCGGCGCCTTCGAGGCCGCCGGAATGCTGCGGCGCGGAGGGCCCGCTCTGGCGCTCGTCGGCGGATCCGAGAGCCTGAGCCGCATCCAGGTCGGACTCTCGCCGAGTCTCTCCGTCAAGCTCCGGCGCGTGATGCAGGCGCGAAAGCCGTCGCGCCGCCTCGAGGCTCTGGGAGCGGTTCGCCCCCGCGACATGCGCCTCTATGTCCCCGAGGTCAAGAACCGCGTGACCGGCAAAAGCATGGGCGAGCACTGCGAAGACATGGCAAAGACCTGGAAGATCGGCCGGCGCGAACAGGACGAATATGCGATCGAGAGTCATCGGAAGGCCGTCGCCGCTCAGGACCGCGGCTTCTTCGCGGACGCCGTGCCGGTCGACGGCCTCGACCGGGATCAGTTCCCGCGCCGCGACACGTCGCCGGAAAAGCTCGCGGCTTTGAAGCCCGCGTTCGACCGTGTCCACGGAACGTTGACCGCGGGCAACAGCTCCCCGCTGACCGACGGAGCCGCCGCGGTCTGGGTCGCGACGGAGGAAGGGCTCTCTCGCCTGCCCGCGTCGCTGCCCCGGGTAAGACTCGTCGACCGGGAAATGGCCGCCGTGGACATCTTCCACGAAGGCCTCCTGATGGCTCCCGTCGTGGCGATCCCGCGCCTGCTGGCACGGCATGGGATGAAGTACGAGGACGTCGACCTCTGGGAGATCCACGAGGCGTTCGCCGCTCAAGTCCTCTGCAACATCGCGGGCCTCGAGGACCCGGCGTACGTGCGAGAGAAAGCCGGCGTCCCCCACACGTTCGGCCGGTTCCCCCGCGAGCGCGTCAACCCCAACGGCGGCTCGATCGCCCTCGGGCACCCGTTCGGTGCCACCGGAGCCCGCATCCTGAGCCAGGCCGTTCGGGAGCTCGCCGCGATGCCCGCCGGCAGCCGTGCGGTCGCGAGCGTCTGCGCGGACGGAGGCCTGGGAACCGTCGCGCTACTTTCAACCTGAGCCGCAACCGGATCCACGGATCGCTTGTCGTGAGATGGAAGGAGAGGATCGCATGAAATTCAACGGCATCGTTCCCGGGCTCCTGGCCGCCGGCTGGCTGGCTGCATCGCTGCTCCATGGACAGACCGCCGAAGACGCCGCGAAGGACGTCGCGACACTCGACGCCCGGTACCAGGCCGCCGTCAAGAGCAACGACGCGGCGACGATGAACCTCATCCTGGCCGACGACTTCGTGCTGGTCACCGGAAGAGGCAAGACCTTCACGAAGGCCGAACTCCTCAAGGAAGCGCGCGACAAGACGACGATCTACGAGAAGCAGGACGAGCTCGAGCAGCACGTCCGCGTCTGGGGCGACACGGCCGTCGTTACCGCGCTCCTGTGGATCAAAGGCACGAGCGAGGGCAAGCCCATCGAGAGGAAGCTCTGGTTCAGCGACACGTACGTGAAGACGAAGAACGGCTGGCGCTACGTCCTGGGTCAGGCGTCCCTGCCGCTCCCGGCGGAGCCGTAAAGAGGCCGGGCGCGACCGGCGCTCTCAACGCAAGTCGGTGAACAGGTAGTGGTGGATCGCGACCGCAGCGACGCGAATCTCGCGCTCGAGGTCCCGGCGGGAGGCCACGGCTCCGCGCGCGAGCAGCGACCAGAAGTGCCGGTTCATCATCCGGGCGAATGCCGGCAGGTCCCTTTCGGGGCGAGCGCCCGGCAGCTTCGAAAGCTGCCGGAACACGGCGAGAACCCGGGCATCGGTCCAGTCCTGGATCTCGCCCTCCATCCGCCCGAGCTCGGCATCCGCGAGGGCGGCCTCCCTCCAGGCGCGCACGACTCCGTAGGCGTCGACATCCGCCCGGAACGCGCGCGTCAGGAAGCCCGTCAAGGCCGACGCCGGGTCGCCGCCGCCCGCGCCGCGCAGATCCAGGCCGGCCAGTCTCCCGAGAAACTCTTCCATCAACAGGACGAGGAACTGCCGCTTCGAGGAGAAGTGCTGGTAGAAGCCTCCCGCCGCCACACCAGCCTCGGCGGTGATCTCGGCGATCGAGACCTCCGCGTATCCCTTCGCCGCGAAGAGCCGGCGACCGGCTTCGAGCAGCTTTCGACGCTTCTCGATGCTCCGCGCCTGGCGGGGCTCGGCGGAGCCCGCTCATTCGTGCGCAGCGAGGGCGGGCGGAGCGCTTCGGTCAGCGGCGCATCCAGACGCCGGTGACGGCTCCGCCGCAGAACGACAGCATCCAACCGCCGAAGATCCCGGCCGCCGCGGGGTCCGCTCCCGGGAACATGCGCGCGAAGAAGACGCAAGAGACCGGATCGAGGATCAGAGTCGGCAGCATCAGCAGGGTCGCGGCGGCGAACCAATCGTCCCTTTGGAGCCCCAGAGCGCGGCAGATTCGCGGAACGACGAACGCCATCGCGGCGAAGCTGACGGCGTAGAGCAGCAGGGCGTGGTCGGGCGCTCGCGCGTCGAGCAGACGGTATCCGCCCATCCGGATTCCGGCCGTTCCGACGAGCCAGAGGACGAGGCCGTACAGGAGCGCCCGTTTCATATGAACCTGAATTCATATTCATATAACGAGGCGTCCGTGTCAAGCCCGAGCGCCCGGAAATGGGAAGGGGGATCCGGCGCCCGAGAATGCCGCCGGGCGAGAGTCACCGCATCTGGGGAATGTAGGAGGTCGTCGTGATTCGCTTGATCTTTCCACACTTGCAAGCGCGCGAATAGGTTTCGCCCACGCTGGATCCCACGTTCTCGCGGTTGACGGCCGAACACCGCTCGCAGGTCCACTCGACGGCACGAATGTTCGAGCCCGAGAAGTCGTGCCAGAACTGGAGGCAGTTGCCCAGACCTGCCCAGGCCTCTTGGACTGTGATCTGCCCATCGTCCGTGAGGAGAGCCTGGCGAATCGCGGCCACTTCGTTGGCCGAGTGGAGGTTCCAGTGCGCCAGCCTCCCCCGCAACGCGGCGTCGGTCAGGGCCCCAAGCTTTCGCGGCGGCTTGGCGCCTCCGGCTTCGTTGATCGCCAGGGCCACGAGCCCTGGCGTGCGGCCCACTCTCGGAAGGCGACGGAATCCGATCGCGAAGGTCTGTGCGGTTTTCATGGCCGGCAAAACGTATCACGCGTCGATCCGCCTTCGCGGCGGCGCACGCTCGTTATGTCCATTGACAATATAGCCTGACTGGCTATAGTGGCGTCGATGACCTCTCGCGCCGAGATCGAATCGCTCCTGCCGCTTCCCTCCGCGACGTTTCATATCCTCATGGCCGTCGCCGAAGAGGATCGCCATGGCTACGCGATCCTCCGCGAGGTGGAGCGGCGCACCGGCGGCGACGTCAAGCTGTCCGCCGGAACTCTCTACCGCTCGATCCAGCGGATGCTCGAGCAGGGCCTTCTCATCGAGACCCGGGAGCGCCCGGCGCCCGAGGAGGACGACGAGAGGCGGAGGTACTACCGGATCACGCCGTTCGGGACGGCCGTCGCGCGCGCCGAGGCGACCCGCCTGGCGTCGCTGCTGAAGCTCGCGCGAGCCAGCGGCTTCGAGCCGCAGAAGGCGTGATGCGCCTCTACCGGGCTCTCCTCTTCGCCTTCCCCGCCTCGTTTCGAGGCGAGTACGGCGAGGAGATGTGCGCCGTCTTCGCGCGGCGCCTGCGCGACGCCGGCGGGCCGGCGGGCCGCCTGGCGCTCTGGCTGGCGGCGCTCCCCGACGTACTCTTCAACGCGCTGCGCGTTCACGGAGACTTCCTCCGTCAGGACGTGCTCCACACCGGCCGCTCGCTCCGCCGCTCTCCGGGATTTGCGGCGACGGCCATCCTCGTCGCCGCGTTGGGGATCGGCGCGACGACCGCGACCTTCGCGATCCTGGACTACGCCCTTCTGCGGCCGCTTCCGTTTCCGCAACCGGACCGGCTCGTCCACCTCTGGCAGGATCAATCCTTCCGCGGATACCGGGAGATGGAGGTCTCGCCGCCCAACTTCCGCGACTGGCAGCGCATGAGTCGCTCGTTCGCCGCGATCGGGGCGAGCCACAACCAGTCGGTCAACCTCGTCGGCGAGGGCGAGCCGCGGCGCCTCGACGGAGAGGCCGTGACGCACGAGCTCCTGCCGCTGTTGGGAACGCCGCCCGCGCTCGGACGAGTGTTCTCCGTCGACGACGACCGCGCAGGAGCGCCGGGCACGCTCGTCCTTTCCGACGCGCTCTGGCGGGGCCAGTTCGCCGCCGATCCCGCAGCGCTCGGCCGCTCCGTCCTCCTCGACGACGAGCCCTTCACCATCATCGGCGTCATGCCGCCGGACTTCGCGTATCCCAGCCGTCAGATCCGGTTCTGGATTCCGACCCGTTTCGCGGAGGACCAGTTCCAGGATCGGACGAACAGCTGGCTGAAGGTCGTCGCCCGCATGAGGCCCGGAGTCACGCTCGCGGCGGCCCGCGCCGAGATGCGAGGCGTCGCGGCGGCGCTCGAGCGCGCATATCCGAAGGACAACGCGAAGAACGGCGCCACCGTCAATCCCATCAGCAGCCGCCTCTCGAATCAATCGCGCCTTCTCGTGACGGCCCTCTTCGGCGCCGCGCTCGCCGTGCTCCTGATCGCCTGCACGAATCTCGCGAACCTCCTTCTCGTCCGGGCCATTGCCCGCCGCAGGGAGCTGGCTGTGCGCGCGGCCCTCGGCGCCGGGCGGGAGAGGCTCCTCCGGCAGCTTCTGACCGAGAGCCTCCTTCTCGCCCTGGCTGGAGGAATCCTCGGCGTCGCGTTCGCGGCGGCCGCCACGCCGCTTCTCGCACGGCTCTTGCCCGGAACGATTCCGTTCATGGGCGCGCCGGCCGTCGATCCGCGGATCCTCCTCTTCGCAGCGGTCCTGACGACGGTGACCGGCGTTGCGTTCGGCGTCCTTCCGGCGCTCAAGGCCTGCGGTGACACCCGCGCGGGCTCGCTCGCCGAGGGCGAGCGGGCCGGCTCGGGCCGGGCGGCGGAAAGGCTCCGCTCGACGCTCGTCATCGCGGAGGTGGCGGCCTCGGTGGCGTTGCTCGCAGGAGCGGGCCTTCTGGTCCGCGCTCTGTGGAAGCTCCAGGGCGTCGACCCCGGATTCCGCCCCGAGAACGTCCTGACGCTCGGAACCTCGCTCCCCTTCCCGAAGTACGAGACGACCGCGCGTCGCCAGGTTTTCTACGACCGGATCGTTTCCGAAACGCGGGCGTTGCCCGGCGTCGTCGACGCCGGCGTCATCAGCTTCCTGCCCATGATGATGGCCGGCGGCATCTGGCCGGTCGTGGCCACGGGCGAGCCACCCGACGCGCCCACCTCGCGCGTCGCGAGCCTGCGCTTCGCCTCCCCGGGCGTCTTCCCGGCCCTCGGCGTTCCCATTCGCGCCGGCCGGAGCCTCGCAGAAACCGATACGCTGGCCGCGCCTCGCGTCGCTCTCGTCAGCGAATCCTTCGTCAAGCAGAACTTTCCGGGTCAGAACCCCCTCGGAAAGCGTTTCCGCTTCGCGTTCGAAGAGCGCACGGTCGTCGGCGTCGTCGGCGACGTCCGCGTGCGCGGTCTGGAGCGGGAAAGCGAGCCGCAGGTCTACCTCCCTTACCGACAGATGGACGACGGCAACCTCGGCTGGTTCGTTCCGAAGCATCTCGTCGTCCGGGCCTCCGTCGCCCCGGCGACCCTGCTTCCGGCCCTCCGGGAGATCATCGCGCGGACCGATCCACAGATCCCCATCTCCGACGTGCGGACACTCTCCGACATCGTCGAGGCGGACAGCAATCCGCGGCGGGTGCAGGCCCGGGCGCTCCTGGCGTTCGCATCCATCGCGCTGCTGCTCGCGGGGATCGGGATCCATGGATTGCTCGCATTCACGGTTTCGCAACGCCAGCGCGAGATCGGCGTCCGCGTTGCTCTCGGCGCGCAGCCGCGGAACATCGTCGACATGGTCGTCCGGCGAGGCCTGGCCCTTGCCGCAATCGGCACGCTCGTCGGAGTCCTGCTGGCGGGCGCCGCGGGGCGCGCGATGCAGGCGCTGCTGGCCGGCCTTTCCCCCGCCGATGCGCCCACCCTTCTCGCCGCCGTCGCGGCCGCGTTCGGAATGACGGTCGCCGGCTGTCTGGGGCCCGCGCTGCGCGCCCTTCGCCTCGACCCGATCGCCGCGATCCGGGGGGAATGAAAGCGAAGCGGCGGATCTAACTTCGCAACGCCTCGACCGGCTCGACGCGCGACGCGCGCCAGGCCGGGACGACGCTCGCCGCGACGGCCGCCGCTCCGAGCGCGCCCACCACGGCGCCGAGCGTGCCGGGATCCGATCGCGAGGTCTCGTACAGAAGCGAGGACAGGAACCGCGACAGCACGAGCGCCACCGGGACACCGATGAGAAGGCCGACGACCACGAGCCGGGCGCCTCCCGCGACGATCATCCGCAGGATCTCCCGCTCGGTCGCGCCGAGTGCGAGCCGGATTCCGATCTCGGGCCGCCGCTGTCCGACCACGTAGGACATCACGCCGTAGATTCCGACGGCGGCGAGCAGAAGCGCCACGCCTCCGAAGATCGACAGGAGCATCGCGTTGAAGCGCGCGCGGGAGAGCGCGGAACCCACCCACTGCTCCATCGTCTTGACTTCCGCCAGCGGCGTGTCCTTGTCGACGGCGTGCACCGCCGCCTCGAGAGGCGCGGCCAGGATCTTCGGATCCCCGTCCGTGCGGATGACGAACGTCATTGCGCTATAGACGAGCTGGGGATGCGGCCAGTATGCGGACGGACGCGACTCCGTCGTCAGGTTTTCGTACCGCACGTTCCCGACGATTCCGACGATCTCGGTCGGTTCCGGCTTGTCGGACATGTGGATCACGACTTTCTGGCCAATGGCGTCGCCGTCCGGGAAATACTGGCGGGCGAAGGCCTCACTGACCACGACGACGTTGGACTTGACCCGCTGCTCCCGCTCCTCGAAGAACCGGCCCTTCAACAGAGGAATCTTCATCGCGGCGAAGTACGCGTCGTCGCACACGCGCACGTCGGTCGTCGGCTCCTCGCCGGGGGCCGGCTCCGGGCGGCCGACGATCGTGAAGTCGGTGGCCGCACCCAGGCCGGCCAGAGGCAGGTAGCTCACCATGCCGGCCGATTTCGCTCCGGGCAGCGCCCGCGCACGCTCGAGGACACCGCGAAAGAACGCCATCGCGGGCTCGTCCTCTTCGTAGGTTTTCCCGTGGAGCGTGACGCGCGCCGTCAGGATTCCCCGTGCGTCGAACCCGGGATCGATCCGGGCGACGTGCGCGAAGCTCCGCAGCAGCAGACCGGCGCCGACCAGCAACACGGCGGCGAGCGCCACTTCCGCGATGACCAGCGTCTGACGCAGCCGGCGCGCCCGCGCGCTTCCTCCGCCGGTGCGGGCGCCCTCCTTGAGCGCATCGGCCAGGCCTTCGCGCGAGCTTTCGAACGCCGGTGCGAGGCCGCTCAAGACCGCGGTGAAAACCGACACCAGCACGGCAAAGGCCAGCACGGGTACCGACAGCCGGATTCGCGCAAGAACCGTGGGATCCACCGGGCTCCACGCGGTCAGCAGCCCGACGCCGGCCCGCGCGACCCACCATCCGGCGATACCGCCGAGGATCGAAAGGAGCAGACTCTCGGTCAAGAGCTGCCGGACGACCCGCGATCGGGCTGCTCCCAGAGCGGTGCGGATCGCCATCTCCTGGCGGCGCGCCATTCCCCGAGCCAGGAGCAGGTTCGCCACGTTCACGCACACGATCAGCAGAACGAATCCGACCGCTCCGGAGAGAACCGCGAGCGCCGGCCGCATGTCTCCGGAAACGTCGTCGCGGATCGGGAAGAGCCCGACGGTCCATCCTTTGTCCC
The DNA here is from genome assembly GCA_963733815.1 of uncultured Acidobacteriota bacterium. Lineage (GTDB taxonomy): Bacteria > Acidobacteriota > Thermoanaerobaculia > UBA5066 > Gp7-AA6 > DAHUXD01. The sequence continues at coordinate 362,270 of CAVTEG010000015.1, read as the reverse complement.
AGCGGGGCAGCTCGGCCGCGAGGCTGGACGCGATGGCCCTCATCTGGGTCCGCGCCTGGGTCAGCGAAACGCCGTCCTTCCGCCGCGCGAAGGCGGACATGTAGCGGCCGCGAGGCTCGCGCGACTTTGCGTCGAACGCAAACGGCAGCCACAGGTCGGGAGGCTTCCCCGTGAGCGAGCCGGCCTTCAGGAAAAACCCGAAGTCGCGGGGCGCGATCCCGATCACCGTGACCGGCTGGCCGTTCAACAGGATCGCCCGACCGACGATCGACGGATCGCCGCCGAAGAGCCTCTGCCACGTGCCCCATGAGAGGACCGTGACCGCATCGTGTCCCTTGGGACCCTCGTCGGACGCGAAGGCCCGACCCAGGATCGGCTCGACGCCGAGCGTCGTGAAGAAGTTCGATGTCACGGTCTGCGCGATGAGCTCCTCCGGACGGGCGCGTCCGGTCAGGCTCACGCGCCAGTCGTACAGCGCGGTCATCCCGGAGAAGACGGTCGCGCGCTCGGTCCACCGAATGAAGTTCGCGGGACCGACGACGTTGCGCCGGCCGGGCCGGTCCGCGTTCTCTTCCCAGACGGCGACGAGGCGATCGGAGTCCCGGAACGGCAGGCGCGCGATCAGAACGCCGTGGACGACGGTGAAGATCGCCGTGGCTCCTCCGATCCCCAGGGCGAGCGTCACGACCGTCACGGCGGTGAAGCCCGGGCTCTTCCGGAGCATGCGCGCGGCGTAGCGCAGGTCCTGCTTGAGCTCCTGGAGGAACGGGAGACTCCGCCGGTCCCGCCAACTCTCCTTCGTGACGTCGACGCCGCCGAGCTTCTGGACCGCCTCACGCCGAGCGTCGCGCTCGTCCATGCCCGAGCGCACTTTTTCCTCGACGTGCATTTGGATGTGGCTCTCGAGCTCTTCGCCGAGCTCGCGGTCCTTCCGGCCGCCGCCGAAGGATCCGGCGAGGCGAAGGAAAAACGCGCGGAGGCTCCGGATCACCGGCCCTCCTGCGGATTGAGGAAGCGCGCCAGGATCGCCGTGGTCTTCTCCCACTCGCCGGTCTCCTTCTTGAGCTGCTTCAGACCGGCGCGCGTCAGCCGATAGAAACGGGCGCGCCGGTTGTTCTCGGAAACGCCCCATGCCGCGGCGACGAAGCCTTCCTGCTCGAGCTTCAGGAGCGCCGGGTAGAGCGTCCCGTAGTTCAGCGACAGGCGGCCGCCGCTCGTCTGCTCGATCCGGCGCGCGATGCCGTACCCGTGGAGCGGACCCATCGCCTCCAGAGTCTTCAGCACCATCAGGGCCAGGGTCCCCTGCCAGACGTCGGTCTTGTCGGTCTTTTCGTTCATTCCTATGGCTCCCCCATAGGAATCATCGCGGGATTCCTATGGGAACGCAATAGGTACGTTGGAGAACCACCGAGGTTTCGTATACGTTGCGGTGGCAATGAACGAGCGCTACGACGCCATCGTCATCGGCACCGGCCAGGCCGGCCCCTCGCTCGCCGCCCGGCTCGCCGGCGCCGGCATGAAGGTCGCCATCATCGAGCGCGAGCGGTTCGGCGGCACCTGCGTCAACACCGGCTGCATGCCGACCAAGACGCTCGTCGCCAGCGCCTACGCCGCGCACCTGGCGCGCCGCGCCGCCGAATACGGCGTCGACGTCGGCGGAGCCGTCGCGGTCGACATGAAGCGCGGTCAAGGCGCGCAAGGACGAGATCTCGGCCGACTCGCGAACGGCGTCGAGGCCTGGCTGAGCGGCACTGCAGAACGTGCACCGTCTATCAGGGCCACGCCCGCTTCGAGTCGCCGCGCGAACGTGCGCGTCGGCGACGAGCTGCCTCGACGCCGGACAGGATCTTCATCAACGTCGGCGGACGGGCGCTCGTGCCGCCGACTGCCCGGGCTCGATGAGCGTGCCGTACTTCGACCAACAGCTCCATGATGGAGGTCGACTTCCTGCCCGAGCACCTGATCGTCGTCGGCGGCAGCTACATCGGCCTCGAGTTCGGGCAGATGTACCGCCGCTTCGGCAGCCAGGTCACCGTCGTCGAGATGGCGCCGCGGCTGATCGCGCGCGAGGACGAAGATGTGTCGGCCGGCGATCCGCGACATCCTGGAGCGCGAGGGGATCGCCGTGCGGACCGGCGCGGAGTGCATCGCGCGTCGCCAAGCGCCGGCGACGGCATCGTGGTCGGCGTCGACTGCGCGGAGCGGCCGCCGCGACGTGCGCGGCTCGCACCTGCTGCTCGCCGTCGGCCGCGCGCCCGAACACCGACGACCTCGGCCTCGAGAACGCCGGCGTCGCCGTGACGAGCGCGGCTTCATCATGGTCGACGACGCAGTTGCGCACCAACGTGCCCGGGCATCTGGGCGCTGGGCGACTGCAACGGCCAGGGCGCCTTCACGCACACCGCCTACAACGACTTCGAGATCGTCGCCGCCAACCTGCTCGACAACGAGCGCCGCCGCGTCACGCGACCGCATCACGACCTATGCGCTGTTCATCGATCCGCCGCTCGGCCGCGTCGGCATGACCGAGGACGAGGCCGCGCGTCCGGACGCAAGGCGCTCGTCGGCAAGCGCCCGATGACGCGGGTCGGGCGCGCGGTCGAGAAGGGCGAGACGCTGGGCTTCATGAAGGTCGTCGTCGACGCCGACACGCAGGAGATCCTCGGCGCGGCGATCCTCGGCGTCGGCGGCGACGAGGTCATCCACTCGATGCTCGACGTGATGTACGCGCGCGCGCCCTACACGCTGATCCAGCGCGCGATGCACATCCATCCGACCGTGTCGGAGCTGCTGCCGACCCTGCTCGGCGAGCTCGCTCCTCCCGGCGGGGATTCCGTCAGCGCAAGCGCGTGACGGCGAACAACGCGAGGCCGATCGCGATCGCGTCCTCCAGCAGGGCGATCGGCAGGTCCTTCCCGGCCGCGCGGGCAAGCCGCGCCCGGAACTCGTAGCCGCCGAAGGTCCCCGCGACCGCGCCGAGCGCGCCTGCCACGAGCCCCCCGACGAGGCTTCCACCGGACGCCGACGCTCCGATCGCGGCCCCGCACAGACTCCCCATCACGATCCGCGCGATGAAGGGGCCCGGCGCCTTGCGGCTCCCGGTCTTCGGAAGCTTGTCGGCGATGAGCTCCCCGATCGCCGCCACCGTGAAGATCCACGGCGTCACCGCCGCGCCGAGGAACGCGAGCGGCGTTCCCGCGAGCTTGAGCCAGCCCACTCGGGCCGCCCAGCTGACGATCGCCGGGGGCGTCATCGTGCGCAGCCCCGCTGTGACGCCGATCAGGAAGGCCAGGACGTAGAGCATGTCACTTCGCCTCGAAGACGTACTCGTGCTGGGCGTCGCGGATGACGAGGGTCTTCTTTTCGGCCCGGAGCCGACGACGAACTCGAAGCCCTCGATCCCGGGCGCCGTGGTCAGGAACGAGACCGTGCCGTCGGGGTTCTTGCGCGACGCCATCGCGCTCTTCCACTCGCCGAAGTCGAAGACCGTCGTGCCGCCGGGGTGCGCTGACCGCGATCTCGCCGAGCGCCGGGTTCGTGTACTGCGGCGCGAGCTTCGCGCCTTCCGCGGCGTCGGCCGGCACCGTCATGAGCTTGCGCTCGGCGGCGAGCTCCTCGTAGAACGTCTTGCCCTGCGCGGCGACCTGGGCGTCCGCCTCGGGCTTGCCGTCGAACAGCACCTCGAGGAGCTTGCGCCGGAACTGCGTGCGGAGGATCCAGCCGGGATCCGCGTTGGTCAGGACGACCGCGCCCACGTTCTGGCCCGGGCAGCCACATCATGTCGCTGTGGAAGCCGATCATGTCGCCGCCGTGGTGGACGACCGGGATCCCGTACGTCGGTGTCGACCATGAGCCCCATCCCGTAGGTCTCGTCCTTGCCGATCGGCACCTGGGCGACGCGCCGCTCGAGCAGCGGCTCCTTCGCGATGTACGGTCTTGCCGTCCGGCAGCTTGCCCTGGTCGAGCTCCATCTGGACGTACCGCAGCATGTCGCGAACGTCGCTCCACGCCGCGCCCGCCGGCCGCAGCGGGATGACCGAGTAGTTCGAGCTCCATCACCGCGAGCGCGGGCTTGCCGTCGATGTCGGGCGAGTGCGGGCACGGCGTGGTTGCCGCGCGAGCGCCTGCGCGTAGTCGAAGGTCGTCGACTTCATGCCGAGCGGGTCGAAGACCTGGGTCTGCATCGCCTTGTCGTAGGCGGCGCCGAGCTCCATGCTCGGGTAGAGGACGTGCCCGGCCGTGAACCCGGCGGCGCCGGCCATCGGGTTCGAGTACTGGAACATCTCGCCGAACTTGCTCGTCGGCTGCATGGTCGCGAGCGTCGCCAGCGCCGTTTCCGGCGTGACGCCCTTGAACTCGAACAGCCACTCGAGGTCCTGCCGCGGCAGGCCGGTGCACGCGCAGATCAGGTGCCGGACCATGACCTGCCGCGTGGTGTCGGCGTCGCCGAGCTTGAACGACGGCAGCAGCGCTCGTGACCGGCGTGTCCCAGGTCATCTTCCCTTCGGCGACGAGCCTGGCGAGCAGCAGCGTCGTCAGCGCCTTCGTGTTCGACGCGATCATGAAGACGGTGTCGCGCGTCCACCGGCGCGGGCTTGCCGAGCTCGCTTCACGCCGAAGCCGCCGGCGAAGACGACCTTGCCGTCCTGGACGATCCCGACGCCCGACGCCCGGGGACGCCGAGCTCCTTCTGGCCCGTCTCGACGAACTTGCCGAGCTCGGCCAGCCGCGCCGCGTCGAGCTTGTTCGGCCTTCTTGCCGGCGAACGTCTCGCGCATGTAGCCCTTCGGCAGCAGGCGGTCGAAGATCAGCGCGACCTGGGCGCCGCGCTTCTCGCCGACCGCGTCGCGCCATGTCGTAGATCGCCACGGTCCAGCGGCCGTTCGCGAACTGACGCGCAGAGCCGGGACGCCGCGCTTCTCGTTGGGCGAGGTCTGGTACTCGTACGCGCGCTGCTTCGACCAGCCGTCCCTGTCGGGACGCGTCGGTGGCGACCTTGAGCGGCCACTTCGCGTCGGGCTTGTAGGCCGCCCAGGCGGCGGCCACCGCCGCGTCGGCGTCCTTGGCGTCGACGTCCACGAGGGCGATCCACGAGTCCGCCCTCGGGGGCCTCCAGGATCGTCGCCGGTCCGCGCACGGAGACCGACCATCCCGCCGGAGCGATGAACGTGTTGCCGGTGACCGTCGCCTTCGGCGTGTCGGCCGCCAGCCGTTCCACAGTGGTCGAGGCGGGGGGTGTTGGAGATTGCGCCAGAGACGCACTCGTGACGAGAAGAAGCAGCCCTGCGAGTGATTTCATGAGAAAACCATATCGCAAGGACCTCCGGACCAGCGGGGAGTTCTCCACTTCCTGCTGCGAGTGAAGAAGGACGTGACCGAGCCCGCGATCCACATCGCGATCCTCGCCGCGTTCCTGCTCGCTCGGGTTGTCCTCTTCTGGAGAAAGCGCGCCGCGAGCGGGGGCACGCGAGTTAGAGCAGCCCTAAGAAGTCGTCCTCGGCGCGAAAGGTGCAATACTTTCGCGAGTCAGGGGGACGTCATGCTCAAAGCCTCCGGCTTGCGTTGCGCCGCCGTCGTCGCCGTCGCCTTCGCTTCCCGATTCGCCGCTAACGCGGACACTCCGGACACGAACACGCGAGCGGTGATCCGCGGAACCGGCAAAGATGTGACGATCGTCTATCGATCGTCGCCGAGGCCTCCGTCGCAGGCCAGACCCTCCGTCGCGCCCGATCCCCTGGCCGAGGCGCTCCGCCTCAAGAAGAGCGGCGACGACGACGCCACGATCATCGCGTTCCTGCAGCAGAACGAGGCCGACTTGCCGGACGTCATCGACGCCGACGTCGTCCGGGATCTTCGACGGGCCGGCGCCGGTGAGCCCGTCATCTCGGCGCTCGCCATGCTTTCCGCGGTCGACATCGGGGAAACCGGAGAGGGGTCGCCAGTCCAGACGCTCCCACAGGCCTCCGAAGCGCCTTACGGCGCCTATCCGGACCTCGTCGGAATGGGCTACCCCTTCTATGGGAGCTATGGCGGCGGCTATTTCGGCGGCGGCGGCAACTTCCGCGGGGGATTCGGAAAGCACGTCTCCCATCACCGTCCCCTGTTTCAATTCGGCGGTTCGCCTTTTCCGAAACCGGGGCCGCGTCCGGCGCAATCCCACCGGGCCTCGATGATGCCGCGTCGAATGCGCTAGTGGAGTCTGCTCGCGGTCGAGTCCGCTGAATTCAGGGATCTCGGACCCGGTCCGGAGTCCCCGGAACCTACCGCACCAGCCGCGGAAGGTAGGCCTGGGTCGTGATCCGCTTGGTCGTTCCGCACTTGCACCGAAGCGAAATCGTCTCCCCAACGCCCGCCCCCACGTTCTCCTTTTGGACCAGGGCGCATTGGTCGCACTGCCACTCGACCGGACGGATCTGGGAGCCCGTGAAGTCGCTCCAAAAATGGAGACAGCTGGCCAGGCCTGACCAGCCCTCGTGGACGGTGGCCTGACCTTCGTCGAGACTCAACGCCTTTCGCAGCTGCGCGACCTCATTGGCCGGATGCAGGTTCCAATGCGCCATTCGCGCGCGGAGAGCGAGGTCGGTCAGGGCGCCGACCTTCCTCGCGGGTTTCTCGCCGTTGGATCCGTCGATCGCCAGCAAGACGAGTCCTGGCAACGCGTCGACTTTGGGGAGACGGGTGAGCTGGATGGCGAAAGTCGGATTCGTCTTCACGGGCGAACCGGTTGCGCGGCGATGCCGAGAAACGCATCGGCGAAGTCGCGGGTGGCGCTCCGGAGGGCTCGTGCGGCGACCTGGCGGGAATCGCCGGACGGCGTCCGGCTTCCCACCGACTTTTCCGCTCGCGGAGCCAGGAGGGGGCCATCGAGCTCCAGGAGGAAATCCTCCAGCCAGAGAACGACGAGCTGGCAAACTCCAACGTCGAATCGGGCATCGTCACGGCCGGGATTCCGGCGCGCGCCCAGGACCCAGTCGAGGTGAGCGTGGGGCGGCAGGTCGGGTTGCTCGAAGCCGACGAGCGCACGCGCCCGCGCGTACTTCTTTCGCAGCCGATCGACCACCTTGCGCCTGCGGAAGTCCTCGCCCTCGGGTCCGAACGGAAAAACCGAGGGCTCCTCCCGCGTGGCCGGGTCGTCCGGGATGCCGACTTGCCTCAGGCTGGCCGCGTCCGTGCACCGCTCGCAGTTTCCCGCCTCGTCCGAAGCGACGCCGATCGCGTTTCCCCGGCCGCAAGTCCTGCAGTTCCAGCGGTACTGACCGTAGTCCATCGCTAACCCTCTTCTCGCCGAAATGGCCGGCGACGGACGTCACGGAGGGGACTGACAAGCCGTCGGAGGAGATGTCGGAGGCGCTCATCGTATCACGCGACGCACCTCGACCCGCCGACTCCGGAGGTCTACTTGCCGCGGCGCTTCTTCGCCAGCGCCCGCTTCCTCGCCTCGCGGGCGACGGCCGCGTGCCGCTCTGCCGGCGACACGAAGGCGAGCCCTCGAGCTTCGTCGGGGTCGGCGACGACGGGAGCCTCGCCCCGAAGCAATGCGGCGACTCGCGCCTTCGCGGCAGCCGAAGCCGGCGGGCGGCGAGCTGCGGACGACTTGACCGCGCGGCGAGGCGCGGACGACTTGGATGACTTCATGGTTCTCCGCCGGCGCGTCTCCGGCGATATGAGGACCGCGGGAGCAACAGGGGCGACTCCAGTGTCGAATCCATTCGCCGGACTCTAGCGCATTGAGGGCCGGCAGCCTCTCCGAATTTCGCGGGGGCGTCCCGTTCGCACCGTACCCGGCCCACGGCGTCCCGAACCTTTTGGAAAACCGGCCGTACATGCTCTTGTAGGTTGCCTACAGGAAGGCGTCCTGCCGAAAGAAAGGGGATCCGCATGAAACGCAGAGAGTTTCTCAAGGCATCGGCTGCCGCCGGGGTCGCGTCGGCATTCCCGTCCGCCTTCGTCGGCTCCGGGCAGGCGACTGGAACCTCGATCCAGCCGTTGAAAGCGCCGGCGAGCGGCCGGATCCCGGTGGCCTTCGTCCTCTCCGAAAACGCCGTGCTGATCGACTTCGCCGGGCCTTGGGAAGTCTTCCAGGATGTCTATGTCCCCGGCCGCGGAGGCTCGATGGACGACGAGATGCCCTTCCGGCTTTACACCGTCGCCGAATCCACCAGTCCGATCCGAATCTCGGGTGGACTGCAGATCGTTCCGGACTATGCCTTTGCCGACGCTCCCCCGCCCAGAGTCATCGTGATCCCGGCGCAGAGAGGCGGCCCGAAGGCCGTGGACTGGGTGCGCAACGCGTCGAAAACTGCGGACGTCACGATGTCGGTCTGCACGGGCGCGTTCCTTCTGGCCGAGACCGGTCTTCTATCGGGCAAGTCGGCGACCACACACCATTCTTCCTACCGCACTCTCGCGATGAAGTACCCGGACGTGCACGTCCAGCGCGGCGTACGGTTCGTCGACGAGGGGGCGCTCGCGAGCGCCGGCGGCCTGACCTCGGGAATCGATCTCGCCATGCACGTCGTCGAGCGTTACTTCGGGAGAGACGTCGCGACCGGTACGGCCTATCAGCTCGAGTACCAGGGCCAGGGCTGGCTCAATCCGGCGTCCAACTCGGTGTACGCGAAGGGCCCCGTCTCGACCGCCGCGCATCCGCTGTGTCCGGTCTGCGAGATGGAAGTGGATCCGAAGACCGCCCCGAAGTCGGCCTTCAACGGAAAGACGTACTACTTCTGCTCCGACGGCCACAAGACGATGTTCGAAGCGGCGCCTGCGAAATGGCTCGCGCCGTAGAAACCTATCAGCCGGTGCAGCGCCGGAGCATGCGTGTCAGTTTCGGGAGCGAGCTCCTTCGCGCTGCGGGGACCGGCCGCGAGTCGATCCGCCAGCTCCAGCTTGGCGGCGCAGAAAAGGATGCGCGAGACCCAGTAGCCCATGGCCATCTGGATGAGCTGCATGTGGAGCGGAACGGCCTGGGTCGCCGTCCTCGGGTCGATTTCCACGGTTTCCACTGAGTCCTCCTCGAGAGGGCGGCAGCTTATGTCAGCTCCCCCTCACCCTCTCCCCCGTGAGGGGGAGGGAACTAGACTCGCAGCACTGTCACAATCGTTCGCGGCGCGAGGAGTCTCCGCGAGCGCAGCGGAGGAGCCTCGCGCCGCGGGAGCCGGAGCGGAGCGAGGGGTCAGGCGAGCGGTCGAGCCGTCTTTTGGCGAGCCGCTCGCCGGTGCGAGCGAAGCGAGCAGACCCCGAGCGAAGCGAAGGCGACGTGATGGCGGGGCCGACGGGACTCGAACCCGCGACCTCCGGCGTGACAGGCCGGCGTTCTAACCAACTGAACTACGACCCCGCGACAGGAACGGCGCATGATACCGGATTGGGGTTGCCAGTCAACGCCTGCCCTCCGTTATCCTCTCGCGCAGAGCTCCCGGAGGGGACATGCCCGAGGCCACGTCGAACGTCGAGTTCGCGCATCGCATCCACGAGCAAGGGCACTCTGGCGGGGGGCCGCACTCGCCTCAACGACAGTGGCTCGAAATCCTCGAAGCGATCGTCCTCGCGTCGGTCGCGGTGTTGACGGCGTGGAGCGGATACCAAGCGGCGCGCTGGGATGCGAAGAGCGCGGCGAGCTACGCCGGCTCGTCCACGACGACGGTGCGGGCGCAGGAGCAGTTGACCCTGGCGGGCCAGGAACATCTCTATGACACGACGACGTTCAATTCTTGGCTCACGGCGCGCGTGCGAGGCGAAGACAAGCTCGCAGCGGACTTCGAATGCCGCTTTCGTCCGGAGTACGCCGCGGCCTTCAAGGCGTGGCTCGCGCTTGACCCTCTGAACAATCCCGGGGCTCCTGCCGGTCCGTCCTTCATGCCCGAGTTCAAGAGCGAGAAACGCGATCAGGCCAGGGCGTTTGCCACCGAGGCCCAACACCTCTACGAGGACGGGGTTAAGGCCCGCGAGCGGGGCGACGGGTATGTCCGCATTACGGTCATTCTTGCGACGGTCCTGCTGTTGACCGCTCTGTCCCAGAGGTTTCACATCCATGGAGCCCGGGTCGGCCTTCTCGTGATCGCGTACCTCATGCTGGCCTTCGCCCTGTGGTGGATCGTCCGGTCTCCCCGTGCGTGAGGGCCGTCACGGCCTCCGGAGGCCGTTTTGGGAGAAGCTGGAATGCTCCGCTTTTTCCAATGGTTATGAGAAACCTCGCTGTCCGCGGCGGCGTACTGAGATGACGATGACCGGGAGATTCACCAGATGGGTCGTGGGTTCGGGACTCGCCCTGGCCCTCGCCGCCTTCTCCGTGGGACAGACCGCGGAGCCCGTCTCGACTTCCAGCGAGCGCTACGATGGCAAGCGCTTCCGCCAGCCCGAGCCGCTCACGATCCGCTTCCGCGACTGGGCCAAGCGACAGTGGTCCTCGCACCGCGGTCCCTGGCGCAAGTTCACGTATACGCCTCCGGGGCCGGCGCCGGCCGCGTACGCCTGCGACGGCGAGCTGCACGTGACCTTCGTGAACCACGCGACGCTCCTGATCCAGATGGACGGGGTCAACATCCTGACCGACCCGACCTGGGCCAAGCGCTCCGTGCCCGTCGTCGGCAGAACCCGGCGCCGTCCGCCCGGTCTGCGTTTCGACGAGCTGCCGAAGATCGACGTGGTCCTCGTCAGCCACAACCACCAGGACCACATGGACCTGCCGACGCTGCGGCGCCTGGCGAAAAGTTTTGACCCCGCCATCTACACTGGTCTCGGCAACGCGCGGTTCCTCAGGAAGAACGGCGTTCCCGAGGGGCACGACCTCGACTGGTGGCAATCCGTCCAGATCGCCCCGGGAATCACCCTCACCGCAGTCCCGGCCCGGCACCACTCGGGACGCAGTCTCTTCGACAAAGACCGCACCCTCTGGTGCGGCTTCGTCGTGAAGGGACCCTCGGGCTCGGTCTACTTCGCGGGCGACACCGGGTACGGCTCGCACTTCGAAGAAATTGGACGACGCTTTCCGAACCTGCGTCTGGCGATCCTGCCCATCGGCGGATACAAGCCGATCTGGTACATGCAATCGCAGCACATCGGTCCCGAGGCCGCGCTTCAGGCTCTCAAGGATCTCGGCGCCGCGAGCATGATCCCGATGCACTTCGGGACGTTCCCCAACGGAGACGAGGCGGAGACGGAGGCGGTCGAGGTTCTCGAAACCGCGATCTCGAACTCGAAGGATCTGAGCCGCCGCGTCCACATCCTCGACAACGGCCAATCGGTGGACGTCGGGCCCGCGCTGCCGCGCGATCTTCCCAACCTGACCTTGGAAGCGTCGGTCCTCGCCGGCGCCCCCTAACCCTACCAAACGTCGCAGCGTTTCTCGGCCGGGGTCACCATGGCCGATCCCACCGGACACGCGAACGCCTTCTGAAACTCCGGCAGCATCGTGAGCGGCCCGATGACGCGGTACTTCGCCACGGGGTGCGGGTCTCCCTGCACCATGGTCCGCTGGAGCTCGGGACGGATCGCATCACCGCGGACCTGGCCCCAAGCAATGAAGAACTGCTGGTCCGGCGTGTAGCCGCCGACTTCGGGCAGCGGCGGCTTGCCCTTCTGCGCGATCTGGAACGCGCGATAGGCGATGCGCACCCCCGCCAGGTCCCCGATCGCCTCGCCCAGCACCAGACGCCCGTTGTGATGAATGCCGGGCTCGATGAAGTACCCGTCGAACTGGTCCGCCACGCACGCCGTCCTGGCCTGGAACTTCTTCAGGTCCTCTTCGGTCCACCAGTTCGAAAGCCGTCCGTCGGCAGCGTACTGCGCGCCCTGGTCGTCGAAGCCGTGCGATATCTCGTGGCCGATGATCACGCCGATCGCCCCATAGTTGACGGCGTCGTTGGAAGACATGGAAAACGCCGGAGGCTGCAGGATCCCGGCCGGAAAGACGATCTCGTTTAAGAGCGGGTTGTAGTACGCGTTGGAGGTCGGTGGCGTCATGCCGAAGCGTCCGCGGTCCACGGGCTTGCCGATGGTGGCCATGTCGTCCTGGACGTTGAAGCGCCGGCCTGCCATGACGTCGTCCCAGTACGACGCTCGCGCGATCGCGACCTTCGAGTAGTCCTTCCATTTGTCCGGATATCCGATCTTCGGATTGAACGTCGACAGCTTCTCGAGCGCCTTCTTCTTGGTCTCGGCGCTCATCCAGTCGAGACCCTCGATCGTCTGCCCCATGGCCGTCCGGATGTTCTTGACCATCTCCTGCATGCGCGCCTTGGCCGCCGGCGGGAAGTGCCTGGCGACGTACTTCTGGCCGAGGGCCTCTCCCAGCAGCCGATCCGTCGATTCGACGCACCGCTTCCAGCGGGGCTTCATCTCCTTTTCGCCCTTGAGAAACGCCCCGTTGAAGGCGAAGTCCTCGGTCACGAACGGCTCGGACAAGGAGGGAGCGGCGGAGTCGAGGACGTGCCACCTGAGGTACGTCTTCCAGTCCGAGAGCGGTGTCGCGGAAAGCTGCTTCTCGACCTCCGTCATGAACTTGGGCTCCGCGACGTTGGTGTCTCCCGGAGCGAACCCCTCGCGCTTCGCGTACGCGGTCCAGTCGAACCGCGGCGTGAGCTTCTGCAGATCGGCGAAGGGCATCTTGTGGTCGGTGGCCTTGGGGTCACGCAGCGCGACGTTGTCGAGCGACGCCTCGGCGAGCTGCTTCTCCATCCGGAAAACGGTTTCCGCCGCCGCCTTGGCCTTCGCGGACGATTCTCCCGCGAGGATGAAGATCTTCTCGACGTGGGCGCGGTACTTCTCCCGGGCCTCCTGGAACCGCGGCTCGGGCTTCAAGTAGTAATCCCGGTCGGGCAGCCCCAGGCCGCTCGCGACGACCTGCAGGATGACGTCGTTGGGGTTGTGGTTGTCGGAGCCTCCCCCCGTCGCGAACGGCACGAAGATCGCGATCTCGTGGAGGTCGGCGATCATCTTCTGGAGATCGTCGGCGTTCTTCATCGCCGCGATCCGGTCGAGCAGCGGCTTGACCGGCCCGGCGCCGAGGCGATTGATGCGCTCGACGTCCATGCAGGCCGCGTAGGAGTCGCCGGTGAGCTGGTCGACGCTTCCCTTCGGCGCATCCTTGACGGCGACGGTCTCCTCGAGGATGACCTTGAGCTGATCCTTGGAGAGCTCCCCCGCGGCCCAGCGGCGGCTCCACCGCGACATCGACGGCGGGATCGGATTGGCCGCGCGCCACGCGCCGTTGGAGAAGTCGTAGAAGTCGGTGCACGCGTCGACGCTCCGGTCCATGTCGGAGAGGTCGATGCCCCTGAGTGTCTCGTCCTCGGATACGCCGGGACGCGCGATCAAGACCAAGGATACGGCCAGGATTCCCGTGACGGCGGCTCGACGCATGGCACCTCCCGTTTCGACGCGGCGAAGTCTATACGGGTGGGGTCAGGTCTGGACTTTGTCCACCGGACGGCTCAGGAAGGACAGAATCCAGACCTGACCCCAAGCCTCACTCTCCGCGCAGGGCGCGAACCGGATCGATCCGTGTCGCCCGCAACGCGGGGACGACGCTGGCGACGCACGCCGCCAGGGCGAGGAGGACCGCGGCGGCAACGAGCGTCCCGGCGTCGTGGGGCTCGACGCCGTAGAGCAGGCCCGAGATCAGCCGACCGAGCGCCAGCGCGGCCGCGATTCCGAGCGCGAGCCCGACGACGACGGGCCGCAGCGACTGCTTCAGGACAAGCCCAAGAATCCGCCCCCGCCCGGAGCCCAGCGAAAGGCGCACGCCGATCTCCGATGTCCGCTCGACGACGCCGAAGGAGGTGACGGCGTAGATTCCGGCGAGGGCCAGGACCAGAGCGGCCAGGCCGAAGACCTCGAGCAGCATCGTGGAGAAACACCTCTGGGAGAGCGATCCGGTCAGCGCGTCGTCCATGGACCGGATCGAGGACATGGCCACGTCACGGTCGAGCGCCCGGATCTCCCGTCTCGCCGCCGGGATCACGGCCGCCGGCTCCGCGCGCGTCCGGATCGCCGCGCAGAAGATGTTGGCGAGCCAGACCGAGACGTCCGGCGGAGTCTGGGCGAACGGCACGTAGACGTCGGCCGTCCCGTCCGCATCGAGACCCGTGAACTTGACGTCGCCGACGACGCCGACGACTTCGACCGTGCGCCACGGGTCGGTGTCGTCGATCCGCAGACGCGCCCCCAGAGGACTCTGTCCCGCGAAATGGCGCCGCGCCAGGGTCTCGCTGATCCATGCCACGGCCACCGAGTCCGAGCCGTCGTGCGCATCGACGCTTCGTCCCGCGCGCAGCGGCACGCCGAGCGTCTCGAAGTATCCCGGGCCGACGGCCCGGTAGTTGGCCATCGGCGCCTTCGCGCGGTCGATCTCGGGCCGTCCCTCGATCAGGAACGAGATGCTGGCGCGCCACTGCGTCAGCGGATTGAGCGACGCCGCCGCAGCAGATTCGACGCCGGGCAGTGCGCCAAGACGGCCCGTGATTTCTTCCGCGTAGCGGGCGATCGCGTCGGGAGTCCCGTAGCGGTTTTTGGGAAGCGAGAGTTGAATCGCGACCAGGTGATCCTGGCGGAACCCCGGGTTCGTCGACTGCAGTCGGTGCAGCGTGCGGAGAAGAAGTCCCGCGCCGAACAGGAGGACCAGCGAAAGGCCGACCTCGGCGGCGACCAGGATCGCTCGCGCCCTCGCGCCCCGGCGGCCCGTCGTCGCGCCGCGGGCGGCGCCGCGTAATCCGTCCGCGACGCCCCGGCCGCTGGCCTGAAACGCCGGGATCAGTCCCATGCCCAGCCCGGCGAGGATCGAGAGCCCGAGGTCGAAGAACAGAACGGGCGAAGACAGACCGATCTCCGAGGCTCTGGGCATCTGCGCCGGACCGAGCGCGAGCAGCGCCCGGACTCCCGCGAACGCGACGCCCACGCCGAGCGCTCCGCCGCAGAGTGCCAGCACCATGGCCTCGGCGAGCAGCTGCCGCACGAGGTCTCCCCTTCCGGCGCCGAGCGCGGTCCGCAGCGCGAGCTCCGGGCGCCGGGCCACGCTGCGAGCCAGCAGCAGGTTGGCCAGATTGGTGCAGGCGATGAGGAGGACCAGGGCGACCGCCGCCTGGAGCACGATCAGCGAGCGCCGGTAGTTGCCCACGACGAGTTCCGCGAGCGGTTGAATGCGAACGCCCTGCTTGCCGGCGTTGGTCTCGGGATAAGAGACCCGCAGACGGGCCAGGACGGAATCGAGGTCCGCCGACGCCGCCTCGATGCTCGTTCCCGGCCCAAGCCGGCCGAGAACACGGAGGAAGCTCGCGCCGCGTTTCTCCCGGCGCTTGTCGGTCTCCAGAACCAGGGGCGTGGCCAGCTGCGCTTCCGAAGCGAAGAAGGGGAATTCCGGCGGAAGGACTCCGATGACCGTGTACGGCTCGCCGTTCAAGGTCAGGGCACGTCCGAGAATTCCGCGATCCGCCCCGAAGCGCGTCCGCCACAGCGCATCGCCGAGCAGGACGACGCGCGGGGCTCCCGGCCCCTCCTCCTCCGGAAGAGGCAAACGCCCGAGAGCCGGCCGCGCGCCGAGCAGCGAGAAAAAGCCGGCCGAGGTCCACTGGCCCTTCAGCGCGATAGATTCCTCGACGCCAGTCAGGTTGGCGTTCCAGCCTCCCCACGCGACCAGCGCGTCGAGGGCTCGCGACTCGGCGCGCACGTCCAGGAAGTCGGCGATCGAGAACGGCTGGTTGTCGCTCCCCGGCTCGCGAACGGAGACCCCGACGAGCCGCTCCGCTTCCGCGACCGGAAGCTGCCGGAGCAGCATCGAGTGGACGACGGTGAAGATCGCCGTGTTGGCGCCGACCCCCAGAGCCAGCGTGGCCACGGCCGCGGCGGAGAACCATGGGCGGCGGCGCAGCCCCCGGATCGCGAACCGCAAGTCCCGCAGGAGGCCGGCAGTCATGGCGAACCCTCCATGGCCGCCGACCGTACGCAAGATCTATACTATTATCAATGATGAAGTTCTATGAATTTAGAATCAGATATGGTGAATAGCCGCCGACGGACCTGCGCCACCTGCTGACGTTTCGGGCCATCCTGCGCGAGGGCTCGTTCCTCGCGGCGGCGCGCTCTCTCGGCCTGGCCCAGCCCACCGTGACGCTCCACGTTCAGGAGCTCGAGTCGGAGTTCGGCCTCGAGCTCTTCGAGCGGAGAGGACGCCGCCGCCGCCGCACTCCGGCCGGAGAACTGCTCGCGGCCAGGGCGATGCCGATCCTGGATGCCCTCGACGCTCTGAACGAGAGCATGCAGGAGCTCCGGGACGGGCGGAGCGGCCTGCTCCGCATCGGCTCGATCGAGCCGGCCGCGAGCGCGCGCGTCACTCCGCTCCTCGCCCGCCTCCGGCGCCAGCGTCCCGCGCTGCGCGTGCTCCTCGACGTCAGCGGCACGGCGGGCGTCAGCCGCGCGGTGGCTTCGGGAGAAATCGATCTCGGACTCTGTTCCGCGCCTCCGGCCGAGCTCGGCCTGCGCTTCGAGCCGCTCTTCACCGAGGAAATTGCCCTGCTCATCCCTCGCTCCCACCGGCTGGCTCGCAAGAAGCCCCTCGCCGCGGCGGACCTGAACGGCGAGCCCCTGCTCCTGAGTGAACAGGGCTGCGCCTACCGCGGTGCCGTGGAGGCCGCGCTCGCGAAGCGCGGCGTTCGCCCACAGTGGGCCCTCCAGAGCGGAAGCAGCGCGACTCTCCGGTCCGCCGTTCACCATCGCCTCGGGATCGCCATGCTTCCCCTGCCGTCCGCTTCGCCGGCGCCGCCCGGGACGGTCGTGCGACGGCTGAGCGACGTGTCGATCACGCTTCCCGTCGGACTGGTCACGCGCGTCGACGCTCCGCCGGCCCCGCCCGCGCTCGAGCTGCTCACGGCGGAGCTGCGCCGCGAGGTGAAGGCGGGCGCGGGCTAGCCGCGCGGGCCACGCAACCCCGTCTCGGCATTCCCGTAACCACCCTGACCGCCGCCCCAACCTCTGGGCGGATTCTGGGAGGAGTATGAGAACGATTCTGGCCACGGCTCTGTTGACTTGCAGTCTTGCCGCGAGCGCGAACGCGGATCAGGCCCTCCCCTTCGAAAGCGGACGCTGGACGCTCTCGGGCGACGCGAAGATCGAGACCTACCTCGGGCGCACGGCGCTGACCGCGCGCCGCGGAGCGGCCGTGGCCGAGGGCGTCTCCTTCCAGGACGGAACCGTCGAGCTCGACATGGCCGTCGGCACCCACCGCAACTTCTCCATGGTCTACCTGCGGCGAGCGGGCGAAGGTGAGTACGAAGAGTTCTACTTCCGGACGCACAAGTCCGAGCTTCCCGACGCCATCCAGTACTGCCCGGCGTGGCAGGGCGTCGGAGGCTGGCAACTCTTCCACGGGCCCGGCTACACGGCGCGCGCCGCCTTCGCGCGCGACCAGTGGATCCCGATCCGGATCGTGCTGTCCGGAGACCGCGCGGCGGTATTCGTCGGAAACGCCGCCGAGCCGCAGCTCGTCGTCCATCGTCTCGGGCGCGAAGTCCGACCGGGGAACCTCGCTCTCGAGGTGCTCCTGCTCAACGACGACGACCCTCGGGCTCGGACGGCGTTCTCCAACGTCGTGGTCAAGCCCGGCGTCGTGCCGTACGACTTCTCGAAGTCGCCGGCCCGCGATCCGGAAGCGCCCGCCGGAATCGTGAAGCGGTGGGAGGTTTCCGCTCCCTTCGTCCCCGCGAAGGGGGCGATTCCGACGCTGCCCGACGCGAAAGAATGGCAGACGGTCAACGCGGGGCCGAACGGCCTGGTCGTCTTCGAGCGATACGTGCAGCGGTCCGAGGACATCGAACGGCCGGCGGTCCTGGCCCGCGTGATCGTCGAGTCGCCGGCGGACGGCGTGCGACGCTTCCGGTTCGGATACAGCGACGAGGTCACGGTGTTTCTCGACGGCAGGCCCATCTTTTCCGGCGACGCGCACTACAGCCACGACAACCCGAGGCAGGAGGGCCTGATCGGGTTGTTCCAGGGCACCGTGTACCTGCCCCTCCACAAGGGGCGCAACGAGCTCGTCCTCGCGATCGCCGACGTATTCGGAGGTTGGGGCGTGATGGGCCAGTTCCCGGACCCGGAGAGACTGCGCGTGACACCGTAGCGTTCCCGAAAAGCACGGGATCCCTCGTCGCTCCGCTCCTCGGGATGACGACCTGTTTGCCGTCATCCCGAGCGGAGCCATCCACCGAAGGCACGCCCACCGCAGTAGGCAACGCCGACCGCAGGTCGGCGGTAACCGAGGGATCCCGAACTCGTCGAGCCGTTCGAAATAAGATCTCTCCATGAAAACTCTCAGAATCGCGCTCGTCGGCGGATGCTTTGTCCTCGTGGCGGCCGCGGCGGTGGCCCAACCCGCCATCACCGGCCCGATCGATCCGATGGCCTTCTCGCAGCTGAAGGACTTCACGGCGCACCGATCCTCATCGAACTGGCCGGACGACGAATGGAACGACGACAGCAAGCACCCGCTCCCGGGCGAGGCCCTGACGATCGCCGACCTGAAGGGCCCCGGAATCGTCACCCACATCTGGACGACGGTCTCGGGCACCGAGTACGGCTGGCCGCGGCTTCTGCGGCTGCGCGTGTACTACGACGGCAGCGAGACGCCGAGCGTGGACGCTCCTCTCGGCGACTTCTTCGCGGTGGGACACGGCTTCGAGCGTTCCGTGCGGTCGTTGATGATCCGCGACCTCTCCGACGGCCGCGCGCGCAACAGCTACTGGCCGATGCCGTTCGAGAAGTCCTGCCGCATTACCGTGACCAACGAGGGCTCGCGCCGCGTGGGCCTGTACTACCACGTGGACTGGGAGCAGGTTCCGAGCCTGCCGCCGAACACGGCCTACTTCCACGCGCGCTACCGCCAGGCGCTTCCGGCGCCCGCGGACGGAAAACCCTGGATCTTCCTCGATACGCGAGGACGCGGCTTCTACGTCGGGACAGTACTGTCGATCATCCAGGCGGAGCCCGGCTGGTTCGGCGAAGGCGACGACATGTTCTACGTGGATGGAGAAAAGGTCGCGTCGATCCAGGGCACGGGCTCGGAGGATTACTTCAACGACGCCTGGGGACTCCACGTCGTCGAGGGCGAATACACGGGCGTGCCGGTGTCGGAGGGGACCGGTCTCGGCGCGCGCGTCACCGCGTATCGGTGGCACCTCGTGGACCCGGTCCCGTTTACGAAGTCGCTGCGCGTCGAGATCGAGCACAAGGGCTGGACCTACAATCCGGACGGTCGCGTCAAGACGGCGTTTGGCGAGCGCGAGGACCTGATGTCCTCGGTCGCTTACTGGTATCAGAAGGGCGTCGCGACGGGTCAGCCGGACGTCCCCTACGGTGCGGCCCGTCTGCCCCACGGCAACGCCACGCAGATCGAGCTCGAGAAGAACGTCGCCCAGGCAAAGGTCGAGAAAGGCAAGACGTCCGTCCTGAAAGAGCTCTTCTGGGGCAAGGACGTCCTGCTGTTCGAGGGCGAAGGCCCCGGCGCGAAGATCGAGCTTCCCTTCTCCGTCGACGCCGACGGCGAGTACGAGCTCTCAACCCAGGTCGCGCAGGCGTCGACCTACGGCGTTTACGAGGTCTGGCTCGACGGCAAGCCCGTGGCGACGCGCGAGCTCGAGCACGAGCCAGGAGCCGACATCCGCCAGGGAACCCAGTTCGACGGCTACGCGTACGACACGTACGTCGGTCTCGACCGCCAGATCGGCTGGATGCACCTGACGAAGGGACCGCACACCATCACGTACGTCTGTGTCGGAAAGAACCCGGCCTCGACCGGATACAGCCTCGGTGTCGACAATCTGATCCTCGCCCGGACGGGTCAAGACGGCTGGGCGCTTGCGAAAAACGCCCGCGAGCCCCAGCTCGCGGCCACGGATTGCCGGGCTTGACGAAGACCCTCGCGTCGGACGCCGATCCGCGTGTGCGCACGCAGGCCGCCCTCGCTCTTGCGGACAAAGGACCCGCGGCGATTCCGGCGCTCACGACCGCGTTGAAAGATCCGGACCCGTATGTGCGCGAAGCCGCGGCGCGTTCGCTCGGATCGCAGGGCGCGGCCGCAGCGTCCGCCGTGCCCGCGCTCGTGGCCGCCTGCCAGGCCCCGGGTCAGCCGGGCTCGGTCGTGCGCGCGAGCCTGTACGCGCTCGGAGCCATGGGCAAGGCAGCGGCGCCTGCCCTTCCCGCGATCCAGAAACTGACGGACCCGAACGTCACGTGGGTCGTCGAAAAGACCGTGCGCGACATCCAGGGGCACTGAGGCGAGAGCCGATCAATCCCGAGCGGAGCGAGGGACCCCGAGCTCGTCGAGTCCGGGATCCCTCGGGCCGTGGCCCTCGGGATGACGTCAGAGGGTCAGGTCCGCGGCGGCTCCTGGGTCTTGTTCTCTTCCGTCACCGTGTCAGTGGCTGCCTCGACCGTGTCGCTCGCCGCGCCCGCGACCGCCTTGCCGGCGTTGCTGGCGCTATCGGCCGTCGCGTCGACGGCTTTCCCGGCCAGATCCGCCGCGCTGTCGCCGACGGACTTGGCCGCGCTGCCCACCGCGCTCGCTGCGTCGCTGGCCATCTTTCCCGCCTTGTCCAATAGATCGGTCATGGGACCTCCTTCAAAAAAAGAACACAGACTCACCTGCACATGTCGCGAAGGACAGAAGCGGGGACCGAGGCGCGGGTGTGTCGGCAGACTCCGCCCCCGAACACCAATCCCGCATAGGTCACCTCGAGGCTTGATCGCAGCCGAAGGACTCATTCACATCTATATCACTCCGACGCGATGAGGGGATGAAAGATTCAGCGAACCGCCGGGACCTCCGTCGAGTCACCGGTCTGGTGGTCCTCGATCTGGAACCGCAGAAACTCGTGGATCGCTTTCCGGTCGTCCGCGTCCTTCGAGGAGACGACCACACGGCCGCCCGCTTCGGTGTCCTCGTACTCCCAGTCGATCTTCGTCTTGTCGCGCTGCATCACGGGCACGCCCGGCGGCACGCGGTCGTGGATCAGCATCGGCGCCTCGAAATCGCCTTCGGCGAATTTCGTCGCGATGTGGGCGAGGTGCCCCCGGATCGCATCGACCGTGGCCGCGTCTTTCGCGTCGTTGGCCGAGACTTCGATCGCTCCTCCGCTCGGTGTCAACCGGAAGTGATGTGTGGTCTTGTCGTGGTCGAAGCCCATCACCTTGTCGCCACGTGCGTTGACCCCGGCGTGATGATCGTGAGCCGCGCCGCAATGAGACGATGAATCCTGCGCGACGAGCGGCAAACCCGCAATGAAGAACGCCCCGACGCTCAGAACCCGCATCCGGTTCATGGTTTCTCCTTCCGGCGCCCGGGACGCCGTGAAAATCGGATTTCGGAGACTGCGGCGGCCGCCGACCGGTCGCGTGGGCTCAGCGTTTCGAGAAGCCGGAGCAGTCCTGCGCCGCCCCCCGACGCGCCGAGTGCGTCCCACGCACCGAGCATTCGCCGCAGGTCGTCGCGGAATCCCGTGAGCTCCTCGAGCCGGCGCTCGAGCGCCTCCAGCTTCCGGCCGGCGACCACGCGCACCTCTTTGCACGGGGCACGGCCGGCCTCCCGCTCGCGTAGGAACTCCGTCAGCTCGTCGAGCGAGAAGCCGATCGCCAGCGCGTTCTGGATCAGGCGGACGCGGGCCACGGCCTCGGCGGGATAGATGCGATAACCGCTAGAGAGCCGCGTCGGTTTCGCCAGCAGCCCTCGCCGTTCGTAATGACGCAGCGTGTCGGCGCTGACACCGGTCGCTCGTGAAACCTCACCGGAGCGAAGGCCCTTCGTTCGCATGGGCATGAAGCGGGAGTGTAGACCCCGGAATCGATTCGCGGGTCAAGAGGGCTGCGATAATCTCGCCCTTTCATACCGGGGAGGATCGCCATGACTCCGCCGACGTCGCTGGATCGGGCCGCACGTCTCGGACTCGCCGCCATGGCCGTCGCCGTGCTCGTGATCGCGAACGACTTCACTGCGCTCTCGGTGGCGATCCCGTCGATCGAGAAGACCTTCAACGCCGACATGACGACGTCGCAGTGGGTCATCAACGGATACGCCCTCGTCTTCGGCGTCGCGATCGTGACGGGCGGTCGGCTCGCGGACATGTTCGGGCGGCGCCGCGTCTTCTTCATCGGCTGCGCGACGTTCGCGGCTTTCTCGCTCCTCGGCGGCACTGCGCCGAGCATCGCGGTGCTCCTCGGCTCTCGGGCCCTGATGGGAATCGGCGGCGCGATGATGTGGCCGGCGATCATGGGCATGACGTATGCCCTGCTGCCCAAGGGCAAGGAAGGGCTCGCGGGCGGTCTGATCCTCGGCGCTGCCGGATTCGGGAACGCCGTGGGTCCGCTGATCGGCGGCGCCCTGACGGACACGCTCGGATGGAGATGGATCTTTTTCCTCAATCTTCCGATCGCCGCGTTCGCGATCCTCGTGACCTGGCGCGTCATCCGCACCGACGAGGCGACGAGCGACGACCGCCGGCTCGACGGGCCGGGGATGGCGACGCTCTCGATCGGGCTGGTATCGCTCCTCCTCGCCCTCGATCAGGGCACCGACGACGGCTGGACGAATCCGCGAATCCTCGGCCTGTTCGCGCTCGCCGCCCTTGCATTGATCGGATTCGTCCTCGTCGAGCGCCGCGCCGGCTCAAAGGCGCTCATTCCGCGAGACGTCCGGGAGAACCGGGCCTTCTTCGCGGCCTGCATGAGCGTGCTGCTGATGTCGGCCATCTTCTTCGCGGCTCTGCTCTACGTGCCGCAGTTCATGATGAAGTCGCTCAGCTACTCGGCCGTCATGGCGGGCGCGGGACTTCTTCCGATGATGGGCACCTTCGCGGCCACCTCGTTCGTGGCCGGCCCGCTCTACTCCCGCATGGGGCCAAAGGCGATCGTCTGCCTGGGCGCCGCGTTTCTCGCGGCCGGCATGTTCCTCCTGTCCTTCATCCAGCCGAGCTCCGGCTACGCGTCGCTCGTGCCCGGCATGGTCGTCCTGGGAATCGGCATCGGGCTCTTCTATTCGTCGATCACCACGGCCGGCGTAACGGCACTCGATCCGTCGCGCGCGAGCGTGGCCGGCGGGATCGTCTACATGTTCCAGATCGGCGGCGGATCGATCGGCCTGGGACTCAATACCGCCATCGTCGCCTCGTCTCCGGTACTTGCCGAAGGCATCCGGAACGCCTTTCGCTTCGACGCCGTACTGGCCGTCTGCGGACTGGCCGTCGCCGCCCTCTTCGTGGGCGGATCGGTCGATCTCGAGCGCCTGCGGACGCTCCAGCACCACCATCGCGCGCACGCGTGACCGTGCGGCGCCTTTTCAGTGCGCGGTCGGTGTCGTCTGCGGTGGATACCCTGCGTAGAGGTTCTTCAAGACCGCGATGAGCTTCTCCTCGCGCGCCTCGTTGGACTTGTTGGGATCGATGGCGTCGTGCGCCCGGCCCTGCCACACAGCGCGCTTGAGCTTGACGTCGACGAGGTCGATGACGATCGTCCCGACGGGAATCTGCTGCTCATAGTCTTCGACCGGCGCCCAGCCTCCCCACGCGTACCCCCAGTCGGGACCGAACGGCACGATTTGCGTCTCGGCCTTGAGTCGCACGTGGACGACTGCCCAGAGATCCGGGTTCTGATCGAGGTTGACCTGCGTCAGTCCATCGGTCTGGAGCTGGTCGGAGAGAACGTCCTGGCAGCGGCGCGCCCAGACGGGGTCGGAGATCGAGCCGTCGGGTTTCCAGGCCCAGGTGTGGTACTTCGAAAAATTGATGTTCGTATCCCAGCCGACCTTGGTCTTGGGCGGAGCCGAAGCGCACGCGGAGAAGAGCGCGGCCAGAATCGCAAGGCTCGCCGCAATCGACCTCGAGTTTCGACGCATGCCGCCTCCGTTCGGGCGCATCCTACCCCGAGACGGCGGAGCAACCCGACCCGGCGGACTCGCCTACACGCCCAAGAGACGGTTGGACCGAGCGAGCAGTGTCGTGAGAGTCTCGCGACACCGCGCGCGGTCTCCCAGGGGTACTTCCCAGAGCACCTCGCGGTTCGTGAAAACCGCCTCGGCGACCGAGGGCTCCCCCTCCTCGAGCCCGCGCGTCCACTCCTCGCGGATCATGCTCCGTCGCGCCCGGCGAATCGCTTCGAGAGCTGCCGGACCATTCGCGCTCAAACGAAATCGCAACGTCAGTCGATCGGAACCGTCGACGGAGGACGGAAGCTCGGTAAGGTCGATCCGAGGGCTCGGCGCGAACCGGCTCAGGTCTCGGTGCGCGATCCGCGCTTGAGTCATCATACGGGCCTCCTCGAGCTCGAAGATCTCAAGTCGGGCGATGAGAGGGAATGATTCAAACGAATCAATCCGGCGCGCGCAGGCTCGGCGGGCGCGATCGCGCGCCGCCTCCGTTCGCGGTCGAAGCTCATTTCGTGACCTGTCTCTGCTCCGAACCATCGGCGCTCATGACCCAGACCTCCATTCGACCGGTCTGGTCGCTTTGAAAAGTGATGTGCTTGCCGTCAGGGAACCAGGCGGAGACCTCGTCGTCGTAGGCCTCGCTCTACCGCTGCGCTAACGTCCCACCGCGCACCTAGTCTAACGGACCTCCGGCGACGGTTCCGTCCGGCCATTTGAGCGAGTTGATTCATTTGCATCATGAACCGGTCCGTTCGAGGCCCGAGACTCAGCTCACCATGACACAGCGAGACTTGACGATCACGGTGGTCGGATCCGGAGGAGACGGCGTCGTGACTCTCGGAGACCTGCTCGCCCAGGTCGCCGCGCACGAAGGTCTCCACGTGATCAAGACGGAAGCGTACGGGCCGCAGATCCGCGGGGGCGAGTCCTCGTGCACGGTCCGCATATCGGCGGAGAGCATCTCCTCCCAGGGAGCGGCTGTGGACGTACTGGTCGTCTTCCGCTGGAGCGATTACGCGCGGTTCCGAGGCGAGATCTCCGTCGCGCCCGACGCGCTCGTACTTCACGAAGCCGGCGAGGAACGGCCCTCGGCCGAGGATCTCGGCGTCGTCGGAGGCGATGCGCTCGCCTGGGTTCCGGTACCCTTCGCGGAGGTCTCCCGCACGGCGGCGGGCTCGCCCGGTTCGAAGAATGTCGTCGCGCTCGGCATCCTCGGCGAAATGCTCGGCCTTCCCGCCGAAAAGCTGGAGCGCGCAATTGCGCGCCGTTTCGGCCGCAAGAAGCCCGCGGTGGCCGACGCCGCGAAGCGGGCCTTTGCCGCCGGCCGCGAGTTCGCCGTGTCGTGCGCCGAAAACCTCGAGCAGAGGCGGCTCGACTATGCCCCGACCGCGCCCCGCCTCCTGCTGTCGGGCAACGAAGCCGCCGCGATCGGCGCTCTGCACGCGGGGTGCCGGTTCTTCGCCGGGTATCCGATCACACCGTCCTCGGAGATCCTGCACTTCCTGGGCGAATGGATGCCGCGCGCCGGCGGATCCTTCCTCCAGACCGAGGACGAGCTCGCGGCGATCGGCGCGGTCATCGGCGCCTCGTTCGCCGGGGTCAAGGCAATGACCGCGACCTCCGGCCCGGGCCTCTCGCTCATGATCGAGATGCTGGGCCTGGCCGCGATGGCGGAGGTACCCGTCGTCATCGTGGACGTGCAACGCGGCGGACCTTCGACGGGCAACCCGACCAAGAGCGAGCAGGCGGACCTGCTCCAGTGCCTGTTCGGGACCCACGGCGATGCGCCGCGCGCCGTGCTCGCCTGCTCCGACGTCGAGGATTGCTTCCACGCCACGGTCGAGGCGTTCAACATCGCGGAGGAGTTCCAGATCCCGGCGCTCGTCCTTTCCGATCAATCGGTCGGCCAGCGCAAGGAAACCGTCTCCGCCGAATCGCTGCGTCACGACGTGCGCGACCGCCGCAAGCCCACGGAGGAGGAGCTCGAGAGCTACGAGCGCTACCGCGACACGGAAACCGGCGTGTCGCCGATGAGCGTGCCGGGCATGCGCAAGGGGATGTATCAGACCAACGGGCTCGAGCACGGCGCCGACGGAAGACCGAGCTCCCTGTACCTGACGCACGAAACCATGAACGCCAAGCGCTACCGGAAGATGTGGCCCATCCGCGACCGCTATCAGGCCTTCCGCCGTTTCGGCGCCGAACGCGCCGAGGTCGGCGTCGTCTGCTGGGGGTCCTCCGCCGGTCCGGTCCGGGAAGCCGTCGCCGCCGCCAATAAGGACGGCGCCAGCGCGGCCGTCTTCGTCCCTCAGATGCTCTACCCGTTCCCCAAGCGCCCGTTCCTGGAGTTCGCGGCGTCCGTGGACCAGATCCTGATCGTCGAGCTCTCCTACACCGCGCAGTTCTACAAGTACCTGCGGACGTTTCTGGACCTGCCCGCCGGTACGCACGCACGTCTTCAAGCGGTCGGGCGGCAAGGATCTGACGGCCGCGGAGGTCGCGGAGCAGATCGAGAAAGTGCGCGCCCGGACGGCGCGGGAGGTGATGGCCGGATGAGCATGATGATGGAGCTACCGACCTTCGAGCCGTCCGACTACAAGTCGGACTTGAAGCCTGTCTGGTGCGCCGGATGCGGGGACTTCGGCGCGCTGGCCTCGCTTCACCGAGCGATGGCGCGACTGCAGCTCCCGCCCTGGGACACCGTCGTCATCTCGGGAATCGGCTGCTCGTCGCGTCTGCCCGGCTACGTGTCGACGTTCGGCTTCAACGGCGTCCACGGACGCGCGCTGACGCTCGCGAGCGGCGTGAAGCTCGCGCGGCCCGAGCTGAACGTGATCGCCGTCGGCGGCGACGGGGACGGCATCGCCATCGGCGGGAACCACTTTCTCCACGCCGCGCGCCGCAACCTGGACGTCGCGTACTTCATGATGGACAACGAGATCTACGGGCTCACGAAGGGCCAGGCGGCGCCGACGACGCCGCCCGGTGACAAGACCAAGTCCACCTACTGGGGCAATCCCGAGCCGGCCGTCGACCCGTGCGAGCTGGCGATCTCCTTCGGCGCGACCTGGGTCGGCCGCGGCTTCTCGGGAGACCCGAAGACGCTCGTCGATCTGATGGTCGCCGCGATCGAGCACCGCGGGTTCGCATTCCTCAACGTCCTGTCGCCGTGCGTCACCTGGCGCGGCGACGAGCAGTTCAAGATGCTGAAATCGAAGCTGGCCTTCCTGCCGGCCGAGCACGACCGGACCGACCGCACCGCGGCGCTGCGCTACACGCGCGAGACCGACGCGCTGACGACCGGAATCCTCTACGAGGTGCGGCAGCCGTCGCTGGTCGAGCGCATGGACGAGGTTCGCCGGAAGGCGCGGGAGGCCGGCGGTCTCGCGACGACCGCCGACATCCTGCAGGAGCTCGCCCCGCCGATCTGATCCCGGTCCCACCCTGCTCTTGCCTGTCTCGCCTGTGGTCAGGCGCTTTCAGCGCCGCTAAAAAAAGGAGGTCGTCGCTCCGGCGCGGAGTGTTTGATTCCCTTGCATCAGATGTCGCTCGGCCCGCAATGGCAGCATGACCTCGTGGACGGTTCCGAATGACAGCGAAAGGCGGTCGATATGCTTGAGGTTCTCTCTCAGTCTCAGGCGAAAGATCTCGTACGGACGGCAAACTTGCCTCCGTGGAAACACGGACGGGCCGAGTCTGCAGCTCCCATCCCTCCCCGCCCCAGAGCGAGCATCGCCAGACTGAAGGCGGTGAGAGCCAGGATCGAGGCCTACGAAAGAGCCGCCGCCGCCCGTACGACGCCGCTCGGCACGTCATAGACGGCGCGCCGGACAGGCGATCGGCGAGTCATAAAATGGCATTGTCGGGTCACCTGCGACGAGGGGCCTTGTAGCGGAACAGTTGCTGGCATTCCCGGCGCAGAAAGCCGCCTGTGACCGGGATGAAATGGTTTCCTTTCTCCAGAACGTACCGGCACGAGATCAGACAGGCTCGCCACTTGTACTCGTCGGTCCCGTTTTTGCGGCCGTAGGCCGCGATATCTTCCTGGGAAACACCGTAGATGACCGCGCCGATCCTGGACCACACGCAGGCGCCGGCACACATGGCACACGGCTCGTGGGTGGAGTAGAGGATGAAGTCCGGCAGGTACCGGCCGTAGCCGCTCGACACGTACTTGAGCGTCTCCAACTCGACGTGTTTGATGCTCGACCCCGACGTCTTGACTCGGTTACCGGCGCTCGCAATGACGACTTCGCTGCCGCTCGCAAGCCGTGTGATGACCGCGCCGATGGGATAGTCGCCTCGGTCGCGGGCACGCTTGGCCTCCGAGATCGCCAGCTCCATGAACTTCTTTCGGGGTTTGTAGGAGGGAGGAATCATGCATCCACATTATGTCCGCAGCAGCGGCGTGAGCTGCAACGAGTCTCCCGACCGGAGGAAGGAGGAGGTCCGCGCCGCGGGAGCGGCGCGCAGCGAGGAACCGGGCTCGCTGTCGAGCCCGCGACGCAATCGCCGTCCTGGCGCACACCATTGCCTGGACCGCGGTGCACAGAACTTGAGGGATAGAATGTGGAAGGCTTGACCTGTTGCTGACGGTAGACGCACCGCAGCTTTCAACGAAGGGACCCCAATGAGAACGAGATCGATCCCCGCCTCGGCGCTCGTCGCCGCCCTCGCGTCCGCGGCCGCGCGCGCCGCCGGCGATCGTGGTCGCGAAGTGAGGAGACAACGTTGAAACCAAACACCATGCCATGGCCCGTGATGGCGTCGACACCGTTGGCCGTCTTCGTTCACGCCTCGGGCCTTGTCGAAGGCCTCTCTGCGTAAGCTCCGCATCGGTGTCATCGACCTGGTGAGCAAAGGGCCGACGCGTGCCCTTTATGCGCGCGTCATGAACGCGAACCTCGCCAGCATCATGCCCCAGGTCGTCGGTGTGTGGTGCGAGGCGGAAGGACACGAGGTCACGTTCGTCTGCTACACCGGCCTCGAGAATCTCGTCGACGAACTGCCAGACCAGGTCGATCTGATCTTCATCGGCGCGTTTACGGAGGCGGCCCTCACCGCTTACGCGCTCTCCAACCTGTTCCGATCAAAGGGGGCCGTCACCGTCCTGGGCGGCCCACACGCGCGATGCTACCCGGAGGACGCCCGGAAGTATTTCGATTATGTCCTCGGCTTCACGGACCAGACCGTGATCCGCGAAGTCCTGCAGGATTGTTCGCCGCACCGGCCGGTCGGCGCGCATCTTGCGGCGCAGCGGCAACCTCTGGCGCTGCCCGGCGTGCGTGAGCGTTGGAAATTCATCGAGCCGACGCTCCGGAAGGCTCCCGTCTTCAAGCTCGTGCCGATGATCGCCAGCCTCGGCTGCCCCTACACCTGCAGCTTCTGCATCGACTCGGTGGTTCCGTACCAGCCGCTCGACTTCGGGGTGCTCTCGGACGACCTCCGGTTCCTCTTGCAGAAACTGAAACGGCCGCGCGTCGGCTGGCACGATCCGAACTTCGGCGTTCGATTCGACGACTACCCTGGACGCCATCGAGGCGGCGGTGCCCCGCGACAGGATGCGATTTCGTCGCGGAGAGCAGCCTGTCCCTCCTGTCGGAGCCGCACGTCCAGCGGCTGCAGCGCAGCGGATTCAAGGCCCTGCTGCCCGGTATCGAGTCGTGGTACGACCTCGGCAACAAGTCGAAGACCGGCCGGCTCCAGGGGATGGACAAGGTCCGGCAGGTCTCCGAGCACGTCAACACGATCCTGCGCTACGTCCCCTACCTCCAGACCAACTTCGTGCTCGGGCTCGACTCGGATGCGGGCGCCGAGCCCTTCGAGCTGACGAAACGCTTCGTGGACCTGAGCCCCGGGGCGTTCCCGGGCTATTCGCTGCTCTCGGCGTTCGGGAGGGCGGCGCCGCTCAACCTGCAGTACCAGCGCGCCAACCGCGTGCTCCCGTTCCCATTTCACTTCCTGGACAACAACCATGCGATGAACGTCAAGCCCATGAACTACTCGTGGCGTGATTTCTACGACCACGTCATCGGCCTGACCAAGTACACGTTTTCCAGGCGCGCCATCGTCAGCCGCTTCAAAGCGAACCGGATGATGATCCCGCGGGGGATCAACGTCGTTCGGGCGGTCTCGTCGGAGGGGTCCGGCCGGATCGCGTACTACACCGAAGTGCGGCGGCGGCTCGACGTCGACCGCCAGGTCCAGCGATACTTCGACCAGGAGACGACCGAGCTGCCCGATTTCTACGTCGACCAGGTGCGCAAAGACCTCGGGCCGCTGTGGCAGTGGCTCCCGGCGGGGGCCCTGACTCACGACAGCCACGCCTATCGAAAGTCGGAAAAGGAGCCCCTGCCGGTGACCGCCGGGCCGGCCGAGATGGCCGTCGGCGCAGTCGGTCCGGGCGATTGACGGCATAGTCTCGCGCACCAACCCGCTGATGCGCGCGCTCCTCTCGAAGGCCCTCGGGATCCTCCCCGGCCTTGCCCTCGCGGTTGCCGTCATGCTCGCCGCCGGAGAGGTCGCGCGGCGGTTGGGCGCGGTCTTTCTCCGTCTCGAGGGTGTCGACCCGGCGGGCCGCGCGAGCCCGATCTCGGGCATCTCGATGGCCATCCTGCTCGGGCTTCTCGTCGCGAACACCATCGGCACCGCACGCGTTTTCCGGCCGGGCCTCGCCTTCGCCGTGCGGCGGATGCTGCGCCTGGGCATCATCCTGGTGGGAATCCGGCTTTCGATCTTCGACGTGATCCGACTCGGTGCCTGGGGCATCCCGGTGGTCGCGGCCATCGTCGCCGTCGCGCTCGTTGCGGCGACCGGGTTGGCCCGCCTCCTGGGCGTTTCTCACAACCTCGGGACCCTCGCCGCGGCATCCACCGCGATCTGCGGCGTCACGGCCGCCCTCTCGATCGGCCCCGTCATCGAGGCGGAGGAGAGCGAGGTGGCATACACGGTCGCCAACGTCACGCTCTTCGGTTTGGTGGCGATGCTGAGCTACCCCTACCTGGCGCACGAGCTCTTCGCCGCCAAACCCGGCGCGGCCGGCCTCTTTCTGGGCACGGGCATCCACGACACGTCCCAGGTGATGGAGCGGCGCTCTCCTACAAGGAGCTCTTTCGCGACGAGGCCGCCTTCCGCGTCGCCACCGTCACGAAGCTGACGCGCAACGTCTTCCTCGTCGCCGTCGTGCCTCTTCTCGCCTACGAGCACGTCCGCCGGACCGGGCACGCGGGCGGACGCGTGCGCTTCGCGAAGCTCTTCCCTCTCTTCATCCTCGGCTTTCTCGCCATGGCGATCGCGCGCTCGATCGGAGACGCTAAGCTCGCCTCCGGCGGACTCGCCTGGGGCGTCTGGGACGCCGCGTCCTGGAAGCAGCTCGCGAACAGGCTGGCAGAAACCTGCGGTAGCGCGGCCCTGGGGACCGCTATGGCCGGCGTCGGGCTCTCGACGAACCTGCGGGCCTTTTGGCACATGGGCATGAAGCCTTTCTACGTCGGGGCGCTTTCCGCCGTCCTCGTCGGAGGGCTGGCCCTGCTGCTCGCGTCGGTCGTCGGACCGCACCTGTAATGCGCCCTGGCAGATTCGCGCGACGCCGGTCGATGCCCTTCGCGCCATAGAATCCGGAAACGCCTATGCCCCTGACTGTCGGCACGC
Source organism: uncultured Acidobacteriota bacterium (assembly GCA_963733815.1). Lineage (GTDB taxonomy): Bacteria > Acidobacteriota > Thermoanaerobaculia > UBA5066 > Gp7-AA6 > DAHUXD01. The sequence continues at coordinate 330,721 of CAVTEG010000015.1, read as the reverse complement.
GTCTCGGTCCGTACGAGATCCTTTCGCCAATCGGCGCGGGCGGAATGGGCGAAGTGTACAAGGCACGCGATACGCGTCTGAACCGGACCGTGGCAGTCAAAGTCCTGACGCAAGGCCCTTCCCCTTCCCCGGAGGTGCGGCAGCGCTTCGAGCGGGAGGCAAGAACCATCTCGCAGCTATCGCACCCGCACATCTGTGCGCTTTATGACGTGGGACGGGAAGGCGAGACCGAATACCTCGTCATGGAGTACCTGGAGGGTCAGCCGCTGTCGGATCGACTGGCAAGAGGCCCGCTGCCGCTCGAGCAGATGCTGCGCTACGGAGTCGAGATCGCGGACGCCCTGGACAAGGCGCATCGGCAAGGAATCGTTCATCGAGATCTGAAGCCCGGAAACGTGATGCTGACGAAGGAGGGGGTCAAGCTGCTCGACTTCGGCCTCGCGAAGGCGATGGCGACGGCGAACCGGACCTCGGACCTTTCGGATTCGCCGACGGTGACCGGCAAAGGCGGCAACCTCACGCAAGAAGGCACGATCCTCGGGACCCTTCCCTACATGGCGCCGGAACAGGTGGAAGGAAAAGAGGCGGACGGCCGCACCGACATCTTCGCGCTGGGAGCGACGCTCTACGAGATGGCGACGGGAAAGAGAGCGTTTTCCGGGTCCACGCGGGCATCCCTGATCTCCGCGATCCTGCGGGACGAGCCGAAGCCCGTCTCGCGGATCGTGCCGACGTCCCCTCCGGCGCTCGACCGGATCATCGGAACATGTCTCGCCAAGGAGCCGGACCACCGCTGGCAGAGCGCCGCCGACGTCGGCCTGCAACTCGCGTCGCTCGCGAGAGGTGCGACGGACCAGCCTCAGGCCTCGGCCCGAGGCCTCTCCACCGCTCCTCGATGGCTCCTGGGGCTCGCCGCCGCCGGCATCGTGGCCGCCGCCGCGTTGATCGCGTTGTCCGCGCTACGTCGTCCGGTCGAGCCCGCCCGCCGCGCGCATCCGGTTTGCCGTCCCGAGCGCCGGTTGGGACCCGGTTCGCGTGGCTCCCACAGAACCATCTGTTCGCCGTTTCGCCGGATGGGCGGCGCCTCGCATTCGTCGCGCGCAGCGCCGATGGGCGGGATTTTCTGTGGGTGCGGTCGCTCGCCGAGCCGTCGGCCGTGACGCTCCCCGGCACGGAAGGCGCCGCGGCTCCTTTCTGGTCGCCGGACAGCCGGTTCATCGCCTTCTTCTCGGACGGAAAGCTCAAGAAGATCGATGCGTCGGGAGGGCCTCCGGTGACGCTTTGCGAGGCTCAAGGGGAGTATCCGTCGGGCTCCTGGGGAAGCCAGCACTCGATCCTCTTCGCTGGTACCGGGCTCCCGTTCATGAGCCTCGTCGCGGAGGGAGGAGGCGCTCCCAGCGTCGTCCTGAAGGCGGACGCCTCCCGGCAGGAGAGGGCCGTCCGTTTCCGAGCTTCCTTCCCGATGGCCGCCACTTCCTTTACCTGGCGGCCAGCCTGACCGAGAAGCGGCCTTATCTCCGTCTGGCGAGCATCGAAGAAGGCAAGACGGACCCCTCCTGACAAACTGTTCGCGCGCAGAGTACGTGCCGGGCGATCCGAACGATCCCGCCCGCAGCCGATCCGGGTATCTGCTCTACGCGATCGAGGGGAGCCTGCTGGCACAGCCATTCGACAGCCAGCGGTTACGGCTTGCGGGGATCCCATTCCTGCGGGGCAGGAGATCTGGCCACACGCGCTCATTGGCGCCGGCCCCTTCTCCGCGTCAAACAACGGTGTTCTCGCCTCTCGGGGCGCGGCAAGCCCGGCGCGGCTGGTTTGGATCGACCGGGCCGGCCGGGAGACGGGTTCCGTAGCCCCGGCAGGCGGATTCGAATCGGTGCGACTCTCTCCCGACTCCCGAAGAGTCGTCGTCAGCCGTGCCGACCCCCGTACGGGCTTAAGGGATTTGTTGATCGGTGACCTGTCCCGGGGCGTGCTCACGCGGCTGGATCTCGACTCGGATTCCGACCATAACCAACCCATCTGGTCGCCGGACGGCACTCGCATCGCTTTCGGCTTGATCGCTGAGTGATCCTCGGATACTCCACTGGCTTGCCCTGCGCGGGCCAGCCTCCCCGATGCCGATCCTTCCGCCGGGCGGAATCCAGCGGTCCGAGGACTGGTCACCCGACGGCCGCTTCCTCCTCTACTTCGCGTGCTCGCACCGAGGGCGGCAGCGGTCTCTGGGTCGTGAATCTCGAGGGCGAGCCCAAGCCGCGCAAGTTTGTCTCGGGGACGACGGATCCGGCTTACGCCCAGTTCTCTCCCGACGGCCGCTGGATCGCGTACTGCTCGCTCGAGTCCGGCCGGTCGGAGGTGTACCTCACCTCGTTTCCGGAGCCGGGAGAGCGAATCCGCGTATCGGTGTCCGGCGGGTCGCGGCCGCGCTGGAAGGGGGACGGCCGCGAGATCTATTTCCTGTCCGCCGACAACGAGATGATCGCGACTCCCGTCCGGCTGGCCGCAAGCGTCGAGATCGGCCGGCACGGCCTCTCTTTCGAATCGATCCGGCAGGCTGGAGAGACTACGACGTGACGCCCGATGGGGAGCGGTTTCTCGCCGTTGTCGCGTTCCGGTCCCGGACGCGGACGCGATCGCCGTGACCGCCAACTGGCTTTCCCTGCTTCCGCGCTGACCGACTTCGCGCGATCCCCGGAGTCGACGAAGCTCTAGAACCGCACGAAACCGGTGAGTGTCGCCGAGATCCCGGGCGCAAGCGTCGAACCGGCGGTCCGGGTGTTGAGGTACGACTTGTTCAAGACGTTGCGCACGTAGGCCTGGAGCTCGAAGTGCTCGGCAAAGCTGTAGCCTGCACCCAGATCCAGCAGACTGTAGCCCGGTTGGGCTATCTGCGTCGGCCCCGGTTTGTGGTCGCCAGCGTAAGCGACCCAGCGAGCCTGGGCGAAAGCGGGACCAAAGCCCTTGCGCACCTGCAGTGTCAGCGACTCCGGCGGAATTCCGTCGAGCGACCGATCGTCATCGACCGTCACCCCGCGCTCGATCTGCCCCGCCAGCGCCACCCCGAAGCCGGCAGGAAGTGCCATCTGCGCTTCGAGCTCCAGGCCCTGGAGCTTTGCCCCTGCCGAGCGATTGCGTAAGAGGAAGTGGCGGGGAGGCCTTTCACCAGGGTAGTGCGGGTCCGGGTATTGCTCGATCAGGTTGTCGATGTGGTAGTCGTACATGTAGAAAGCCGTGCGGAGCCCGGCGTTCGTGTAACGCAGGGCGATGTCGTACTGGTTGCTCGTCTCGGACTCGAGATCCGGGTTGCCCGTGATGAAACCGCGCCCGAAGAGCCCGCTGAAGTACCGATCCGAGAGGACGGGATCACGAAATCCGTGCGCATACTGGGCGGTTGCAGAAAAGCCGCCAGAACGATCCCGCCGTCAGGGCCACATTTCCGGCGACGGCGGTGGCGGAGGTGGAGTGGTCCCCCAGGTCGCCGCCCTCGTTGGCCGTTTTCACGCCGTCGCCGCGCACGCCGCCCTGCAAGGTGAGTTGCGGCAGGAGGGCCGCCTCGGCCGTCACGTACCCCCCGAGGTCGGTGCGATGCGCGTCGACCACCGACGTATGTCTACGATCCCGTATTTGTGACGTCGACGGCTTGCAGTCCGTAACGGCCGTTGATGTCCAGGCCGATTTCCACCCGGACGGGGCCGACGAACCGCTCGGCGAACGTGCGGACCTGAAAGTCCTTCGCCGACACGTCGACGCGCTCGATCGAAGAGGGGAGGTCGCGAACGATGCTGGCCGTGCTCACGTCGTTGGAGCCGATGAACCCGAGGAAGGCAATGCGTGAAAAGCCGCCGACCGGTTCGGTCTGGTACGAGAGATTGAAGCGGCTCGAGTTCTCTTCGGGATAAAAGTGCGCAGGATCACCGCCTTCGACGTTGGTACGCCGATGTCCCGCGCGTAGTCCCCCTGCCAGCCCGCCGTCAGCGTGCCGGGGCCGACAATGTACGCCGCGTTCACGAGGACGCCCGAGTCCCGGTAGCCGGAGTTGAGCACCTCGCCGTCCGGGCTGTCGTAGTTTCCGTAGGATCGGTAGTGGCCGGCAACGAGGATGCCACCCTCCTGGCCGACCGGACTCGTCACCGCGACTCCGGCGCGTCCGCCGGGGATCCCGAGACCGTAGTCGCCGATGGCCTCGACGTGGAGCGGGGCTCCCGGGGCGACGTCGCGCGTGCGCGCGGAGATGACGCCGCCAAAAGCGTCCGAGCCGTACGCGACCGAGCCCGGACCCCGCGACACCTCGACGCCGCCCAGGACAAAGGGATCGAGATACGTGGCGCCCGGCCCCGCGCGCCGCTCCGAGCTCACGCGGGCTCCGTCGATCAGAATCAGGCTGCGTCCGTTTGCAAGGCCGCGAATGGCCGGAACCGCATCCTGCGCCGGGGCAGGCCCCCGCGAGACGCCCGCGACGTTCTCGAGGGTCTCGACGAGATTGGCAGGCTGGCGCGACTCGATGTCGCCCTTCGGCACGATCGTCGTCCCGTTGGCCGGCGGCGACTCGATCGAGGGCGCGGCCCCCGCCGTGACGCTGACACTCTCCTCGACGATCGGCCGGACGGAGATCGTCACCAGCCCGCCCGCCGGGAGTCGACGTCACCAGAAAGGGCTTCATGTACTGGCCGCCCGGCAGCACGATCAGCACCTCGAACGGCGGGATCGGATCCGGAAGCCACAGGAAGCGGCCGTCGGTGTCGGTGCGCTGCGCGCCGGTCAAGCCGAGCACGGAGACTTCCGCTCCCACGATGGGAGCGCCGGTCGCCTCCATCACGACCCGCCCCTGCAGGCCGAGAGCAGACCCGGCGGCCAGGAAAAGAACCACGGCTGCAATCGAGGCGAAAGGAACACGATGACAGACCGGGCCAGCGAGCGGCGATCTGTTCATGTGTACGGCAGTCTACAGGTCTCCTACGAGGGCCGGGTCCGGAGCTGGCCGCGACGAGTAAGACCGTCGCCTTCACCGCACCGTTCCTTAGCCGCAATCCGCGTGAAGCAATCTGCCGCCTCGCGGCGACAGATTGCATTCACGTGGACGGGATGAGATTCAGCTCGACGGGAACATGGGCGAGCTCGACCCCATTTCGGCGGCCGCCAGTTTTCTCCGGACGACCCGGCGAGCCCCCGTCCTCTTCACGGCCTTCCGGACCCGGGCGCGACCCGCCGCCTTCCGCACGACGCGGCGACGCACGGCTTTCTTGACGACGCGGCGGCGCACCAAGGCGCGCCCCACGGCCTTGCGGACACGACGGCGAGCCACGGCCTTCCGGACGACGGCACGGCGCAGCCTGGCGCCCTTCCGGGCGCGGCGGCGTGAGACTCTCCTGACGATCCGGCGAAGCCGCCCGCGAGCCACGGCCCCCCGAACTCCGCCTTTGGTCGCAGCCCTTCTCGCGACGCGCCTGACCCTGCGTACCCTGCGAACGACCCGGCGCACCCTCCTCTTCGCAACTCCCCGTCTTACCGTCTTTCTCATCGTTCGTTCTCCTTGTTAAAGGTCCAGGGCGGACGTACCCGGTCTCGGGCGCCGCCCAACTTCCGTTCGGTTCTTCCATTGGGCGGCGCTCGTGTCGGGGGCCGTCTTCGCGCCGGCCTCTCCGCAGGAGTCATTGCGGCTTCACCCATAAGCTCGACGATCGTCGGTATCGCCCGATCGCTCTTCGATCTTGCCCGTGGCCGGGAGCCTGCAGATCGGCGGGGTCGGACTTGGACGCCGCGTCTGCCATCAATCTATATCGAATCGAGTGCATGCAACCGCGATTTCACATCGGCGAGCACACTTGCGTCGACCGATACCGCGACGCCTTGCGTCCGGGGGAACGCTTGCGGCGAGCGTGAATCCGACCGCCACATTTCGATGTCGCGCATCAACTCGTCGTGAACTCGCCCGCAAGACATGGGTAACGGCCCCGCGACCCAATCTGGCTCCCGCCAACCGTATCGATCGCCTCTCCGCTAGCATGGGCACCGTGAAGGACCCAGACATCGCGAGCCCGGAGTTCAAAGCGAACCCGTACCCCTTCTACGCCCGCTTGCGTGCCGAAGCCCCTGTGTTTCGCGTCCGGTTGCCGGACAAGCAGCCTGCGTGGCTCGTCACTCGATACGACGACGTAGCGGGGGTCTTGAAGGACGAACGGTTCGTCAAGGACAGAGGCAACGCCCTGACCCCGGAACAATCCCGCAAACAGCCCTGGATTCCGAACCTGTTCCAGCCGCTGGCGCGAAACATGCTCGATCTGGATGCACCCGACCACACGCGCTTGCGGACCCTGGTTCACAAGGCGTTCACGCCGCGCCGGATCGAAGAAATCCGTCATCGCATACAGAGCCTTACGGAGGATCTGATCGATGCCGCAGCGGGTCGGGGCCGAATGGACCTGATCCGCGACTACGCGCTACCCGTACCGACGACGATCATCTCGGAGATGCTCGGCGTGCCCGTGTCGGACCGCCACAAATTCCATCGCTGGTCGCAGGTCATTGTCGCGTCCGCTCCCTCTGGCTGGAGCATGCTGAGAGCCATTCCGAGCGCGATGGCGTTTCTTCGCTACATCCGAAGGCTCGTGAAGGCTCGCAGGTCGAGCCCTCGGGATGATCTCGTGACGGCTCTCGTTCACGCCGAAGAAGTCGGAGCACGGCTGAGCGAAGACGAGTTGGTGTCGATGGTGTTTCTCCTGCTGATTGCGGGCCATGAAACCACCGTCAACTTGATCGGCAACGGGTCACTGGCACTCCTCAATCACCCGGATCAGATGCGTCGTCTCCGAGAAGATCCCAGCATCATCAAACCCGCCGTGGAAGAGCTGCTCCGGTTCGACGGACCGCTGGCGACGGCGACCGAGCGGTACGCCCGCGAAGACGTGGCGCTCGGCGGGACGACGATTCCTCGGGGGGCCTTGGTCTACGCTGTGCTGGGTTCCGCCAACAGGGACGAGCGCCAGTTCCCCGATCCCGACAGGCTGGACCTGACCCGCGAACCGAATCGACATCTGGCATTCGGGCTGGGAATTCATTACTGCCTCGGCGCGCCGCTCGCACGACTGGAAGGGCAGATCGCCATCGGCACGCTCCTACGTCGCCTGCCGAATCTTCGGCTCGCGATCCCGCCGGGGGCGGTGCGCTGGCGGCGCGGGCTCGTTCTGCGTGGCCTCGCCGCGCTTCCCGTCGACGTTCTTGTCGCTTAGAGGAAGTTGGAGTTGGTGGGAGGTGAGGGTTTCGAACCCCCGACATCCTGCGTGTAAAGCAGGCGCTCTACCGCTGAGCTAACCTCCCGCGGGCTTCATTGTAGAGGGCTCGACGCGTCGACGAAGGCGCTAGAACTTGACCGTGTATTTCTTGCCTTCGAGACAGGCGCTGAAGGCCTTCTTGAACCCGTCCATCTGTTGCGCGGTAGATTGCTGCACGGCCTGAGTCTGGGCTTGAGCCTGAGACTGGGCCTGGTGCCCGCGGGCTCTGCCCGCCACGGCTCCCGTCGCGGCGCCGATCGCCGCGCCCTTGCCGGCGTCGCCGCCGATCGCCCCGAACAACGCGCCTCCGGCGGCTCCTCGCGCAGCTCCCTTCGCACCCGAACCCTGCGACGCCGCCGCGGCCTGTTGCTGCGCCGCCTGGGTTTGCGCCTGCGCCTGCTGGGAGAGATGAAATGGATCCACGCCCGTGTTCTGGACGGCCCATTGATAGCACGCACCCTCGTCCTGATTCTGCACGCTGGCCGATTGCCCGGCGGTCGGGAACACATACACGCCGATAGTCGCCGCCAGCGATTTCTGCGCCTGCGCGGGTGCGGTCGAGGTGGATGTCGCCGTCTGGGCGTGCGTGGCGACCTGAGCCGAGAGAACGAGAAGCGCTGTCAGGGCCAGAATTCTCTTCATGATTCCTCCCTACTTGGTTGCCGACGGCATCGGCGTGCACGCGCCGAACACTCCGACCGTCCTGCCGTCTCTCGCGACGGCGGCGGAGAGCGCGCCGTTGCTCTCGTTGATCACGATGCTGAAGGCACGTCCGTTCTCGAGGCCCTGAATGAAGATCGCGTCGGCGTCGCGCTCGAGCATGCGCATCGGGGAAGATCGGTTTTCGCCGCTGGCCTTCGTCGCCGAGATCGTCTTGTCCTTGAGGTGGAACTCGAGAAACTGCGGGACGTTGAAGGCCGAGGGATTGTCGACCACGCAGTCTCCGTCCTCCGTGCAGCCCATCGCCTGGACGGCGGTGCAGAGGATCGCGTCGGCGCCGTTGAGGTCGTCCGCCACCGCCGCGGCCGAGATCGACAACGCCAGGAGAAACAGGACAGCCATCGCGAGGCGTTTCCGCATGACACCCTCCTCCAGCTCAGAGCGCCAATGCTATATCGCGGCGACGTGAGCGGGGGACCGCTCGCGGAGTTCTAGATGTTGATCGTCGCGAAGCGCTCGATCTCGCCGACCGGCATCGGGCGCGCCAGCAGGAATCCCTGGCCGTAAGGAACGCCCAGAGACTGGAGTACACGCAGCTCCTCTCGCGTCTCGATGCCTTCGGCGATGACCTTGGTGTGCATCTTCCGGGCGAAACTCATCAAAGCCTCGAGAAGATCCTGCTTGACCTGGCGGCGGTCGATCCCGCGCACGAAGACGTTGTCGAACTTCAGGTAGTCGGGCTCGATGTCCGCGAGCGAGGACAGGTTCGAGTAGCCGGTGCCGACGTCGTCGACGGCGATTCGAAAGTTCTGGGAGCGGAATTTCGAGAGGACTTCGCGGAAGAGCCCCTCGTAGACGGCGTACGTGCGCTCGGTGATCTCCGAGGACGATGCGGTCGGGCTCGAGGCCCAGCGCCAGGACCTGGTCGCGGAAGAGCGGTCCCAGGAATTCGGGGTCCGAAGCCGCCGCGGGCGAAAGGTTCAGGAAGATCTGGCGCCGGTTGTTGCCCTCCGCCGCCGCTTCGAGCGAACGCTGCCGGCAGACGCGCTCGAGCGGAACCAGAAGCTCCGTCCGCTCGGCCAGAGAGAAGAGCGTCTCGCCGCTCTCGAACTCGCTCCCGCGCGGGCCCCGCGAGAGCGCCTCCATGCCGATCATGTTCCCGGTCGCCAGATCGAACACCGGCTGGAAGACCGGGGAGATGTCACGCCGCGAGATCGCGTCCTGGAGCAGCTCTCCCCCGCGGATTTCCTGGCGCACAGTCTGGCGCGTGACCTGGTCGCGCGCCTCCTGGATCCCGCGGTAGACCACGCGCTCGAGACGGTGCTTGGGATCCTTCATGATCCGTGCCGCGCCCACGAACGAACGGAACCTGGCCGACACGTCGGCGCGCTCCGCCAGGTAGCCGCGGATCAGCTGGTCGAGCTCCGCCGCCTTCTGGCCCAGAGCCACGGGGCCCTCGGCGATGCCGCCGCCTTCCGAGCCGATCAAGAGGATGATCTCGTCGGAGCGCACGTAGGGCAGACAGAACGTGCCGCCGGGAACGATGCCATCGGTCTGGAACGCCTTGAGCCTCCGCACGAAATCGAGCAGCAGATCGTCGTAGGCTTCCCAGCCCCAGACCTCCTCGACGTGGCCCTCGGAGCTCGGACGAAAGACGAGCACCGAGATCGAGCCCTTTTCGTCGAGCATCGTCTTCAAATCGTCCATGAGGACGGCGACCGTGGGCAGCCCCGTCTCGCGGTCGTAGAGGCGCGACCGCTCTTTGAACCACTTCCCACGGAGAGCGACGAGCTCGCTCTGCTTGCTCTTGATCGCGGGTGGGACCTGACGGGCTTTGTCCAGAGGCACTTAGGATAGCACCGCCGCCCGAAACCGTGAAGCCTGCAGAGCCTCTTCTAGCGACTTTCGGCGAACACCCGGGCCTCGTCGTGCAGCTTCGCGATGGCGGCCTCGCTGCCGAGCACGACCAGGATGTCGCCCTGCTGAAGCCGGTCCGTCGCCTCCGGGACGAACCGGCGCTCGCCGTCCCGCACCGTGCGCTTGACGGCCAGAACCGAGACGCCGAATCGGGAGCGCAGGCCGGCCTCCGCGATCGTCTTTCCCACGAGGCCCGCCGGCGCCTCCAGCTCCACGAGGCGGTGCCCTTCGGGCAGCTCGAGCATGTCCACTTCGGCGTTTTCCTCGCCGAACGTCCGCACGGGCGTGACCAGACGATTGCGGCGCAGAATCTCGCTGTCGAACGCGGCGAGCAGATCCCGCTGCGTGACGACGCCCAGGAACTTCCGGTTGCCCGGATTGTCGACGACCGGGAGCTGTCCGAGGTCGCGGAACCAGAGCGTCTCGTTCACGGACGTCAACGGCGTCTCGGGTGTCGTGAACGGGATCTCCCGCACCAGATCCGCCGCGATGACGAGACCTTCGAGATCGCGCTCCGGGAACGACTCCTTCACGTCGTGAATGTCGATCGCCCCGAGGAGTCTCCCCTCTTCGTCGCCGACGTAGAGGAGAAGGCTGCGGGACCTCAGAAACTGGGAAACGATCTCGGTCAGCGGCATCGTGCGCGGGATGAGCGACACGTCGCGCCGCATCACGTCGCCGACCTTCAGCGACGCGAGCGCCGTCGCCTCCGGCGTCTTCTCCCACACGATGCCCGCCGACCGCAGGCTCGCGATGTACATCGAGTCTTTCTGAAGGAGCTGCGCGGTCGCGATCGCGAGAACCGACACCACCATCATCGGCAAGAGGACCGCCGTGTTCTGCGTCAGCTCGAACATCATGATCACGGCCAGAAACGGCGCGCGGGTCACGCCCGCCAGCATCCCGCCCATGCCGAGCAGCGCGTAGCCTCCCACGGGCGCCGAGAGCGTCGGCAGCGCCGCGTGCACGACCTTGGCGATCGCGCCCCCCAGAGTTGCTCCCACCATCAGCGACGGCGTGAACACGCCGCCCACGCCGCCCGAACCGATCGTGGACGTCGTCGCGATCGTCTTCCCCAGGCCGAGCGCGAGGAGGAAGACCAGCGTCGGGTTGCCGTGCAGGATGCGGTCCGTCGCCTCGAATCCGTTGCCGCTGACCTGCGGAAGGAGGATCGCAATCAGACCAACGACCGCGCCTCCCAGGGACATCGCCGCCCACACCGGAAGTTTGGACGCGGAGAAGAGCTTCTTGCCGAGCGCGAGGGCGCGAACGAAGAGCGTCGAGCAGACGCCGCCGAGAACCCCGATCACCATGAACGGAAGAAACTCGAAGAGCGACTCCACGGAAAACGGCGCGACCTGGTAGACCGGTTCGTCGCCAAGAACCGCGCGCACCAGAAGCGTCGAAACCACGGCCGACACGACCGCGGGTCCGAAGAGGGACATCGAGAACGACCCCACCACGACTTCGACGACGAAGAGCGTGGCGGCGATCGGCGTGTTGTACGCGCCCGCGACGCCGGCCGCCATGCCGCACGCCGTCAGGATCCGAACGCGCTCGGGGGAAAGCTTCAGGGATCTTGCGAGCTTCGACGCGAAGGCGGCACCGATCTGGATGATCGGGCCCTCGCGCCCCTCCGAACCTCCGGAAGAGATGACCGCGAGCGAAGATGCACCGCGCGCCAGCGAGGGTCCGGTCCGCACCGTCCGCCGGCCCAGCGAGACGACCTCGATCATGTGGGAGATGCCCGAGGGGCCCTTCTCTCCGAAGAAGAAACGCGCGATCAATCCTCCGACGAGCCCTCCGGCGGCCGGCATCAACACCCTCGCCCAGGCCGGCAGCCCCTCGACGCCGCGTACGACGTCGGGCGTGCCCATCAGGAGCGCCGTCAGCCGGTGCGTCAGCCAGCGGAAGGCGATCGCGCCCGCGCCGCCGGAGAGGCCCGCCGCCGCGGCGAGCAGCAGGAACTGGGTGTTGGGGTCGCGCCAGAACAAACGTCCGAAGCGGGAAGGCCGCGTCGGAGTGTCAGGCGCGCTCATTCTCCATCTTCGGACTTCTGGACCTCGGACTCGTCGACGTCCTCGTCGCCCCCGAAGAAGAAGGCGTGGGAACAGTCCGTCCCGCAGAACGTGCTGCCCCCCATGCGCACCGCGCATTCGTCGCAGACGGACTTGTGGCAGATCGGACAGCGAGGCAGGGCGAACTGATGCTCCTGGCCGCAGACCCCGCAGTTGTCGGAAAGCCCGGCCATGGAGAAAGTATAGGGCCGGTCAACGAAGGCGGAACTCGGTTCGGCCGTCATCCCTAGCAACCAATTCTCCCACACCAACCGTCATCCCGAGCGCAGCGAGGGATCCCGGACTCGACACGCCGGGATCCTCTGCTATCATCCGCCGTTCTCTGGCGGTGTAGCTCAGCTGGTCAGAGCAAGCGGCTCATATCCGCTGTGTCCGGGGTTCAAATCCCTGCACCGCCACCAACCGTTTCGCCGCTCACCTGCGGTTCGGCCGCCAGGGTCTTCTCCGGCTCACCAAACCGTCGTCTCAGGAATCGGTTCGCGGGCGCCTCGATGCCCTTGTAGAGCGCGATCGAGAGAAGCGTCACGATGACGAACAGCAAGGCGACGTTGTTGAGGAGGAGGTTTTCGAAACCGCTCGCAGCGCGGGCCCCGAACAGACCCACAACAACGATGAGTCCGGTCAGCAGGATGTTCAACACGGGCGCGAGATGGATGAGGTAGAAGGCGTAGGAGCTACGCCCCAGGAGGTCGGCCACCCGGGTCGAGAGGATCCAGCGGACCACGGACCGCTCGCGGACCAGTCCCCAGTAGAAAGCCGCGATGAAGAGCGGAAGGACGAGGTTGTTCAGAGCGATGCCCGCGGGGTGATACACGCCGTACGTGTACGCCGCACCGGTTGCCCTGTAGATCGCGGCGAGCGCAACGACGACGGCGGCGATGCCGCCCATCCCGACAAGCGTGAAGAGCGGAAACCTTCGGCGCGGATCGGGACTCGCGCCCGACCGGGCCACCCTCTTCGCCAGCCAGATCCCGACGTAGAACTCGAAGAATCGTCCGACGAACGTGTAGAGAAAGAGATTTGACGGCGGACCGACGATCCCGTCGAGAGCGGGCACTCTTGCGAGCGGGTAGAGCGCCGCGAGCGCGGCGGCGCCGATGCCGAGAGGCAAGACGGGATGCCGTCTCCAGAGAAAGAAGAGGAACGGAACGCACAGGTAGAAGCACTCCTCGACGCGCAACGACCAGGCCTGCGGGATTCCCGCTTCGATCGAGGAGAACACCGTCAGGTTCCACAGCCACGCGCGCAGCGATCGGGCGCCGAAGATGAGCATCGTCGGCACCACGAGGAAGAAGTAGAGCGGGTAGATCCGGGCAAAGCGATTGACGAAGTAGCCCCGGAGGAAGGACTCCTTGACCGGTCCGCGCCGGTCGTAGCGCCACGTGATCATGAAACCCGAGAGGACGAAGAAGAGCGTCACGCCGATGTGGAGCTCCCACCAGAGCCGAAGCGAGCCCGCCTCGAGGAGCTTCGTGGGATGGTGGTGGAAGAAGACGAGAAATGCCGCGAGCGCCCGGACGCCCGTCAGTGCGGGCAGCCGGCCGTGCTCGGTGGTCTTCGATTCCACCGTCCCAGTCTGACACGGCGCAGCTTCCCCTTCGCGCTAGAGTCTGCGGCCGTGCCGCATCGTTCGTTCTGGTTGCAGGAGATCGCAGGAGACGCTCCGGACGCGCCGGCGCTCGAGGGCGATGCGCGCACCGACGTCGCGATCCTGGGCGGCGGCTACGTCGGTCTCTGGACGGCCCTGGAGATCAAACGACTCGAGCCCTCGCTCGACGTCGCCGTGCTGGAGCAGGACATCTGCGGCGGCGGAGCCTCGGGACGAAACGGCGGCTTCGTTCTGAACTGGTGGACGAAGCTCTCCTCGCTGGTATCTCTGTGCGGCTCATCGGACGCGGTGCGCGTGGCTCGCGACGCCGAAGCCGCGATCGGCGAGATCGGAGGATTCTGCCGGACCCACGGCATCGACGCACATTTTCGCCGCGGAGGTTCGCTGTGGACGGCCACGTCGAGCTCGCAGATGGGCTCCTGGGAGAGCGTGCTGGCCCTTTGCGAGAAGCTCGGCGTCGAGCCGTTCCGCCGGCTCCCGCCGGAGGAGATCGCTCGGCGCACCGGCTCTCAGGTTCACCGCGCCGGAATCCTCGATCCGACCGCGGCCACCGTGCATCCCGCCCGTCTGGTGCGCGGCCTGAGACGCGTTGTGCTCGAGTCGGGCGTCCGAATCTACGAGAACACACGGATCCGGTCGTTTTCGCGGGAACGGCCCGTCGTGCTTCGAGCCGATCGCGGGACTCTGACCGCGGACAAGCTCGTCATCGCGGCCAACGCCTGGGCGGCGGGAATCCCCGAGCTCTCGCGAGCGATCGTGGCGATCACGAGCGACATGGTCATGTCGGCGCCCGCTCCGGACCGGCTGGCACAGATTGGCTGGACCGGGGGCGAGTGCATCACCGATTCCCAGATGATGGTCGACTACTACCACGCGACACGCGACGGCCGCGTCGCGTTCGGCAAGGGAGGCTGGGGCATCGCGTACGGAGGTCGCATCGGCTCGGAGTTCGACCGGAATGCCGCGCGCTCGCGAACGGTCGCGGCGGACTTTTGCCGGACCTATCCGATGCTCGCCGACGTGCCGATCACGCACGACTGGTGCGGACCAATCGACCGTACTCCCAACAGTCTTCCGGTCTTCGGGCGCCTCGGCAGGCGGCCGCACATCGTCTACGGCATCGGCTGGAGCGGCAACGGCGTGGGCCCGAGTGTTCTCGGCGGCAAGATCCTCGCGAGCCTCGTTCTCGATCGCGACGACGACTGGAGCCGCTACCCGCTCATCGGGCGTTCGGCCGGACGCTTCCCTCCCGAACCCATCCGCTGGATCGGCGCCCACATCGTACGCGCCGCGGTCGCGCGAAAGGAGCGCGCCGAGATCGCGGACCGGAGGCCATCCTGGCTGGACGTCCGCCTGTCGCGCCTCGCTCCCGCCGGCGTGGAAGACAAGGGACCGCCTCGGGCGTAGTGGCGCCTCCCACCCTCAGTGGCCCGAGGCCAGCGCCGTCTTCGGCGCGGCCCGCATCGTCCGCGGCACGAGCAGCAGGGCGACCCCGTAGAAGACGAAGGCGACGAAGAGCGTGAGGGGAGTTCCCGAGGGCAGGTCCTCGATGAGCAGCTTCAATCCTCCGGCCACGAGCGCGAGATACGCGAGCGTGCGCAGCTCCTTGCGCCCTGTGCGGCGCCAGAGCTTCGCGAGCACGTAGGAGGACGCCGACACGACGACGGTGCGCAGCGCCGGCAGTGGTGCTGCCAGCACCGCCCCCGACGGGCGGTGCAGCAGGAGGACCGCCGCCGCGCCGAGGCCCAGCGCGGACACCAGCGCCGTCGCGAAAGCCGGCAGCGGACCCGCGGCGGGGCGCGTGATCAACAGCAGCGCCGCGGTGCCGGTCACGGCCACCAGCGTCGCGACAGCCGCCGGCGCCGCCGGTTTCATCGCCACGCCGCTCGCCGTGAACGCGATGAGGGACGTCGTCAGGAGGCCGGACGCGGCGGCCGCCGCCATAGCCAGCACGGCCCCCTGCGGTTGCAGGATCTCCGGCTCGTAGCGGCGCGCGATCGCCGCCGCCGAAACCGCGAGCACGGACCACAGAAGGGCCGGAGCCGGATCTCGCAACAGAACGCCGCTGCCGATCACGAGAAGGGCGAGCCCGAGCCAGGCGAAGTAGAGCTGGCCCGACCGCGCCTCCGGCTCGCGCTCACGGAGAAACGCGAAGGCGTAGGCGGCGATGCCGGACGCCGCCGCGATGGCCGCCAGGGTCGACTCGCCACCGAACGTCCGGGCCAGTTGGAGCGCGCCTCCGAGCCCTACGGAGAGCGCGAGTACGAGCTGAACGACTTCGAGGCGGCCGATCCGCGGCCGGCCGAGAAGAGCGCGGGCGAAAACACTGCCCGGCCAGAGCACCGCGATGCCCAGCGCCAGGGTCATCGCCAGGCCGGCGCGGGACGTCTCCGCTCCGACGGAACCAAGAGTGGCGGATGTCGCAGAGATCGAAAGCGCCACCGCGCACACCGTCGGAGGCCACCCCAGCAGCCGCCAGACCCACCGTTCCGACGCCACCCGAAGCGCGACAGCGGCGAGGAGGAGCAGCAGGATCCCAGAGAGGGCAGGAACCCGGGCGGACACAGCCACGAAGACGGCCGTTGCGCAAGCGGCGAGAGTCCCGGTCCAGGCCACGACCGGTAGGTCGTCGCGACGCCCCATCACTAGAACCACCGCGGTGGCCGCCGCGAGCACGCCGAGGCCTGCGGCCGGCGCGAAGATCGCGAAGCGAGTCGTCGTCTCCGCCACGATCGCGTTCGCGATGAAGGCGCCCGCGGATCCGAGGAACGCCGCCGTCAGGCGCCGTCCCCGGGCCGCCGCCCGGTCCGCGAGCACGATCACTCCCAGGGCGTAAGCCAGACCGAGGGCCACGCCGGGAGTCGTCGCCATCGCCCCGCGGTCCGTCAGCGCCCGAATGAGAAACGCGCCGGCCAGGGTCAACACGCTCCAGCCCGTCTGCGCGAGCACGTCCAAGACGATGGAGGAAGGACCCGCCGACGTTTCCGCAGTCCCGCCTTCCGGCTCCGGCTCTCCGAAGCCTTCCAGCCGGGGGATCTCGGCGGCGGCCTCGCGCAAGACGGGGAGATCCGGCGCCGCGAGCAGAGCCTCTTCGAGACGGCGAACCCTTCGTTCGAGCTCGTCGATGCGATCATCCCGGGACGGTGTGTCGGAAGGGGCCACTGGGCGCAGGGTCAGCCGTCGGGTGCCCCACCGGCAAGATGCAAGTGCATCAGTGCGACGTATGATCCGCGAGACCGGCGATCACCCGCGCACTCCTCCCATGAAGCGACCGCCTCGAACCCAGCGCTTCGCAGCGTCGGATGAATCTCTACGGACCCTGACGCCCAGCGGGCGTCCCCCGCTCGACCGGGCGAACGCGGACGCGGCGCATGAGCTCCGAGAAGCGCGGGTCGGCGTGGAGGCCGTCGAAAACCGGATCGGCTCCGAGCAGCAGCATCGACGCGGACCGAAGCTGGAAAGCCTTGTCCAGAGCCGCCATCGCTCCATCCCTGTCGCCGAGCGCGGCCGAGACGGTTGCCTGGATCCACCAGCGCTCGGAGTGAACGACCCGGCTCAGGCGCGCTGACGCCTCCGGCGCGTCCCCGGATCGGGCCGCGACGAGAGCGAGGCACCCATCCGCCAGTTCGGGATCCGGCGCCGGCGGCGGGCATTCCTTCCTCGCCCCGGCCGCGTCGCCCTTCTGCAACAGCGCCAACGGCAGGGCCAGGCGTGCCTGAGCGAACGCCGGGTCCAGCTCGAGGACCTTGCGGTACTCGCCGACCGCATCGTCGTAGCGTCCCGCGTAATACAGCATCAGACCCGAGTCGACGCCGATCGACGGCGAGAGCGGGTCGGCCTCACGCGCCTGCCGGATCTCGCGCGATGCACCGGCAAGATCCCCCCGCACGAGGAAGCAGTAGGCGTACCACTGGTGGGCCGTCGCATAGGAGGGATTCAAGTCGAGCGCCCGGCGGAACTGACGCTCCGCCCCGGCGAAGTTCCAGTCCGTGAACAAGCTGCTGTTGCCGAGCGAAGCGTAGGCTTCCGCGAGAGAGTCGTCGAGCGCCAGGGCCTTCTCGGCCAGCCGCCGCGGCCGGAGCGGGTCGGAGCCCGGAACGGGAAAGTAGTGGAGAGCGTCGGCGAGGCCGGCGTAGGCCGGCGCATAGTTCGGGTCGAGCGCAATCGCCTGCTCGAAGAGCTCTCGTGCCTTTCGCGTGCCGGACTCGGTGCGCTGGTTCCAGAAGAAGCGGCCCTTCAGGTACGTCTCGTAGGCCTCGGGGGAAGTCGGTCGGTCTCGGCCGACGAGGCGGGTCTCGCCCGCGGAAAGACTCGACGTCAACGCTTCCGCCACGGCTTCGGAGATCGCGTCCTCGATTCGGAAAAGGTCCCCCGCCGGAACGTCGAACTTCTCCGACCAGAGCTCGGCGCCATCGCGAACGCCGATCAGCTGCGTCGTGACGCGAATGTGCCCCGCGGACCGCTGGACCTCGCCCGCGAGCACCGCGTCGACGCGCAGCGCGCGGCCGGCGGCGACGGGGTCCTGCGACGGACCGTCCAGCGAGCGGATCGAGGCGGTGGGCCGCACGCGGAGACCGCGCAAGTGGCCCAGTCGCGTGATGACGGCGTCGGCCAGGCCCAGGCCCAGATAGTCCGCGCCCTCGGCCGAGCCCATGATCTTCAAAGGGAGAACGGCGATGGAGCGCACGCCCACGATCGGCCGAGGCGCCTGCGTCGTCTTCAACAGCCAGATCGCCGCGAGGATCCCCGCGCAAACGACCGCAAGGGCCGCGACGCGCATGCCGCGCCTTCGTGCGGGCCGGGCGTCGGGCGTGGATTCCTCGGAGACGGGAGACGGCGGCTCGGCGCGGACGGGCTCGTCGAAGATCTCCCGCACCGGCACGGCGAACCGGTAGCCGCGCCGGGGAATCGTCTCGATGTATTCGTGACCGCTCGCGCCGTTCGTCAGCGCGCGGCGCAGCAAGAACACGTTCTGCGCAATGTTGCTTTCTTCGACGAACAGGCCTGGCCAGAGTCCTTCGAGCAGCTGTTCCTTCGTTACAAGGTGCCCCGAGCGCTCGACCAGGAAGACGAGCACGTCGAAGGCCCGGTGCGGCAACGGGACGAGTTTGCCTTCTGAGATCAGCCGCTGCTCGGCAGGCTCCAGTCGAAACGCTCCGAACTCGTAGGCAACCGGAGGTCGCCTCGAGGCCGACGGCGGCCGGATTGAGACATCCATGAGAGATCCCTGAGGACTTCTCCGCGTTCCTGCCTGTATCTCCGGGCGAGCGGGAGGAGTCTATCGCCTCCGCATGTGCGGGACGTTGGCAGGAGGAGAAGTCCATGAATTCCGTGAGGTTTCCGAAGATCCCAGGGATGGTCGCGGCCGCCTGTGTCGCTCTTTCGCTGGCCGGAGCCCGAGAGGCCCGTGCGCAGGGCTTCAAAGTGATCCACGTCTGCACGTCTGCCGACGTGTTTCCGAATACGCTCATCCAGGCGCCGCTCCCCGACGGCCACCTCTACGGCACGACCCATCAAGGGGGAGATTTCGGGTACGGAACGGTCTTCCGGATGGACACCGCCGGCAACGTCACCACCTTGCACTCCTTCGCAGGACCACCGGCCGACAGCGGCGGCCCGCGCGTGGCTGTCTTGCTCGCTGCGGACGGGTTCCTTTATGGCGCCGCCTACGGGACGCCCGTCACCGGCGACTTCGGCGGGGTCTTTCGACTCGATACGTCGGGGAACAACTATTCGGTCCACCTCCAGACGGGCGGAACCTGCGACCCGAACGGTTCGGCGCCGGGCGGCAGCGTGATCCAGGCGAGCGACGGCCACCTCTACCTGCCGATGAGCATCTGCGGGCCTCCCCCCCCCGCCCGTGAACACGAACGGGACGATCGACGAGATCAATGCGGCGCTCGACGAGACCGTGGACGGCTACTTCGAGTTCTTCGGGCTCTTTAGCTCCCCGGTGGGCCACCTGGTCGAGGGAAACGACGGGAAGCTCTACGGGATGTCGGGCGGCTCGTTCGGAGCGCCTACCTACACCGCGGCCATCTACTCGATGCCGCTCGGAGGCGCGAATCCGACACTCGTGCACGGACTGACCGCCATGGAAGGGCTGGCCCCCCAGGCGCCCCTGGTCTTCGCGTCGGACGACAACCTCTATGGGACGACCTACGAGATCGCCGACGCCCAGGGCAACGGGCAATTCACGGGGAGCATTTTTCGTGTCGCCGAAGACGGGACCTTCCAGACGATGCACGCGTTCAACGGCACCGACGGAAGACACCCGATCAGCGGGCTCATGCAGGCGAGCGACGGGAACCTCTACGGAGCCACGAGCCAGGGCGGCATCGGCGAGCTCGGTGTCGTATATCGCCTGGATCTCGCGGGGAACTACAAAGTCCTGGCCGCGGCCGGAGACGTCGGGATCGGCTCGGCTCTGACGTCGGAGCTGGTCGAGGGTCTGGACGGCAAGCTTTACGGGACGAGCTACGAAGGTGGCGTCAACGGATCGGGAACGATCTACACGATCGACTTCTCTCAGAAAGCGGACTCGATCACGCCCTCCTCGGGCCCGGCCGCGGGAGGCACGCCGGTGACGATCGCCGGAACCGGGTTCGTCTCCGGCGCCACGGTGAGCGTCGGCCCGGCGGCCGCCACGGGCGTGTCCGTTCCCGATGCGACACACGTCGATGCGACGACTCCGGCCAACAACCCGGGCACGATCCTGAACGTCAAGGTCGTCCTGCCCGACACGACGGCCATCATGCTCAACAACGCCTGGTTTTCGGACTTCCTGGACGTCCCGACCGGCGACATCTTCCACGACTTCGTGCGGAAAATCCTGGAAAACGGAATCACGGCGGGCTGCGGCGCCGGCAACTACTGCCGCAATGATGCGGTGCGCCGCGACCAGATGGCGGTCTTCCTGCTCAAGGCGGAGCATGGCTCCTCGTATCTCCCGCCAGCCTGCACCGGGATCTTCCCGGACGTCCCCTGCCCCGGCACGTTCACCAACTGGATCGAGCAGCTCGCGGCCGAGAACATCACCGGCGGCTGCGGCGGCGGCAACTACTGTCCGGGCAACCCCGTCACGCGCGCGCAGATGGCGGTCTTTCTCTTGAAGGCCGAGCACGGATCGAGCTATTCGCCGCCGGCGTGCACCGGGATCTTCGGCGACGTCGCCTGCCCGAGCCCCTTCGCCGACTGGATCGAGCGGCTCTACGCCGAGAACGTCACGGGCGGATGCCAGACCAGCCCGCTCCTGTACTGCCCGAGCAACTCGAACACGCGCGGACAGATGGCGGTGTTCTTGGCGAAGACCTTCACGCTTCCGTAGACTGCGAGGCGGCAGAGCCGCACTCGATGAAGCATGTCCAGGCCAGCGTCGAAGGGGACGGGTATCGCGTCTCGCTCGCGGAGGGCCCGGTGCCGACGCCGGCCCCGGACGAAGTCCTCGTGAAAGTCGCCGCGTCCGGGGTCAACCGCGCGGACCTCTCGCAGATCGCGGGACGCTATCCGCCGCCGCCGGGTGAGTCCGAGATCCTGGGGATGGAGCTCTCGGGCACGATCGAGGCAACCGGCGAGAAGGTGATGGCGCTCGTCGCGGGCGGAGCGCACGCCCAATATGCGGCGGTTCCGCGCGGCCAGATCCTGCCAGCGCCGAAGCGACTGGCGCTCGGCGAGGCTGCCGCGATCCCGGAAGCGTTTCTGACCGCGTACCTGAATCTCGTCGTCGAGGGATGCCTCTCGCGAGGCGGAGCCGCGCTGATCCATGCGGGTGCGTCGGGCGTCGGGCTCGCCGCGATCCAGACGGCGAAGCTTCTCGGAGCGCGCGTCGCGGCGACGACGCGCACCGCGGCGAAAGTTCCGGCGCTGACCGCAGCCGGCGCCGACCTCGCGATCGACACCTCGAAGGAGTCTTTCGCCGATGCGATCGAACAGGCCTGGGGCAATGGCGCGATCGACGTGGTGCTCGATCCGGTCGGCGGTCAGACGCTCGCCGGCAACCTGAAAGTCCTCGCCGTGGGCGGCCGGATCGTCATCCTTTCCACGCTGTCCGGCGCGAAGGCCGAGCTGGATCTTTCGGCGCTCATGGGCAGGCGGGGGCGGGTCATCGGCTCGACGCTCCGATCCCGGCCGCGACCGGAGAAGGCGAAGCTGATCGCGCGCTTCCGCGACGAGATCCTTCCGGCATTTGACGACGCCCGGCTTTCGACCACCATCGACTCGACCTTCCCGCCGGAGCGCGCCGCAGAGGCCTTCACCCGCATGCGCCGGAATGAGAACGCCGGGAAGATCGTGATCGACTTGGAGCGGAACGGGGTAACGTCCAGCGGTCGCGCTAGCCCACCAGCGCGTCGACGCTCTCCCGGAAGACGCGGGTGTGGCGGTCGACATCCGCCTCGGTCGTGGTCGGCGCGCATCAGCGCCATGTTGTGGAACGGCGTCATGAGGATGCCCGCGGTTCAGCGCGGCGAGGTGCATGTAGCGGTCGAGCTCCGGGTCGGTCGGCCGCGGCGGCCTCCCCGCCGTTGCGCGGCGGCGATGGCCGGAACCAGTACTCGGCCCGGCAGCCGAGTTGCTTCACGTTCCACGGCAGTCCGCGCTCCGCGATCACGCCTGCGACGCCCGTCGACGAACCGCGCGCGCGAGCGGCGATCGTCCGCGCGAACGCGTCCGTCGGTCAGGACCTCCTCGAGCGTCGCCCGCATCGCCGCCAGCGACAGCGCGTTCCCGGCGAGCGTGCCGCCGATCCCGCCGGTGTCGGCTCGTCTCGGCGCTCGACGCCGCGAACCCGGCTCGCCATCGCCGCGCTGATCCCGTAGGCGGCGCCGGGTACCCCGCCGGCGATCGGCTTGCCGATCGTGAGCATGTCCGGGCTCAGGCCGTGCCGGCGGTGTAGCCGCCGGGCCCGGCGCAGATCGTGTGCGTCTCGTCCAGGATGAGGAGGGTCCCGGTGCGGCGGGTGAGCTCCCGCAGCGCGTCGTGGAATCCCGGCTCGGGCAGGACGATGCCGATGTTGGTCATCGCGGGCTCGGCGAGCACGCAGGCCACGTCGCCGGGCGACAGCGCCGCCTCGAGCGCCGCGAACGTCGTTGAACTCGACGACGCGGGTGGTCAGCGCCGGATCGACCGGCGGACCGAGGTTGCCGGCGCGGGCGCACGGCCATCCCGTCGCGCAGCGCGGCGAATGTCTCGTCCACGGTGCCGTGGTAGCACCAGTTGAAGACCAGGATCTTCGGCCGGCCCGTCCGGTGCCGCGGCGAGCCGGATGGCGAACCGGTTGGCGTCGGTCGCGGTCAGGGCGAACTGCCAGTACGGCAGGCCGAACCGCCGCGCCAGCTCCTCCCCGACCCAGATCGCGTCCTCGGTCGGCAGCATGAAGGTCATCCCGCGCTGCGCCTGTTCGGCCGATCGCCGTGACCGCGGCCGGCGGGGCGTGGCCGGTCATCGCCCCGGTATCGCCGAGGCAGAGGTCGAGGTAGCGCCGGCCGTCCACGTCGACGAAGTGCGACCCCTCGCCCTTTCGACGAACAGCGGGAAGCCGCCGGCCCAGCGGACCATCCAGTGCATGGGGACCCCGGACAGGAGGCTCCTCCGCGCGCGCTCGAAGAGCGCCCGCGACCGGGGGTGCTCCTCGGCGAAGCGCGCTTCCTCGCGAGTCAGGAGGGCGTGAAGGCGGTCCCGATCCAGGTTCACTTGGCCCGGGAGTCTACGGCGGCGATGTGTCGGCCGTCACTGCCGGCGCGGAGAGGCAAGGATAGATTCCGGAGCCTCATGGCGGGGCCGCGGGACTTCACGCCGGCCGAACTTGCACGCTACGAGCTCGCCTCGATTCGTCGCCTTCCGCGCTCGTCCAGCCAACCTGTAATCAAAATCTACTGTCTTCGTTGTGGACGTCAGGTCGATCCGGAACGCCGCGACGTCGATCCCGAAGGCTGGTGGATTTGTGCGCGCGGCTGCAACACCACCTACTCCACGGTCGGGGCCGGGTCGCGTTTCCGCACGCCGACGCCTTCGACGCGTCTGACCTGAACAACTCTTACTTCGCGGCGGACGCCGGAAGGAAGAGGTCCGCGAACTCGAGGTTCTCTTTCCAGCCCGGCGCTTCGTACGAGTTCGCCTCGAGCGCGACGACGACGTTGTCGTCGGGAAAGTTCACGAGGCAGGTGTGGAACTGCTGTACAGCGCCGCAGTGGCGAACGATCCGACGGCCCGCGTCGTCCTTCTCGATCCGCCACATCAATCCCTGCCCGGTCGCCTTGGAGTCCGAGGGTTTCCCGTCGCGAAACTCCATGAGCGGGTCGATCTGAGGCGCATACATGCGCGCGAGTGTCTCGGGCTTCAACAACTCCCCCTCGTTCAGAGCCGTCGCGAAGAGGACCAGGTCCTCGACCGTCGACATCATGCCGCCGCTCGCGAACTTGTACGTCAGGTCGCCGTACGCCACGTTGCGCGCCCGCCCTCCCTCGATGACGTAGCTCCGGGCGCGATGCGGCACGATGCGCGACGGCACGTCGAACTGCGTGGCGCGCATCCCCGCCGGATCCCAGACGAATTTCCGGAGATAGTCCTCGAACGGCATCCCGCTCGCCTTCTCGACGACTCCCTGCAGGAGGTTCACGGCGTACGAAGAATAGGAGTAGTAGTGCCCGGGCGGAAACAGGAGCGCGTCGTTCTTGAACACGCCGATCGCGTCCTCGATCGACGCATAGGGACGCATGTTCTCGCTGTGCGCCTCGCCCGGAAAGTCGTTGGGCCGGTAGTGGCGGATCCCCGACGTGTGCGTCATCAGGTTCCAGATCGTGATCGGTGAGCCCTTGTCGGGAAAGGACGGAACGTACTTCTGGATGGGGTCCTCGAGACGGACTTTCCCCTGCTCGACGAGCTGCATCACCGCCGTTGCCGTGAGGACCTTGGACACGGATCCGATGTCGTAGACGGTCACTCCCGTGGCGGGCACGGAGTTGTCCAGGTCGGCGAGCCCGCGCCCCGCGGAAAAGACGATCCGGCCCTTCACCGCGACGGCAACGGAGATCCCGGGCGCTCCGTTCGCGCGCCAGGTGGCTTCGAGCCGGTCGGCCGCGCGCGCCTGCGGCGGCGGAATCGCAGCGGCGGGAGCCTGTGCGAGCCCGGCCGTCGCAAGGGCGGAGCAGAGAAGGACGAGGGCCAACGGAAGCCGTCGCACTACGATCATGAGTCCTCCGCGTGAGGTACGGAACCTTAGCTCGGGTCGTCCAGAGACGCGAGGCCGTTCTGCTCCGTATACTGACTCCGAGATGTTCCTCGCCGCCGCCGTTGCTCTCATTCTGGCGGCCGGCCCCGGCGGCGCTCCCAGCCCGGGGCTATGTGAGACGAACGGTCCCGCCTAAGCTATCAGCCCGTCCGGCCGCTTTCTCTACGTCGGGACCGACGCGGGCGTGTACCGGCTCTCGCTGACTCGAACGCGCGCTCTGGCGCCGCGCGACTAAACGCCGGTCCGCACGGGCTCGCGCGCCGGCGCGCCGCGATGACGGACGCGGCGCCACCAGAGGCTCAGCCGATCGAGATACAGATAGACGACGGGGGTCGTGTAGAGCGTCAGCATCTGGGAAAAGATCAGTCCCCCGACGATCGCGATGCCGAGCGGGCGCCGCAGCTCCGAGCCGACACCGCCGCCGATCGCCAGCGGCAGGCCTCCCAGCATCGCGGCCATCGTCGTCATGACGATCGGCCGGAAGCGCAGCAGGCAGGCCTCGAAGATCGCGTCGTCCGGCTTCTTGCCCTCTCCCGTCTCCGCCTCGATGGCGAAGTCGATCATCAGGATCGCGTTCTTCTTGACGATGCCGATCAGCAGGATGATGCCGATCAGCGCGATGACCGAGAGCTCCGTCTTGAAGAGCAGCAGGGCGAGGAGCGCGCCGACTCCCGCCGACGGGAGCGTCGAGAGAATCGTGAGCGGATGGATCAGGCTCTCGTAGAGGATGCCGAGCACGATGTAGACGGTCAGGAGCGCCGCAGCGATTAGAAACGGCTGACTCTTCAAGCGAGTCCTGGAACGCCTGCGCCGTGCCGGAGAAGCTGCCGCGGACCGAGCCCGGCAGCCCGATCTCCGTCTCCGCGCGTTCGATCGGCGGTCACCGCGTCGCCGAGGGCGACGCCCGGCTGCAGATTGAAGGAGATCGTGACGGACGGAAACTGTCCCTGGTGGTTGATCTGGAGGGGCGACGTGGAGGGGGCCCATTTCGCGAAGGCCGAGAGCGGCACGAGATCGCCGTTGGACGAGCGCACGCGGATCTCGTCGAGGGCCTGGGGTGTCTGCCCGAAGATGGGATCGACCTCCATCACGACGTGGTACTGGTTGAGGGCCCGGTAGATCGTCGAGACCTGGCGCTGGCCGAACGCGTCGTAGAGCGTGTTGTCGATGGCGCTCGGCGAGACGCCGAGGCGAGACGCGGTCGCACGGTCGATCTCGAGCGCCAGCTCCAGACCCTGGATCTTGCTGATCGCTGTTGACGTCGGCGAGCTGGGGAAGCCGGCGAAGCCGCTCGAAGACCCGGGGGCCCCAGGTCGCGAGCTCGTCGCTAGTAGTCGGCCTGCAGCGTGTACTGGAACTGCGAGCCGCGTCACGCGTCCGCCGACGCGCAGGTCCTGGAAGGGCTGCAGGTACAGCGACGCGCCGGGCACGGTCGCGATCTTCGGCCGCAGGCGCGCGATGCACCTGGTCCGCGCTGATCCTTGCCGCTCCTCGAGAAGCTTGAGGTTGACGAACATGCGGCCGGTGTTGAGAGTTCCTCCCCCTCCGGCGTAGGCCTGGGTGTAGCTGACGGCCGGATCCGAGGCGACGATGTCCGCCAGCGCGAGCACGCGCTGCTGGAGGGCTTCGAACGACGTGCTCTGGTCCGCCACGATCGTGCCGGTCAGGCGCCCGGTGTCCTGCTGCGGAAAGAAGCCCTTCGGGACCTTGACGTAGAGGTAGACGGTCGCCGCCATCGTGGCGAGCGTGAGGGCCAGGATCAGCGGGCTGATGCCGCAGCACCCACTCCAGCGTCGTGCGGTAGAACGCCAGGATCCTCTGGAAGAGCCGTTCGCTGGCGCGGTAGAGGCGGCCGTGGCGCTCCTCGCCGGGCGCCTTCAGCAGCGCGGCGCACATCATCGGCGTCGTCGTCAGCGAGATCGCCATCGAGATCAGGATGGCGACGGACAGTGTCACGGCGAACTCGCGGAAGAGGCGCCCGACGATCCCACCCATCAGCAGGATCGGGATGAAGACCGCCACGAGCGAGAGCTAGATCGAGAAGACCGTGAAGCCGATCTGGCGCGCGCCGTCTAAGGCGGCGGCGATCGGCCGCTTGCCCGCCTCGAGGTGCCGTGTGATGTTCTCGATCACGACGATGGCGTCGTCGACGACGAACCCGGTCGCGACCGCCAGGGCCATCAGCGAGAGGTTGTCGAGGCTGTAGCCGAGGAGGTACATCGCGCCGAAGGTGCCGACCAGTGAAACGGGGACGGCCACGCTCGGGATCAGCGTGGCCCGCGGGCTCCGCAGGAACGCGAAGACGACCAGGATGACGAGGCCGACCGAGATGAGAAGCGTTCGCTCAACCTCGCGAACCGAAGCGCGGATCGTGGTCGTCCGGTCCTGAACCGCGGCCAGCTGCATCGTGGGCGGGAGATCGGCCTGCAGACTGCGGCAGAAGGGCGAGGATCCGATCCACCGTGGCGATGATGTTCGCCCCGGGCTGCCGGAAGATGATGACGATGACGGCGGGCTTGCCGTTGGCGACGCCCGTCGTGCGCGTGTTCTCGACCGAGTCCTCGACCCGCGCCACGTCGGAAAGCCGCACGGCCGCGCCCGACTTGTACGAGACGACCAGCGGTCCGTACTCTGCGGCCTGGCGCATCTGGTCGTTGGTCCACAGCGACCACGCGCGTTCGCCCCAGCCGATGTCCCCCTTCGGGCGATTGACGTTGACCGTGGTGAGAAAGCCGCGGACGTCCTCGAGCGACATTCCCCGCGCGTACAACGCCGTGGGGTTGGCCTCGACGCGGACGGCCGGCAGGGCTCCGCCGCCGACGAAGACCTGGCCCACACCCTCCACCTGCGCGATCTTCTGCTGCAGGATCGTCGAGGCGATGTCGTACATCCGGGCCCGTTCGAGGACCGGCGACGTGAACGAGAGCAGCAGGATCGGCGCGTCGGCGGGATTGACCTTCCGGTACCAGGGGTTGTTGGGCAGGTTCGCGGGCAGCTGGCCGCGGGCGGCGTTGATGGCCGCCTGCACGTCGCGGGCGGCGGCGTCGATGTTCCGGTCGAGGTCGAACTGCAGGGTGATCGAGGTCGAGCCGAGCGAGCGCGTCGAAGTCATCTCCGTGATCCCGGCGATGCGCCCGAACTGGCGCTCGAGCGGCGTCGCCACGGCCGACGCCATCGTCTCGGGGCTCGCGCCTGGAAGGCCGGCCGAGACGCTGATCGTCGGGAAACTCGACCTGCGGCAAAGGCGCCACGGGGAGCAGGAAGATAGGCGATTCCTCCCGAAAGGGCCAGCGCGACCGTCAGGAGGGTCGTCCCGATCGGCCGCTGGATGAACGGGGCCGAGAGGCTCATCGCCCTTCCGCCCAGCGCCGGGACCGCGCGGCCGCCGCGCGCCTCGAGCGGCTCGCGACCGGCGCGCGAGGCGGTCGAAGGCGAGATAGATCACCGGCGTCGTGTAGAGCGTCAGGAGCTGCGAGAAGATCAGGCCGCCGACGATCGCGACACCGAGCGGGCGGCGCAGCTCCGAGCCCCGTTCCGCCGCCGAGCGCGAGCGGCACGCCGGCCGAGCAGCGCCGCGATCGTCGTCATCATGATCGGCCGGAAGCGCAGCAGGCACGCCTGGAAGATCGCGTCGCGGGGCGCCCTTGCCCTCCTTGCGCTCGGCGTCGAGAGCGAAGTCGATCATCATGATCGCGTTCTTCTCGACGATGCCGATCAGCAGGATGATGCCGATCAGCGCGACGACCGAGAACTCGATGCCCGCAGAGCATCAGGGCGAGGAGGGCTCCGACCCCCGCCGAAGGCAGGGTCGAGAGGATCGTGATCGGGTGGATGTAGCTCTCGTAGAGGACGCCGAGCAGGATGTAGACGGTCACGATCGCCGCCAGGATCAGGAGCGGCTGGTTCGCGAGCGACGCCCGGAAGGCGCGGGCGGTCCCCTGGAAGCTCGGCCTGGATGCTCGCCGGCATGCTCGAGCGCCTGGCGCGCGCGTTCGATCGCGCGCGACCGCCTCGCCGAGCGAGGCTTCCCGGCGCCAGGTTGAAGGAGACCGTGACCACCGGGAACTGGCCCTGGTGGTTGATCGCGAGCGGCGCATTGACGCTCTCGATCGTTCGCGAGTGTCGAGAGAGGCACCGTACCCCCCGGCGCCGAGCGCAGGTAGACGTGGTCGAGGTCCGCGGGGCGCTTCTGGAAATCGGGTCGCCATTCGAGGACGACGCGGTACTGGTTGAGTCTGCGTGAACATCGTCGAGACCTGGCGCTGGCCGAACGCGTCGTAGAGCGCGTCGTCCACCATCTGCGGCGTGATGCCAGCCGCGAGGCCGTGGCGCGGTCGACGACGACGCGCGGCGCGCAGCCCCTGGTTCTGCTGGTCGCTCGCGACGTCGGCGAGCTCGGGAAGGGCGCGCAGCCGCTCGACGAACCGCGGCGACCCACGTGGCCAGCTCCGCCGCGTCCGGAGTCCTCGAGGCTGTACTGGAACTGCGTGCGGCTGACGCGGTCCTCGACCGTCAGGTCCTGCACGGGCTGCAGGTACAGCGTGATGCCCGTGACGCTCCGCGACCGCCGGCTGGAGCCGGCGGATGACCTCGCTCGCGCTCGCGTCTTGCGCTCGTCGAGCGGCTTCAGGTTGATCTGGATGCGTCCGCTGTTGAGCGTCGTGTTCGTGCCGTCGACGCCGATGAAGGAGGACAGGCTCTCGACCGCCGGATCCTTCAGGATCGCGCGCGCCAGCGCCTGCTGCCGCTCGGCCATGGCCGCGAAACGACACGGTCTGCGGCGCCTCGGAGATGCCGAGGAGGACGCCGGTGTCCTGCACCGGGAAGAAGCCCTTCGGGAATGACGACGTAGAGCCGCAGGCGTGGCGAGCAGCGTCGCGACCGGCGACCACGAGCGTCGCTCGTCTGGTGCTTCAGCACCCACGCAGCGTCCGCCCGTAGAAGTCGATGATCGACTCGAAGACCCTCTCGGACGCCCGGCGAAGCGGCTCTGCTCGGACTCGGGAGGCTGTGCTTGAGGAGCCGCGCGCACATCATCGGCGTCAGCGTCAGCGAGACGACCGCCGAGATCAGGATCGTCACGGACAGCGTCACCGCGAACTCGCGGAAGAGCCGTCCGACGATGTCGCCCATGAAGAGCAGCGGAATCAGCACGGCGATGAGCGAGACGGTCAGCGACAGGATCGTGAAGCCGATCTGCTCGGAGCCCTTCAGCGCGGCTTCGAGCGGCGGCTCGCCCTCCTCGATGTAGCGCGACGATGTTCTCGATCATCACGATCGCGTCGTCGACGACGAAGCCGGTCGAGATCGTCAGGGCCATCAGCGTCAGGTTGTTCAGGCTGTAGCCCAGCAGGTACATCGCGCCGAACGTGCCGACGAGCGAGAGCGGCACGGCGACGCTCGGGATGATCGTCGCGGCGACGTTCCGCAGGAACAGGAAGATCACCATGACGACCAGCGCGATCGTCAGCATCAGCTCGAACTGCACGTCGCGCGACCGACGCGCGGATCGTCGTCGTGCGGTCGGTCAGGATCGCGACCTCGATCGCGCCGGCAGCGACGCCTGCAGCTGCGGCAGGAGCGCCTTGACGCGGTCGACCACCTCGATGATGTTCGCGCCCGGCTGGCGCTGGATGTTCACGATGACCGCCGGGCGCCGCGTTCATCCACGCCGCCTGGCTGCACGTTCT
This sequence comes from uncultured Acidobacteriota bacterium, assembly GCA_963733815.1. Taxonomy (GTDB): domain Bacteria; phylum Acidobacteriota; class Thermoanaerobaculia; order UBA5066; family Gp7-AA6; genus DAHUXD01. The sequence continues at coordinate 300,272 of CAVTEG010000015.1, read as the reverse complement.
CGGCGGCGTCCACCACGCTCGGCCACGTCCGAGAGGCGGACCGGCGCGCCGTTGCGGTAGGCGACGACCAGCGGCTTGTATTCCTCGCTCGTCAGCAGCTGGTCGTTGGCGCCGATCGTGTAGGCCTGCGCTGGGCCCGTCGAAGCTGCCCTTGGCCTGGTTCACGTTGGCCTGCGCCGATGGCCGTGCGCACGTCCTCGAGCGTCAGCCCGTAGCGCCGAGAGGGCCGTCGGGATTGACCTGCACGCGCACGGCCGGCTTCTGGCCGCCGCTGATCGACACCAGCCCGACGCCCGGCAGCTGCGAGATCTTCTGGGCCAGGCGCGTGTCGGCCAGGTCCTGCACCTTCGACAGCGGCAGCGTCTTCGAGGTCAGCGCGAGCGTCAGGATCGGCGCGTCGGCCGGGATTGGTCTTGCTGTAGATCGGGCGGATTCGGCAGGTCGCGCGGCAGGAACGTGCCGGCGGCGTTGATCGCGGCCTGCACCTGCTGCTCGGCGACGTCGATGTTGAGGTCGAGCGCGAACTGCAGCGTGATGACCGAGCTGCCCGCGGAGCTGGTCGAGGTCATCTGGTTCAGGCCCGGCACCTGGCCGAACTGCCGCTCGAGCGGCGCCGTGACGGACGACGCCATGACTTCCGGGCCCGGCGCCGGGGTAGAACGTCAGGACCTGGATCGTCGGATAGTCGACCTGCGGCAGCGCCGAGACCGGCAGCTGCTTGTAGGCACGATGCCCGCCAGGAGCAGGCCCGCCATCAGGAGCGACGTCGCGACCGGCCGCAGGATGAACGGCCGGGACGGGATTCACGACCGGGCCTTGCCGGACGCCGCCGCCCGTGCCGGCCTGACGGGGGCGACCTTGCGCCCGTCCTGCAGCTTGTCGACGCCGTCGATGACGACGGTCTCGCCCGCGGCGACAGCCCCTTCGCTGATGGCCGCGGTCTCGGCCTCCGCCAGGCGCACCTCGACGGCGCGCATCTCGACGGTGCTGTTCGGTCCGACGACGTAGACGAAGGACTCGACTGGGGGCTGCGCTGGAGCGCCGCGGACGGGACGACGACGCCTTGCTCAGCGTGTCCACGAGGAGCCGGACGTTGACGAACTGGTTGGGGAACAGAGCCCGCCGTCCTTGTTCGAAGACGGCCTTGAGGCGCACGGTCCCGGTCGCGGGGTCGATCTGGTTGTCCATCGGTCAGGAGCTCTCCCGTGCGCGAGCTTCTTCTTCAGGTCGCGGTCCCAGCGCCTCGACCGGAAGCTTCGCGCCGGCCTTGAGCCTCTGCGCGCACGCTGCGGCAGGTCGTCCTGCGGGAAGCGTGAAGAGCACGGCGATGGGCTCGCGCTGCGTCAGCACGACGATGCCCGTGGCATCGGCGGCGTGCACGATGTTGCCGGCGATCCACCAGTCGCAGGCCCGGCGCGGCCCGTGATCGGCGCGGTGATCTTCGAGTAGGTGATGTTGAGCTTCGCGGCGTCCACGGCGCCCTGGTCGGCGCTGGATGCGCGGCCTCGCTGCTGGGCGACGATCGCCACCTGCGAGTCGAGCTGCTGCCTTGGACAGGAGCTGTCTGGTCGCCAGAGCTTCTGGAAGCGCGCCATCGTCCAGTCTTCGACGTTGGCGAGCGCCGCCTGGTCCTTCGCGAGCTGCCCCTCGGCCTGCGTCAGCTGGACCTGGAACGGGCGCGGGTCGATCTCCGCGAGGAGCTCGCCCTCTTTACGTACTGGCCTTCCTTGTACGCGACACGCAGAAGCTGGCCGTCCACGCGGCTGCGCACCGTCACGGTGTTCAGCGGCGTGACCGTGCCGAGGCCGGTCAGGTAGACCGGCACGTCTTCGACCTTGGATTGGGCCACGACCACGGGGATCGGGCCCCCGGCCCGCGCGCTGGCGGCGGCGGCGGCCGCGCTCTTCTTGCTCGAGCGCGAAACGAGCACGACGGCAGCGAGGGCGACGACGGCGACGACCACGAGGATCGGCCAGCGGCGCGGCCGGCGAGGCTCGCTTTCCTTTTCGTCCGCGCCGAGAGGCGAGGTGTCGTCGGGATCGAACGCATGGTTCGGTCCGCTGTGATCCGCCGTCAAGGGTTCCTCCCTCCGCGATTCTCTCACCGGGCCCCCCTCCTCCAGTCTCGGGTTCCAGGTCTCAGATTCGCACGCAAGTCCCGGGCCATGTATCGGATGCTTCAACATTGGCGCCCGCCACAATCTTTCCCTAACATGGAGATATGCAGCCGATTCTCGATGCGCTGAGGAGCGCCGCCGCTTCGGGCCTGATTCCGGGCGGCTCGCGCCTTCTTCTCGGCGTCTCGGGAGGAGCAGACTCGACGGCCCTGCTTTTCGCCGCGCGCGAAGTTGCCCCGGAGACGGGCTGGATGCTCGTCGTCGCCCACGTTCACCACGGCTGGCGAACCATCTCCGCCGACCGGGATCTCGCCTTCGTGTCGGAGCACGCGCGGCGGCTCGGGATCCCGTTCATCGAGAAACGGAGGGACGCGCGCGCCGCGATGCGGCGCCTGCGCGTGTCGCCGGAGGCGGCGGCGCGGACGGTCCGCTACGAAGCGCTCCTGGAGGCCGCGCGCGAGGCGAACGCCGATCGCATCGCGACGGCGCACCAGCAGGACGACGTTCTGGAGTCTCACCTGATCGCTCGCGAGAGGCGCGGGAGCCTGGCGAGTCTCGCGGGCCCGCGCGAATCGCGCAGCGACGGAGTCGTGCGGCCGCTGCTCGGCGTCTCCCGCGCCTCGATCCTGGAGTTTCTCGCCGCCCGCGGGATTGGATATCGCCGGGACGCGACCAACGGCGACCTGCGCCTGACTCGCAACCGCATTCGCCGTGAGCTGTCCCGGTGGGACGCCGCGTGGCGGGAATGCCTCGCCCACGAGGTCGGCCGCCTCCGCGCGCTTCGCCAGCGGCTCGACGAGGAGCTGGAGACCCGGATCGTGCCGACGTTCCGGGACCTTCCCGGCGAGCGGACCGCGGACGCGGGCCTCCTCTCCGCGTCCGACGCGGAGCTCCGGCGGACGGCTCTCGACCATCTGGCCAATCCGTTCGCGCGCCCCGGCCGCTCGCCCCTGACCGGGCCCGAGCGGGAGCAGCTGGTGCGGCTTCTCGGCAAGGGGCGGAACTTCCGCTTCGAGGCCGGCCGGCGCATGCGGTTCGAGCGCCGCGGCGAGGTGCTGAGAGTGCGGCTGCGCGAACCGGAGCCGGAACCGGCCCCGCCGGTGTACCATTCTTCGAGCGTGCCCCCATTGATCGTGACCGACAGTACCGTTCGCGCGGCGGGCGGGCCCTCGAAGACTTCGTGAAGCTCGAGCGTCGCTACGAATCCGCCCTGATCGCCGACCGCATCGAAGCCGTCGCCGGAGCGATCGACCGCGACGTCCGCAAGACGCCGCTCGTCCTCGTGTCGATCCTCAAGGGATCGGCTTTTTTCATGGCGGACCTCGCGCGGAAGATGCAGGGTCCCTTCTCCTGCGAGTACCTGCACGTGCGCCGCGCCGGAGGCGGGGGCGCCGTAATGCAGATCGACTTCACGACCGGATTCGAAGTCCGGGGGCGACACGTGCTTCTGCTCAAGGACGTCGTCCACAGCGGAGTCATCGAGACCTATCTGACGGACTATCTGCGCGGCGCGGGGGCGGCCTCGCTCCTGCTGGCCGCGATCGTGGACAAGCCCCGGGACCGTAAGACCAACGTCGCCGTGGACTTTTCCCTCTTCACGGCCGAGGGGAACGGACTCTACGCGGGCTACGGCATGGAGCACGACGGCGGAAGCGCCCATTTGCCGGACATTTACGAGGTGGTCCTGGAGCAATAAATGGCGCCCCGACTCCGTTATGCTGGTCGCCTCGAAGTGTCCTCGTAGCCCGGAAGGAGTGCCCGTTGAACGCCACGATCAAGAACCTGCTGCTCTGGATGGTCATCCTGGTGCTGATCATCCTGGCCTGGAACGTCTTCAAGACGGGAGCGGCGGCCGTCGAGGAGATCTCGTTCTCCCAATTCCTCGATCAGGTCAATCAGGGCCACGTGCAGAGCGTCACGATTCGCGGTGAGGAGATCAGCGGCCAGTACGCGACCTCGGCCGGCAAGCGCGAGCCGCGCTTCAAGACATATGCAGCCAACTACCCCGACCTCGTCAAGGACTTGCGGGCCAAGGGCGTCGAGATCCAGATCACGCCCCAGAAGGACTCCTCGCTCGTCTCGGCCCTGGTCATGTACGGCCCGCTGATCCTGCTGGTCGCGATCTGGTTCGTGATCATGCGGCAGATGCAGGCGGGCGGGAACAAGGCCCTCTCCTTCGGCAAGTCGCGGGCGAAGCTGCTGACTCCGACGCAGAAGAAGGTCACGTTCAAGGACGTCGCAGGCGTCGAGGAGGCCAAGGTCGAGCTTCAGGAGATCATCGAGTTCCTCAAGGATCCGCAGAAGTTCCAGAAGCTCGGCGGAAAGATCCCGAAGGGCGTCCTGCTGATCGGACCCCCGGGAACCGGCAAGACGCTCCTCGCGCGGGCGGTCGCCGGCGAGGCGAACGTGCCGTTCTTCACGATCTCGGGCTCGGACTTCGTCGAGATGTTCGTGGGCGTCGGCGCCTCGCGCGTGCGCGACCTCTTCGAGCAGGGCAAGAAGAACGCGCCGTGCATCATCTTCATCGACGAGATCGACGCCGTCGGGCGTCACCGCGGCGCGGGCCTCGGCGGCGGGCACGACGAGCGCGAGCAGACGTTGAACGCCCTGCTCGTGGAGATGGACGGCTTCGATACCAACGAGGGCGTCATCCTGGTGGCCGCGACCAACCGGCCCGACGTCCTGGATCCGGCATTGCTGCGGCCCGGGCGCTTCGACCGGCGGGTCGTCGTGGATCGGCCGGACCTGCGCGGACGCGAGCAGATCCTGAAAGTCCACACGCGCAACACGCCGCTCGCGGAGAACGTGGACCTGACGATCATGGCGCGCGGCACGCCGGGGTTCTCGGGGGCCGACCTCGCCAACCTCGTCAACGAGGCGGCGCTGAACGCGGCCCGGTTCAACAAGAAGAAAGTCGAGATGATCGACTTCGAGTACGCCAAGGACAAGGTCATGATGGGACCCGAGCGCAAGTCCATGATCATGACCGAGGACGAGAAGAAGAACACCGCGTACCACGAGGGCGGACACGCCCTGGTCGCCGCGATACTGCCGGACGCGGACCCCGTGCACAAGGTCACGATCATCCCGCGCGGCCGCGCCCTGGGCGTGACGATGCAGCTGCCGGCCGAAGACAAGTACTCGCACACCAAGGAGTACCTCGAGGCCACGATCACGGTGATGATGGGCGGCCGCATCGCCGAGGAGAAGTTCCTGGGCCACATGACGACCGGCGCCGGCAACGACATCGAGCGCGCCACCGACATGGCGCGCAAGATGGTCTGCGAGTGGGGCATGAGCGAGATGGGGCCCCTGACCTTCGGCCGGCCCGAACAGGAGATTTTCCTGGGCCGCGACTTCGGCCGCACGCAGGACTACTCGGAGGCCACGGCCAACCAGATCGACGCCGAGGTCAAGCGGATCGTCACCGCGGCTTACGACCGCGCCAATAAGGTCATCACCGACAACACGAAGGCCATGCACCGGCTGGCGAGGACGCTCCTCGAGAAGGAAGTGCTCGACGGCGACGAGGTGCTCCAGATCCTGGCCGAGGAGTCGGGACTGGACCTCGCGAAGCTTCGCAAGACCGGTCCGCCCAAGCCGCCGATCATGCCGGGCCCCACGCCCGACGTCGCCGAGGGCTCGATCGGCCCGCTGGTACCGGAGCCGGCGTAAGGGGTCAGGTCTCGATTTTTCGGTTTGCTGAGGGAGCGATCCTGAGGATACGTTGTGGCTGCAAACCGAAAAATCGAGACCTGACCCCATGACCATCGCCGAGTCCTTCCTTCCCGAGTTCGACGCCGAAATGGCGTCGACGCGGAAAGTGCTGGCGCGCGTCCCGGGCGACCGGCTGGCCTGGAAGCCTCACGCGAAATCGCGCAGCCTGGGCGAGCTCGCGACGCACGTCACGGAGCTGGCGCGCTGGGGAATCCGCGTCGCGAAGGAGAGCTTCCAGGTCGGCAGCGAAAAGGCGCCGGAGATGAAGACTGCGGCCGACTTCCTGTCCCGCTTCGACCAGAACGTCCGGGAGTCGCGGGCCACGATCCTGCAGCTCGGCGACCCGGCGATGGAGGAGAACTTCCGCGTTCTGAAACCCAACGGAGAGCTCTTCTTCCAGCTCAAGCGCCGCGAGGTCATCCGGTTCGTCCTGTTCAACCACGCGATCCATCACCGCGGGCAGCTGACCGTCTACTTCCGGCAGAACGACGTGCCCCTCCCCCCGCTCTACGGGCCCACGGCGGACGAAAACGTCTAACGTTCGCGAACGCGTCCTCGCGGAGTACGCGAAACTCGCGCCCGACTACGACGCCCGGTGGGCGCGCTACACCGACAGGTCGATCCGGGAGACGCTGGCTCGCCTCAGCCTCGCTCCGGGCGACCGGGTTCTCGACGTCGGCTGCGGCACCGGCGCCCTTCTCGAACGGCTGGGGCGCGCGTATCCCGATGTCCGGCTGTCGGGGCTCGAGCCGGTGCCCGAGATGCTCGCGGCCGCGCGGCGCCGCCTGCCGGCTTCCGTCGCGCTCGAGGCGGGCTGGGCCGAGCATCTCCCGTTCGACGCGGGCCGATTCGACGCGGTCGTCTCGAGCAGCGCGTTCCACTACGTGAACGATCCCGAGGCCGCCCTCTCCGAGATGCGCCGGGTCCTCCGCCCGAACGGCCGACTCGTGATCACCGACTGGTGCGACGACTATCTCGCCTGCCGTCTCTGTAGCATCTACGTGCGCTTGTTCGGCAAGGCGCACTTCCGCGCTTACACGCAACGCGAGTGCGGTGAACTGCTGCGGCGCTCGGGCTTCGTCGACGTCGCCGTCGAGCGCTACAAGATCGACTGGCTCTGGGGGCTCTTCACGGCCACGGCGCAAGCCCCCGCCGCGTAGGGACCGCCTGCCGGGGCTTACGACGGAAGAGCGGCTTCGAGGGCGACCCTCTGCCCCCCGACGGTGACTGCGAGATCGTTCAGGCCGCCGACCCCGTCGCCGATCGACTCGCGAAGCCGGTCGATCGAGAGATCGCGGAGGAGGTTGCGCGTTTCCCCGGGATCCTTCTCGAGGTCGAACAGCTCCAGCGAGAGAACGACGTTGCCGGCGTGCAGGACCTGCTCTCTCGACAACAACAGACTGTTCAAGAGGAGCGTCACCAATGGGCGCGGCAGCAGCCCGCTCGTCAGCGCGAGAGACGTGACGATGAGCTTGTGCGGATACCGGACGTAGCTCTTGACGTTGAATCCGCGCACCAGGGTTCGCTGCACGAGCCGATTTTTCAAACGGGACCAGCGCGTGGTGTTCTTGCCGGTGGAGTTCACGTTCAACCGGTCGCGGTTCGGTTTGTAGAGATAGCGCCGATCCTCCGCGACGAGCCTTCGGCCGGCCTTGCGCTCCGAAGCTGCGAGAAGGCTCGTGCCGTCGATTCCGGGCGGGACCTCGTACCCCGCAAGCTCCAGGAGCGTCGGAACGATGTCGCTGCTGCTGCAGGCGAGCTCGCGGGCGGCCGCGAGCCGATCGTGGGCTTCCCGGTCGAAGCTCTCGGGCAGGCGGATCAGCAAGGGCACGCGCAGCAGGTCGTCGTGGAGCCGGCCGCCGTGGTGAACGCGGGCGCGGTCGTACTCGAACCCTTCTCCGTGGTCGGCCACGAAACACACGATGGTGCGCTCGAGGTCGAGCAGCTCCAGGAGTGTTCCGAGACGTTCCTGCATGTTGCGCGTCGACGCCTCATAGATGGAAGGGATCGTGACGCGCTGTTGCGGAGACAAGCCGTTCCAGGACAGGACGCGCGAAGCCACGTAGAACCAGTCCTCGCGGCCCGGAAAGTACTTTTCGTAGTACTCGCGGCTGTGCGTCAGGTAGTAGTCGTGCGTGATGTTCGTGTGGAAGAAAAGGAACCGAGGCTTGCCGGAACGATCGGCTTTCAGGACGTCCCGGGCCTTGTCGAACGGATTCGGGTGGCCGGAGAGATAGTGGTATTCGTCGAAGTCGTCCTGAAATCCCGTGAACGTCCGGAGGTTGCCGTTATTGACGACCGCCGCGCGGTGAAAGTCTCCCTTCAGGAAACGACCGATCGTAGGTAATCCGAAGGCGCGGCCGTGGAGGAAATACCCGTGGCGGGCGCTGTCGATGCCGGAGAGAATGCTCGAGCAGGAAGGCAATGTCCACGGAGCCGAGCTGAAGCACCGCGGGAACCAGTAGAACGGCCGAAGCTTCCCGAAGAAGGGGGACGTGGCGTCCTGCGCCGCACGTTCCGCATTGTCCTTGCGATACGCATCGGCGACGATCAGGACGATGTCATAGGGGCGCCGCGTCATTCCGGACTACGGTACAGCGGCGCTTCCAGCGAACCAAGCGCCAAACCGCTCGACGCGAGGCCGGCGCTCAGCGCGCGAGACGCCGCAGGTCTTCCGAGGCCGCACGGCTCGCCACGACGACCGTGCCGTCCTTCAGCGTGATCGCGAGCCGGCGGTCGTCATACGGCTTGAAATGCGCAACGGCGTCGAGGCTGACGATGTGGGAGCGGTGCACCTGGCGAAACCTCGCCGGATCCAGCCGCGCCGCGAGCTCCGCGAGGGTGACCTTGAGGAGGAACACGCCCCCTTCGGCGTGCACCTCCGCATAGTCGCCCCGCGCCTGCACGCGCCGGATCTCGGCGACGGCGACCGGCACGATGCGATCCCCTTGCCGTGCGAAGAGGCGGGAAAGAGGTTCGGGGCCGAGCGAGCTGCGGACCCGCTCGGGGGCGTGCACGGACGTGTGCTCCATGCGCGCGCGCAATCGCTCGACCGCGGCGGCCAGGCGTTCCCGTCCGAACGGCTTGACGAGGTAGTCGAGGGCTCCGATCTCGAAGGCCGCCACGGCGAACCGGTCGTACGCGGTCGTGAAGATGATCTCCGCGGGGTGGCGAAGGCGCCGCGCGACCTCGAGGCCCGAGAGCTCCGGCAGCCGCACGTCGAGAAAAAGGAGGTCGGGCTTGTGCTCGTCGGCGAGCGCCACGGCGGAGGCGCCGTCCACCGCTTCTCCCACCACGTCGATCCAGGGCGAACCGGCGAGATAGTCGCGAAGGGTGTCCCTTGCGGGGGCCTCGTCCTCGGCAATCAGCGCGCGGACGCGCGAAAGGCTCACGCAACCTCCGCCGTGCCGTCGTCCGGGAGCTCCAGGCGCACGCGCAGGCCTCCGCCCTCGGGCACCTCGAACGCGATCCGCGCGCGCCCCGCGTAGAGCGCCGCGAGCCGATCCTGCAGGAGACGCAGCCCGGTGCGCGGACTCGCTGCGATCGCGGCTTCCGAGGCCCCCGGGCCGTCGTCGGAGACCGACAGGCAGAGCCGTCCGCCCGAGCGCCGCGCCGACACCGCGACCCTCCCCCCGGACGCCCGCGGCGCGACCGCATGCACGACGGCGTTCTCGACCAGCGGCTGCAGCGCAAAGGGCGGAACCGGAACCTGCAGCGCCGTATCGTCGGCCTGGATCTCGACGCGGAGGCGATCGCCCAGGCGCATGCGTTCGAGCTCCAGGTAGCTGCGAACGAAGTCCCACTCGCGCGAAAGAGGGACCCAGTCGCTTCCGGTCTGCTGGACCCACTGGCCGAAACGCAGGAGCTCTCCGAGGCGCTCGAGAGCCTTCTCGGCGAGTTCCGGATCGCGCCGGACGAGACCGAGGAGCGCGTGCAGCACGTTGAGCACGAAGTGCGGATGGAGCTGCGACCGCAGCAGCTCGAGCTCGGCGCGTGCCCGAAGGACGTCCGCGCGCGCGGCGCGGTCGCGGGCCTCTCGCAGCGCCTCGGCGGTGTGCCACGCGTAGCCGATTCCCGCCAGGGCGAGGTGAATGAGAACGTTGACCACGGTCTGCCAGGCCGCGATGAACGGGTTCGGCCACTTGAATGCGCCCGTGACGACCCGGCCGTCGATCTCGATCAGCCCGAGCCACACCGCGGTGGACGCGAGGGCGAGCCCGAGCACCGCGGGCGCCAGCCGGTAGAAGAGACGCCACCCGCCCCCAACCGGCCAGCGCCGCGCGAGACGAAGCGACACCAGGCCGAACAGCGCGTTGGGAAGCACCGCGGCGACGGCGCCCCGCACGGCCATGAACGGAGCGACGCCGCCCGAGGTGTAGAGGACGGCGTAGAGAATGGTCAGCGCCGCCCAGGCCCCCGCGTACGCCGCGAGCGGCGGGCGGAGAGCGGGCGGATCGTTGCGGTCGCGCATGACGTCGTCGTCCACGATTCTTGCGGCCTCCGCACCCCGCCGCAAGGGCGTGTATCGGGTCAGGGAGCCGGAGCGGCCGCCGCAGCCGCCACCGGGAGGGCCTCGATCTGGGGAAGCAGCACGTCTTTGGCGTAGTGCCACTCGGGCTTCGCCGTGATCGCGCCCTCGGCGTAGGCCAGGGCCGCGGTGCGGTCCGGGCTCGCCCCGCGAGAGTACAGGTACGCGAGATTCATCAGATTTTCCGGCCCACCCCACTTCGGCGCCCAGGGCGACGCGGGCGTCTGAGCGTTGGCCTCGAGCCAGGCGCCCCCCACCCCTTTGCGCAGCGTCGCGGCGGCTTTCGTCCAATCTCCGCCGCTCGCAGGAGGCACCACCATCTGGAGGCCGCCCTTGATCCACAGCACGCGCGGATTGTCGCCGTCGTACGCCATGACCCACTTGTAGAACGCTCCGGACTCCTCGAAGAGCTTCTTGCGTTTCTCGGCATCGTGCCCGGCCAGATAGATCCGATTCCCCCAGCAGCCGACCATCGCGCTCTTGACCTCGTCCCAATCCGGGTGGCGGGCGAGCGCGGACTGGAAGCGTTCGAGGGCCTTCACCAGATCCGCGTCGAGGTCGTCGGGCGTGGGGGTCTCATTGAAGCCGTTCATCGCCCGTCGCCAGAGCGCGAAACCGCGCCAGTAGTCGCGGTAGTCGGTCAGCGGCCCGGTCTCCAGTCTGCCGAGCTCCGTGTCGAGCCGCGCGAGCTCGGCCCGATTCCCGCGATAGTCCGCGGACAGGACCGCCGAGGCGAGCTCGGCCAACCGCGCTTCGTCCTTGGGGGCCGCGGGCGGGGGAACGAGCGTCGCCGCAGCCATGAGCATCGTTGCGAGAAAAGCCATGACGTCCTCCTGCGACGCTTCTACTCGGAGCCGGACATACGGTTTGCGGCGAATCGGCGAACGGCCCGACCGGAGGCGCGACCGGGCCGTCAAAGCGCCCAACGGCGAGAGGGCACTTGCTAGACTGCGCCCGAATGCCGCCGCGCGCCGATCTCGTGCTCCCCGCCGCCGACGCGGACAGCCTGCGCGAGATCTGCGGCTGGGATGCGTTCCGGCCGGCCACATTTCCGGCCTCCGACTTCCCCGTCGACGTCGTCCGATTCGAGGGTTCCGCGTCCCGCCCCGTCGTCATCTCGCGCGCCCGCCGGGCGGAGACGCTCAAGGCTCTCCCCGCCTCGCTCCGGACGCGGGCGGAGGAGGCCTTCGCGAGGGCCGAGCGCCGCTTCCCGGCGCTCCGGCTGGCGCACGGCCGCTCCCTGGATTTCGCGTCGGGACCGGTCCTGATGGGCATCCTGAACGTCACACCCGACTCCTTCTCGGACGGAGGCCTCTACTTCGACCGCGACGCCGCCGTCGCGCACGCTCTGGCGATGTTCGAGGCCGGGGCCGGCATCGTGGACATCGGCGGGGAATCGACGCGGCCGAGCAACTACGGGCAGGCCCGGGAGCTGTCCGCCGACGAGGAGCTGTCGCGCGTCCTGCCGGTGATCGCCGGTATCCGCGCGCGCACCGACGCTCCCCTCTCGATCGACACACGCAAGTCCGCGGTCGCGCGCGAAGCGGTCCGCGGGGGGGCCGACCTGGTCAACGACGTCACCGCCGGCCGCTTCGATCCGGCGATGGGAACGACCGTCGCCGAGGCCGGCGCCGGAGCTATCCTGATGCACATGAAGGGCACGGATCCGCGCACGATGCAGGACGACGTGCGCTACGACCATCCGATCGCCGACGTTGCGTCGTCGCTCGCCGAGTCCGCCTCCCGGACGCTCGAGGCCGGCGTTCCCGCCGAGTCCGTCGCCCTCGATCCGGGCCTCGGCTTCGGCAAGACTCCCGAGGGAAGCCTGCTCCTCCTGCGCCACCTGCAGGCCTTCCGCACGCTGGGCTTTCCGATCGCCGTCGGCGCCTCGCGGAAGGGCTTCGTCCGCCGCTTCTCGAGAGTCGGCGAGGACGCGTCCCCGGACGAGAGGCTGCCGGGCTCCCTCGCCGCCCTCGGGTTCGCTGCGGCCGCCGGCGCCGCGCTCGTCCGCGTCCATGATGTCTCGGAGTCCGCTCGCTATCTGCGGATGGCTCGCGCGCTGTCGCGCGCCACGTCTCCGGCTCCCACGCCCGCCGGGGCCGTGACGCGGTGACGCGGTGTTCGAAGCCCTCGCCAACCGACTATCCCCGCTCGCGCACCTGAATTTCGGCTGGCGCGACGTCCTCGACATCGTGATCGTGGCCGTCATCACGTACGGCCTGTTGCGCCTGATCCGCGGCACGCGCGCGGTCCAGATGGTGCTGGGACTGTTCGCGGTCTTCGCCGTGTACGCGGTCGCCGTCCTTCTGAAGCTCGCCGCCCTCACGACGGTTCTGAAGGCCCTCATCTTCTACGTTCCGTTCGCGATCATCGTGCTCTTTTCACACGAGCTGCGCCGCGCACTCGCGACATTCGGCCGCACGCCGTTTCTCTCGCTCTTCACCGGATTTCACGCGGAGGAGACGATCTCCGAGATCGTTCTGGCCGTCACGTCGCTCTCGGCGCGCCGCGTGGGCGCTCTCGTCGTCCTCGAGCGGCGCGAGGGACTCAAGACGTACATCGAAAACGGCTCGCAGATGGACGCCGACATCTCCTATGAGCTCCTCGTGACCGTGTTCGCGCCGGGAACGCCTCTCCACGACGGCGCCGTGATCGTCAGCGGGGACCGGATCGCGGCCGCCGCGTGTTTCCTGCCCCTGTCGCTCAAGGAGGGCCTGCCCAAGCGCTACGGGACCCGCCATCGCGCGGCCATCGGGATTACCGAGGAGACGGACGCCCTGGCGATCCTGGTGTCCGAAGAGCGGGGCACGATCTCGCTCGCGCAGAACGGCGAGCTGCAGGAAGATCTGGACGGCAAGGCCCTGCGGGACCTGCTCTTCCGCGAGTTCGCGGCGGAGCGTTGACGGACGAGCCGATGCAGATCACCCGAATCCTCTTCCGCAACTTCGGCACCAAGCTCCTGGCGCTCGGAATCGCCTGCGTGACCTGGTACCTGCTGTCGGGAGAGCGCCGCGAGAGAATCTCCGAGAGGAGCTACCGCATCCCCCTCTCCTTCGTGAACGTCCCGGCGAAGACGATGATCGTGTCGCCGCTGCCCGACGCCGTCGACGTGCGGCTGCGCGGGCCGTTCACGCCGCTCCGGCAGATCGAGCCGGCCAAGCTCGAGGCCGTGGTGGACCTCGTGGGAACGCCGCCCGGCGAAAAACGCTTCCGCCTGGAGTCCGGGGACGTCAACGTCCCGCCGTCGGTCGAAGTCATCTCGATCGCCCCGGCGGATCTCCGCATCGTTCTCGATGCCGTGGCCGAGAAATCCCTGCCGATCGTCGCGGACCTGACCGGGGTGCCCGGTGCGGGCGCCTACGTCGAAGACGCTTTCGTCGAGCCACGCCAGGCGAAGGTGTTCGGTCCGGAACAGGTGGTTTCGCGCATGCTCAACGTCAGCACGGAGCCGGTCTCCGTGGAGGGCCGGACCTCCTCGTTCTCGGCGACCACAACCCTCGCCTCCCAGGCGCCGGGTGTGCGCGTGCGCGAGGGACAGGTCGTCACCGTCCGGGTGCGAATCCTTCCGTCCCAGCCGGCACCGCCGGCTCCGACTCCGACCCGTCTCAGGCGAAAATAGCGACACCAATGAAGCTGTTCGGTACGGACGGTCTGCGCGGCAAGGCGGGAGAGTTCCCGCTCGATACGGCTTCCGTACGCCTTCTCGGCCGCGAGCTCGCGACGAGGCTCTCGGTCAACGGGGGGCGCCGCGTCGTCGTCGGCGGCGACACGCGCGAATCCACGCCCCGCATCGTCGCGGACGTCTCGGCCGGCATCGCGGAAGGCGGGTGCGGCGTGGCGTCGGCCGGCGTCATCACGACGCCCGGCATCGCCGAGCTGGTCCTGGAGATCGAAGCGGCGGCGGGTGTCGCCGTGTCGGCATCGCACAATCCGTACGAGGACAACGGCATCAAGATCTTCGGGCCCGACGGCCGCAAGTGGCCGGACGAGGGAGAAGAGCACCTGGAGCGAACGCTGCTCCAGGCCGGTCCCGGCCGCAAGGCAACGCCGACCCCTCCGCCGCCGGATCCGGATCCCGGACTGGCGGCGACTTACATCTCGCGGTTGAAGGCCAGCGTGCCGGAGAACCTCGGCGGCTTTCCCGTTCTCATGGACGCGGGCCACGGCGCCGCCTACCAGATCGGCCCGAGGACGTTCCAGCGCGCCGGAGCCCGGGTGACGGCGATCCACGACGCTCCCGACGGCCGCAACATCAACCTCGGCTGCGGAGCGCTGCATCCCGAGAGCATGGCGCAGGCCACACGCCTGGAGGGCGCGGCGCTGGGAGTGGCGTTCGACGGCGACGCGGACCGCTCGATCTTCGCCGACGAGCGGGGCCGCATCCTCGACGGCGACGACGTGCTCTGGATCGTGGCCCGCGCCTGGAAGGCCGCCGGGAAGCTCACACCGGGCGGCGTCGTGGGAACCGTCATGTCCAACTTCGGCCTCGAGGCGGGACTGAAGCAGGAAGGCATCACGTTTCATCGCGCCTCGGTCGGAGACCGCAACGTCGCGCGCCGCATGGACGAGACCGGAGCGGTCCTGGGAGGCGAGACGTCGGGCCACGTCCTCCTCGCTCCCCTTTCCCCGGCCGGCGACGGCATCCTGACGGCGCTGCTGATGTCGGCGATCGTGAGCCGCAGCGATCGCCGCCTCTCGGAGCTGGCGACGCTCGAGAAGATGCCGCAGACGCTGCGCAACATCCGGGTGGGGCGCCGCGTGCCGATCGAGGAGGTCGCCGGCATCTCGCGAGCCGTGCGCCAGGCCGAGGAGGCCCTCCGCACGCGAGGACGCGTCTTCCTCCGGTACTCGGGCACCGAGCCTCTCCTGCGGATCCTGGTCGAGGGGCCGGAGGCCGGTGAAGTCCGCTCCATCGCCGACGAGCTGGAGGCGGCGGTGCGGGCGGAGCTGGCGGTTTGAGGAACATTCGCGCCGTCCTCTTCGACGCCGGCGGGACGCTGATTCACGTCGACGGCGAACGAATCTGTCGTGCGGCCGGCGTCGGCTACGACGCGCCCGCCTTCCGCAGCGCCGAGACGACGGCAGTCGCCGTGGTCCGGGCTCTCGTACTGGCGAGGCCGGAATCGAAAGACGCCGAGCGGATTCCCGTGTATTTCGACACGATGCTCTCGGGCCTGGGGGTCGGCGACGCCGAGCGGCGCCGCGAGGCCGCGCGCGCCATCGCCGCCGAGCACGGCCGTTACAATCTGTGGTCCAAGCGGGCGGACGGCTCCGCCGAGACCTTGAGCGAGCTGCGGCGGCGTGGATACCGGACCGCGGTCGTGTCCAACGCCGACGGGCGGGTGCGCGGCCTCCTCGAGGATGCCGGGCTTTCGCCGCACCTGGAATTCGTCGTGGATTCGGCGGAAGTGGGCCTCGAAAAACCCGACGCGCGGATCTTCCATGCCGCGACGTCGCGGCTGGGGCTGGCCCCGGAGGCGTGCGCCTACGTCGGCGACATCTACGAGATCGACGTGGTGGGCGCCGCGGGCGCCGGGCTTCATCCCATCCTGGTCGGCGACGGGCCGGCCGCCGGGCCCGTGACGCGAGTCCCGGACCTCCAGTCTTTACTCACCCTCTTCCCTTCCTTCGCATAGACTCCGGGCAACCGCTTCACCCTTCGCGGTTCTACTTTGAGAAGGAGGTCACGATGGCCAGACGGACCACCCACCGCAGCGTCGCCGGCAAGAAGCTCTACGCCGTACGAGACGCGGCCGGCCGATTCAAGGACATCCAGACGTACGAACGCGCGCACCGCGCGGACCTGGCGAAAAAGAGCAAGGCGGAAAAAACGAAGGCCGCCAAGAAGAAATAGGGCGGCCCGTAACACCGCCGCAAAGCGGCGGAAGGAGGGACTCCCATGGCCGGATTCTCTGCCGTTCGAACTCTCGCGGCACACTGGTGGGTTCTTCTCCTGCGCGGACTCATCGCGATCCTGTTCGGAATCATGGCCTTCGCCTGGCCGGGCGTGACCCTCGCGGCCCTCATCCTCCTCTGGGGCGCCTACGCGCTGGTGGACGGCATCTTCGAGGTCATCGCGGGGGTGCGCGGCAAGTGGTGGGGGCTGGTACTCCTGGGAATCCTCGGTATCGCCGCGGGCGTCCTGACGTTCATGTGGCCCGGGATCACAGCGATCGCGCTTCTCTGGGTGATCGCCATCTGGGCGATCGTCATCGGCATCATGCAGATCTCGGCCGCGATCCGACTGCGCAAGGAAGTCGAGGGCGAGTGGCTCTGGATTCTCACGGGGATCCTGACGGTGATTCTCGGCGTGTTGTTGATCGCCCGACCCGGCGCCGGCGCGCTGTCGGTGCTGTGGCTGATCGGGTGGTTCGCGATCGCCTGGGGCATCCTGCTCTGCATCCTGGCCTTCAAGGTGAAGAAGATGGGAGAGCTCCCGATCGCGCACGCCGCGGCGTAGAGCTCGCCCCCGGCACCCCCAGATATCTCCCTCTCCCCCTTCGGGGGAGAGGGTCGGGGTGAGGGGGCGTTTGTCAGTAACGCTCGACGTCGGGAGGGACCTGGCTGATGACGTTAGCCTCGGTGAAGATGACCGCGGTGCCCGCGATCGGCAGGTAGACGGTGTGATTGCCGGCGGCCATGTCCACGCGGCACTCGTAATAGCCGTGTGGCGAGATCGTCATCAGCATCGCGGGCTTGTTCTTGAAGTCCAGCATCGAGCAGAACACGATGACTTTGGCGGGCATCGTCGGATCACTCCTTCCCGGTCTCGAGGATCTCGAGCATCTCCTCCCAGGCGACCGTCCGGACCTTGAGAGCCTTCGCTTTTTCGAGCTTCGATCCTGCTGATTCTCCCACGACCAGGAAGTCGGTTTTCCTGGAAACCGTGGTCGCGATCCTCGCCCCGGCTGCCTCCAGGCGCGCCGCCGCATCCTCACGCGAAATGTCCGGCAGCGTCCCGGTCAGGACCACCGTCTTCCCGGCGAGGGCTCCCGACGCGGCGCGGACCGGCCGGGCCGCCTGAAAGTTCACACCGCGCGCGCGCAGCTTCTCGACGAGCTCGCGATGCCGCGGGTGCGAGAACCACGCCTGGACCGCCGCGGCCGTATTGGGTCCGACCTCCTCGGCCGCCTGCAGCTCCCCCTCTCCGGCCGCCGCGAGCGCATCGAGCGAGCCGAAGTGGAGCGCCAGCGTGCGGGCCGCTTTTTCGCCGACGTGCCGGATGCCGAGCGCGAAGAGGAGACGCGGGAAGTCGTTGGTCTTGCTCTTCTCGATCTGCGCCAGGAGATTGCCGGCGGATTTCTCTCCCCAG
Source organism: uncultured Acidobacteriota bacterium (assembly GCA_963733815.1). Classification (GTDB taxonomy): domain Bacteria; phylum Acidobacteriota; class Thermoanaerobaculia; order UBA5066; family Gp7-AA6; genus DAHUXD01. Next base: position 282,599 of record CAVTEG010000015.1, on the reverse strand, counting down.
CGCTCGAGCTGCTCGAGGTCTTCGGCCTTCAGGTCGTAGATCGACGCGACGTCCGAAAGCAGGCCCGCCCCGACCAGCTGGTCGATCAGCTTCTCGCCAAGTCCCTCGATGTCCATCGCGCGGCGCCCGCAAAAGTGCCGCAAGGCTTCGCGCACGACGGCCGGGCAGGCGGGGTTGACGCAGCGTGTTGCGACCTCCCCTTCTTCGCGCATGACCGGATCGCCGCAGACGGGGCAGTTGCGCGGCATCGTGAAGGGCACTGCGTCCGCGGGCCGCTTCTCGAGAATCACGCGGACGACCTTGGGGATGATGTCCCCGCCCTTCTCGACGACGACCGTGTCGCCGACCCGCACGTCCTTTCGGGAGAGATCCTCGTAGTTGTGAAGGGTCGCGCGCTTGACCGTCGTGCCGGCGAGCAGGACTGGGTCGAAGAACGCCACCGGCGTCAGCGTCCCCGTGCGCCCGACGTTGACGCCGATTTCGCGGACCACCGTCGTCGCCTCCTCGGCCGGGAACTTGTAGGCCAGCGCCCAGCGCGGAGACTTCGCCGTGGCGCCCAGCTCGCCCTGGATCGCGCGTTCGTCGACCTTGATCACGACGCCGTCGGTCTCGAAGCCGAGCTCATGCCGTTTCTCCTGCCACTCGTCCACGAAGCGGCGGACCGCTTCGAAGGTCTCGCACCGCCGCCAGTGCGGGCTGACGGGGAAACCCAGCGCCTTCAACCTTTCCAGCGTCTCCGTCTGGCTGCGCGGCATCGGCGAGGCTTCCACGATCCCGTAGAGCCACGCGTCGAGGCGCCGCCGGGCCGTGATCCGAGAGTCGAGCAGGCGCAGTGTGCCCGCCGCGGCGTTACGCGGATTGGCGAAGAGAGGCTCGCCCTCCGCCTCCCGCTCCATGTTGACGCGCTCGAACGCCTTCTTCGAGTAGTAGACCTCGCCGCGGACCTCGAGCGGGGCCGTCTCCGCGATCGTCAGAGGCACCGTTCGGATCGTGCGCACGTTCGCGGTGACGTCGTCGCCGCGCACGCCGTCGCCGCGGGTGGCGCCGCGGAGAAGGCGCCCGGCCTCGTAGCGCAGAGAGATCGAGAGCCCGTCGATCTTCAGCTCCGCGACGAACCCTTCCGGCTGCCGTCCCAGGATCCGCTCGGCGCGGGCGAGCCACGCCTCGGCCTCCGGCCAGGAGTACGCGTTCTCGAGCGAGAGCATCGGCCGGGAGTGCGTGACGGTCTCGAAACTCTCGGCCGGCTCGCCGCCGACGCGGCGCGTCGGGGACTCAGGACTCGCGAGCTCGGGATGGAGCGCCTCGAGCTCCTGGAGCTCGCGCATCAGGCGGTCGAATTCGGCGTCGGTGATCTCGGGACGATTCTCGACGTGGTACAGGCGCTCGTGGCGGCGAATCTCGGTGCGCAGCGCTTCGACGCGTTGCGTGGCCTCCGCCGCGACGCGCCGCGCGGCTTCCGAGGCTCGTTCTTCCGCGGGTCCGGTCACGCGCGTCATGCTACAGTCCCCGCAATGCCTCCGGCAAAGGTGCGAGCCCTGGCCCTCGCGCTCCTCGGAGCCGCATCCCCCGCGCTTTTCGCCGAAGCGTTTCCGCCTCCTCCGGTCGCGTCCTATCAGATCTCGTGCCGCCTCGACGCCGAGAAAAAGACCGTAGAGGGCACCGAGGTCCTGGCGTGGAAGAACACGACGTCGCACCCGGCCTCGACTCTGCGCTTTCACCTCTACCTGAACGCGTTTCGCAACACGCTCTCCACGTTCTGGAAGGAGTCGGGCGGCGAGAACCGCGGCGGCAAGCTGCCCGAGTCGTGGGGCTCGATCGAGGTTCTCCGGATGACCGCGGCGGACGGCGCAGATCTGCTCCCGTCGCTCAAGTACGTCGCGCCCGATGACGGGAATGCGCAAGACCGCACCGTCGCCGAAGTTCTGTTGCCCAAACCGGTCGCGCCCGGGGAAACCATCTCGGTCGCGATCGACTTTCTCTCGCGCCTCCCCAGGATCTCGGTTCGGACCGGCTACCGGGACGACTTCTTCTTCGTCGTGCAGTGGTTCCCGAAGATCGGCGTCTTCGAGGAGAACGGCTGGAACTGCCACCAGTATCATGCCCACAGCGAGTTCTTCGCCGATTTCGGCAACTACGACGTCTCGATCGACGTGCCCGCGCGCTACCGCGGGAAAGTCGGAGCCACAGGCCGCCTCGCCGAGACGCGCGAGACCTCCTCCGGCCGCATCCTCTATCGCTTCCAGCAGGACGGCGTGCACGACTTCGCCTGGACGGCGGACCCGAACTACGTCGTTCTGGAAGACATCTTTCGCGAGCCCGGCGTCGGCGACGCGAAGCTCATCCTCCTGCTTCAGGCCGAGCACGGATCGCAGGCCGAACGGCACTTCCGCGCCGCCAAGGCGGCGCTCTCGGGCTACGGCCGCATCCTGGGCCCGTACCCGTATCCGACGCTGACGATCGTGGATCCTCCCTGGAACGCTCGCGGCGCCGGGGGCATGGAATACCCGACGCTGATCACGGCGGGCACGTCCTGGAGCGCGCCGACGAAGATCCTCCGGCCCGAAGGGGTCACCGTCCACGAGACCGGCCACCAGTTCTTCTACGGCATCATCGCGAACAACGAGTTCGAGGAAGCGTGGCTCGACGAGGGCTTCAACAGCTACATGACCGACCGCGTGCTCGCGGCGGTCTTCGGACCCGATCACGTGAACCTGTCGGTGTTCGGTCTGCACTTTCCGCTCGGGATCGATATCCACCAGCCGCTCGACGTCAACCGCCGTTACTTCGAAGTCGCCGACTGGGACGTTCTCGCGACGGAGAGCTGGCGGTTCCGCGACCGCAAGTCCTACGGCGGTCAGGTCTACTCGAAGACCGCGCTGACCATGGCCACGCTCGAGCGCCTCATGGGGACGGCGGGCATGGACCGCGCCCTGCGCCTCTACGCCGATCGGTGGCGCTTCCGGCATCCGATCACGAAGGATTTCATCCAGGCGGTGAACGATTCGACCGGCCGGGACTGGAGCTGGTTCTTCGATCGCACGTTCTATTCCTCGGGCGTCGTCGACTACGGCGTCGACGAAGCCGAGAGCCGCCCGGCGCCCTCCCCGCGCGGCCTCTTCGAAAGGGACGGCAAGCTCACCGAGGGAGCGCCGGCGGAGCTCGCGAATCCGAAGGGATACGACAGCGTGGTCACGGTCGTGCGCCACGGCGACGTCGCGATGCCCGTCTCCGTGCTGCTGCGTTTCCAGAACGGAAGCGTCTATCACTCGCGCTGGGACGGAGAGTCGCGCTGGAAGCGCTACCGTGTCTTCTCCGGGCCGCGGCTGGTCGAAGCGGTGGTCGACCCGGACGAGCAGGTGCTGCTCGACAGCGACCGCACGAACAACGGGCGGCGCACGCAGGGAGACCCGCGCGCCGCGACGCGCTGGACGTCCCGCGCCGTATTCTGGGTCCAGAATCTCATCGACTTCATGACGGTGGCGTGGTGAGCCGCGGCAGTCCCGGCGCCGTGGCCTGCTTCCTGCGAGGGCTGCGCCTCTCGCTCTCCAAGCCCTATCTCGCCGTCGCGCTCTGGCTGATCCAGCTTCTGCTGGCGGCCACACTCATCCTGCCCATTTCCAACACGCTCCACGGGCTCCTGGACCTCTCCCCCGCCGCCGACAAGATGGTGGCCAACCCGGACTACGGCTGGTGGGAGACGGTGCGTCGCGAACATCCCGACGTGCTCGGAAACTTTCCCGAGATCGCGTCGGGACTGCTGACCACCGAGGGAATCCGCTGGTCGGAACTCCCCGGCATGCGCGGGGTCGGCGCGTCGGCCTTCTCGCTGGCGCTTCTGGCGATCGTGGTCCACGCGTTCGGTCTGGGCGGAATGCTGGGCGCGTTGCGCGAGCCCTCGAGCTCGCTCGTCACGTTCGGCCGCGAGGGCATGCGCCGAATGCCTGCCTTTCTCCTCTTCACGTTCGCCGCGTTCGGCGCGGCGTTCGCGGCGTACGAGTGGATCTACGTCGGATCGGGCGAGAAGCTCGCGCCCCGCGTCCAGCAGCTGCACGCGGAACCGTCGGCCCTGGCGGTGACGGGGCTGCGGCTCGCGGCGCTCCTGCTCGCCCTTGCGGTCATCAAGCTGCTGGCGGACTCCGTCCGCGCGGTCTGGGTCGCGCGGCCGGACCTTCCTCCGGTGTCGCGCTTCTTCTTCGGCATCGGAGGGGCGCTTTCCCGGCCATTGCGCCTCCTCGGCGTCCTCGGCCTCTACGCCGTGTGCACGGCGGCCTTTTACCTGATCTGGCTGATCCTGGATCCCTCGGCGGGCGGCGAGGCGCGCTTCGCGCTGGTGCCCCTGATTCTCGCCCAGCAGGTGTTCGTCTTCATTCGTCTCCTGATCAAGGTCGGCTACTACGCCGGGATATCGGAAGCCCTGACGCGCACGAAATCCCCCGAGTACTCGTATGTGGCGACGCCGGGCGCCACCGCTTCAGCGCCGCCCGTCGCGAACGAAGCCCCGGTCGATCACGTTTAGCCCGGCGTCGAAGCGGGCGCGGTAGACGAAGGGTTGCCGGCGCAGACCGTCCTTGCCTCCCCTCTCCCACGGACCCGTAAACCAGGGCAGGAAACGCAGGTCCTGCACGATGACGTCGGCGCCTCCGTCCTTGGAGGGATAAACCGTCTCCATCGGAAAGCGCGCGAAGGCCATGTAAATCTTCCAGTCCGGAAGCTCCCGGGCCGCCGACAGAAACTTCGACGGCTCGGCCGCCGGGTAGACCACGATCTTCGCGTCCTTCGGCGGCGGGTAGGAGTCCGACAGGCTCTGGAGGATCTCGGACCACTTCCGCGGCGGACGCGCGTCGGAAGATCCGCGCGCGAACGGTCCGACGTCGAAGAAAGCGTAGTGGAGCACGTTGCCGTTGTCCGACAGCCCGAGCCAGCGAAACGGCGACAGGAATTGGGGCAGGGCCGCCACGCGCGCTCCGAGCGGCGGATGGTCCATGCGCTTCCACGCGGCCAGGGCCCGCGCGTGCATCACGGCGCAGAAACCGATGTAGAGGGCGAGCGCCGCGCTGCCGGCGATCGCGATCGTCCGCGCGCGGCGCCGGAACACGAGGCTCGCGATCAACGCCGCGAGCATGATGCCCGTGAAGATCGGATCCAGGATGAACACCCAATCCAGCGAGTAGCGCGTGCGGGAGATCGGCGTCCAGAACATCGTCCCGAACGACGTGATCCAGTCGAAGAGGATGTGCGAGGCGACGCCGACGGCGGCGAAGAGCCAGAGTCTCCAAAGCCGGGCCCGGCGAGCGAAGACCTTCGTCGCGAGAGCGATCGCGAGGGCCAGAAACGGAAGCACGAGAAACGAGTGCGTCCAGCTGCGATGGTCCTTCAAGTAGTCGATGCGCGTCGAGAAGAAGAGAAAGTCCAGATCCGGCACGACGGCCGCGAGCCCGCCGACGAGCAGCGCGAGGCGTGTCTCGGCCTGGTCCGATGCCGAGCGGGCCAGCACCGACCCCGCGAAGGCGTGCGTCACCGTGTCCATGCGGGGCCGGATGATACAGTCAGGAAAAGCGCGAAGGAGCGATGTCGGACCAGCCGTTGCGCGACAAGGTCGTCCTCCTGACCGGCGGCTCCTCGGGCCTGGGCCGCGCGTTCGCGCTGGCTCTCGGAAAGGCCGGCGCGAAACTCTTCCTCGTCGCGCGGCGCGAGGACAAGCTCCGTGAGGTCGTGGAGGAGGTCGCCGCGACGGGAGGCGAAGCCGCCTACCACGTCTGCGACGTGCGCGTCGTTCCGTCTCTCTACGATCTCGTCGACGTCGCGCTCGCGCGGTTTCGTCGCATCGACATCCTGATCAACAACGCGGGCCTGGGATTTCGGGCGCCGCTGCTCGAGGCCAAGCGCTCCGAGATCGCGTCGATGATCGAGACGGACCTGTCGGCCGCGATCTACCTGTCGCAGGCGTGCCTCCACGCTTTGCTGCGGAGCTCCCCGTCGCACATCGTCAACGTGTCCTCGATTGCCGGGCTCGAGGGCTTCGCCGAAGGGACCGTGTATTGCGCCGCCAAGGCCGGTCTCGTCGGCTTCTCGCGGGCCCTCGCCGCGGAGCTGAAGCCCGCCAACATCCGCGTCACCGCGATCTGCCCGGGCTCGGTCGACACGGGCTTCTTCGAGAACTACCGCCCGACGCTGGACCGGCCCCTCATGCTGTCGACCGACGACGTCGTGCGGGCCCTGATGTACGTGCTGTGCTCGCCGCCCCACGTCGTGCACGGCGAAGTCGTCCTTCGCCCGCGCGTGGTGTAATGCGCCACCGCCCGGCCGCGCGGTCCCGGACCATATAATTCCGCGCCAATGCCTTCGATTCTCCTCGTCGACGACGCCGGCGTTTTTCGCGCCACCGCGGAAGAGGTCCTCCGGCGCGCCGGCTGCGACGTGCTGTTCGCGGCCGGAGGCGCCGAGGCGCTGGACCTCGCGCGGCGCGAGAGGCCCGCGCTGATCGTCGTCAGTGGGGCGATGCGGGGGATGACCGGCGCGGACCTCTGCCGGGTGCTGAAAGCCGATCCCCTCTCGGCGCGGATCCCGATCGTCCTCGTGGTCGAGGCCGGCGACGAGGCCGCCGCCGCGAAAGCCGGGGCGGACGCCGCGATCCCGCTGCCGCTCGATCCGGACGCCTTCTTCACGCTCCTGCGGCGGTTCCTCCAGGTGATGCCGCGAGAGGAAGCGCGCTCGGCAGTGGGATGGTCCGTGACCTTCTGGCGCGACGGGCTGCAGCACACCGGAACGATCCGGGATCTGTCGCGCGGCGGCTTCTACGTGCGGACTTCCTCGCGTCAGCCCGTGGGCGCCCGGATCGAGGTGTCCTTCGACGTCCCGGTCGAACAGGGCGTGCGCACGGTCGTGGCGGAAGCGATCGTCATGCGCGTCGGCCGCGACGCCGACCGCGGACTCGGCTGCCGCTTCTTCCAGCTCTCGGCCACGTCGAAGGCGCACCTGGAGGAGTGCCTGCGGATCCTGGCGCTCGGCGAAGCCCCGGCCGAGCCGTAAGGGGTCAGGTCTCGATTTTTCGGATTTCAGCCGGTTCGGTCTGCAAGTCCCGACGTCTCTGAAATCCGAAAAATCGAGACCTGACCCCTCCTACCGAACCGAGAGGTCCACGAGCTCGATGCCCGCGTCGCGCGCGACCTTGATCGAACGCTCGTCGCGGTAGAACTCGCCGAAGTAGACGCGCTGGATTCCCGAGTTGGCGATCAGCTTGAAGCAAGGCCAGCAGGGGCTCGCGGTCGTGTACAGCTCGGCGCCGTCGATCGCCACGCCGTTCTTGGCCGCCTGGATGATGGCGTTCGCCTCGGCGTGGACGGTCGAGACGCAGTGTCCATCCTCGATGACGCACCCGACATCCGAACAGTGCGGCAGGCCGCGGATCGAGCCGTTGTACCCGGTGGAGAGGATCGTCTTGTCGCGCACGATCACCGCCCCGACGTGCTTGCGCGGGCAGGTCGATCGGGTCGACACCTGCCGCGCGATGTTCATGAAGTAGGTGTGCCAGTCGACGCGTTCTTCGCTCATCGGCGCGCATTATGCCCGACCCGTCAAGCCTCTCCGGCCCTCCGGCCGGACCGCGGCGGGACGGAAGAGGCTATGTCACAATCGGAGAGTGACCCCCAACCGCCGCATTCTCATCACGGGAATGGGAGCCGTGACCTCGATCGGGGACTCCCTCCCGGTGTTCTGGAAGAACCTCCTCGGGGGCGTTTGCGGAATCCGCCCGATCGCGCTGTTCGATCCGAGCGCCTATCGGACGCAGACGGCAGGCGAGGTGTCGGAGATTCCCGATGCGTTCCTGAGGCCCTCGGAGAGGCGCCGCATGTCGCGCGCGGATCGCATGGGGGTGGCCGCGGCGCGCGAGGCGCTGACGGCGTCGGGACTGGACCTGTCGCGGGAAGACCCTTCGCGCCTGGGCGTGATCCTGGGCGGGGGCACGTCCGGGCTGATCGACTCGGAAACGTTCTTCGAAATGTACCTGAGGGGCCGGCGCGCCCGTCCCTCGAAGGTCCTGAACCACCTGCCCGACTCGATCACGGACCGCATCGCGCAGCGCTTCGGCTTCGAGGGCATCAAGTCCACGATCACGACCGCGTGCTCCTCCTCGGCCAACGCGATGGGTTACGCGTTCGACGCGATCCGCGCCGGCCTGGCCGACGTCGTCGTCACGGGCGGCTCGGACGTGCTCGCGCGGCTGACCTACGGCGGATTCAACTCCCTGCGATCGGTGGACCCTGAGCCCTGCCGCCCGTTCGACCGGGAGCGAAAGGGTCTCTCGATCGGCGAATCGGCGGGCATCCTCGTCTTCGAGGAGGAAGAGCGCGCCCGAAGGCGGGGCGCCCCGGTCGTCGCCGAGTTCCTGGGGTACGGCGTGACGTCGGATGCGTTTCACATGACCGCGCCCGATCCTTCGGGAGTCGCCGGCGGCCGGACGATCCGAGCCGCGCTCGAGAATGCCGGCGTCAATCCCGAGGACGTGGACTACGTCAACGCGCACGGCACCGCCACGCCGCAGAACGACTCGGCCGAGACGGCGGCGCTGAAGGCGGGCCTGGGCGAGCGCGCGCGACAGATCCCGGTCTCCTCGATCAAGTCGATGATCGGGCACTGCCTCTGCGCCTCGGGTGCGATCGAGGCGGTGGCCACGGCGCTTTCCGTGCGGGACGGCAAGGTTCCTCCCACGATCCACTACGAGAACCCGGATCCCGCCTGCGACCTCGACTACGTGCCCAACGTCGCCCGCGACGCGGACGTGGACGTCGCGCTCTCGAACTCCTTCGCCTTCGGCGGCAACAGCTCGGTGGTGGTTCTCGCCCGCTACGGCGAACGGGTCTGATGGCGTCGCGAGGTCTCGTCACCGGGACCGGGGCGGTCTCGCCGCTGGGCCGTTCCGCGACCGAGTTCTGGAGTCGCCTGCGGTCGGGTGCGTCCGCGATCCGCGCGATGTCCGCGGAAGAGCGCGGGGACATGCAGGCCACCCACGTCGCGCGCTACGACGGCTTCTCGCCCCAGCCCGAGATCCCGGCCATGAAGGCGCGAAGACTCGATCGCGGCAGCCAGTTCGCGCTGATCGCGTGCATGCAGGCGGTCGCCGAGGCGGGCTACGCGATCTCTCCCGACCCCGAGGCGATCGGTATCGCTCTGGGCACGGGCTCGGCCGGAGCCGGGGCGCTGACCGAGTTCCTGCGCGTCCTCCTGCTCGAGTCCCCCGAGGCGGCGCCCCCGTTTCACTTTCCCAACACCGTCGCCAACGCGCCCGCCTCGCAGGTATCGATCGAGCTGAAGATCTACGGACCCAACGTCACGATCACGCAGAAGGATCCCTCGGGGTTGAACGCGCTTCTCTTCTCGACCCTCGCGTTGGCGTCGGGCCGCGCCAAGGCCATGCTCGTCGGGGCCGTCGACGAGTGGAACCAGTTCTACGCGATGGGGTTCGACCGGGTCGGCGCGCTGCGCGGCTTGCGGCGCCCGGCGGGGATCGTCCAGGGCGAAGGCGCCTTCGTGCTCCTGATCGAGAACGAGGAGGCCGCACGCGCGCGGGGCGCCTCTCCCCTCGCGAAAGTCGCCGGGGTCGCCACGGCCGGGGTGGCCTCCGAGCCGTATCGCTTCGCGCCCGACGCCCGCGCCATGGAACGCGCGATCCGGGGCGCCCTCGGCGACGCCGGAACCGCCGCGACGGACGTGGACCTGTGGTTTCCGTCCCGCGACGGCGTCGTCGAGATGGACCGTGCGGAGGTCCAGGCGATGGAGCGCGTCTTCGGAACGCGGCTGCCGCGCGCGTTGGCCGTGAAGGACGCGATCGGCGAGATGGCCGCCGCGGGCGGCGCCCAGCTCGTCGCCGCCTCCCGCGCGCTGTCGGCCGGCGAGGCGAAGCGGGCCCTCGTCAACTCCTTCGGAGCTGGAGGCAACTTCCTCGCCGCCGTGATGGAATCCGCCCCATGACGCCTTCCCTGCGCGCCGCCGAGCCGCTTCGCGGCTTCACGCTCGAGGTCCCCGTGCGCTTCGCGGAGTGCGACCCCTACGGCGTGGTGTGGCACGGGCACTACGTTCTCTACCTCGAGCATGCGAGGGAGGCGCTCACCGGAAAGTTCGGATTCACCGCCGCCCGGGCGATGGAGATGGGTTACCGAGTCCCGGTGACGCGCATGGAGCTGAAGTACCGGGCCCCGGCCCGGCCCGATCAGACGATCCGCGTCACGGCGCGCCTGCGTTCGCCGGCCGTGGCGCGCCTGGTCATGGACTACGAGATCCGGAGCGAGGCCGGAGATCTGCTCTGCGCCGCCGAAACCGAGCAGGTCGTCTTAAACGCCCAGGGTGAGCTGCTCCTGACTCTGCCCTCCGGTCTCCGGTCCCTCTGTACTTCGATCCTGGCCTTCCAGGACTCCCTCGACGGCGAGACTCCGGCGCCATGACGACGGAGGCCGCGGCGTCCGGCCGCCGCCGCTCCCTCGGCTTTCTCGCGCGCTTTCTCGGGCTGCTGGTGGTCTTCTACTTTCTCGTCGCCTGGCGGCCCGTCAACGACGCGGTCATCGTTCCGTTCACCGCCGCAATCGCCCGGGTCTCCTCCGGGATCCTCGCCGTTCTGGGAGAAGGCACGCGCGTCGAAGGCACGGAGATCCGATCCGACCGGTTCGCGGTGAACATCGAGAACGGCTGCAACGGCGTCGAGACCGCCCTTCTCTTCGGCTCGGCCGTGCTCGCGTTCCCGGCGCCGTGGAAGCGGCGACTGATCGGGCTCCTGCTGGGCCTCGCCGCGATCCAGGTCGTCAACCTGGTGCGCGTCGTGTCCCTGTTCTGGATCGGCGTTCACCGTCCTTCGCTCTTCGCCTCCTCGCACACGGTCCTCTGGCAGTCGGTTGTCGTTCTCTGCGGCGTGCTGCTCTTCCTGCTCTGGGCCACGTGGGGAACGGGCCGGCGCGCCGCCGTCGAGAGGCATGGCGCGGCCAAAGGGCGCTGAGGCCGCCGGCCGCCTCGCGATCCGGGTCGATCGGCGCTCGCTTCTGCGCCTGGCCGCGGGATTCGCGGCGGGTCTCGTCGTCTGGCTCGTCTTCGCGGCTCCCTACGAGCGCTCGATGGCCGCCGCGTCGGAAGCTCTGCTCCGCGCCTTCGAGAGCCCTCCCGTCACGCGCCTGGAGGCGTCGCGCGGAGAGATCATTGTGGATCGCGCCGATTTTCCGGAGGCGTCGCCGCGGCCGGGCCTGCCGGCCGGCGATCTCCACTTCAACTTCGTCCTGTTGTGCGCGCTCTTCGCGCTGACGCCACGGCCCCTCTCACCCGGCAGCTTCGGACGCTTCTGGGCGGCGGCGGCACTTCTCTGGGTCGTTCACGTCCTGGCGCTCGTCGTCCAGATCGAGTCCGTGTATGCGACGCGCCTGGGCCCGTGGAGCGAGGCCCACTACGGAGCGATCGCGCGAAACCTCTGGGGCGGAGGCTTTCACTTCTACCTAATCGCGGGGCGGTTCGCGGCCCCGTTCGTGTTGTGGTGGGCGCTGGGGCGTCCGCAGGCGCCGCCCTCGAGCAAGCCCTAGAAAAGAGAGGTCTTAGCCCCGCCGTCCGCGCTCGCGCCGCAGGTAGCGGTAGTCGGGTATCGAGAATTCTTTCAGCTTCGCGATCAAAGACCCGCGCGAGATGTTGAGGACCTGCGCGCCGCGGCTCTGGTTTCCCTCGACGCGACGCATGGCCCGATCGATGACCTCCCGCTCGACAGTCTCGACGATTTTCTTCAGGTCGTCGGTCTGGCGCAGCACCTGTTCGGCCAGCGTCGGTTCGGGGGCCGGCGCGGCAGCGACCGCGACTTCGGGGGCATGCCGGACCGCCGTCTCTCCGGACGGCTCGGCCCCCATGCCGGCGAAGGCGAGGCCGGCCAGCTGGGCGAGCTCCTCGAGAAACAGCACCGCGCGCGCGGCCAGCCTCGGCGTCTCGCGCACCAGGATTCCCACGCTTCCGGTGCTCTCGGCCGAGGGCTCGACGATCAGCGTCATCACACCGGTGACGGTCTCGGCACGCGCGAGACGCTCGCCCGAGCGCAGGTCCTGGATCATCCGAGGAGGAAGCATCGGATTCTCGCGGAAGGTCGAGGCGATGGGCCGGAAACCCGCCGCGGGCGAGAACTCCCCGACCGCCCACTCGCTGGGAGGCAGCTCCCGGTCCAGGAAGTCGGTCAGTTCCGACGCGAGCTCCTCGGTCGTCTGCGCGCTGCGGCACAGGCGGTAGGCCGCCAGGCGCATGCCCCGGTATTCGACTTCCGTCACCGGAAGCGCCGTGGGGGCCGCCGCAACCGCCGCGGGCGACGCCGCTGTCAGCGACGCCTCGGCGGGGGTCGGCGGCTCGCCCGCCGTCACCTCGACGGGTGTGCCGAAGCGCGGCGCAGGGGCGGCCTCGACGACCGTGATGGTCGCCTCGCCGATCGTGATGCGGTCTCCGACGGAGATCGTGCCGCCGAAGAACTCCCGGCCGTTGACGTGAACGGTCTCGATGCCCTTGAAGAGATCGAGGTGATACATGCCGTCGCGCTCGAACAGGCGCACGTGGCGTCCGTAGACGCCGCGGGCCCGGACGACCACCTCATTACCCGACGACGCTCCGACCGTTGCAGTGCCGCCGGCGATTCGAAACATTTCGGCGCCCGTGCCCGGGCGCCTGCGGACTTCGAGGGTCAGCATGACTGGGGCACCCCTTGAGAATCGAGACATTACACAGGATCTGCGTCAGAGCGCAACACTGTTGAAAAGTTGGGTAAGCGACCGACGGTCACTTTGCGCCGCAGGCGAGCGGCACAGCCCGCGAAAGGCTACTAGAAAAGGCCCGAGATCCGTCCCGCCGCGTCGACGTCGATGGTCTCCGCTGCCGGCTTTTTGGGCAGACCGGGCATCGTCATGATGTCGCCGCACACGGCCACGACGAAGCCCGCGCCGGCGAACAGGCGCGTGCGATCCACGTGCAGGGTGAACCCCGCGGGCCTTCCCCCTTTCTTGGGATCGTCCGAGAAAGAGTATGGAGTCTTGGCGATGTTGATCGGCAGATTGCCGAATCCGTGCTTCTCGTAGCGCTGGAGCCGCTGCTCCGCTTCCTTCGAGAAGGAAACGCCTCCGGCGCCGTAGAGACGCCGCGCGATGATCTCGATCTTCTCGGCGAGCGGGCGGTCCCAGGGATAGAGCGGCCGGTAGCGCGCCGTGCCGGCGCCGATCTCGGACAGTACCGCTTTCGCGAGGTCCTCGCCGCCGGCGCCGCCTCGGGTGAAGACCTCGGAGAGCGCGGCCTTCACGCCGAGCTCGGAGCAGCGCTTCTCCAGGAACGCGATCTCGGCGGGCGAGTCCGTCGGGAAACGATTGATGGCGACCACCGGGGGCAGACCGAAGATCCGGACGTTGTCGAGGTGGCGCTCGAGGTTGACGACGCCCCGCGAGAGAGCGGCCAGATCCTCGACCCCCAGCGCGTCTTTGGGCGTGCCGCCATGCATCTTCAGAGCGCGCACCGTTGCGACGAGGACGACGACCGACGGCCACATGTCTCCGTAGGCGCACTTGATGTCCAGGAACTTTTCGCCGCCCAGATCGAAGCCGAAGCCGGCCTCCGTCACCGCGATCTCGCCGTAGCGCATCGCGATCCGCGTCGCGAGGATGGAGTTGCAGCCGTGCGCGATGTTGGCGAAGGGGCCGCCGTGCACCAGGGCGGGAGTGCCCTCCAGAGTCTGGACGAGGTTGGGATGAATCGCGTCTTTCAGGAGCGCCGCCATTGCGCCGTTGGCCTTCAGGTCCCGCGCGCGCACGGCTTCGGTGTCGCGCTTGTACCCGGCCACGATCGCGCCGCAGCGCTCCTTCAAGTCCTGGAGGTCGCGGGCAAGGCACAGAATCGCCATGACCTCCGAGGCCACGGTGATGTCGAAGTTGGTCTCGCGGGGAACGCCGTTGACCTTGCCGCCGAGGCCGATGACGACGTCGCGCAGGGCGCGGTCGTTCATGTCGAGGACGCGGCGGAACGGGATGTCCCGCTGATCGATGCCGAGCGGGTTTCCGTGGTGGAGATGGTTGTCGATCATCGCCGCGAGCAGGTTGTGCGCTGCGGTGATCGCCGGGAAGTCGCCGGTGAAGTGGAGGTTGATGTCCTCCATCGGAACGATCTGGGAGTAGCCTCCCCCGGCCGCGCCCCCCTTCACGCCGAAACAAGGCCCGAGCGACGGCTCGCGCAGCGCGATGATCGCGCGCTTGCCGAGACGGTTGAGCGCCTGCCCCAGGCCGACCGTCGTGGTCGACTTTCCTTCGCCCGCCGGCGTCGGCGTGATCGCCGAGACGAGGACGAGCGGAGACTCGGGACGCCCCTCGGCTCGCGCGATCGCCGACAGGCGCACCTTGGCCTTGTCGCGGCCGAAGGGGATGAAATCGTCGGGATGGATGCCCATGTCGCGGGAGATCTCCTCGATCGGACGCAGGCGCGCTTCCTGGGCGATCTCGATGTCCGATTTCATCGCGGGCGGGATCCTAGCAGGTGCGCAATCGCGCTACCGGGTATTGGGTCTGCCGAGGGCTCCGACCCCAATAACTTGTGGAAGGGAGCGGGGTCATTTGCTACATTGAGTCCAATGCTCCGGCTAAAACGAGTGGAGATCTCGGGCTTTAAGTCCTTCTACGAGAAGGTGGATCTGTCTTTTCCGGGGGCAGTGACCGCGGTGGTCGGGCCCAACGGCTGCGGCAAGTCCAACATCAGCGACGCGGTCGCCTGGGCGCTGGGAGAACAGAGCGCCCGGGTCCTGCGCGGCGAAAAGATGGACGACGTCATCTTCAACGGCTCGGCCAAACGCCGGCCGCTCGGAATGGCCGAGGTCGTTCTCACGCTCGCCGCGACCAACGGCGACGGCGAGAAAGCCGATGAGAACGGCACGCTGCGCGTGGGCCGCCGGGTCTACCGCGACGGCGAGGGCGAGTACTTCTTGAACGACAAGCAGGTTCGCCTTCGGGATATCCAGGACCAGCTGCTGGGCACGGGCCTCGGTGTGCGCGCATATTCGGTGATCGAGCAAGGGCGCATCGACCAGGTCCTCTCCACCAAGCCGCAGGATCGCCGGCGCCTCATCGAAGAAGCCGCGGGCATCACCAGGTACAAGCTCAAGAAGCGGCTGGCCGAAGGAAAGCTCGAGGAAACCAGGGGCAACCTCCTTCGCATCTCCGACATCGTGTCGGAGATCGAGCGCAACGTCGTGTCGCTCAGGCGCCAGGCCTCGCGCGCCGCGCGCTACAAGGAACAGACCGAGCTGCTGAAGAAGCGCAAGGCCGCCCTGACGCGGGTCCGAGGCGACGCGCTGCGGGAGGCGCTCTCCGCCGCCGAGAAGCTCCGCGACGAGCGGCGGGACCGCGAAGCCGAGGCCGCGGCGGCGCTGGCGCGCGCGGAGTCGGCCCTCGCCACGGCGAGGCTCGAAGCGTCCGAAGCCGCGAGCCGCCGCGACGCGCTGCGCGAGGAGCTGGCGAGTCTGGAATCGGCGATCGCGCGGGACGACGCCCTTCTCGACGCCAATCGCCGCGCCGTTGCCGATCTCGCCGCCCGCCGCGCCTCACTCGAGCGCGAGGGACGGGACTTCTCGGCCGAGCAGGACCGCGCCGCGCGCGAGCTCGCGGAGCTCGAGGAGAGACTGACCCGAGCCGTCGCCGAGGCTCGCGCCCGCTCGGAAGCGCGAGAAGAAGCGGACCGGACGGCCTCCGAGGCCGCCCTGGCCTGCGCGGCGCTCGAGAAGGGCCTCGAAGAGGCGCGCAACGAAGCCCTCACCCGGGCCGGCGAACGCGTCTCCGCACGCAACGCGCGCCACGAGGTCGATCTCTCGGCCGAACGCGTCGCGGCGTCCCTGTCGCGCCTGGCCGAGGCCGCCGGAAAGATTGCGCAGGAGCTCGGCGGCCGCGAACGCGAGGCGGCCGAGGCGGAAGCCGAGGCAGGACGTCTCGCCGCCGCGGCGGCGGAGGCCTCGCGCCGCGTGGCCGACGTCGAAGCGCAGCTCGAAACGGCCTCGGCGGCGCTCGAAGAGGTCGAGGCGGCGCGACTCGCCGCTCACGAAGCGCACGGGGCGATCGAGCACCGCATCGCCGCGCTCTCGCAGACACTCCGGGCGCGCGAGGTCAGCGTCAACGAAGTGCGCCAGGCGCTCAAGAGCGCCGGCCTCGCCGAGCACGGCGCCCTCTCGGATCGCATCCGTCCTCGGGCGGGCTGGGAAGACGCCGTCGGCCTCGTGCTGGGGAGGGACTCGGACGCGCTCCTCGCCTCCGGGGATCCGCAGCGCGCGGCCGACGCCATGCGCTCTCTTCCGGCCGCGCGAATGGTCCGCACGGAGTGGCGCCGCGAGCCCGCGTCCGAGCGACCGGACGGCGCTCAGGGCTGGGACGCGGTTCTCGAGGGCTACGGCAAGCTCTCGCCTGCCGAGAAGGCCGCGCTGCCTCCGGCGGCTTTCGTCGAGACGTTCGCGGAGGCGCTGGCACTCGCCGAGCGTAACCCGGGCATGCCCTTCGTCGCGCGCACGCGCGAAGTCGTGCGCGGTCCGGTCCTGCGGGTCGCGGGCCCCGCCGCGGAAGCCTCCGGACTCTTCTCGCTGCGGCGCGAGGAGCAGGCGCTCGCCGAGCGCCGCCGCGAGACACAGGAGACGCTGGCGGCCGCGGCCCGCCGGGTCGAGGAGTCCAAGAGCGCGCGCGAGAGCGCCGAGTCCGCACTGCCGGCGCTCCGCGAGAAGGAGCGCGAAACGCAGGCCGTGCATCGGGCCTTCGCGGCCCGAATCGAGGAGCGGCTGGCCGAGAGGGAACGCCTGCGCCGGGAGCGCGACACTCTCGAAAGCGAACGGCAGGCGCTGACCGGCGACGCCTCGGGATTCCAGACGCAACGCGGAGCGCTCGAAGAAGAGGAGAGGCGGCTGGGCGAGGCCGAGGACGCCGCGCACCAGCGGATCCGCGCCTTGACCGCCACGCTCTCGGAGTCGCGCACGACGGCCATGGCGGCCGCCGAGGAGCTGGCCCACCGGCGCACCGAGGCCGAGGTCGCGGCGGAGCGCCGACGCTCGATGGAAGCCGCGCGGACCGCGCTGCTGGACGCGCGCACGACACTCGAGCGCCGCATGGCCGAAGCCACGGAGGAGTCGGTGCGCATGCGCGAGCGCGCGTCGGAGCTGACACGCGAGGAGGCGGAGGCGCGGGAACGCCAGAAGAACAATCTCGTCGCCCGCGAGAACCGCGCGTCCGCGCACGGCGACGCCGTCGAGATCGCACGCCGCGCCTCGGTGCGAGTGGAAGTCGACGACGCGGCCACTCGGACCGAGCGAGGCACCCTCGACACGGCCCGCGAGGCCCGGTTCGAGGCCGAGGTCGCGGCCACCCGGAGCGCCTCGGACCTCGAGCACCTCGTCGCCCAGACCCGCGAGGAGTTCGGCGTCGAGCCCGACGACCTCGAGGGGCCGGAGGACGGCTCGCCCGAAGCGCTCGCCGCTCTCGAGACGGAAGTGGCCGAGCTCGCCGCTTCCATCGAGCGCCTGGGCCCCGTCAATGTGCTCGCCTACGAGGAGCACAAGGAGGCGTCGGAACGCCTGACGTTCCTGACGACGCAGCGCGACGACCTCCTGCGTTCGATCGCGGAGCTTCAGGACTCGATCCGCAAGATCAACGCGACGTCCTCCGAGCGCTTCGCCGACGCGTTCCACAACATCAACGCCAACTTCAAGGAGATGTTCACGCGGCTCTTCCAGGGCGGCACCGCCGAGATGAAGCTCCTCGACGAGACCGACATCCTCGAGTCGGGCATCGAGATCGACGCGCATCCGCCGGGCAAGCGCAACCAGTCCATCCTGCTCCTGTCCGGAGGCGAGAAGGCCCTGACCGCGATCGCCCTCCTGATGGCGATCTTCCGCTACAAGCCATCGCCGTTCTGCATCCTCGACGAGGTCGACGCGCCGCTCGACGAAGCCAACATCGACCGCTTCACGCGGCTGCTCCGCGACATGACCGAAGACGACGCAGTTCATCGTCGATCACCCACAACAAGCGCACCATGGAGACCGCCGACGTCATGTACGGCGTGACCATGGAGGAGCCCGGTTGCTCCAAGATCGTTTCGGTCAAGTTCGACTAGAACCGCCCGCCGCTGCGGTGTTTGACCTCCCGCCCGGCATCCCGTAGGATTCGCCGTTCCGAGCCGACGTAGCTCAGTCGGTAGAGCAGCGGTTTCGTAAACCGCAGGTCACCGGTTCAAGTCCGGTCGTCGGCTCCAACCCGCGAATGCGAAGACTTGCGATTCTGTTCCTCGCGGCCGCCGCGATCGCGTGCAGCAAGCCGCCCGAGTTGACGCGCGAGACCGCGCGCGCCGCGATCGAGGCTTCGGAGGCGTTCCGCGCGCCGCTGGAATCGACGATCGTGCTCACCGACACGACCTCCCAGCCGAGTCCCGACGCGCGGCGCGAGATCGTCAAGATCGACGCGCTCACGGTCAAGGACGACGGACCGATCGGCGGAGCCGGCCAGACCGCCACGCTGACCTTCACGTACCGGTGGACGGCGGGGCCCCTCGCCGGCCACTCGCTCTCGTCCAAAGCGCGTCTCCACAGCGCCGGCGGCCCTTGGAAGGCCTACGACGACTATCTCCAGAAGGAGCTGCTCCGGACCGAGCGCGGGGAGGACTGAGGGGAACTTCCAACCCGTTTCCGGTTTCCTTCCTTGCAAAGGGAGGAAGCTCCATGTTCGACACGGCGCTGATCGAGTCCACTCACCCCGTTCGCGACGGGCGCCGGGCCCGAAGCCTGCCGGTCGCAATCGGCCTTCATGCCGCGGTCCTCGCCGCCCTGATCCTGTCGGCTCTCCTGTCGACCGGAGAAGCGCCCGAGCCGCAGATTTCGATCATCTTTCCGGCGTTTTTCGGCGGACCGCCTCCGCCCCAGGGAAACGAGGCACCGCCGGCTCCTCCCCGCAACAACCGACCGAACGCCGGAGCCGTCCGACGCGACCCGCAGCCGGTGCGGATACCGGACGTGATCCCGTCGGTGGCTCGTGACGCGACACTCGCGCACGACAGCGTCGGCGAGGAAGACATCACCGATGCCGGCGGAGACGGAGACGTCTCTCCGGGCAGCCCCTTCGGCGTGCCCGGAGGAACGGCGGACGCTTCGACTCTCCCCGGAGCCGGCGGCGGCGAAGAGATCCTGATCCCCGGCGTCAACGGCGTGCTTCCTCCAGAGCTGATCCGGCGGATCGAGCCCGAGTATCCCGAGCTCTCCCGGAAGCTCCATCAGGAAGGCGTCGTGATCCTGCGCGCCGTCATCACGGTTTCCGGAGCGGTCGACGACGTCCAGGTCGTCAAGTCCGCCGGTCCGCTGCTCGACTCCTCGGCGCTCGCCGCGGTGCGGCGGTGGGTCTACAAGCCGGCGACGCGCGACCAGCGCGCCGTCACCGTTTACCTCGACGTGACCGTGAGCTTCTTCCTTCGCGGCTGAGACATACGACTTACGGCATCAACTGCGCCTGGATCAGGAACCCCGAATCGTTCGCCGGCGCGCCGTCCGCACGTAGCCGGTGCGTCCGTGTGTAGTCGAGCAGCACCTTGAAGCTGTTGCTGCCCTTGCGGAAATACCAGGACGACTCGCCGGTCACGGTCGATATGCGTCCGCGCGGAGCGTTCCGGTTGTAGTCGATGTAGGAGTACCGCGTCGCCAGGTCCCACTTGCCGGGGATCAGGAAGTAGCCGGCCTGCGCGTAGTAGCCATAGCTGTACAGACGCACACCGCTCGTGTCCCCCTTGGCCTGGCCCCAGAACCCTTCGCCCTGGACCGACAAGCCCATCCACTTGAACTGCGCGTCGACGCCCCAGGACTTCACGTCGACGTCCTCGCCGGTCTCGAAGAGGCCGGCGTTGCGCCCGAGCCAGCCGGTGGGTCCGGCGTAGTTCAGCTGCGCCTCGAAGGCGGTCGCCGTGACCTTCTTCAGAGTGTTGATGAAGCCGTTCGTGCCGATGGAAAGCGCGGGCTTGGTGTGGCCTTGCAGGTCGGCCTCGCTGTTGCCCATGACGCCGATCGGGTTGAAGACCATGCGCACGACCGGCATCACGTGGTCCGTCGCGCGCAGCGTGCTCTGACCGTCGCCGCCGAAGACGCCGGCCTGGTAGGCGAGCAATCCGTTGCAGAAGGATCCCGCAGCCATCGCGCCGATGTCGCGGCTGGGCTTGAAGGCGTCGACCGCGATCGACCGCTCCGGGAACTGCAGGAACCCGTCGTTGTAGAGCTCCTCGCGCGAGTACGGTGTCTTGTACTGGCCGCCCTGCACGGAGACGGCGTTCGAGAATTTCCAGTTCAGCCAGGCGTCGTCGAGGATGCGGTTGGCGACGCTGCTCTCGAACGCGAGCTGCAACCGCCAGGTCAACCGCGGGTCCAGCGCGAACCCCAGAAGAAGAGCTTGAAGCGGCGAACGCGGAACTCGTTCGCATCCACTCCGCCGGCGGCCGCGTCGAGGTCGAAGTGGGTGAACCGGAACTGTAAGTTGAAGCCCATGCTTCCTTCGAACATGTTGTCGGGAGTTCGAAAGACGATGCCCCGGTACTCGACGTACTCGATGGTTTTGGGAGGACGCGGCGGCGTGGCGGGCTCGGGCCCGTCATCGGCAAGCAGCGGTCCGGCCGCGGAAAGGAGCACCGCGAGGCACAGCGGGATCCGTCGGCGTCTCGCCATCGGTATATCCTTTCGTTAAAAGACGATTCGGAGCAGGAAAATCGCTTGGAACCGTATAGAATCGGCAGCCTCATGGCAACTTCTTCGCAGGGTCCCTTCACCGCGGCCGAGGCCGCCCGGAGGCTTGGCGTCAGCCACCAGACACTCAAGCAATGGATCTACAAGAAACGCATCCGGTCCGTTCCGACGGCGGGAGGCCATCACCGGATCCCGCGCTCCGAGGTTGTACGCCTCGCGGGCGTGAGCGCCGCGTCGTCGCCGACGGAGCCGTCGGGCCTCCAAGCGATCAGCGGCCGCAACAAGCTCGCCGGCGTGGTGACGCGCATGAAGGTTTCGGGTCTTCTCGCCGAGGTCGCCCTCGACGTCGGCGGACAGGAGCTGACGGCGATCATCACGCGCTCGGCTGCGCGACAACTCGGTCTGAAGGTCGGCGTTCCGGCCTTCGCCCTCATCAAGGCGACGGAAGTCATGGTGATTCGGGGTTGAGAGGAGCAAGCCTCATGCCGCGCTTCGGAGCTCTCGCCGCCCTCGCGGGGCTTCTGACTCTCGGAGCCGCACCGCAGCCCGAGATCCTCGTCTTCGCGGCCGCCAGTCTGACCGAGTCGCTCCAGGATATCGGCAGAGCGTATGAGGCGAAGACCGGCACGAAAGTGGTTTATTCGTTTGGCCCCTCCAACGACCTGCAGCGACAGATTTCCGCCGGAGCCCCGGCAGACGTCTTCTTCTCCGCCGACACGCCCAAGATGGATGCACTGGAGAAGGAGGCTCTGGTGCGCAAGGCCGGCCGCAGGGAGTTTCTGTCGAACGTTCTGGTGATCGTCGTGCCGTCCGATTCGACGGCACGGCTCGCGAGCGCGAAGGACCTCGCCGCGCTCCCGATGATCGCGCTGGCGGATCCTGCCGCCGTGCCCGCCGGTGTCTACGCGAAGAAGTGGCTCGAATCAGAAGGTCTATGGGATCAGATAGCGCTAAAGGTCGTGCCCGCGCTCGACGTCCGCGCCGCCCTCGCGGCCGTGGCGTCCGGCGCCGTCCCGGCGGGCGTGGTTTACGCGACCGACGCGGCTACCTCGAAAGGCGTGCGAGTCGCCTTCACCGTCACGAACGGCCCTCCCATAGCCTATTCACTGGCCGTCCTCGCGAGCTCGAAAAACCCCGCGCAAGCGCAGTCTTTCGTCCAGTTCCTCGAATCCGACCAGTCGAAAGCCGTCTTCACGAAGCGCGGCTTCCGAATCCTGGGTACGCCGTAGGTGGATCCCACAGACGTTTCGCTCCTGCTTCTGACGCTGCGCGTCGCGTTCTGCGCCACGCTCGTGATCCTCCCACTGGGAATCGGCGCCGGCTGGCTTCTCGCGCGGCGCAGCGGAGCGTTCCGAGCCGTCACCGAGACGGTTCTCTCTCTTCCCCTGGTGCTGCCCCCGACCGCCGTGGGACTCCTTCTCCTTCAGGCCTTGCGCCGGACGGGGCCGATCGGCCGCTTCCTCGATTCGGCGGGAATCGAGCTCCTCTTCACCTGGAAAGCCGCCGTCGTCGCCACCGCGGTCATGTCGTTCCCGCTGCTCGTGCGGCCGGCGCGAACCGCCTTCGAGGAGATCGATCCGCGTCTTCTCGCGATGGGCCGATCGCTGGGCAGCGGTCCCCTGCGGGTTTTCGGTCGCATCGCATTGCCCCTCGCCTGGCGCGGCATCCTGGCCGGCACTCTTCTGGCATTCTGCCGCGCGCTCGGCGAATTCGGAGCCACCATCCTTGTCGCGGGCAACATCCCCGGAAGGACTCAGACGATCGCGCTGGCGATCTTCCATCGCAATCAGATCGGCCAGGACGAGGCCGCGATGCGGCTGGTCGGCGTCACGGTCCTGCTCGCGTTCGCCACGGTGCTCGCGTCCGAGCTCGTCGCCCGGCGGCGGGGCCAGCGGACCGCGGCGTGATCGACATCGACGTCTCGCTGCCGTTGTCCCGCTTCCCTCTCCGGATCGAGACGAAGCTGTCGGGCGAGGCCGTGGCCGTGCTGGGCCCTTCCGGCGCAGGAAAGACGTCTCTTCTCGAATGCATCGCGGGCCTGCGCCGCAAGGCGTCGGGCCGCATCGCCCTCGCGGGGACGACCGTCATGGACACGAAAACGCGGACCTTTGTTCCGCCCGAGCGGCGCCGCATCGGGTATGTGCCCCAGGACGCGCTTCTTTTTCCGCACCTGACCGTCGAAGAGAACGTGCGGTTCGGAATGCGCGCTGGCGCAGCCGGGGAGCGCCTCTACCGCGAGTCCGTGGCGATCCTCGAGATCGACGACCTCACGAAGCGCTTTCCAGCGACCCTTTCCGGCGGCGAGCGGCAGCGCGTGGCGCTCGCGCGCGCGATCGCGACGGAACCGCGGCTGTTGCTGCTCGACGAGCCGCTGGCAGCCGTGGACCACCAGCTGAAAGGCCGGATTCTGCCGTACCTCTTGAGAATCCGAGACGAGCTGCGCATTCCGTTTCTCTACGTCACGCACAACGCGGGCGAGGCGCGTACAGTGGCGAAAGAGGCGATCGTGTTGCGCGAGGGAGGCGTGGCCTTCTCGGGCCCTTCCGACGAGGCCCTGCAATCCGTCTCGCTTCTCGACCCGGAAGCGCACTTCGACAATGTCCTGGCCGGCGAGATCGGAGTTCGAAGCTCGGCGCGCGAGACCGCGTCTCTGAGCGTGGGCAGCGCGGTCTTCGCGGTCCCGGCGGAGGAGGCCGGCCCGCCCGGGCGCGCCGTCTTCGCCGTCGCGCCGGAAGACGTGCTCGTCTCTACAAAGCCGCTTACGGGCGTGTCGGCGCGCAACGTGCGGCCGGGCGCGGTGATCTCACGGGAGATCTCGGGTTCGACCGCCTGGATTCGGATCGGCTCCGTGGGTCTCGAGTGGACCGCGCGCCTGACGCTCGCCGCGGCGGACGATCTCGCCCTCCAGCCCGGCTCCCCCGTCTGGATCGCCGTCAAGTCTCACGCGTTCCGGCGTCTGCGCTAGCTCGCCTTCGCGCACGCTGGAGGCCGCTTCGTCCCAAGAATTGCCGGTCTCATCCCAAGAGTGTTGGAAGAAACCAGTCCTGCCCGTAACGTGGCCGTGTCGTCGGGGGGAATGCGCGATGCCGATCCCCACATTGCCGGCCGTAGCCGCCATCCTCGCCCTCACGGTGGGCGACGGCGAGATGCTGCGACGCGCTTCCGACGCGCCTGCGAAGACGGTGCCGGCGTCGAGGCCGTGTGCCTCGGCGGAATACCGTCAGTTCGACTTCTGGATGGGGGACTGGGACGTTACGACGTCGAACGGGAAGCTGGCCGGCGCCAACCGCATCACGCCGATCCTGGGCGGGTGCGCGATCCGCGAAGAGTGGAAGGGCGCAGGCGGACTCTCGGGAACGAGTCTCAACATGTGGGACGCTGCGGGCAAGCGCTGGCGCCAGACCTGGGTGGACGATCGCGGGAACGTGCTCGTCCTGATCGGACAGTACCGGGACGGGAAAATGTCTCTCGAAGGCGAAGGCCCCGGCGACAACGGCGCGACGGTGCACAACCGCATCACGTGGTCGCGGCTCTCCGAAGGACGCATCCGGCAGCTCTGGGAGACCTCGAGGGACGGAGGGAAGACCTGGGGCGTCGAGTTCGACGGGACGTACGCTCCGAGGGAGCGGTAGGAAGGGCGTTCGAGTTCGGGATCCCTCGTCGCTGCGCTCCTCGGGATGACCGGCTTATGCGGTCGTCCCGAGCGATAGCGAGACAGCCGACCACCGAAGGCAGACCCTCATCCCGCAGTCGGCAGGCCTCGTCATCGACCCGTCATCCCGAGCGATAGCGAGGGATCCCGTCCCGGGCAGACCCTGAGCCTCAGACTGGCTCATCGAGTCCGGGATCCCTCGTCGCTACGCTCCTCGGGATGACAGCTATTGCCGGGACGGTCCCCCGACCCCATCCGGCAGCCCCGCCAACCACTTCTCCACTGCCTCCCGATCGCCGCCCTTCAGCCGCTTCAGCACTCCCTCCGGGTGCGTGGCGATGGTCTGCGGATTGTCGAACGGCAGCCTCTCGTACATCTTTCCGCCGGGCTCGTGGCAGGGCGCGCACCGCTCGCGGAGGATCGGCCGGACTGTCGTCGCGAACGAGTCTGGAACCGGAGTGGGAGTCGGCGCAACGCGTTCTTCCGGGACCGGGGAATCGGCCATTTCGCAGCCGTGACCCGGGACCAGAGGCAGCGCCAGCAGCGCTCCGAAGCCCAGAAATGATCCAAGACGTCGAACCCGGAGCTCCGGCCGGCCGGATCGATCACCTGTCCCGCGAGCAGAGTCCTTCATAACCGGGCCTCTTTGCGCCTCGGCCCCTCCCCGTTCCGTTCCGGATTTTGAACCCTTCGTCCGGAATCTTGGTCCAAAGGAGCCGGCATTCTTTCGTAACTCCTTCTGTTTCTTTACGTATCACGCGGGGAGGCGTTGCAAAAAGGTCAAGGGAGGCGGGGATGAAAATCCGGACACTGATCGTCGACGACGAACCTCTGGCGCGGGAATGGACGCGCAACGGGCTACAGGACGAGCCCGACATCGAGATCGTCGGCGAGTGCGGCGACGGGTTCGAGGCCGTCAAGGCGATCGCCGAGTTGAAGCCCGCGCTCGTCCTTCTCGATGTCCAGATGCCCGGGCTGGACGGCTTCGGCGTCCTGGCGAGCCTCGACGCTGTGGACCTGCCCGCCGTCATCTTCGTCACCGCCTTCGACCGCTACGCCCTCAAGGCCTTCGAGGCCCACGCCGTGGACTACCTGATGAAGCCGTTCTCGACCGAGCGGCTGCACGCCGCCGTGGATCGGGCGCGCGCGGAGGTCGACCGGAGCTCTTCGCGGGAGCTGAAGGCCGCGCTGCACGCCTTGCTCGAGGACATCCAGCGCGAGCGCACGTATCCCGAGTGGCTGCTCATCAAGAAGGACGAGCGCAGCGTGTTCCTGCGGGTGGCCGACATCGACTGGATCGAATCCTCGCGCAACAACGTGCGTCTCCACGTGGGCAAGGACATCTACCTGTTCCACGAGACGACCTCGGGCATCGAGTCCAGGCTCGACCCGAAGAAGTTCTTCCGGATCCACCGCTCCACGATCGTCAACATCGAGAAGATCAAGGAGATGCACCCCTGGTTCAACGGGGACTACGCCGTGATCCTGAGGGACGGCACGAAGCTGACGCTCTCCTCGACGTACCGGGAGCGCCTGAAGGAGTTCCGGCGGCTGGCCGTCTAGACGGCAGCGCATCGGATCGCATGCGGACGGCGGCTCCGCGGACTCGGGTCTCGATCGTGAAGGAGGCCGGCGAGCCTCCGGGAAGCGCCGTCTCGAAGGAACTCCCGCGCAGCCGCGCGGCGCCCGGTCCGAACGCCGCGACGCGCGTCCAGCGCGGATTCGAGATCCTCCTCATCTGGAGCATCGTCGGCCTCTTCATCGCCGCGCAGCGATATCTGCGAGGCCCGTCGCTGCAGCCGCGCTTAGCGCTCCCCTGGGGCGAATCCCTGGCGGCGAGCCTCGTGACGGCTTACCTCTGGGCGTTCCTGACACCTGCCGTGATGCGGGTCGCGCGGCGTCTGCGCCCACGCGCCGCGAGCGCCTCCTGGAGGATTCCGGTGCTGCTTCTGGCCGGAGCGGCCACCGCCTTGGTCCATCTGACGGCGACCAACGTCTTCTGGCACGCGGTGGGTCCGCCCGACTCCGCGACCGATTTTTCGTCGATGTTCCTCGCGACACTCGCCTTCGGCGGCGCCGCGCGGCTGGCGACGTTCTTCGGCATCGTCGGCGTGACGTGGGGCATCGACGACTACCGCACGTACCGGGAGAAGGAGCTGCAGGCCTCGGAGCTCGAGCGGGAGCTCGTGCAGACGCAGCTCGAGGCATTGAAGCTGCGACTGCATCCGCCCTTCCTTTTCAACACGCTCTCGACCATCCTGCCCCTGATCCGCACGGAGCCACGCGCGGCCGCGCGGACCGTCGTGCAGCTGGGCGACATTCTCCGGCTCGCGCTCCACAACGACGCCACCGGCCTGGTTCCGCTGAAGACGGAGCTCGAGTACATCCGCCTCTATCTGCAGATCGAGCAGACGCGACTCCGGGACCGCCTCGACGTCCACTTCGCGATCTCTCCCGACGTCTTCGACGCCGCCGTGCCGAACCTGATCCTGCTCCCGCTGGTCGAGAGCGCGATCGCCAACGGCGTGTCCGTGCGCCCCGGACGCGCCGCGATCGAGATCCGGGCCTGGCCCGAGGAGGGCATGCTGCGGCTCGAGGTTCACGAGGCGGCCATGGACGCGGAGGTTCCGGCGGCCGTCCCGATCGACGACTCCTTCGTGCGCAAGACGAAGATGCGGCTCGAGCTGCTCTATCCCGAGCGCCACCGCGTCTCGATTTCGGATCGGCTGGAGAAGGGGCACGACGTCTCGCTGCGGCTGCCGCTCGAGACCGCCACCGCCGCCGTGGGGGCCGCCTGAGCGCCGCACCGATGCCGCTTCGAGAGCTGCCGCGCCCGCGCGCGAGCGAGCGCTGGCGCGCGGCCGGCTGGGTTCTCGCCGTGTGGACGGTGGTGGGTCTCTTCCGTGCCGCGGACCGGTACTTCAGCGATCCGTTCCAGCTCCAGCGTCTGGAGTTCGGCCTCTGGGAGGCTCTGGCACAGAACCTCCTGTCGTCCACGATCTGGGCGGCGCTGACGCCGCTGGTCGTGTGGCTGGCACGCCGGTCCGTGCCGAGCAGGTCGAACTGGGTCAGACCGGTCGGCCGCCTCGTCGCGGGAGGCCTCGTCTTCCCGGTCCTGCACGGCATCGCATACCAGCTGGCCTATCCCCTGCTGATGGGTTTCCCGTGCGTCGTGCCGATCCAGCTCGCCGCCTTGCGGCAGCTCCTGCCTCTGACGTTCCCGACGCACTTCGTGACGTATTCGGCGATCGTCGGGGTGACCTGGGCTCTGGGTTACTCGCGGCTCTCCCGCGAGCGGGACCTGAAGGCCTCGCAGGTGAAGACGCGGCTCGCGAGCGCGCGGCTGGAGGCGCTCAAGGGCCAGCTCCATCCGCACTTTCTCTTCAATACGCTCAACAGCATCCTGCCGCTCGTCTTCCGCGACGGCGACGCGGCCTCGCGGACCGTCGTCCGGCTGGCGGATCTGCTGCGCCTTTCGCTCCAGAACGAAGGCCACGACCTGATCCCGTTCCGCAAGGAGCTGGAGCTGCTCCGTGTCTACCTCGAGATCCAGCAGACGCGTTTTCAGGATCGCCTCACGGCGCGCTTCGACCTCGAGCCCGGCATCGAGGACGCGCTGGTGCCCAACCTCATCCTGCAACCCCTGGTCGAAAACGCCATCAAGCACGGCATCGCGGCGAAACCGGGATCGGGCAGGGTCGAAGTCCTCGCGCGTCGGGAGGGTCCGGATCGGATCCGGCTCATCGTTCGTGACGACGGCCCCGGTCCCTCCAACACGCCTCGCCGCGCGGGCGAGGGAGGTGTCGGCTTGCGCAACACCCGCGACCGCCTCGAGCTTCTCTACGGCGAGCGGCACGAGTTCCAGTTCCGGGGAGCGGCGGGACGCGGCTGCGAGGTTTCGCTGTCGTTCCCGCTGACTCTGGCGCCGCAGGCCGAGCCGCGCCCGCGCCTGGAGTCTCGCCCGCAACTTCGAGCTGTGCCGCGCGCGGCGGGACTCGCCCTCGCTGGCGTCGCTCTTCTTGCGTCGGCAGCGGTCGCCCAAGGCCCCCCCGGACCCTACGCGCGCGCCATCACGCAGTCGCAGGAGATGCTGGACCAGGTCCTGCAGCTCTATCCCGGCACCGCCGTCGCGGTCGCGGTCGGCGACTCGCTCGTCTGGACGCAGTCCTTCGGTTTCTCCGACGTCGAGCGGCAGCGCCACGTGTCCCGCTCGACGCAGTTCCGCATCTACGAGGCCGCGATGCCGCTGACCGCTACCGTCATGGCGCGCCTGGTCGAGCAGGGCCGGTTCGACGCCGACGCGCCGCTGCAGAAGTACCTGCCGGATCTGCCCGAGACGGCGGTGCCGGTGACCGGCCGGTCGCTCGCGAGCCACCTCGGGGGCGTCCGCGACTTCGAGGAAGGCGAAGAGGTCCCCGCGCCTTGCTCGGGAGCGCGCGAGGCGGTGCGGACGCTGACGGGCCGGATCTTCGTCCGGCCGGCGGGCCTCGGCCACACCTTCTCGCGCCAGGGCTACCTGCTTCTCTCGGCGGCGCTCGAGTCGGCGACCGGACGGCCGTTCGGGGATCTCTTGCAGGAGACGCTGGCGGGTCCCGTCGGCATGTCTTCGACGATGATCGACGATCCGCAACGCTTCCTGCCGGGCCGCTCCAACTTCTACGAGCGCGGCTTCCTCGGACTTCTCCGCGTGGCTCGGCCCGTGGACACGAGCTGTCTCTGGGGAGGCGGCGGTCTCGTCTCGACCACCGAGGACCTCGTCCGCTTCGCCACGACGCTCCTGCGGGGAGAGCTCCTTCGCCGCGAAACGCTCGAGGTGATGTTCACGCCGCAGAAGACACGCAACGGCGTGACGACGGGGTACGGGCTCGGATGGCACGTCGAGACCGACGCGCGGGGCCGGCGCTACCTCTGGCACGGCGGGCGCGGCGTCGGAGGCCGCGCGGCGATAGTCGTCATTCCGCACGTGCGGCTGGTGACCGTCATGCTTTCCAACATCGAGGGCGAGCGCCTCGACGACCACGCGCGTCGCATCGCGTCGTTCTTCCTGGAAGTTGCCGAGAAAGGCGGCGGCCCGCCCGATCTCATCCGCGCGTCGGGTCCGGGAAAGCCCTCGCCCCCCTTTGCGTACCGCGCCGCCCCCGCGCCGGGAGAGTAGCCCGCTTCGGTTCGCGCCTGGACACGGAGACCCCCGCTGCGATACTGACTCGCCTGCGGTGCTCCCCTGACGACCGGTTCCGAAACCATTTCGATGGCCCGGAGAAGTCTCCTCCTGGTGGGGGGCCTGGCCCTGCTCGGCTCCTGGCCGATGCTGCTCGGAAGGGTCCCGCTTCCGGCGTCGCTGGTGACGCAATTCCCACCGTGGGAAAGCGTGCGCGGACCCGACTGGCGCCCGCCGGCGCACGCCGAGATGGGTGACCTCGTCACCGAGGAGTATCCGTGGAAGACGCTGATTCGGCGGTCGGTCGCGGCTGGCCGTCTGCCTCTCTGGAACCCGCACTTTCTCGTCGGGGCTCCGTTTGTCGGGGACCCCCAGAACGCGCTCTTCTACCCTCTCAACCTCGTCTACGACTTCCTGCCCACGCCCCTGGCGTGGTCCATATCGATACCGCTGCGGATGACGCTGGCGGGGGTGTTGGCGGCGCTGCTGGCCTCTGCCCTCGGAGCCACACGAACCGCCGCCCTCGCCGCCGGCGTCGTCTTCGCATTCTGCGGCTGGATGACGGCATTCCAGACGCGGCCGCACGTCGACACCGTCGTCTGGTTGCCGCTCGTTTTTCTCGCCGTGAATCGCCTCGCCCGCCGGCTCGACGCCGGCTCGGCCGTCCTCACCGGAGCCGCGTTCGCCCTCCCGGTCCTGGCGGGGCAGCCCGAGTGCGCCGTTCACGTCACGCTGGTCGGCCTGGCGTTCTTCGCTTTCCGGCTGGCGCTTCCCCCGCCGGGGGCGTCGCGGGCTCGGTTCACCGCGCTGTTCTCGGCATCCGGGCTGCTGGCGCTCGGGCTCGCATCCGTGCAGATGCTGCCGACCCTCGAGTTCGCCAGTCAGGCCGACCGCAGCCTCTCCGCCTCCTGGGGGCACATTCCCCTTCGCCAGATCGCCGCGTTCCTGTCCCGGGACCTCGGCGCGACCCCCAATTCGGCCGGCGTGAACATCCCGGAGTGCGCTGCCTATGCCGGAATGCTGACCCTTCTCGCAGCACCGCTCGCCCTCTTCCACCGCAACCGGCGCGACGCGATCTTCTTCCTCGTGCTCGTCGCGTGCGCCCTGGAGATCATCTACGGATGGGAGCCGGCGTACTGGATCTCGCAGCACACTCCCGTCCTGCGCGGCATCCCGAACTGGAGGCTCCTGGCCGTCGTCGAGCTGGGGCTCGCCGTCCTCGCGGCAATGGGGCTCTCGGCCCTCGAGAGGGCGCTCGGCGCGCGCGTCCGTCTCACGCCCGCCTGGTGGCTCCTCCCGGCGGTGGCCCTCGTCCTGTGCGGGATCGGGCTGGCTGTCATCGGACTCCGCGACACTCCCTATCCCTACCCCGGCGGACCGTTGTCCCTTTGGACGCTCCGGCGCCCGCTCGCGTCCGGCGTCTTTCTGCTCGCGGCGGCGGTGCTGCTCGGGCTCGCCCTCGCCCGGCGTTTGCGGCCGGCCCCTTTCGCTGCGTTCGCGCTGTGCTTGACGGCGGTCGATCTCGCCACCGCCAGCTACCGGTTCATTCCCTTCGTCCGGCCGGAGGAGATCTTTCCGCCGGCGCCGATGTTCGACTTCCTGGGACGCGATCCGACGGCATACCGCGTTGCCGAGCTGGAAGGCGCCTACAACCCGGGGTTCACCATGATGTACGGAAAGGACTCGGTGGCCGGTTTCACGATCGCGCTTCGCCGGACCACGTCTCTCCTGTCGCCACTGGGCTTTCTCCCGCACGCCCCCGCGTTGACGTCCGAGGGGGTCCTCGCGTCCCGCGGCCGCCTCCTCGATCTGCTGAACGTCAAATACCTCGTCGCCACCGCATGGAACAAGAGCGCAAGCGCTCTGGCATCTCGGCCCGACCGGTTCCGTCCCGTCTTCTCGGACGCCAGCGTGAGAGTCTTCGAGAACCGATCCGCTCTCCCGCGGGCCTGGCTCGTCCCGGTTTCGGGCGTCCGAGTCATCGCCAGCGAGCCGGCACAACTCGCGCAGGTTTGCAGCGGGGACTTCGACCCTTCGATCTCCGTGATCCTTCCGGAGAAGCCGGCTCCGCGTGAAGAATTGAACGGCGAGCGGCCAGCAGAGTCGTCGGTCCGCGCGATCGAGTGCGGAATCAACGACGTGCGCATCGAGGCCGCGGTTTCCGAACCGAGCATTCTCGTCTTGAGCCAGGCGTTCTATCCGGGCTGGAAGGTCCTCGTCGACCAACGCGACGCGAACATCTTGCGAGCAAACTACGGATTCCAGGGCGCGGCCCTTTCGACCGGCAACCACGAGGTCCGCTTCGTGTATCGCCCCGGGTCCCTGCGGTTCGGCGCGGCCGTGTCGATTGCCGCCATCCTCGCCGGCATCGTGCTTTGCGCGAGGAATCGGAAACCTTCGGCCGGCTGAAGCTCCGTCCGCGCCGACATCGTTATCATCGCGGCCGTGCTCTCCCCGTTCTTGCTGAAACCGCCGCGAGCGGCGACCTCCTCGAGCCTTCTTCGAATCTCCGCGACCGCGGTGATCCTGGCCTCCCTGACCGCCTGGCTCATCAGCTTCGTTCCCGACCTTCTGATGTCCTATCGCTGGGCCGGCCCCAGCGTCTTCACGGAAGTCGACCGGCGCCAGATGGCCGCCGTCCGCCAGGCGACCATGGAGGGCGAGACGCTCCTCCTGATCGCTCCGCTAACCGACGTCTGGCACGCGCGGCTCTGGCAGCGGGGCCTGTACCCGCGCAACCAGGTCGTGATCGTGCTCGACCCCTTCGACGCGGCCTCGATTCGCGCGCTACGGGAGCGATACTCGATGCGCCACGCCGTCCTCATGGGACCGGCGGCATTCGATCCCGGGCTTCGTTCGCGCCGGGATCTGGGGCCGCTGCCGGGGTTGAGCGACCGTGTCGTCTTCGGCGAGCTGGCTCCGTGAGGCTGCCGTTCCTGGAAATCCTCCTGACCGCGCTTCTGGCGGCGGCCTTCACCGCGGCGGGAGAGCTCGTTCTGCGACGCCTGTCGCAGGGGCTCGCCGCGGCGAACGAGGCGATGCTCGTGGGGATGGGCGTTTCGGCGGCGGCGCTCTTTCCGTTGACGCTCGCCTTTCCGCACGGTGCGCTCTTTGCGGAAGCCGTTCTCCTCGGCCTCTGCCTTCTGTGCGCCGCGGGAGCACGGATCCATCGGCACACGCCTTTTCGCGCGCCGAAGAGCTCCTCTCAGGAACCGGGGGCGCGGGCGATGCTTGCGGCGGTCTGCGTCGCCGCGGCGGGCTTTGCGGCGCTCAACTTCCGCTACAACTACCTCTGGGACGGCTTCCTGATCTGGGCGACCAAGGCGCAGCTTCTCTTCCATGCCGGGGGCCTGACGAAGCAATGGTTCGCGAATGATGCCTACGATCTGCGTCACCTCACCTATCCGCCGCTGGTGCCTCTCTACGAAGCGCTCGTCAGCCTGGTGCGCGGCGGCTTCGACTTCGATCGGTTCAAGCCCCCCTTCTTCGTCTTCTACCTGTCGTTGCTGACGGGAACGTACGCCGCCGCGAGGCCGGTCGTCTCGGCGAGGCGCGCCGCCGTCGCGACGCTGCTCGTCGCCCTCGTTCCGACGCTCTCGACCGTGCACGCGGCCGGCGCATATGCGGACATGCCTCAGGCGGCGTTCGTTGCGGGCGTCACCGCCGCCGCCTTGAGCGGCCGCAAGGAAGCGCTCCCCTGGCTCATCGGCGCCCTGACCACGGTGAAAGCCGAAGGGACCATCCTGGCGGCCGTGGCGTGCGCCGCGGTGGCGCTGTTCTGGATCCTCGACCCCGGCCGCGAGAATCTGCGCCGCCGGATCGCCGGCGCCGCCGGCGGCATGGTGGTCGTCGGGGCGTTCTTCCTGGTTCGCCTCGCGTACCTCCGGTGGCTCGACGTTACCGACCTCGCCTATCAGGGCACCCTGTCGGCAGCCGTGAAGCGGATGCCGACGGTCATCCGGCTGTCCATGGATCAGCTCCTGGATCCTCGCCATTGGGGGCTCTTCTGGCCCGCCTTCGGGGCCGGGGCACTCGTCCTCTTCTCCAGAGGCTCCGCGCGCGAGAAGGCCCTCGCCACGGCGACGGCCGTCGGACTGGCGGTTCTGACCGTTCCGTTCCTCTACACGACCTGGCCTCTCGACCTTCAGATCGCCCAGGCGTACGACCGCCTGGCCGCGCAGCTTGCGCCGGCGGCCGCGGTCGCAATGGTTCTCGCATACGCACGGCTCGCGCCGTCCCCGGAAGGCCGCGGCTAGAATGCGCCGGTGTCTTTGCGCGAAAGCCTGAAGCGTCTGCTGGGGCGGAACGCGCCGGCGCCACCTTCGCCACCGGCGACGCCTGCTCCTCCTCAACCCGCTCCGCCCGCCGAGGCCGCTCCCCGCCCGATTGCGTCGCTTTACGACGAAATCGTCTCGCGTCTGGGATTCGACACGCGGCATCCGGGCTGGTTCCCGGAGCTTCGGGACCTCCACCGCCATTCGCGCACGAAGCGGCTGCAGCTGATCCCCGACTTCTTCTACACGCCCGTGTTCGCTCCGGCGAACCTGCCGGCGAGCGTCTGGGAGGGTCGGTTCGACGCCTGCGGCGAGTGGGACCTCGCGAAGCAGAAGCAGTTCCTGAAGGAGACGCAGGCGTTTCGCGAGGACCTAGCGGCGCTGACGTTCGCGCCGAGTGAGGACGAGGCCGTCTACCACTGGGGCAACGATCAGTTCAGCCACGCGGATGCGGCGCTGTATCACGCGATGATCCGGCGGTTTCGGCCCAAGCGGGTCGTCGAGGTCGGGTCCGGCCACTCGACGAAGCTCGCGGTGAAAGCGCTCCGCGAGAACGGGACCGGGACGCTCCTCTGCATCGACCCGCATGC
The DNA here is from genome assembly GCA_963733815.1 of uncultured Acidobacteriota bacterium. Classification (GTDB taxonomy): domain Bacteria; phylum Acidobacteriota; class Thermoanaerobaculia; order UBA5066; family Gp7-AA6; genus DAHUXD01. The sequence continues at coordinate 248,209 of CAVTEG010000015.1, read as the reverse complement.
GCCGGCGTGGCTGCGCAAGCTCGACGGCCCGATCGAGATCCGGCAGGAAGTGGTCCAGGCCGCGAACGATTCGGTCTTCCTGGATCTGGAGCCGTCCGACATCCTCTTCATCGATGGCTCGCACATCTCGAAGACGGGATCGGACGTCAATCACCTCTTCCTGCGGATCCTCCCCCGGCTGCCGGCCGGCGTCGTCGTCCACATCCACGACATCTGCCTGCCGTTCGAGTACGCGCGGAACTGGTCCGAGGACGTCCTCTGCTACTGGAACGAGCAGTACGTGCTGGCGGCGCTACTGGCCAACAGCGAGAAGTACGAGATCCTGGTTGGCGTCTATTTCGTCCAGCGCAACGACTACGAGGCGCTGAAGCCGTTCGTCCCGGACATCCCCGGAATCTTTCCCGGAGGCGGGAGCCTCTGGATGCGGGCGAAGAGCTAACGGGTCGTCTAGGTCGCGGCGCCGGTCGAGTCGGCGCCTGAGCCCGAACGCCGGCCGCGGAACTTCCGGAGAATGCGGCGCAGACCCTTCAGCTCGGGCTCGGCGAAGACTTCTTCGACCGGCGGCGGAGCGGGAGGCGTCGGCGGCGCGGGCGGGAAGAGCTCGGCGCGGATGGGGTTCATGGCGGCGGAGTGGTTCTCGAAGGACCGGTGCTGCACGCACTGGGTGCAGGCGGGATGGACGCGTCCGTCGCGGATGTGCTCGCGCACAGACTGGAGCTGCGGCCCGTTCCAGACGCTGGCGATGCCGCCCTCTCCCGTGAAGGAGGCCAGGCCTTCTTTCACGCCCATGTAGCAGCAGACCTTGGCCGTCCCGGAAGCCGAGAGGTACAGCGTGGTCCACGGATAGTGGCAGTACATGGATGGAAGGCCCGTCTCGGGATTCGTGGCAACCGGCGGAGCGGCCTCGGGAATGGGCGCCGTCACGGCTTCGCCGCCGGGCGCCGGCTCGGCAGCCGGCGAATCCGCGTGCATGTGGAGTTTCACGCGCGAGGTGCTCTCGGTGGCGCGCCACTCGAAGTCGGGATTGACGAAGTTCTCGAAGATCATCCCGGCGCCTTCGGCGATCGCCTTCGCTTCCGCCACAAGCGGGCCCCACTCTTCCCGGGGCACATGGGAGAGCTTGTAGTTCTCGTAGTAGTCCGCGTATCCGCCGGGCGGGTGGTTGAAGTGATGCAGCGGGTTGACGCCGAAGAAATAGATTCCGAGGGGCGCGAGTTGCCGCGCGAGCTCCGGGAGCTCCTTGTAGTTGTCGGACTGAGCGACGAAGTTGACGACGATGTTCGGCGCCTTCGACTGTCGGCGCTGCTTCTCCTCGTGGATCAGGCGCAGCACGTTCATGACCTTCTTGTGGCTCGCGCCGCGGAGACGGTCCATCGTCTCCTCGGTCGCGCCGTCGATCGAAAACGCGAGGTGGTCGTAACCCGTCGCCACGAGCCAGACGACGTCGGCCGGCCGGATCATCGTGCCGTTGGTGATCCCCGAGACGCGGCAGTGATGGTTCTTCAGCACGGTGATGAGCGGAGCGAGCTCGGGGTACAGGAACATCTCGCCGTAGCCGAACGTGTAGACCTCGGTCGCCGCGGCGAAGAAATCGTCCATCTTGGCGAGCACCGGCCAGGGGATGTCCTTCCCGTTCTTGGCGAGCTCCGGGTCCCACGCGAACCCGCACTTGGCGCACCGCAGGTTGCAGCGCGACGTGATCTCCAGGAACAGCTGCGCGGGCTTGTGCGAGACGGTCAGCTCCCCCGCGGCCGCCGAGGCCTCGTAGGCCCGCCAGTTGGCGCGCTTTTCCGCCCTGGGATCGGGCGGAGACGGGGTTTGGGAAGTCGGAACCCGAGAGGACATCCTCTCCAACCTTACTCCACTCCTACCTTGGATGCCACCGCCGAGACGCCCTTCCGTGGGGTGTGCTTCTTCCAGGCGACGCCGAATTTCTTCTCGTAGTAGGCCTGGTTTCTCTTCCAGAGCGCGTCGTACTGCTCCGGCGAGAGCTTGCGAAAGGCCCCCTGACCGACGTGGTGGACGTAGACGTCCTCGGCGCACGCGACCCGGTAGCCTTTGGCGCGCATGCGGACCGCGAAGTCGTCGTCCTCGAACATGCCGACGCCGTAGGCCTCATCCAACGGCCCGACGTCATCGAGCACGGCGCGCCGCGCGGCCACGCAGTACATCGCGGCCACACCGATGTCGAAGACGCGGCCCCGGTGCTCGATGGCCCGGCGCGCGGCGTAGGCCGGGAGACCCCTGATGTCGGTGTAGTCGGGCTCGACGCGCGCCTCGTTTCCGCAGAAGTTGGTCGTCGGGCACAGCAGTCCGATCGAGGGATCCCGCTGGAGGTGACGCACGAGCCCGCCGACGAGCCCGGGCGGGACGACGGTGTCGTTGTTGAGCAGAATCACGATCTCGCCCCGCGACGCGGCGATTCCCTGGTTGTTCGCGGCCGCGAAACCGCGGTTTTCGGCGTTGAAGATCGTCCGGATGCGCCGGTCTTTCCCGGCGGCTTCGCGGAGGAGCTCCGGCGTCGAGTCGATGGATGCGTTGTCGACGACGATGATCTCCAGCCGAGGCCAGGTCTCGCGGGCCAGCGACTCGAGACAATCGCGAGTCAGCTCCGCGCCGCCGTAGGTCACGACGACGATCGAGACCAGGGGATGCGCGGCGGTGATGCCCTCGTCGATCGTTTCGTAGCGATGCGCCCAGTCGTTGGCCTCGGCGACCTTGCGGCGCGCGGCGCGGCGCGAGTCGGTCGGAGACTCCGCCAGAGCGCGCGAAAGCTGCCGCAGAAACTCCTCGTGCCCGCGCGCGAGATATGAGAGCTCGTCGAACGGCAGGAGCTCGGTCAGCGCCGGCGAAACGACGGGCTTGCCGCCGAAGAGGTACTCGTAGAACTTGACCGGATTCGTGGCCTCGGTGATGTCGTTGACGAGAAACGGGATGATGCAGGCGTCGAAGTTCCAGAGAAGCTTCGGCATCTCGGCGTAGGGCCTCTGGCCCAGGAGACGGACGTTCTTACGCGCCTTCAGGGGCGACAGATCCACGTCGAAGTGCCCGCCCGCGAGGACGATCGTCCCCTCCGGGTACGCATCGGCCACTTTCTCGAGCAACGGCACGTCCACCCACGAGGCGAGCGCTCCGTAGTAGCCGATGACGGGATGCCGCACTGATCCGAGCAGCATGTTCTCGCCGTAGTGGGCACGGTAGTGGTCGGCGTCGATTCCGTTCTTCGCGAGGACGTGGCGGGGCGCCGCGTCCTTCCACTTCTCGAGAAGCTTGTCCGCCGAGACGATCGTCAGGTCCGCCCGCCGGACAAGGCCGTCCTCGAGCGCCAGCACGTCCGCGCCGAAGCCCGGGAAGTTGGTCCACTCGTCCATGCAGTCGTAGACGACACGCCACCCAAGCCGCTCGCGGAGGCGCTCGGCGAAGGGCGCCCAGTACGGGATCTGCACGAGGCAGACCGTGTCGCCCATCGCGAGGTCGGCGGCCATCTCTTCGAAGGACTCGGAGGCCGCCGACAGGTCGGTCTCGTCGGCCTTGCCCTTGTAGATGTTGAGCGGGCGTCGCGACCGGATGCGCAGCTCTGCGACCTTCTCGGCCTTTCGCGTCAGGTCCCAGGCCGGACCTCCGGGAGCGAGGAACTGGGTTGTCGAGAGATAGAAAACGCGGTGGCCGTGGCGGCCGAACTGTGTCCCGAGCTGCTGCGGGCGCTGGAAGCGAAAGTCCCAGTCGATGATCGAGAAGACAACGACGTCGTAATGGCCGGAAGGCTGCCCCGGAACCGCGTCGGTGCGCCGCGCCGTCGGTTCGAGTCGCACGAGAGGGTTGGGTTGCGGCACGGGCGCCAGAGAGCGCCGGAGAAGCTTTGCCAACGGCCGAGGCAGAAGCTTCGTTCCGATGGAGTAGACCGCGGTTCCGGGGGCCGTCGCCTTTCCGAGCGCGCGCCGCGTGCGGCCCGGAACCTGCCTGGCGCGAGAGAGGACCTGTTGAAAGCGTCCCAGACGCGAGTTTTGCCAACGCGAGATCTCCGCCATGGCCGCGCGCAGGTGACCGTCCCGCGCCTCGGAGATCTCTTCGGACTGCGCCAGGCCGCGCTCGAGCTCCCGTATCCGGTCGAGGAGCTCTCTCTCGCGGGCGGCGAGCTGCTTCTCCCGGCCCGCGACCTCGTCCCGCAGGAAGTCGATGCCTTCCGCCTGCGAGCGCACGATCTCCGACAGCCGGCGGATCTCCTTGGTGCGCTTGGCGACGGCGCCGGCGGAGACGCCCTCCTCCCTGCTCTGGAGAGGCAGGGGGTTGTTTGAGGGGCTCGCCTTTGGCAACTTGTCCAGCCTCTCGCGCAGCGCTTCGTACCGGTGCTTCCACGTGTTCTCCCGCGCGATGCGGCGGCGGCGGTCCGCGGCCGGGCCCCGCGCCACGCTCTCCTTGACCGCTTGCTCGAGGTTCGAAACGAAGGCTTGCGGAGTGTCGTAGAGCGACACGACGTCGGCGAACGGCTCGAGCTCGGGAAGGCGGCGCGCGACCACCGGCTTCCCGGTCGCGAAGTACTCGTAGATCTTGACCGGATTGGTCGCCTCGGTCAGCGGCGTGCGGCGGAACGGAATCGTGCAGACGTCGAACGCTGCGAGATAGGACGGCAGCGCCGCGTACGGGACCTCTCCGACGAATGTCACGTTCGGCATCGACGGCAGATCGCCGAGCTCAGCGCCGTGCGTATTTCCGACGAGCGCGAAGGACCAGCCACGGTGCCGCTCCGCCGCCATGCGCACCGCCTCGGTGTCGAACCACGATGCGATCGCGCCGTAGTACCCGATCACCGGACGCGGGAGTGCCGCGAGGGGGCTCGTCTCGCGCGCCGGGAGCGCCGAGAAGTGCTCCACGTCGGCGGCATTCGGGAGACGCAGGACGTCGGCGCGCTCCTTCCGCACCCGGTCGAAAAGCGTCCTCGACGTCGCGACGACGAGGTCGCTTTCGGCGAGGAGGCGCGCCTCTTCGTCCGCGGTCGACGGGCCGTGCGTGCCGAAGCCCGTGTGCTCGTCGAGGCAGTCGTAGACCACGGGCCAGCCGAACCGCTCGCGCAGGCGCCACGCGATCGGCTCCCACGAGGGGTACTGCACGAGGATCACGGCGTCGCGGATCCCGGCGCCGCCGGCCAGATCTTCGAGCGCGGCGAACGCCTGTTCGAGCGTCTCCCCTTCGAGAGTGCCCGAGTAGAGGTTGAAGTCGTGCTCCCCGGGCAAAGCAACCTCGAACACGCGGTCGGCGATGGGCGCGATCTCGAAATCCCGGTCGAGACCGACGAAGCCGGTCTTCAAATAGAAGACGCGGTGCCCGTCGGCGGCAAACGCCGAGAGGAGCTGCTGGGGGCGCTGGAAGCGGAACCCCCAGTCGATGATCGGGAGACAAAGGAGGTCGAAGCCCCGGGCAGGCGGGAGGTTTTCGAGGGAGAGAGCGGCTGCTTTGCTCAGGAAACCTATCTTGCCACGAAAAAGCGGGCGGGCCCGAAGGTGCGAGACCTCAGTGCCAGGTCGCGGCGCGCGCCGGCACGCTTTCCGCCGCGTCCATCCGCTTCGCCACGGCCGCGTCGAGCGAGATCGGTCCCGCCCCGTGCGCGCACAGCCAGAGGCACAGCGCGATGTAGAGGTACTCGATGAAGCCGAAGAGATCCGAGATCCCGTTCAAGTCCGGGCGGCGCGCCGTCAGGATCGCCACGATCATCGTCACGACGAGAGGCAGGCTCGCGAGCCGCGTGGCGAGTCCGACGAGAAGGAGAATCCCGCACACGAGCTCGGCTGTGGCCGCAAGCGGCGCCTGGAACTGCGGCGCGGGAATCCCGAGCTCGCCGAAATACGCCACGATTTTCGGAAGGTTGTGCAGCTTCCCCCACCCCGACTCGATGAACACGTATCCCAGCGTCAATCTCGTCAGCGTCGGGGGAAGCCAGGCGAGCGACCCAGCGACGCGCAGGACGAGCCGGCGGAGCCTCGAGAGACCGGATTTGGACGTCGGCATGCGATCTCCTTCGGAAGTTGGCGAGAGCCTATCCCGTCTTCGGACTACTCGCCGCTCTGCTGGATCAGCTTCGCGACCAGCGCGGTCCAGCCGGTCTGGTGGCTGGCGCCGATGCCGGCGCCGTCGTCGCCGTGGAAGTACTCGTAGAACAGGACGAGGTCGCGCCAGTGCGGGATCGGTCTGGAGCTTCGGCACGTCGCCGAAGACGGGCCGGCGGCCCTCGGCGTCGCGCAGGAAGATGCGGGTCAGCCGCCGCGAGAGTATCGCCGGCGACCTCCCACAGCGTGCGCATCTGGCCCGAGCCGTGGGGAACTCCACCTGGTAGTCGTCGCCGAGGTAGAAGTGGAACTTCTGCAGCGACTCGATGATGCAGGTAGTTGACCGGGAACCACATCGGGCCGCGCCAGTTCGAGTTGCCGCCGAAGAGGCCGGTGGTCGATTCCGCCGGCTCGTAGTCGACGCGATGCTCCGTGCCGTCGACGCACAGCACGTACGGGTGCTCGCGGTGGATAGCGCGACAGCGCGCGGATGCCGTAGGGCGACAGGAACTCGTTCTCGTCGAGCAGGTAGCGCAGACCTGCCTCAGGCGCTGCGCGGTCTGACCAGGGAGAGGAAGCGCCGCACCCTGCCGTCCGGAGTCGTGTCGGTCTCGACGTGCTCGCGAAGTCGGGCCGGTTCTCGAGGAACCACTGCATGCGCCGCTTGAAGCCCGGCAGCCGGTCGACGATGTCGCCGACGACAGCGTCTCGACCGCGAACAGCGGAATCAGGCCGACCATCGAGCGCACCTTCAGCGGGTACTTGCGCCCGTCCGGCAGGTCGCAGCACGTCGTAGAAGAAGCCGTCCTCGCGGTTCCACAGCTCGATGCCCGCGCCGCCGATGTTGTTCATGGCGCGGCAGATGTAGACGAAGTGCTCGAAGAACTTGCGGCGACGTCCTCGTACGCCGGGTTGTCCTCGCGCGCCAGCTCGAGCGCGATGGCCAGCATGTTCAGGCAGTACATGCCCATCCAGCTGGTCGCGTCGGACTGCTCGATGTAGCCGCCGGTCGGCAGCGGCGTGCTGCGGTCGAAGACGCCGATGTTGTCGAGCCCGAGGAAGCCGCCCTGGAAGACGTTCCTGCCCTCGGCGTCCTTGCGATTCACCCACCAGGTGAAGTTCAGCAGCAGCTTGTGGAAGACGCGCTCGAGGAACTTGCGGTCGCCCTGGCCGCGGCGCTTTCGGTCGATCTTGTAGACGCGCCACGCGGCCCAGGCGTGCACCGGCGGGTTGACGTCGCCGAAGGCCCACTCGTAGGCCGGCAGCTGGCCGTTGGGGTGCATGTACCACTCGCGCAGCAGCAGGATGAGCTGCTGCTTGGCGAAGTCCGGATCGACGAGCGCCAGCGGAATCGCGTGGAAGGCGAGATCCCAGGCCGCGTACCACGGGTACTCCCACTTGTCGGGCATCGAGATGACGTCGGCGTTGTAGAGATGCGCCCACTCGCGGTTGCGGCCGTGCAGGCGCTCGCGTCGGCGGCTCGGCGGCCCGGCCGGATCGCCGCGCAGCCAGCGCTGCACGTCGTAGTGGTAGAACTGCTTGCTCCACAGCAGCCCGCGAACGCCTGGCGCTGCACCGACGCGCGCGTCGTCGGACAGGTCCGGGGTCGCGAGTCCGGCGTAGAACGCGTCGGCTTCGCGCGTTGCGTCCTGCGAAGACCTGCGTCGAAGTCCGGCGCGAACGGCATCGCGTCGCGGCGTCGCCGCGTCGGTGAAGCGCAGGCGCAGCGTCGTCGCTCGCCCGCGGGAATCGTCGAGGACGGTAGTGCGCCTGCGGCCTTGGTGCCGACGCGCGCCGGGATTCACGGCCTCCGGCGGCGCCGTGGACGACGTAGTCGTTGATGCCGTCCTTGACGTAGGCCGAATCGTTCTCGCCGCCGAAGAGCCGCTGCGGCGTTCGTCTCGTTCTCGGTGAAGAGCAGCGCGGGCGCGCCGTCGCAGTAGAGCAAGCAGCCGCCCGTAGTACTCGCTGTCGAGCTCGACCGCTGGCGCGGCCGGCGTGCGCCTCGCCGGCGCGCAGCCGCGGCGGCCGCTCGCCGAGGCCCCACGACCACGTGTTGCGGAACCAGATCGTCGGCAGGACGTCGAGCGGCGCTGCCTCGGGACCGCGGTTGACGACGCGCGATCCGGATCAGCATATCGTCGGGCGCCGCCTTGGCGTACTCGACGAAGACGTCGAAGTAGCGGTCGTCGTCGAAGACGCCGGTGTCGAGGAGCTCGAACTCGGGATCCGTACGGCCGCGGCGGCGGTTCTCGTCGACCAGCCGCGCGTAGGGAAACTCGCGCTGCGGGTACTTGTACAGGGCCTTCATGTAGGAGTGCGTCGGCGTCGAGTCGAGGTAGAAGTAGCACTCCTTGACGTCCTCGCCGTGGTTGCCCTCGTAGCCGGTCAGGCCGAAGAGCCGCTCTTTCAGGATCGGATCGCGCCCGTTCCACAGCGCGAGCGCGAAGCAGACGTACTGGTGGCGGTCGCAGATGCCCGATCAGGCCGTCCTCGCCCCAGCGGTAGGCGCGCGAGCGGGCATGATCGTGCGGGAAAGACTCCCACGCGTTGCCGTCCGGGCTGTAGTCCTCGCGCACCGTGCCCCACTGGCGCTCGCTGAGGTAGGGCCCCCAGCGTTTCCAGTTCTGGGTCCGCTTGCGGTCCTCCTCGAGCCGCAGGTGCTCGGCGCCGTCGTTCATTTCGAGGCGAGGATCGAGTGCTCGATCCGAAGGAGCTCGCCCACCGACCACGCCTGGAACGGACAACCGCGAGGCGTATGCGGAGCGTCGCCGTCGGCGATCTCCGAAACGTGCCCGAGCCCCGCCTCGTCGAGGTGCGCCCGGAAAGGCGGCAGGAACTTCGCGCGGGCTTCCACCCGCGCGCCTTCGGTCCCGCCGCGGACTCTCACCCAGGCGTCCACGAAGGCGCCGGCGAGGTAGGGCCAGACCGTTCCCTGGTGGTAGGCGCCGTCGCGCTCGAGCGGTCCGCCCGCGTAGCGCCCCCGGTATCTCGGGTCGTCGGGCGACAGCGAGCGCAAACCCAGGGGCGTCCAGAGCTTCGCCTCGACCGCGTCGACGAGGCGCCGCGCCCGCTCACCCTCGAGAAGCGGGAACGGGAGCCCCCCCACGGCGAAGATCTGATTCGGGCGCACCGAGCCGTCCGCCGTGCCCGGCACGTGATCCACGTCGACGACGTCGTAGAGGCAGCCGGTTTCCTCGTTCCAGAAGCGCCGGGCGAAGGAATCCGTCGCGTTCTCCAGCAGATCCCCGAACTGATCGGTGAAGCTCGACGCAATCTTCAGCGCGTTGATCCAGAGAGCCTGGATCTCGACGGGCTTTCCGATCCGCGGCGTGACGACCCGGTCTCCGACCTTCGCGTCCATCCAGGTCAGCTGCACGCCGGCCTCGCCGGCCGCGAGCAGGCCGTCCTCGTCGGCGTGGATTCGGTATCGGGTGCCCGCGGCATAGCCCGCCAGGATTGCGCCGAAGGCCTCCTGCAGCGCCTGCCGCTCCTTCCCCGCAACCCGCCGTCCGCCGGCCGCGCGCGCCTGCATGTACTCGGCTACGGCGATCAGATACCAGAGAGACGCGTCGACAGAGTTGAACTCGGGCGGAACCGTTCCGTCCGGAAAGTAATTCGGCAGCATTCCCTCCGAGACCGCGCTCGCCCACTGCGTGAGGATGGCCCCCGCCTCATCCAGCCGTCCGGTCGCGAGGCACAGCCCGCGCAGCGAGATGAAGGTGTCTCGTCCCCAGTCGGTAAACCAGGGATACCCGGCTACGACCGTCCGACCGGCGCCGCGCCGTACGAGGTAGGCGTCGGCGGAACGCTCGAGGCGGCTGCCGAAGCTCCCTCGCCGGGTTTGCTCCGCCGCCCGCAGCGTTTCGAGCGCGACGTCCGCGCCTCCCGTCCCGAGCGCCACCTCGTGACCCTCGGCCGCCGCCAGCCAGACGGCCTCGCGCGCAGAGAGATCGAACCGGAAGACTCCCGGCGAGGGGAGGTCTTCGGAGGAGTCGAGGCCCCGCGCACGCTCCTCGAAGTAGAGGAAGCTGCGATACCACTCGGGCGCGTACGCATAGGTCCCATTGGAGCGCACGGCCACGGAGGGGACGTCCGGATAGGTGCGAAACCGGACGATACCTGACGGCTCGTCGACGGAGTCGAAGCGAAGGCTCGTGTTCTCGTGCATGAGCGAGTGATAGTTGCGCCCGGAAAAGAGCGGCCGAAGCTCCAGCGAGACCGATTCGACGCCGGACACACGCTTCCACGAAACCGCCACGGCCGAGGAGCCTCTCGGCACGAAGATGTCCTGCTGCACACGCGTGCCGTCCGGCAGCGCGAACGTCCACCGCGGCCAGGGATCGGGCGCGAACGCTTCGATGCGCGAGGAGCCGTCGGGGTAGATCACGTCCGGCAGGTAGGCCTGAGACGTGATCGCAAAACGGCCCGCCGGCGTAACCACCCACGCGTCGAACCCGTTGACCAGTACCACGCGCCCGGTCGGGGGTGTTTTCGCCGTCAGCAGGAGTGCGTGATACCGCCGCGTGCGGATTCCCGACGCCGTGCCCGACGCGAAGCCGCCGAGCCCGTCGGCTTCGAGCCACTCGCGCGTCGTGGAGGCGTCCATCGCGGGCAAGCCTATGCCCGCCGGGGTCAGATCGTGCGCACGCCCTGGAACATGCCTTCCGCGACCCAGTCGCGAAGCCAGCGGAAGAGATGATCGCCGGCGCTGCCCTGGAGCTTGCGCGCCGTCGCGGCGACCGCCTTGCCGAACGGACGCCCGTTCGCGAGCGCGCGCAGGAATTCGTAGGCGTCCTTGTTGAGGTTCAGACGCCAGACCTCGTAGTTTTTGCGCCACACGACGACGAACGTGGACTTCCGTCCGATGTCGGGATGATCGTGGTGCTCGTCCTTGACGGACTGGAGGTACGCGTTGACCGGATACGAAAACGCGAGTACTCGAAGCGCCGCGATCGGAACGAAGACGGCGCCCGGCCAGGCCTCCTGCGGCAGCCTTTCGATCTCGCCGGCCGGCCAGGCCGGGGAACGGTCCGCGTCGAAGACCTCGGTCACCGCGCGCTCCAGGCGCGCGAGATCCGCGGCGAACGCCTTCTTCCGGATTCCGCGGGTCGTGCGGATGAACTCGGGCAGAGCGGAGCCTAAGCGGTTGAGCGTGTAGCTGCGCGAGGGATGGGCCGCGACGTACCGCGTGACGAGATCGGCGAACGCGTCCGGGCCCAGGAAATGGGCGAGGGCGGGATAGTCGTTCTCGAGGGCCTCGACCATGCGGAGCAGATACATGCCCTGGTAGACGCCGACGCGTTCGACGGAGGTCAGAGTCTTCGAAGGAAGGATCACGCGCTCGATCTCCCCGGGGTCGAGCTGTTCGCGTGCCTCGGGAGCCTCGACGGCCTCATCGACGGCGCCAGGCTGCTCGATCACCGCATGCAACCAGCGCTGCAGGCGCGACAGCGGCAGATCAAGAGGCGGCAGCGGCAACGGCCTTCTCCTCTCCCCGGAACGCGCGGGCCTTCTGCGCCTCGCCGTGCACGACCTCGAACGCCGGGATGTCCGCGTCCCACTCGAGCAACGTTGCCACGCGGCCGGTTCGGGCGACCGAACGCCGGTACAACTCCCAGACCGGATCGATGACGTGGTCGTTGTGGGTGTCGACGATGTGGGTGCCCTTGTTGGTGTGCCCGGCGAGATGGTACTGGACCACGCGCGACGGATCGATTGCATCGATGTAGCGCTTCGGATCGAACCCGTGGTTGAAGGAGCTGACGTAGACGTTGTTGACGTCGAGGAGCATTCCGCAGTCGGCCGCTTCCATGAGCCGGCCGAAAAACTCCCACTCGGGCATGCTCGAGGCTGCGAACTCCGCGTACGTCGAAGCATTCTCGAGAAAGAGGGGCCGGCCGAGCGCGTCCGAGACCGCTTTGACGCGATCGGTGACGTGCGCCAGCGCGGCCTCGGTCAGCGGCATCGGGAGCAGGTCGTGGGTGTTTCGCCCGGCGACACCGGTCCAGCAGAGGTGGTCGGATACCCAGCGCGCGCGCGTCGAGTCCGCCAGGGACTTCAGCTTCGCGAGGTAACCTCGGTCGAGCGGGTCGGAGCCGCCGATCGAGAGAGAGACTCCGTGCAGGACGACCGGATACCGCTCGGCGACTTGTTCGAGAACCCACAACGGACGCCCGCCGGTGTCCATGTAGTTTTCCGAGAGGATCTCGAAGAAGTCGACGTCGGGCTTTGTCTCCAGAATGTGCGCGTAGTGGACCGTGCGCAGGCCCACGCCGACACCGAGGTCGGGGAAGCTCCAGCGATTTCGGGTTTCGGGCATCAAGGTTGGAGGTCCGATGAGCCCGGGAGCCGCGGGATCTCCGCGGCCCCCGGGTTTATGAACGATCGAGTTAGGCCGCCTTCTTCGGAGCCACCGGAACCGCGCAGCCGCCCTTGCCCTTGCAAGAGTTCTTGCCCGCGCAACCGGAGTCGCCGCTCTTGCAGCCGCCCTGGCCCTTGCACGAGTTCATGCCCTTGCAGGAGTGCTTCATGTCGGCCGAAGCGCAGCCGCCCTTGCCCTTGCAAGAGTTCTTGCCTGCGCATCCGTTGTCGCCGGCCTTACAGCCGCCCTTGCCCTTACACGCGTTCTGGCCCTTGCAGACGTGCTTGTCCGACGTCGCGCCCGCCTTGTCCTGGGCCTTCGCGTCGGTCGAAGCCGGCCTCGCCTCGTCGCCCTTCACCCCGCCGGCCGGCAGCGCCGCCATCAGGCCGGAGCCTGCGAGGACGCCCGCGACCGCGAGGCCGAGAGCCTTCACCGTCAGATCACCCTTCTTCATCCAAGGTCTCCTTTCGTTGCCCCCTTTGCGGGGGCTCCCCAACGAATCGGCGAGACCGCCATGGCCTCGTCGAGTGACTCGCCAACCCGGTTCGCGTACCGGACCGGTTGAATCGCGAGATCTTATAGCCGCTCCCCCGGTTTCAAGCCTCCGGACGCCCCGAACTCGGTTCCTGCCTCCTCGTCTTGTACGGGGTGAGGGCCCTTACGGATTTGCCGGAAACCATCGGAAAAGGACTCCCAACGATTTTCTGAAGAAGCCCTTAGGTCGAAGACCCGGTTCCCGCCGCGGCCCGGTCGGCGAACCAGAGAAGCTCGCCTTCACGGGGGTGGATGCGCCCGGCCGGGTAGTCCGCGGCCGTCACCGGGTTTCGGACGGCGGCCAGGATCTCGGTTTTCTTCGCGCCTTCCACCAGGAAGGCGACCGCGCACGCCTCGCGGAAGACCGGATAGGTCATCGTGATCCGGTCCGCGTCGAGCTTGGCGACCCAGGTCGCGACGACCAGCCGATCCTGGACCTCGAGAGCCGTGGTTTCCGGAAAGAGCGAAGCCGTGTGCCCCTCAGGACCCAGCCCGAGATACATCAGGTCGAAGCTCGGAAACTGTCCCGGAGGGAGCTCGAAGAAGCGGCGGATTTCGCCGTCGTACCGCGCGGCCGCCTCGGACGCGTCCGGAAGCTCCGCCTCGGTGCGATGCACGTTGGATTCGGGGATGGGAACCTTGGAGAGCAGCGCCTCCCGCGCCATGCGGTAGTTGCTCTGCGGATCGTCGGGAGGCACGTGGCGCTCGTCCCCCCAGAAGAGGTGCGTCTTCTCCCAGGGAACCCGGGCACGGTAAGGCTCCCCCGCCAGAAGCTCGTACAGGCGCCGGGGAGTCGTGCCGCCGGAGAGCGCGACCGTGAAGCGCCCCCGTGCCGCTACGGAGCCCGAGGCGCGGCGGGCGAAGTCGTCCGCCGCCGCGCGCGCGAGTGCGGCGGGGTCGGAAAAGACGAGGAGACGTCCCCTTCCCTCCGAGGCGCTCACGAGCGCGGCGAAGTCTTCGAGCCGGTGAACCGGCCTTTCTCGACCTCGTGCAGGAACGGGATCAAAGCGGCGAAGTACGCCTCCTGGTCGTCCCACATCGCGAGGTGGCTGCCGTTGTCGCAGATGACGACGCGCGAGTTGGGAATGAGACGGCCCATCTTACGAATGTCTTCGGGATCCATCTCGTCGTAGCGCGCGCCGATGAGGAGCGTCGGCACCGTGATCTTCGGAAGGTCCTTCCAGCGGTCCCAGTCCTTGAAGGTCCCTGTGACGACGAACTCGTTGGGTCCCTGCATCGTACCGTAGACCTGGTTGTTGATGTGCTTGAACGCGCGCGCGACGGGATCCGGCCAGGGATCGACGCGGCAGACGTGGCGGAGGTAGACGCTCTTGTACATCGCGTCCTGGTATTCGGGCGCGTCGTACTTTCCTTCCGCCTCGTACTTCTCGAGCGTGGCGAGCAGGTCCTCGGGCAACGCGGCGCGGAGCTTCGCGACATAGCTCATGTAGGAAGGGATCGACGCGGTCATGCTCGAGAGGACGAGACCCTTGAGATGCTTCTGGTACTTGAGGGCGTACTCGATCGCGAGCATGCTGCCCCACGACTGCCCATAGAGGATGAAGTGCTCCAGCCCCAGGGCCGCCCGCACCTGTTCGACCTCTTCGCGGAATCGATCCATGGTCCAGAGCGACGGATCGTCGGGCTGGTCGGAGTAGAAAGATCCGAGCTGATCGTAGTAGTAGAACTCCACACCCGCCTGCGGCAGGAAATCCTCGAAGCACTCGAAGTATTCGTGCGTGATGCCGGGACCGCCGTGCAGAGTCAGCATCTGGATCGTTCCCGACCCGAGCTTCTTCGTCCAGACCTTGTACTTCCCGTCGACCGGGATCATCCGGATGCCCGCGGTCTTGACCCCCTGTGGCGAAACGCCGGGCACGAGGGCGCGGCCCAGCAGGGCGTGGAAATAGGAGGCGGCGCCGAGAGAAAAGAGGGAACGTCGATCGAGCGTCGGCATGGCGGGATCATATGGCGCTCGGCCAATACCGCCGGTTTCGCCCCGAAACCGCTGCGGCCCCCGACATCTTCGGCTTTTGGCATAATGCCCCGGTTCCATGGAACTTCAAACTCATGAAGACGGCTCCGTAACGGTGCTGACCGTGACGGGAGACCTCGTCATCGGCGACGCCGAGTCGACCTTCAAGAAGACCGTCACGCGTCTGCTGGAGGAGGGCCATACCCGTCTGCTCGTGGATCTTTCGGGCGTGGGCTTCCTCGACAGCTCGGGCCTCGGAGCTCTGGTGCGGGCGCTGACGCAGTCGCAGAAGGAAGGGGGCCAGACCAAGCTCCTCCGCGCCGGCCCCCAGATTCGCAAGCTCCTCCAGATGACCAAGCTCGACTCGGTGTTCGAGATCCACGACGACATGGAGGCCGCGGTCTCCAGCTTCTGAGGGGTCAGACCCGTCTGGCACCCGGCCCAAGTCGTGTCCACCGAGGAGGCGCATGGCGGACGAGCCCGAAGATACGGAAGACGAACCGGTCGAAGAGGCCGACGAGTCCGAGCACCACGTCTCGGGGTCCGAAGACGAGGTCTCGGCTCTCGCCGAGCTGGCCCTCTGCGAGAACCTCTCGCAGACGTCGGGATGGGCGGCGCGATGGAGCATCACCATGACCGGTGCCGAGGCCGCGCTGCTCTGGGCTCCCGACACCGTTCATCCCCTGTTCCTCTGCATCGCGGGTTCCGGCCCGGGAGTCGACAAGCTCCTGAGGCGATCGGCGCCGCGCGAGACCGGCATCATCCATGACCTGGTCCGCGATCGTCAGGCCATCGTCCTGACCGGAGAAGAGCTGGCAACCTCCGATCCCTTCGTGCGGGGGCTGCCCCCGACGCTCCGCGCCTGCCTCGCGGTGCCGCTCCACGCCGAGGGCCTTGTGGTGGGACTCCTCGCTCTCTACTTCAGCCACATGCCCGACGCCGAAGACGCGCTGGCGCGCCTGGAGAGATTCCTCGAGCAGGCGGCGCCGGCTCTGGGACGGGCGCTGCGGTCCGAGCGCAAGACCGTCGGCATGCTCCACGCGATCGAGCGGCTGACCAACCTCTACGACCTCTCGAAGGCGTTCGGCTCGACGATCGACACCGACGAGCTGTCCGCGCTGATCGTTCGCAAGGCCGCGGACTTCGTCACGGCCGAATCGGCGTCGCTCTGGGTGCTCGACAGCGCGAAGGGCGAGGTCAACCTGGCCGCCACTGCCGTCAACGAGAACTACGACGTCACCCCGGCGCCCGAGGCGGTCGGCGCCTCGATCGTCGGCGACGTCATCGCCGATCAGACGTCCGTACGGCGCAACCGCATTCCCGCCGGGGACCCGGGGGCGGAGGAGGACACCGGCTATCCGATCCAGTCGGTCCTGGCGGCGCCTCTCGTCGAAGAAGAAATCACGATCGGAGCGCTCGTCCTCGCCAACAAGCGCGGCCGGCACCCCGAGTTCTCGGCCGAGGACGAGGAGCTTTTGCAGGACGTCGCCCGCCAGGCCGTCCGGGCCCTGCGGACGGCGAGGCAGCACGAGGCCGAGAAGAAGGTCGAGGAGCTCGACGCGCTCCTGGCCGTGTCCCGAGAGATCACGGCCACGCTCGATCTCGACAAGGTCATGCAGACGATCGTCAACGCCACCTCGGCGTTGATCCACTATGACAGCTGCGGGATTGCGATCCAGGAGAAGGGGAAGCTGCGGCTGGGGGCGCTCTCCGGCACGACCGAGGTGGACCGGAAAAACCCCGAGGCCCGGCGGATGGAAGAGCTGCTTCAGTGGATCTTCCTCTCCGGGACCGACACCGCGGTGACGCAGACCGAGGACGGCGCGATCACCGCCGACCGGCCCGAGACCGAGGAGAAGTTCCGGGCGATCTTCCAGGAAACGGGCATGAGGTCGTTCTACGGCGTCCTCCTCAAGGACGAGGAAGGAAAGCTCGGCGCTCTCGGATTCGAGAGCAAGGAGCCGCTGGTGTTCGAAGAGGAGACGCGAGACCTCCTGTCGATCCTGGTCAACCAGGCCACCGTGGCCGTCCGCAATGCGCAGCTCTACCAGCAGGTGCCGCTGGCCGGCTTCTGGAAACCGCTCCTGGAGAAGCAGCGCAAGCTCTCGGCGATCCCGTTGTCCCGCCGACGGCGATGGGCAATCGGCGCGGCCGTCGCCGCCCTGATCCTGTTCGTCGCACCGTGGCCCCTGCGCATCACCGGGCCCGCACGGGTCCTCCCGGGCCGCCGCGCCGCCGTCACGTCGATGGTGGACGGCGTCGTCGGCGCCGTGCTGCGGCGGGAGGGCGACCGTGTGGAGGCCGGCGACGTCATCGCGACGTTGAAGGACGAGAGCTACCAGGCCGCGCTGGCGGAGGCCAAGTCGGCGCTGGCGCTTTCGGACGTCGACGTTGCGCGGTCGCGCCAGAATGCGGACGCCGGCGCTGTTTTCGACGCCGAGGCGCGCCGGCGCGAGGCCCGCGCGCGCATCGCTCTCGCCGAAGACCGCCTGTCGCGCACCCGGTTGACTGCACCTGCCGCCGGCATCATCGTGACTCCGCGGATCGAGGAGAGGGTCGGTCAGCTTCTTCCGCGAGGCGCGGAGCTCTGCGTCGTCGCCGACGTTCGCACCGTAACGGCCGAGGTCGCCGTTCCCGAGGCCGACGCGGCCCTGGTCCGGCCGGGCCAGAAGACGGCTTTGAAGTTCAACCCCTACCCCGGGACGCTCTTCCGTGGAGAAGTCGCCCGCGTCGCGCCCCGGATCCGCGAGGAAGGCGACCAGCGTTTCTTGATCGCCGAGGTGGCCGTTCCGAATTCCGACGGGAGGCTGAAGACCGGCATGCTCGGCAACGGCAAGGTCTCCGTCGGCACGCGGCGCGTCATCACGGCGCTGTTCCGGAAGCCTCTCCGGTATCTCTGGAACAAGATCTGGCCGCTTCTGCCGTGAGCGCGCGCCCCGGACGTTTGCTCGCCGCCACGCGCCCGGAAGAAGGCGCGGCGGCCCTCGCGGCCCGTCACGGCATCGCCAGCGACCGCCCGGCCATCCGATCGGACGCGGTGATCCGGCGCGTCGTGCAGCTCGGCGAGATCAACTGGGTCGTGAAGAACCCGGAGACCACGAAGTACTACAACTTCGACGACCCCGAGTGGGGGCTCTGCCAGATGTTCGATGGGACGCGGACGCTGGCGCAGATCCATGCCGAGTACCAGGCGATGTTCCCACGCGAGAAGATCGAGATGGCCGTCGTCCGCGAGTACGCGGAAATGCTCCGCGAGATGGGCCTCATCGCGCAGTCCGCGGCCGAGAGGAACCTCAAGCTCCTCGCGAACGCGAAGACGGCCCGCCAGCGCGCCGCCGAGGAGAAGGCCGAGGGCTTCAACCCGTTCTTCCTGCTCTTCCACGTCCTCGACCCCAACCGCTTCCTGGACCGGACCGTGAAGTACGTGCGCTGGATCTGGACGCCTCCCGTCGTGGCGGCGGCTTTGATCTTCGCCGGCTGGGCTTTCGGGGTCATCCTCGTGCACTGGGGGGCGATCTGGAGCGGAACGATCGAGCTCTACGCGTTGACGTCGAAACCACTTCTCGATGTCGTGCAGTTCTTCTGCATTCTGACCTTCATCGGACTGTTCCACGAGTTCTCGCACGCGTACGTCACCAAAATCTACGGCGGCGAAGTCCACGACATAGGCCTGGCGCTCCTCTATTTCACGCCGGCGTTCTACTGCGACACGACCGACTCGGTGCTCTTCACGAACAAGTGGCACCGGCTCTGGGTCACGACGGCGGGCATCTACATCGAGGCCATCATGTGTTCGGTGGCCACGCTCGCGTGGGTGGTCTCCTATCCCGACACTCTTGTGCACGAGATCGCGTTCAAGACGATGCTCTTCACGGGAGTTTCGACGGTCTTCTTCAACATCAACCCGCTCATCAAGATCGACGGCTACTACGCGCTCTCGAGCGTGCTCGAAATTCCGGACCTGCGGGAGGAATCGTTCCGCTACATCGGGGCGTGCTTCCAGCGATACGTGCTGAGGCTTCCCGTCGAGGTGCCCCTGGTCTCACGGCGCAAGCGCCGGATCTACTGGATCTTCGGCTCGCTCGCGCTGGCGTGGGTGGGCGTCGTCATGCGGTTCATCGGCGGGCTCCTCTACAACCTCTACCACCACTTCTTCCCGAACTGGGCGATCGTGCTCCTGGTCCTGACGCTGTACCGCCTCTTTCGCAAGCGGGTCCGCCTGGTCACGCGCACGGGCCATCTCTTCTATCTCGACAAGAAGGAGCTGCTCATGTCGCACCGTATCCGCGCGGCGCTCTTCGCCGGCGCCGCCGTGCTCGCCCTGCTGTTCTTCCTCCCCTGGAGCCGGCGCACACTCCGCTCACCCGCCCTGCTCCGGCCCACGGTGACGATCCGACTGGAGGCTCCGGAAGACGGGGTCGTGACGCGCGCGCTCGCCCAGGAGGGGGATCGCGTGACGGCCGGGCAGCCGGTCTTCCAGCTCGTCAGCGCGGCCGCGTCGGAAGCGACGAAGCGGCTCACTTCCGAGCGCGAGCGCGCGACGCGCGACGCGAGCCTGGCGCGGCAGGCCGCCGAGCCGGCGCGCGTCTTCGCATCCGAGACCCGGGGCGTCTCCCTCGACGCGGCCTTGAAGAACGGACGTGCCCGCGAGGAGCGCCTGCTGGTGAAGAGCCCTTCGACGGGGCACTTGCTGACTCCCTACGTACGCGACCTCGAAGGGCGCTCCGTGCCCGCGGGGACTCTTCTCGCCGAGGTCGGCGAGGACCGGCGGATGGCGGCGGACCTGACCGTTTCCGAACGTCTTCTCGAAGATCTCGTGCCGAACGCGCCGGTCACCGCGCTTTTCCTCGGGCATCCGCGGCCCGTTCACGGCACGATCGTCTCGATCGCCCCGGCCGCCCTCGCACAACCCAAGACCGCCGCGGCGAATGCGGATCCCTCGGCGCCCCAGGAGCAGCCCGAGCGTTTCGTGGCCCTCGCCGTTTTTGACAACGAGGACGGCAGCCTCTACGCCGGAATGCACGGTTACGCCAAGATCTATGGAAGGCGCGCCTCTTACGCGGCGCGCGCGTGGCGCGTGCTCAAGCGTTGGGTGCAGTCCGTGGCGTGGTGAACGCAAAAGAGAAACGCCCCGCCGGAGCGGGGCGTTTCGAAGTGAAGCGGGTTCCTTAGAACTGGGCCTTGCCCGTTGCCCGAGCGCCAATCGACTTGCCCGTCGCCCGAGCGCCAATCGACTTGCCTGTGGCCCGAGCGCCAATCGACTTGCCTGTGGCCCGCGCGCCAATCGACTTGCCCGTCGCCCGCGCGCCAATCGACTTGCCCGTCGCCCGCGCACCGACCGACTTGCCCGTGGCCCGAGCGCCAATCGACTTGCCCGTCGCCCGCGCACCGACCGACTTGCCCGTGGCCCGAGCGCCAATCGACTTGCCCGTCGCCCGAGCGCCGACCGACTTGCCCGTGGCTCGCGCGCCAATCGACTTGCCCGTCGCCCGAGCGCCGACCGACTTGCCCGTCGCCCGCGCGCCAATCGACTTGCCCATCGCGCGAGCCGAGACGACCTTCGTCGTCGGAGACAGCGCGGCGTTGCCTCCGAAGCTCTCCACGCGGATCTCGGGCATGTCCTTGCCCGTGGCCTCGCGGATCTTTTCCTTCTGCGCGTCCGTCAGCTTGATCTTGACTTCGTTCGCCATTGTTTCTTCCCTCCTCTTTCCAACGACTAGAGCGCAAGGTTCGCGCCAGGTTTTCCCGCCCCGGGTACGATAAACAAATAGCTTGCTTTCAGTAATTTAACGATTCGCGGCAGGCGCGAGTCTAAGACTTGGTGAAAACTTTTCTCACCGCGGTTGAGTTTTTCACCCATAAATCAGAGCCCGTATTTCCGACACAGATACTTGATCTGATTCGCATCGAGACCCAGCTTGCGCGCCGCCTCGGCCTTCACGCCGCCGGCCGCGGCGATCGCGTCTGAGAGCAGTCGCCGCTCGAAGTCCTCGACGGCCTGGGCGAACGACGTCGACGCGTGGACGGCCTTTGGCGAGGCGCGCTCCCGGAGGGCCCGCGGCAGATCCTCCTCGACGACCTCGTCACCTTCGGCGAAGACCACCAGCGTCTCGATCGCGTGCTGGAGCTCCCGGACGTTGCCTCTCCACGGATGCGCCGAGAGGCGCGCCAGGGCCGCCTCCGAGAGGCGCGTGGGTCCCCGGCCATGCTTGGCGCGAAGCTCTCCGAGGAAGTGCCGCGCCAGCAGCGCGACGTCGTCGCCTCGCTCCCGCAGAGGCGGAATCCGGATCGGGATCGTGTTGATGCGGTAGTACAGGTCCTCCCGGAAGCTCCCGGCGCCCACCCGCGCCTCCAGATCCTCATTGGTGGCCGAAATCAGGCGAAAGTCCACCGGGATCGCGCGGCGGCCGCCGACTCTCTCGACCTCCCGGCTTTCGATGGCGCGGAGCAGCTTCGCCTGGGCCGCCGGCGAGAGCGTGCCGATTTCGTCGAGAAACAGCGTGCCGCCGTGCGCGAGCTCGAAGCGCCCGGGACGCGATGCGATGGCTCCGGTGAAGGCTCCCTTTTCGTGACCGAACAGCTCCGCCTCGACGAGCGTTTCCGGCATCGCCGCCACGTTGACGGCGACGAAGGGGCGGTCGCGGCGTCCGCTGCGCGCGTGGATCGTCCGGGCCACCAGATCCTTGCCGGTGCCGCTCTCGCCGTGGAGCAGCACGGTCGCGTCGCCGGAGGCGACACGGTCGATCTCGCTGTTCAAGCGGCGCAGCGCCGGGCTCTCGCCGATCAAACGCTCGGAGACGGCCGGCTGGGAGACGGCCCGGCGCAGCTCGCGGTTCTCGGACATCAGACGCCGGCGCTCGAGAGCGCGGTTCAGGATCACCAGCAGTTCCGCCGTGTCGATCGGCTTCTGAAAGAAGTCGAAGGCGCCCAGGGCGATCGCCTTCAGGGCGTCGCCCCTCTCCCCTTCGCCCGACATCATGACGACCGTGGCCTCCGGGTCGCGCCGGCGCGCGTGGCGCAACAACTCGAGCCCCTCCTGGACCTGTTGCGACGGAGGCAGGCGCATGTCGAAAAGAAAGAGGTCCGGTTCCGCGTCGCAAAGGGCCTTGCCATGCGTGGCGTCGCGCGCCGACGAAACCGCGAACTTGCCCTTCAACGCCCAGGTCAGCTGCTCGAGGAGAACCTCGTCGTCCTCGACGATGAGGATGCGGCCGATCGCGCCTTCGGCCTGACCGCCCACCGCGCGCCTCCTAGCAGGCCGCTGAAAGATGGATGCGGGTGTCGTGTCCGGCAATTTGCATCCGGCGCCCGTTCCAAAGTGTTGCGACTCGGTGCTCTATCGCGATTGAGCGGCCGCCGGCAAATTGCCGTCCACCCTTCGGGTTACGGCGGCGCGGGGCCATCTGCATCGTCATCGCTCCTCGACGATGCAAGGGCATCGCCGTCGTCGCGCTTCCTTGCATCTGACCCCGTGGCGCTCGTAACGCCATCCCACACCCTCTTTCAGCAACCTGCTAGGCCTCGCCCGGCTCGGCCGGGATCCCGGGAAAGGACAGCCGCACGAGGGTACCGCCGCCGGGCTGACTCAGGACCCGGATCGTCCCGCGATGCAGGCGAGCGATCTGGTTGGCGGTCGCGAGACCGAGTCCCACGCCCTGCGGCTTGGTTGTCTCGAAGGGCTGGAAGAGCCGATCGCGCAGGAACTCGGGAGTCATCCCGGCTCCATTGTCGATGATTTCGATGACGGCCCGGGGTCGGCGCGGGCTGCCGGCGGAAAAGCTCCTCATGAGCACGCGGCCTGCCGGCGCCGCGGCCTCGCAGGCGTTGTCGACCAGGCTCGCCACGGCGTCGGCGAGGTAGTAGGGATCCCCCCAGATTCGAGGCGCATCTCCGAGTGCCAGGGAAACGCCGGGACTCGCCTCCGCGCCTTTTCGGCCCGACCTGCGGCCCGGGAGCTCGGCGACCTGGCGCAGCAGATCGTTGACGTCCAGGGCCACCTTGATGAGAACCGCATCCTCGCGTTCCACGAACCGGCCTGCGATTCCCTCCAGCCGCTCCACACAGGAGGCGAGCAGGTCGCGGACGGTCCGGCGGAAGTCGGGGTCTTCCCAGTGCTCGTCGAGATTGGACAGCAGCAGCCGGAGCCGGAAGGACATGTTCTTGATGTCGTGCACGAGCACACGGTCGCGGGCCGACCGGAGACGGGCGGAGGTGCGGGGAGCGGTCGGCGGCATGGCCTGCCGGCGATTCTCTACTTCGCCGCGGCCTTGGGGAACCGCACCTGGACCGCGATGCCGGGCCGCAGCACCGTACGCGCGGGCTCCCGCTTGACCCGAACCACGACCTGGAAGGTCCCGCTCGCGGCGTCCACAGTCGGGCTGATGAACTGGACCTCGCCGGTCGTCTTCACGTCCGGGAATCGCTCGGCGACGATGTCGACGCGGTCCCCGACTTTGACGCGGAGCAGCTCTTCCTCGGGCAGATAGATCCGGGCGAGCAGGGGCTCGACCGCCGTGATCTTGAACAAGGGCTCGGGCTTGTCCTCGGTGACCTTCTGGCCGATGCGGGCGTACTTCTCGGTGACCACACCGGCGAAGGGCGCCCGGATCACGGTGTAGTCCCGCAACGTCTTGGCCTTCTCCCACCGCGCCGTGGCCACGGCGTACTGGGCCTTCTTCTCGTCCAGGTCCGCCGCGCTCGTGATCTTGGACGCGGCCAGCGACTCCGCCCGGGCGTGCTCGGCCTTCTTCAACTCCATGTCTTCCTTCGCCTCGCGCACGTCGGCGTCGGCCTCGCGAGGATCGAGCGCGGCGAGCTCCTGCCCCTGCGTCACGACCGCTCCGCGGTCCACGGCGATCGACGCGATGACGCCCGAGATCCGCGACGCGACCGCGACGTCCTGGTCGACCATCAGGTGAGACGCGTACACGCGGTCCTGCGCCGCGGCCGGGCGCAAGCCCGGGCCGAGCAGGAGAAGGCCCGAAAACAGGACTCTTTTCACGGTGTCGGACGAACGCCGGAATGCTATCGTTTCCGGAGGTTCCATGTCGATCTCGCTGGCCAGCGACGCGCCCTCCGTCGAGCAGAAAGGTCTGCGCGCGAATTTCAGCTGGGTCATGTCCGAGCCCTGGGACGAGCGGCGCCTCGCCGCGTTCCTGATGACCAAGCACCGGCGCAGCGACTCCGACTGGACCCGTCGGCCCTCCCCGTTCTTCGCCTCGCTCGGCCAGTCCTCGGTGGAATGCTCCGTTCCGGTCGCCCGTCCGGACGCCCTCGCCGAGCTCGCCGCGATCCTCACCGCCGAGCTCTCCGGGATCCTGACGGGCGCGAACCAGATCTACGACCAAATGGTGGCCGGGCAGGACTGGAAGACCGTTTCGCCGCCGTAACCGGGTTGCAAGTTTCAAGTTGCAGGTTTCAGGGGGCCGGATCCCGCCTGCAACCTGTAACCTGCAACCTGCAACGGCGGCTGAAATCTCCTGGGCTCAATCGCCAAAAAGCCGGTATACGCTTTGCGCCGCCCTACCGGCGACCCGCGTCCGGAGGGCACCCGCGGGCCAGGAGGTGGACATGATTTCGGTTCCCTCGCTTCGCCTGAACCAGTTCGGCGTCCGCTTCTACGAGGCCCTGCTCTCGGGCGCCGATCTGCAGTCCCTGGTCGGCTTCGAGGTCCTCTCCTTCGGCCCCGGCAGCGAGACCACCCGCGGCAAGCACAAACCGGCGGGGCGGGTGAACTGGGACCTCCTGGAAAAGAAGATCGCGGCGTCCGAGCACGCGTTTCAGCGTCCGATCATCAAGAAGAAGATCGACGAGCTCGTGGCCTACTACCTCCAGCAGGCCGACGCCGGCTCGCTGCCGGCGATCCCGGGCAGCGTGCTCCTCGTCTCGGAGAAGCGCCTGGAGTTCACCCCGTCCGGGGGACGCGCCGACGCCGGCTCGTTGAAGCTTCCCGAAGAGTCCGGCATCCTCCGCGCCCTGGACGGTCAGCACCGGCTCCTCGCGCTCCACCAGATCGCCGAAAAGCACAATCTCCGCGACTTCCAGGTCCCCGCCGTGGTGTTCGACAACCTCACGCCGGACCAGGTCGTCGAGCTCTTCGTCACCATCAACAGCAAGCACACGAAGCTGAATCCCTCGCACCTGATCTCGCTGGCGGGGCGCCGCCTCTACCGCGACGAGAACCTCGCGGCGGCCCACGACGTCATCCGCACGCTCAACGAAGACGAGAGCTCGCCTCTGAAGGGCTCCATCAAGGTGCTCGGCATCGGAAAAGGATCGGTCACGCAGGCCTCGCTCGCCGACGAGCTGCGCGACGTCTTCGCGGCGGTCGATACGGCGGGGGGCCGCGTCGCCCGGGAGTTCCGGGAGAACGCGCGGCGCTTCTTCCTCAACTACTTCAAAGCCGCGGCACGGGCCTTTCCCGCGGCGTTCGCCGGACGCAAGTACTCGATCAAGAGCTCGACGTCGCTCCGGGCGTTCATCCGCATCGTTCCGTACGTCATCGCGATGGTCCGCAAGCGGGGCGGCGACGTCTGGTCGGCGGGAGAGCTCGACGCGGCGCTGCGCCCGTGGGCGGAGGCGATCGGCGACCGCCGCTTCGAGACCGAGACGGTCTGGAAGGAAAAGCTCACGGGAGGCACCCGTTCCGCCGTCGAGATCCTGGCGCGCGAGCTGCGCCAGGGCCTCAATGCGTGAGCCGGACGCACTGAACTTCTTCCCCGGTTTTTCGTAACTTTCAACGGAGGAACCCGCAACAGATGGGAGCTATCGGCGGCTGTTTGCTGATCCTCGTGGTCGGCGCGGTCTTTTGCGCCATGTGGGCGATCTGGCGGTACAACAACCTGATCGGCCTGCGCAACCAGGTCGCCAACGCGTGGAAGCAGATCGACGTGCAGCTGAAGCGCCGGCACGACCTGATTCCCAACCTGGTCTCGGCGGTCAAGGGAGAGATGCAGTTCGAGCAGGACACGCTCGAGAAGGTGATCCAGGCGCGCAACTCGGCCGTGGCCGCGCGCGGGGTCGCCGACTCCGCCGAGAAGGAAAACGCGCTGACCCAGACTCTCTCGCGGCTCTTCGCCCTGGCCGAGAACTACCCGCAGCTGAAGGCCAACGAGAGCGTCCGCGCGTTGATGGAGGAGCTGTCCTCGACCGAGAACCGCATCGGGTTCGCTCGCCAGTTCTACAACGACATTGCGACGCGCTTCAACACGGCGCAGCAGATGTTCCCCGACAGTTTCATCGCGCAGACGTTCAAGTTCCAGACCGTCGAGCTCTTCGAGATCAAGGACGCGGCCGAAAGGGCGGTGCCGAAGGTGGACCTGAACATCCGGCCGCAGCCGGGGGCGTGACCAACCTCTACGAGCAGCAGAAGCGCAACATCTCCAACACGCGCCTCTTCATCGCCGGCTTCGTCCTGCTGCTCGTCTTCCTGGGTCTCGGCGCCGACGGAATGCTCTATGCGGGCGGCTTTTCGCCCGGGCTCCCCCTCGCCACACTCGGGGCACTCTGCGTGGGAGGCATGTCGGCCTGGTGGTCCCTCCACGGCGGCGACCGGGCGGTCCTGGAGTCCACTCGAGCCGCGCCGCTCGACCCTTCCGACCCGCCGCAGCGGGTTCTCGACAACGTCGTGGAGGAAATGGCGATCGCCTCCGGGCTGCCCAAGCCGGCGATCTACGTGATCCCGGACGCGGACCCCAACGCCTTTGCCACCGGCACCGGCCCGGAGAAGTCGTCGATCGCGGTCACCCGCGGGCTTCTCGAAAAGCTCGACCGTGACGAGCTCCAGGCGGTCGTGTCGCACGAGATGTCGCATGTCCGGAATCTCGATGTGCGGCTGATGACGGTCGTCGCGGCGCTCGCGGGCGCGATCCTGCTGCTCTCCGACTGGGGCCGCCGCGGGTTCGGCTGGGGTCTGGGCCGGCGCCGCGATACCAAGGGAGGCGGAGGCGGGGCCGGGCTTCTCTTCGCCGTGGTCTGGGTCGTGTCGATCCTGCTCGCCCCCTTCGTGGCACAGCTGGTGGCCATGGCAGTCTCGCGGCAGCGCGAGTACCTCGCCGACGCCTCTGGCGCCGAGCTGACCCGCAACCCGCTCGCCCTCGCCTCGGCCCTCGAGAAGATCGCCGCCGAGAAGGGGCCCACGCCCTCGATCAAGCAGGGCGTGGCGCACCTCTGCATCGAGGATCCCCGCGGCGGCAGCCTCGAGCAGAAGGAAGGCTGGTTCGCGAACCTTTTCGCGACGCATCCACCGATCCTGAAGCGGATCGCGCTGCTGCGCGAGATGGCCTATCAGCCTGCGCCCGCTCCGACTCAGAAGTAGCGGCGACCGTCGAAGTAGATCCGCAGGTACGCGAAATAGCGGTTCTGGAGCTGCGGCGCCGGAACGCCGGGCAGACCCACGATCTCGGTCGAGACCGGGTGGTCGAAGCCCAGCCCCAGCTGGAGGAACGTCGCAAATGTGTAACGCGTCCCGAACTCGCGAAAAGGCCGGTACTCCACGACCGGGAAATCCCACTGGAGCGACTTGACCGCGAGCGGTAAGAGCACGGACTGATTCGGGCCGCCAATGACCGCGAGAAACGCGTCCTTGGTGCCGTAGCCGAAGAGTGTGACTCCGAACTCGCGGCCGGCGACGAACTGGACCGCGCCCACGTCCGTAGCGATCCGACGCTGCCACGGAATCAGCCCGCCGTCGGCGGCCTTGATGGCCATCTTCTCGAGGAGCCTGGGATTGGTGAACGCGAGCACGGGCGCGGCAAGCACCAGGTCGCCCGGGATGACCCAGTACGGGAGGCGCAGCCGGAACTGGATGCCCGACCGCGCCGGAACTCCCGGGACGAACTCCTGGACCAGCGGATCGTTTTGGCAGGCGGGGCAGCCCCCAGTGGACCGCGACTGGCTGATGAACGCGGTCTCCACGAACACGAGCCCGTCCCCGTTCTCGCCGAGCAATGCGTCGAGGCCGAGCCCCAGCCGCACGCCCACGTCCAGCTGCCCCTGTACGGCGCCATCCGAACCGGGCGGGAATCCCTGATCCGATCCGATCACGGCGCCGCCGCTGGCCACGCCGATGAAGGGACCGATCTCGGCCCGAAACCGAGGCAGGGACGCATAGCCCGGTCCGCGAAACGGGACGGGCGTCTCGCGCAGAACCTCTCCGAGGAGAACGCTCAGTCCCTCGGTCGCTTTTCCCAGCGGCATCTGCGTCGAGCGGCAGACGTCGAACGTTCCGTCCTCGGCCGCCGCCGGGATCGTCGCTCCGGCCACGGCCCGAGCCGCCTCCGAATCCGGCCTTCCGGCGGCAACGAACTGCGACAGACTTTCGCCGACGGCCGCTCCCGCCCGCGCGATGTCCTCCGCGCGGGCGTAGCCGTCGCCGAAGAGAATCATCGGCGTCCGATTCCAGCTCTCCGCGTCGAGGCCGTGCTGGTTGTAGTAGTCGTGGGTCCCCTTCCGCTCGGCGGCGTTGCCCCACGAGCCGGCGATGTGACCCGCGGAGAAGGCGTCCTCCAGGAAGTGGACGCCGAAAAGCTCCAGAGCCAGGGCCAGGCGGGCGCTCGCGCCGTCCGCGTCCGCACGGTTCGCATGCTCGAGGGCCGCCGCGTGAAAGACGACGTAGATCCCGATGGCGTTGATCTCGCCGGAGAGCGACTGGGCCGCATATTCCGCTGCGTCGTCGACCTTGCGGGGCAGCAGGAAATGCGCGTTGTTCCCTCGGGCGCGGGTGCTGTATTCCGGATCGTTGCGCTCCAGCCCGAGGTCCCCCTCGATCCGGACGTTCGTGCGTATTGCCTCGTTCTTGGCCTTGGCGAGCCCTTCATCCACCCGCGCTGCCACGCCCGCGACCTTCAGGATCCAGTCGCTTTGAAGGATGACTCGCAACATGTCCTCGGGCGAGCAGGAGTGGTCTCCCGCGATCGCACCCCAGGCCGCCAAATCGATGCAGGTGGGCTTTGGCCCCTGGGCTCCGGCGTCCGGGGCCTCGCAGAGCCGCGCCTCCCCCGCTTGGGCGAGAGCCCAGAGCGCGTCGAGTGCGGCGCGGTTGCGCGGATCGAGCGACTCGATGCCCTTCGCCGTGATCGCGCGGTGCTCGGAGTACGTCCAGGCCGACATCTCTTTCGCGATCAGAAGGGCGAGGACGAGCAGACCGATCCGGAGTCTCATGTTCGGACTCGCCTCAAGCCGATTCCATCGCCGCCGCCACCGTTTCGGGCACCGTGTTCGTGTAACGCAAGACGCTCCGGAGTGCCGCGGCCCCGTCGGAGTTCGAAGCCTCCAGCAGCGCCGTCTCGATCGACGCCCGCCAGAGTTTCCCGACGAGCACGAAAGGACGGGGATAGGCCACGGCCTTCACCACGGATTCGGCCATCCAGACGAGCTCCAGCATCGTGCCGAGTCCGTGCGGCAGGAAGACCCACGCGTCGGAAGAATCACGAAGGATCCGGAGCCGCTCCCCGAGGTCGGCGGCGACGGTGGGCTGCCGGACCCACGCGTTGGGATCGCCGCCTCCGGAGAGGATCACGCCGCGCGTCGAACCTCCCGCCTCGACAGCGCCGCGGCAGACCGCCTCCATCGTGCCGCCATACCCGCCGCAGACGACTCCGGCCCCGCGCCGCGCGATCTGGGCGCCCAGCTCGAACGCGACGATGTAGGCGTCGCTTCCGCGACGCGGCAGGCTCGAGCCGAAGACCCCGACGTTCACAGGACGCCGCTAATCGAGGTCGATGTCGCGGAGCGGCTTGGACGTGTCGCCCTTGGTCTTCTCGAAGAGCTCCTGGAATTTTCGGTTGAGGACGTCCTTCTTGGACTTCTCGGCCTCGATGGACGCGGCGAACTTCTTCTCGCGCTCCTCGTCCGCACCCTTCAGAGCGCCGAGCGCGTCGTCCACCGATCCGTACTTGCGGGGCGTCTTCGGCGCCTCGTGATCGATGACGGCCTTGAGCTCTGGATCGATCTTGAGCCGGGCGTTGCAGCAGGGGCAGAGAAGCTCGAAGTCCACGACCGAAGTCTAGAACAGAAGCGGATCAGGAGCGCTTGAAGCGGATGCGCTCCCTCCGATCCCGCTTGTCCGGCCGGCCGGCGTCGCCGCGAGGCGTGAGTATGCGGTCCAGACGCCGTGCTTCGAGGACTTCCGGGGCCGGCGCGGGCGTGACGTCCTCGTAGAGCTTTCGCGCTTGGGCCTTCGGAATCGAGCGCTCGGCCAGACCCCGGACGATCAGCTCCCGCCGCCGGCCTTCTCGCCCGGAGAGGGAGATGCGGTCGCCGGGGCGGATCTCGCGATGCGGCTTGGCCCTTTCGCCGTTGACGTCGACCTTCCCGCCTTCGCACGCAGCCTTGGCCTGCGACCGAGTGGGATAGACGCAGGCGACGTCGAGCCAGACGTCGAGACGAACGGACGGGAGCGGTCCCCCGGAGGGGTCCGCGTTCATGCCGAGCGAAGGCCCGCGGGCCGGGATTCGAGCCACGCCGAGAGCTCCCGGCGTGGCCTCCGGGGGCTTTTCGGCCGGGCGTGCCAGGAAGTAACCCTGCGCCACGCCAACGCCTTCCGCCGCGCAGACCTCGAGATCCTCGGCGTTGTCGATGCCCTCTGCGACCAGGCGGAACGAGAACTCCTTGGACAGGTCTCCGAGAAACTTCAGGATCGCGCGGCGCCTCGGGTCGTGGGCGATACCCCGCGTGACCTCGGCGTCGACCTTGATGAACTCGGGCTGGAGCACGTGACACATCTGCAGCGTGCCGTACCCGGACGTCACGTCGTCCAGAGCGATGACCGCTCCGAGGTCGCGCGGCACGCGCAGGGCCTGCGCGAGGTCGGCGACGTTAGGAAGCGTCTCGACCTCGACCAAATCGAGGACGATCCTCGCGAAGGAGAGTCCGCGCCGCTCGGCCTCCTGGCCGAGGCCCGCGAGGGCATTTTCCGAGCGGTCGATCAGGCGCGGGTTGACGTTCAAGAACAGCAGCGCGCCGTCGGGCAGCCGGTCGGCCGCCTCGAGGACGCAGCTCCAGGAGAACCGCTCGAACGTCGGCTCCAGATGCAGGGCCGCCGCGGCCGGAAAAATCTCCGCCGCCGGACGCGTGTGCCCGTCGCGTCCCCGGCCGCGCAGAAGGCTCTCGTATCCGATGGCCGACCCGGTCTTCAAGTCGAAGAGAGGCTGGAACTCGACGAAGAACTCCCCCGTGGTCAGCTCGTCGGCGAGCCAGAGCGCCTCCACTTCCTGGCGCGCGCGAGGAAGGGGCGTCAAGTGGCTCATCGCGTCCCACTTGGTCTGGCGCATGTCCTCGGGCGCCACGCGAACCTTGTCGGCCAGAGGGCCGAGCTTGCGCTCGAGCTCTTCCAGGAATTGTTCGGGGGTTCGCTCGACGAGCAGGCGGCGCGCCCGTCCGTACATCGGGGCACGCGCCCAGTTCCGGCCGAACGCCGCGGAAACGGCCCGCTCCGCTTCGACCCCGTCGGGGCGGACGAAGACGGCGCGTGCCTTCCGCCAGCGATCCAGCCGGCCCAGGACCTGGCCGTCCAGAACGCTTCCGGATGCCCTCACCGATTCGATTGTACGTGCGGGCGGGCCGATCGGAAGCTTTCTTCTACCCGCCTACTCCTGCTCGCCGAACTTCTTCACGTCTTCGGGACCCTCGCGGGTTACGCGTTTTTCCTTGCCCTGGACGGCCTGGCGGATCTGCTCGACGATGTCGGGATTGGCGAGCGTCGTGATGTCTCCCGTGTCCATCTCGTTGGAGATCGCGGCGAGGACGCGGCGCATGATCTTTCCGGAGCGCGTCTTGGGCATGTCCGGAACGACGTGCACCGTCTTGGGCCGAGCGATCTTCGCCGATCATCGTCTCGAGCCTCGAGACGACGGTGTCGGTCACCTTTTTGTTCGCCGTGACGCCGGGTTTCAGCGCGATGATAGATGCTCGGGACGCGTCCCTTCATGTCGTCGACGACGGGCACCACGGCCGCCTCCGCGACCTGCGGGACAGTGAGACACGCCGACTCCAGCTCCTTGGTCCCCAGGCGATGGCCCGCGACGTTGATCACGTCGTCGACGCGGCCCAGGATCCGGAAGTAACCGTCGGCGGCGAGCACGGCCCCGTCGCCCGCGAAGTAGGGCCAGTCCCGCCAGTCCTTGCTCTTCGGGTCCTTGCAGTACTTCGAGTAGTACTGCTGCACGAAGCGATCCTGGTCGCCCCAGATGGTCTGGAAGATGCCGGGCCAGGGATTCCGGATGCAGATGTTTCCGGCCTTCCCGGTCCCGCGACCGTCTCCTCGCCCTTCTCGTCGTAGATCGACCGGGTCGATGCCGGGCACTCCCGGGCCGGCGCTTCCCGGCTTCATCCGGTCCAGCGCCGGTTTGCGTGCTGCAGAGGAACCTCCGTTCTCGGTCTGCCACCACGTGTCGACGATGACCGCTTCGCCCTTGCCGACGACGTCGTAGTACCACCGCCAGACCTCGGGCTCGATCGGCTCGCCGACCGTCGTCATGTGCTTGAAGTGGTACTGGTACTTCTGCCGGCTCGTCGGCGCCGGCCTTGCGCAGCATCCGGATCGCCGTCGGCGACGTGTGGAAGATGTTGACGTCCAGCCGCTCGGCGATCCGCCAGGGCCGGCCGCGTCGGGGTAGTTGGGAACCCCTTCGTACAGGACCGACGTCGCCGCAAGAGCGAGCGGACCGTAGACGATGTAGGAGTGGCCCGTGATCCATCCGATGTCCGCCATGCACCAGTAGACGTCCTCCGGGTGGATGTCCTGGATGCACTTCGAGGTCCCGCGTGACGTAGGCGAGGTAGCCGCCGGTCCGATGCTGGCACCCCTTGGGCTTACCGGTCGTGCCACTCGTGTACATCAGGAAGAGCGGGTCGTTCGCATCCATGGAGACGGGCTCGATTCGCTTGCCCCGGTAGTTCGGAGGAGGTCGTCCACGAAGAAGTCCCGGCCCTCCACCATGGGCGCCTCGGAGGAGCTCTTGCCCGGCCTGCGGCGCCACACCAGGACCTTGTCGACCGGCTGCCCGTTCGCCTTCGCCGCGGCGACGGCCGTCTCGACGGCTCCGGGCTTGTGGTCGATGAGCTTGCCGCTCCGATAGTAGGCGTCCATGTAAATGAGCACGCGGCTGCCCGAGTCGGCCGCGCGCAGACCGCAGGCTTCGCCGCTGAAGCCGCCGAACACGACCGAGTGGATCACGCCGAGCCGCGCGCATGCGAGCATGGTGATCGGCAAGCTCCGGCAGCATCGGCATGTGGATCGTGACGCGGTCTCCGCCTTCAGGCCCGCGAAGTCGCGCAGGAGCGCGGCGAACTCGTTGACGCGAACGTAGAGCTCCTGGTACGTCACCGTGACCGTGGCCCTCTTCCTCGAGCTCGGCACCGAGATCAGCGCGGCCTTGTTCGTGTACTTCGCCAGGTGCCGGTCGATGCAGTTGCGGGATACGTTCAGCTTGCCGCCCACGAACCATTTCCAGAACGGCGCCTCGCTCGTGTCGAGGACCGTGTCCCACTTCTTGTCCCAGGCGAGCAGTTCCGCGAATTCCTCGAAACACTTCGGAAAGTTCTTTTCGGCGAAACCATCGTTGACCGCGGGGTCCTTCAGGTTCGCCTGCGCGACGAAACTGGCGGGCGGAGAGTAGTACTCCTCTTCCTTCCAATGGACCGCGATCTGCGCTTCGGTCGTTTCCGCGACCTCCACCGGTCTGTGCGCGTCGGCCATGGCTGCCTCCTTTCGACCAAGGGGCGGAGCGCAATCTTAGTCCCGGTCGTCGGCGGCCGGGACGCGGTCCTGCGAACCGCCGCCGCTGTGAATCCCCTTGACATCGCCGAGATCTGGAAAAAGACTGCAACCACCTTCGAGGTCGAAGGACCACGTTGCCTACGCCTACCGAGGTTTTGCCGAGGGTCAGCGGACGGGCCGAGGGTCGACGCCCGCTGCCCGCCCTTTGTCCGGACCCGTACCCCCTGACCATCCCGCCCCCCGCACCTATTCGCGAATTTGTCCGGATTCGTTTTGTCGTGAACTGAAGGAGGGAAGCGATGTCGACGGCTGTCGCGGAAAACAACCAGACCACCGGCCGGGACCTTCACGGGCGCGGAAAAACGGGTCATCTTCGCCTCGTCGCTGGGCACGGTCTTCGAGTGGTACGACTTCTACATCTACGGCACCCTGGCGCCCTTCTTCGCGGCCCTGTTCTTCCCGCCGGGCAACGCGACCGCGGCTTTGCTCGGCCTCCTTCGTCGCCTATGCCGCCGGGTTCCTCGTCCGGCCGTTCGGCGCGCTCGTGTTCGGCCGGATCGGCGATCTCGTCGGGCGGAAATACACCTTTCTCGATCACCATCGTCGTGATGGGCGCTTCGACCGCGGCCGTCGGCCTGCTGCCGACCTATGCCTCGATCGGCATTCGTCGGCGCCGGCATCCTGCTGCTGTCCTGCGCCTGCTCCAGGGCCTCGCGCTCGGAGGCGAATATGGCGGCGCGGCGACCTACGTGGCCGAGCACGCCCCGCACGGGCAAGCGCGGGCCGCGCACCGCCTGGATCCAGACGACGGCGACGCTCGGCCTCTTCCTCGCCCTGGTCGTGATCGGACTCTGCCGCGGCATGATGCCGCCGAGAGTTCAAGAGCTGGGGCTGGCGCATTCCCGTTCCTGGTCTCGCTGTCCTGCTCGCCATCTCCGTCTACATCCGGCTCAAGCTGCAGGAGTCGCCGGTCTTCACGGAGATGAAGGCGCAGGGCAAGGGCTCCAAGGCGCCGCTGACGGACAGTTTCGCCAACTGGGGGAACGCCAAGCTCGTGCTGCTCGCGCTCTTCGGCGCGACGGCGGGCCAGGGCGTCGTGTGGTACACGGGCCAGTTCTACGCGCTCTTTTTCCTCACGCTCGACCTCAAGCTCGACTACCTGAAGGCCTACATGCTGATCGGCGTCTCGCTCGTCATCGGCACGCCGTTCTTCATCTTCTTCGGCAGCCTCTCCGACCGCATCGGCCGCAAGTGGATCATCATGGCGGGCTGCCTGATCGCGGCGCTGACGTACATTCCGCTCTTCAAGGCCCTGACGCACAACGTCAACCCGGCGATCGAGGCCTTACTCGGCCAACACGCCGATCAGCGTCGCGGCCACGGACTGCCAGGTCCACATTTTCCCGGCGACGAAGACCGTCTACTCCGACTGCGACAAGGCCCGCGACTTCCTGAACAAGGCGGGCCTCTCCTTCACGGAGCTGCCGCCGGTCGAGGGCCAGACCGGTCGTCACGAAGATCGGCAGCATCGAGCTGCAGGGCTTCGACGAAGACAAGTACAAGGAAGCGCTCAAGACCACCAACTACCCTGAAATTCGACAAGACTCAGACTCAACTGGACGATGACGATCCTGATCCTGGTCATTCTCGTGATCTACGTGACCATGGTGTACGGGCCCATCGCGGCGTTTCTCGTCGAGCTCTTCCCGACGCGGATCCGCTACACGTCGATGTCGCTGCCGTACCACATCGGCAACGGCTGGTTCGGCGGCATGCTGCCGTTGCTCGCGACGGCCATGGTGGCCTCGAAGGGCAACATCTATGCCGGTCTCTGGTACCCGATCATCGTCGCGCTGATGAGCTTCGTGATCGGAAGCCTCTTCATCAAGCGAGACCAAGGACGTGGGCATTCGTCACTTCTGACAGCGACCTTCACGGTCGCCGGATTCGCGCAATCGCGCATTTGAGGTAGGGTCATGACACAGACAGCGCGAAGACGGGCATGACCCGCCGCCAGTTCGCGAAACTCACCGGAGCCGGAGCGGCCGCGGCCGGGCTCGGCGCCAACTTCCTCTTCCCGGCGCGGGCGGCCGCGCAGCAGAAGACCCTGAAGATCATCCAGTGGAGCCACTTCGTTCCGGGATACGACAAGTGGTTCGACGGTGTCTTCACAAAGGAGTGGGCGGCAAAGTACGACACGAACGTGACTGTCGACCACATCGCGATCGGCGAGGTCAACGCGCGGGCGGCCGCGGAAGTCGCGGCGAAGAAGGGCCACGACCTGTTCATGTTCCTCCGCCGCCGGCAGCCTACGAGAAGCAGGTCATCGACCACCGCGAGATCTACGAGGCCGTCGAGAAGAAGCACGGCAAGAAGATCGCGCTGGCCGAGCGTTCGACCCTCAACCCGAAGACCAAGAAGTACTTCGCCTTCTCCGACTCCTACGTGCCGGACCCCGGCAACTACCGCAAGGACCTCTGGGAGAAAGTCGGCTTTCCCAACGGCCCGGATACCTGGGACGACCTGCGGGTCGGCGGGAAGAAGATCAAGGACCAGTTCGGCAACCCGGTCGGCGTGGGCCTCTCGCAGGAGCTCGACTCGAACATGGCGCTGCGAGGGCTCCTCTGGTCGTTCGGCGGCGCCGAGCAGAACGAGGACGGCAAGGTCGCGATCTACTCCAAGCAGACTATCGACGCCCTCAAGTACGTGCGCTCGCTCTTCAAGGAGACGATGACTCCCGAGGTCTTCACTGGGATCCCTCCTCCAACAACCGCGGCATCATCGCCGGCAAGCTCTCCTTCGTGGACAACGCCATCTCGGTCACGCGCACGGCGGAGAAGGACAACCCCGAAATGTCCGCCAAGATCTGGCTCACGCCGGCGCTGAAGGGTCCCGTGCGGCGCATCGCGGCCGAGCACGTCATGGACTGCTACGTGATCTGGGACTTCGCGGAGAACAAGGACGGCGCCAAGCAGTTCCTGCTCGACTACATGGACAACTTCGGGACGGCGTTCAAGGCCAGCGAGTTCTACAACTTCCCGTGCTTCCCCGCGACGGTGCCGGACCTGGCCCAGCAGCTCGCGAACGACCCCAAGGCCAACCCTCCCGACAAGTACAAGGTCCTGGCCAACGTCCTG
The DNA here is from genome assembly GCA_963733815.1 of uncultured Acidobacteriota bacterium. Taxonomy (GTDB): domain Bacteria; phylum Acidobacteriota; class Thermoanaerobaculia; order UBA5066; family Gp7-AA6; genus DAHUXD01. The sequence continues at coordinate 211,440 of CAVTEG010000015.1, read as the reverse complement.
GACTGGGCCACCAACGTCGGTTACCCCGGCTACGCGACCGCGGCGATCGACGAAGTCTTCAACACGTTCGTGATTCCGACGATGTTTGCCAAAGCCGCCCAGGACGTCCTTTCGCCCGGAAGATGCGGCCCGCGCCGCGGAGAAGGAGACCAAGCGCATCTTCGACAAGTGGAAGTGACGCCCTAGATGGCGATCGTCCAGACCAGGGCACTGACCAAAACTTTTCGCCAGGGTTCCGTCGGGGCGGTCGTCGGCGTCGACCTGGAAAGCCGCGAGGGCGAGTTCCTGGTTCTCCTGGGCCCGTCGGGCTCCGGGAAAACCACGCTCCTGCGCATGATCGCCGGGCTCGAGGAACCGACCTCGGGCGACGTCCTGATCGGGGGCGTCGTCGTCAACGACATGACCCCGCGCGAACGCCGGATCGCGATGGTGTTCCAGAGCTACGCCCTCTATCCCCACCTGACGGTGCTCGGAAACATCGTCTTTCCGCTGAAGGCCCAGAAGGTCGCCCGACCCGAGCGGCAAAAGAAGGCGCAATGGGCGGCGGATCTTCTCGGGATCGGCCATCTTCTCGGCCGCCGGCCGCGCGAGTTGTCCGGCGGGGAGCGGCAGCGGGTCGCCCTCGCACGGGCGATCGTCCGCGAGCCGACGGTCTTTCTTCTCGACGAGCCCCTCTCGAACCTCGACGCCAAGCTCCGCGCCTCGGCCAGGGAGGAGCTCGAGCAGTTCCAGCGCCGGATCGGGACGACGATGATCTACGTCACCCACGATCAGATCGAGGCCATGGCGATGGGCGACCGGGTCGTCGTGATGCACCAGGGGCGGGTGCGGCAGATCGGGACTCCCGCCGACGTCTACGACGATCCCGCAGACACGTTCGTCGCGACTTTTCTCGGCTCGCCTCCGATGAACCTCGTCCAGGGCGAGACGGCGATCATCGGGTTCCGGCCCGAGCACTTCTTTCCCTCGGAGGGCGCCGCATCCGCTTCCCCATCGACGCTGCTCTCTCTCGTTTCATCTCGACCACGAGGAATACCTCGGGTCCGAACGCATCCTCTACGGCCGCCTGGAAGGCGGCCGTTTCGACGGCGAGAAAGCGGTTTCGCGATTGCCCGCCACTTTTCACCCCGGCGGCGGCGTCCGGCTCCGTCGCGGCCTTTCCAGGTCGAGCGCGCCCAAGCTGAAATTCTTCGACAGTGAGACGGGAGCGCCGGCGCGACGCCGCGGCGCTCGAGTGAAGAGCCGGCGGCCGCGCGAGCGCTGGCTCGGGCCCGGCGATGCTCGCCCCGGCCATCCTCTACGTCCTCGCCCTGGTCGGCGTGCCCTTCCTCCTGGCCTTCGTCTACGCGGTGGGCGACGTGAAGGTCGGATCCACCGGCTACCACTTCGTCGGGCTGCACAACTTCGCGTCGGTGCTCCGAGAGCCCGTCGTTTCGGCGGGCGCTGCGCAACTCGATCGTCTTCACGGTCTGCTCCCAGGTCCTCGTGCTGGTCGGAGGAAACGTCCTGGCGCTCGTGCTGAAGGACGCGTTCCGAGGGCCGGCGTCTGATCCGCTTCCTCATCCTCCTGCCGTGGGTCGCTCCGGTGTCGATCGGCTCGATCGGCTGGAAGTGGATCCTCGATTCGCTCTACAGCGTCATCAACTGGGTGCTGATCCGGCTGCATCTGGTCAACGAGTTCTCTCCGCCGATGTGGCTGGGAGATCCGACGCTGGCGATGATCTCGGTCATCCTGGTGCACACCTGGCACGTGCTGCCGTTCGCCACCGTGATCCTTCTGGCCGGCTGGACGGCGATCCCGAGGACATTCCCGAGGCCGCGCGGTCGACGGCGCCGGCTACTTCCGGACCCTCTTCCAGATCACGATGCCGATGCTGCTGCCGATCATCAACGTCGCGCTGCTTTTCGGGATCGTCTTCACGTTCACGGACATGACGGTGATCTACATCCTCACGCGCGGCGGGCCCTACGACACGACGCAGGTCCTGCCGTCGCTTGCCTTCTTCACGGGCATTCTCGGCAGCGACCTCGCCGAGGGTGCCGCGATCTCGATCTTCCTGCTGCCGCTGCTCGTCGCTGGTGGCCTGGCGGATGCTGCGCACCGCGCACCGCGCGGAGGTGGGCTGATGGCCGGACGCCGGGCGCGCCGGGCGCTGGGACGGCGGTTCGGTGGGGAATCCTTGCCGCTTTCTCGGTCGGCCTCTCCTTCCCGTTCTACTGGATGCTGATCACCACCTTCAAGAGAACGAGCGACCTCTACGACCTGAAGAACAACCCGTTTCTCTTCCACCAGCCCCCCACGCTGGAGCACCTGCGGCTGCTGTTCCAGGAAACCCTGTTTCCTCGCTGGCTCTGGAACACCGCCCTCGCCGGGGCCTGTGTCGTGGCGATCACGCTGCTGCTCGCCCTGCCGGCGGCCTACGCCCTGGCCCGCCTGACCGGACGCTGGGGGAGCGCATGGGAATCGCCATCTTTCTGACCTACCTGGTGCCGCCGACCCTGCTGTTCATCCCCCTGTCGCGGGTCGTGGCGGCCTCGGATTGCAGGACACGCATCTGGTCGGTGGTCGTGGTGTATCCCGAGCTTCACCATTCCGTTCTCGACCTGGCTCCTGATGGGGTTCTTCAAGTCGATCCCGCGGAGCTCGAGGACGCGGCCATGGTCGACGGCCTGACGCGGTTCCAGACGTTCCAGCAAGCTGATCGTGCCGATCTCGATTTCCGGGATCCTGACCGTCGTGATCTTCTCCTTCACGCTGGTGACCCAGGAGTTCGTCTACGCCCTGACGTTCATCTCCTCGGCCTCGCACCAGACCGTGGGCGTCGGGTGTGCCGATCTTACCTCGTCCGGGGCGACGTCTACTACTGGGGGTCGCTGATGGCGGCCTGCCTGATCGCGAGCCTCCCCATCGGTGTGGTCTACAACCTGTTCCTGGACCGGTTCATCGCCGGATTTACGTTCGGATCCGTGAAATGAATCTCGTGGCAAGAAGAGGGATTATACCGGTCGTGAAGACGGCCGAACGGCGATGCGGAAGCGCAGGACCAGTGGCTCCCCGGGACGCGCGGAGAGGCGCGCCGCCGAGCTCGAGCTTCCCGGCGAAGAAGAGGCCGCCGACCCCCCTGACCCGGCCCCGGGCGTTACCGGTCCTCGCGCCCGATCGTCTGCGGCGCGACGGCGTCTAACGGAGAAGCGAAAGGAGCTGGCATGAGGTTTCGCGGTTCGCTCTTCGGTCGTCGCGGCCCTTCTGTTGATCGTGGCGGCGCCCTGTCGGCGCAGGCCACGGTCCACTCGGCGGCGCCGGCACCCTCACGCTTGAAGGGATTCATCAGCGCCACCGCTGTTCGCCCAGGACCAGAACTTCATTTTCGGCAACGGGCAGAACGCCGAGTGTGCCGACCGGGCCCGAACTGCGTGGTCGACTGCTGGTTCGGCGGCGGCGACGTCCGGAACACGCGGCTGACGCTCGTCTTCGACGGTCCGAGGCTCTTCGGCAGACTGGAAGGCCGGCGCCATCGTGGAGATGGACTTCTTCGGCGGATACGGCAGCACGACCAACAGCGCCTTCGTCGCCGAGCAGCCCGACCCCGCGCTCTGCGCCTCGGCTACGTCCAGTTGAGCAACGGCAGCACGACGATCCAGCTGGGCCAGCAATGGTCGCCTCTCTTCGGCAACACGGCCGTCTCGCTCTCGCACATCGCCTTTCCCCTGGGCTACGGCTCGGCGGGCGACATCGGCTGGCGCTTCCCGGGCATCTTCTCTGGTCCAGAAGCTGACGCCCAAGGACTCGGTCGTCAACGCGGACATTCAGGCCGCGGTGATGTCCGGCTCGTGGAACGGCCCGAACTGCGACACGACGAACAACTGCGTCAACTGGCAGACGGCCGGCAACGCGTCCTGGCCGCAGTTCGAGCTGCGCTTCAACCTGGGCGGAAGCTGGGCGACAGGGGACCTGGAGCACCTACATCGTCGGCCACATCGACGAGAAGGACCTCTCGGGGTCCGGCGCTCCGGCTGCGGCGGCCGCCCAACCCCTGCGGCCCCGGCGTCACCGACGACAAGCTCACGGGATCGGCCGTCGAGATCGGCGCCAAGTTCCAGATCGGCCCGGTGCTCATCCAGGGCAACGGCTACACGGGCCACTCGATCGGCAACAGTTCGGCATGATCACCCAGTTCGGCAAGATCCAGGGGCAAGGGCGGCTGGGCGCAGGTCGGCTTCGACATCACCTCAGAACTGGGGCATCTTCGGATTCTGGGGCATCGACGATCCCAAGAACCTCGACGTCCTGCAGGCCGTCGGTCCGGCCGGTCGGATGAAGAACATGATGTACGCCGGGATGCTGCGCTGGAAGTGCGGCCGCTCGCGTTCGGCTTCGAGTACATGCACGACAAGCTGTCAACCGGTCGGCCTGGAGACCAAGACCTACCGGCCACCAGCTCGCGCTCTCGGGTCTCTACAACTTCTAGCCGCGCGGGATTTCGCGGTCCCTTCGGCGGGTGCCGGAGCGCCCGCCCGTTTGCCTCCTGGCGCGCGAGCCGCGGACCTGTTCGCGCATATCCTGCCACGCGTGCCGGGCCTCCTCGACCGAGCCCTCGTCCTCGATCGTCGAGATGTCGCCGGGATCGCCGTCGAGCGTGACGGCCTTGAGGACGCGGCGCATGATCTTGCCGCTGCGCGTCTTGGGCAGCGAGTTGACGAAGTTCAGCTCGCCGATGACGGCGACGGGCCCGAGCTCGCGCCGGACGGTGTCGAGCAGCTCCGCCGCGAGTCCGTCGGAGGGCGACGTGCCCGTGCTTGAGCACGACGAACGCCGAGATCGACCTCGCCGCGCAGCTCGTCGGGCCGGCCCGTCACGCCGGCCTCGGCGACCGCGGCGTGCCGGAGGAAGGCCGCTCTCGACCTCGATCGTGCCGATGCGGTGCGCCGGCGATCTTGATGATCTCGTCGGCGCGCCCGCCGAACCAGACGTAGCCGTCCTCGTCGACGTGGGCCGAGTCGCCGGTGAAGTAGACGCCGGGAATCCGCTCCCAGTAGTCGCGGCCGTAGCGCTCGGGCTCGCCCCAGAGCGTGGGCGTCAGGCCCGGGGAACGGGCGCCGGATCACCATGATGCCCTTCTCGCCCGGGCCGCACGGCTGCCCCCTCGGGCGTCACGACCGCGGCGTCGATGCCGGGCAGCGGGATCGCCGGCCGAGCCCGGGCTTGATCGGCAGCAGCGCCGATGCCGTACGGGTTGCCGAAGACCGGCCCGCCGGTCTCGGTCTGCCACATGTGGTCGATGACCGGCACGCGGTCCGTCGAAGACCTCCTTCTGCAGCCACTCCCAGGCCGGCGGCGTTGAGCACCTCGCCGGCGCAGAACGACGCGCTCGAGCGCGGAGAGGTCGTGGCGCGCGGCGGCGCTTCGCCGTAGCGCATCAGCAGCCGCACCGCGGTGGGCGAGGTGAAGATGCCGGTGACGCCGAACTCCTCGGCGATCCGCCAGGGCGTCTCCGGATCGGGATGGTCGATCGCGCCCTCGTAGGCGAGCGTCGTGCAGCCGGCCAGGAGCGGCGCGTAGACGATGTAGCTGTGGCCGACGATCCAGCCGATGTCGGACGTCGCCCACCAGACGTCCGTCGGCTTCAGCCCGAAGCACCAGCGCGCCATGCTCGCGATGTGGACCTGGAAGCCGCCGTGCGTGTGCACCGCCAGCTTCGGCTTGGCCGTCGTGCCGGAGGTCGCCAGGATGAAGGCCGGCTCGTTGGACTCCATCTCGACGTGCCCGCCGCTCTGCCCTTTCGCCGCGGCGAGGAAGTCCTCCCAGGTGAGGTCGCGGCCGGCAGACCATGGCGGCGGAGCCGCCGTCGGTTCCAGACGACGACCTTCTCGACGGCGTGCGTTTCCGGCGCCGAGCGCCTGGTCCACGATTCCCTTCAGCGCCACGTCCTTGCCCTTGCGGAAGGTCACGTCGGCGGTGAACACCGCCTTCGAGCCGCTGGCCCGGATGCGGTCGCCCAGGGCGCCGCCGCCGAAGCCCGCGAAGACGACCGACGTGGATCGCGCCGATGCGGACAGCCGCAAGCATCAGGAGGATCGCTTCGGGAGAGGTCGGCATGTAGATCGTGATGCGGTCGCCCTTGCCCACGCCGAGCCCGCGCAGGGCCGCCGCGACGCGCTCGACGTCCGACAGCAGCTGCGCGTACGTGAAGACGCGCCGCTCTCCGCGCTCGTTCAGGGCGACCAGGGCGGCGTGGCCGCCGCGGCCGTTGCGCGACGTGAAAATCGAGCGCGTTCCAGCCGAGGTTGGTGCTCCCGCCGGCGAACCAGCGGAAGGTCGGCGGCTCCCAGTCGAAAGTCTCGTTCCCAGGGCCGGAACCACGGAAGCTTCGAGGCGGCCTTCGCCCAGAACGCGTCGGGATCGTCCGTCCCGTCCCGAAGCCAGCGGCGAACGATTGGATTGATGAGATCCATCCCATCCTCCTTCCCGCTCGCTCGAGCCCGGACGCCGCGAAGGCGCGGCGCGGTTTCGAGGGTTTCGGGATCGTACCGCAGCGGGCCCGAGACGTCTGATGCAAATGGCTCAGAGGACGGCGGACCGAGAGCCGTACGCTGGATCGCGGATATGGCGCTTCCCCGCACCATGACCGAATGGATCGAGCCCGGGACCCTCGTCGACGGCTTCCGCCTCGAGGAGAAGATCCACCAGGGCAGCATGGCGGAGATCTGGAGGGTCTCCCATCCCGATCGCCCGTCCCCGATGGCGATGAAGATTCCCTCCTGGCGCGACAGCGCCGATCCCGTAGCCCTCGTCGGCTTCGAGGTCGAGCGGGCGATCCTGCCGAGGGTCTCGGGTCCTCATGCCCCACGCTTCGTGGCCTCGGGCGACGGGCCGCCCCAGCCGTACGTCGTGATGGAGTTGATCGCCGGCGAATCTCTCCGAGCGCGTCTCGACGAGGTTCCACTCCCCTTCGCCGAGGTCGCATCGATCGGAGCGAGGGTGGGCTCGGCGCTCCACGACCTCCACCGCCAGCGCGTGATCCACCTCGACGTCAAGCCGAGCAATGTCATGTTTCGCGGCACGGGAGAGGCCGTGTTGATCGACTTCGGGCTGTCTCGACATGACGAGATCCCCGATCTGCTCGCCGAGCAGTTCCGTCTGCCGATGGGGACCGGTCCTTACATCTCTCCCGAGCAGATTCGAGGCATTCGCAGCGACCCGCGAAGCGACCAGTTCGGTCTCGGCGTGCTGCTCTACTTCCTCGCGACGGGGCAACGGCCCTTCGGGAATCCGACGTCCGTGCACGGTCTCAGGCGCCGCCTCTACCGGGATCCTCTCCCCCCGCGGGCGATCCGTCCCGACTGCCTGCCGTGGCTCCAGGAGGTGATTCTCCGCTGCCTCGAGGTCGCCCCTGAGAATCGGTTCGACACAGCCGCGCAGCTGTCGTTCGCGCTCCAGCACCCGCATCAGGTTCACCTCTCCGCGAGGGCTCGCCGGACGGAGCGCGATGGGGTCATGGCCGTGGCAAAGCGCCGATTCCGGCTGATGGGCGAGCCGGATCCTCGCCCGGTGGAGGCCAGCTCGAAAGCGCCGATCGTCGTCGTGGCCGTGGATCTCGCCCAGGGGTCTGAGACGCTGTCGGAGGCGTTGCGGCGCACCGCCCGGCGCGTCCGGGAGACCGAGCCCGGCGCCCGCCTCGCCTGCCTGACGGTCCTGAAGAAGGCGCGGATCGCACTCGAAACCGGCGCCGGCGCCGAGGACAGAAACCTCCGTCTTCGCGCGCTGGCGAAGCTGAAGCGCTGGGCCCGGCCTCTCGGAACCGTGCCCGGCAAGGTCACTCACCACGTACTGGAAGCGCCCGATCCGGGAGCGGCGATCCTGGAGTTCGCCCGCGCCAACCGCGTCGAGCAGATCATCATCGGATCGCGCGGCAGCTCGACGCTGCGGCGTTATCTGGGGAGCGTATCCTCGCAGGTGGTTGCCCAGGCGGAGTGCACCGTAACCGTGGTCAAGACGCCGCCTCGCGACACAGAGGCCGAAGCCTCCCCGGAGTGAGACGCCCGCTGCCACGCCGGCCGATCTCGCTGGCCTGCCGGTCACGACGGGATTCCTCGTTCTCCTGGCGGCTCCGAGGCCCCCTCGCGGCGAGCCGGATATATCGGATCCCGAGGTAACTCCTCGCTGCGCCGGGCGCGTCTTCGGATGACCACCCGCGACCGCAGCCACTCGCCGCTTCGCCCCCCTTGACATTGGCGACGCGGAGGAATTGAATTCTGAGTCGGCGCGCTCTTTGCACCGGGATAACACCCCCAGAGAGGAGGACCGATGGAGGTCACGCGTCGCGGGTTCCTGAAGGCCACCGGCATCGGAACCACGATCGCACTCGGCTTCGACGTCTCGTCAGCCGAAGCGGAGATGCGGCAGTTCAAGATCGCCCGCACCATCGAGACCCGAAGTACTTGCCCGTACTGCGCGGTCTCCTGCGGAGTGATCATTCACACGCTGGGCGACAAGGCGCAAGAACGTCGACACCCGCCGTCGTTCACGTCGAAGGCGATCCCGAACACCCGATCAACCGCGGAACGCTTTGCCCGAAGGGCTCGACTCTCCGCGACGACATCAACAATCCCGACCGTCTGCTGACGCCGAAGGTCCGCCGGCCGGGCTCGGACAACTGGGAGGACATCTCCTGGGACGATGCGATCGCCGGAATCGCGCGACACATCAAGGACACGCGCGACCGGTGCTTCGTCGCCAAGAACGCCAAGGGCCAGACCGTCAATCGCAACCCCGGCATCGCGATGATCGGCGGCTGCACCGACACGAACGAATTCAACTTCTTGCAGTGGAAAGTCCGTCGCGGCCCTGGGGGTGTCGTACCGGGACAGCCAGGCCCGGGTTTGACACGGCCCGACGGTGGCCAGTTTGGCCGCCACGTTCGGGCGCGGAGCCATGACCAACGGCTGGATCGACATCAAGAACGCCGATGTCGATCCTGGCCATGGGCGGCAATCCCGCCGAGAACCATCCCTGCGGGTTCAAGTGGTGCGATCGAAGCCCAGCAGCAACCGCAGTGCCAAGCTCGTCGCCGTCGATCCGCGCTTCACACGCACCGCTGCGGTCGCCGACTTACTACTCCCCGATCCGCGCCGGCACCGACATCGCCTTCCTGCTCGGGATCATCCGCTACGCCATCGAGCAGAAGCGCTTCCACGAGGAGTACGTCAAGCTCTTCACCAACGCGGCCCTATCTCATCGGCGAGAAGTACGGCTTCGACGAGGGCCTCTTCAGCGGATTCGACGAGGCATCGGGAAGTACGACAAGACCAACTGGGCGTACGAGGCCGACCCGAAGAGCAAGGCCTACGAGGTCGACCCGACGATGCAGGACCCGCGCTGCGTCTTCCAGCTCCTGAAGAAGCACGTCGAGCGCTACACCCCGGAGATGGTCGAGCGCATCTGCGGCACGCCCGAGGACAAGTTCCTCAAGGTCGGCCGAGATCGTCACATCGATCGTATCCGCCCGAGACGCGTCGGGACGATTATGTACGCTCTGGGCTGGACGCAGCACTCGATCGGCGTGCAGATGATCCGGTGCGCGGCGATGCTGCAACTGCTGCTGGGCAACGTCGGCCGTCCCGGCGGCGGAGTCAACGCGTTGCGCGGCCACTCGAACATCCAGGGCGCCACCGACATGGGCGGGAACGTTCGAGATCCTGCCCGGCTACATGAAGACGCCTCGCGGGCCCGTCGCAGACGCTGCAGGACTACCTGACCGACGCGACTCCGACGACGTTCAACAAACAGCGCCTGGGCCTCGATGAACTACTGGCGCAACTATCCGAAGTTCATGGTCTCGCTGCTGAAGGCCCTGTACGGGAAGAACGCCACCAAGGAAAACGACTTCGGGTACTGCCTGGCTCCCGAAGGTCGACGGCAACTATTCGCTGGATGTACATCTTCGACGACATGTATCGCGGCACCTCGACCGCGCCGGCGGCAAGGAGCCGGCGCCCGAAGGCCTGATCACGTTCGGAATGAACCCCGTCGGCATCGGGCCGAACACGCCGAAGGTCATCGCCGCTCTCTCGAAGCTGAAGTGGCTGGTCGTCGGAGAACTTCGAGATCGAGACCGCCACTTCTGGAAGGCCACCCAAGGAATACGGGACGCCCGATGCCTCGAAGATCCAGACCGAGGTCTTCCAGCTCCCGCCGCCGACTTCGCCGAGAAAGACGGCTCGCTTCACCAACTCGCGCGCGCTGGTTGCAGTGGAAGTGGAAGGCGGTCGATCCGCCGGGCCAGGCCAGGGCCGACCAGGAGATCATGGCGCGCATTTTCCTCGCGGTTCGCGACCTGTACGCGCAAGGAAGGCGGCGCGCGTCCCGGAGCCGGTCGCTCAACGTCGACGTGGGACTACACCAACCCGGTCAATCCCGATCTCGGCGAAGTGCCTCAAGGAGATGAATGGCAAGGCCGTCGCCGACATCCCGGACCCCAAGGACAAGACGAAGCCTCCGTGCAAGCCGCGGGCCAGCAGCTCGACGGCTTCGGCCAGCTCCAGGACGACGGCTCGACGATGTGCGGCAACTGGCTCTACATCGGGCGCCTACACCGAGGCCGGCAACAACACGCAGCGCCGCTCGACCGCCGACCCGACAGGCCTCGGCATGTACCACAACTGGACCTTCTCCTGGCCCGCCAACCGCCGGATCATGTACAACCGCGCGTCTGCGGACGCTCAGGGCAAAGCCTGGGATCCCAAGCGGCCCGGCATCGTGTGGAACGGCAAGAAATGGGTCGGCGACGTGCCCGACATCAAGCCCGACTCGCCGCCCGGGCGAGTACGGGCGCCTTCATCATGCTGCCGGAAGGCGTGGGCCGGCTCTTCGCCGCATCGCTTGAACGACGGTCCGTTCCCCGAGCACTACGAACCGATCGAAGCGCCCGTCGACAACCTGCTCCACCCGAAGGTCAGCGTCGAGCCCGGCCACCAAGAAGTTCACATCCGACAAGGACGTCTACGGAAACCGTACGACTTTCCCATCGTCGTGCACGACCTACCGGCTCACCGAGATGTACCACTACTGGACCAAGCACACCCAGGCTTGAACCAGCTCCAGCCCGGGTTCTTCGTCGAGATCCCGGAAGAGCCTGGCCAAGGAGAAGGGAATCGCCAACGGATCTCAGGTCAAGGTCACGTCGCGCGCGCGGCTCCGTGCAGGGCGTCGCGATGGTGACGAAACGGCTGCATCAAGCTCAAGTCGACGGCAAGGAGATCTGGCAGATCGGCTTCCCGCTCCACTGGGGGTATGCCGCCGGCAACACCGGGCACACCGGCCCCCTCGCGAACCACCTGACGCCGTCCGCGATGGACCCGAACACCTGGACGCCGGAGTACAAGGCGTTCCTCGTGAAAATCGAGAAAGCGTGAGAGGAGGAGCGCCATGAGTCTCGACATTCGCCGCTCTTCCGCTTCGGTCTGGGGAAGCCTTTCCGGCATGCGCACCACGCCGACCGTTTCCAAGTACATCGACACCACGACGTGCATTGGATGCAAGGCCTGTGAGGTCGCATGTCAGGAGTGGAACGACCTGAAGCCGGTCGAAACCCGACCAGGTCGGCACCTACCAGACGCTCCCGACGCTGCACCCTGAGTACTGGAACCTCATCCGCTTCAACGAACGCGACTTCGACGGCGGCATCATCTGGCTCATGCGCAAGGACCAGTGCATGCACTGCGACGAGCCGGGCTGCCTCGAGGCCTGCCCCGCGCCCGGCGCGATCGTCCAGTACGAGAACGGGATCGTCGACGTCAACGCCGACCAGTGCATCGGCTGCCAGTACTGCGAGACCGGTTGCCCCTTCGACGTCCCGAAGTTCTCGCAGACCACCGGCAAGATGGCCAAGTGCACGCTCTGTGTCGACCGGGTCTCGGTCGGCCTCGAGCCCGCGTGTATCAAGGCCTGCCCGACCGGCTGCCTGCACTTCGGCACCAAGGACGACATGCTGGAGCTCGCACACGGCCGCGTGCAGCAGCTCAAGGCCAACGGCTTCGCGCAGGCGTCCGTCTACGATCCGAAGGGCGTCGGGGGAACCAGCGTCATCACGATCCTGGCACACGGAGACCACCCCGACTGGTACGGCCTGCCCGCGAACCCGCACGTGCCCTGGGGAGTCAAGATCTGGAAGAAGATCGTCCGGCCGCTGGGAGTTCTTGCCATTTTCGGCGCCATTGCCGGCGCGTTCGCGCACTACACGAAGTACGGCCCCAAGGAGGCGCGCGGCGCGAGCGACAAGGACGCCAACCTTCCGAGCGCTTGAGGCAGAACGGAGGACATCGATGAGCACCGCCGCCCCCCGCGCGCCGATGGATTCCGCAGTCGTCGTGGCCCGAAGCCGCGAAGACGTCGTCGTCGGCCCCGAGATCGTCCGGCACCGTCGATTCTCACGGCTCGTGCACTGGACGGTGGCCTTGACCTTCTTCCTCTCGCTGCTGACCGGACTGCCGATCTGGACGCCGATCTTCGGGTGGATGGCGCACCTCTTCGGCGGTCTCTCCGTCTGCCGGCTCCTTCATCCCTGGGCGGGCCTGGCCTTCTTCGTCGCGGCGCTGGTGCAGTTCTTCGAGTGGCGCTCCGATATGCGCGTCGAATCGTGGGAAAAGGACTGGGTGGGCCCGAGGGTCGTTCGCTACATGCGCTACGACGCCTCGGCCGACGATCCCCGCACCGGCAAGTACAACGGAGGTCAGAAGCTCTACTTCTGGGCGGTGTCGCTCGGAGCCGTGGGGCTGCTCCTCTCGGGCCTCCTGATGTGGTTCCCGACCGCTTTCCCGCGCTGGCTGATGCAGCTCGCGTTCATCATCCACGACTTCACCTTCATCTGCTTCGTGGCGTCGCTGGTCTTCCACATCTACCTGAGCACCGCCGCGGAACCGGGCACATACGGATCCATGATCCGTGGCACGGTGACTCGGACCTGGGCGCGCGTGCACCACCCGCGCTGGTATCGAGAAGTCACGGGTGAAGAGCCCCGCCGTCCGTAGCACCGCGGCCGTCGCTTCGGAATTCGAGCGGCGCGCGGCGCGGGCGGAGCTTCTCGCCGGGCAGGCCGAAACCGCGCGCGAGCCCCTCCGGTTCGCGGCGGGCCTCTATCGCGCCCAGGGACGGCTCGCCGAGCACCTGGAATCCGCGCATGCCGGGTCTCGTCTCTCGGGACACCTGGACGCGGACCTCGAGCGCTTTCTCGAACAGGCCGCGGGGATCGTCGGCTACGCGGCGCAGTCCGGTCCCGAAACGCTCGCCGAAACCGCCCGCGCGCGGCAGTCCGATCTCGCCGCCACCGCGCGGACGCGGCTGCTCGTCTACTGGAGCGGCGACGCGACCTCGCGCGACGACTATCTCTCGCGGGCGGTCCTTCGACCGTACGTGGAGGTGCTGCGGGTCGCCGTGACTCCTCCGGACCGCCTGCACCGGAGGGGCCAGTGCCCTTTCTGCGGCGGGTCTCCGTGGGTCTCGGCGCGGCGGGAAGGGTCGCTGACGGAGGGCGCGCGGCGCTCGCTCGTCTGCGCTCTTTGCGGAGGAGAGTGGCTCTTCACCCGAATCCTCTGCCCCGCGTGTTTCGAGGAAGACCCGCGCAAGCTTCCGTCCTATACGACCGAGCGGCATCCCGCCGTCCGCATCGAGGCCTGCGAGACGTGCCGCAAGTACGTCAAATCGATCGACCTTTCCGAGGATGCGCGGCCGATTCCCGAGGTCGACGAGCTCGCATCCCTCGCGCTCGATCTCTGGGCGCACGAGCAAGGGTTCGAGCGCGTCGAGCCGGGACTCGCGGGTGTCTGAGATCGAGGCGAGCGCGCTGATGAACGCGGCGCAGCGGGGACTGCGCGCGCGGTTCGACGACTTCCGGCGGGCATTCGATCGGCGCGACGAGGCGGCCTATCGGCTGGCCATCGCCGACTTCCACGACAACCTGTGCCGCTGGACGGCGGCGGAGGAGAGCGCGCTCCTGCCGGCGCTCCGGCGCGCCGTGATTCCGGACCGCGATCCGCAGCGCGAGCTTTCTCTCGAGTACGTCCAGCTGCGCGAGCTGACGCGCAACATCCGGCTCGGGATCGAGAATCGCGCGCCGATCGCCGACCTGCTGGGCTTGATCGAGAATCTTTCGCGCCGCCTCGAAGCGCACGAACGCGGCAACGCGGGCGTTTACCACCCGGCGGCAGCTGCCCTTCTGACGGCGGAAGAGCGACGGACGCTGGAAGCCGGCTCCCCTCCCGAGTGAGACGTCAGCCGAGCTGGAGCATCTCCATCGGCGGCCCGTCGTCCCTCGGAGCCAGCGCCTCGTAGGCGCGGCCGAGCCTCTCCTGCGTCCATCCCAGGAAGATCCCGTCGCCGCGGCGCAGGATTTCGCCCGAGGGAAGCTCCACCAGCGTGATCGTCCCCTCCCCCTCCTCCGCGGCGGCCGAGAGGCGCCAGGCCGCGAGCGTCATCGCCTGTTCCCGGGCGCGGATCGGAAAGCGCTCGAGGCCAAGGCCGCGAGGATTCGTCAGTCCGGGCACGCCCGCTTCGGGGGAGTCGGTCATCGTCTCGCCTTGCACGAGAACATCTGCGCCCGGACGCCCTCGACGAGAACGAGATCGGCGCCCGCTTTCCGGGCCTGATCGGTGCAGTCGGCGGAGAGCTGGGCGTCCGGCCCTTCGCAGGCGGCTCCTGGCGCGAAGTCGCCCAGATAGACGCAGCCCTTGGCTTCGTCGCGATCGTACGTCAGCCGAACCGCCGGGAGTTTCGATTCGGCGGCCGCGGCTGGCGTCGGTGCGGATTGCGCAGGTGTCGGGGCCGCGGTGGGCGCAGCCACGGGCGCCGGGGCTGCCGGAGACCCGGAAAAAGCTGCTGGCGCCGGGGCCGGGACGGGTGCCGCCGCCGGAGCCGCCGACGGCGAGGATGCTTCCGTCTTCGTCTCGGCGGCGTGCGACGAGCAGGCGTAGGCGCTTCCGACCGGTCCGTCCCGCAGGAGCGTGTCGCCGCCAATCATTCGCACCTGATATCGCAGGCATTCTTCGGGGGTCGGCTGAACGGTCAGACCGCAGCCCTTCGCCGTGTCCCGGTAGTCGACTTTTTCGAGGAATCGGCAATCCGCGACGTCCGAGGCCTTGGTCGTGACGTGCACCGCGTCGATCGTGCGCGTGGCGTCCGTCACCTGCTGGTAGTTGGCACAGCCCGGCGCAAGCGCGAGCAGCGAGATCAGCGCCGGTGTCCGGAATCTCGCCGGAGAAAACGGCTGCACGGAGGAAAGCGTATCAGTTCGCGGACGCGTTGCGGCGGGTGGCGCCGGCGAGGAGACGCTGGCTCGAAACGACCGCCCGCCGATGTGCGGCGCGGCCGATTTCCCCGCCGTGGTCGCGCGCAACGACCTCGAAGCAATACTGACCGTTTTCGCGTCCGAGATAGCGGGCGGTGGCGGTGACCCGGATTCCCGCCGGGGTCGCGGCGGTGTGCGTCACATCGACGAGCACGCCGACGGAGAGCTGGCCCGGGCCGAGCAACGGCGCCAGGACTCGCGCGGCGGCGACTTCCATCAATGCGACCATGCGGGCGGTCGCGAGCACGGGCGGAAATGCGTCCTCGGGACCGGGCCGGAAGGAGCTGGCGAGATCGGCCTCCGTGACCACGAGCTCGGCCGAAGCCGTCGCGCCGATTTCGGGCTCGAGAGGGCTCGTCCGATCCGGTTTCTCGGCTCCGCCGCCGGTCACGCCGGCTTTTCCTTGTCGGCGAACCGGTAGAACGACACTCCGCGCACGTTCTCGTCGATCCCGAGCTTGCGGTGGATGGGCGGGAAAGCCCGCTGCTCGCAGTCGGTCCTCTCGCAGAGCCGGCAGGTGATCCCGATCGGCACGGCGGCGTGCGGGTTGTTCACGTCGATGTTGTCGCCGTAGATCAGGTGTTTCGCGTGGCTGACCTCGCACCCGAGCGAGATCGCGAGCAGCGGATGCGCGGCGCCGAAACCGCCGTAACTCTGCCGCACGGTGCGCGCCACGCAGAGGTACGTCGTCCCGTCGGGCATCCGCGAGAGCTGCGTGCGCACGATTCCGGGAGTCATGAAGGCGCTATGCACGTTCCAGCGCGGACACAGCCCCGAGAATCGGGCGAACCGGATGCCCGAGGCCGAGAACCGTTTCGAGATGTTCCCGGCGATATCGACGCGGATGAAATGAAACGGCACGCCTTCCTGCCCGGGACGGCGCAGCGTCGTCAGCCGGTGGCAGACCTGCTCGAAGCTGACGCCGAATCGGCGCTCGAGGATCTCGATGTCGTAGCGGAGCGCCTTCGCCGACTGCAGAAACGGTCCGTAGGGCATCAGCAGCGCGCCGGCGAAGTAGCTCGCCAGCGCCACGCGGCAGAGGACGAGGGAGTCGGGAGTCGTCAGCCGCGACTTGCCGATGATCCGGTCGAATTCGCGCTCCAGCCGCAGCAATCCAATCTGGTGGGCAATCTGGAAGTTCCGCGCGTAGGACGAGAGGATCTCGGAGATCTCGAGACGCTTGCGGACCGGATCGAAGGCGCGGACCGTCGCCTTCTCGCTCCGCCGCGGGACGACTTCGACGGTGACGCCGTCCTTTTCGAGCAGCCGCACGAGCCCCGGGAAGGCGTCCGGCCGCTCGAGGCCGGCTTCGTCCGCCAGTCTCTCCGCGGCCTCCTCGAGCTCCGGGAAGTAGTTCTGGTTCTCCTGCAGCACGTCGGAGACCTCTTCCGACGGAAGGCGTGCCGGATCGATTCCAGTCAGGTCCTCGCCTTCGGCGACTTTCGACGCCGCGGCCTGGATCGACTCGAGCGCGTCGCGGTACGCGTGGTAGAGCTTGACGATCGCAAGCGAGACCGACTCGTTCGACGCGGTCTCCCGCAGGTCCATCGTGGTCACGTCCAGCGCCTCGAAGAGCGCGTCGCCGAACACCTCGTGCAGGTCCGATACCAGCCGCGCGTGGTCCTCGGCCGCGAAGCTCTTCAGGTCCACCGGGTAGAGAGACGCCAGCTTCAGGAGCAGCGGCGCCGTCAGAGCGCGCTGATCGTGCTCGATGAGGTTCAGGTACGACGCGGAAATCCCGAGCTTCTCGGCCAGATCCACCTGACGCAGGCCGTTGCGTCGCCGGAGCGCGCGCACCTTTGGGCCGAACTTCTGCTCCGCCATCGCTTTGCGTGTGAATTTACATCATCAACGGCTTTACAACCGCCGCTTTTCACGAATTGACATACTAACTTACTGGAAATCAATAATTTGTTGACCGCGACTTCTGGTCCGTACAGTCTTGTAAAGCAATCGCGTTCGGAACCGGATGGGCGTTGGATCCCATCCGCAGCATCAGGGCTCCGAGTCGAAAGGGCGGGCGCTGGATCCCGCCCCTCCATCCTCCGGGCGGTCGAAGGGCCGCCCATTTTTTCGATGGACGAGCCGGCCACCGAAGGCAGACCCTCGGAAGCAGGCAACGCTGGCGGAAGCCAGCGTTTACCGCGTAGCGCGGTCGTCCATCGTCCCGAGGGCCGCAGGCCCGAGGGATCCCTTTCTAAGTCACACGACCGCGCCTAAAGGGCTCCCTCGCTTCGCTCGGGATGACAAGCGGCGCTCGACGGCCTCTCGTCGAAAGACCTTATCGAGCCGGCCTCGCGCCCACTTCTTGAAAATCCGCTCCACTCCCCTTTGCCCCGCCTCCGCCTCCGCTTCAGGAGTCTGTTCCCCTCGCGCAACGCGGGCAAACATCGTGGGAATGACGAAGGTGTTGAAGACCTCGTCGATTCCGGGTGTGGCGTAGCTGGGATAGCCGACGTTGGTGGCCCAGTCGAGGACATTGGAGAGGACGGCGTACTTACCCTTCGGGTCCGCCTTCGGGTCGTCGGCGAGCTGCTGCGCCAGATCCGGCACGGTCGTCGGATAGCACGGGAAGTTGTAGAACTCGCTCTCGCGGAAAACGGACGCGAAGCTGCCGACGAGGTCTGCCAGGAACTGCTTGGCGCCGTCGATGTTCTCGGCAAACTTCCAGATGACGTAGCAGTTCATGACGTGCTCGGCGGCGATCCGCCGAACCGGTCCCTTCAACGTCGGCACCAGCCCGATCTTCGCGCCCATCGCCCGGTTCTCGCGCTCGGCGGTGCGCGTCACGGAGATCGCATTGCAGATGAACGACGCTTTTCCGGCGAGGATCATGCGGTTGTTGGAGGACGGATCCCAGGTGAAGACCTCCGCCGTCATCGTCTCCTCGTAGAGCGCGCGCACGAACTTCAGCGCCTCGATCGTCCCTCGCGAGTTGAGAACGGCGTGCCCTGCGTCGTCCTGCTCGGCGCCCCCGAAGGACCAGAGGATCGCGCGCAGGGCCATGTTGGAGTCCATCTCCTGAGACAGGCCGATGCCCACGGGGTTGCCGAACTTCTCCTTGATCTTCCGGCCGCCCACGCGGAGGTCCTCCCAGGTGTCGGGGCCATTCGGGAAACCGACTTCCCGCCAGAGATCGATCCGGTAGTTGCCGGGATCGGGGACGTAGGAATCGGAGAACGCGAAGTACTTTCCGCTCTTCGGGTCGAAGATCGACTTCCGCGCCAGGGGAATCATCTTGCCGTGCCGCCGCTCGACCTCTTCGACGATCTCGCGGTGGTCGATGACGCGATCGATGTATGCGGCCGGCGGAGAGATGAACAGGAAGAGGTCGTGGCCCTTGCCGGCGGCGGCCTCGGCGGCGCCCCTTGCGTTGACCTCGGTCGCCGCCATGTGGTCGACGATCACGTCGGTTCCATTCTTCGCGCCCCACTCCTTCGTGAAGACGCGATCGAACCAGGCGTCGTAGCGGGGCACGAAGTGACTCCACTGCAGGATCCGCAGCGTCTTGCGCGCCGCGGCCGCCGCCGTCTTCTCGGGGCGCGCGCACGAGAGGGCCGGGAACGCTCCGGCGGCGAGCGCGAGGCCCGCCTCGCCGAGGAACTTGCGCCGCGAGAGCCGGCGTCTGCGCGGGTGCGCCATGCGGTCCTCCGCCGCGCGCGGGATCCACGCCGGCGCGCCGCTGGCGAAGTCTATAATCCGGAACGTGGCTGCCCTCTCGCCCGGAACCCGATTCCCGCGCGTTTCTCTTCTCGACGAGTCCGGAGCGCCGTCGGCCGCGGCGGACGGCGAGACCCTCTACGCCGTCTTCAAGACGACCTGCCCGGTCTGCGAGTTGACCTGGCCGTTTCTGGAGCGCATCCGCCAGGTCGCCGAGGGCGGCAAGCTGCGCGTGATCGCCGTCAGCCAGGACAACGCCGCGAAGACGCGGGCCTTCAGCCAGCGGACCGGCGCAAGGCTCGACACGCGTTACGACCCCGAGCCCTGGAAGGCTTCCGATGCGCTCGGCATGACGACCGTCCCGACGCTCTTCCGCGTGTCTCCCGACGGGACGATCGCCGAGACCGTGGAGGGGTTCGACCGCAAGGCGCTCGAGGGGCTCGCGCGACGCGCGGCCTCGCTCGCGGGAAAGCCCTCCGCCGAGCTCTTCCGTCCCGGCGAAAAGGTTCCCCCGTTCAAACCCGGTTGAGAATCGCGAAACGCCGGCAGGTAGCCGGAGAAAGCATGGGGTCAGGTCTCGATTGATCGCCAGGAGTCGCCCGAAGGACGTCGTTCAGGAGTGACATGGAACCTCAAAAGCCATTGACGCGGAGACCTGACCCCACCAGGAAACCCCAGACCCTCGGAGAGCTCAAGTCGTCCGGCTACGCGCCCAAGGGAGTCAAAGAGGAGCTCCGCCGGAACCTCCGTTGCGCGCTCGAACGCCGCGAGAATCCGTTCGAGGGCATCCACGGCTACGAGCGCACCGTCCTGCCCGCCCTCCACAACGCGATCCTCTCGAAACACGACCTGCTGCTGCTCGGCCTGCGAGGTCAGGCGAAGACGCGCCTGCTGCGTATGCTCGTGCGGCTGCTCGACCCCGAGATCCCGGCGCTCGCGGGCAGCCCCTTGAACGAGGACCCGCTCGACCCGATCACCAAGTACGGACATCGCCTCATCGCCGAGAAAGGCGACGCGGCGCCGATCGCCTGGATCGGCCGCGAGGAGCGGTATCGGGAAAAGCTCGCCACACCCGACGTGACGATCGCCGATTTGATTGGCGACATCGACCCGATCAAGGCCGCGACCGAGCGCCGCAACTACGCCGACGAGGAAGTCATCCACTTCGGCATCGTCCCGCGCACGAACCGCGGAATCTTCGCCATCAACGAGCTGCCGGACCTGCAGCCGCGCATCCAGGTCGGCCTGCTCAACATCCTCGAGGAGCGCGACCTGCAGATTCGGGGCTTCCCCGTGCGCATCCCGCTGGACATCCTGCTGGTCTTCTCGGCCAACCCCGAGGACTACACCAACCGCGGCAACATCATCACGCCGCTGAAGGACCGGATCTCTTCCCAGATCTTCACGCACTACCCCGACGACGTGAAAATCGCCGCGAAGATCACGGCGCAGGAGGCGTGGCTCGAGCGCGACGGCGATCTGCAAATCGAGATCCCGGACCTCTTCCGGGAGCTCGTCGAGGAGATCGCCTTTGCCGCGCGCGCCTCGGAGTTCGTGGACCAGTCCTCGGGGGTCTCGGCGCGCATGCCGATCTCGGCCGTCGAGATCCTGGCGTCGAACCTCGAGCGCCGCGGCCTGCGCAACCGCGAGAAGAGGATCTCGCCGCGGCTCTGCGACCTCCCGGCGACGCTGCCGGCGATCACCGGCAAGGTCGAGATGGTCTACGAGGGAGAACAGCAGGGAGCCGAAGTCATCGCGAAGAAGCTCATCGGAAGCGCGATCAAGAAGCTCTTCGACTCGAAGTTCCCACCTCCCGACTCCGGACGGCCGAGCGAGCGCCGCCGGCAGGAGATGGACGAGGACGACGAGATTGTGAGCGGACCCCAGCGCCGGCCGCGGGTCTCTCCTCCTCCTTCCGAGAAGATTCATCCCCTCTACGAGCCCATCGCCGCATGGTTCGCCGCCGGAAACCGGGTCACGATCTCCGACGAGACCCCGTTCGCCGAGCACCTCGCGGCGCTCGAGAGCGTGCCGGGACTGAAGAAGGCGGTCGAGGAGCATTTCTCGACGGCATCGAAGGAGGAGCTCTCCATCGGAATGGAGCTCGTCCTCGAGGGCCTGACCCAGCACCTGAAGATCGCCCGGGAGGATCTGGACTCGCGCGTTTCGTACACGGAGATGCTGAAATTCAACCTCGTCAAGAATCGGTCGAACTGATGCGCGAAGCGAAGCCGTCGCGCATCATCCTGAGGAGCGCAGCGACGAAGGATCCCGGAGTTAGGCGAACGGGAGGCCCGAATCGCTGCTGAGCGTTTCTTCCGCGCGCGCGTCCTGGCCCGGGAGCCTCTCCTGGGCGCGTTTCTGACCTCTCCGTCGGAAGTCGTGGTCGAGATGCTCGCGGCCGCGGGCTTCGACTTCCTGGTGATCGACACCGAGCACGGTCTCTTCAACCCGGAGTCGGTGGGGCGCCTGGTCCGTGCAGCCGACGCCGCGAAGGCCTTCGCGGTCGTCCGCGTTCCCAGTTGCCAGTCGCCGGCGGACGCGGGACGCGCCCTCGACACGGGAGCCGCGGGGACCCTGTTTCCGCGTGCCGACGGTATCGCCGCGGTCCGCGGCGCCGTCGAGTGTGTCAAGTACGCGCCGGCCGGCAAGCGCGGGCTCGCCGGCGTCCGAGCGAACCGGTACGGAGCCATATCCTTCGACCAGTTCGTCCGGGACGCCAACGCGTCTACGGCGGTCATCGTCCAGATCGAGACCGCCGGAGCGCTCAACGCCGCCTCCGAGATCGCCGCGGAAGACGGCGTCGACCTGTTGTTCATCGGGCCGAACGACCTCTCGCAGTCACTCGGAGTTCCCGGCCATTACGACGAGCCTCGCTACCGCGCGGCCGTCGAGCGCGTCGGCGCCGTGGCGAAGGAGGCGGGCAAGGCTGCGGGCATCATGCTGCGCACGCGCGACGAGATCCCGCCCCTGGCGAAGCTCGGCTACAGCGTCTTCACGATCAGCGACCGCACGCTTCTGACGGAGTCCGCCCGCGTCTGGCGCTCCGCCGTCGCGCGGGACTGAAACCATGCGGTACCGCTACGAGGAATTCCCGGTCGACCTGCTGCGGGAGCTGCTCACCTACCAGGAGCTCGTCAAGCTCTTTCTCCAGCTCGTGCTCCAGTCCGGCGGCGACGTCGAGGAGGCGCTCCGCTGGATGAAATACCTCCAGGACCGCGGAATGATCGACCCATCCATCGACCTCGCCGAGTTCCGCAAGGAGCTGCAGAAGAACGAGATGGTCGAGGAGCGCGGCGGCCAGCTCCAGCTCTCCGCCGCCGGCGAGCGGCGGATCCGGCGCTCGGCTCTCGAGGAAATCTTCACGTCGCTGTCGAAGGCCGGACCGGGCTATCACGCCGTGCCCCGCACGGGCGGCGGTGGCGAGCTTCTCCCCGAGACCCGCGCCTATGAGTTCGGCGACAATCCCGCCGCCATCGACGGCGTGCGCACGATCGGCAACGCCGTGCGCCGCGACTCCGAGGACATCTCGCTCACGCCCGAGGACTTCGAGGTCCACGAAGAAGAGCACCTGACGTCCTGCGCGACGGTGCTCGCGATCGACATCTCCCACTCCATGATTCTCTACGGCGAAGACCGGTTCACTCCCGCCAAGAAGGTCGCGCTCGCGATGGTCGAGCTCATCCAGTCGAAGTACCCGAAAGACTCGATCGACGTGCTCCTCTTCGGCGACGACGCCAGGCGGGTGCCGATCTCGGAGATTTCCAAGACGCAGGTCGGCCCGTTCCACACGAACACGAAGGCCGGCCTCGCGCTCGCGCGCAAGCTCCTCGTCCACCGCAAGAATCCGAACAAGCAGATCTTCCTGATCACCGACGGAAAGCCTTCGGCGATCTGGGAGCGCGGCCGGCTTTACAAGAACCCGTTCGGCCTGGACCTGAAGATCGTCAACCGCACGCTGGAGGAGGCCGACGCCTGCCGCCGCGACGGCATCACGATCACGACCTTCATGATCGCCACGGACACTTACCTCGTCGAGTTCGTGGACAAGCTCACCAAAATCAACCGCGGCCGCGCGTACTACGCCTCGCCCTACAACCTCGCCGAGTTCCTGTTCACCGACTACATAAGGAATCGCAAGAAGTTCCTGCACTGACGCGCCGGGCGGACCCGGCGCTGGCCTAACCCGCATTCCTCTCCGATTTCGCAGACAAGTGTTCAGCTCTACCGGTGACGGTCCGCCACGGGTGTCCAAAGATGAAGGATTTCCTAAATCTTCGCGCTCCCGGCCTGCGCGGACGGAGCGGGCGCTAGAATCCTCCAAGAACCGTCCGGGGAGAACAGGAGGGCCGACCATTGCGAATTCGAAGCGCCGCCTCGCCTTGGAGAGTCTCGTGCTTCGCCGCGTCCGTGCTGATCTGCCTCTTCGGCGCCTCTCCCGGCGCGGCCGCCGCGACCCGGACCGTCCACGTCGGTATGGGCGGAACGAACTTCGTGGACGAGATCAGCGGAACGAGTACGTCGAACATCCACACCGGCGACACGATCGACTGGGTCTGGTCCGCCGGTACGCACAGCACCACTTCCGGAGCCTGCCCGCCATGCACCCCGGACGGCCTGTGGGACTCCGACACCCATTCGGCACCCTTCACTTACTCCCACCAGTTTTCTTCCGCAGGAACGTTCGCGTACTACTGCAATGTGCACGACACTTTGATGAAGGGTACCGTCGTCGTCACCGACGTCGGCTCGGCACCCACCGTCACGAGCCTGGATCCGACGTCGGGCCCGGCAGACACGACCAACCCGTTCACGATCACCGGGACGAATTTCGGCACAGGCGCGATCGTCACCGTCGGCGGCGCGAACGCGAGCGGAGAAAACGTCACCGACGCGACGACGATGACCGCCACGACTCCGGTCCTGACGCCCGGCGTGCTCAACGACGTCGTCGTCACGAACACGGACATGCAAAGCGGGACGCTGACCGCCGGATGGATGGCGGATTTCCTCGACGTCCCGCAGTCGGACCCCTTCCACCAGTACGTCGAGACGATCTTCCGCAACGGCGTCACCGCCGGCTGTTCCGGAGGCAACTACTGCCGGAACGCTCCGGTCTCGCGGGCGCAGATGGCGGTGTTCCTCCTCAAGGCCGAGCACGGGTCGAATCATGTCCCGCCGGCCTGTCAGGGCATCTTCAATGACGTCACGTGCCCGAGCCAGTTTGCTGACTGGATCGAGGAGCTTTCCACCGAAGGCGTCACGAGCGGCTGTGGCAACGGGAACTATTGCCCGAACGATACCGTCACACGGCAGCAGATGGCGGTCTTCCTGCTCAAAGCCCACGACGGGTCGTCCTACGACCCGCCGGACTGCCTCGGCATCTTCGACGACGTGCCGTGCACTCCCGGGACAGGGTTCTCCGACTGGGTGGAGGAGCTGTACAACCGCAGCATCACGGGAGGCTGCGCCGTGGGCCCGCCGCCGCTCTACTGTCCGACGAACCCGAACAGCCGAGGGCAGATGGCCGTGTTCCTGACGAAGACGTTCTTCGTACCATAGAGAGGTGCCTGAGCTCGGATACGCGCTCGCCGGCCTCGCGGGCGCGGTCCTGCTCGTGCTGGTCCTGCCGCGCCTGCTCCTGCGGCGCGCACAGGATCGGCTTGCGAGCCGGCTTCTCGCGGACGCCTCGCGGCCGTTCGACCTGCTGACGCGGGCACAGCTCTGCGCCGGTCCGCACCGCCGTCTGCCCGGAGTCCTCGGACTGGGAGGAGGCGCGATCGTCTTCGAGAGCCTCTTCGGCGAAACGACGACGCTCCCGACCCAGCGCCTTCAGAAGATCGTTACCGGCGACCGCCTCGCCAGCGGACGCCGACTGCTCCGCATGGAAGTCCTGCGTCTCTCACGTTCGGACGGAACCGACCTGGAGTTCGTTCTCACGCCGGCCTCGGCGGCTGCCTGGCGCAGCCACCTCGGGCTCTGGGCGGTCAACGAGCGAAAGTCCGCGACCGATGTGGTGAGGCCCGGCCGGAGATAGCCCTCTTCCGTTCGCAGCCCGAGGACTCTCCGCATAGCGCAGCGAGGGGGGGCGAGAACGTCCTGTCGAATCCGTGGGAGAGAGTCCCAGAGCGACTTCCCCTCCCGTCGGTTGGCCCGCGAAGCGGGCCGCCAGGAGTCCGAGTCTGGCTGTGGGGGGTGGACTCGAACCACCGACCTTCCGGTTAACAGCCGGACGTTGTACCAGCTCAACTACCCCACAAGCGCATCCCCATCATAACGGCGGCAGGAAGGGGATCACGCGGGAGGCCAGTGGCTCGGGGATCGCCGCGAGGGCCTCGCGGATCTCCTCGGGACGGTAGCGCTGGGAGAAGTGCGTCAGGACGAGAGCCTGGTTCTCGAAGCGATCCGCGCGGGCGAGGATGTCGTCGAGGTGGATGTGCGCGTACTCGCGCGCCCGGGAGACGTCGTCGGGGAGGAGAAACGAGCACTCGATCAGCAAAACCTTCGCGCGGAGGATCTCGGGCGCGGCGTCGAAGATCGCCTCGCCGCAGTCGCCGGTATACGCGAGGAGTGGCACCTCCTCTCGCCGCGTGACAGCGACGCCCTTCGCCTTCAGGTCCGCAATCTCGTGCCCGGCGCGCCCGTCGAACTCGGCGAGAAGCTTGTGCTTGACCTCCGAGAAAAGATATCCGACCGTCGGCACGCGGTGCCGGCCCGGCAGGACGGTCAGCTCCAGGTCGTTGCGGAGCGTGATTCGGTCGCCCGGCGAGGCCGGGACGACCTCGATGGAATAGCGAATCCTCTCGAGCTCTTCGCACGCCTCGACCCAGCGCGCGACCGGACCCACGGCCTCGCTCGGAACCAGGATCCGCGCCGGCGGAAGCCCCTGGAGCCGCCGCCGCGACGCGTAGTGCGCGAGGCCGGCGATGTGATCGAGGTGCCCGTGCGAAACGGCGACCATCGGGTAGCCGACGACGTCCTCCGGAGCGCGCCCGAACTCGAGCAGCGTCCGAAAGCCGGGGAGCTTGTAGAAGGATTCGTGGCCCGCGATCGAGACGCCCTCGATCGGGATTCCCGCCGCCTCGACGCGGACCCGGCCGCGGCCGTCGGGATAGTCCTCCCCCACGGCCGCAGGCTATTTCAGGCGTGCAGCGAGGGCCAGAACAGCAGGACGACCGCCGCGAGCACCAGCACGCAGGCCAGCACTGCCGAGATCGAACCAAATGCGCGATCCGTCATGGGTGTCCCTCCGTTTCCGCGATCCATTACTCCAACTCCCGTGCCACCGCCTTCGAGGGACCCCGAACACGCAGACGGAGAACCACTTAGAGGAGAGGCGCAGTATCCGGCAGTTCCGGTTCGGGAGCTGGCCCCGTTACCCTCGGTAACGCGGGTTTTCTGACGGATACCCTACGCCGCGTGCGTGTGGATCTCTTCGACTACGACCTGCCGGCGGACCGGATCGCCCAGGAGGCTCGGCCCCGCGGTGAGAGCCGGCTGCTCGTCCTCGATCGCGCGACGGGCGAGATCCGTCACGAGCGTTTCGCGGATCTGCCCGAACTTCTCCGGCCCGGCGATCTCCTCGTCCGCAACGACGTGCGCGTGCGTCCCGCGCGCCTCTATGGAAAGGACGCCGAGGAACGCCTCGTCGAGATCTTTCTGCTTTCTCGCGAGGATCCCTCCAGCACTCGCTGGCACGCGCTCGCAAAACCCGGACGGCGGGCGAAACAGAGTCGGACGATCCACTTCGAAGAGGGGCTGACCGCGCGTGTCGACGCCGTCGAATCCGACGGCACGCGGCACGTGACGTTCGATCGGCCACTCGACGACTCGCTGCTCTCGCGCATCGGGCGCACTCCCCTGCCTCCCTACATTCGTCGCGACGCGGGGGCGCCGGATCGTCCCGCGGATCGCGAGGCGTACCAGACCGTCTTCGCGCGCGAGCCGCTGGCCGTGGCCGCGCCGACGGCCGGTCTGCACTTCACGCCGGGAATCTTCGACCGGCTTCGCGAACGCGGGATCGAGGTCGCCGATCTCACGCTCGCCGTCGGCGCCGGCACGTTCAAGCCCGTCGTCGTCGAAGACACGGACCAGCATTCGCTTACCGCCGAAGACGCGACGATTCCCGCGAAGACGCTCGCGGCGATGGCGCGCGCGAAGGGAGAGGGGCGCCGCGTCGCCGCGGTCGGCACGACCGTCGCTCGATCTCTCGAGGCCGCCGCCCGCCGGCCCGAGGGTCTCGCCGGGGATCGCGACCTGCGCTTCTCGACCGACCTCTTCATCACGCCGGGCTTCGAGTTCCGCGTGGTCGACGTCCTTCTGACGAATTTTCACCTGCCTCGCTCGACGCTGCTCATGCTCGTTTCCACCTTTGCCGGCCGCGAACACGTGCTCGCCGCATATGCCGAGGCCGTGCGAAAGGGGTACCTCTTCTACTCGTTTGGCGACGCCATGTTGATCGCGTGAGAGCCGATAGAATCGGCGGGCCATGAAGATCGCGACGAGGAAGTGGATCGGCTACCCGGCGTCCATCCTCGTCGTCGCGGCGACGGTCGGGCTCCTCAAGCTCTTTCCGGAGCTGACGGACTCCTCCGTCGCACTGCTCCTCCTGCTGGCCGTCTTTTTTTGCGCCTCGGTCTGGCAGAGCGGCCCGGGCGTCGTCGCGGCGCTGGTCGCGACGCTGGGGTTCAACTTCTTCTTCCTGCCGCCTCTCTATACGCTCACGATCCAGGATCCGCGCAACGTCTCCGCCCTCTTCGTCTTCCTCGTCTCGGGCTTGTTGATCGGGCGGCTCTCGGCGATTTCACGGCGGCGGCTCGGACTGCTCGAGTCCGAGCGCCGCGACCTGATCGGGCTGACGCAGCTCTCGCAAGGCTTCTTGACCGACACCAATCGCGAGACGCTGCTGGGCGTCGCGGCCGACCGTCTCCGGCAGGCCCTCCACTGCGAGCAGGTCGCCATCCTGCTGGCGGACGAGAAGGGCGAGCTCTCGCAGCGGACGGCGACGGGGGACGTCGAGGTCCGCCACGACCTCGCCGAGCTGGCGTTCCGGCAGGGCAACTCCGCGGCGTATCCCTCCGATCTCGGAGGCACCGACATCTATCTCCCGATTCCCGTCGGGCTCCAGCGCGCGGGGACCCTCGTCGCGCGCGGCCTGCGGTCGAGCGAGCGGATGGCCGAGGCCTGCGCGCTCCTGCTCGGGCTTGCCGTCGAGCGCGAGCGGTTTCTGCGCCTGGCGCGGGCGGGCGAAGAGACGAGGACGAGCGAGCAGATGAAGTCGACGCTGCTCGCCCAGCTCGCTCACGACCTGAAGACCCCGGTTGCCGCCGCGCGCGGCGCCATCGAGAACTGGGAAGCATCGAGCGGCGGCTCGGAGGCCTCGAGGCTGGCCGGCGAGCAGCTCTCGACCCTCGGCCGCCGCATCGCCGAACTGATGGACGTCGTCCGCCTCGACGCCGGTACCGCTCGGCCGCGCCCGCAAACCGTCAGCTGCGGAGAGATCGTGGAGGCGGCCGTGGCGCGATTCGGCGACGCGCTCGCGGAACATAGCCTCTTTATCGACCCGCCGGCCCAGGGGCTGACCGTCGAGGTCGACCCGGCGCAGCTGACGGAGGCCCTCGGCCACGGTCTCGAGAACGCCGCCCGCTACTCTCCCGCCGGCTCCACCATCCGCGTCTGGGTCGCCTCCGACGAAAACGCCGTCTATATCCGCGTTGCCGACCAGGGCAAGGGAGTTCCGGCCTCCGAGCGCGAACACGTCTTCGAGCGGTTCGTCCGTCTCGAGGATGATGCGCAGGTGCCCGGCAGCGGGCTCGGCCTCTTCATCGCTCGGAGCCTCGTCGCCCTGAACGGAGGGCGCCTGCGGCTCAGCGAAGCCGAAGGCGGAGGAACCCTCTTCGAGATCGCTCTCCCCCGGAGCGCCGCGTGAGCCGGGTGCTCGTCGCGGACGACGAGCCCGGGATCCGCAAAGTCGTTCGCGATGCCTTTGAGCGGGAAGGCCATAACGTCGTCTCGGCGATCGACGGCCACGAGGCGCTCGAGGAGTTCGAGGAGGGACGGTTCGACCTCATCGTCACGGACCTCGCCATGCCCCGCGTGGGCGGCCTCGAGCTGGTTCAGGAAATCCGCCGCAGCTCCAGCGTCCCGATCTTGATCCTCACCGTGCGCAGCGAAGAGCGGGAGAAGGTCCGCCTTCTCGACGCGGGAGCGGACGATTTCGTGACCAAACCCTTCGGTGTCGCCGAGCTTCTGGCGCGCGCCCGTGCGTTGTTGCGGCGGCGCGAAGCCGCCCGGAACGAGACGATCACTCGATGGGCGGACATCGAGGTCGACCCGGAAGCCCGGACCGTCCAAAAGGCGGGCCGGCCAGTCCATCTGACGCCGATCGAGTTTTCGATCCTCGTGACTCTGCTGAAAAAGCCCGGGGCCGTGTGGACTCACCGCCAGCTCCTCGCCGCCGTCTGGGGCACCACGGCCGGGGTCACGAACGACACACTCCGCGTCCACATGGGAAGCCTCCGGCGCAAGCTCGAGGACGACCCGAACCAGCCGCACTGGATCCGGACGGAGCCCTGGGTCGGATACCGCTTCTCGCCGGAGGGGTAGCCCCTGTCATCCCGAGGGCGTGAGCCCGAGGGATCCCGAACTCGATCCGCAACACTCGCAGAAAGCACGGGATCCCTCGCTTCGCTCGGGATGACGTGCGGGCATCTTTCGAGTTTCTTTCGGGCCTCCTCCGGACTTCTTTCCGCCCACCCCGCCAGACTTGCCCGGTCTGGAGGGAACCTTGAAAGACGTACCCGACTCGAAACGACACCGCGCCGCTCTCGAATACACCGCCCTCGCCCTCGCCTGCCTCGTCGGCGGCGTTCTCGCCGGCGCCGCCTCGGCCGACCCGTTCTCGCGGCTGGTTCTCGTCGCCCTCGGTCTCATCGGATGCGCCTTCAACGGAGCCGACGCGGCGAGACTTCTGGCCGCATCCCGAACCAAGCGTCAGGGAGGCCTCTCTTCCCGGCCAGCGCCGCGCCGCTTGGGCATCCGCCTTCCCGATGGAACCTGAACTCGCCTTTCGAAACTCTTTCGAACTCCCTCCGGACTTCTTTTCCGGAGGGGAGGGATGCTCCTATCCATGAACGCGAAAAAAGGAGCCGTCCGTTTCACCGGACTGGCGTTGGGAAGTCTGCTCGGAGGCATGATACTCGGGGCACTCGCGCCCAGGGTCGCGGTGATCGCCGTCGTCGCAGGGTACGTGGGTTATCTATATTTCGGGAGCCGCGCTATGAAGACCTGGAAGGTGAAGGTCAGGGCATGGAGGGAGGAGGATCGCGGCCCGACGCCGGCGCCCGGCCCCGATCGCCGGCGGGTCGGGACTGTCCGCGCCGCGGCCATTCTCGCTTTCGCTTTGGTCGCCGCGCCGGCGCTCGCCCAGCAGACGGTCTTCAACGTGCCCTCGGACAGCGTGCTCGATCCGGGGAAGGTCTACCTCGAAGTCGACGAGCTCTTTCGGCCGACGGAGCCGAAGTTCTCCTCGACGACCATTCGCGGCGTCGTCGGGCTCTTCCCGCGCGTCGAGGGAGGCGTCAACTTCGGAGGCTTCAACTCCCCCGGAGGGATCGTCCCGACCGCGAACGTCGCCCTCAAGATCCAGCCCGTGCGCGCCGGGGACTTCACGCTGACGGCCGGCGGCCAAGGTCTCTTCTTTCTGAAGGGCAGCCAGGACGGGGACCCCGCCGGGCTCGGCTACGGCTTCGCGTCCTACAAGATCCCGAAGCTCGGGACGCGGATCGAGATCGGCGGGTGGTATTCCTCGGCGGGCTACGCGCTGCCGAGAAGCACGGGCGGCGCCCTCGCGACCTTCGAGCAGCCGCTCCCCTGGGTCAAGGGCCTGACGCTCGCCGCCGACTGGTGGAGTGGGGAGAACGCAATCGGCTACGTGACGCCAGGGCTGTACTACTCGTTCGGGGGACACTGGACCGCGTATGCCGCCTACTCGATCAAGAACGGCGACTCGAAGGGCAACGCCGGCCTAATCGAGCTCGGTTACGCATTCTGAGGAGAGAGCGATGCTGGACCTGATCTTCCTCGCAGCGACGATTCTTCTGTTTTGGGCCTCGATCGTCTACACGCGCCGCTGCGACCGGATCTGAGGAGGGCACATGGGTTGGGAAGATGTGCTGGGGCTTCTCGTCACTCTCGGGCTGCTCTGGTACCTGCTGCACGCCATGCTGAGAGCCGAGAAGGTGTGATGCCATGACGCAGATCAACTTCGTCAAGATCCTGATCTACCTGGGGATCATCACCGCCTTGACCCCGCTCGTCGGCGGCTACATGAAGCGGGTGTTTTCGGGACAGCGAACGTTTCTCGACGGGCTGCTCCGCCCGCTCGAGCGCGGGATCTACCGCATGTGCGGCGTGGACGCTCAGAAGGACCAGACCTGGGTCGAGTGGACGGTCGCGATGCTGGTCGTCAATGCCGCGTCGCTCGTCATTCTCTACGGCTTCCAAAGGCTTCAGAAGTGGCTGCCGTTCAACCCCAACGGCTTCGGGCCGGTCTCGCCCGACTCCTCGTGGAACACGGCCGTGTCTTTCACGACGAACACGAACTGGCAGGGCTACTCCGGAGAGAGCACGATGTCCCACTTCACCCAGATGGCGGGGCTCGCGCTGCACAACTTCCTGTCGGCCGCGACCGGCATCGCGATCTCGATCGCCATCATCCGCGGAGTGGCACGGGAAAAGGCCAAGGGCATCGGGAACTTCTGGTTCGACTGCACGCGCGCGATCCTCTGGGTGCTGCTGCCGATCTCTTTCGTCGGCGCTCTCTTCCTCGTTTCGCGCGGCGTCGTCCAGAACTTCCAGCCCGACGTGGCGGTCAAGACGGTCGAGGGTGCGGAGCAGAAGATCCCGCAGGGGCCGGTCGCCTCGCAGGAAGCGATCAAGGAGCTCGGCACCAACGGCGGCGGCTTCTTCAACGCGAACTCGTCCCACCCCTACGAGAACCCGACTCCCGGAACGAACTTCCTGGAGATCGTTCTCATCTTCACTGTCGGCGCGGGGCTGACGAGCACGCTCGGGCGGATGACGGGATCGAAGCGCCACGGGTGGGCGGTCTTCGCCGCGATGGCGATCATGTTCCTGGTCGGGGCCTTCGTCGCGACGATCGCGGAACAGAAGGGCAACCCCATCCACCAGGCGGCCGGCGTCGCCGCGGCTCCGACAGCCGGCGGAACGGGCGGCAACATGGAGGGCAAGGAGGTTCGGTTCGGGATCGGCGACTCGGCCCTCTTCGCAACGATCACGACGGATGCCTCCTGCGGCGCGATCAACTCCTGGCACGACTCGTTCACGCCGATCGGGGGTCTCGTGCCGCTCGCCAACATCGCTTCTGGCGAGGTGATCGTCGGCGGCGTGGGCGCAGGGCTCTACGGAATGTTCGTTTTCATCGTCCTGACGGTGTTCATCGCCGGCCTGATGGTCGGTCGAACGCCCGAGTACCTCGGAAAGAAGATCGAGGCCCACGAAGTCAAGCTCGCGATGCTCTCCGTCCTGATCCTGACCCTCTGCATCCTGGGCTTCACCGCCGCCTCCTCCGTGCTGCCGGCGGGTCTGTCTTCGCTCAACAACCAGGGTCCGCACGGTTTCTCGGAGATCCTCTATGCGTTCGAGTCTGGAGCCGGGAACAACGGCTCGGCCTTCGCGGGCCTGAACGCCAACACGCTCTGGTACAACACGACGCTCGGCCTGGACATGTTCTTCGGGCGCTTTTTCATGCTGATTCCGATCCTCGGGATCGCGGGCTCGCTGGCGGCGAAGAAGAGAATCCCCGAATCGGCCGGCACGTTCCCAGTCACGGGCGCCCTATTCACCGTGTTGCTCATCGGCGTCGTGGTCATCGTCGGCGCGCTGACTTTCTTCCCGGCGTTCTCGCTCGGGCCGATCGTCGAGCAGCTCCTGATGAAGGCCGGAACGCTCTTCTAGGAGGAAGACCATGGCGTACCCTCGGGCGCACAAGCTCTTCGACCGGTCCATCGTCGGCCCGGCGATCCGCGATTCCTTCCGCAAGCTCGACCCGCGGCTGCAGGCGCAGAACCCGGTCATGTTCGTCGTGCTCGTCGGTGCGGTCCTCGTGACCGTGCTTCTCGTTCGCGACGTTGCCCGCGGCAAGGACGTGCTCTTCAACCTTCAGATCGCTCTCTGGCTCTGGTTCACTCTGCTCTTCGCCAACTTCGCCGAGGCCATGGCCGAAGGACGCGGCAAGGCCCAGGCCGCCGCCCTGCGCCGAGGCCGGCAGGAGACCGATGGCGCGGCGTCTGACGAAGAAGGGCGAGGAACAGACCCCGGCGACATCTCTACGAAAGGGCGACCGCGTGGTCGTCGAGGCCGGCCAGGTCATCCCGGGCGACGGAACCGTCGTCGAAGGCATTGCCTCGGTCGACGAATCGGCGATCACCGGCGAGTCGGCGCCCGTGATCCGGGAATCCGGAGGCGACCGTTCCGCGGTCACGGGAGGCACGCGGGTGCTCTCGGATCGCATCGTCGTCGAGATCACGTCGAACCCCGGCGAGACGTTCCTGGACCGCATGATCGCACTGGTCGAGGGGGCAACCCGGCAGAAGACGCCCAACGAGATCGCCCTCTCGATTCTGCTCGCGGGGTTGACGATCGTCTTCCTGATCGCGACCGTCACGCTTCGACCCTTCGCTCTCTACGCCAAGGGGGAAGCCACGACACCCGTCCTGATCGCGCTCCTCGTGTGTTTGATTCCGACGACCATCGGCGGCTTGCTCTCGGCGATCGGAATCGCCGGGATGGACCGAGTCCTCCAGCACAACGTGCTGGCTATGTCCGGGCGAGCCGTCGAGGCCGCCGGCGACGTCAACGTCCTTCTGCTCGACAAGACGGGAACCATCACCCTGGGGAATCGCCAGGCGACGGACTTCATCCTGGCGCCCGGAGTCGTCCCGGCTTCGTACCTCGCCGAGACCGCGCAGCTCTCTTCGCTGGCCGACGAGACTCCGGAGGGCCGCTCGATCGTCGTCCTCGCGAAGGAGAAGTTCGGCCTGCGGGGACGGCACGTCGAGGGCATGCACTTCATCCCCTTCTCGGCGACGACCCGGATGTCGGGCGTGGACTTGAACGGCCGCAGGATCCGCAAGGGCGCCGGCGACGCCATCATCGAATGGGTCCGCTCTCAGGGAGGCCGGATCGACCCCGCCGTCAACGACCTCGTCAACCGGATTGCCGGGGAAGGCGCGACGCCCCTGCTGGTGTCCGACGACGCCAAGATCCTTGGCGTCATCGCCCTGCGCGACGTGGTCAAGACGGGCATGCGCGACCGCTTCGACCGTCTCCGGGCGATGGGCATCCGCACGATCATGATCACCGGCGACAACCCTCTGACCGCCGCCGCGATTGCGCGGGAAGCCGGCGTGGATGATTTCCTGGCCCAGGCCACGCCCGAACAGAAGCTCGCCCTGATCCGCAAGGAGCAGGAAGGCGGCAACCTCGTGGCGATGACGGGAGACGGAACTAACGACGCTCCGGCGCTCGCCCAGGCGGACGTCGGCGTCGCGATGAACACCGGGACGCAGGCCGCGCGCGAAGCCGGCAACATGGTCGACCTCGACTCCAACCCCACGAAACTCATCGAGGTCGTCGAGATCGGCAAGCAGCTGCTGATGACGCGCGGCTCGCTCACGACGTTCTCGATCGCCAACGACGTCGCGAAGTACTTCGCGATCCTGCCCGCGATGTTCGCGGCGACGTATCCAGCCTTGAACGCCCTGAACGTCATGCACCTCGGGAATCCGAAGTCGGCGATTCTTTCCGCCGTCATTTTCAACGCGTTGATCATCGTCGCGCTGATTCCGCTGGCGCTGCGCGGCGTCCGGTACCGGCCGCTCGGCGCCGCGCGCATCCTGGCCCGGAACCTCTGGATCTACGGCATCGGGGGCATCATCGTGCCCTTCATCGGAATCAAGCTCATCGACTGGATCGTGTTGGCCCTTCATCTTGCCTGAGGACATGCCATGAAACTCGCTATTCGCTCCACGCTCTATGTCGTCGTGCTGACCGTCCTGCTCGGGGGCGTCTATCCCGGAGCCGTCTGGCTCGCCGGCCGCGTATTCTGGCCGGGCCGAGCCAACGGGTCGTTCGTCACGGCGAACGGGCGGGTGGTGGGCTCCGAGCTCATCGGGCAGAAGTTCACGCGTCCCGAGTACCTCCATGGCCGGCCCTCGGCGGCCGGGAAGGAGGGGTACGACGCGACCGCCTCCGGCGGCACCAACAAGGGCGCAACGGACGCGGGCCTGGCGAAGCAGATCGCCGAGGCCGTCGCCGCCGCGCGCGCCGACCGTCCCGGCGACTCGCGCCCGGTCCCAGCGGACCTCGTCACCACATCGGCATCGGGCTTCGACCCTCACCTGTCGCCGGACGCGGCCCTCTGGCAGGCCGCCCGGATCGCAAAGGCGCGGGGTGTCACCGAGGAGCAGATCGCCAAGGTCATCCGCCGCCACGTCGAGGCGCGCACGCTCGGCTTCCTGGGAGAGCCGCGGGTCAACGTGCTCCTGACGAATCTGGACCTCGACCGAGCGCTCCCGGCCCGACCTTAGAATTGCTGCATGCCTCAGGAGGACAGTCGCCGGACCGCCGACATCTTCCTGAAGCTGATCGAGAAGGGGCGCCGCGGCAAGCTCAAGCTGTACATCGGGCACGCGGCGGGAGTCGGCAAGACCTACCAGATGCTCGAAGACGCCCACCACTTGAAGAAACAGGGTATTGACGTCGTCGCGGGCCTGATCGAGACCCACGGTCGCGCCGAGACCGCCGAGCGGGTGGCCGGCCTCGAGATCATTCCCCGCCGCACTGTGACCTACAAGGGCAAGTCCCTAGAGGAAATGGACCTGCCCGCGATTCTCCGGCGCAGGCCCGAAGCCGTGATCGTCGACGAGCTCGCGCACACCAACGTTCCGGGAACCGAAAATGCCAAGCGGTACGAGGACGTCGAGGACCTCCTGGACGCGGGCATCTCGGTGATGTCGGCGGTCAACATCCAGCACTTCGAGTCCCTCCAGGACATCGTCTCGCGCGTGACGGGCGTCGACGTCCAGGAACGCGTGCCGGACCGGATCCTGCGCCAGGCCGACGCGGTCGTGAACGTCGATCTGCCTTCCGAAGAGCTCCGCGAGAGGCTCCTCGCCGGAAAGATCTATCCGCCGGAGCGAATCCAGCCCGCTCTCCAGAACTTCTTCACCGAGGAGAACCTGGCATCGCTGCGCGAGCTGGCCATGCGGCAGATCGCCGACCGGCTCGAGGCCGAGAGGAGGGGCACGGACAAGTTCGTGATCGGGGAACCCGTCGGCACGAAGGCCATGGTCGCGATCTCGTCGAACCCCGAGACCACGCGACGCCTCCTCCGCCGTGCGTCGGCGATGGCCGGCAAGCTCAACACGAATTGGTTCGCGGTGTACGTCCGGACGCCCAAGGAGAGCCCCCAGCGGATGTCGGCGCGCGAGCACCGGCTCCTGAACGAAAACGTGACCCTCGCCATGGAGCTCGGAGCCAAAGTCGTCTGGCTGTCGGCCGAGAACGTCGCCCGCGAGCTGCTGCGCTTCGCCCGCGAGCACGGGGTGACGCTCGCCATCTTCGGCAAGTCCCGCCGGCCCGCCTGGCTGCGCTTCCTGAAGAAGAGCCCGATCGAGACCTTCTCCAGTCTTGGCACGGGCATCGACGTCTATGAGATAGAGACGGAGGGCTGAGCCCCCCTCACCCTAACCCTCTCCCCCCGCGGCGCGGGGGGAGAGGGGAATCATGTGTGGCGGATTCTCCTGCCTCTGGTTCATCATTTCTCGCAGCGCCCTCGTGAACGCGGGCGTGGTCCCGCAGCAGCCTCCGACGACGCGAGCCCCAGAGGCGAGCCACGTGCGGGCGTGCTCGACGTACTCCTCGGGCGAGACCTCTTCGGTGAACGCCCAGCCGCGCGAGTCGTCGGGAAGACCCAGGTTGCCGTAGGCGACGAGCGGCACGCCGGGCGCGGCGGCGGCGAGGGCGGCGAGATCGGAACCCAGCCGCGCCGCAGGGACGCAGTTGATGCCGAGCGCGTCGGGCTCGAGCGGCAGAAGTGTCTGCGCCGCGTCGGCGATCGGTTCGCCTGAAAGGAGGCTCCCCTTCCCATCGGTGACCAGCGAAACGAAGACCGGAACGCCGGTCGCCTTCGCGGCGCGCAGCGCGGCAGCCGCCTCGCGGATCGTGTTCTGCGTCTCGACGAGGATCAGGTCCACGCCGGCCTCGGCCAGGAAGCGCGCCTGTGCGCCGTGCTCGCGCGCGAGAGCGGCATCGTCCGGGACGAGGTCCGGCCGATAGCAGTCTTCGAGCGGCGAGAGCGAGCCGGCGACGAAGATGTCGCGCCCGGGAGCTGCGGCGGCCTGGTGCGCGAGCTGCACCGCCAGGGCGCCGAGCTCCCCCGCGCGTTCCGCCAGACCCGCCTTGGCCAGGGACCGCGAGTGTGTCCGGAACGTGTTCGCGGTCAGGATGTCGGCACCGGCCGAGACCTCGTCGGAGTGAATCGTCCAGACCAGCTCGGGATCCCGGACGAGAGCGGCGGCGCTCCAGAGCGGCAGTTTCGTGTCGGCGTCCCTCCTCTGGAGCTCTGTTCCCATCGCCGCGTCGAGAAGCAGCGGCGCACCTGAGGTCAGCCGCGCGCGGAGCGATTCCGAGAGGACACCCATGTTTGCCAGTCTACCGGACGCCATATGCTAAAAAAATAAGGCCAGAGTCTCCTCTGGCCTTATTACATTAGGCAATCCGTATTTCGCGATCAATACGTCTCGAGATACTTCTCCGTCTCCCAGGGCTGCACCCGCGAGATGTATTCGGCCCACTCGCCGCGCTTGGCTTCGAGGAAGTGCGACAGGATGTGCTCGCCGAGCGCCTCGGTGACGACGCCGTCCTTCTCCAGGTTGTCCAGCGCCTCGGAGAGGTTGGCCGGGAGCTGGTCGATGCGCAGGCGCCGCTTTTCACGCTCGCTCATCTTGAAGACGTTTTTATCGACCGGCTCGCCCGGATCCATCCGGTTCTTCACGCCGTCCAGGCCCGACGCCAGCATCACACCGAACGCCAGGTAGGGGTTGCAGGACGGGTCCGGCATGCGAACCTCGATGCGCGTGCCCATTCCGCGCCGCGCCGGGACGCGCACGAGGGGCGAACGGTTCCGCATCGACCACGCCACGTTGACCGGCGCTTCGTAGCCCGGCACGAGGCGCTTGTACGAGTTGACGAGGGGGTTCGTGACGGCCACGAACGCCCGGGCGTGGCGCAGGATGCCGCCGGTGTAGTTCAGAGCGGTCTTGGAGAGCTGATACTTGGCCTTCGCGTCGTAGAAGACGTTGTTGCCCTTCTTGTCCAGGAAGGACTGGTGGACGTGCATCCCCGAGCCGTTGACGCCGAAGATCGGCTTCGGCATGAACGTCGCGTGGAGACCGTGGTCCATGGCGACCTTCTTGACGATGAAGCGGAAAGTCGAGACGCGGTCGGCCGTGGTCACGGCATCGGCGTACTTGAAGTCGATCTCGTGCTGCCCGGGGGCGACTTCGTGGTGAGCGGCCTCCACCTCGAAGCCCATCTGCTCGAGAGCCAGCACGATGTCCCGGCGAGCCTCCTCGCCGCGGTCCACGGGGGTCAGGTCGAAATAGGCGCCCTCGTCGTGCGTGTCCACGATGGGATCGCCGTTGGCGTCGCGGCGGAACAGGAAGAATTCCGCCTCGGGGCCCGTGACCATCGTGTAGCCGAGGGCCGAGGCCTTGTCCATCTGCTTCTTCAACGTCATGCGAGGGCAGCCCGGAAACGGCGTTCCGTCGGGGTTGTAGACGTCGCAGATCAGGCGGCCGACCTTCTCGCCGTTGGAGTGCGCCCATGGGTAGATCGCGAAAGAGTTCAGATCCGGCACCAGGTTCATGTCGGACTCTTCGATGCGCGTGAACCCCTCGATCGACGACCCGTCGAACTGGATCTCGCCGTCGAGAGCCTTGCCGAACTGCGAGCTCGGCAGCTCGACGTTCTTGATCACGCCGAAGATGTCGGTGAACTGCAGGCGCATGAAGCGGACGTTCTCCGCCTCGCACACCTTGAGAATCTCGGACTTGGAGAGACCCGGACCCGCCGCATCGAACTTCAGGACCTTCGCCTTTGCCATGCCGCCTCCCTTTTCTTGACGTCAGAGCAGAATTCTAGTGTCAATTTGCGTCAAATCAACCACAATCTTGCAGAATGGCACCGAAAAGTGGCCTCCAATGCACACTTTCGTGTGCAGCTTTGTCGCCGGGGCTTCGCTCCACCCGCCTCAGAGGCTAGAATCCGCCCGACCTCATGACCCTGGCTCCGGATGCCCGGCTCGGCCCCTACGCGATCGTGGACCCGCTCGGCGCGGGCGGAATGGGGGAGGTTTACCGCGCGCGTGACACGCGCCTCGGCCGCGAGGTCGCCGTCAAGGTGCTGCCCGAGCGCTTCGCGGGCTCCCCCGAGGCTCTCGCGCGGTTCGAGCGCGAGGCGCGCGCGGTCGCGGCGCTGTCGCATCCGAACATCCTTTCGCTTTTCGATTTTGGACAGGTGGACGGCACCGCATACGCCGTCACCGAGCTCTTGAAGGGGGAGACGCTACGCGAGCGGCTCGCCCAGGAGCGGCTCTCCGAGCGCAAGGCCGTCGAAATCGCGACGTCGATCGCCGAGGGCCTGGCGGCCGCACACGCGGCGGGCATCGTGCACCGCGACCTGAAGCCCGAGAACGTATTCCTGACGACGGACGGCCGCGTCAAGATCCTCGACTTCGGGCTCGCTCGCGTCGAAACGCCGGTCGGTGCGACCGACGCGACGTCGGCGCCCACAACTCCGGCCTCCACCGAACCCGGTGTCGTCATGGGCACGGCGGGCTACATTTCCCCGGAGCAGATTCGCGGGCGCCCCGCCGACGCGCGTAGCGACATCTTCGCCTTCGGCGCAGTGCTGTACGAGATGCTCACGGGCCGGCGCGCCTTCACCGGAGCGACCACCGGGGAGTCTCTCGCCTCGATCCTGCGCGATCAGCCGGCTGAGGTGTCCCGGAGCGCGCCCGGCGTCCCGGCCGCGCTCGACCGACTCGTCGCGCGCTGCCTGGAGAAGAATCCCGACGAGCGCTTCCAATCCGCGCGCGACCTCGCCTATGCGCTGCGGGAGACGGCCGCGTCCGGAGCGATCCCCACGGCCTCCGCGGCAATCCCCACGGCCTCCGCACGTGTTCTGCCCCGGAAACCGGGAGCGATCCTGCTCGTCCTCGCCGGCGCCCTGGCCGCGTTTGCCGCCGGTTGGCTCGTGCGCCCGCTGTTCTTCCGTGCGGGTACTGCTCCGAGCTACGGACGCGTCGTTCGGCTCACGCACGGCCCGCAGCGAGCCTTCGCCCCCGCTATTTCTCCCGACGGAAAGTGGATCGCCTACCTGTCGGATGCACGAGGTCCGGTCGACGTCTGGACCCAGTTCATCACCGGAGGCGAAGCGGCCAACCTCACCGCGAAGGCCTCCCTCAACATCATGTTCCGCTCCGACATCGGCGGGCTGGACATCTCTCCGGACGGCGCATTGATCTCGTTCGCCGCCTCCGTGCCGGGATCGGGGCCGTACGATCACACCACCTGGGTTCTGCCGGCTCCGCTCGGCGGGGTTCCTCGAAAGCTCCTCGAACGGGGAGTCGCGGCCCGATGGTCTCCGGACGGCCGCCGCCTCGCATTCATCCGGGCGGGCGGAGGAGGAGGCGACAGCCTCTACGTTAGCGACGTGGCCGGAGGCGGAGAAAAGGAACTGCTGCGCTACGTCCACATCCACGCGCCGGCGTGGTCTTCCGACGGGCGTTTCATCTACTTTCTCCGAACGATCGCTTCGTATAACGGCGAGCCTTCCGAGATCTGGCGCGTGCCCTCCGCGGGGGGGACCGCCGAGCCCGTCGTCGCGAGCTCGCGACGCGCGGTGTTCCCGGCCCCGATGCCAGGTCGGGGCGGCCTGCTGTACAGCGCCAACCCCGACTCGGCCGGACTCGGCCTCTGGTGGTTACCCCCGTCGGGCCGCGATGCGATTCGCATCACGACGGGCATCGGCGAATATGCGGAGCCCAAAGTCGCGGCGGATGGCCGTCGCGTCGTGGCGACCCTCGTCGAATCCCGCCCGGCGCTCGTGGCGTTTCCAACCGCCGGAGGGACGGCCTCACAACCCTTGACCGACGGCTCATTTGGAGATACCGACCCGTCGTTT
The DNA here is from genome assembly GCA_963733815.1 of uncultured Acidobacteriota bacterium. Taxonomy (GTDB): domain Bacteria; phylum Acidobacteriota; class Thermoanaerobaculia; order UBA5066; family Gp7-AA6; genus DAHUXD01. Next base: position 170,173 of record CAVTEG010000015.1, on the reverse strand, counting down.
TCATCCGACGGGAAGCGTCTGGTCTGGAGCTCCGCCCGTTCCGGGAATCGCAACCTGTGGATCGGCGCTCCGGATGGATCGGGAGCCCAGCCGCTGACGAGCGGGAACGCGCTGGACGAATGCCCGGCCTTCTCCCCCGACGGTTCGCAGGTCGCCTTCGTGTCCGATCGTTCGGGCTTCCGGGGGATCTGGCTGGTGTCCTCCGAGGGTGGAGCCCCCCGCGAGGTCCATCGCGCAGAGGTCGTCGACCTGCTCTCCTGGTCGCCGGACGGAAAGGAGATCCTCTTCTGCGCCCCGGCCGGCCAAGGTGAGGGCCTCCACCGGCTCTCCCTGGCCGATGGGCGTGTCTCGCGCGTTCCGACGCCCACCAGCGCGCGCGCCCCGGCGTGGAACCCGCACGAGCCCCTGATCGCCTATCTCATTCAGGAGCCGGCCAGCGCGGAGCCGAGGCCACGGCGCAACCGCATCGCGTTCGTGGACCCCTCGGGCCAGCCGCGGCTGGAGAATCTCCCTCCGAGTCCGGCCATCTCGAACGGACTGCTCGCCTGGGCCCCCGACGGGCGACGGTTGCTCGCCGTCGCGCGCTTCACGACGATGTCACCCGAGATCTTCGTCGCGGATCCGCGCTCGACGGATCCATACCGAAGCTTGGGCAAGCTCCCCGTGGGTGCCCAGCTCTGGGGCGCCGCGTGGAAGCAGGACGGATCCTCGGTCGTGATCGGGCTCGAGCAGACCCGAAGCGACATCGTGCTGCTCGCCGCCGATTGAAGGGACACCGGATAGAATCCGAGCGTGACGAGCACCAGCGGACGCTGGCCCACCCGAGACGAGGCCCGGGAGCTGCTTCACGAGTTCACGGAGTCCGACGCGCTGCGCAAGCACGGGCGCGCCGTCGAGGAGGCCATGCGCGCCTGCGCCCGCCGCGCCGGTGTCATGGATCCCGGGGAGATCGAGCGCTGGGGCATCGTCGGGATGCTCCACGACTTCGACTACGAGCAGAACCCCACCGAAGACACCCACTTGCACGTGGGCGGCCGGATCCTCCGCGAGCGCGGCTACGACGAGGAAATGGTCCAGACCATCCAGTCACATGCCGATTACATGAACATTCCCAGGGACACGCCGATGAAGAAGGCGATCTACGCCTGTGACGAGCTCGTCGGGTTCATCGGCGCCTGCGTCAAGGTCCGGCCGACGAAGAAGATCGCCGACCTGCCGGCCACTTCGGTCGTCAAACGCCTGAAGGACAAGGCGTTCGCGCGATCCGTAGACCGTTCGTACGTGTACGGCGGCGCGGCGGCCGTGGGGGTTCCCCTGGAGGAGCACATCCAGTTCCTGATCGACACCCTCAAGCCGATCGCCGATGAGATCGGTCTCTGAACGAAAGGATCTGGTATAAATACAGGCTCACCCGGGGAGCACGAAACCCTCTCTTGAATAAGGACTTGCCTTCATGAGCACTGTCGAAACCGTTTCCCCTCGAGCCATCCGGGGCCGATCCATCGCCAAGGATCTTTCCGGCGAGGAGCTTCGAGCCCTCGCCCACGCCGAAGAGACGACGACCGAGTACGGCTCCCCCGTCTACGCCACCCGGATCAAGAACCGCTCGGCCAAGAAGACCTACGTGGTCGCGGACGTGCCGGTCGGCGTGATGCAGCAGTCGATCGATCCCGGCAAAGCCGGCGAGAAGATCCGCCAGGTCCAGGAGGCCCTGTCCCGGATGGACCTGATCCAGGTCGACCGGCGCATGGGCATGAGCAACGAAGTTCCGATTCACTGCCGCCTGATTGTGCCGAAGGAGTATGCCCGGATCGCGTACATGTGGCACAACATGCTCTTCCCCTCGAACTCCTCGAAGGAGCCGGATTTCGTATCGGTGTACGTGCCCGACTGGCCCGAGACGCTGATCTTCCTCGACGTCAACCAGGGCTACACGTACATCCTGGGCACCGACTACCCCGGCGAAGCCAAGAAGTCGATGCTCCGGCAGGCCATGTACTGGATCAAGCGCAAGGGCGGCCTGGGACTCCACGCCGGCTCGAAGATCCTCCGGGTCATGGGACCGGACGGCGAGCTGCGCGACGTGGGTTTCCTGCTCTTCGGCCTGTCGGGCACGGGCAAGACGACTCTCACGCTCCACGATCACGGCTTGCAGGAGCCCGAAAAGGCCATCATCAAGCAGGACGACGTCGTTCTCTTAACGCGCGACGGGCGCGCCTTCGGGACCGAGGACGGCTTCTACATCAAGACCGAGGGGCTGGAGCCCTCGCAGACGGTTCTGTGGGGCGCGGCCACGCACCCGACCGCCGCGTACGAGAACATCAAGGTCGGCGCCGGCGGAAAGGTCGACTTCCTCGACACCTCGATCACGTCGAACGGCCGGGGCGTGGTGCTGCGGCGCTTCATCAAGGGCACCGGCGACGGCATCGACCTCGAAAAGGCCAACAAGATCGTCTTCATCACCCGGCGCAACGACGTCGTTCCGGTGTGCGCGCGCCTGACATCGGAGCAGGCCGCCGCCTACTTCATGCTGGGCGAATCGATCGAGACGTCGGCGGGCGACCCGACGAAGGCCGGGCAGGCCAAGCGGGAGGTCGGCACGAACCCGTTCATCGTGGGCCCGGAGGCCGACGAGGGCAACCGGGTCCTCCAGATCCTGCGGGCGAACCCGGACATGCAGGCTTACATCCTGAACACCGGCTCGATCGGGGCGAAGGCGGGCTTCCCGGGCGAGAAGGTCACGATCAAGGCGTCGACCGAGATCATGAAGCAGATCGCAAAGGAGGGGATCCGCTGGAAGCAGGATCCCGACTGGGGCTACGAGGTCCCGGCGGAAGTCCCCGGCATCGACCTCTCGAAGTACGACCCGCGCTCCTACTACAGCCCGGAGGAGTACGCCGGCCTCGTCGACAAGCTCCGGCAGGAGCGTCGTGACTGGCTGGCGAAGTTCCCGGGGCTCGATCCCGTCATTCCCAGGGCCGTCGAGAAGGGAGCATGACGGAGACTCAGGGCCTCGAAGACGTCGTCGCGGCGGATTCCGCGATCTGCTACATCGACGGGGAGAGAGGGGTTCTCTCCTACCGCGGCATCGACATTCACGAGCTCGCCGGCAAGGCCTCCTTCGAAGAGGTCTGTTTCCTCCTATGGGAAGGAAGGCTGCCGCGCTCAGAGGAGCTGACGGCGCTGCAGACGGCGCTCGGCCGACAGCGAGCGATTCCGGCCAAGGCCCTCGAGCTGATCGCGGTCATCGCGCGCGAGAGCGTTCCCATGGACGCGCTCCGCACGACCGTGTCGGCGCTGTCGGCCTACGATCCCGACGGCACGGCGATGACGCCCGAGGCGAACCGCCGGAAAGCCGTGCGGCTGACGGCGCAGCTCGCCACGATCGTCGCCGCCATCCACCGGATCCGCCAGGGCAAGCCGGTCGTTCCACCCGATCCGGGCCGGACGCAGGCCGACGACTTCCTCCGGATGATGACCGGGGAGACGGCGAGATCGGCGGCGGTCCAGGCCTTCGACACGGCGCTCGTCCTCCATGCCGACCACGAGCTGAACGCGTCCACGTTCGCCGCCCGGGTGACCGCGGCGACGCTGGCCGACATGCATGCCGCCGTCACGTCGGCGATCGCGACCCTCAAGGGCCCTCTCCACGGCGGCGCCAACGAGGGCGTGATGAAGATGCTTCTCGAGATCGGATCGCTCGACCGGGCGGACGAGCTGATCCGGGCCCGGCTGGCGCGGAAAGAAAAGATCATGGGCTTCGGTCATCGCGTGTACACGACCGAAGACCCGCGCGCCACGCACCTGAGGGAGATGTCGCGCGCCGTCGCGGAGGCTTCCGGCGAGACGCTCTGGTACGACCTTTCCCGCCGCATCGAACAGGTCGTCCGGGAGCAGAAGAAGCTCAACGCGAACGTCGACTTCTATTCCGCCTCGCTGTACCACGTGCTCGGAATCCCGACCGAGCTCTTCACGCCGATCTTCGCCGTCTCCCGCGTTTCCGGCTGGACGGCGCACGTTCTGGAGCAGTACGCGAACAACCGCCTGATCCGACCGCGCGCCGAGTACACCGGGCCGAAGTATCCGCAGCCGTGGGTGGAAATCGGGAAGCGGTAACACTGGGGGCGCAGCGCCCCGTCATCCCGAGGAGCGCAGCGACGAGGGATCCCGCGCTCGATTGCGAAGGTGGCGTGTCGAGTCCGGGATCCCTCGCTACGCTCGGGATGACACGGCCTTCGCTCGCAACGCTCGCGAGCCCGTGTCACTCCCCCAGGTACGCCTCTTTGACCTTCGGATTCGCGGCGACTTCGGCGGAGGTCCCTTCGAGCGCGACCGAGCCCGTCTCGAGCACGTAGGCGCGGTTGGAGTGGCGCAGGGCCGCGTTGGCGTTCTGCTCGACGAGAAGCACGGGGACGCCGTTTCTGTGGATCTCCTCGATGGCTTCGAAGATCGCATGGACGACGATGGGCGCCAGTCCCAGGGACGGCTCGTCGAGGAGGAGCACCTTCGGCCGCGACATCAGCGCGCGGCCGATCGCGAGCATCTGCTGCTCGCCTCCCGACAGGGTGCCGGCGGTCTGCTTGATGCGCTCCTTGAGCCTCGGAAACAGGACGTAAACCTTTTCGAAGTCGCGGGCGATGTCCTTGTCGCGCCGCGTGTAGGCGCCCATCTCCAGGTTTTCCTGGACGCTGAGGTTGGCGAAGATGACGCGCCCCTCCGGCACGAGGACCAGGCCGTCGCGGACGAGACTGTGAGTCGCCGTGCTGCGCGTCGGCTTCCCGTGATAGCGAACCTCTCCCGCGGCGCACGGCACCAGGCCCATGATCGCGCGAAGCGTCGTCGTCTTGCCGGCTCCGTTGGCGCCGATCAACGTCACGATCTCGCCCTCCCCGAGGCTCAGCGACACGCCCTTGACCGCTTTGATGGCGCCGTAGGAGACCGTCAGGTCGTGAACTTCCAGAACCGCGCTCACGCGCCCCCCAGGTAGGCCTCGATGACCTTGGGGTCGCGCTGGACCTCGGCGGGCTTCCCGATCGCGATCGTCGAGCCGTAGTCGAGCACGTGGACGGTCTCGCAGATTCCCATGACGACCTTCATGTTGTGCTCGACTAAGAGGACCGCCATGCCGAAACGGTCCCGGATCCAGCGGATCAGGTCCATGAGCTCGTTGGACTCCTGCGGGTTCATGCCGGCCGCCGGCTCATCGAGGAGGAGCAGGCGCGGCGCGGTGGCCATCGCGCGCGCGATCTCGAGCCGCCGCTGGCTCCCGTACGGGAGGTTGCGCGCTCTCTCTTCCGCGAGGTGGTCCAGCTTGAAGATCTTGAGGAGCTCGCGGCTCTCCCGGTCCACGCGCTCCTCCTCCTCGCGGTGCGCGGGAGTCCGGAGGACCGCCGTCGTCAGCGTCGTGGCCTGCCGGCAGTCGAACGCGACCTTGACGTTGTCGAGGACCGACATGTTGGCGAAGAGGCGGATGTTCTGGAACGTTCGCGCGATGCCCCGGCGCGTGATCTTGCCGCAGCGCTGGCCCTCGATCGAATCCCCCTGGAAGGCGATCCGTCCGGACGTCGGCGTGTACACGCCGGTGATGACGTTGAAGACCGTCGTCTTGCCGGCCCCGTTCGGGCCGATCAGGCCGTAGAGCTGGCGGGGCGCGATATTCAGGTCGAGCTCGTTGACGGCCACGAGGCCTCCGAAGCGCATGGTCACCCTGGAAAGCTCGAGAACGGACACCGTCAGTCTCCGACGGAAACCGAGCCCGGAGCTCCGCCGATGCCACGCCGGCGCCTCGTCAGGAAGGTCACGAATTCCTTGTGCCCGAGGATGCCCTGCGGCCGGACGATCATGATCACGATGAGCAGAAGCGAGAACAGGATCATCCGGTATTGCGCGAACTGGCGAAGACCCTCCGTCAGGCTGATGAACAGGACGGCGCCCAGGACCGAGCCCGAGATCGAGCCCAGACCTCCGATGACGATCATGATGATGATCTCGAAGGACTTCAGGAACGTGAACGAGTTGGTATGGACGTACATCAGGTAGTGCGCGAAGAGACCTCCGGCCACGCCCGCGAGCGCCGAGGACACCACGAACGAGATGACCTTGGCGCGCGTGGTATGCACCCCCATGGCTTCGGCGGCGATCTCATCTTCGCGGATCGCGATCAGCGTCCGCCCGAAGGAGGAGTGCACGATCCGGTAGACGATCAGGATCGTCAGAGCCGCGAAGGCGTAGATCCAGAAGAAGTTCGCGAGCTTGGGGATCCCCGAGAAGCCGCGCGCTCCGCCCACGGCGTCGATATTGAGGATGAAGACCCGGATGATCTCCCCGAATCCCAGGGTCACGATCGCGAGGTAGTCGCCGCGCAGGCGGAGCGACGGCACGCCGACGATGAATCCGGCGATCGCGGCGAGGAACGCGCCGATCGCGAGGCCGGTCAGGAGCAGGAGGCTCTGCTGACCCGGCGCCGGCAGGAACGCCAACGCCTGGCGAAACTTCTCGCCGTAGGTCACGGTGAAGTACGCCGACGCGTAGGCGCCGATCGCCATGAAACCCGCGTGGCCGATCGAGAACTGACCCGTGAAGCCGTTGATGAGGTTCAGCGACACGGCGAGCGTGATGTTGATGCCGGCCAGGCACAGCACCTGTATGAAATACGGCGACACCGCGATTCCCGGAACGAGCCGGCCGGACAGGACTCCGTTGACGAGGAGCAGACCGCCCAGCACGGCCAGTGCGGTGAGAAGCCCCCTCACACCTTTTCCTTCTGGACGCGGCCGAGGAGGCCCTGCGGCCGCAGGATCAGGACGAGGATGAGGATGGCGAACGCGATCGCGTCCCGGTACGTGGACGACAGGTAACCGACGACCATCACTTCGGAGGTGCCGATCAGGAGGCCTCCGAGGACGGCGCCGGGGATCGAGCCGATTCCGCCCAGCACGGCCGCGACGAAGGCTTTCAGGCCGTACATGATGCCCATCAGCGGATCGATCTTGGGGATCTGCATCCCGATCAGGACACCCGCGGCCGCCGCCAGCGCCGAGCCCACGGCGAACGTGATCGCGATGATCTTGTCCGTCGAGATGCCCATCAGCCGCGCGCCGTCGAGACTGAACGAGACCGCGCGCATCGCCTTGCCCGTCCGCGTCTTCAGGATGAAGAACCGCAGCAGGACCATCAGCAGCATCGACATCACGATGACGGTGAGCTGCTCGCTCGTCAGATGGACGCCGCCGAGGCGAAAGTCGGCGCGGGGCGCGAGCGAGGGAAAGAACTTGGGATCCGGCCCGAAGACGAGCTGCGCGACGTTCTCGATGAACAGGGAGACGCCGATGGCCGTGATCAGGAGCGTTAGCCTCGCCTCGCGCCGGACCGGCCGGTACGCCAGCCGCTCGATCAACATGCCGAGCACGGCGCAGACCGCCATCGAAGCGACCATCACGAAGAGCGCCCCGAGGAGCGACGGCTCGTCCCCGCGCAGGCGGCGCGACAGGTAGTAGCCGACGTAGGCTCCGACCATGTAGACGTCGCCGTGCGCGAAGTTGATCAGGCGCAGCACGCCGTAGACCATCGTGTAACCCAGAGCGATCAGGGCGTAGATCGACCCGAGCGACAGGCCGTTGACCAGTTGCTGGAAGAAAGTGGTCATGCGGAAGAGCCGCGTCCCTGCACGCTCTCCGCCCCCGGGACAGCCCCTACGGGCTCACCTGTTCGGGCTTGACCGTCTCCGCCAGAAGGTACTTCCCGTTCTCGACCTTGAGGACGACCGCCGACTTGACGGCGTTGCGTTCCTTGTTGATCGTGATGGTTCCGGTCACGCCGGGGAAGTCCTTGGTGGCCGCGATCGCGTCGCGGATCTTGGCGCCGTCGGTCGAGCCCGCCCGGGAAATGGCGTCCATCAGAATTCGGGCGGCGTCGTAGCCGAGGGCGGCCAGCGCGTCGGGCATCGCGTTGTACTTGGCCTTGTAGTCGGTGACGAACTTCTGGACGATCGGATTCGGGTCGTCCGTCGAGTAGTGGTTGGAGAAGTAACAGCCGTTCAATGCCGGCCCGCCGATCTCCCAGAGCTTGGGCGAATCCCAGCCGTCGCTGCCGAGGAACGGCACCGTGATGCCGAGCTCGCGCGCCTGGTAGACGATGGTCCCGGCCTCGGTGTAGTAGCCCGGTACGTAGACGGCGTCGGGAGCGGCCGCCTTGATGGCCGTCAGCTGCGCCCGGAAGTCGGAGTCGCCCTGGCTGAAGGACTGCTCCGAGACGATCGTCCCGCCGAGCTTCTTGAAGGCCTGGCCGAAGAAGGTCTGGAGGCCGACGGAATAGTCGCTGCGCACGTCGACGAGGATCGCGACCTTCCTGGCCTTCAGCGTGTCGTACGCGAAGTGCGCCATCACGGCGCCCTGGAAGGTGTCCATGAAGCAGACACGGAAAATGTAGTCGCCGACCTGCGTCACGCGCGGGTTGGTCGAGGAGGGCGAGATCATCGGAATCTGGCTGGCCTGGCAGATCGGCGCCGCCGCGAGGGAGTGCGACGAAGCGACCTGGCCGAGGACGGCGACGACGTGCTGCTGATTGATGAGCTTGGTGACGACCGTCGCCGCCTCTTCGGGCTTGGACTGGTCGTCCTCGACGTAGAGCTTGATCTGCTTTCCGAGCACGCCGCCCTTCTTGTTGATGTCGTCGATGGCGAGCTGGGAGGCATCCCGCGTGGAAATCCCGAAGGTCGCAATCCCGCCCGTCAGCGAGCCGTACTCGCCGATCGGAATCTCCGACGAACTACCTTCCTTCGAGCCGCAAGCCAGGGTCAGGGCGAGCGCCGCCGCCACTCCGGCCGCGACGAAGATACGGAGCCTCATGCTCTTCGACCTCCTCAGTTTCTCGGGATCTACGAAACGGCGTATTCTTTCCTACGGCTGGTGCAAAGTCAAAACATCCTTTCTGTCAATGGCTTAAGCTAGAATCGTGGGTCGAGTGCAGAGAGGGGCGAATCTTCATTAACGACCGCCGCGCTCCCGTCGGAGAACCGGACTCTCCGTCCCCCGTCCCGGCCGAGCTTCCTCCCCGCATCCGTCCTCGGGCCGAGCACCCCATCTCGCGCGCCCGCATCGACCCGGACGCTCTGAAAGTCCTCTATCGGCTGCGGACCGCAGGCTACAGGGGCTACCTGGTGGGCGGTTCGGTCCGCGACCTGATGCTCGGCCGGGTGCCCAAGGATTTCGACGTCGGCACCGACGCGCATCCCCCGGCGTTGCGGAAGCTCTTCCGCAATTGCCGGCTGATCGGGCGCCGCTTCCGGCTGGCGCACATCCTGTTCGCCAACGGGAAGGTGATCGAAGTGGCGACCTTCCGGCGTCGGGCCGAACCGGGCGAGGGCGGGGCTTCCGAGCTCCTCCAGACCTCCGACAACACCTTCGGAACTCCCCGCGAGGACGCGTTCCGGCGCGACTTCACGATCAACGGGCTCTTCTACGACATCGCGGACTTCTCGGTGATCGACTACGTCGGCGGTCTCGACGACTTGGAGGCCGGGCTGATTCGCACGATCGGCGATCCCGACGTCCGGTTTCAGGAAGACCCGGTGCGGATGATGCGGGCCGTCGAGTTCGCCAGCCGCCTGGGTTTCGCGATCACGCCCGACGCCTACGAGGCGATTCTGCGCCACCGCAAGGAGATCGTGAAGTCGGCGCCGCCCCGCGTCACGGAGGAGCTGGCGCAGGCGCTGCGCGGCGGGCACGCGCTCCCCACGCTCCTGCTGATGCGCGAGGTCGGCCTCCTGGACGCGCTCCTGCCGGAGCTCGCCTCGGTTCTGCGCCAGATCGATCCGGACCACGCCGGCGGGACCGGACACCTCTTCTGGGCCCTGCTCGAGGTGCTGGATGCCGAGCGGCGGCGCGGCCGGCCGTTCAGCGACGGCGTCCTCTTCGCGCTGCTCTTCATCCCGATCGTGCGCGCCCGGGTGCGCGAGGCGGCGCCGGACAGGGAGCCGGATCCGGGACGCCTCTCGACGATCATCGAGGACGTCGTCTCGCCCCTGGCCCTGCGGATGTCGCTGCCGCGCGCGACGAGCGAGCGAATCAAGCAGGCTCTCTCGATCATCGGGAAGCTCTCGCATCGCCCGGATTCGAAGATCGCCACGCGGCGGATCGCGTTCCGGGAGTCCTTTCCGACGGCGCTCGAGCTCTTCGAGCTGACCGCGATGTCGACCGGCCGCGGGCAGGAGCTCGTCCGGGAGTGGCGCGCGGTTCTCGCCCGGATCGAACGCGCGCGAGAGACCGGAGAGATCGCGCCGCTGCCTCCCCCGGTGCGCCGCCGACGCCGGCGCGGAGGGCGTCGCAGGGCCGCTCCGTAGGCTGGGCCGCGGCGATAAGATCCCCGCCATGTATCTCTCGTCGAACTTCCTGGGGATTCCGCCCGAAGAAAACACTCTCGAGAAGAGCCGCGCCCTGGTCCTGCCGTGCCCGTACGAGCGCACCGTCTCCTACGGCGTCGGAACGAAGAACGGGCCGACCGCGATCATCGAGGCGTCCCACTACGTCGAGCTCTACGACGACGAACTCGACGAAGAGGTCTACAAGGTCGGGGTCCACACTCTGCCGGCGTGGCTGCCGGACGACATGGAGCCCGAGGCGTGCGTCAACGGCCTCGAGGCGGTCGTCGGCGGGCTCATCTCGCCGAAGCGATTCGTCCTCACGCTCGGCGGCGAGCACTCGATCGCTCCCGGTCCCATCCGCGCTCACCGCGCCGCTTACCCGAAGATGTCGATCCTCCACTTCGACGCCCACGGCGACCTGCGCGACGAGTACGAGGGCCAGAAGTACTCCCACGCCTGCGCCGCGCGCCGATGGGTCGAGCTCGGTATCCCGACGGTCCAGGTCGGCATCCGCTCGATCTCGAGGGAAGAAGTGGACTACGTCCGGAGCGGGGCGACGACGACGATCGTCTCCAATCGCGAGATGCACCGCTCCGACGTCTGGATGGAGAAGGCGTTCTCGCGCCTCACTTCCGAGGTCTATGTGACCTTCGACGTCGACTTTTTCGACGGTTCGCTGGTTCCGGGCACCGGAACGCCGGAGCCGGGCGGCGGCACGTACGACCAGGCCCTCGCGATCCTGCGCCGGGTCGCCTCGGAGAGGCGGATCATCGGGGCCGACATCGTCGAGCACTCCCCCTTGGCCGGCAACCGGGCCCCCGACTTCATGATCGCCAAGCTCTGCTACAAGCTCCTGGGGTATGCCTTTTTCCCACAGAAGGTGAAAACCCCGGTGCTCTCACCTGGATAACCTCATACGGATCAGTGACTTGGGAGCTGATTCCCGGCCCTCTCTCCTGCGAACTTTCGCGACGAACTTGCGTCTTGTGTCGATGAGGCAAGCGTGAGCACCACCGACGAAAAGGACCTGGTCGCACGCTGCCGGAAAGGCGACGACGAAGCCTGGAGGGAGCTCGTGGATCGGTTCGGAGCCAAGGTTTACGCGATCTCGTACCACTTCACGCTCAAGCGCGAAGACGCCGAAGAGCTGTCGCAGGAGATCTTCCTGAAGCTTTTCGAGAACCTCCATCGCTACGACGGCGGCTTTCCGCTCGTGGCCTGGGTCCTGTCGGTCTCCCGCAACCTTTGCATCGACCGGTACCGGCGCCGCAAACGCGAGAAGTCGTTCCGCTTCGTCTCCGACGAAGCCGTGACGTCGCTTCTGAAGTCCGACGACGACCCGGCGAGCATGGCGTTGAAGAAGGAGCGCACGCAGCTTCTCTTCTCGGCGCTCGGCAGATCCCGGAGGACCTGGCCGAGATCCTGATCCTCCGGGACCTGAACGGTCTGGCCTACGACGAGATCGGGAAGGCCCTGGAGCTTCCTGAAGGGACCGTCAAGTCGCGACTCTTCCGCGCCCGCGCGGAGGTCGCGCGCCAGATCCGTGAGCGCCACGAGGCGAAGGGGACCGCCGGCGCCATCGCGTCCTTCGCGATGGCCGCGGCGGGAATCGCATGAACTGCCGCGAGCTCGAGAAGCTATTCGTCGCGGGCGCGCCGGTCACGCAGATGGCGGCGCACCGGCGCACCTGCCCGCAGTGCGAGGCTCTCGCGCGCGACGTCGAGCGCGTCGAAGGCTTGACCCACGGACTGGTCGCTCGCGGTCGGAGCCGGAGCCTCCGACAGTCGCTGCTCGCGATTCCGACGATGACGGGTGAGCTGCGAGGGCGCGGCGCTCCTGCTGGCCGAGAGGGCCGAAGGAGAGCTGCGGTCCGCCGACGCGAAACGGCTCGACGGGCACCTCTCGCGCTGCGCGGGCTGCACCGAAGCGGCCGTCGTGCTCGCCACGACGAACGATCTCGTCGCGCCGCCGACGCCGCCCTGGCTCGGCACGCGTCTGGTCGCCGCGCGGCCGGAGAAAGAAGCGAACGGGCTGGCGCGTGCTTCTCTCGGGTAAAGCGTTCATCGCGTATGCGTACGCGGCCGCGGTCGCCGTGATGCTGCTCGGCTGGAATCCGACGGCGGTCGTGCGGGCTCCGGGCTTCGCGAAGCTGGGCCAGACGGCGAGCCAGGCGGTCACCGTCGCGCGCAGCTCTCTCGGCGACCGGCTCGGAGCGCTGAACGAGCGCGCGACGCGAACGCTCGCGATCTGGAAGGGACACATCGGCGGATACGGCCGCGCGGCCGTCTCGACCGCGATCGGAATCGTGTGGCGCCCGGAATCCAAGAAGGCGCCGGCCAAACCGCGTCTGGGCCGCGAGAAGGGCGGCGCGAACGGAGAGGACGGCTTCGCGACGGCGGGGAACCCTCGACGGGAACCTTTCCCCGCCCGTTTTCGTGTGTAAGGACGACGAGAAGACACGAGTAGGAGAAAGTCATGAACGAGTTTCAAAACCCCGCCGCTTCCGCCCCGCCGCCGCCCGCGGCTCCGCCGGTGGTCGTGGTGCCGCCGGCTGCGCCTCCGACGGTGATCGTCGAGCGCAAGTCGCCCGGCCTCGCGGGGTTCCTGTCCTGCTTCCCGGGCCTCGGGCACATCTATCTCGGCCTGTACCAGCGCGGCTTCATCATCGGCGGCGCGTTCGTGCTGCTGATCGCGCTGACGTCGCACGGAAACGGCGGCGAATTCTTCGGCCCGCTGATCGCATTCGTATGGTTCTTCGGGATCATCGACGCGGTGCGCCAGGCCAAGGCCATCAACCGCGGCCAGATCGCCGAGTCGGGCTTCGCCGGAGCGGAGGCGCTGAAAGCGCCGTCCGGAGCGGGCTCGCTGCTGTGGGGCGTGATCCTGGTCGGACTCGGTTCGCTGTGGCTGATCGACCGCTACTTCGAGATCGACTGGAGCTTCATGGACACATGGGGCGCTCCGGGCGCATTCATCCTGCTCGGCCTGATCCTCATCGTGGGCCACATCCGCAAGCGCCGCCGCGAGCACGACTCGCAGGTGGGGATGCCGCCGCGGTCCTCCTGATTCTCGGCGATCACGGGATCCCTCGTCGGTTAACGCCGAGCTTCGCTCGGCGTTGCCTACTGCCGGGGGCTTGCCGTTGGTGGCTGGCTCGCTCCCCGGGATGACGCCGTCATCCCGAGCGTAGCGAGGGATCCCGAACTCGAATCAGGAGATCGTCGCTAGCTCCTGCAGGTAATCCACGAAGGACTTCGTTGCGCCATCGAAACCCTGGATCTTCGGATTCGATCGACTCGATGCACGTAGTACTCGTCGGGAGCGTGCGCGCCGGTGCCGTACCCCAACCCGAAGTGGCCGGCGGGCAGTCGCAGCGGCTCACCGGTAAAGACGTATCCCGGCCACGATCCGGCGTTGCGCGGCCAGAGGATCGGATCGAACCCCCCGTGCCGGTACACATTCTGTTGCGCGCGGATGAGGGCCGCGTCCGCCGGCGTGCTGTTAGGGTCGTAGCCGCCCGTCATCTTCGCTTCGATGTCGCCGAAGCCCTTCTTCGGCGAGATGCGCCTTCAGCGCCTCGAAGCACTCCGCCGCCTTCATGTCGGGCACCAGGCGCAGGTCGAGCTTGGCCACGGCCTGGTGCGGCAGGACGGTCTTCCCGCCGGGACCCGTGTAGCCGCCGACGATTCCCTCGATGTTGACCGTGGGCTTCGACACGAACCGTTCCAGGGCCTCTTCCCACGTCGCGTCGGCGATCCACTTCTGGACGCCGAGCTGCTTCTTCACGAGGCTCTCGTCGCAGCCTCCGCGAGGCTTCCGCGACCATAGCCTTCTCGGCCGCCGAGATCGGCCGGGCCTTGTCCGCGAAGCCCGGGATCGCCGGCGTGTTGCCGTCGGCTTCGACCAGCGTCGCCAGGGCCTGGACGAGATGCATGGCCGGGGCGTCCAGCCGCGCCCGGTTGCTCGAGTGGACGTCCTTGGACGGCCCGCGTCCCCAGCGCTCGCCGCTCGCGACGAGCTCGCACTCGATCACGCCCTTGGCGCCGAGGCTGACGGTGACCACGCCGTCGGGCCCCTGTGCCGCGCTCGGCATGAAGAGCCCGGAGCACTTTCCGAGCGCCCTGACGACGTCGGGCTGCCGCACGATCTCGGGGAAGTGCGGCGAGCCGATCTCCTCTTCGCCTTCGGCGACGAGCACCAGGTTCACGGGAGGCTTGCGTCCCGCGCCCCGATACGCGTGGAGCGCCGCGAGAAGGGCCGACTCGGGGCCCTTCTGGTTGACCGCGCCGCGTCCCATGACGACCCTGCCGAACCCTTCCTTCTCGACGATCGCGGCCTCGAACGGAGGCGAGGACCACTCCGCCGGATCCGCCTGCTTCACGTCGTACATGAAGTAGAGGCCGACCGTGCGGGGCGCACCGGCGTCGAGCGTGGCGAAGACTCCGGGCTGGCCCGTCGTATCCACGCGGACCGCGCGATCGAAGCCCGCGTCCTTGAGCATCCGGATCATGAGCTCGCAGCCCTCGCTCATGTTCCGCTTCTCGGCCGCGATCGACGGCAGGCGGATCCATTCCTGGAGGCGCTTCACGGCCTCGCCGTGCCGCTTCGGGATCTCTGCGTAGATGGGACTCAGGTCCGCGGGCGCGGAGCGTCCGGGCGAGGGAAGCGCCAGAGACGCGGCGGTTGCACCGACGCCGTGCAGAAATTTTCGACGGTCCATGGGCGGGAAGTCTATTCCGATCAGCGCCGTTTGAAGTACTTCTCCAGGTCCTCTTCCGTCATCGAGAGGACCACGGGCCGGCCGTGGGGGCAGGTGAACCGGTCCTGCGTCTTCGACCACTCCGCGACGAGGTGTCGGATCTCCTCGGGCGCGAGGTGGTACCGAATGGTCACCGCCGACCGGCACGCCACGCTCGCGGCGAGCCGGTCGCGTCGGAGCGCCTCGTCGGCCGTTCCCGCGTCGGCGAGCGACGCGAGGGCCATGTGGAGCGTCTCGGCGGGATCCCGTCCCGTGGCCTCGGCCGGCAGCGCCGCGATCGCGTAGGAGCGGCCAGACATCGGCTCGACTTCGAAGCCGGCCGCCTGGAGATCCGGAAACTGCCGGGCGAGCGTCTCGACCTCTTCGGGTGAGGCCTCGAAGAGGACGCGCAGGAGGAGGCGCTGTGAAAGGACCCGGCCCGACGCGATGCGGTCGCGGATCCTCTCGTAGAGCGTGCGCTCGTGCGCCGCGTGCTGGTCGATGATGAGAAGCCCTTCCGGGCCGCTGGCCAGGATGTAGGACTCGCGATGCTGTCCGATCGGAAGGATGTCGGGCGGCCGCTTCTCCGGAGGCGCCGGCGGACGAATCTCCTCCTCCCCCGTCTCGCGTTGCGGCGGAGGCGGCACGACGGCGGGCGCGCCCGGAGGCGCCGAGAACGGATCGCGATACGGCGCCGAAGACTCGGCGACGACGGAACCCGTTGGGACGGGCCGGAGCCGCCTCTCCTCCTTGCCCGCCAGGAGCGCCGAGTGGACCGCGTGGTACACCAGCCGAAACGCAGTCGCCGAATCCGCGAAGCGCACCTGCGTCTTCGCCGGCGACACGTTGACGTCCACGGCGCCCGGATCGGCGGTCAGGAACAGGAAAACTCCCGGATGGCGGTCCAGCCGGATCGCGTCCCGCGAGGCCTGGCTGATCGCGCGTCCCAGCGCGCGGTCCTCGATCGGCCGGCCGTTGACGAAGAGGTACTGGTAGCGGCGGCTGGGGAAGGTGACCGAGCCGCGCGTCGCGTAACCCAGGACCCGCAATCCGCCCGAGCGCGCCTCGAAGACCTCGAGCTCCCCCAGCGTCTCCTTGCCGAAGATCTGGAGAATCCGCGATCCGCGATCCACCGCCGCCGGCGCCTCCAGCGTCTCGCGATCGTTCGAGCGAAGCGAGAAGGCGACCGAGGGAGAGGCGAGCGCGGCTTTCGTCACCGCGGCCGCCGCCGCTCGCGCCTCCGCCTCCGGCGACGACAGGAACTTCCGGCGTGCGGGCGTCTTCTCGAAGAGGCCTTCGACCAGTACGTCGGTCCCCCGCGGCCGCGCCGCCGGTTGCTCGGTCGGCTTGCCGCCGTAGTCGACCGTAATTCGCAGCGCCTCCGGCGAAGTCCCGTCCGAGGTCGTCAGTCGCAGGCGCGAGACCGACGCGATCGACGGCAGCGCCTCGCCCCGGAAGCCGAACGTCCCGACGCGCACCAGGTCGGCGTCCGAGGCGATCTTCGAGGTCGCATGGCGCTCGAGGGCCAGCCGCGCGTCCTCCGGAGCCATCCCCGAGCCGTCGTCGCGAACCAGGATCCGCGAGATCCCGCCTCCGTCGATCTCGACCTCGATCCGCGAAGCGCCCGCGTCCAGCGCGTTCTCGACGAGCTCCTTGACGGCCGACGCCGGCCTCTCGACGACTTCTCCGGCGGCAATGCGGTCGATGACCGGACCGTCGAGTCGGTGGATGCGCGGCACTCCTCGGAGTTTATCGCGCAGCGCCGGGCGTTCCGCTCGCGACAATTCATAGCCAGAGATTCGCCGGCGAACTCCTCGAGGAGGAGTGGCGAACATGTCAAAGAGACTTGCCCGAGTGCTCGGCTTTTCGGCCATGCTCGCGGCGGCCGCGCCCGCCGGGGCACAGAACGGTCCCGACAACGACGCCGACGCGGCGCCCGGCTACACGAAGAGCGTCTTCGACCATGGACCCGTCGATTCCATCAATCTCTACAACGGCCAGCTGACCGTCCCGATCGCGGTCGGACCGTCCTATCCCATCGGTCCGAAGCTCCGCGTTCAGCTGATGCTCGTCTACACATCGCGCGTCGACGACTACGGAAATCCCTTGCAGCAACCCTCCGACTTCGTCTACAAGCCGCTGGCCGGCAACTCGGCGCTCGGCATCGGCTGGGAGCTGACTCTCGGAGCGATCAAGCAGTGCCGCCAGGGACTGACTTCCGGCAATTGCTACTTCGGCCCCGACGGCAGCCAGCACATGTTCAACAAGGTGCTGGGCAACGGCCGAGTGACCGGCGACGGCACGCAGTTCTTCCTGAAGGGATCGGGTCCCTTCGAGATGTGGGACGGCGACGGCAACCACTACGTCTTCGACAAGCAGGTCTCGGGCTTCGACGACACACCGGGAGAAAGCTACACGCACGACTTCGGACGCGGACGAGACGGCTGGTATCTCGGCTCGCTCACCGACCCGCACGGCAACGGCTACAGCGTGACCTATTCGACGGGGCCGTATCCCCGGTGGACCTACGGCGCCTCCTCGTGCTCGCCCGGAACCACCGCGTCGATGCAGATGAAGGTTCCCGCGGGCTCGGGAGGCTGGATTCCAAAGGACATCACGCTGCCTTCCGGCCGGAGCATCCACGTCAACCGCGGCAACAACGGCTTTCTCGACGGTATGGTCACCTCCATCGATTTCCCGGTCTTCGTCGCGGGGGCGCAGGCGACCCGAACCTGGGCCCTGACGTACGACGCCCCTTACGACGCATACACGCACCGTTGCGGCCCGACACAGAAGCTCGCAGTAAATCTGCAGCGATTGAAGGAGCTGCAGCTGCCTTCGGACCTCGCCGGCGCACCGAAGTACAAGTTTGTCCATGACGAACGCCTCACCAAGCTGACTCTGCCGACCGGCGGGACGGTCGAGTACTGCTGGGGCGGGTACGTGTTCTTTCACGGCCGCGCGGGAGCCGTCGTACCGAACTGTCCGGGACTCCCGCCTCCAGCCACAGCCTCGACGACGGTTTCGCTCGGCTCCCTCGCCTGTCCCGGCGGCGGCGGCCCCGAGCCTCTTCTCGACTCCGTCGCCGTTTGCTCGGAGGATAACGAGGCGCGCTGGATCGACTCTCAACGCGGGGTCTCGAAGCGCACCGAGACGGAGCCTGTGCGAGGGCGCGTCGGAGTCACCACGTATTCGCAGTACGCCTTCCCTTTCGGCGAATCCGGCTCTGCAGACGACCCCGACGAGCCGCAGTCCCTGACCGTCGTCGTCTACCCCGCGACGGACCAGAACGCCTCCGGAAGCGCGGGCGTGCGCCGGGCGAAGGCGACGCTGTTTCTCGGAAGCCCGAAGATCAACGCCGCGCCTCAGGGGACCACCCGGCCCACCGTGCCCGGCGACCGGGTCGGCGCGGACATCGAGGAGCGCGTCTTCGAGAGCGATCCGAACACCGCGTCGCCGCCGAGTCTCGCGT
Organism: uncultured Acidobacteriota bacterium; assembly: GCA_963733815.1. GTDB lineage: Bacteria > Acidobacteriota > Thermoanaerobaculia > UBA5066 > Gp7-AA6 > DAHUXD01. The sequence goes on along the minus strand of CAVTEG010000015.1, from coordinate 151,603 downwards.
GCTCCGGAACTCCAGGCGACGCTCCGTTCTGCGCCAGCAAGGCGGTGCGCACGGTCCGGCGTAAGTTCGAGTACGACGATCCGGCAAACCTCGAAGGCAATCGGAGGCTTCAGTCGGAGAGGACCATCTACGGAGCCGGGAACTGCTCCAACTGCCTCTTCCACGAGGCCGCGTTCGCGAATGCCACGGGCGACTGGGAGAGCAGCGGCCGCCACTACGACACGGAGACCCACACCGGCTCCATCGGAAACGATGCGCGCACGATCTTCACGGACTGGAAGCCGTCGAACTGGATCAGCGGCCCGCCCTCCGGCGGCTCGGCTCTTCCCAATCTCTTCGCCGAGCGCCGCGTGACGGAGGGTTCGAGCGTGCGCGACGAGCTCTTCGACTTCGATCCATCCGACGGCTTTCTCCGGGGGTCGGTCGTCTACGACCCGGCTCGCGACATCGCCTTTCTCCACTGCCGCTACGACGACGGCGCCGGAAACGTCGACAAGGACTTTCGAAAGACGTTCTCCTCGGTTTCGCCTCCGGCTCCCCCGTTCTGCTCCGCGTTTCCGACGGTCGGCACCGACGGAGACGTGTTCGGAAAGGACTACTCCTGGTCGAACGGCGAGCTGCTGTCTGCGCGCTGGATCAACGGATCCGTCTCGACGCCGACGTTCCCGACCCGAAGCTACACGCGCGACGGCACGACCGGCTGGGTCATGTCTTCGAGCGACACGGCGGGTCGAACCACGGCGTATCAATACGACGGTCTCGGCCGCGTCTCCCGCATCGATCCGCCGATCGCGACCGATCTGAAGACCTTCGTATGCTACGAGAGCCCGAACGCGACGACGGCGTACCGGGCGTCGGCGTCCCTGGCTTGCCCGGTCGCGCCGACGAGCTCGGTGGCGAAATCCTGGGAGCATTTCGACTACGACGGCCTCGGCCGGGGCATGCGGCAGAGAAGGCGTCTTCCCGGAAGCCAGGTCTCGAAGCGCTTCACGCTCTTCGACGGCGCGGGCAATCCGTTCTTCTCCTCGGAGTGGGTGTCAGACACGACGGCGGAGACGGTCTCCGCCAATCTCGGAACGGCCTGTGCATACTCGAACGGATCCTTCGCGACCGCGCGACCTTCGGCCGCCCCGGGCACCTATCGCCTCTGCTACGACCCGTTCGGCAGGGCTCAGCAGACGGTCGGCTCCAAGCATTCGAGCCTTCGGACGGTCGACCGCAAGGACGGGAGCGCCTGGTACAGCGACACCTTCGAATCCACCAAGACGTATTGCGTCAACGGGACGTTTGTGGACGCTCAGTCGGCTTCCTGCTCGGCGGGCGGATTCCACACCACCACGTCGTTGCGCAAGGACGCCTTCGGGCGCCTCACGAACGCGACGGAAGCGTCCGGCGACACGGGCGACTACACATACGACGTCAACGCGAAGCTGACGCGCGTCACGCAGGGTGTCCAGGTTCGCACCTGGGAGTACGACGCCAACGGCTTCCTTCGCAAGCAGACGACGCCCGAGGAAGGGGTGGCGACCTTCGACGTGATCGGCAGCCTCGGAAACGTCCGGCAGGAGAAGCGTCCCGGTGGCCTCGTCGTCGCCCGGAAGTTCGACTTCGCCGGGCGGCTGACCCAGCAGGACGCCAACGGCCAGAAGTTCCTGGTCAACTGCTACGACGGCTCGGGTACGTGCGCCGACGGAAGTTCGAACTCCGGCGGAGGCGCGTACCCCGCCGGCAAGCTCACGCGGCGGTATGGATACAACTACATCCCAACCGCCGGCCCGGCGGTCGACGACTCGTTCGAGTACGGAGACGGCGCCGGCCGCCTGACGAGGATGACCTCGACGGCCGGCAACGGAGATCTCACGGCGTCGGTCTCGGAAACCTGGAGCTACGACACTTTCGGCCTGCCATCAAGTCACGGCCATCCCCGCGCCTCCGGCGCGCCCGCCTTCACCGAGGTCACGAGTTTTGCGGACGGACTGCCGACGAGCGTTTCCGGAAACAGTCAGACGGTCGTAAGCGCGGCGGCCTACAACGCCTCCGCGGGACTCGCTTCGTGGACCGCCGGAAATTCCGGCACACCGATCGTCACCACGATCACTCCCGATCCGACCCTGCTGCCCCGGCCGGCCAGTGTCGCCAACGCCCTATGGTCGAGCGGCAACTACTCGTACGACAGCGAAGGAAACATCCTCAAGATCGGGACCGACGCGTACGGCTACGACTCACGCTCCCGGCTCGTCTCGGCGAAATTCGGCTCCGAGCAGCGCAACCTTTCCTACGACGCATACGGGAACCTCCTGACCGCTCAGATCGATCCCGCCACGAATCGGATCAAGCCGTCCGATCCCGGAGCGCCCACCTATGACGCGCGCGGCAACCTGACGGCGTATGCCGGCGAATCCATGAGCTTCGACGCCCTCGACCGGCAGTACCGCAACTCCAGCCCTTCGTCGGATTGGGTGTATCTCTTCAGTGGCGCCGGCGAACGTATCCTGAAGTTCCCCGCGAAAGGTTCGGTTCTCCGGCGCGAGATGGCGCGTTACGTCGGCGAGGCGAACGTCATCGCCAAAGGGTGGACGCTCCCGGCCTGCACCGTCGTCTTCGGCGACGTCGCGTGCACGGATCCCGACGCCCGATACATACAGCTGGTAGCTGCGAAGGGCATCACCAGCGGGTGCGGCAGCGGCAACTACTGTCCCGACGCGAACCTGACGCGCGCGCAGATGGCGGTGTTTCTCGTCAAGGGCTACAAGCCCGACGGGTTCACGCCCCCGGCGTGCCAGGGGTTCTTCTCGGACGTGACCTGCACGGGTCCGTACGCGACCTTCGCTCCCTGGATCGAGCAGCTCTACCGTGATGGCGTTACGGCCGGCTGCGGAACCAACCCGCTCCGCTTCTGCCCGGGCAACACCGTCGGCGAGTGGGAGATGCTCGTGTGGCTCGCGAAGGCGCCGGGCTCCTCGCCGGGGAGCGCGTTCTGGTCCGCCTATCGTCCGGTGCCCCGCGGCTCGATTTACACCTGGCGCGATCCGCAGAATCGCGTCGTAACCGAAGTCGCGGGAGGCTCCTCGGGAGCGTCGACCGCCACGCTTTCGGTCGCGCGTGATAACGTTTTCCTAGGGAATCTCTTCGTGGCGTCCTATGTGGCGTCGCCAGCCGGATGGCAGTACACCGCTTCCGACCATCTCGGAAGCCCTCGCGTCGTGTTCAACCAGTCCGGGCAGCTCCTCGAGACGCGCAAGCACTGGCCCTACGGCGAAGACACGAACCCGACCCCGCCCGCGCAGCGGCTGTCCTATTGCCTCATGGAGCGCGACACGGAATCGACGCGCTTCCACGACCACGCGCGTAATCTCGACTACAAGCTCGGCCGCTTCCTCTCGCCCGATCGCATCGGCGGTGCGCCGGGGAACCCGCAATCCTGGAACCGTTACGCGTACACCCTCGGGAACCCGATGAAGCACCTGGATCCGGATGGGAATCTCGTCATCGTGATTCATGGGACCGGCGCATCGGAGAGTCCCGACTTCAAGCCCGGTGGACGCTTTTTCGAAACGGTAAGGTACAGCATGGGAGACCGGTCAACGGTTTCGTTCCGGTGGTCAGGCGGAGACGATCACATGTCCCGCATCTCGGCCGCCCAAGCCATTGCGAACTTCGTGCGTCACTACACCTTCGCGCCGGGAGAAAAGTTCAGCATGGTCGGGCACAGTCACGGAGGCAACGTGGCGATCGCCGCAATCAATATGGGTCTCGCACGCCCCCCCGACAATCTCATCACGCTCGGCACTCCCTCAGTTACCGCATATCGCCTCAATGGACTAGCGGGCGTCCGAAACTGGGTGAATCTCTCCAACATGTTCGACAAGGTGCAGACCCACGGCGGCGGAGAAGACGACGCGTCTCCACAAGTTGGGGCTGCGGCCCGAACGCATCCTGGTGCCAACAACCTTTTCTGGAACGTTGATTTCGGCCCCTTTGGTTCTCACTCTGCGTTGCACACTCCTCCGGCCTGGGCGGAAGTGTTACCGCATCTCGACGTCGAACCGCCGGACAGCCGGAAGTTGAACGTTTTTTCAATTAGTGAATGAGTAAGAACCTTACGAGCAATAACAGCGGCAGACCGGACAGGACGAGACAGGCCTCGGTCGCGCTTCTCGTCCTACTCGCAGCCATGGGCTTGGAAATCGCCTACTACCCGCGGATCTCGTCGTGGATCTTCGAGGTCGCGACCGGTCGCGGCTGGGATGGCAGCGCGCTCCGCTACTTTCAGATGTTCTACGTCCTGCCGGGAGGCCTCATGCTTGCGGTCGCGCTTTCCGTATCTGTGCTTTGGACGCTGCGGCGAGAACCTTCCAAGAGCCGCCGAGTTCTCATCGCAGCCTGGGTCACGAATCTGGTCGCGCTCGCTCTCTCGGTTGTCTGGTACGCCAAAGGTACACACACGTGAAAAAGGAAAGCCTTTTGCTGGCCCTCGCACTCTTGGCGTCTGCCGCGACGGGAACAGACTCCTCCAAGCTCGCCGAACAGATGAAACGCTTGGGGGTTCGCTCCGCCCTCGTCGTCGCCTCGCAAGCGGTCGATGGGTCACCCACCTGGTCGCCGACCGGGGAAGCCATCGCTGCAAACATCGAAGGTCAATGGAAGAGCGTCGACCTTCGAGACACGAAGCTGGTCAAGGGAACGTGGCACCGCAATGATCCGATCGGAGTAATCGAATCGCCGTCACTAACTTCCGTCTCGGAGGCATACGTCAGAGATTGGCGAAAGGCCGGTATTGCGGGGCAGCGTGAGGTCGTCGCCAAGGACGGCACGAAGACACAGCTGCTATCCGAAGAACTCGGCACACGGCTGGTCATTACCAAGCGCGGGGCCATGCCGGAGACGCTTTGGGCGACGAGCCTGGAGAATTGCCATGGCCTGTCCCTGTCACCGGACGAGCAACAGATCGGCTACGTCTGTGAGTTGAACGGGGTGATCATCACGAATCTTGCGGAGTGAATCGAGCCCTGCGTCCTGCCATCCCCCTGGCCGCCGCGATCGGAACTGCGGCGGCCTTTTGCTGGTTCCGGCAGATGGGTGCCGAAGTGTCTCCCGTCTTGTGGCTGACGATCCTTGCGGCCGTCTGCCTCGCCGGAGTCTTGCTCGCGACTCGCGGGGGTGGTGGCGAGGTTCGAGTCGATCGGATCTGGCCGGAGTGGTCCGCACTGGTCTTTTCCGCCGTTCTCGGGTTTGGCCGGACTGAGCTGCCCGATTTCTTCAATGCCGACCTCGAGGCCGGCGCCCTCGTCTACGCAACTGCTGTCTTGGTCCTGTTCGTCGCCCTGCGGAAGACGGTTCTGGGCCACAGGGCGAAGTCACCACGGGCCGTCGCGCACGCCTTCACGTGCGTCGCGGCGGCCGCCTCGATGGTCGTAGTCAGCGCTGCGATCCTCTACGTCGAATAGCTCAGCCTCTCACCCTCTGTACGAACCAGAACAGTCCGATCGCGGCGATGACGATCGAGCCCGGGATGACGATGCGCTGGCGATACCAGGGCTTGTTGCGGAACGGGAGGCCGATCAGGAGAAACGCGATCGAGATAACGGTCAGCTGGCCGAGCTCGACGCCGGCGTTGAAGCAGAGGAGCGCCGTCAGGAACTCCGAGCGCGGGAGTCCGAGCTGTGAGAGAACGCCGGCGAAGCCCATGCCGTGCAACAGCCCGAAGCCGAACACCAGCGCAACGCGCCAGGGCGAAAGCTTCGGTGTGACGATGTTCTCGACTGCGACGTAGACGATCGACAGGGCGATCATTGGCTCGACGATCCGAGGCGACAGAGACACGACGCCGTAGATCGTCAGGGCCAGCGTGATCGTGTGGGCGACGGTGAACGCCGTGACCTGCGCGAGGATCGGCTTCACGTGGATCGACAGCAGGAAGATCCCCAGCACGAACAGGATGTGGTCGGTGCCCTTTGGAAGGATGTGCGTGAAGCCGAGCTTCAGGTAAGTCCGGATCACCCGCGCGCGCGTCATCGGCACGATCTCGGACTTCAGCGGGAACGGCTCGCTCTTCGCGTTCCCCTCGACCCACTGGCGCGAGGCGGCCTCATCGCCCTCGTTCCGGATCGTGAGCATGTTGGCACCGGGCGCGCCGGCGTTCTGCCATTGGAAGGTCTTGGCGCCTCCGGGAATCTCGCCGGTGAACCGGATCGTGATCTCTCCGGCATCCGGAACGGCCGCCGCGCCTCCCTCGGGAATGACCAGCGCGACGCGCGGGGAGGCGGGCTTGCCGTCGAACGTGATCGAGGCGCCGTTTACGGCGTCGGCGATCAGCGGCCCGATCCGTTTCGCGAGCTCCGGCGTCAGGTTCTCGACCGGCTCGAAGCGCTTCGGAATCGGTGTTCCCGAGGCGCCGAACCCCGGCGGCAGGTGCTGCCGGTCCACGATCGCGTCGACGACGTAGGTCCCGTCCTTCTGGAAGCGCACCGAGACGCGGATCGTACCGAGCTCGTGGGCAGAGAGGAGCGCCGGCGCGAGCACCGCCAGCGCCAGGGCGAAGACGAGCAGCAGCCTGCCCGGAGGCCTATTTCGTGCGCGAATGGACGACCCGCCCGCCGACGACGGTCGTGTCGACCTGGATCTTCTCGATCTCCTCGGGGCGCACGGCGAGCACATCGTTCGAAAGGACTACGAAGTCCCCGAGCTTTCCGATCTCCAGGGAACCCTTTTCTTTTTCCTCGAAGGCGGCGTACGCGGCCGTAACCGTATAGGCCCGCAGGGCTTCCTCGGCCCGGATCTTCTGCTCCGGCACCCATCCGCCCGGCTGCTTGCCGTCGATCGTCGCGCGAGTAACAGCCGCAGCGATTCCGAGGATCGGCGAAAGCGGCGCGACGTCCCAGTCGGAGCCGAAGGCCACCTTCGCGTTCGCGTCGAGCAGCCAGCGAAACGCGTACGTCCCGAGCCGGCGGTCTCCCGTGGAGCCGAGGCGGCGGTCCGCCCAGCGCCCGTCGTCCACGGCGTGGTACGGCTGCATCGAAGCGATGACGCCCTGCGCGGCGAACTTCGGGATCTCGGCGCGCCGCAGGTGCTGCGCGTGCTCGATGCGGAAGCGGCGGTCCTTCGGCCCGTTCTCCTGCGCCACGCGCGCGTAGATGTCGAAGAGCTCGGCGATCGCCTTGTCGCCGATCGCGTGCACCTCGACCTGGAGACCGGCGGCGTCGGCGCCCTTGATCCGCTCCTCGATCTTCGAGAGCGGAATGGCCTGGGCGGCATATTTGCCCGTGTTGCCGGGATCGTCCGCATACGGCTCGAACATCACGGCGGTCCCGGCTCCGAGCGCGCCGTCCATGAAGCCTTTCACGCCGCCCGACCTTGAGCCAGTCGTCCTGCGTGTACGTGGTCTGCGCCTTCTTCGCCGCCGGCCAGTCGACGATCGACGGTCTGTAGTTGACGCGGACCGTGAGGCCGCCCGTCCGGCGGATCTCGTCCCACGCCGGGAGGTCCAGGTCGTCGCCGGGCAGATCCTGCACGGACGTCACGCCGTTCTTCGCGGCGTGCGCGACGGCGGCCTTCAATCCCGCGACGATCTCTTCCTTCGTCCGAGGCGGACGGACCTTCCAGACGAGACTCATCGCCTCGTCCTTGAGCACGCCCGTCGGATTGCCCGCGGAATCGCGCACGATGACGCCTCCCGCGGGATCCGGCGTGTTCTTGTCGACGCCGCCGAGCTTCAGAGCGAGGCTGTTGCAGACCATCATGTGCCCGTCCTGCCGCGAGAGACAGGTGGGATGGTCGCCGGTCGCGGGATCGAGATCGGCCTTGGTCGGCAGCCGCGGCGGCGTCCACTGTTCGTGATCCCAGGCGCCATCCGTCAGCCAGATGCCCGGCGGCTGCTTCTTTGCGTACGCCGCGACCGTGCTGGTGAACTCGGCAGGATCCTTCGTCTTCCGCAGATCCATCGCGAGCAGGTCGAGCCCGCCCATCGACATGTGCGTGTGACAGTCGATCAAGCCCGGCACGACGCGGCGGCCCTGGCCCTCGAGGACGATCGTTTTCGGACCCTTGAGCTTCGAGATCTCTGCGCCGCGCCCGACGGCGACGATGCGCCCGTCCTTCACGGCGAGAGCCTCCGCCTCGGGATTGGCGGGATTGCCCGTCCAGATCTTCGCGGAGACGAGGATGAGATCCGCGGGCGCGTGCGGGTCCGGGGTTGCAGAAAGCAGAGCGGTCATGAGCAGCACTGCGATCATGGGTCAGGCCGTCGTCGCGACGCCGACGTTCTGCTCGGCCAGCGACGCCCGCGCGGCCGCCAGGCGCGCCACCGCCACGCGATAGGGCGAGCACGACACGTAGTCGAGCCCGACGTGGTTGAAGAACTCGATCGACCGCGGATCGCCGCCGTGCTCGCCGCAGATGCCCACTTTGAGCTTGGGCTTGACCTCGCGGCCGCGCCGCGTCGCGATCGCGACGAGCTCCCCGACGCCGTACTGGTCGAGGCTCGAGAACGGATCTTCGGGCAGGATTCCCTCGGCGATGTACACAGGCAGAAACGTGCCCATGTCGTCGCGCGAGTATCCGTACGTCATCTGCGTCAGGTCGTTCGTGCCGAAGGAGAAGAAGTCGCAGTTCAGGGCGATCCGGTTGGCGCGCAAAGCCGCGCGCGGGACCTCGATCATCGTGCCGATTTTGTAAGGGATGTCCCTGCCCGTCTCGGCCATCACGCGCTTGGCGGCCGCCTCGACGACCGTTCGCAGCCGTTCGAACTCTCCCCGGGCTCCGACCAGCGGGATCATGATCTCGGGTTGCGCCTGGATGCCTTCCTTCAGGACCAGTGCGGCGGCCTCGAAGACCGCGCGCACCTGCATCTCGTAAATCTCCGGGTTCGTGATCCCGAGCCGGCATCCTCGGTGGCCGAGCATCGGGTTGGCTTCTTTCAAGGCGTGCGTGCGCTCGCGGACCTTGTCGATCGAGACGTTCAGGGACTCCGCGGTTTTCTTCATCGTCTCTTCGTCGTGCGGCAGGAACTCGTGGAGCGGAGGATCGAGCAGGCGGATCGTGACCGGTCTCTCCCCCATCTCGCGGAAGATGCCGGCGAAGTCGTCGCGCTGCATCGGAAGGATCTTGGCCAGCGCCGACCGGCGCTGCTCCGCCGTTTCGGCGAGGATCATCTCGCGCACGGCCACGATGCGCTTCTCCTCGAAGAACATGTGTTCGGTGCGACAGAGCCCGATGCCCTCGGCGCCGAAGAGCCGGGCGACGCGCGCGTCGGTCGGCGTGTCGGCGTTGGCGCGCACGCCCAGGCGGCGCCGCTCGTCCGCCCACCCGAGGACCCGCTGAAATGCGCGGAAGACCGCCGACTGCTCGGGTTTCATCGTGCCCTCGAGGAGGACCTGGAGCACCTCGGAGGGTCGCGTCGGCAGCTTGCCGAGCAGAACCTCGCCCGCCGTACCGTCGATCGAGAGCCAGTCTCCCTCGGCGGCCTTGAGGTTTCCGGCCCGTACCTCGCCGTGCGCGTGATCCACCGTGATCTCTCCGGCGCCGACGATGCAGGTCTTTCCCATACCGCGCGCGACGACGGCCGCATGAGAGGTCATTCCCCCGCGGGTCGTCAGGATCCCCGCGGCGGCGTGCATACCGGCGATGTCTTCGGGCGAGGTCTCCTCGCGCACGAGGACCACTGTCTCTCCCTTCGCGGCCATCGCCACGGCGTGCGGCGCGGTCAGGGCGATGCGGCCGCAGGCGGCACCGGGGCCGGCGGGCAGGCCCCTGCCGAGGAGGCGCCCTTCCTTGATCGCGGCGGCCTTTTCCTTCTCCGGGAAGATCGGCGCGAGAAGCTGCACGATCTGCTCGGGCTCGACGCGGGCCACGGCCTCCTCCGGCGTGATGAGACCCTCGTCCACCATGTCGGTCGCGACGCGCACGGCCGCAAAGCCCGTACGCTTGCCGTTGCGGGTCTGCAGGAGATAGAGCGTGCCCTCCTCGATCGTGAACTCCAGGTCCTGCATGTCGCGGAAGCGCTTCTCGAGACGCTCGCGCACGCGCTGCAGCTCCTCGTAGGCCTGGGGCATCGTTTCCTGGAGGGACTTCCCGGAGCCGTCGGCGTTCAGAGGCCGCGGCGTCCGGATGCCGGCCACGACGTCCTCTCCCTGCGCATTGGGCAGAAACTCGCCGTAGAACTTTCTTTCGCCCGACGCCGGGTCGCGAGTGAAGGCGACCCCGGTGGCCGACGTCTCGCCGCGGTTGCCGAAGACCATCGCCTGCACGTTGACAGCGGTTCCCCAGTCGTCGGGGATGTGGTGGAGCTTGCGGTAGGTCTTCGCGCGCTCGTTGTCCCAGGACTTGAACACGGCGGCGATCGCTCCCCACAGCTGCTCGCGGGGGTCGTCCGGAAAGTCGTGGCCCGTGCGTTGCCGGACGATCTGCGTGCCGCGGCGGACGATCTCGGCCAGGTCCTCGGCCGCCAGGTCCGTGTCGGAGGAGACGCCGCGCGCCTTCTTGACGTCCTGCATCGTCTTCTCGAACTCATGGCGCGGCACCCGCAGCACGACATCCGAATACATCTCCAGGAAGCGCCGCCGGCAGTCGTTGGCGAAGCGCTCTCCCGACTGCGCGGCGAGGCCTTTGACGGTCCGCGAAGTCAGGCCGAGGTTCAGGATCGTATCCATCATGCCCGGCATCGAGGAACGCGCGCCCGAGCGGACCGAGACGAGGAGAGGATTGCTCGGATCGCCGAAGCGTTTGTCCGTCTCGTGCTCGAGCTTGAGGAGCGCGGATTCGACCTCCGCCCGGATCGCGTCGAGCGACGCGCCGCGCGAGAAGTCGGCGCACACGGACGTCTCGATCGTGAAGCCCGGGGGCACCGGGATGCCGAGGGCCGTCATCTCCGCCAGGCCCGCGCCCTTGCCGCCGAGAGTTTCTTTGCCGAGTCCGGCGCCTTCGGCCGCGCCGTTTCCGAACGAGAAGACACGTTTCATTTCTCCACCACGATTTCGGAAAAATCCGCCAGGCGTGTGAATTCCTCGCGAATGGACGCGAGGAGGGCCAGCCGGTTGTTCCGGAGGTCCTCCTCAGGACAATTGACGAGCACTTCGACGAAGAATCGGTCGAGGGAAGGGGCGATCGAGGCGATCGTCTCCATGGCCTCGCGGTAGTGCCGCTCGCCGGTGAAGATGTCGATCGCCTGCTTGGCCTGCAGGAAGTCCGCCGCCAGCGCGCGCTCCGCGTCCTCGCGGTAGAGGTCGGTCGACGGAGCGCCCGGCTTCGCGTCTCCCAGTATGTTGCGAATCCGCTTGAAGGCCAGGATCAGGGAGCGGAAATCCATGTGCCGCCGCGCTTCCGACAGGGCCAGCGCCCGATCGGCGGCGTCCGCGAAGTCCCAGACGCCGACGTTCAAAACCGCCGAGATCTCGTCGTAGCTCGCGCCCCGCCGCTCGAGCAGGCTCCGGAGCCGCTCGGCGAAGAAGCGGCCGAGCTCGCCGACCGTCTCGTCCGGCGACGGGCCGTTCAGACTCTCGGGATAGAGCGAGATCGCCTTGCGAACGACCGGCCGCCAGTCCACGCGCCAGTTGCGCACGATCGCGATGGCGACGGCGCCGAGCGCGGCGCGCCGCAGCCCGTAGGGATCCTTGGAGCCCGTCGGAACCAGCCCGATGCGGAAGAGCCCGGCGAGCGAGTCGATGCGGTCGGCCATCGAGAGCACCGCTCCCGCGGGTTCCCGCGGCGGATCGTCCGTCGCCGAGGCCGGGCGGTACTGGTCGTAGACGGCTTTCCAGACCGAATCGGGATAGCGCTCCCGCCGCGCGTAGAGGCCGCCCATGATGCCCTGCAGGTCCGTGAACTCTTTGACGACCTGCGTCGTCAGGTCCGCCTTGGAGATCCGCGCGGCCGTCCTCGCCGGCTCGGCCAGATCGGGACGGCCGACCTCGCGCGCGATCGCCTCGGCGAGCTCTTCGATGCGCTCGGTCTTCTTGCGGTAATCGCCGAGCTTGTCCTGGAAGGTCAGACGCGAGAGCGCGGCAATCCGGTTCTCGAGCCTCTCGCGGACGTCTTCTTCGAAGAAGAACCGCGCGTCGGCCAGGCGCGCGTTCAACACCCACTCGCAGCCCTTCGCGACAAAGCCTTTCTTGTCCTCGTCGTTGTCCATCACGGCGACGAAGTACGGGAGGAGCCCGCCCGGACCTCGCAACGGGAAGGTATTTCTGATGCGTGCGCATCGCGGTCACCGTGATCTCCTCGGGCAGCTCCAGAAACTCCGGCGCGAAGGATCCGCGGACGAGGCCCGGCCACTCGACGAGATCCGCAAGCGTGTTGGCGAGATCGGCGTGGGCTTCGATCTGGCCGCCGACCTCGGATGCGAGGGCCCGTGACCGCTCGAGGATGCGCAGGCGCCGGACATCGCCGTCGGGCTCGACGAAGCTGGCCCGCAGCTTGTCGAGGTAGTCGTCTGGTCCGGTCACCTCGAAGTCGTCGTCTGCGAGAATCCGATGACCTCTCGTGCGGTCGGTCGCGGCGACGCCGAAGAGGTCGAAGGGGACGACGCGTCCGCCGTAGAGCGCGAGCACCCCGCGCACGGGGCGCACGAAGGAGCGCTCTCCCGATCCCCACCGCATCGTCTTCGGAAACGTCAGGCTCGAGACGACGCGGGGGACGATCTTCCGAGAGGATCTCAGCGGCCGCCCTTCCCGGCTCGGTCTTCCGCGCCGCCACGGTCTTCCCGCGCGGAGAATCCACGATCACGAGATCGGCGACGTCGACCTTTTGCGCTTTCGCGAATCCTTGCGCCACGCGCGTCGGCGTCCCCTGTTCGTCGAATGCGTTCGCGGCGGGAGGGCCGAGGACCTCCGAGAAACGCTCCTCCTGTCGTTCGGGGACGCCGCGCAGCACCACGGCCAGGCGCCGGGGCGTGGCGAACGATGCCGATGCAGTCGGAGGAAGACCCTCCTCGGTCAGCGCCTCGGTGAGCTTCCTCGCGAGCTCCAGCCTCGCCGGCAGGAGCGCAGGGGCCGGTATCTCCTCCGTCCGGATCTCGAGTAGGAAGTCTTGCGCGCTCACAGGTCGGGCGCCGATTCTATCGGCGCGTCGGAGACGAAGGGTTCCTCAAACAGCCGCAGGCTCCGGCTCGGGGAGCACCGGCCGCTGGCCTTCCTTGCCCGACACGTAGGCCCGGGCGCAGGCGCACGCAACGTCGCGAATGCGGCGAATCAGCCCGACGCGGTCGGTGGCCGACACGGCGCCGCGCGCGTCGAGGAGGTTGAACTGGTGGGAGCAGACGAGGGCGGCCTCGTAGGCCGGAATCACCAGCCCCGCCTCGAGGCAGCGCTTGGCCTCGCGCTCGTAGCGCTCCAGCATCGAAGCGGCAAGCTCCGCGTCCGCCGTCTCGAAGCCGTACTTCGACATTTCGACCTCGTCGCGTCGGCGGACCTGGCCGTAGCGGGTCGTGTCGTTCCACATCACGTCGTAGATCGAGTCGAGCTTGGAGAGAAACATCGCGATGCGCTCGAGCCCGTACGTGATCTCCGCCGACACAGGCGAGAGATCGATGCCCCCGGCCTGCTGGAAGTAGGTGAACTGCGTGATCTCCATGCCGTCCATCACGACTTGCCAGCCGACACCCCAGGCCCCCAAAGTCGGCGATTCCCAGTTGTCTTCCTCGAACCGGATGTCGTGCTCGGCGAGGACCACGCCCAGCCGCTCGAGGCTTCGCAGGTAGACCTGCTGGACGTCGTCGGGCGAAGGCTTCAGCACGACCTGGAACTGGAGGTGCTTGCCGAGCCGGAAAGGGTTTTCGCCGTAACGCCCGTCGGCCGGGCGGCGCGACGGCTGGACGTAGGCGCAGCGCCAGGGCTCCGGCCCGAGGACCTTGAGGAAGGTCGCCGGATGCATCGTCCCGGCGCCCATGGGCATGTCGTAGGGCTGCTCGATCAGGCAGCCCTCGCCCTCCCAGAACGCAGTGAGTTCACGGATCAACCGTTGCAACGTGAACATTAGCGAGAGTTTATCGCAGCTCCAGCTTGTCATCCCGAGCGGAGCGAGGGATCCCGGACTTGATGAGCCGTGTGGCGGTCGAGCACGGGATCCCTCGGGTCTGCGACCCTCGGGATGACGGCGGTCACCCCAGCACTTCCGCCAACACCCGCTGCGACTTCAGTTCATGTCCCAGGAAGTGGCGTCTCGCCCGGCGGGCGACGGCGGAGATCTCGGCGAGACCCTTTGGTCGGGAAGCCGGATCGAGCGGCCCGAATAGAAACGTAAGGAGCGTCCGATGCGCGTCGGCGGTCAGCCGCAGGGTCTCGCTCTGGCGACACTCGGGCCCGATGAAGCCGGGCCGGCTTTCCTCGAAGAGAAGTGTCCCCTGCTCTTCCAGAGGACGTCCGCAGCCCGCGCATTCCCGGGGTGTCGGAAAGAGGCCCGAGAGCTTCAGGATCCAGACGTCGAAGTACGCCGAGGCCAGGGCGGCGGGCGCTCCCGCGAAGAGCGCGTCGAGAACATGCCGGGCGAGCCTGTAGAAAGGTTCGGCCGGCTCGGATTCGGAGACGAAGGTCTCGAGGCTTTCGGCAAATGCTGAGAGAAGCAGCGCGGTGTCGAGGTCCTTGGAGAGCGGGAACGATGAGCGTATGGGATCCACGGCGTTGAGGGAGACGAGATCTCGCCCCTCCTTCTCGTAGTACACGATGCGCGCCTCGGTCAGAGTCTCGAGCGCTCCCGAGAACGCGCTCGTCGAGCGCCGCGCTCCCCGCGCGACTCCCCGCTTCTTGCCCGCGTCGCGAGTCAGAAAGGAGACGATGCGGTCGGTTTCGCGCAAGGCGTGCGTGCCGAGCACGAACGATTCCGCGGTGTGGAGGCGCATCGAGCGATTATGATCAGCCTGCGCCAGCAATCTGATGCCGAATAATATTTGGCGATTCACGATGTATTTCCTAATTTATTATGGCTAAAGAGGGAAACGGGCCCATCCCGAAGGGGGTCGTCACCCTCGGCTGGGTTTCGCTGCTGTCCGACGTCAGCTCGGACATGATCTTTCCGCTTCTCCCCGATTTCCTGACCCGGACACTCAAGGCCGGACCCGCCGCGCTCGGCCTCATCGAAGGCGTCGCGGAAGCGACGGCTTCCCTGATGAAAATGGCCTCGGGTTGGTGGTCCGATCGTGCCCGCCGCCGA
Source organism: uncultured Acidobacteriota bacterium (assembly GCA_963733815.1). GTDB lineage: Bacteria > Acidobacteriota > Thermoanaerobaculia > UBA5066 > Gp7-AA6 > DAHUXD01. Next base: position 136,465 of record CAVTEG010000015.1, on the reverse strand, counting down.
AAGCCGCTCGTCGTCGCCGGCTACTCCCTCGCTGCCGCGGTGCGACCGTTGATCGGGCTCGCGACCAACTGGGGACAGGTTCTCGCCATCCGTTTCACCGACCGGGTCGGCAAGGGAATTCGGACCTCTCCCCGGGACGCGCTGCTGGCCGACCTCGTTCCGCCTGAAAAGCGCGGACGCGCGTTCGGTCTCCAGCGCGCGATGGACAATGCCGGCGCCGTCGTCGGGCCGCTCCTCGCGGCATTCCTCCTTCGCTACGTCGTCTCCGACGAGCGCTCGGTGTTTCTCCTCGCTGCAATTCCCGGCGTCGCGGCCGTTCTCATCCTGATCCTCCTGGTGAAGGAGGCACCGAGGGAACGCCCCATCGAGACCGGAGCGCGCGCGATCGTCGGCCCGCTTCCCCGGCGCCTCTGGATCGCCATCGGCATTTTCGTCCTGTTCACTCTCGCGAGCTCGACCGACGCCTTCCTGCTGCTGCGCGCGCAGGACGCCGGGATCCCGGTCTGGCAGCTTCCGCTGCTCTGGGCCGGGTTCCACGCGGTCAAGTCGCTCGCCGGAGTGCCGGGAGGCGCTCTTTCCGATCGGATCGGACGGGTCAAGACGATCGCCGCCGGCTGGATGGTTTACGCGTTGTCCTACGTCGGCTTCGCCTTCGTCTCGGGTACCTGGCAGGTCTGGGGCCTCTTCGCCTTCTATGCCTTCTACTATGCCCTGACCGAAGGCGCCGAACGCGCCCTCGTCGCCGACCTCGTCGCCCCGAATCTGCGCGGCCGCGCCTTCGGAGCCTTCCACGCCAGCGTCGGACTGGCGGCGCTTCCGGCTTCGGTTCTGTTCGGCCTGTGGTGGAAGCTCTACGGCCCGCACGTGGCGTTTCTGATCGGGGCGGCGATCGCGATCGCGGCGACCGCCGCCCTCGTGGTCTTCCGCTCCCGCCGCGTCGCAGAGGCAGCCTGATAGGATTTCGGGGATCGGGGGTGAGGGCATGGGCCCGGTCTGGCGGCTGATCAAGGGTCAAAAAGACATGTGCCACCGGTGCGGCCGGGAGATCGTGGACTACCCCGCGGTCGGCAAAGTCGTGAACTTCCAGTTCCAGCCGGAAGAGAAGTACTGCTGGGAGTGCTACGCGTACATCGCCCCGTTCGTGGACGACGTCGGCCCACCCGCTCAGGACATCTACCAGCCGGTGTCGAAACCCGCGCTTCCGTGACGGAGATTCTCGCCGGTTTCCGCGGATCGGACCTCGAGCGCATCGCCCAGAAGGTCCTTTCCGGGGAGCGCCTCTCGTTCGACGACGGCGTGCGGCTATTCGCGACCCGGGACCTGCTGGGCCTCGGTCGCCTCGCCAACCACTCGCGCGAGAAGCGCCACGGAAATCTCGCCTTCTACAACGTCAACCGGTATCTGAATCCCACCAACCTCTGCTGGGTGGACTGCGCGCTCTGCGCATGGGCCAAAAAGGTCAACGAGCCCGGCGGCTACGAGATGGCGATCGACGAGTGCGTCGAGGAAGCGGGCAAGGGCTACAGCGAAGCCGTCACGGAGTTTCACATCGTCGGCGGCCTGCACCCGACCTGGCCTTTCGACTACTACACCGGCCTGATGAAAGCCTTGAAGACGAAGTTCCCGGCGGTGCATCTGAAGGCCTGGACGATGGTCGAGCTGGACTGGATCGCGCGGATCGGGAACCGGCCCGTCGGCGAGGCGATCCGCGAGCTCCACGCCGCGGGCATGGACTCCTGCCCCGGCGGCGGCGCGGAGATCTTCGCCAAGCGCGTGCGCGACATCATCTGCACCAACAAGATCTCGGGCGAGCGCTGGCTCGAAGTCGCGCGCGAGTGCCACCGGCAGGGCGTGCGCACGAACGCCACGATGCTCTACGGCCACGTCGAAACCGCCGAGGAGCGCGTGGACCATCTGCTGCGGCTGCGCGAGCTCCAGGACGAGACGGGCGGGATTCCGGGCTTGATCCCCCTCGCCTTCCATCCCGAGAACACGCCGCTCGCGGACCTCCCGTCCTCGACCGGACAGCTCGATCTGCGCGTCATCGCCGCGTCGCGCCTCCTGCTCGACAACGTGCCGCACATCAAGGCCTACTGGATCCAGATCGGTGTCAAGCTCGCTCAGGTCGCCCTCCATTTCGGCGCGGACGACCTCGTCGGAACCGTCGTGGACGAGACGATCACGCACGCGGCGGGCGCCACGACGGCCTCCGGTCTGACGCGCGCCGAGTTCGAGCGCGTCATCCGCGAGTCGGGCCGCGAGCCGTTCGAACGGGACTCCGAATATCGCCGTGTCGTCCGCGAAGGACCGCGCGGCGTGCCCGTCCCAGTTCCGGCATGATCCGGCGCCGGCGCAGCGCGGTCTTCCTCGCGCCGGCTCTCCTCGCCCTGGCCGCCTGCGCCACGAGCGGATACAAGACCAAGCCCCGCGTCGGCGTCGCGGACGGCGATCCGATCGTGCAGATGGCGCCCGCCGGCAAGTTCAAGAGCCTCGACGACCCGCCGTCGGTCCCGCTGAAGGAGCACTCGGATCCGCCGTTTCGGGGCGAGAAGGTGGTCGGTGTCGCGATCGCAAAGCCCGCGCGAATGTACCCGATCGGCCTGCTCGACACCTACGAGGTCGTCAACGACGACGTCGGTGGCGTGCCGTTCGTCGTGGCCCGCTGCCCTCTGACCGACATCTCCGCCGTGTTCGATCGCCGCGTCGCGGGACAGACCCTGACGTTCGAGAATTCCGGAGCGCTCTGGCGGGACACGCTCGTGCTGCGTGACAAGGAGACCGGCAGCTACTGGACGCCGGCCACGGGCGAGGCCATCTACGGGCCGCTGGCGGGCCAGACACTCGCCGGAATCCCCGCGCCTCTGACGACGGCCGAGGCCTGGCGTGAGGCCGAGCCGCAGACGGAGTGCCTGGAGACGGGAGAGCTGACGTCGGTGTCGTTCCGGATGCGGCTCTACGCCGGATCCTCCTGGGAAGGAGTCTCGGGAGAAAAGACTGGAGACAAGCGTTTCGAGCCCAAGGACCGGATGTTCTACGTCGAGGCCGGAGGCGAGGCGCTGGCCTTCACGGCCGACCAGATTCGCGAGAAGAAAAAAGTCGAGGCGACGCTCGCCGGCAGGGCGTATGTCGTGGAGTGGGACGGCGGGGTGCGGGCGCCGCGGGCATACCGCCAGATCGTCGCCGCGCGCCAGGAGGTCCCGGTCGTTCCGGCGTACTGGTTCGCCGTGACGCGGTTGTTCAAGACGGTGAAGACGTTCTAGGACGCGCCGTCATCCCGAGCGAAGCGAGGGATCCCGGGATCGGCAGGCTCTGAGCCGGGAATCGGCTCGTTCAGCACGGGATCCCTCGGGCCTGCGGCCCTCGGGATGACCCGGTCCGGTCTTCGTCGCTTCGCGACGAAGACTGACCGCGTCAATTCCCCGGATTTTCCGGCGCCGGCGCGACCTCTTCCTCCGTGGCGACGGAGAACTTCTTGTAATCCCCGTACTCGGAGGAGATCTCGACGCGGCCGCCGAAGACGAGCAGGAGCCGGGCGGCGCCCTCGAAACGTGCGGACGCGGGGAGCCAGATCTCGTTGTTGACTTTCCGGCGCTGGAAATAGCCGTTGGATCCCGGCTGGAGGCGGGCGACCTTCGCCGGACCCACGCCCAGCGTCTCCACGAGCCGCGTCTCCAGGCGCACGAGCTCGCGGTCCTCCGAGTCGATCCAGGCCGTTCCCTGGAGCTTCTGGATGACCTTGCCTCCCTTGGTCTCGGGCTTGTAGCCCGGCCTGGGAGCGAACGTCACGATCACGGTGTCGCGGCCGTCGACGATTTCGCGGCCGGTGATCCGGATGTCGTCCATCCGGAAGACTTCGTCGATGACGGCCCTCTCCCGCTGCGCGCGCGCCTCGTCCTTCGCGTCGCGGCGGGCGCGCGCGTCGGCGTCCGCTTCCTCCTCGGCCCGGAGGCGCTCGCGCTTCTCCGTCTTGGCTTCCTGCTTGCGGTCCTGCTCGGCGAGCTCTTTCTCTGACAGAGGGACGCCGTCGCGCGCGATGAGCCGGCGATACACCTTCCCGGGCTCCAGCGAGGGGTAGACCTCATAAGTCTCGCTGCGGGTCTCCTTCACAGCGCCCTTGGAGTTGAGCTTGCGTTCCGTGTACTTCTCGGTGAAGGTGTACTGCTCGAGGAGCGTCTCGTCGCTCTTGAGGTTGCGCTTGACCTCCTCGAGAAACGCGCGCTCGTCGGTGATCGCGGGCGTCGGCCCGTCCGCGTACAGGATGAGAGATGACGTGAATAGGATCGCAGCACCCGCCGCAATCCGAGAGAACCGAGGCATCAAAAGGTGCAAACCGCTCATTCGGACCTGCAAATTCCCGCGGCCGGAATGCAGTGGCCGCATACATATAATCGCCGGGGCGGACCGAAAACTCCGCCGACAGGAGAAACCAGCCGGATGTCTGAGGCGTGGGGGTTCCTCGGCTCGTCGATCGGCCGCAAGGTCATCATGGCCGTCACCGGCGTCATTCTCCTGGGATTCGTGATCGGCCACCTCGTCGGCAACCTCCAGATCTATCTGCCCAACGGCCGGGAGGCCATGAACGTCTACGGCGCCTTCCTTCGCCACTTCCTCCACGGCTGGGCGCTATGGGTCGTGCGCGGGGTCCTCCTCGCCAGCGTCCTGCTGCACATCTGGGCGGCGACCTCCCTGACGCTCGAGAGCCGGGGCGCGCGCCGCGAGGGTTATCGGGAACGCCAGTGGACGGAGTCCACCTACGCCTCGCGGACGATGCGCTGGAGCGGAGTGATCATCCTGCTGTTCGTGATCTACCACCTCATGCACTTCACCATCGGCAACGTCCACCCGAGCTTCATCGAGGGCGACGTCGGCCACAACTTCGTCGAGGGGTTCAAGAACGTCTGGGTTTCTCTCTTCTACATCCTGGCCATGATCTTTCTGGGGCTCCACCTGCGCCACGGAATCTGGAGCGCCTGCCAGACACTCGGGGTCTCGCACCCCAGCTACATACGGATCGCGCGCGCGGCGGCCTGGGTCTTCGCGGCGCTCATCGTGATCGGCAACGTCTCGTTCCCCGTGGCCGTGCTGGCCGGGTACCTGAAATGAAACTCGAAGCCAACGCTCCCTCGGGTCCGATCGAGAAGAAGTGGGACAAGCACCGCTTCGAGAACAAGCTCGTCAACCCCGCGAACAAGCGCAAGTTCACCGTGATCATGGTCGGCTCGGGGCTGGCCGGCGCGGGCGGCGCGGCGGCGATGGCGGAGCTCGGCTACCGGGTGAAGTGCTTCTGCTACCAGGACTCGCCTCGGCGGGCGCATTCGATCGCCGCACAGGGCGGGATCAACGCGGCGAAGAACTACCGCAACGACGGCGACTCGATCTTCCGGCTGTTCTACGACACCGTGAAGGGCGGCGACTTCCGCGCCCGCGAGGCCAACGTCTACCGCCTGGCCCAGGTCTCGGTGAACATCATCGACCAGTGCGTCGCGCAGGGCGTCCCGTTCGCGCGAGAGTACGGCGGGTTGCTGGACAACCGCTCGTTCGGCGGAGCACAGGTCTCGCGCACTTTCTACGCCCGAGGTCAGACGGGCCAGCAGCTCCTGCTGGGCGCCTACCAGGCGCTCGAGCGACAGATCGGCCTGAACCAGGTCGAGATGTACCCGCGCCACGAGATGCTGGAGCTCGTCGTCGTGGACGGACGCGCGCGGGGCGTCGTGGTCCGCGACATGGTCACCGGCGAGATCGACACGCACCTGGGCGACGCGGTGTGCCTTGCGACCGGCGGCTACGGCAGCGTCTTCTACCTCGCGACCTACGCCAAGGGCTGCAACGCGACGGCGATCTGGCGCGCATACAAGAAAGGCGCCGCCTTCGCGAATCCCTGCTTCACCCAGATCCATCCAACCTGTATCCCGGTCACGGGCGACTATCAGTCCAAGACGACGCTGATGAGCGAATCGCTCCGCAACGACGGCAGGATCTGGGTCCCCAAGCAAAATGGCGACAAGCGGTCACCGCGGGAGATCCCCGAGGACGAGCGCGACTACTACCTCGAGCGCATCTACCCGAGCTTCGGCAATCTCGCGCCGCGCGACATCGCCTCGCGAGCCGCCAAACGCGTCTGCGACGAGGGCCGGGGGGTCGGGCCGACGGGCCTGGGGGTCTACCTCGACTTCGAGGACGCGATCCAGCGGCTCGGCCGGGCCAAGATCGAGGAAAAGTACGGAAACCTCTTCGAGATGTACGAGCGCATCACGGACGACAACCCGTACGAAGTCCCGATGCGCATCTACCCCGCCTCTCACTACACGATGGGAGGCCTATGGGTGGACTACAACCTGATGAGCACGATCCCGGGCCTCTTCGTCCTGGGCGAGGCGAACTTCTCCGATCACGGCGCCAACCGCCTCGGCGCGTCGGCCCTCATGCAGGGGCTGGGCGACGGCTACTTCGTCATCCCCTACTCGATCGGCAACTACCTCGCCGCATCGAAGCTCTCGAAGGTCCCCGACGACCATCCCGGCGTCGTGGCGGCCGAGGAGGCCGTCGCGTCGCGCACCAAGCGCCTCCTCGCGGTCAAGGGCAAGCGCACGGTCACGTCCTTTCACCGCGAGCTCGGACAGCTGATGTGGGACCACTGCGGCATGGAGCGAAGCAAGAAGGGGCTCGAGCACGCGCTCGGCAAGATCCCGGGGCTGCGCGAGGAGTTCTGGAAGAACGTCACCGTCCCAGGCTCGGGACAGGAGCTCAATCAGTCGCTCGAAGTCGCGGGCCGTGTGGCCGATTTTCTGGAGCTCGGCGAGCTGATGTGCCTGGACGCGCTGGAACGCGACGAGTCCTGCGGTAGCCACTTCCGGATCGAGCACCAGATGGCCGACGGCGAGGCCAAGCGCAACGACGAGAAGTTCTGCCACGTGGCGGCCTGGGAGTACACGGGAGAGAAGGTCAAGCCCAATCGCCATGTCGAGCCGCTGACGTTCGAGTACGTGCCGCTGTCGGTGCGGAGCTACAAATGAAGATCTCGCTCGAAGTCTGGAGGCAGAAGGACCGCAACGCCGAGGGCCGCTTCGTGCGCTACGAGGCGCCGGACGTCAGCGAACACATGTCCTTCATGGAAATGCTCGACGTCGTCAACGAACGGCTGATCGAGAAGGGCGAGGACCCGATCGCGTTCGACCACGACTGCCGCGAGGGAATCTGCGGCACCTGCGGCGTCGTGATCAACGGCCGCGCGCACGGCCCCCGGTCCCGGACGACGGCCTGTCAGCTTCACATGCGGACCTTCAAGGACGGCGACACGCTCGTCATCGAGCCATGGCGCGCGAAGAGCTTCCCGGTCATCAAGGACCTCGTTGTGGACCGGTCCGCGTTCGACCGCATCATCGCGGCCGGAGGCTTCGTCTCCAACTCCATCGGAGGCGCGCCCGACGGCAACGCCATCCCGATTGCCAAGGAGAACGCCGACCTCGCCATGGACGCGGCAGCCTGCATCGGCTGCGGCGCGTGCGTCGCGGCCTGTCCCAACGCCTCGGCCATGCTTTTCACGTCCGCCAAGATCGGCCACCTGGCGATGCTGCCGCAGGGCCAGCCCGAGCGGCGCAGCCGCGTGCTCGCCATGGTCGCCCAGATGGACGCGGAGGGGTTCGGCACCTGCACCAACCACGGCGAGTGCGAGGCCGTGTGCCCCAAGGCGATCCGTATGGAGTTCATCGCGCGCATGAACGCCGATTACGTCAAGGCGAAGCTGATGGCCGGCCGCCGCGAGACCGGCCTCTCGGATGCCGGCGCCGGTTAGAGCCGTGACGGAATCGAAAAAGACCCGCACCGAGTCCGACACGATGGGGAAGGTCGAGGTTCCCGCGGACCGTTACTGGGGCGCGCAGACCGAGCGCTCGCTCCACCACTTCGCGATCGGCGGGGAGCGGGAGCGCTTCCCCAGGGAGCTGATCCGGGCCTTCGGGATCCTGAAGAAGGCGGCGGCGATCGTGAACCGGGACCGGGGCGCGCTGCCCGCCGAAAAGGCGAAGGCCATCGTCCAGGCGGCCGACGAGGTCATCGAGGGCAAGCTCGACGAACATTTCCCCCTGGTCGTCTGGCAGACCGGAAGCGGGACGCAGACCAACATGAACGCCAACGAGGTCATCTCGAACCGCGCGATCGAGATCCTCGGCGGCGAGATGGGCTCGAAGAAGCCCGTCCACCCCAACGACGACGTCAACAAGAGCCAGTCCTCCAACGACACGTTCCCGACGGCGATGCACGTCGCGGCCGTCGAGCAGATCCGGCATCGGCTGATACCGGCCGTGAAGCGGCTGCGCGACACGCTCCACGCAAAGTCCCAAGCGTTCGCCTACGTCGTCAAGATCGGCCGCACGCATCTCCAGGACGCGGTTCCGATCACCCTCGGCCAGGAGATCTCGGGGTGGGTCGCGCAGCTCGACTATTGCCTCGGCCACGTCGAGGCGGCGCTTCCCCACCTCTACGAGCTCGCCATCGGAGGCACGGCCGTCGGCACGGGTCTGAACGCTCCCGCCGATTTCGGCGAGAAGGTCGCGCTGGAGATCGCGAAGCTCACGGGCCTGCCCTTCGTTTCGGCGCCCAACAAGTTCGAAGCTCTTGCCGCGCACGACGCGCTGTTGAACGTGCATGGCGCGATCAAGACTCTCGCAGCGGCCCTCATGAAAATCGCCAACGACGTCCGGTGGCTTTCCTCAGGGCCGCGCTCCGGCCTCGCGGAGATCCGGATTCCCGAAAACGAGCCCGGCTCTTCGATCATGCCGGGCAAGGTCAACCCCACACAGGCCGAGGCGCTGACCATGGTCTGCGCGCAGGTCTTCGGCAACGACGTCGCAGTGACCGTCGGCGACGCTTCCGGCAACTTCCAGCTTAACGTCTACAAGCCCCTGATCATCTCGAACGTGTTGCGATCGGTGCGGCTGCTTTCCGACGCCTGCGACTCCTTCGAGGAGTTCTGCGCCCGCGGGATCGAGCCCGACCACGCCCGGATCCGGCACCACCTCGACCGTTCGCTGATGCTCGTCACCGCGCTCGCCCCCCGGATCGGTTACGACAAGGCCGCCGAGATCGCCAAGAAGGCGCACAAGGACGGCACGACCCTCAAGGAAGCGGCCATCGCCCTCGGCTACATCACCGAGGAGGAATTCGACCGGGAGGTCCGGGCTGAGAAGATGATCGGCCCGTCCGAGTGACGACCAGACGGTCATCCCGAGGAGCGCAGCGACGAGGGATCTCGTGCTCGACGAGTCCGGGATCCCTCGCTCCGCTCGGGATGACAGCGACTAGGTCTTCGGAACGCCGGCCATCCGGCGTAGCTCCTTCTCGACGATCGGGCGGACCTGCGCGGGCGTGAGCCCGGCGAGCTCTCGAAGCGAGCGCGTCTTCCCCGCCTCGGCCGCGACCCGGTAGCCGAGGTAGTACCCCGAGCGCTCCGGGATCTCGATCTTCTGGCCGCCGTAGAAGAAGCGCGCGTACTCGTCGGTCTTCTCGCTGTCGAGGAGCGTGAGCGCCTCGGCTGCGAGCTTCGGCAGCGCGGCCTCGATCGGCTCGATGGGCGGCAGGCAGCACACCTTCTGCTCCGGCACGTCCGGATTGAGCTTTCGGCTGACGTAGGTCGCGAGCCCTTCCGTCCACATCGACCAGAAGAAGGCCTTCGAGGGATCGCCGAGGCGCTCCTCCTGGTAGACGTGGAAGAGCTCGTGCACCACGAGCGGCGGGAGCTCTTCCTTGAGCCGCGCGATCATGTCGAGCCCGAACATCAATGCCGTCTTGCCGGAGACGTCCCGGGTGGCGCCGTCGAACGCGCCGGCGGAGTAGACGAAGTACACCGGCGTGCCGCAGCGGAAATCCGGGAACGTCTCTCGGAACCGAGTCATCAGCGCGGGAAGCTCGGCGGTCAGCTTGCTCGAAAGCCCGCGCATCGCGGGCGCAACCGCTCGGACGGCCTCGAAGGACGCGGGAATCAGCTCCGCGGGGGGCTTCGTGATGCCCTCGAACACTCCTTCGTAGACCGCGGCGTTGGGCTTGCGCACCATCTCCTCGAAGAGCCGGTACTGCTCGGCCGCGTCCGCGCCCGACGCCTTGTCCCAGAAGGACCAGAACGCCGGCATCAGGTCCGTGACTGCGCAGGCGGCCGGAGCCGCCGACGGAGCGTCTGCCCGGGCGAGCGGCGCGATCATGAGGAGAGCCAACGCCGACGCGCGCAGGTTCACTAAGGAGAAGCTCCGACGCTGACCGAGAGGCTGCCGTCCGTGCGCACGATCGAGAGCGTGCCCCAGAACTTGCCCGTGCCGCCGACGCGCCCGACCGAGAGCTGGCCGACCTCGAACAACACGCGGACCGCGTCGGCGGCGCGGGGCGAGGTCGGCAGGGCGAGGAACAGGGCGAGCGCGGCGGCGATCCGAGACGATCTACGCACTCAGTGGGCAGGCCCTTCGAACGTCAGCGGCGGCAGACCGCTCGGCAGCTCCGCCGGGATCAGCTTCATGAGGTTCTCCGGCTTCGCGCGCTCGTCGAGGAGCGCGGCGCGCAGGAATTCGACGAGGTCCGCGATCTCCTCTTCCGTGAAGAAGGTCGGGTCGGCGAGGCGCGCGTCGAGCTTTCCGAGAACAGGATCCATCGGCCCGAGCTTCACGCACAAGTCCGCCGGGAGACCCGCGGCGGCGGGATCGTAGGAACGGCCGAGCGTGTTGGCGTTCAGGTGGTAGCGAACGGCGTCCTCGAGTCTCGTGAACGCGCCGTCGTGGAAGAAGGCCGGCTGGAGGGCCACGTTGCGCAGCGGCGACGTCCGGAAGTCGTAACGATCCAGGACCGATCCCGTGATGTCCTCGAGCCCGTAGTCCTCGTCCTTGCCGGGCCCGGTGAACTCGATGTTTCCGGTCCCGACGCCGTAGGCCGGCACGATCTGCGGCACGCCCGCCCCGGTCATCTCGAAGTCGCTGAACATCTCGTTCGACGGACCCGCGACGGCGTGGCAGCTGACGCAGCCGCCCTTTCCGAAGAAGAAGAGCGCCCCGCGTTTCTGCGCCGGCGACATCGCCCACCGTTCTCCCCGCGCGAAGCGGTCGATGGGCGCGTTCGCGAAGACCAGCGTCAGCTCGAATTCCGCGATCGCCTGACCGACGTCCTCGAAGAGAATCTGTCCGCCGTTCGCAACATGCGGGAAGATCCGCGAGAACGCCGCGCGGTAGCCGGGAGACTCGTTCAAGAGTCGGAGGACGGCCTGGCGAATCGGCTCGTTGCGGGATCCGCTGGCGTCCGGCGCCGGAACCAGATGCCCGAGGCTGTCGTCGAAGGGCCCGCCGGCGCCCGTGAAGCCCGCCACCTCGACCTGCTCGGTCGGCGGAATGTGCGCCTGAGCGACGAGCAGGAAGGGGAAACGCGGGTCGCCGGGCGCGAACTTCGTAGTCCCCTCCGGCGCCGGGAAGACGAAACCCGCGGAGTTGTCGAACGGATCTCCGGACGCGCTCCGGAACCGCCCGTTCCACATCAGCTTCGGGTAGAAGGCGTTGTTGATCACCATCGGCGTGCGTCGCTGGTTGCGCGGACCCGTGCGGCCGGGCCCCACGATTCCGTTGTTCTGGATGCCGATGGCGATCGACTGCGTGTCGCCGAAGCCGTTGGCCGGAGAGTGACAGCCGGCGCAGGCGTTGTCGCCGTGGAGGCCGAGGATGCGATCGAAGAAGAGATTGCGCCCGAGATCCGCGAGCATCGGATCGATCCTGCGGCCGAGGCGCGCTTCGAGAGTGGATTCGATCTGACCGGTGAAACCCTTCTCCGCCAGGACACGGGCCAGCTCGTCGTCGATCGAGAGAAAGCTCAGATGCTCGCGGTCGATCGGGTAGACCGAATTGCGCTCGGCCCCGACCGCCTCGCTCGGCCCTCCCATCGAGACCAGAACTCCCGCAATGCCCAGGACCATCGCCGCCCCCAGCACGGCGTGCCGACGATGAATCCCGCGCATTTCGGAGGCTAGGCTACCAGCACGTCTCGGCGAGTGGTCGACGAAACGCGCTCGTCCGGCGTCAGGATCCCCCGATAGTTCAGCGGATCGGCGGCCGAGACGGTGACAGGCGCCGGAGCTTCCGCCGAGGCATCCCGGCGCCGGACGGCGCGGAGCAGCGTCACGGCGTCGGCCAGGCCGTACTGCTCGCCGTCGAAGCCCGCCACGAAGCGGCCCCCGCGAACTTCGCCTCGGGCCTCCATGGTCCTCAGAGCCCGAGCCACATCCCGCCAGGGGACCGGCTGCTTCTCACGGGTGAGGGTCTTGCGGAAGACCACCCCGGTCCGGGCCAGAAGCCGGCGCGCAACGAACTCCGCGGAGGACCGCAGGTCTGACGCGGGAACGCCGCCGTCGCGCCTTAGCAGTGTCCAGCGTCCGGCCGTCAGTCCCGCCGCCCGCCGCCGCGACGCCGGTACGACCAGCCACCGGAGACCTCCGAACGAATCGCAGGACGCGCGGCCGAACGCGATCGACTCGGAGAGGCCCTCTTCGACATCGCCGGCCGACAACCCCGTTTCCCGGACGAGCTCCTGGAAGAACATCGCGCCGCGGCGTGCGAGTGTGTCCTGCACGGCCGCGGCCGCGTGGGCAGGAATTGCTTCCGCGGCGGGCGCCAACGCGCACCAGGCGTCGAGGTCTTCGCGCGGCACCAGCGCGATCGGAGTGCGCCGGATCGCCGACGCGCCTGCCCCCCAGAGTCTCCCCCAGACCGCTTCGCCCGAGAGCGTCACTGTGTCCAGCCATTCCCGCTTGTAGCCTCGAACGCGGGCCGGCAGGACGCTCGCTTCCCACGCGGCCGCCGGGATCTCGAAGCCCGCGAGCTGGGCCACGACCGCGGCCACGCCGCGAGGCCCTTCGAGCCTGTGCTCGGGATCCACGTGTTGCCAGCAGCCGAGGAAGCGCAGGAACTGGGCCGCGGTGACGGGCTCGATCTCCCGCCGGAGACGATCCACCGTGTAGCGATGGATGCGCGCGAGGAGCCGTCGGTTGCACCACGCCGCGCGGCCGTCGATGCGCGTCCGCAGCACGGCTCCCTCCGCTTCGAGCTCCAGCAGGAGCTGCTCGTCGGCCTCGCCGGCGAAAATCGGACCGAGGGCTTCCAGCCGCCCGCGCAGGACCGTCCTGGGATCCCGCGGCGCTTCCGCCGCGAACCAGCGCCCGTTCTCGAGCACCACGCGCCCTTCCGTCGCCAGCGCGTCGAGCCAGGCCCGCCAGCTCTCGACCTCGTCCGATCCGGCGTAACCCATCCAGAGCAGCGCCTCATGCAGCTCTTCGGCATCGACCGGATCGGGCCAGGCCTCTTCCCGCACGCGTGCGATCGCTTCCGGGTCCAGAGCGCCGATCTCGTCGACCGCGTTCGGATCGAGGACGCGCCGCGCGAAGACTGCGTACGTCCGGCGCTCCTCCAGCGGCGCGTCGTCCAGGAACGTGTAGGGTTGCGACGAGAGGATGCCCCGCGCGAAGGCGGACGGCTCGACGACATCGACGGCGACCTTCTCGATCCGACCGTCGCGCAAACCTCTCAGAACCTCGAGGAATCCGTCCACGTCCATTGCCTCGTGCAGGCAGTCCTCGATGGTCTGCCGGACGATGGGATGCTCCATGGGAACCGGCACCGGCCCGCCCGGCAGCGTCTCCGGACACGCCAGGACCTGCGGAAACGCGGCGGCGAGGAGGTCGTTGGACCGCATGCGCAGAATCGGCGCCGGGACCTTCTTCCCGCCTCTCCAGCGTTCGAGCATCAGCGAGCGCTGGGCGTTCCAGCGCCAGCGCGTCTCGAACATGGGAGCCGCCAGCAGCGCCTGGACGAGCACCTCGCGGGCGGTCGCCGGGTTCAGATAGTCGAAGACCTCCTCCAACGGAAACGCGTGTTGCGTCCCGAGCGAAAGGACGATCGCCTCTTCGTTGGCCGCCGCCTGCAGCTCGAAGCCGAAGCCGACGCAGAACTTCTTGCGCAGGGCGAGTCCCCACGCCCGGTTGATCCTCGAGCCGAACGGAGCGTGGACGACCAGCTGCATTCCGCCGCTCTCGTCGAAGAAACGCTCGAGCACGACTCGGGTCGGCGTGGGCACGGTCCCCAGCGCGCGCCGGCCCGCCTCGACGAACTCCGCCACCTGGAGTGCGGCTCCCTCGGGAAGGACACCGCCGGACTCCTGCCGCAGCCGCACGGCCGTCTCGTCGGGATTCCCGACGCAGTCTTCGCGCACCGCGCCGATCTCCGCGGCGAGCTCCCGCGTGCGTCCGGGACCCTCTCCCAGCCAGAACGGCAGCGACGGCGGCTGGCCCTTCGCGTCTGCCACGCGGACGACGCCCGGCTCGACGCGCAGGATCCGCCACGAGGCGTTGCCGAGCTGGAAGATGTCGCCGCCGTTGGACTCGATCGCCCAGTCCTCGTTGACCGTGCCGACGACCGTGCCTTCCGGTTCCAGCCGCACGACGTAGTCGGCCGTATCCGGAATCGCACCGCCGGACAAAAGCGCCGCCAGCCGCGCGCGCTTCGTGCCGCGTACCCGGGCGTTCACGCCGTCCCGGTGAAGAAGGGCTCCCCGTCCCCCGGCATGCAGCGCCAGAACCTGCTCGAGCTCCTCTTCCGACAGGTCTCGATAGGGCCAGGCGCGGCGCGCCAGATCCAGAAGGTCCGAGTCGCGGCGTGTATCGTCCACGCAGGCCGCAACGACCTGCTGCGCCAGGATGTCGAGCGGCCGCGACGGCTCGGGAGTGCGGTCCAGGACCTGCCGTCGCACACAGCGCACCAGCGCCGCCGCCTCGACGAGCTCGTCGAGGGTCAGGGGGAACAATCTCCCTTTCGGGACGCGCTTCAAGGCGTGACCGGCCCGGCCGACGCGCTGCAGGAACGTCGCGATCGAACGCGTGGCGCCGACCTGGATCGCCAGGTCCACGTCGCCGATGTCGATTCCGAGCTCGAGCGACGCGGTCGCGACCAGGGCCTTGAGGCGCCCCGCTTTCAGCCTCTCCTCGGCTTCGAGCCTTCGTTCCCGCGAGAGGCTTCCATGATGGCTCGTCACGGCGTCCTCGCCGATGAGCCGGGTGAGCTGGGCGGCGATCCGCTCGGCCATCTTGCGCGTGTTGACGAAGATCAGGGTCGTCCGGTGCTCGCCGACGAGCTCGGCGATCCGAGCGTAGATCTCCTCCCACTGCTCGTGCGAGCAGACCGTCGAAAGAGGCGACGGAGGAACTTCGACGCCGAGGTCGAGCTCCCGGAACGTGCCGGTGTCGATGAGCGTGCAGTCCCGACCGGTGCCGGCCAGGAAACGCCCCACGGCGTCCAGCGGTTTCTGCGTCGCGGAAAGCCCGATCCGCTGGAGCGGAACGCCGACCAGCGCTTCGAGGCGCTCGAGGGAGAGAGAGAGGTGGCTTCCCCGCTTGTCCCGGACGAGCGCGTGGATCTCGTCGACGATGACCGTCCGGACGGTACGAAGCAGACCCCGTCCGCCTTCGCTCGTCAGCATCAGGTACAGGGACTCGGGTGTCGTCACCAGGATGTGGGGAGGCCGCCGGAGCATCGCGGCGCGCTCGCGCGACGGCGTGTCCCCGGTCCGAACCAGGACGCGAACCTCGGGAATCGCCTCCTCCAGCGCGCGGATCTCGGACAGCGGAGCCTCGAGGTTCTTGCGCACGTCGTTGGAGAGGGCTCGCAGCGGCGAGACGTAGAGCACCTGCGTGGCGTCGGGGAGCTCCGGGCCCTGCCGGATCAGGGAATCGATGGCCGCCAGGAACGCGGCGAGCGTCTTTCCCGATCCCGTCGGAGCCGCGATCAGGACGTTGCGGCCCTCTCGAATGGCCGGCCAGCCCTCGCTCTGAGGAGCTGTGGGCTCGCCGAAACGGGCCTCGAACCAGCGGCGGACGACGGGATGGAAGGAGGCCAGGATCACCGCGGGAATCCTAACGCAAGATGCCTGTCATCCCGAGCGAAGCGAGACAGCCGACCACCAGAGGCAGACCCTCGGCAGTAGGCAACGCCGGGCGAAGCCCGCGCGTTCATCCCGGACTCGACAGGCCGCGTCGCTCGTCGAGCTCGGGATCCCTCGTCGCGTCGCTCCTCGGGATGACAGCTGTTCGCGCCGCGATCCTAAGCTCTCTTGAAGTACTGCACCGCTCTCTCGTGCTTCTGCGCCGCGGCGCGTGAACCGAAAGTGCCGAGGTTGCGCCGTCTCCCGGTCTTCGGGTCCTTCTTTCGCGAATAGAGGCGGTACTTGCCGGATTTGAGCTTGCGGATCATGTCGACCCCGAGACTTCTTCGTTTGCATCCCGCATGCCCGCTCAGCGAGCGCCCTCGGTCCCTTTCGTGATCCGCGTCAGACCGGATCCTTCGGCTCCGACGACGTAGATCTCGTCCCCGCCTGTCTTCTTGCCCGAAAAGAGAATCCGGCGGCCGTCCGGCGACCAGCTCGGCTGCGACCAGACATCCAGCCCGCTCGTCAGGCGAAGGACCGCGCCGGTCGAGATCTCGAGCCGATAGATGTCCCGCTCGCCGTCGCGATTGGAAACGAACGCGACAAAGCGGCCGTCGGGTGATAACGAGGGCGTCTGATCGTCGAACGTGCTCGGCGCGAGAGGGCGCACCTTCGTCGTGGCCACTTCCATGAGATAGAGCTGGTCGTGGCCCTCCGGGTTCGCGAAAATCACGAGCTGCCGGCCGTCGGGGCTCCAGCTCGGAACCTGGCTGCTCCACGCGTTCTCGGTCAGTCGGCGCTCGTTCCTTCCCTCCGTGTCCACGAGAAAGAGATCCCAGTGCCAGGCGTCGCCGGCTGGCGTCCCCCGCTGGAACGCGATCCATTTCCCGTCCGGGGAGGGCACGGGCACCCCGTCGAACGCCGGCGTCGCCACCATGCGCCCAGGTTCTCCCCTTCAGGTCGATCGAGTAGATGTCGACCGCCGCAGAGCCCCCCGTCCCGCCACGCGGGGATTGAAACACCATCCGCGCTTGCCGTCGCGGGTGAAAGCCGGATGCGCATCCCGGCCGGGGCTCACGTCAGGCGCCGGGATGCGATCCATCGGCGTCCATGATGTAGATCTCCCAGTCGCCGCCGTCGCGCGTCGACGCGAAGACGATGCGCCGGCCGTCCGGAGACCATTGCGGCCAGGCGTTTTCGTAGCGTGCCGCGTCGTCGCCCGCCGCCAGGGACATCAGGCCCGCGATTCCCAGCCAGACCATCGTGTGCGTCTTCATTGGACGGAGATACGAACGGCGGCTGGCGTGGTTGCCCGTCCGAATGCCAAGAGATTTCCGAGAAGTCCGACCCCCGATGCGATCTATGGCGCCTTTCGAGCGTAGCCCAGGTATTGCACGCCCACGTGCAGGCTCTCGCCGAGCTTCATCTGCCGGAACGCCTCATAGAACGAGATCTGCCCGCGCCGGCGCCGCCGGAGGAAGCGCGACGGATTCAACGCCGTCAGCGCGTGGAGAAACCCGTGCTCATCCCACCAGGACCCCGCCATGCGGTCGTAGAGACGGCAATCGAACGTCATCCAATCCGGTTCAGGCCGTGCGGCCCGGTCCCGGCCTCCATCGGAAACGCTCCAGCGAAATCCGGCCACGTCCGTCGAACCGGACGCGCTCTTTCTCCAGGCGCGAACGCTGGATGTGGCCGTAGGGACCGTCGGCACGCTGGCTGATTCCGCCCTGCGCGTTCACGACGCGATGCCACGGGAGAGGAGTCCCGGCAGGCAGTGCCGCGAGCGCGTAGCCGACGATGCGCGCCTGACCGGCCAGCCCCGCAAGCTGTGCGACCTGGCCGTACGTTGCGACGCGTCCGCGGGGAACCCGAGCGACCACCGAGTAGATTCGCCGAAACGGTCCGTCCGCTCGATTCACTGGCCGAAGCGCTCGTCGGCTCGTTGCCGAGCCTCAGCGCCGGGGTTTCCTCGATGGCCGCCGAGCGCTGGATGCGGTCTTCTTCGCCGGCTTCGCGACGCGCCTCGTCGAGCCGTTAGCCCCCTTCCTGGCGGCTCCCATCGCGGGCGGACGGTCGTGCCGCGGCTGATAGATCCCCAGCTTGCCTCCGCCCGGAAGCGTCACCTGCGTGATCAGGCCCCAGCCCAGGTTATGGATCGGGTCGCACGCGATCTCGCGCTCCTGCAGCTCGGCGACGAGCGCCTCGACGTCGTCGCACATCAGGTAAAACTCGTGGACATCGTTCTTCTCGGACGGATGCACCGCGACCTCCGACGGCGGCAGGCCGAAGATCAGCCAGCCGTCTCCGACGTCCACGTTTGGGAACTTGAGGACGTCCTTCAGGAAGACCCGGTCGGCGGCAGCGTCCTTCGAGTAGATGATCGAATGCGATCCGACGATTCTCGCCATGCTTTCCCTCGAGTCGCTTTCTGCCCGGGCGGGCACGTGGATCCTATCGCCAACAATCTCAACTTCGGGTCGGAGGAACGAGGTCGCGTTCGAGGGCACCCCGATCCCACTTCCCGAGATTCGCCGCCGCGTCGTACGTCGACTGGGCGAAGGCCAGGAGGGCCTCGTCGGGGTTCGCCGCCGTGCGGACCGCGTCGTACGGGAGGAGGAACTCGCGCATATCCTTGTTGTAGCTCGCCGCCTCGGGCAACACGGGAGCCACCGCGAAGCCCGGCGGCTCGGGATACGCATAGGAATAGAACGCCGGGTACGCGACGGGGCCGCCTCCGGCCCAGAAGCCGCAGCTGCTGACTTCGTGCGAGTACGCCTCCTTCGCCACCCAGTCCGGCAGATGTGGAATGCCGCCGGGATGCTCGGGCGCCGTCCGGCCGGAGAAACGGGTGACCGCGAGATCGGCGGCGCCCCAGAAGAAGTGGATCGGGCTGCACTTGCCGATGAAGCGCGCCCGGAACGTCTTGAGCACGCGCTCGGTCTCCACGAGGATGCGCCAGAAGCGCTGCGCGTACTCGGCGTCGTACGAGCGGTGGGCCTCGTCCTTGTCGAAGCGGATGGGGTCGGCGATCTCATTGGGCCAGGGGTTGATGCGCACGTCGAGCGCGAGCTTCTCTAGCTCCTCCTTCAGACGCCGTAGAACGTCGCGACCGACTGGGGCTCCAGAGGAAACCCGCCGACCGCTCCGTCGCTCCTGCGCACCACGAGCCGATGGTCGCAGAAATCGAAATCGATCGAGAACGACCGGTTCCCGTGAGCGATGGGCGACGTCGTCAGACCTCTCGGCGTGACGTAGAGCGTGACGTGCCAGGAGTGGTTGGTCCAGGGCGTCTGCGCGAGCCGGACCTTTCCCACGATCTGCGTCCAGAGGTGGAGCGTCGCCAGGGTGTCGCTCCAGGCTTCGAGAGGGAGGCTCGGCCACACTTCGTTCATGGGCGGTCTCGATTCTATTGCGGGAAGCCGAAACGAGAAAAAAGGATCCGGCAGCGCCAGGCCGAGCCTCACGCTACCGGATCCTTCAGAGAAGCTACTGCGGCTGAACGGTCGTGGACTTGGTGGTCTTCACGGTGGTGATCTTCTTCACGACGGTTCCACCCGACGTCGTCGTCTCGATGGTGTAGGTGCTGCCCACGGCGATGTCCGACGGGACCACGGACGTCGGCTCGATCGTGTAAAGAGGCTGGTTTGAGTTTTCGAATCCGTCACGCCGACCTCACCCGAACGCGTCGGATTGCGGGTTCCAGAATTCGCCGGTCAGACCGAGGCCGGCGAAAATCGTGCGCATCTCGGCAGGCTGCGGGCGCCGGGAATCGGGCTGGAGGCGCGACCGGTACCAGGCCACCGACAACCCCCAGAGTTGCGCGAGGCTCACGAGCGGGCGGACCGGCGACGCGTTGGCCTCGCACCACTCACGCACCCGCTCTTCCGACCGGAAGTAGAGCATGCGGCTTCACGTGAAGACGATGTCGTCCCACCAGTGCGCGGCCGGGACGGCGCAGTGGAACAGCCATCCGGATTCCGCCTCCGGTCCTTCCGGACCTCCGAGACCGACGCGCAAGCGCAGCGGCACCATCGATTGCTCGCAGCGCGAGAGGACCGTCGCGGGGCGTTGCAGCGCCGCGGGAATCCCGAGCGAATCCCAGGCGCAGTTGGCGAAGTAGGAGATGCCCTCGGACTCGACGAGGTGCTGGGTCTCCACGCCCGAAAAAGGCGGAGCCATGCGGATCGAGGCTCCATCGGCTTCCAGCACGAGGACCCGCTGGGCTCGAAGGCGTGCGTAGGCCTCGAGCACGTCTCGCGCCGGGAGGCCGGTTTGCTCGGCGACGTTTTCCGGGGACGGCCGGCGCCCGGTCTCCGCAAAGGAACGGTAGACGGCCAGCTTGACCTGGAGATCGTCGGTCATCTACTTCTTCCCGGGTGTCGGCCGCGTGAACTGTGGAATGCGGCGGCCCTGCTCGGAGAGATCGATGAGCCGGCCGAGGCGCTTGTCTCGCGTCTCTTCCTTCTTCGCGCTGACCACCCACCAGCACGCCGCCTTCCGGTACGAGGAAGGCTGTGCGTGGAAGAAACGCCAGGCGGGCAAATTCTTCCGAAGGCGTCGCTCGCAGGAAGGCGGGAGATGCGCCTCCCTCTGCTCGTAGGAGTAGATTCCGGAGCGGTTCGCCTTGCGCGCGTCGAAAGCCTTTCGTCCTGACGGATGCATGCGGCCCTCGGATTCCAGCGCGTTGACGCGGGCGATGTTGATCGCGCTCCAGACGCTTCCGGATTTGCGAGGCGTGAAACGGATGACATAACGGTCGGCGTCCAGGCTCTTGCGGATACCGTCGATCCAGCCCACGCAGAGAGCCTCGTCCACGGACTCGGGCCACGTGATGCTCGGCTTGCCCGAGCCCTTCTTGAAAAACCCGACCCACAGCTCGGTGGCGGCACCGTGATTCTGCCGAAACCAGCTCCGCAACTTCGCCGGAGAAGCGAAGAAGAGAATCCCGGACGGCTCGCGAGAGCTCATGGCGCTCGAACGCGGGCGCGGCCGGCGTGCCGGTTTCTTCGAGGCCTTCACCGGCCGCGTCTCGGCGAAGCCGACGGCTCGACCGAGCCACTTGCGAAGCGACGCTGCGGTCGCGATGGCGGGCGCGTCCACGAAGAGGAAGCCCCGCATCGGCTTTCCGGTGAAGTCCATCGGCCGGACGTTGGGCTCGTGGAGCAGCCGGTCGCCGTCCGCAGGATCGAGTCTCACCATCAGGCTTGGTCCGGCGACGCCGCAGCTCATGTGGCCGCGGACCATGAACGCCACGCCGCCGAACATCTGTTTCTCGACGAAGTCGGTCCGACTGTCGAGCTCCTTCCGGATTCGCGAAGCCAGCTTCTCGTCATAGGCCATGCTTCTCCCCCTCGGCTACTTCCGGTCGCTCCACATGCGATGCGTCATCTTCCACGAGCCGTCCGCCTGGCGGCGAACGACGTTCAGGAACGTCGAGCGCTGGGTCCGCGTGGTCTCTCGTCCGCCCTGGCGCATGGTAAACGTCAGGGAGCCGTGTCCCCGCACGATCGCGAGGTCCCCTTCGCCGGTGATCTCGTCGATCGTCTGCTCCATGGCTGTGATCGTGGTGGCCGGGCCATCCGCCGGCCACCAGAAAGCCCGGATCGCGGCGGCCCCGGCGATCGGCTCCATGCCGCTCGGCAGGAGGACCGCGTCCGGCGTCAGAGTGGCCATGACTCTCTCAGGCGCGTTGGACAGCCAGGCGTCGCGGTAGGCCAGTGTCGCGGCGGAGGCTGCCGATCGGGCTTCCGGCGACAACATCGCGGATGGGTGTGCCGACGCGCTCTGGCCACAGACCACGGAGGCCGCAAACGCCGCCACGGCGAAACGCCGCTTCCTCATGCGCCCGACAATTTATCCCGGCGCCCGCGGCGAATCGCGACTCCGAGCAGGGCGAACGCCGCCGCGGGCGCCCAGATCCAGACCAGCTCCGACTTCAGGACGGCGAGGCCGCGGGCCGAGAAAAACGGTGCCACGCCGATCGGAGACACGCGGATGGGCCGCCAGGGCAGATGGAAACGCGCGTTGGAGAAGGGGCTGAAGAACGCGATTCCCCGGCCTCCGCTCGTCATCGCGTCGAGGAGTCCGTGCGACGCCGCCGCGACGAACACCACGCCGAATGCCAGGCCCGCGGGAACCGCCCGCCTCGAGAGGATCGCCGCCGCGACCACCGCGACGACGAGGGCGAAGAAGAGGGAGTGCGTGAAGCCCCGGTGCCCCAGCGGAGAATCGTACGCAATGCCGGCCCAGTAACCGATCGCATCGACGTCGGGAAAGACGCTCGCGATACAGGCGGCCACCGCCAGTCTCGGAGGAATGGCGCGCGCGCCCGCGGCCGCGGTGAGTGCCAGTGGGAAGGCAGGATGGGAGAGAACCGACGGCACGCGGCGCATCCTAACGCCGCCGGTGTCCGGCTCAGGGCTGGGTGCTCGCGTCCAGAAACTCGAACACGTCCTTCTCCCAGAGTCCGGCGGAGCTGTAGACGATTCCGTGTCCCGCCGCCGCCGTGCTGCCGACCGGCGGGTAGACCTTCAGTGCGCCGGGCAGGCCGAGCCGTTGGCGCTCGGCGCTGAGCGTCTCGCCCGGAAGCGTCGAGAAATCGTTGGAGGCGAAGATCAGGAGCACCGGGGCGCGGACGTTGCGCGCCGCTTCGAGAAGACGCTGGCGCAGCTCGGCGTTCTCTCCCCACGCGACGGCCCCCGGCGCGAAGCAGACCGCGGCACGCAACGAACGGTCCTTCTCGGCGGCGAGGAGCGCGAGCTGTCCGCCGAAGGAGTGGCCCACGACGGCGAGGCGGCCCTTCCCGACGTCGGACCGCGTCTTCAGGTAGGCGATGCCCGCCAGGACGTCGTTGAGGTGATCCGTGGTCAGGAGCTTGAGCTGGAGGTGATTGCGGGCTTCTTCCCCCTTCGTCTTGCGCTCGCGGGCCAGCACGTCGCCGAGGAACGCGCCCTGGCGCGCCGACAAGCCGTCGCCTCGCCGGAAGAGATAGAGGAACAGATAGCCGTGGCTGGCGAACACCGGACCGACGTCGAGCGCCGACGCCGGGTCGGTGGGACCCGATCCGTGGGCGAAGAGGATCGCCGGAAACGGGCCCGGGCCGGCCGGCTTCCACAGGAGTCCGGTCAGGCGGAGTTTCCCGCTGGCGACCGTGACCGTCTCGGGAGCGGATTCCGCCGCCACCTGCGCTCCGCGCACCGGCACGGCGGCAAGCGCCAGGACGCACAGGAACGGCGCCGCTGCGAGCGGTCTCGATCTCACGGCAGCGCGTAGTCGAAAACGTAGGAGTGCTTCCCGCCTTCGATCACGATCGTCATCGAACCCGACAGTCCCTCGAGCTCTCCCGTTCCGGAATCCGGCACCACGGCGATGCGAAGGTCCGGAGCGCCGCGGTTCATCGTCGCGCTGTGCTGGAGCACGAACGTGCCGCGCCGGCCCATCAGCGTCCCCTCGAACCGCTCGATCGCGACGTAGCCGGCCGATCCCGGGACGGACGTGCTCGCCGCCAGCATCTGGCCCTTGCTCGTTCCTTCCAGATCGCCGTGAAAGCGCTTGTCGATCGAAAACCGTCCCGGCACGACGTCCGGGCTCTCGGACGGCTGCGGTGTCAGCTGGACCTCGAACGTTCCATCCGCGCTTTTCATTCGGTCACCTGGCTCGACGGGCTGTGCCCGGCTCGGCGAGTGCCATGGCGGGCATAGTCACAACCGTGGGCGAGCGGGCACGCGCCGCAGCGCGGATCCGTGCGCTTGCACAGCGTCTGCCCGTGGAGCTGCAAAAGGAGGTGCGCCTCCTGCATGGCCCTCGGCGTCGCAGGCAGGGACTTCGCCGCCTCGCGCGCCGCAGCGTAGGTCCTCGCGTACGACTTGTCCTCCCGAACGAGTCCGAGCCGGACGAGGACACGCAAGCCGTTGGAGTCCGGCGCAAGAAGTACCTGCCGGCCGGAAAAGAGAAGGATCTTCTCGGCACCCGGTTCCCCGATTCCGGGAAACGACTGGAGCGCTTTCTTCGCGACTGCGAGCGGCTCGTGGACCACTTCGTCGAGATCGCCGTCGAACTTCTCGTGCGCGATCCGCGCGCACTCCCGGAGCTTCTCCGCGAACTTCGCTCCGAGGATGCCCTTCGACGTGACGCGCTCGAGGTCGTGGAGAGGGGCCTCGAGGATCTCGTGCGGGCTCGTTCCGATGGCGTCCTCGAGCATCTCGAAGGCCTCGCGCCGGCGAGCGGGATCCGCGAGGTATGCGACGTTCTCCCACACGACGAGATCGAAGGGATCGTCCGACGGCGGCCACTCAGGAGGCCCATAGGTTTCGTGGAGGCGCTCGACGGCTTCGCCCAGCGTCAGAAGGGACGCAGTCATCCGGACCCGGAGAACTTCGCGTTGATCGCAGCGCCCGGAACAGCCCTGCCGAGGGCAGAGAATGTGCCGCGCTCGGCGATTTCGCCGGCCGCCTCGAGGAACCCGGTCCACGCCGCGCGCGCCAGGGCTCCGCCCACGCTGATCCGCCGGACACCCATGGCAGCCAGGTCCTTGACGGTCGCGAAGTCGCCGCTGACGACGACGTTCACCGGCTTCGGCGCGACGGCGGCGACGACCGCCCGGATCTCCTCGGGCGACTTGATGCCGGGCGCGAACAGGCAGTCGGCGCCGGCCTCGGCGTAGGCGGTCAGGCGCCGGATCGTCTCCTTCAGGTCCGGCCGGCCGACGATGAATCCTTCGGAACGGCCGGTGAGCAGGACCCCGGTTCCGCTGCTGTCGATCGCTTCCCGAGCGGCGCGCACGCGCTCGACCGCCAGCGAAAACGGATGAAGCGGCTCCCCCGCGTCGCGGACCGAGTCCTCGACGGAAAGGCCCGCCACGCCGGTCGACGCCGCCAGGGCCACGTTGGCCGCGACGCCCGACGGATCGACGGCGAACGCGCCCTCGAAATCGGCGTTGACCGGAACGTCCGCGGCGGCCGCCATGGCCCGGTAATGGGCGAGGGCGTCTTCCAGCCGGACACGGTTGTCCGCGCGGCCGATCGACCAGGCGAACCCCGCGCTCGTCGTCGCGAGCGCGGGAAACCCCATCTGGACGAGCACACGGGCGCTCCCAAGATCCCAGGGGTTCGGCATCACGAAACAGCCCTTCTCGTGCAGACGGCGGAAGACGGCGATCTTCTCCCGGCTCATGACTCCGCCTCCACGCGCCACTGGAAGCAGACTTGATAGCCGTCGGGATCCTTGAACGTGAGCTGCTTCATGCCGTACGGCGCGACCTTCGGTGCCTCGATATCGAGGCCCCTCGAGCGGAGGTAGCGATACGCGCTGTCCACGTCCCGGCAGCCGAAGTACAGACAGGTGTCATCGTGCCCGGCGATCCGGGCGGTCTCCGGCTTCGGCGGTCGATGCTCCTTCTCGTACGCCGTGTTGAGCATCAGCTCCGCGCCGTCGAGCCGCAGCCATCCCCAGTCGAAGTCGTCGCCGGGCGAAGACTGGGCGACGATCTCGAAGCCGAGGAGGTCCCGGTAGAAGCGGAGTGAGGTCGGCATGTCGAACACCTGGATGAGCGGAACGAGTCCTTCCAACTTGACGCCCATGAACGCCCCCTCGAATCTCGCCGGCAGCGCTACGTGCCCGTCCACGGGCGAAGCCGCGGGATCCAGCGCGGCACGTGCGCCTTGTACGCCCGGTACTCCTCGCCGAACCTCTCCTCGAGCCCGGGCTCCTCCAGGAGCACGAAATATACGTGATTGGCGAGAAGAAACGTCGCGGCCCAGAGCGTGACGGATCGCGATCCGAAGAAGAGCGCCTCGCCGGAGAGCATGAGCGCCACCCCGCTGATCATCGGATTGCGGACGTGGCGGTACGGGCCGACGGCCACGAGCCTGCGCGTCGGGTCCCACGGCGCGAGCGTCCCGCGCCCGACCCTCGTGAACAGGGTCACGCTCCACGCGAAGAACACGAAGCCCAGGAAAAACACGGCCGCGCCGATGCCCGGAGCGAAGCGAGAGCGGCGACGCGAAACCCGCGCCTTCGTTCCGCAGCAGCCACCGCGGAACGAGCACGACGACCGTGCCCGGAAGGATCAGGATCGCGAAGAGCTGGCGGAGCGGCAGCATCCGCCGAGACTCAACGCCCTTCGGGCAGCTTCAGCTTTCCCGTCACGACGAGCTCGCCGACGTGGAGGCGACGCACGTCCAACTCGTCGACTTCCACCCTACGCGCTTGGAGCCGGCCCAGCCGAAGACGCCCGATCGCGAGCGACCCGATCGCCAGCGCGCCGATCGCGAAGGCGCCGAGAGCAACGGCTCCGACCGCCAGCGCACCGGCGGCGGCCACTCCGCGAGCGAGGGCGCCGCGGCGCCTCAAGGCTTCGTCTCCAGGCGGATCGAGCCGAAGAAGTCCTCGACGTCGGGCTCGGCGAGGCGCGTCCTCACCAAGTCGGTGAACGTGATGCTGTAGAAGCCGTTCCCGCTGTCGATGATCAGGAGCCGGTGGGGAGGAGGCTGGTTCGGTTTCTTGCCGAAGAGCTCGATGCTCTTGAACGAGATTCGGTCGGGGTCGAGCCCCTTCGGCTGCCAGCGAGCGGCCTGGAGGTCCGGAAAGCGGCTCAGTGTCAGCTCCATTTCCACTCGGAAATAGGAATCGAGATCGGCGATCGCGGCCTGCTCCGGGTCTTTGGACTGATAGGCGATCGTGATCGCGCGTTCGGTCTTCTGGCGCGAGCTCCCCTTCGGAAGGAACATGAGCTCGGCGCCGATCTGTTTCGCTCCGGCGGGATCGGGGACCCAGCCCGCGGGGATCTCGTACGTGATCGTTTTCGAAGGCTGCTGGGCCCGCGCCGCGCTCCACAGGAGGAAGATCGCGGACGCGGCCCTGAGGAATCGCACGGTTACCCCAGCGTCGCGACCAGGATCGCCTTGATCGTGTGCATGCGATTCTCGGCCTGGTCGAACACGATCGAGGCGTCGGACTCGAAGACGCCCTCCTCGACCTCGAGGCCTTCCATCCCGAACTTCCGGAAGAGCTCTTCGCCCTTTGAAGTCTCTCGGTTGTGAAACGCCGGCAGACAGTGCATGAAACGCACCCGCGGGTTGCCGGCCGCCTTCATCAGAGCCGGCGTGACGCGGTATTTTTTCAAGAGCTTGATGCGTTCGGCCCACTTCTCGGCCGGCTCCCCCATCGAGACCCAGACGTCGGTGTGGACGAAGTCGCAGCCCTTCACGCCCTTCTTCGGGTCCTCGGTCAGCGTGATGCGCGCGCCGGACTCCTTCGCGAGCGCACGGGCGCGGGCGACGACGTCCTCCGCAGGCCAGAGCTTCTTCGGCGCGGCCAGGCGCACGTCCATACCCATCCGCGCGCCGATCAAGAGAAGCGAGTTACCCATGTTGTTGCGCGCGTCGCCGAGGTAGCAGTACGCGATCCGGTGGAGAGGCTCGTCGGAGTGCTCCTCCATCGTCAGCAGGTCCGCGAGCACCTGGGTGGGGTGCGACTCGTCGGTCAGGCCGTTGTAGACCGGGACGCCCGCGTGCCTCGCCAGCTCCTCCACCACCTTCTGGGCGAAGCCGCGGTACTCGATCGCGTCGTACATGCGGCCGAGGACGCGGGCGGTGTCCTTGATCGACTCCTTGTGGCCGATCTGGGAGCCCGAGGGGTCCAGATACGTGACGCCCATGCCCTGGTCGTACGCCGCGACCTCGAAGGCGCAGCGCGTCCGCGTCGACGTCTTCTCGAAGATCAGGCACAGGTTGCGGCCCGCGAGGCGCCGCTTCTCGTTGCCGGCGTACTTGGCGCGTTTCAGGTCCTTCGAGAGGTCGAGCAGGAACCGGATCTCCTCGCGTGTGAACTCGGACATCTCCAGGACGCTGCGGTTCTTGAGGTTGACGGGCATGCGGCTCCTATCGGCGCGTGCGGTAGGCGAAGAACGCCACGTTGGCGGCGGCGCTGGACGTGTTGTACAGCAGGACGCGGTACCGGGGGAAGCCGACCTCCAGCGTGGCCTGCTTGGACATGACGTAGAGGCCGCCGTGCGCGGCCACGGGGGCGGAGATCTCCAGCGAGGCGGGAAGCAGACCCAGTGACTCGAAGGCGAAGTCAAACGGCGGCTGGACCGGGATCAGCACGGCGACGATCGCGCCGTCGCGGGAGGCCGTGCTCTTGAGCTCCCCCGCGAGATTGAGCGTGACGTGGGTGAAGCCCTCGGTGTCGATCACGCCCGCGTCGATCATGTTGGCGACGTCGGTACGCGCGACGGGAGGCACGGAGACGCCTCGGACGCCGACCATCGCCTGGGACTCCTGGACGTTTCCGATGGTCTGCCCCGCCAGGAACGCTCCCGCGGTCCACGCCAGCAGGGCCAGCGCCGCGGTTCGCACCGGTTGGATGCGGCCTTTCATGTGTACCTCCTGGCGCCATTATCGGCGACGGGCTCCCACGGCGGCGGAGGCGACACGCGCACCGCGGCGTCGACCTCGCGCGTGATCGCGTCGATCGCCGCCCCGATCCGCGCGAGCGTCGCCTCGTCGTCGCCCTTCGGCACCGGGAAGGGCTCGCCGTATCCGACGTAGCAGCGAGAGAACGGCCCGGGCACGAGGTAGCGATCCCACGACTTGAGAAACACCGGACGCGAGGCCGCTCCGGTGAACGGCAGGATCCAGCCACCGGTCTCCCGCGCCAGCCGAAGAATGCCGGGCTGCGCGACCCGAGGCGGACCCTTGGGCCCGTCCACCGTCAGCGCGGCCGGATATCCGGTCCGCATGTGGTCGATCATGTCCTGAAGGGCCGCGTGACCTCCCTTGCCGGTCGAGCCGCGCGCGGGCACGTAACCGTTGCGGATCAGCCAGCGGGCGATGATCTCGCCGTCCTTGGAGCGCGAGGCCATCGTCACGATGTTCTCGTGGAGGTGCGCCAGGATCGGAAGGACCATCCGCCCGTGCCAGAGCGTGTAGATGTAGTTGACGCCGCGGCGTTTGAGCTCCTGCTCGCGCTCGGGGTGCAGGGAGTCGATCCGGATCGACGCGCGCAGGCCCAGGATTCCCGCGCCGACCACGCCGGCCGCGATCCTCGCTCCGAGCACCTGCTCCCCTGCCTACAGGCGGCGCGCGGCGAACTGCGCCGCCACCTTCTCGTAGACGAACGGGATCACCTCGGGCACCGTCTTCACGCCCTTCGTGAAGACCGCGATGACGAAGTCCGCGCCGTTCGGCAGCGCGACCCGCGCCACGAGGTGGTGGAAGTCGTAGGCGTCCCCCGACTTCGCCCAGACGCGGCTGCCCTTCGGGAGCCCCTGCCCCGCCAGCCGCGCGTCCTCGAGCTCCACGTCCTCGAGGGGTTTGTCGCCGGTGATGTCGCGCGAGAGGAGCATCGTCATCTCGGCAGTGAGGCGCTCGCCCGCCACCTCGCCCATGACGACCTCCTTGAAGAGGCGCGCGGCCTCGGCGGCCGTCATGCGATTGCGGTTCTTTCCGTTGTCGCGGAAGACCTGCTCGCGCCCGTAGGCGTCCTCGCAGAACGTCTTCTGGTTCGCGTTCAGGTTCGTGTAGCCGCGGCCGCGGTACCAGTCGTTGACGATGTTGCGCCGCTGCTTCCACTTTTCCCATTCCGCGCCCGAGAGCTCCGTCCCCGACGTCGTGCCGGTGATCGAGTCCACCACGAAGCCGGTCGCGTCGTTGGAGGAGACCGTGATCATGTCCTTGACCGCGCGCACCAGCTCCGGCGTGTCGGAAAGCCTGCCCGCCTCCTTCTGCGCTTCGTAGTAGGAGAGGAAGCAGATCTTGACGACCGAGCACGGGTAGTACGAGACGTCGCCGCGATAGCTGCCCGACGGGAAGGTCGAGACCGGCGTCGGCGCCGTCAGGTCGATCACGGCGATCGAGAGGCCTTCCTCGGTCAACCCGGCCTTGGAGAACTCGGCGACCGTTTCCGCCGCAATCTCCGAGAGCGCCTTGTCGAGCTGCGGCGAGGGATCCAGCTTCGCGATCGGTTTGGCTTTCTCCGACCCGGCGGCGAGAAGCGGGGCCGCGACGAGCGCCGCCAGGAGGAAACGCCCTGCGGCGAACCTCAGGGCCGGGCCCCCTGGGCGGGAGCCTGGCGCCGGCGTGCGCGCCGGATGACGGCGATGAGCGTCGCCGCCGCGGCGAAAGGCATCGCCATCATCAGCAGGATCGACCAGTACATCCCGCGCCACATTCCGGAGTTGTTGGCCGGAGTCGCGTCCTTGCACAGCGGACAGGCCGCGAGCACCGCGGGGAGCACCACTGCGGCGAGGAGGGCGAGCGCCAGGATCTTCTTGCGGTTCATGGGTGACCTCGATGCTACCGGATCGGGCCGGGAGCGTAAAGGTGGTAGAGCATCGCGTAAATGACGACGCCGGTCACCGAGACGTAGAGCCAGAGCGGGAACGTCCACCGCGCGATGCGCCGATGCCGGTCGTCGCGGCGCTTCAAGCCCAGGTAGAGCGTCCTCAGCACCAGGGGCACGATGACGACGGCCAGGATCGTATGCGAGATCAGGATCGTGAAATAGACCGCACGCACCGGCCCCTGTCCCTGGAATCGGACGGAGCCCACCTGCGCGTGGTACACGAGATACGAGACCAGGAACGCCGTGGACGTCGCTGCGGCCGAGAGCATCAGCTTCCGGTGGCGTTCGATCTCGTGCCGGCGGATCGCGGCGTACGCGAAGAGGAGGAGAACCGCGCTCGCGGCGTTCAGGGTCGCGTTGAGGGTCGGAAGGTCGCGGAGGGTCATGGACTTGTTACGCCAAAGAGCGGTCATCCCGAGGAGCGAAGCCGACCACCAACGGCAGACCTCCTGCAGTAGGCAACGCCGAGCTTCGCTCGGCGGTAACCGACGAGGGATCCCGAGCTTGATCGGATTCGTGGCTGTCGAGTCCGGGATCCCTCGCTACGCTCGCGTCAAATCAGATACACGATCGCGAAGAGCAGGATCCAGACGAGGTCGACGAAGTGCCAGTAGAGACCCAGCGTCTCGATCCCGAGGTGGTGCTCCTGCGTGTACTTGCCGAGGAAGAGCTTGCCCGTGCACCACGCAATGCAGACGACGCCGCAGAAGACGTGGAAACCGTGGAATCCCGTCATCGTGTAGAACGTCGAGCCGAAGAGCGAGACGTGGGGGTTGAAGCCCTCGTGCAGCAGGTGGCGGTACTCGTACACCTGCACCGAGAGGAAGAGCGACCCGCCCAACAGCGTCAGGCACATGAAGAGCTTGGATTTGGCGATGTTGCCGCGCTGGATCCACTCGAGCGCCTTGACCATCGTCACCGAGGAGCAGATCAGGACGAACGTGTTCGCCGCCGTCAGCCAGATGTTCAGCGTCTGCTTGGGATCCGGCCAGGTCGAGCCGTATCGGAGAACGATGTAGGACCCGATCAGGCCCGTGAAGAACATCACCTCCGAGCACAGGAACACCCACATCCCCATCTTGTTGTGGGGAATCCCGGTCGTGGTGCGGTCTTCCTCGACGTGCGGATCGAAGGTCAAGGTGGCGGCGTCGTGCATCCCTTCTCCAGCTCTTCGTTCGTTAAGCGTTAAGCGTTAAGCGTTACGGCCGCGGCAGCACCAGCTCGGCGATGCCCACGGACACCAGGATCATTCCCAGGATGAGCGTCGAGGCGAACAGCAGCCCCATGGTCCTGCGCTCGAACTTCAGGTGCATGAAGTAAAGCGCCACCAGGACCGCCTTGACGATCGCGAGGGCGACGATGCCGCCTGCCAACACCAGCTCCGAGTGGTGCGGGATGATGGCCCAGGCGATCTCGGCGATCGTCAGGCCCAGCAGCCACCAGAAGATGGCCATGTAGTTGGGCACCGCGTGTTCTTCCGTCGACATCCTTCGCCTCCGCTATTGCGCCCTCGAGACGATGAACAGGATCGAGCCCAGGAACAGGAACAGGCCGATGCCGATCAGGATCCAGAGTGTCCGACGGTTCGCGACGTCCAGGACTCTCATCGGTCGAACACCATGAGCCCGAGGAGCACGGGCAGGTACAGCACCGAGGCGAGGAAGAGGCGCCGCGCCGCGGGGACCGAACGCTTCCACGCGAAGAGCCCGGCGCAGGCCAGGAACGCGGCGCCCAGGAGGAGCGCGCCCCAGAGGTAGCCCTTCCCGGCGCCGGCGAGCATCCCCGACAGGAGCGTCACGGGCAGGAGCGCCGTCGCATACAGCAGCGACTGCCGGCCGGTCGAAGCGCCGTCGGCGTCGGTCACAGCGAGCATCGGAAAGCCTCCGCGCGCGTAGTCCTCGCGGTAGAGCCACCCGATCGCCAGGAAGTGCGGGAGCTGCCAGAGAAAGAGAATCGAGAAGAGACCCAGCCCCGCGGCCCCGATGGATCCCCGCGCGGCGGCCCAGCCCATCAGGGGCGGAAGGGCGCCCGGGACGGCACCGACCACCGTGCACAGCGAGGTGACGCGCTTCAACGGCGTGTACGCGAGCACGTAGAGAAGGAGCGACATCGCGCCGAGCGCCAGGGTCAGGGCGTTGACGGCGGCCAGCACGACGAGCCCGACGGCCGAGAGAGACAGGCCGAACACGAGCGCGTCCTCCGGCCGCAGCCGTCCCGCGGGAATCGGACGCCGGCTCGTGCGGACCATTCGAGCGTCGGCGTCGCGCTCGAGGTACTGGTTGAGCGCCGAAGCGCCGGAGCACAGGAGAGCCGTCCCCGTGAGGAAGATTAGGAAAGTTCCAGCCGAGAAGACATGGACCCCGACGGCGTATCCGACGGCGGCCGTCACGAGCACGAGCGCGGTGATCCGCGGCTTGGTCAGCTCCAGGAAGTCGGCCGCGCGCGAAGGCGCGACGGCGACGGCGGTCGCGGTGGGCACTACTTCCATCCGGCCACTCTCCCGGCCAGCGCCGGACGAATCCGCACGACGTTGTTGCGGCGGCGCTCGACCGCAAGCGCCGAGAGGCTCAAGGCGAGGCTCGATCCCAACAGGAGGGCCCCCGTCGCGACGTGGGCCGTCGTGACGAGAACGTCCCGGCCGCCCAGGACTGTCGCGGCGCCCAGCGCG
This sequence comes from uncultured Acidobacteriota bacterium, assembly GCA_963733815.1. GTDB lineage: Bacteria > Acidobacteriota > Thermoanaerobaculia > UBA5066 > Gp7-AA6 > DAHUXD01. The sequence continues at coordinate 103,521 of CAVTEG010000015.1, read as the reverse complement.
ATCTGAACGACGACGAGGACGCTGACCCATACGCTCGCCGCCTTGAGACCGCGGCGTCCCGACCGGAACGCGGCGACGGTCGAGGCCGCGACCAGGCCCGCCACGACGAGCGCCCAGACGCGGTGGACGTAATGAATCGCGACCGGAAACGAGCCCATCGGCGGCACCAGCCGGCCCAGGGCCAGCGGAAAGTCCGGGATCGAGAGGCCCGCCTTTGTGTGCCGCATGACGGCGCCGATGACGAGCTGGAGAAAGACCGCCGCGGCGGCCGCGCCCGCGAGCCGCGCCACCGGCGTCTGCCGGAAGGCCGTCGAGAGCGCCGCCGGAGCCTGCTCGCGGAACCCGCGCGAGGTCGCCACGGCGATCGCGACGGTCAGGCAGAAGAAGGTCTGCGCGAGACAGGCGTGCGCCACCGACACGGCCGTCGGCAGGAGAAACAGCACGGTGACCCCCCCGAGCACGCCCTGCGCCACCACCGCCGTGACCGCGAAGAAGCCCAAGCGTCGCACCCAGCGCCGCGGCTCGCGGCGCGCGAGCCAGATCGCGAGCACGATCGTCAGCATGCCGACCGCCGAGGCGATCAGGCGGTGTGTGTGCTCGAACCGGATCCCGCCGACCATCTTGGACAGCGGGAAGGTGAACATGTTGTGGCCGTAGGTCGTCGGCCAGTCGGGCACCGAGAGGCCCGACTCGGTCGAGGTCACGAGGCCGCCGGCCACGATCAGGCAGAACGTCGCCGCGGCCACGAACACCGCGAAGCGATGCATCCCGGGGCCGGGAGCGACCGGATCAGCCATGGGCTTGAGCGGCCGACGAGCCATGAGCAGGCGAGCCATGAGCGTGAGCCGGCGGCGGCCCGGTCGGAGGCTCGCTCTGCGGCCAGTAGTCCGATCCGTGGCCGGGCACGCTGTACTCGTAGGGTCCCCGGTAGACGGTCGGAATGCGGCCGGTGAAATTCTCGTGGGGCGGAGGAGAAGTGGTTTGCCACTCCAGCGTGTTCGCGTGCCAGGGGTTCGCGCCCGCGACCTTGCCGCGCCGCATCGAGAGGAAGAAGTTCGCGACCAGGATGAGCTGTCCCACACCCAGCACGAAGAGCGAGATCGTCATGAACTCGTTCATCGGCTGGAGGCCCTTCAGGTGCGTGTACTGGGTGTAATCGTAGATGCGCCGGGGCATGCCGCGCATCCCCAGGAAGTGCATCGGGAAGAAGATCAGGTTGAAGGTGACGAACGTGATGAACCAGTGGATCCGACCCCACCGCTCGCTCATCATCCGGCCGAACATCTTCGGGTACCAGTAGTACAGGCCCGCGAATGCGCCGAAGAGCGAGCCCCCGAAGAGCACGTAGTGGATGTGGCCGACGATGAAGTAGGTGTCGTGGATGAACACGTCCACGGGTGTGGAAGCCATGAACACACCCGAGAGACCGCCGATGACGAACATCGACACGAACGAGATCGCCATCAGCATCGGGGTCGTGAAGCGGATGTTTCCGCCCCAGACCGTGCCCAGCCAGTTGAACGTCTTGATCGCGGACGGCACAGCGATGACCATCGTCGAAATCATGAACGAGGTGCCGAGAATGGGATTCATGCCGCTCTGGAACATGTGGTGGCCCCACACGATCCAGCCCAGGCCCGCGATCCCCAGCATCGAGTAGGCCATGGCGCGGTATCCGAAGATCGGCTTGCGCGAGAAGACGGGCAGGATCTCCGAGGTGATGCCCATCGCGGGCAGGATCATGATGTAGACCTCGGGGTGCCCGAAGAACCAGAAGAGGTGCTGCCACAGGAGCGGCTGGCCTCCGCCGGCGTTGGGCCATGGCTGTCCCGAGACGACCAGGTTGGCCGGGAGGAAGAACGTCGTTCCGAGCGTACGGTCGAAGAGCAGCATGATCAGCGCGGCCGAGAGCACTGGCAGCGCCAGCAGCAGCAGGATCGCCGTGATGAAGAGGGCCCACACGGTCAGCGGCAGCCGGAAGAACCCCATTCCCGGCGCGCGCATGTTGATGATCGTGGTGATGAAGTTGACCGCCGTCAGAAGCGACGAAAGACCCAGGATCAGGAGCGCGATCAACCACAGGGTCTGGCCCCTCGGCTGGATCGCCGAGAGCGGCGCGTAGGAGGTCCAGCCTCCGGCGGCCGCTCCGCCCGTCACGAAGAACGACCAGATGATGACGACCGCGGCGGGCACGGCGGTCCAGAACGACAGCATGTTGAGCGTCGGGAACGCCATGTCGCGGGCGCCGATCTGGATGGGCACGACGAAGTTGCCGAACGCGCCGATCAAGATCGGCATGATCGCGAAGAAGATCATGATCGTCGCGTGCATCGTGAAGAGCGAGTTGTAGAACTCGGGGAGCATCTGGCCGCCCGGCATCCCCTCGGGGGCGAGCTTGCCCATGAACGCGATCGGCTTGCCCGGCCACGCCAGCTGCCAGCGCACCAGCGTCGCCAGGAGGCCGCCGATCACCATCATGAAGAGCGCGTAGAGCAGATACTGCTTGCCGATCACCTTGTGATCGAGGGAGAAGACGTACTTGCGCCAGAACGACGTCGGCGCCGCATGGACCGCGTGGGGATGGGCTTCGCGCGGAAGCGCAACCGTGCTCAAGAACTGCCTCCCTTTTCCGGCGCCGCGGCCGCCGGGGCCTCACCGGCGCCGGTCTGCGTGGATTCCGCGGCCTTGGGCTGCTCGGCGGCCGCCGCCGCCGACTGCTCGGCCAGCCACTTCTCGTAGTCCTCGGGCGTATCCACGGTGACGAACCCCTTCATGCGGAAATGTCCGAGCCCGCAGAGCTCGGCGCACGCGATTTCCCAGTGGCCCACGCGCAGGGCTTCGAACCAGATCTTCGTCTTCATGCCGGGCACCGCGTCCTGCTTGACGCGGAACTCCGGCAGGAAGAAGGAGTGGATGACGTCCTTGGATGTCACCTCGGCAACGACGGGCTTGCCGACCGGGAAGTGAAGCTGGTTGAGCGTCAGGATGTCGTCGGCGGTGCCGAACTTCCCGTCGGGCCCGGGGTAGCGGATGTTCCAGGCGAACTGCTCGGCGGTGATCTGGATCTGCATTGCGTCCGTCGGCATCCGCTCCTTGATCTCGGCCCAGACTCTCCTCGAAATCAGGGCCAGCATCACGCAGATCAGCGCGGGGATGATCGTCCAGATCACTTCGAGCCGGTTGTTGCCGTGCGTGTAGTGGGCCGCGCGTCCTTCCCGGTGGCGGTATTTCCACAGGAAGTAAACGAAGAGGGCCTCGACGATGACGAAGATGATCCCGGTGATCCACATGATCAGGTGAAAAATCCCGTCGATCTCGTGCGCGAAGGTCGAGGCCTGCTCGGGCAGGTGCAGCCAGAACGGCAGGGCGCCTGCCGTCGCCGGCGCCAGGGCCGCCCCCAAAAGAAAAAGCGCCGTCCGGAGGAGCCGGCCGGCGCGGGGAACCGTTTTTGTGAGCTTCACGACCGCTGAGAGTACCGAACTATCCCTTGAAGTTGAAGTCCACGGTTTTGGTTTCGTTTCCGGTGATCGTCACGTTCTGCGTCTGGGGGCCGTACTTCTCGTGCCAGGCCTCGATGACGTAGTTGCCCGGAGGCAGGTTCTTGATCTCGAAGGCGCCCTGGTCGTTGGTCACCGCGAAGAAGGGGTGGTTGAAGACGCCGGTGTAGGCGCCCATCCACTTGTGCACGTCGCACTTGAAGCGGACCGGCGTCTCGGGGCTGTCGAACTTCTTGATCGTTTCCATGCCCTTGAATGGCTGGCCGATGTTGAACTCGGCGTTCTTCTTCGGGAGGGCGTGGATGTTGTGGAGCGTCCCGTCGCTGTTCAGGATCTTCAGCGGCTGTCCGACCTGGATGCCGAAGATGTGGGGCCGGTACTGGCACCCGTGCTGGTCGAGGGTGACCGGCTCCGTCGGCGGAGGATACGTCCCGGTCACGCCTTCCTTCACGTAGACGAGGACCCACTGGAGCGTCTTGTTGGGATTGACGACGACCTCCTGCTCGTAGACGGGCTCCTTGTGCTCGCTCTTGCAATAGGCGTCGGCGTCCATCTTGATCGCCGGCATCGTCGGGGCCGTGCCCTCGAAGTTGACCTTGCCGCTGACGGTGGCGCCGCCCTTGGCGGCAGCCGCCGCGGGAGCCGCGGCCGGGGCGGCCGCCGAGGTCGCGGTGGAGGTCGCCGGAGACTCCTCCTCCATCAACGCATCCTCGTCTTTCTTCCCTCCACAGGCCGTCAGCGACACGATCGCCGCGGCCGCCAGAAACAGAAAAAGAGCGCGCTTCAACATCAAACCTCTCCTTACGCGGTGAGTCTTTTGTCCGTGAGACCAGGGCCGCGCTCCCCTGCCGGCGCTCACGCACCCGCCGAGAGCCGACGCATCATATCCAAGCCTGCCCGCGCTTTTCAAGCGCGGACACGGTGGTATCGTCGCCCGACGCCGTGCCCACGACGACGACGCTCTCGGCGGAGAACCTCGACAAGCGCTTCACGGGCCCGCCGCTCTTTTCCGGTCTCTCCTTCTCGGCGGCGCACGGCCTCGTCGCCGTGTCGGGACGAAACGGAAGCGGCAAGACGACGCTCCTGAAGATCCTGGCCGGCCTCGTTCGCCCCAGCTCCGGGCAGGTCTCGCTTTCGCGCGACGGCACTGCGCTCACGGGTCGTGAGCGCCGGCTGGCCGTGGGCTGGGCGGGGCCGGATCTGGCGTTCTACGGCGAGCTGACCGGCGAGGAGAACCTGCGCTTCTTCCGTCGGGCGAACGGCTTACCGGCCGAGTCGAGCGAGCTGAAGCGCCGGCTTCGCGAGGCGGGCCTCGCCGACGACGCGATCGGCCGCCCCGTCGAGGAATACTCGACCGGGATGGTCCAGCGGCTCCGCATCGCCTTCGCCCGTCTCTTCGATCCCGAAATCCTCCTGCTCGACGAGCCGACCGCGGGCCTCGACGCCCAGGGACGCGAGGTGGTTCGCCGCACAGTCGAGGAGGCGCGCCGCGAAGGAACCGTGGTGGTCGCCTCCAACGACGAGCGGGACTTCGTCGATCCGGACCAACGGATCGCGCTGGGGGAACGCTGAGCGCGGCGAGCTCGATCCTGGTGATCGCCGCCAAGGACGCGACGCAGGAGCTCCGCCGGCGCGTGGCCACGCTGGCAGTGCTCTTTTTCGCCGCCACGGCGCTGGCCCTCGTGTCCTACGCGATCGGGCCGTTCGGGCTGCCGGAGGAAGATCGCGCGCGCCTGCAGGCCGCGCTCTTCTGGATCATCCTGTTCTTCGCGGCCGCCACCGGATTGCCGCGGGCGTTCGTGCAGGAGGAAGAGAGCGGCACGCTGCTCGCCCTGCGCAAGACGCTGCCCGGCACGTACGTCTTCGCGGGCAAGGCGATCTTCAACTTCGCGCTGTTTCTGGCGATCGCGGCCGTCGTGGTGCCGGGCTTCTTCCTGCTCCTCGAATGGAAGATCGCCTCGTGGGGCATGCTGGCCGCAACCGTCCTCGCTGGCGGATACGGCCTCTCCGTGGTCTCGACCTTCCTTTCGGCGCTGACGGCGCGCGCGGCGCAGAAGAACGTTCTCTTCGTGCTGGTGGCGTTTCCGCTGGTGCTGCCGCTGCTGGTGACGGCGATCGCCGCGACCCTCGAGGCCGCGAAAGGGGGCGCCCCGTGGATGCCGCTCCGCATTCTCATCGCATACGATGGGGCCGCGTCTTGCGGGGCGTACCTGCTGGCGGAAACGGTGTGGGAAGACTGATGGTCTCTAGGTAGCCATGAAGATCCTGAAGTTCCTGTTGCTCCCTTACTTAGCCGCGATCGTCGCTGCAGCGTTCTTATGGCCCGAGCCCGCCAAGGGCTTCATCGGCGAGTCTTCGCGGATCGTCTTCTTCCACGTACCGTGCGCCTGGACTTCCACCCTGGCGTTTCTCGTGGCGGCCGGCGCTTCGTTCGCGTATCTGCGCAGCCGCAAACCGTGGCACGACGAGATCGCAACGGCAGCGGTGCGCGCCGGCCTCGTCTTCGGCGTCCTGACGCTGATCACGGGCTCGCTCTTCGCGAAGATCATGTGGGGCTCCTGGTGGAACTGGGATCCCCGCGAGTCGTCCTACCTGCTCCTGGTCTTCCTCTACGCGGCGTATCTGTTCCTGCGCTCCGCAATCGCGGATCCCGAGCGCCGGGCTCGGATCGCCGCGGCCTACGCGCTCTTCGCGGCGGTACTGATGCCGTTCCTCGTCTTCGTGGCGCCACGCATCACGGCGTCGCTCCATCCTCAGACCGTGATCAACCCGCAGGGAAAGATCCTGATGGACACGCCCACACGAGCGGTGTTTTTCGGAGCCATGGCCGGGTTCTCCGGAGTCTTCCTCTGGATCTTGTCGCTGGACGCACGGGCGGCGCGCCTCGCCCGCATCCGACAGAGCGGCGAGCGCACCGCCGGTCGTGGCTGAGTAAACCTCCGCGAGTCCAACGAGAGGATTGCGCCAACCTGGTTGCTTCGGGAGAGGAGCCAAGAGCGACTTCCCCTCCCATTTCGGTCGGCCCGCGAAGCGGGCCGCTCAGAGTCCTAGTTCAACTTGAAGCTCGTCACCTTGATCTCGTCACCCGACTTCGTGCCCTCGACGTCGGCGCGCAGGTGATCGGTCTTCTTGGTCGACTCGAACGCGGCCTTGGCCTTGGCGTTGCCGTCCGCGTCGAACTTCAGGTAGGTGCCATCGGAGGTCAGGATGCCGTAGCCCTCGTCGGCGCAGGCCAGCGCGCACTTGGTGGTGTGCTTGTCGGGATTGGCCTTGACCTTGTCGAGGCACTGGGAGTCGACGACGGACACGTTCTTCCAGGTCTCGGCCGTCAGTATCAGGCTCGCCGCCATCATCGCCACGCTCAGGAAAAGAACCGTCTTGGCCTTCATCGTCTCTCTCCTTTTGTGCCCCGGGTCGCGTGCAAATCCTCGGACATAGAGTCGGAAGCCTGGCCGAGGTGACATCCCCGTCACCTTTCGGCTCTGGAAAACTCTATCTTCTACGCATGACGCTCGAAACCCTTCCCCCCTCGGACGAGGAGGCTCTCCGCCGGGTTCGCTCCGGGGAGACGGGCCAGTTCGAGGTCCTGATGCGGCGCTACAACCAGCGCCTCTACAGAGCGGTCCGGTCGGTCTTCCCGGGCAACCCGGACGAGGCCGAGGACGTGGTCCAGGACGCCTGGGTACGAGCGTTTGCGCACCTGGATCAGTTCGAGGGCAAGGCGAGTTTTTCGACGTGGGTCGTGCGAATCGGGCTGCACGAGGCCTGGGCCAGGGCCCGGCGCGGGCGGCGACTGTCCCCGATCGGAGACAGCGGGAGCGCGGAGGTCTCTTCCATGGCCGAAAACCGCGAGGGTGATCCGGAACGCAAGGCGGCGACCGGCGAGATGCGTTCTCTTCTGGAGGACGCCGTCGAGGCCCTTCCCGAATCCTACCGGACCGTGTTCGTACTGCGCTCGATCGAGGAGCTCTCGACGGCCGAGACGGCGCAGTGTCTCGACCTGACCCAGGACGTCGTCAAAACGCGCCTGCACCGTGCTCGCGCACTGCTGAAGCGGGAGCTGCTGGCCCGGGCCGGCGCCTCGGAGGCCGCCCTGTACCCGTTCCTCGGAGCGCGCTGCGACCGGATCGTCGCCGCGGTCCTCGACCGGATCCACCGTTCCGCACAGTCCGTTTCGGCCCTTCCTCACTGACCCGCGGGCCACTGGCCCCCGCGGCAGTTGATCCGCTCGGTCAGACGCGAGAGACTCAGGGGGTGAGCAGTCTCGGGTTTCTGGCGGCGGTCAACGTCGTCGTTTGGGTGGGCCTGTTCCTGTATCTCTGGAGGCTCGACCGGAGGATCTCCGAAGCCGAGCGCGAAAGGCCGAGAGGATGAAAAAAGGCTACTGGATCGCCGCGGCGCTGACTCTCGCCTTCATGGGCTTCGGTCTGACCGCGTTTCAGAAGACCCTGACCCCCTACCTGTCGTTCGACGAAGCGAAGAAGTCGCAGGGCGTCGTGCAGGTGATGGGGGCTCTCGACAAGCAGAGTGACCGCTACGACCAGACGCGCGAGGAGTTGTCCTTCGATCTGCTCGACGACAAGGGCGGGCGGATGCCGGTCGTCTACAAGGGCATCAAACCGGCCAACTTCAAGGACGCGATTTCGATCGTCGCGATCGGCCGGGTGCACGAGGGCCGCGTCGAAGCCGAGAAGCTCCTCGTGAAGTGTCCCTCCAAGTACCAGGGCGCCGAGGTCGAGAAGACCTACGCGTCGCAGCCAGCGACGAAGTCCTGATGTACTTCTGGCCCGGCGTGGCGGCGATCTGGGGGGCCCTGCTGGCGGGCCTCGCCGGCGTCGCGACCTACCTGCGGGTGGATCGCGGCCGCAAGGACCTTCTGCCTCTGGCCCGGACGCTCTACGCGGCGTACGCCACCTGCGTGGTCGCGGCGTCCGCGATGCTGATGACGCTGCTGGTCCAGCACCGCTTCGACGTCTCCTACGTCAATTCCTACTCGAGCGCGGAGCTGCCTTTCCACTTCCTCATCTCGACGTTCTGGGCGGGACAGGAAGGATCGTTCCTGTTGTGGTGCTTCTGGGGCTCGCTCATCGGGCTCTTCGTCTGGCGCAGCGCCAAGGAGCAGGAAGCGCCGGTCATGGTGGTGTATCTCGCGACCTTCCTCGGCCTGATCGCGATCCTCTGCCGGCAGAGTCCGTTCAAGCTCCTCCCGCCTCCGGCCCCGGCCGACGGCGTCGGGCTCAATCCCCTTCTCCAGGATCCGTGGATGGTCATCCATCCACCGGTGATGTTCATCGGCTTCGCGTCGCTGTCGGTGCCGTTCTCCTTCGCCATCGCCGCGCTCTGGAAAAAGCGCTGGGACGGCTGGATCGTCCGGGCGATCCCGTGGGCGCTGCTGACGTTCATCACGCTCGGCACCGCGATCCTGATGGGCGGCTACTGGGCGTACAAGACCCTGGGGTGGGGAGGCTACTGGGGATGGGATCCGGTCGAGAACACGAGCCTCGTGCCGTGGCTCTTCACCGCCGCCCTGGTCCATGGGATGTTCCTGCAGCGCGTGCGCAAGCGCCACCGCAAGATCAACCTGATCCTCGCGTGCACGGCCTACGCCGCGATCCTCTATGGAACGTTCCTGACGCGCTCGGGCGTGCTCGCGGATTTCTCGGTTCACTCTTTCATCGACCTCGGCATCACGGGCTGGCTGGTGACGATCCTCGGTACCTTCGTGGTCGGGTCCATCGTGCTTTTGGCCTGGCGCTGGCGTTCGATCCCGGTCGTCGCGGAGGAGGAGTCGCCGCTTCTGTCGCGCAGCGTGCTCTTCATCCTGGGCATCGCGGTCTTCTGCGCCCTGGCGACCGTGATCCTGCTGGGAACGTCGGCGCCCATCCTGACGAGACTGTCGGGCACACCGTCGCAGGTCCAGACCTCGTTCTACGCGAAGACGACCACGCCCGCGGGATTTCTGCTGGTCTTCCTCGCCTCTCTCGTGCCCTTCGTGTCCTGGAAGGGGGATCGATTCGGCGATTTTCTGAAGAGCGCGCGGCGCTCGATTATCGTCGCGGCGATCCTGACGCTCGTGGCGGTCGGATTCGGAGCACGCAAGCCCGGCACGCTCGTGCTTCTCTTCACGGCGCTCTTCGCCGCCGACATGAATCTGCGGGCGGTCCTCCGCAAGGCCAAGAACGCCAAGTTGGGTGGCGCCGGAGGCTATCTCGCGCACGTCGGCGTAGGCATCATGCTGGCGGGCGTCGTCATTTCGGGGGCCTACGCGAAGTCCCAGCGCGTGACGCTTCCGGTCAACGTCCCGAAGAAGGCCGGAGGAGCCACGCTGACGTTCCTTCGCGTCGTGCCGGGGACGGCCGAGCGCAAGCAGGCCATGGAGATCAAGGTCGACACGCCCCGTGGTAAGTCGTTCTTCGCGTATCCCAAGATGTACGAGAACAGCCGCACGGGCCAGCTCATGGCGAATCCCTCCATCGCCAGCTCCCCGATCACCGACCTCTACATCGCTCCCCAGCAGTACAACCCCGACCAGCCCGAAACGGTCGGCCGCGACGTCCGGCTGACCAAGGGGACGACCACCAACGTCGACGGAATCGGTTTCACGTTCCGCGACTTCAACGCCGACCGCTCGGCCATGATGCGCGGCGAGAAGACGATCCTGGTTCTGACCGACCTGACGATCACTCCGGCCGATGGCGTCAACCGCGACGTCACGATCAAGTACGTCTTCCACATGGACGGCCGCGAAGCCGAGGCGGAGGAGGTCGACATACCGGGAGTGCCGGGGGGCAAGGCCCGCGTCCTCGCCGTCTCGCCCAACGACGGCGCCGTGGTGCTTCGCCTGCGCGGCGTCTCGAAGGACCCCGGCCAGGAGTTCCAGGCGGCAACCGTCGAATCGCTGTCCGTCGACGTCACGCGAAAGCCCCTGATCTCCCTGGTTTGGGGCGGCTTCTACGTGATGATGGCCGGCGGAATTCTGGCCTTCGTCAAACGCTCGAGAGAAGCCCGCAAAGCCGTCCTCGACATCGCGAAGGAAGAGAGGGCGCGCGGCGGCGCCCCCGTCGCGGCGACCGGACCGGCCGTGCCAGTGCACACCCGGTCGACGGTCGAGTAGATCCTCAGGTCTCCACCTCCATCTCGAGCCCGTCGTGGGCGGCGGTGACGGCGCAGCCCGGGGGTTTGCTGGCGGCCAGCTCTTCGACGGCTTTGACCAGCGCTGCGTAGCCCATCTCGATCGGCCCCTTGCCGAAATGCGAAAAGATCGCGCGCAGGACGCCGTAGCGCGACAGCCAGCCGAGCTGCGCGCGAACGGTGGTGTGGCCGATCAAGACACCGCTCTGGTGCTTGCGCACGAGGGATCCCGTCAGCGTGGACCCGTCGCCGATGTAGAGATCCGTCGAGCGGAGCGCCGTGTCCGGGTCATCGAAGGCGACGATGTCGCCGGAATAGACGACCTTGAATCCCCCGAGCTCGATTCGCGCCCCCACGGCCGGACAGCGGACGGAGTGAATGACCGGCAGGGTGGTGAGGCGGAAGGGACCGATGCGAGTCGCCGCCTCGGGCTCGAGCACGAAGCGGTTCGGGAGCGGAAGCTCCTTCAGAAGCTCATGCGTGACGGCGGACGCGTACACCGGCGCGTGCGTTCCCTCCCAGAGCCCCCACCCGTGGTCCGGATGCGCGTGGGACACGAAAACCGCGTCGGGACGGACCCGCGAGAGGTGACCCTTCTGGTTCTCGCCGAAGTCGCAAAGCAGGCGAAATCCGTTTTCTTCGAGAACGAATGCCGAGTGACCGGCATGCGACCGCGAAGATTCCTCGACGTAGCCTTTCGTTCCGTAGAAGCGGATGCGCATCCGGTCCAATTCGGCGGGCCCGAGTCATTCTCAGCGCCGGGCCGCGGCGACAGTCTCTCCCCTCGCGTCCTTTATGCAAACGGGCTGCCGAGAGGCTACGCGGCTAACGACGCCTCAAACCTCTCTTAATGCCGACGTTATCTTCAGCCGCGCCGCGCGGAGGGCCGGTGAAAAGCCGCCGAGAATTCCCATAGAGAGCGCGAATACGAGCCCCCCGGCGATCAACTGGGGCGTCATCCGGAAGTTGAACAGGACCTCCGAGAAAGTCCGGAAGTTCATCGTGCCGGTGGGGTGCGTCAGCACGAGGTTGAACATCAGGAACGTGAACACGATGCCGAGGAGGCCTCCGATCAGGCACAGCATGAGCGCCTCGATCACGAAGGAGATCAGGATCGAGCGCCGCGAAAATCCGATCGCCCGGAGCGTTCCGATCTCTTTGGTCCGCGCCGAAACCTGCGCATACATCGTGTTCATGGCGCCGAAGGCAGCCCCGATGGCCGTGAAGATGCCGACAATCCAGGCGAGGGCCTTGATCGGAGCGGCCGTGATCATCTGCTCGTCGAAGTACTTGCGTTCGGTCTTTCCTTCGAGCTTCAGCCGCTGATCGCCCTTGATCGTCTCGATGAAGCGGGAGGCGGCGTCGGCGTCCGGCAGCCGGACGAAGACCGTCGAGACGATGTTCCGCTTGGTCTGCTGCTGCAGGTCGGTCACGTCGGTCCAGATCTCCGACTCGTAGGCGCTGCCGTCGGCGTCGAACAGCCCGACGATGACCCACCGGAAGCTTCCCGTGGCCAGCGTATCGCCGACCTTCATGCTCGCGAACCGCTTCGCGAGCTTCCGGGAGACGATGGCCTCATTCGTCGCGGGATTGAACATCCGCCCGTCGACGATCTTCACGCCCGGCCGGATCTCCATGCCGATCGGCGCCATGCCGCGGATCTGGACGTTGGAGAACGTCTTTCCGTCCGCCCGCGGCACGTTGATGAGCGTCAGCAGCTCCGGTGACACGTAGGGCTTTCCGGCCGGATTGCGTTCGGGCCCCGGCATGGCCTGGATCTGGTCGGCCTGGTCGCGGGTGATCACGCTCTGCATCTCGGCCTGAGAGCCGACGCGCATCGCGATGACGTTGCGCGTCGAGGCCGTCACAGAGAGCGTGCGGGTCACGCCCTGGATCAGCGCCAGGATGCAGAGGAAGACCGCCGTGACGAGACCGATGACGAAGGCCGTCATTCCCGTGGACATCTTGCGGGCGACGATGTTGCGGAGGTTGTACTTCAGAGGGATGGCCACGACTACACCACCTTCCGCAGGCCGTCCACGATCCGGAGACGCGACGAGTTGATCGCCGGCACGAACCCCGCGAGGATCCCGACGCCGACGGACACGGCGAAAGCCAGTGCGAGAGTCTGCGAGCTGACCTTGAAGTTGACCAGCCAGATCGAGATCGAGGTCTTGTTGCCGCCCGCGACGAGTGCCGGAATCAAGAGGAACTTGGCCAGCAGGACGCCGAGGATGCCGCCGAGTAGCGACATGAGCACGGACTCCGACAGGATGAACCCGAGGATGTGGCCCCGGCCGAAGCCGAGCGTGCGCATGACGGCGATCTCGGTCACCCGCTCGCGCGCCGACATGGCCACGGTGTTCGCCACGATCAGGGTCACCGCGAAAATGATGATCAGCGAGATGCCGTTGATGAGGAACTTGACGTTGCCCATCATCTCCATGAACTGGAGCTGGAATTGTTTCTCCGTCAGCGTCTTGGTGGGCGCGTCGCTGTTTTCGAACATCTTGTCGATGGTGGCGGCGACTCGCGGGACGTTCTCTCCGCTGTCGACCTTGAGGTAGTAGATCCCGGTGACCTTGTTCGCCAGGATCCAGTCGGACTGGTTCAGGTACTCGTTGTGGAAGAAGACGTTCGTCTCGTCGCCGGCGCTGTAGGAGCCGATGTATACGAGGTCGAGGTTCAACGGGATGTAGGTCCCCTTGAGGATGATGTGGTCGCCCTTCTTCCAGCCGTGCTTCTGGGCGATCGCCTGGCCGGCCACGAAGCCGTTGCGGGTCTTCTTCCACTCTTGGTTGACCGCCGGGTCGATCGTCGCGTCGTCGAAGATCTTGTCGAAGTAGATGTCGGGGTCCGCCGAGAGCTGGCCGATCCAGTTCTCGGGCTTGTCGTCCTTGTAGACGCCGCCGAACCACGTCTCCGGGGACACCGCGACGACCCCAGGAATCTGCTCGATGCGCTGCCGCTGTGACAGCGGCAGGAAGTTACCGAGTCCCGTGGCGTGCTGGACGACGAGGCGATTCGCACCGCGTCCGCCCGAAGGATCCGCCTGCATGGCCTGCAGCAGCGAGGCGAGAATGACGATCAACGTCAGCACGATCACGATCGAACTGGCCGTCAGCCCGGTGCGCAGCTTCTTGCGGAACACGTTTCTCCAGACCAGCCGGAAGTACTTCACGATCTCCTCCCCACTCCGGCCTCCGTACGCTCGTCGGTGTGCAGGACGCCCTTGTCGAGCTGGACCATGCGGTGCGCGCGCGCCGCGGCCTTCGGGTCGTGCGTCACCATGACGATCGTCTTCCCGAACTCTTCGTTCAGACGCCGCAGCAGCTCCAGGATCTCGTCGCCCGACTTCGCGTCGAGGTCTCCCGTGGGCTCGTCCGCGACCAGGATCTTCGGATCCGACACGATCGCGCGTGCGATCGCCACCCGCTGTTCCTGGCCGCCCGAGAGCTGGCGGGGATAGTGGGACATGCGGTCGTTGAGGCCGACGATCGACAGCGCCGTCTCGACGTGCTTCTTGCGCTCCGCCTTCTTCAGATGCGTGAGGAGCAGCGGCAACTCCACGTTTTCGAACGCGGTCAGCACCGGCAGCAGGTTGTAGAGCTGGAAGATGAATCCGATCGTGTTCGACCGCCACTTCGCGAGCTCCGTCTGCCCCATCGTCGCGATGTCGCGTCCCCCGATGATGATCCGCCCCCGCGTGGGCTGGTCGATGCCGGCGATCAGATTCAGCAGCGTGGTCTTGCCCGACCCGGACGGACCCATCAATGCGACGTACTCCGCTTCGGGGATGTCGAGGTTGATGCCCATCAGGACCGGGATCTCGATCTGATCGCGGTGGTAGACCTTCTCAAGATTCTCGATTCGAATCAGCGGCTCGGCCATGCTCACTCCTGTCCTTCCACACGCACCTTTTCGCCGTCCTTCACCTGCAGCCCGCCGGCGAGCGAGACCAGTTTCTCGCCGCCCTGGAGGCCCTGCGTCACCTCGATCTGCCCCTGCACGTCTCCTCCCGCCGTCACCGGCGTGAAGCGCGCCCGCCCGTCCACGATGCGGAAGACGCCCGTCTTCCCGTCGACCGTCGTCACCGCTGCCTTGGGCACCACGACGCGCATCCGCTTCTCTTTGCCCTGCGTGGACTGCGCCGTGAAGCCGACTCTCGCCGAGAGGTCCGGCAGCACGCGGTCGTCCGCGTCCAGGAACGCGACTTTGACGCGCACCGTGGCCTTCTGCCGGTCCGCGGCGGGAACGATCTGCCGCAATCGCCCGTGGTAGACCTTGTCGGGAACGGCGTCCAGCGAGATCTCGGCCGGCTGGTCCTTGGCCAGGCGGGAGAGATTGGCCTCGTTGACGTCGGCCCCGACGTAGAGCGTTGAGAACTCGACGATCGTCGCGACCGCGCCCCCGGAGCCGCCGCCCGACGGAGAGGAGCCGAACGGCGAGACGGCCTCGCCGACGAAGGCCCGCTTCGCCGTGATGACGCCGGCGAACGGAGCGCGGATGATCGTGTAGTCCATCAGAGCCTCGACGTACTGGACCCGCGCGCGCGTCGCCGCCTCGTTGGCAGTGGCCGCGTCGAGCGCGGAGCGGGTGTTCAGTCCCTGGTCGAAGATGTTCTTCTGCCGCTTCAGCTCGGCGTCGGCGTTGACCCAGTTCGCCCTCGCCTCGGCCAGCTGCGCTTCGAGATCGGTCGAGTCCAGCCGCGCGATCACGTCCCCCTTGCGCACCTTTGTGCCTTCCGTGACGTTGAGCTCCGTGATCCGCGAAGTGATCTTGGGAGACAGGTCGGCCTTCCGCTCGGCCTCGACGTAGCCGGTGGCCGTCAGAAGGGTCGTGGCCTGGCCTTCGGTCACGACCGAAGCCGTCGCGGCCTCGACCTTTCGCGGACGAAGCCCCCGGCCCGCCAGCGCGTAGGCGGCCAGCCCGGCGGCGACGACGATCACGGCCCCGGCCAGCAGCCATCCACGCGGACCCTTCCCCGTCTCCGGCTCGCGCCGGATTCGAAGCGCCGACAGATCGGCCGGTTTGGAGGGTTCGTGACTCATCGTCGCGACTTTGAAGTCCGCCATTCTATTCACTATTCAACTCTCCGGGCCCGTTGGAGTTACGCCCAGGACCGGCCATGACGGCCTTTCTCCAATCCCGGCCGGTCTGCATGCTGCGTGATACCCTTTTTCGCGGGGGTAGGTTTCATGCGCAAGCACTTCTTCCTCCTAGCCGCCTCGCTCTTCGCCTGTGCATCCTTGCTGTCCGCTCAGGACTACATCTACAAGATCGATCTGATTCCGTCCGGCGCGATGATCTCGATGAATCAGCCGACGCTCGAAGGCACCTCGTACGTGTTCCGTTCCTGGCCGGACGGCGCGACGTCCTCCGTGCCCTACAACATGATCCGCAACATCACCCGCCTGACGGGCAACCGCGAAGGTCTGATCGCCTACCGGATCGACCTGAATCCCTCGGGGATGGTGCTCGCCCGCGACAACCCCGAAGCCCGCGGCAGTATGTACGTCTTTCGCACATGGCGCGACAACACGCTCATGAGCGTGCGCGCCGCGGACGTTCGCAGCGTAACGACTCTGACCGGCGAGCAGGCCTTCTGGGCCGAGCAGGCGCAGCTGGGCGAAAAGAGAATCGGCACGCTCGCCATGCAGGGCAACGCGCACGTCATCGCGCTCGACACGCCCGCCAACACGAACAGCTCCCAGGCCGGACGGGGGAGCACCAGCGCCTTGAACGGCGCCGGCATCAGCGGGGCGCCGACCTACGGCAACTGGATGTATCAGGGAACGCCGGGCGTCTCGGACGCCTGGTCGCCGGCCAACGCCACGATGCGCGGCGGCGTGCCGACGATGCCGGCCGCCACGAACGGAATGAACCCGCCCCACTGATCCGGGAAAGGGAGGACGAATGAAAAGGCTCCTGTTTCTCGCCGGCATGTTCGCGTCGCTGGCGGCTTCGGCGCAACAGGCCGCGTATCAGATCGACCTCGGTCCGTCGGGCAAGGTGCTGTCGAAGGACATTCCGGTCCTGAAGGGCGGCGCGTACCTGTTCCACAGCTATCCCAGCGGAACCCTGATGAGCCTTCGCGGATCGCAGGTCAAGGGCATCACCAAAATCACGCCGGATCCGGCGCTCACCAGCACCACCGGCAGCGTCATCGCGATCGGCAATCTCGCGATGCAGGGCGGAAGCTCCCAGGCCGGTGCTACCAACGCGAGCGCGGTCAAGTCGAAGAGCGCGTCGAATCGACCTGAGCTCGGCGAAGGCTTCTACAGCGATTTGAAGATGGGCCAGTCGCTCGCGCAGGACGCCGGGCGCAGCGGCGACTACACGATCGGAAGGTCGTACGCCTATGCGCCGGCCAGCGCGTCCCAGCCCTCGCCCGGGGCGCCGCCGACCATGCCCTCGGCGACGAGCGGAGTCAATCCCCCGACCATGTCGCCGACCGCCGGCGGCACGAATCCGCCTCCGCCATAGACCCGACTCGTCGAGCGCGGGATCCCTCGTCGCTATGCTCCTCGGGATGACACGCGAAGGCGCTCACGCGTTTCGCGCGTCAGATGTGAATCGCGTGTCCTAACACCGCTTCCGACGCCTCGTGGATCGCCTCGGACAACGTCGGATGGGCGTGGATGGTGCGGACGAGCTCCTCTGACGTGGCCTCGAGCTTGAGCGCCGCGCCGGCTTCCGCGATCAGCTCGGTAGCGGACGGGCCCACGATGTGGACGCCGAGGACCTCGTCGTACTTCTTCTCGGCCACGATCTTCACGAACCCCGCGGCCTGGTTGAGTATGCGCGCCTTGCCGATCGCCGAGAACGGGAACTTGCCTACGGCCACGTCGTAGCCGCGCTCGCGAGCCTTCGCCTCGGTCAGACCGATCGAGCCGACCTCCGGAGAGCAATAGGTGCAGCCCGGAACCTGGTCGTAGTTGATGGGGCGCGTCTCCTTGCCGGCCATGTGCTCGACGGCGACGACGCCCTCGGCCATCGCCAGGTGCGCGAGGGCCGGCGTCGGCAGCACGTCGCCGATCGCGTAGACACCGGGCACGTTGGTTCGCATGAACGGGTCGACCTTGAGGTAACCCTTCTCGACCGCGATCCCCAGAGCTTCCAGTCCGATCTTGTCGGTGAGAGGCCGGCGCCCCACCGCCATGAGCACCTTCTCGGCGCGGAAGGTCTCGGTCTTGTCGCCTGCCGAGCGCGCGAGCAGCTCCAGCCCGCCCTCGGTCTTCGTCATCCGCTCCACGCGTGTGTCCGGGTAGATGGCGATCCCCTGCCGCTTGAAGGACGCGGCGAGCTCCCGCGAGATCTCCTCGTCCTCCACGGGAACGATCCGCGGCAGCACCTCGATGATCGTGACCTTGGAGCCGAAGCGGGCGTACATCGAGGCGAACTCGACGCCGACGGCTCCGGATCCGATGACGACGAGCGACTTCGGAACATCGGTCAGCTCGAGCATCCCGGTCGAAGACAGGACCGTCTTCTCGTCGATGTCCATGCCCGGCAGCGTCCGCGGCGTGGAGCCCGTCGCAACCAGCACGTTCTTTCCGGTGTAAACCGTCTCGGCCCCATCCGCTCCCGCGACCGTCACACGGCCGGCGCCGGCGAGGCGACCGAACCCGTTGACCAGATCCACGCGGTTCTTCTTCATCAAGTAGGAAACGCCGTTGGTGGACTGGCGGACGATCTTCTCCTTGTGCTTGAGCGCTGCGGGCATGTCGAGGCGAACCTCGCGCGCGGCGACGCCGACTTCCGCGCCGTGGCGCGCCTCCTCGAGAAGGTCGGCCGTATGGAGGAGGGCCTTCGTCGGAATGCAGCCGACCAGCGTACACACCCCACCGAGTCGGGCCTCTTTCTCGACCATCAGGACGGAGAGGCCGAGCTGAGAGGCGCGGACCGCCGAAACGTATCCGCCGGGACCCGAACCGATGATGATGACGTCGTAGGTCTTGCCGTTGGTCATGGGCGCTTCCTCGGGCGGCGCAGAATATCAGAGTCGTCAATCCGGAGCCGTCGTGGCGCCCTCCGGACCGCGGACCCTATAATCCTCGGCCGTGCGCCGCCGCCTTCGTCTTCACCGTGGCCGCCGCCCTCGCGGCGGCGGTCCCGATCTCGTGCGGCGGCGAAAAGAGTCCCGAGAGCCAGGGCATCCAGCTCGGCTTCTTCGGCGCGCTGACGGGACCGACCGCTACGTTCGCGCAGTCCGGGAAGAAGGGGGCCGAGCTCGCCGTGGACGAGATCAACGCTCGCGGCGGCGTCCTCGGAAAGCCGCTGGTCCTCCTTTCCGAGGACGACCGCGGCGAAGCCTCGGAGGCCGCGTCGGCCGTCTCGAAGCTCATCACGCGGGATCACGTCGTCGCCTTGATCGGCGAGCAGGCGTCGTCGCGAACGCTCGCCGCCGCGCCGATCGCTCAGAGCTACGGCGTGCCGCTGATCAGCCCGACCTCGAGCAACGTGGAAGTGACCAAGAAGGGCGACTACATCTTCCGCGCATGCTTCATCGACCCGTACCAGGGACGCGCGGTGGCCTCGTTCGCCCGGGAGACGCTGAAGGCGCAGACGGCGGCGATCCTGGTGGACTCCAAGAGCGACTATTCCGTCGGCCTCGCCGAAGCGTTCCGCGAGGCCTTCACGTCGATGGGCGGCCGCGTCGTCAGCGAGCCCAAGTACAGCGAGGGCGACAGCGACTTCTCAGCGCAGCTGACCGCGATCCGGCCGCAGAAGCCCGACGTGCTCTTCGTGCCGGGCTACTACACGGACGCCGGGCTGATCGCGCGACAGGCGCGCTCCCTCGACTTGAAGTCCGTGTTCCTCGGAGCCGACGGCTGGGACTCCCCCAAGCTGACCGAGATCGGAGGCGAGGCGATCGAAGGCGCCTACCTCTCCAACCACTACTCCGTCGACGATCCGTCGCCGCGCGTGCGCGCGTTCGTCCAGGCCTACCAGTCGCGACTCCAGTCGGAGCCGGACTCCATCGCCGCCTCGACCTACGACGCCGTCGGGATGCTCGCGGACGCGATCTCGCGCGCCGGCTCGACCGAGGGTCGGCGCGTGCGCGACGCGCTGGCGGCCGTCAAGGATTACCCCGGAGTGACGGGCACGATCACGATGGACGCGGACCGCAATCCGATCAAGCCGATCGTGATCCTGAAAGTCCAGGGTGGCCGGTTCAAGTTCGCGGGCACGGTACCGAGCGGGGGGTAGAACCCTCTCTCTCCTCAGGTGAGAGGGCGGGGTTGAGGGTGCTACTTCTTCGCCGCGCCCTCCGCCGGCGCAAGGATGAGCTCGTCGAATGAGACTTCTCCCGGTCCCGCCGCGGCGACTCCCACCCGACCGTTGGCCGGCTTCGGATCGCTCGCTTCGAACACCTTCCGATCGTTGAACGTCACCGTCAGCGCGGGTCCCGCAGCGGTGACTCCGAACTCCTCCCACGGTCTTTCGAACGAGATCTTGCCCCGTCCGAGCTCGGTGCTCTTCCCGCCGACGGTGCTCGAGAGCACGAGGTCTCCCGTCGCGGTGTCCACCAGGAGGAGCAGATAGTCCTTCTCGTCCGCCATCCGAAGGAGGAGCCCCGCCTTGCCGGTGCCCCCCTTCTTGATCATCGTCGTGGCCGTTCCGTCCTGAAACGTGTACGTGCGACGCAAGGCGGCGGCGATCGCATCGTCCGGACGCTGCGTCTCGGTCTGCACCAGCCGGTTGGGCGCGGAAGGGGGATTCAGGTCCGTCAGCACGAGCCAGCGGCTCTTGCCCGGGGCGCCGAGGAGAATGAGGTCGAAGTAGCCCGGCGGGCGGATGATGGAGTCCGAGTCGAAATGGTTGCGGATCTCCTCGGCCCTTGCACCCGCAGAGAACATCGCCGCGAAGACCGCCGCCAGAAAGGTACACGTCGAAACGAAGCGTCGAGTCGATTTCATCACTGGCCGGAAAACCCGCGGCATGCCCTAAAATTCCCTCCATGGAAACGAACTCCCCGAAGCCGCGCAGCTATCGGGCCGACCGCGAGGGTTTTGCCTTCGTGCTGGACCGGTCCGAAGTCGAGCGGCTCAAGGCCATGCCGGAATTCGAGGGTCGGGAAGAGCCCGCCGTCGCCGAGGATTTCCTGCGGTTCCACGCCGAAGGCTGGGCGGACGTGTTGACCTCCGCGGGCGCGGAGCCGGGCGAGATCCAGGTGTCGATCGATCCGCATCAGAAGAAGGCGCGGTTGACGCGCTCGCAGCGGATCGTGATCACGGCGGATATCTAGATCCAAGCGTCATCCCGAGCAAAGCGAGGGATCCCGGACTCGATGGGGATCACGGCATGCAAGCGCGGGATCCCTCGGCGCAACGCGCCTCGGGATGACGGGTTCTAGAAGCTCAAGATCCCCCGGATCCGGTTCTCCAGCGCCAGGAACGCCTGGCGCGAATAGGGATCCACGACCACGCGGATCTCGGCGGGAGCCGGCACGTCGTCGGCGATCGAAGCGGCCAGGCGGTCCGCCTGGCCGTCGAAGAACGCCTCGCCGAGCTCCTCATCGGATCGGCCGCGCGAGCCGGGCAGCTCGCGAAGCCGCGCGATGTCGGGCGGATCCAACCGCAGGCGGAAGCCCCGGCACTCCCGGTAGAGCGGCTCGTGCCGCGCCTGGAGATCCGGGCGCTTCGCCGCGGGAGGAGGCGGAGGGGCGACGTCGCCGGTCACGGCGACTGCCGCCGGCTCAGGCTCGGCAACGGCCGTGTCGTCGAGCTCGTCGGCGGGCGGAAGCTCGGGCTGATCCGTATCGCTCATCGTCGTCGCATTCTGCTAGCGTCCGGCGAGGACGTTCTTCGAGATCACGATGCGCTGGATCTCGCTCGTCCCCTCGTAGATGGTGGTCACGCGGGCGTCCCGATAGTAGCGCTCGACCGGGTACTCGCGCGAGTAGCCGTAGCCGCCGAAGATCTGGACCGCGCGGGCGGCGATCGCGTTGCAGGCCTCGGTCGCGTAGACCTTGGCCATGGACGACTCCTTCGAAAAGCGCACGCCGGGGCGCTCTGACAGGAGCGCGGCGCGGTACGTCAGGGCGCGCGAGGCCTCGAGCTGGACACGCATGTCGGCGATCTGAAAGGCGATGGCCTCGTGCTCGGCGAGCTTCTTGCCGAAGGTCTCGCGAGTCTTCCCGTACTCGACCGAGGCCTCGTACGCCGCCTGGGCGATGCCGATGCCCTGAGCCGCGATCCCGATGCGCGAGTGATCCAGAGTCGTCATCGCGATGGTGAAGCCCTGGCCTTCCGCCCCCAGCCGGCGGTCGGCGGGAACACGGACGTCTTCGAGAAAGAGCGTAGCCGTCTTCGAGGAGCGCAGGCCCATCTTGTCCTCGGGCAAGCCGACGCGCACACCCGGGTCGTCGGCCGAGACCAGGAACGCCGTAATTCCGTGCGTTCCCCTCTCCGGATCCGTCATGGCCATCACGACATACCACTTCGCCTCGCCGGCGTTGGTGATCCAGGCCTTGGCGCCGTTGAGTACGTAACAGTCTCCGTCGCGCACGGCGCGCGTCTTCTGGTTGGCCGCGTCCGAGCCCGACTGCGGCTCGGTCAGCGCGTAGGCGCCCAGTGCCTTGCCCGAAGCGAGGTCTTTGAGAACGGTGGTCTTCTGCGCCTCGTTCCCGAACTTCCAGATCGGATAGCAGGCAACCGAGTTGTTGACGGACACGATGACGGCGATCGACGCGTCGGCCCGCGCGAGCTCCTCGATGACGAGCACGTAGGAGAGCGCATCGGCGCCGGCACCGCCGTACTCCTCGGGAATCATCATCCCGAGAACTCCCATTCCCGCGAGCCGGTCGACCGTCTCGCGGGGGAACCGGCCGTCCTTCTCCCACTCGGCCACGCGCGGGACGATCTCGATGTCGGCAAACTCGCGGACGGCGTCGCGAATCCGCGCCTGCTCCTCGGTGAGCTCGAAGTTCATGGTTTCGGTCCCGCGGGACCCGGGCCTCCCGCGGGAGCCAGCCCGCCGGATCCGCCCGGGCCGCGACCGCGTCCGCGCCGGCGAAAACGGCGGCGGCGGCGGCCGGCACCGGTGCCCGGAGCGCCGGGTTGGCCGGGCGTGCCCGATGCCTCCCCCGCGGCCCGAGCCTGCGCCTGCGGTGGCCGGGTCTCGGCGGGACGCGGCGGCATCGGTCCGCGGGCCTGTTGCGGCTGCGGCCCACGGCCGGCCTGGGGCTGCGTCCCCTGCGGGCGCCGATCCGGAGCGCCTCCACCGCGGCCTCCCCGTCCGCGCCGCCGGCGGCGACCGCCCTCGCGGCGGGGCTCGGGCGTGTCGATCCATCCCTCCTCGAGATGGCGAAACGTCACGACGATCTCGGGCCGCCCCGCCCGGCTCTTCAGGAAGTCGACGATCTTGCGCCGGAGCGCGGCCGCCGGATCTCCCGTGAGCGTCGGGATCCGTTCGGCGTCGAACAGGACCATGCGCGTCCAGGCAATCCGCGCGCGCTGACCCGCCGGGCTCTCGAAGTCCATCACGAAGAGGTCCCGCTCGTGGTCGAGGGCGTGCTCGCGGTACTCGAGCTCCGGAAACGCCTCGCGGCAGAGATCCTTGAGCAGCGGGAGGTGCTTCTCGCCGCCCTCGAGGGTCTGCTCCATCGAGACCATCCGGTCTCGGAACATTCGCGTTTGTCCCATTAGAAGATTCCTGCCGTTCTCCGGCTCATCCGATCGCGAGTCCGGCGTCCTTGAAGATCTCGCGGGCGATGATCAGCCGGTGGATCTCGCTGGTGCCCTCGTAGATCTCGGTGATCCGGGCATCGCGGAAATTGCGTTCGACCGGGTATTCCTTGGTATAGCCGTATCCGCCGTGCATCTGCAGCGCCTTGGTGGTCACGCGCTGGGCCATCTCGGCGGCGTAGAGCTTGGCGACGGCCGCCTCCATCGAGAAGCGCCCGCCGGACGCCTTCGCCTCGTCCTTGGCCGCCGCGGCCTTTCGGGTCAGAAGACGCGCGGCGTCGATTTCCGTGGCCATGTCGGCCAGGTAGAACCGCAGGACCTGGAAGTCCGAGATCGGCCGGCCGAAGGCCTTGCGCGCCTTCGAATAGGACAGCGCGGCCTCGAACGCTTCCTGCGCGATGCCCACGGCCTGGGACGCGATGCCGATCCGCCCGCCGTCGAGCGTCGTCATCGCGATCTTGAACCCGTCCCCTTCTTCGCCGAGGCGGTCGGCGACAGGGACCTTCACGTCGGTCAGAAAAATCTCGACGGTGCCCGAGGCGTTCACGCCGAGCTTGACCTGGTGGCGCGAACGGTCGAAGCCGGGCGCCGAGGTGTCGACGAGAAAGGCCGAGATGCCGCGAAGCTTCTTCTCGGGGTTGGTCATCGCGAACAGCAGGCACACATCCGCGGCCTGGCCGCACGTGATGAACACTTTCTGTCCTGTGACGCGGTAGAACTCGCCCTCCCGCACCGCGCGCGTCTTCTGATTGCCGGCGTCCGAGCCCGCGTCCGGCTCCGTCAGCGCGAAGCAGCCGAGCTTCTCGCCGCGCGCCAGCGGCTCGAGGAACTTCTTCTTCTGCTCGGCGTTGCCGTACTTCTCCACGGGGTCGCAGACCAGGGAGTTGTTGACCGAGAGGATCACTCCCATGTTCGCGCAGACACGGGAAATCTCCTCGATCACGATCGTGTAGGAGACCGTGTCCATGCCGGAGCCGCCGTGCTCCGCGGGCACGGCCACGCCCGCCAGACCCAGCTCACCGGCCTCGTGGAAGAGGTCCTTCGGGAATTCTCCCGTCTGGTCGATCACCGCCGCACGCGGACGGACGGCCTCCTGGGCGAAGTCTCGAACCGCCTGCTGGAGGAGCCGCTGCTCTTCGGAGAGCTCCAGGTCCATAGGGAGCGGGAGTATATCCGCGCCGAGACGGGATCCCTCGCTGCGCTCGGGATGACAGGCGTCATCCCGAGGGCGAAGCTCGCGGGATCCCGAGCTTATTCGGCGGGACGCACCGCGAACTCAAGAATGGCATCGACGTACCTGGGCCACGACGCGCGCTCGGCCGTGCGCGCCAGGCCCTCGGCATAAAAGCCGGGCGGCCGGGCGAGAACCTCTTCGACGCACGCGGCGAGCGCCTTCGCGTCGCCGGGCGGAAAGCGTTCGCCGGTCACACCGGGCTCGACGACATCCTTGAAGCCGCCGACGTCCGAGGCCGCCACGGGCCGCCCCACCGCGAACGCGCGCGCGGCGATTCCGCTTCCCGAGATGCGCCGATACGGAAGGACCACGACGTCGCAGGCGGCGAGCCACACGCCCATTTCCTCTTCCGCGACGTAGACGTCCTTCCATAGGATCCGGTCGCGCACGGAGCTCGCCGCCGCCCGCCGCGAAAGCTCCTCCGCGTCGGGAAAGACCTCGCCCACCACCGCGATGCGTGCCCCGGTCGCACGCACGATGTCGGGCGCCGCGTCGAGCAGCAGCCCCACGCCCTTGTAGCGCCGCACCAGCCCGAGAAAGAGGACGAGCGGCGCGTCGTCGAGCGAGAGGCGCCGGCGCGCTTCCGCGCGAGACGGAGCGGGCACAACCGCAACAGGATGCGGCAGGACGAGAACGGGACGCCCTGGAGCAATCCGCGCGAGGCGCGCACGGTCCTCTTCGGAGTGGACGACGAACCCGTCCGCCGCCAGAAACGCTCCGCGCGCGAGGAACCCGCGCAGAGCGCCGCCCTCGTGGTCCTCGACGTTGTGGCAGAGGAGGATCCGCGCAGTTTCGGGCGACCGTCGTCCGAGCCACCGCAACAGCGCCCGTATCGGAAGGCCCCAGAAGCCGGTCCACCACGGCACCAGGAGCGCCGCGGGCCTCTCGGCGGCGATCGCTTCGGCCGCGCGCTTCCAGGAGCGCGGAGAGCGGTAGTCGAGAACGGGCGTGGCCGGAGACGGTCCCAGTCCGGCATCCACGTCGAAGCGGCGGGGGTCGAGCCACCGCGGGTAGCGGCGCGAGAACGTGAAGTAGGCCACCGGCCCGCGACGCGACAGTTCGGCGGCGAGAAGCGCCGTCTCGCGGGCGATCCCTCCGCGGTCAGGAGGAGACGGCCCGAGAATCGCGATCAAGGACGGGGAGGCAGGGTGATCGTGTTCCGAGGCTCGTCGTGGGTCGGCGTCAGGAGGACGGGACGGCACCGGAACCTGCCCCGGCGCGATGAACGGCTGCAGGAACGGAAAGGACACCCGAAAGGCGCCGTCGAGAGTCGAGTTCGCCACGACGTCGCAGTCGTCGTCGACATTCAACCCGCAGCCACCGTACTCCTGACCGACCACGCGCAGGTCCGACGTATAGGCGAGCGAGCCCGAGCTGCCCCCGCCGGTCCCGCCGAGCTCGTCCTTCTCGTAGATGAAGTCGCCCTGCGTCGCGTCGACACAGGAGGCGGGGTCGGGCGTCGCGCTGACCCTCTCGCGCGTGTAGATCATGGGACCGCCGCTGGAGTTGCTCAGGCGACGCAGGATCGTCCCCCCTGCCGCCGACGCGATGTCCTGTGTCGTCCAGCCCAGGAAGAAGGCGCCGTCGGGGGGATCCTGGGAGAGCTGAACGAGCGTGAAGTCGCTCGTCGTTCCCGTGGCGAGAAGTGTCGAGCCGAGGCTCTGGGGCAGAGTCGCGGGGTTCGGCGGGATCCCGCCGCAGGTTGCCGTCTTGTAGTTCCAGACGACCTCCAGCGAAGAGGCCGAAGCCTGCGTCGAGAAGCAGTGGTTCGCCGTCAGGAGAAACGGAGTGAAGGTCTGCGGATCCGAGTTGAGCAGGCCGCCCGTGCAGACGAAGAAGCCTGTTCCCTCCTGGAATGTGAGCTGGCCGACGGCGTGCGAGGCGTCGTCGAGGTTCGGGAACTCTGACGGCATCACGCAGGCGGCGTCGACGAAACAGGTTTGCGACTTGGGGCTCAAGGCGGCCGGCGACTCGAGATGCGCGACCGCGTCCACGAGCAGCCGCGGGCGGGAAAGACTCGCGGCGTCCGATCCCGGGATCTGCACCTCGAGAAACATCTCCGGCGCGTAGATCGTGTTGGTCCAGAAGCCTTCCGGCGCGGTTCCCGCATCGAACGCGTACGGCCCGCGGACTTCGCCCGCGGCCGAGTAGACGTAAACGCGGCTGCTCGCTGGGAGCAGCGCCGTTCGGATGTGGAGGCGCAGAGCGCCCGCTCCCTCCGAGGAGAAGGCGGCCGTCCAGACGACGCGCCCGTCGTCCATGCGCTCGAGCCATCCTCCGCCCGCAAGTCGCGACTTCTCGACTCGCAGATCGGCGGCCAACCCCTCGAGGCCCACGTCGCCTCCCAGCGCGCGCGTCACGCCCACCTGCCGGCGAGTCTTCGGGCGCAGCCCCTCCCGCCAGTCTTTCGCTTCGAGCCATGTCTTCTCGGCGTCGGCGAGCGCCGACAGCGCATGGCGGGCTCCCGCCGGAAGCCGCGGAGCGGACATGACGACGTCCGCGGTCGAAGCGGCTCGCCGGGGCGAGGCGGCGTGGTAGCGGGCCGGACCAACCTCCCTCACGGGAGCCACGGCCGCGAAGAAGAACGACAAAACCGAAATCGGAACGAACACCATCATGGTTCCGGAGTATAGATGCCCGTCTGCCGCCGTAACCAGAACCCCTTCAGGTACTCCCCTTCCGGGCAATCGAGCGACACGGGATGATCCGGTCCTGCTCCCTGCCGGGCGGTCAGAGCGAAAGATGCGCGGGCTTCGAGGCTCGCCGAGAAGACGATCTTCTGGAACAGGTCCGCGCTCACGAGGCCCGAACACGAGCAGGTCAGGAGCCATCCTCCGGGCGAGACGAGCGACATGGCGAGACGGTTGACGTCCTTGTAGCCCCGCGCCGCGCGATCGACGTCGGCCTTCTTCTTGGCGAACGCCGGCGGATCGCAGACGACGACGTCCCACTGTTGTCCCTCGGACACGCGCCGCCGCAGGTCCTCGAAGACGTCGGCTTCAACGAAGTCGGAGTCGTCAGCGGAGAGGGCGTTCAAGGCGCGGTGCTCGCGGGCGAGCGCGAGCGCGCCGGCCGAGGAGTCGACGTCGACCGACCGTGAGGCTCCTCCGGCGAGCGCCACCACGGAGAAGGCTCCGGAGTACGAAAAGAGATTGAGCACGCGCCGTCCGCCGGCCAGCGCCCGCAGCCGCGCCCGGTTGTCGCGCTGGTCGAGAAAGAAGCCGGTTTTCTGTCCCGAGCCAAGGTCGGCGAAGAAGCGAAGGCCGTTTTCGAGGAAGGGGACGCGGTCGCCCCCCTCCCGGCTCCCCCCGCTGGGGGGAGAGGAGTTGCGCGGGCGTTCGCCCCGATCGCGCGCCGATCCTGTCTCCCGAACGACGAGGCGTTTCGGATCGAACACCTCGCGCGCCGCCGCTTCGAGATCACCGCGCCACGCCTGGGTGCCTTCCGTCAACAGCTCGAGCACCGCGGCGTCGCCGTAGAAATCCAAGAGCACGCCCGGACACGCGTCTCCCTCGGAATTGACGGCGCGGTAGCCCGTCGTTTCGGGCGGAACGACTTCCTTGCGCAGCCGGCGCGCGGCCGCGAACCGCTCGCGGAACAGCGCGGCGTCGACGGCACGGCCGTCGAACGTCCACAG
Organism: uncultured Acidobacteriota bacterium; assembly: GCA_963733815.1. Lineage (GTDB taxonomy): Bacteria > Acidobacteriota > Thermoanaerobaculia > UBA5066 > Gp7-AA6 > DAHUXD01. Next base: position 75,330 of record CAVTEG010000015.1, on the reverse strand, counting down.
CCTCGCGACGATCTGCGAATCCGGCGAATACGCGCCGTGGGCGAGCACGCGCCCGGAGGCGTCCACGACTTCCGCGCGCCCGTCCGAGCCGTCCCCCTCCGCCCCGGCGATCGCTCCGGAGAAGACCCAGGGGTGCCGGCGCCGCGCCGACTCGTCGCGCCCCGGCTTCAACCGAAGCCGGATCAAAAGCCCTCGGCGGGCCGGACCTTCACGGCAACTTCGCGCGCGAGGCGAGTGTCCTTTGCGCGGTACACCTCGCCCATGCCCCCGGCGCCCGGAGGCGCGAGAAGCTCATAGGCTCCGAGTCGGGTACCCGCGGGGAGGGTCACGGAGGGTGAAGATACTGCAACGGCAACGATTTGGAGCTGCCGTCGCGCAGCCTAGACGCGGGACGGGCGGGCTCCGTAGAAGAAGCTGCACACAGATCTCCTCCTTCGGAGCCCCCCGGAAACGGGGGGCTTACTTTTCTCCGGAAGGGGTCGCGATCGCGAAGACCGCCGTACTTCGAGACCGCGTGATTCAATGGCTCGCCTGGCACGATGACGACCAGCTCGGCGACAGAAGTTGCCGAAGCTGAAGATCCGGATGATCAACGTCGTGGATCTCATGAAGCTCCAGCCGGCGAGCGAGCATCCCCACGGCCTGAGCGACACGCAGTTCGACGCGCTCTTCACGCCCGACCGGCCGATCGTCTTCGCGTACCACGGCTACCCCTGGCTGATTCATAGGCTGACCTACCGGCGGACCAATCATCGCAACCTGCACGTCCGGGGCTACAAGGAGGAGGGCACCATCACGACGCCCTTCGATATGACTGTCATGAACGATCTGGATCGGTTCCATCTGGCTCAGGACGTGATCCGCCGGCTACCGGACCTCGGACCCGACGGGCCGCGGATCGTGGAAGAACTCGACGAGAAGCTCGCCGAGCACCACGCCTACATCCGGGAGCGCGGCGAGGACATGCCCGAGATCCGGAACTGGCGCTGGCCCGGACCGATCGAAGGCGCGGCCCGAGCCTGACGAGTCACTGCGAAGCCCGGGAGAAAGACACCTCGAGCTCCTGGTTGAGCCCGAGGTGGTGGTAGATCCCCGAGAGCGAGTCGCTCCCCGGGTCGTAAGTCAGCGTATAGAAGTTGCCCGGGTAATTGCGGTCCGTCAGTTCGAGGAGGACCAGCAGCTTCCCGGCATAGGCCCGCCACTCGGCTTTCGAGACATGGATGGGATTCGGGTTCAGGTATTGCGCGTCGAGTTTTCCGTCCGGCGTGGCGCCCGCGATTGCGATCGTGTAATCGGAGTCGCTTCGGAGCCAGCGGCCCACCAGGCGCGCGGGATCCAAAGCGGCGTCCGCGACGGACACCGGACTGGGACTTGCCGCCGGCGTCGGCAGCGTCCCCGCCGTCTCGTTCGGACGGCAGGCTGTCGCCGCGGCGCCAAAGACAAGCAGCCATACCAGTCGCCGGAGGAGCATCGCGGCGCATCTCTATCACGAGAGACAGCACTCCTCCCCGCGACACCATGGACAGACGGATCATGCGATTCGTTCGGGGGTTCCCAACGCTCGCGATCTGCGAAATGATCCAAGCAGCGAAACCCGGTGGCCGGCGCCGAAGAGCTGAGCCGCTCATCGGGGAGACCGCGAAGCGGAAGGAGTGAGGCCATGTCGTCGAAGCTCTTGAGTGAATTCCTGGGCACGTTCTGGCTCGTGCTCGGCGGGTGCGGCAGCGCCGTGCTCGCGGCGGCATTTCCCGCGCTCGGGATCGGGTTCGCTCGGAGTCTCGCTGGCCTTCGGGCTGACCGTCCTGACGTGGCGCATACGCGTTCGGGCCGATCTCGGGCGGCCACTTCAATCCGGCGGTGACCCTGGGACTGTGGGCGGGCGGACGCTTCCCGGCTCGCGGCATCGTCTCCTACATCGTCGCGCAGGTGGTCGGCGGCGATCGCCGGCGCCGGCGGTGCTGTACCTCATCGCGAGCGGCAAGCCGGGTTTTGACCTGTCGCGGCGGTTTCGCGTCGAACGGATACGGCGAACACTCCCCCGGCGGCTACTCGCTGACCGCGGCGCTCGTCGCCGAAGTCGTCATGACGTTCATGTTCCTGCTCGTCATCCTCGGCGCCACTCACCGCCGCGCGCCCGTCGGATTCGCCGGCGATCGCGATCGGGCTCGCGCTGACGCTGATCCACTTGATCAGCATTCCCGGTGACCAACACGTCCGTGAATCCGGCGCGCAGCACGGGCCCCGCCCTCTTCGTCGGCGGCTGGGCGCCTGTCGCAGCTCTGGCTGTTCTGGCTCGCGCCGATCGCCGGCGCGGTCGCGGCGGGCTGGCTCTATCGGAGCGCCCTGGAAGCCGAGCCGGAGCCGGACATCGCGGGGCGTTGAGCCGGCCGAAGGAAGAGGTAGTGAGCCCTGCTCATGACGAAGAGCCGCGGTACACGTCCGTGTTCAGGTACTTCAGGCCCGAGTCGCACCATCAGCGTGACCACGGTCTTGCCGGGCCCGAGCGTCGTCCGACCTGAATCGCGGCGAGAACGTTGGCGCCGGAGGAGGTCCCGGCGAAGAGCCCCTCCTCGCTTGCGAGGCGTCGGGTCATCTCCTTGGCGGCCTCGGTCGCGACGGGCAGGACCTCGTCCACGAGCGCCGGCTCCCACAGCGGAGGGACGAAGCCGACGCCGACGCCTTCGATCTTGTGAGGTCCGGGCGGCCGCCCGACAGGACCGGCGGACTCCGCCGGCTCGACGCAGGCGATGTGGACGCCGGGCTTGCGCTGCTTGAGGATCGTCGCGACCCCGCGCGAGGAGGCGGCGGTGCCGACGCTGTGGACGAACGCGTCCACTTCTCCTCCGGTCTGGTTCCAGATCTCTTCGCCGAGCTCGTAGTAGCCCGTGATCGAGTCGTGGTTGTTGAGCTGGTCGGTCCAGTAGGTGTTCGGGCTCCTCGGAGAGCCGGCGCGCGGTCTCGATCATGTCGAGGATCAGCTTCTTCGTGGTCTTGCCGCCCTCGCTCGGAACGAGCACGAGCGCGGCGCCGAGCGCCGCCATCTGGTCCCGCTTCTCCTGGCTGAAGGCGTCGGACGTGACGATCCGGATGCGGTATCCCTTCGCGGCGCAGACCAGCGCGAGCGACGCCCCGGTGCTGCCGCCCGTGTACTCGACGACGGTGCCGCCGGCCTTCAGCCGCCCGTCCGCCTCCGCCCGCGAGATCACGGCGTTCGCCATCCGATCCTTCATGCTGCCGGTCGGGTTCTCCCATTCGAGCTTGACGAGGATCTCCGCGCAGCCGGGCGGCACGACCTTGCGCAGCCGAACCAGAGAGGTGTTTCCGATGGCCTGGAGAATGTCCATGACCGGAATACGCCGGATGCCCTACGGCTGATTCAGCGTCCAGTCGTATTCGAGGAAGTCCGGCGGCTGAAGATGCGCCGAAAGCCACCGCGACGTTGCGGACACGGACACGAACTGGGCCACGTATCTCAGAATCGATCCGCCGTCGCGCTCGAACTCCTTCCGGTTCCAGTCGAAGATTTTCGACAGCAAGACGCGGTCGCCGAACCGGTCGAACCGGTTCTTGGACGGATCGTTGATGAAGACGCGCGCCTGGTTATCGAGAGCGGCGTCGAGGCCGGCGGCCGTGTAGGCCCGACCTGCCAGAGGCGGGCAGGACTTCGAGGCGCAGACAATCGCAAAATGGATCCGCGCATCCTTCATCGCGCGCAGGCGGTTTTCGACATCGTCGAGCGTCAGCATCTCGCCGCCGACCTTCTTGCGGATTCCGTCGAACGCGCCGTCGATATCCCGGATCGATTGGACCGGGTATCGATCGAGCACGATTTCGATCGCTATGGACGTTGTAGGCGTCGATGAAGAAGGCCTTCCTTTCCCCTTCCGCCATCGCTCTTCGGGTCGGCGTCGCCGAGGTTCGCGAAGTAGGCGGCGAGGCGCTTTCGGTCCTGACCGTCGGCGCCGCGGTAGTCGAACCCGCCCGCGCGCGCCCGCTCGGCGAGGACGGCGTCGAACGGAGCGGGGTCGGGCGGCCCGGCGGCGCGGACGGCCGCAGCCGCGAAGAGTCCCGCCGCCAGCCAGGCGACTCGCATCCGGCGATTCTCTCTCAGTGCTTGAACGTCCGACGCACGAGCTTCAGGCCGCTGCGGCCGGAAACCGGACGAGAAACGTGCTGCCCTGGCCGACCTCGCCCTCGACGTCCACGGAGGCGCCATGGAGCTGCGCGATGTGTTTGACGATGGCGAGTCCCAGCCCCGATCCCGGTCGGACCTTCGAGCGGGAGCGATCGACTTGATAGAAGCGCTGGAAGATCTTGTCCCGCTCCGCCTTCGGGATCCCGGGTCCCAGGTCCTCGACCGAGAACCCCGGCTTTCCACCCTGCCGCGACACCCGCACGACAACGGGCGCGCCTTCGGGCGAGAACTTGATCGCATTGTCCATGAGGTTGCGGGCGAGCTGGCCGATCCGGCGCCGATCCCCGTACGCCGAAACGCCGGCGTCGCCGACCACGCGCACGTCGACGCGGCGGTCGCGCGCGGCCGAGCCGAGGTCCTCGGCGATTTCGCACAGCAGCTCCTGCAGCGGGACCTCCTCGCGCACCAGCGGCACGGCGCCGCTCTCGATCTGAGCCAGGTCCATCAGGTCGTCGATCAATTCACGCATCCGGTCGGCCTGCCGCCGGATCAGTCCGGTCAGCTCGGCGGCCTCCGCCTTGTCCGGTTGCCCCTCGGCCAGTGTCTCGGCCGCCGCGGCGATCGAGGCGATGGGCGTGCGCAGCTCGTGCGAGACGTCGCCGACGAACGTGCGACGCATCGACTCCGTGCGCTCGAGACGCGTGACGTCGCGCAGCACACCGACGGCGGCGGCCCGGTGGCCGCCCGGAAGCGGCACCACCGTCACCTGCCAGGTGCGTTCGTCGGCCAGCCGAACGGTCTTTTCGCTGGTTTCCCCGTCCTCGACGGTCGCCTCGAAGCAGTCGTAGAGCGCCTTCTCTCGAAGGACTTCGTAGACGCCGCGGCCCGCGGGCGTGGGAATGCCGGTCATCCTCGTGAAGCGATCGTTGCACTCCAGGACCCGCAGCTTCGCGTCCACGACGACGAGCCCGTCGGGCAGCGTCTCGAACACCATGGCCGCGAGCCGCCTCTCCCCTTCGGCGCGCTCCAGTGCCTGCTTGAGGGAGTCCTTCATCCGCTGGACGGCGCCTCCAAGAAGCTGGACCTCCTCGCCGCCGGCCTGCGGAAGATCCCGCGCGAAGTCTCCCGCCGCGATGGCCGAGGCTCCGCGCGTGAGCTCCGCAATCGGCCGGCTGAAGCGATTCGACGCCGCCGAGCCGATCAGGAAAAGGAATAGGCACGCCGCCAGAATGGCGACGCGCATCGTCCAGAGATACCTCTGCTCGACCTCCATCAACTGCGCCTCGGACGCGGCGAGCCTCAGGACAGAGCCGTTTCCCAGCCGCCGCGCCTCGTAGAGCATCGGACGTCCTTCGGTCGGGGACGTGCGGCGCGCCTCGCCCGTGCCGGTCGCGATCGCCTGCCGAACCTCGGGGCGGTTGGCGTGGTTCTCCATGGCCGGAACGTCCTGAGGCAGGAGGTCCGTCTCGGCGAGAACCTTACCGTCGGGAGCGATCAGGGTGATCCGGTTCTGGAGCTCGCGGGCGGCGTTGCGAAGGAACTCGTCCCTCGACGCTTCGGGGATCGCGCCGCTGCCGAGGTCGTCGGCGAGGTGCTCGAGATCCCGGCGGAAGCGCTCCGCCATGCGGTCCTCGACCACGCGGCCGACCGTGGCGTCGGAGACGAAGATCAATACCAGCACCGCCGCCGCCGCCAGAACGGCGAACAGAGCGGTGAAGCGGAAGCGCAGCTTCATCGGACGGAGCTTACTTCGCGGCGCCCTCGCGGTAGCGGTAGCCAAGGCCCACCACCGTCTCGATCCGCTGGTCGCCGAGCTTGCGGCGGAGGGCCCGGATGTGCACGTCGACTGTCCGAGTCTCGACGTCCGCGTCGTAGTCCCAGAGCCGCGCCAGGATCGCATCGCGCGTGACGACGCGGTTGCGGTTGCGGATCAGGAGCCAGAGCAGGTCGAACTCCTTCTTGGTCAGGTGGACCCGTTGGCTCTCGACGGTGACCTCGAAGCGGGCACGGTCGACCACCAGCGCGCCGTCGCGGAAGACTTCTTCCTCGGAGGTCTCGAACGCCGCGACACGCCGCAGGTGCGCGTGGACGCGAGCCAGGAGCTCGCGCATGGAGAAGGGCTTGGTGATGTAGTCGTCGGCTCCGATCTCGAAGCCCAGCAGCTTGTCCCTCTCCTCGACGCGCGCCGTGAGCATGATGATCGGCACCTTCCGCGTCTCGTCGGCGCGGCGCAGCTCGCGGCACAGCGCCAGGCCGTCGATGTCGGGCAGGTTCAGGTCCAGGATGACCAGGTCGAAGGGTCTTCTCCTGCACGGCCGCCAGCGCGGCGATCCCGGAGATGTAGTGCTCGACCTGATACTTCTTCTCCTTCCGCAGATTCAGGCGGATCGTGTACGCGATGTCGGCGTCGTCTTCGATCAGGGCGATCCGCTTCATCGCTCCCGCGTGGCTCTCGGCGCGAGGGGCCGCGCCGTCCTTGCCCTTGGTGACCACTGCTTTCATTTCCCTTCCTTCGGCCTAGCCAAACCGGCCGGTAATGTAATCCTCGGTGATCTTCTGACCCGGATTGGTGAAGATCTTCTCGGTCCGGTCGTGCTCGACGAGCCGGCCGAGCATGAAGAAAGCGGTGGACTCCGAGACGCGCGCGGCCTGCTGCATGTTGTGCGTCACGATCACGATCGTGAAGTCGCGCTTGAGCTCGAAGATCAGCTCCTCGACCTTGCTCGTCGCGATCGGATCCAGCGCCGAGCACGGCTCGTCCATCAGAAGAACCTCGGGCTCGACCGCGAGGGCGCGCGCGATGCAGAGCCGCTGCTGCTGGCCGCCCGACAGGCCCAGCGCCGACGTGTCCAGGCGATCCTTGACTTCGTCCCAGAGGGCCGAGCGGCGCAGAGCCTGCTCGACGCGGTCGGGCATTTCCGACCGGGAGTACATCCCGTTGATCTTGGGGCCATACGCCACGTTGTCGAAGATCGACTTGGGAAACGGGTTGGACTTCTGAAACACCATGCCCACGCGGCGCCGCAAATCGACGATGTCCATTCCGGCGCCGTAGATGTCGCGGCCGTCGAGGAGGACCTCACCGTCGACGCGGATGTCCGGAATGATGTCGTTCATGCGATTGAGGCAACGCAGGTACGTCGACTTCCCGCACCCCGAGGGTCCGATGAAGGCCGTCACGGACTTCTCCGGGATCTTGAGCGAGACCTCCCAGAGCGCCTGTTTGGGACCGTAGAAGAAGTTCAGCTTCTTGGTTTCCATGCGGAGGGCGCCGGAGCGCTCTCCCGTCCGCCGTCCGCCCGTCGGCGTCGAGACCTCGATCTGCGGCCGCGGAGGAGCGTCCACGTCGGTCGCCATCGTATCGTTCATGTGCGGTGCATCCTTTCCAGGCGGCGCGTCACGACCCGGGCGAGAACCGAGAAGATGAAGATCAGGGCCACGAGGACCAGTGCGCCCGCCCAGGCCTGGCGATGCCAGTCCTCGTAGGGAGAGATCGCGTACGTGAAGACCTGCACGGTCAAGGACGCGATCGGCTGATTCAAGGCGGTCGAAAAGAAACGATTGTTGAATGCCGTGAAGAGAAGCGGCGCGGTTTCTCCCGCGATGCGCGCGAAGGCAACCAGGATGCCGGTCATGATCCCGGGCAGAGCCGCGGGAACCATGACCGAGAAGGATGCCCGCGCCCGCGTGGCGCCGAGCGCGAGGGAACCCTCGCGGAGGGTTCCCGGCACGAGGTTCAGGAGCTCTTCGGTCGTGCGTGTGATGATCGGGATCATCATGAAGCCCAGCGCGAGACCGCCGGCGAGCGCCGAGAAGTGCCGGACCGGCAGGACCGCGAGGCCGTAGGCGAAGATGCCGATCACGATCGAGGGAACCCCGTTCAAGACGTCCGCCGTGAAGCGCACGAGCGTCGCAAACTTCTTCCGCGGATACTCCGACAGGTAGACGCCGGAAATGATACCGATCGGAATCGCGAGCACGGCAGCCAGCCCGATCAGGATCAGGGTCCCCACGATCGCGTTGGCCATGCCGCCGCCCTTCTCGCCGACGGGTTTGGGCATCTTCGTGAAGAAGTCCCAGTTGAGCGACGAAAACCCCTGCTGGATGACGTACACGAAGATGAGGATCAAAGGAACGAGGGCCAGGGCGACCGACGCGCCGCAGAGGAACACGACGACGCCCGACAGAGCCTTTCGGCGCGCCGTCAGGTTCATGCCGCCGCCTCGGGAATTGACGGCTCCCCGGGCGCCGGCGGAGCGACGGGCGCCACGACCTTGACCTTGACCTCGCGGCTCACGCTCCAGATCAGGAAACGCGAGATGGCGTTGATGATGACGGTCAGGAGGAAGAGGACGAGGCCGATCTCGATCAGGGCCGAGAGGTAGAGGTCCGTATCGGCCTCGGTGAACTCATTGGCGATGACCGCCGACATGGTGTGCTGCGCCGCGTAGAGCGAAGGGCTGATCCTCGGGTTGTTGCCGATGACCATCGTGACGGCCATCGTCTCGCCGAGGGCGCGGCCGAATCCCAGCATGATCGCGCCGACGATCCCGGTCCTGCCGAAGCGCAGCGCGGCCTGGATCGCCTCCCAGCGGGTGGCGCCGAGGGCATAGGCGGCCTCACGCTGGGTCGGGGGCACCGCCTTCAGGACTTCGCGCGCGACGGAGGAGGCGAAGGGAATGATCATGACCGCGAGGATCAGCCCGGCCGCGAGCATCCCAACCCCCAGAGGAGGCCCCGAAAACAGCGGGACCTTCTTCAGCCAGGCGGGCGTCCAAATCTCCAGCTTTCGCACGACCGGAACGAGGACGAATATCCCCCAGAGGCCGTAGACGATCGAGGGGATGGCCGCGAGTAGCTCGGTCAAGAACGTGAGGGGAGTCCTCAGAACTCGCGGCGAGAGCTCCGACAGAAAGATCGCGATGCCGAGCGCGACAGGGGTCGAGAGAACCAGTGCCAGGATCGAAGAATAGAGGGTGCCCCAGATGAACGGCAGCGCGCCGAACTCGCCGGCCACCGGATCCCAGGTCGACGTCCGCCAGAAGTTGAAGCCGAACTTCTCGATGGAGAGGTGTGAGGTCCGGTAGAGCTCCCAGAGAATCCCGAGAACGAGTAGGACGACCAGCAAAGCGAAAAACCCCGTCCCCAGGCGGAAGCCGCGGTCGTCGGCGCTCCGGCGAGAGGACGGGTTCTTCTTCATCGGTGGTTCCTCGAGAGGACGTCTAGGTCTTGATCCGCTTCAGCGCCTCCATCTCGAGCGCGACGACTTCGGAGGGCAAGGGCGCGTAGCCGAGCTCGCCCGCGGCCTTCTGGCCGTCGGTCAGGGCCCACTTCATGAAGTCCACCATGATCTTCGCGCGCTGTTTGTCTTTCGGGCTCTCATAGAACAGGAGCCAGGTAAAGGAGGAGATCGGATATACGCCGTTTCCGGGAGCATTCGTGATCGAGACCCGGAAGTCCTTGGGCATCGCCTTCGCCGCCGCCTGCGCCGCCGCCGTGACTGACTCCAGGCTCGCACTGACGAATTCTCCGGCCATGTTCCGAACCGTACCGTACGAGATCTTGTTCTGGAGTGCGTAGATCAGCTCGACGTAACCGATCGACCCGGGCGTCTGCTTGACCAGACCCGCCACGCCCTCGTTGCCCTTGCCCCCCACGCCGACCGGCCAGTTCACGGCCGTCGCCACGCCGACCTTCGACTTGAACTCCGGAGACACCTTCGAGAGATAGTCCACGAAGATGTACGTCGTGCCCGAGCCGTCCGAGCGGTGCGCGACGGTGATGTCGGTGTCCGGGAGGCTCACACCGGGATTGAGGCTGGTGATCGCCGCATCGTTCCATTTGGTGACTTTTCCGAGAATGATGTCGGCGAGGACGTTGCCCGTGAACTTCAGCTGCGCGGTCACGCCGGGGATGTTGTAAACGGGCACCACGGCTCCGAGCACGGTCGGAAAGTGCAGAATGGACCCGGGAGCCCCCTGCTGCTGCTCGGACGTCATGGGACCGTCGGTCGCCCCGAAGAAGACCGTCTGGTTGGTGAGCTGCCGGATGCCGCCGCCCGAGCCGATCGACTGATAGTTGATCTCGACCTCGGGATGCAGCTTGTTGTAGTCCGAAAACCACTTGGAGTAGATCGGGTACGGGAAGGTCGCGCCCGCGCCGTTGATCTGCTGGGCCTGGACCGGAAGCACCGCGGCCGCGGCGAAGGCGGCGGCCAGCAGGATTCGGTTTGGTTTCATGGCATCTCCTCGATTCGCAAGATGAAGTTCTCGCGTTAAATGCGAGCGAACTTCGCGTTAACTAGAAGTTTAAGAGAGTGAAAAGACCGTAGCGCTCCTCGGTCGGCTTCGAGTTCGCGGCGCCCATGTACCGGAGCTGTTCGAACTGGAGAATCACAGCGGCGGCGATTCCGCTCTTGGTGACCGGGAACCAGTACGCCGGGCCGGCGATGAGGCGCTGCCTGTGCGCAAGCAGGTCAATGTTCGGCTCAATGCGGTCCCAGCGAATCAGCGCTTCGATGCCGCAGGGCAGGCGCGGTGTGGCCCAGACCGACCATCCCTCGGTTTCGAGCAGGGTCTTCGTCACAGAAGTCTGGTCCTTGGTCTTGACGTACTGGGCGCCGAAGTTGAAGTACGGGCTCTCGTAGGAAAGGAAGCCGACGATGCGCTCGCGTTTCGCGTCGCGTACGTAATGATCGCCGTCATAAAAACCGGTCAGGCGCAGGCCCCGGAGAAACGGGATCATCGGCAATGGCCGCAGAGTCCCGCGGATCATGAATGCCTTCTGGTCGTTGACTTCGGAGCGCGTGTAGCCCTCGCCGTTGTAGACGCCCGTATGGACGTCGCCGAAGTTCCCCGGGAAGTTCCAGTGTACGGAGGCGCCCAGGTCCGAGGAGCTCAGGAAGCCTTCGCGATCGACGAATACGGTGCCCGAAAACCGGTAGCGGTAGATGTTCTCTTCGAAGTCGATGTACGGCGTCTGCTGCATACCGAAGCGGAACCAGGATCCTTTCGTCGTGAAGTCGTCGAAGTTGAGCTGTCCGTACGCGTACTTGAGACGGTAGGTCAGTGTTCCCGAGATACCGGGGACGTCGACGGGGCCCGCCCCGGGGATGGTGACCTGGCCGGTCCGCACGACGTCCGGCGTGATGCGGAAGGAGACCAGGTGCGAGATGTTGCCGGTGATGTTGATGTACGCGCGCGTGACGTTGAAGGCGTTCGGGTGATAGCTGTTTCCGTCCGCGTCCACGGCCTGCGGTTCCGCTTGCCAGGTGTAGTCCGCGAAGATCGTGCCTCCCACCTTGACCGTTGGCGTGTCGTCCGGGGGCGTGTACCCCTCGGCCGGCGTGATCTGCGCGCGCGCGGCCCCGGACATCAGGAACACGGCCGCCGCCGCCGCAAAAAAGTATCCGAGCCTCTGCTTCATATGCGTCCTTCCTCCTGTATTGAGGTCGGAGTGTTGAGCGCACGCGGTCAACGCGCGTGGAAGTCCGCGTAAATTCGGAGTGAAGCTCGAAGAGTTAGCGCGACGCCTGCGCGATCGCGGCTTCGATGACCGCTTCCGCGATTCCCGACTTCTTCCAGTCGATGATTTCGTCGGCCGTGAGAGCTGTTGCGACGCGCCGGCTCCTGACGTAGGCCACGATGACGTCCGTGCTGACGGTCTCGTGCATCAGATCGAGGATCTTCGCCTTCAGCTCCGCGGGCGTGAGCCCCGCAGACGCGGCCGCGGCCGGCGGCAGAGCGCTCGCGGCCGCGGGTACCGGGGCCGCGGTCCCTGCCGGAGCCGCCGCCGGAGCCGATGCCGGCGCCGATTTCTTCTTCGAATCGAAGGGCCACCACCAGGCGACCCTCTTGTCCGGCAGGTTCTCCTTGCCGACTTCGGCCAACGTCTGCTGCGCGGCCGGATCGCATGCGAACGCCTCGAACTCCACGCGGTACCAGGTCGAAAGAGTTTCCTGGCAGTCGTACGACGTATCGTTGGGCGGGCATTCGAGCTTGGGAAGCCGCATCAGGACGCTCGACCGCAGCAACAGCACGTTGCCGCCCTGCTCCGCGGTCCAGTTGCGCTGCTTGCGATACGGGTCGTAGGTCAGCCGGTCCGGCGCCTGCTGGTCGATCGGACCGCTCGATGCGAGATACCGGCAGCCCTGCGGCAGCTTCGCGAGTCCCTCGGAAGAGCGGTGGTGCGTCTCGTACACCTCGACCTTCGCGCCGCCCGGCGTCAACTGGGAAGAGCTGCATCCGGACAGTCCGATGGCGAGGAGGATGACAATCGTCGCGGTCTTCATGCGCCGCGGATTCTACCCTCGGTTCAAAAAAAAGGGCCCCGAGAAACTCGGGGCGGGTGGAAGGGTCGTGCGACGCAGTGGACGCCATCGTGGTGCCGTGGCATGAAGGGCCGTCGCTTGTCGCGTGAAGAGTTCGTAAGAATCCCCCTTCGCCGGCCCCTCACGGAGGCTTCACGCCGGTCTCGCCGCGATCCTGCATCCTCGGCTTCCCTAAATGGAGGTTTCATGACGATCCCCGTATCGAGCGAGACGTCGGCTTCGGCTTCGGCTTCAACCGAGCAACCCAAGCGGCTCTACCGGCTGGTCGAGCCGGTCTACGCCGACCTGCCGGCCCGAGAGGCCGCCGCCTTCTTCCGGGCCGCAATCGAGCGCACGGCCGAACGCTTCGGGGAGGAGTGCGGCATCGAGGAGAGCCTCCTCGCCCGCCGGGAGGGTCCCCGGTGGAATGCCCTGCCATCCTCCGGCCCGCAACTGCGACCGCGACTCGACGCGCTCCCACCCCACGAGCACGAAGCCCTGGCCGCGCAGCAGGTGTTCTTCTCGGCGTACCCGTTTCCGGTCTTCTTCTGGCTCCTCGGCGCACGGGCCGAGTGGCTCGCGGCGTTCCGACTCGCCGGCGCGCCGGACGAGCGTCAGGTCCTGCTTCTGCAGATGGCCCGCCTCGCGATTCAGCAGAGGGCCCTGGAGGCGAGCTGGACCGGGATACTCGACCGCGCCCGCGCGATCCAGCGCAGCCTCCTGCCCGATCCCCTGCCGTCGCTGCCGGGCTTCGAGCTCGCGGCCCGCTCCGAGTCGGCGGAGGAGGTAGGCGGCGACGTATTCGACGCCCAGACCCTCTCTCCCGGAGCCCTCGGGCTCATGATCGCGGATGCGTCCGGTCACGGACTGCCCGCGGCCCTCGAGGCCCGGGACGTCGTCGTGGGGCTTCGCATGGGGGCCGCGCGCCAGCTCAAAATCGACGCCACGATCGAGCGACTGAACCGCATCCTCTGCGCCTCGACCCTGTCTTCGCGCTTCGTATCGCTGGTGTACGGAGAGCTCGACGAGTCCGGAGCTTTCGACTACATCAACGCGGGACATCCGCCGCCGCTCGTCCTCGGTCCGGACGGCGTTCGCACGCTGCCCGAGTCGGGGCGCGTGCTCGGCGTCTCGGCGGGCTCCACGTACCGGGTCGGCCACGCCGAGATTCCAGCGGGAGGACTGCTGTTCCTGTACACCGACGGCGTGACCGAGTGCCCGTCGCCGGAGGGCGAGGAGTTCGGACTGGAGCGCCTGGCCGGGATCGCGCGGGTCCTGCGCGACACGCCCGCCGCGCACCTGGTCTCCGCGGTGTTCGACGCGCTCGCCGAGCACGCATGGCAGGAGCGGCTTCCGGACGACGCGTCGGTCTTCGTCGTAAAGAGACTGTTCTGACGGTACAAAGGAGTTCGTCCGCATTTGATCCCGCCTTCGCGGCCGCTCAACGGCGCGGCGATACCTAGGGCCGGAACGAAACGTTTCTCGTTCAGAGGAGAAAGAGAATGGTCCGACTTCGCGTGCTTCGTTTGGGCGTCCTCCTGATGCTCGCGGCCCTGCCCGCCGCGGCGCAGAGCATCGTCGTCCGCGTCACACCTCCGAACAAGGCGCAGTTTCTGCGGTTCCAGAAGTTCGACATCCGGGTCGAGGCGACGGCGGCCGACGCCGCGGGAGTGATCGACACGCTGACGGTCAAGATCGACGGGAAGGAGATCACCTCCCAGGGCACCGTCGATTCGCCGTCCCCGAACGTCCGCAACTGGACATACCGCAACGCCCAGCTCGGATACGTGGCGGCGCGCAACATCTCGGCCAGTGCGACCGGCACGCTCGCCAACACAGCCCTCTACGGCTTCGGCGCGAACACCGTGACCGTCCGCGACTGGCCGACCGACCTCGCGCCCGGGGCGGGAGCCGCGGCTCCGCGAAGTGCCGCGCTCGAGGAACGGAGCACGGAGCGGGCGGCCAATCCGGGAACCGGCGACGACGAGCTCCATCTCGGAGCGATCTCTCCGGCCTTTCACAAGCGCGCCGAATCCGGGGAGCGCCGCGCCAAGAACGTCATCCTTCTGATCGGCGACGGCATGGGCATCGTGCACCGAACGGCCGGTCGCATCCTGTCGAAGGGATACACGCGCGGAAAGGCCAACGGGACGATGGCCATGGACCGGCTGCCCTTCAACGGTCTGCTGATGACTTCGTCGCTGAACTCTCTGATCACCGACTCCGCCCCGGGGGCGCACAACTACTCGACCGGAAACAAGACCAACAACGGCATGGAAGGCGTCTTCCCCGACAACACCGCGGCCGAGGACGACAATCCCCGCATCGAGAACCTCTCGGAATGGCTCAACCGCAACTTCGGAAAGGCCACGGGCGTCGTCACGGACGCGTTTCTGACCGACGCCACGCCCGCCGCGTTTCTGGCGCACACGCAGAACCGCAACAACGGAACACTCGTCGCCTCGCAGTACATCGACGGCGCGGCGGACACGAACGTCAAGGTCCTGATGGGAGGAGGCGCGTACCACTTCATCCCCAAGAGCCAGACGGGCTCGCGGCGGACCGACGAGCGCAACGTGGTCGCCGACTTCCAGGCCGCGGGCTTCGCATACGTGCAGACGGCCACGGAGCTCAACGCCTATTCTCCCGCCGCGGACGCGAAGCTCTTCGGCCTCTTCAACATCGACAACATGAACGTGGCCTATGACAAGCTCGGCCTCGGAGACCCGAGTGTCACCGCCGCTTTTCCGGACCAGCCGTTCTTGAAGGACATGGCCGCCAAGGCCATCGACGTCCTCAAGCAGTATCCCCAGGGCTTCTTCCTGATGGTCGAAGGCGCGCACATCGACAAGCAGGCGCACCGGATGGACGCGGAGCGCTCGATCTACGACGTCATCCAGTTCGACCAGGCGGTCCAGGTGGCGCTGGATTTTGCGATCTCGACGAACACCGACGACGACCCCGACAACGACACGCTGATCATCGTCACGGCCGACCACGAGTGTTCGGGTATGAGCATTCCCGGCGTGGCGCGGCCCGATAAGATCGGCACGCGCGACTTCGTCAAGACCTACAACTACGGCGCCCCGCGCAACGACTCCACGGTCTTCAACTTCACCGACTACGTGGACGCCAACGGCGACGGCTATCCGGACAACCCGGCCGCGGCCCACAAGCTCATCATCAACTTCGGCGCCTCGAGCGACCACTTCGAGGACTGGCTGCCCAATCCGAAGCCCAAGGATCCGGGCATCAGTGAGAACGGCGTGGCCGTGGCCAACCAGAACGATCCGAAGGCCGTGACGGGCCGGCTCATCCAGGGAGTGATCGAGAACGGATCGGCGGGCGGCGACGTCGAGGTCCAGGCGGTCCACACCCCCTCCGACATTCCGATCTCGGCCTACGGTCCCGGCGCTTCCCAGTTCGCCCGCGTCACGGACAATACCGAAGCTTTCTTCGAAATCGTCAACTCGCTGATGGGAACGTATCCCGTTCCGACCCAGTTCTGAGCGAATGACGACACTCGTTCTCTCCATGCTTCTGATCCTCGAGCCGGGCGGTGCCGCGGGGCACCGTCCGGCCTCCCCGCCTCCCCCGACGATCGACTGGCCCGACTTCTTCGAGTCGGTCTCGAACCAGGGAGTGGCCTTCAGCGACCGCCTCAAGAGCCTGGAAGGGACTCGCGTCCGGATCCGCGGCTACAGCGTGGCCGAGCCTCCGCAGGCGGGTGCGCTGCTGCTGACACGGATCCCGTTCGCCGAGTCCGACCCGAACGCGCCGGGAGAGGAGCTCGACGTCCCCTTCGACACTGTCGGCGTGGTGTGGCGAACGGGGATCGCGCTTCCGCGCGTCCCCGCGCACCCCACGGTGGAGGGCACGCTGCGGTTGGGCAACCGCACGCTCGGAGAGCAGATCGTCGTGCTCACGCTCGAAGACGCGGTGCCGGTCTTTCCACAGGCCACGGCGAACAGCGCGAAGCCCCGATAAACAGGCCTACGCGGAAAGTCGGCGCGACCAGGCGTGCAGTCCCTCCAGGTCGTCGAGGATGACGCAGCCTCCGGGTGGGTGGCTGCGCCGGGCGCCGAGCCCTCCCACGAGGATCGGGGTCGCCGCGGGCACGGTGCGGCGCAGCTCCGCGAGCTGATCGCGCGAGGCCGGACCGCCCGTGGAAATCGAGATCGAGATTCCCAGGGCAGCCGACTTCCTCGCGCGGGACGCCGCCGCGATCTCGGAGACCGGCAGATCGGTCCCGAGAAGGTGCGTCGCGAGCCCCGAGACCGCGGCGACGACGGCGCACATCTGCAGACCCAGTCCGTGGGTCTCGCCCGCGAGCGTGGCCAGCGTGATCCTCGGTCCCGCGGCGTCGCGCTCGAAGGGAAGACGCACGACGCGAAGCACGTCCTCGACGCGTTCCGAAAAGGAGTGCTCGTGCGCGATTCCGAGCTCGCCTCTTTCCCAGCCGTCACCGACCAGCTCGATCAGCGGCACGATCCGAAGCCGGAGGAATTCGATCGGACCCAGCGCGGCCGCCTCCGACAGCAATGCCGACGTCAGCGCCTGGCCGTCGTGGGCTCGCACCAGATTCATCAGAGGCTTCAGCGGCATTGCGCCCGGCGGGGCGGCCAACCGGAGCGAGGCCGCTCCGGTCAAGAGCGCGTCGAGGCGGGGCTCGGAGAGGGGCACGACTTGCCCGGGACGGTGGCCGCGAGCCAGGGCCTCCGAGATCCGTCGCAGCCTTCGGACGTCCGCGAGGCTGTAGACGCGGTGGCCCGAAGGCCTCCGATGGGGCACCGGGAAGCCGTAGCGCTTCTGCCAGACGCGGATCGTGTCCGCGGACAGTCCCGTGGCCCGGGCAACGGCTCCGATCGTCAGCCGTGGCTCGGACGAAGGGCTTTTCCGAGGCTCCATGTCGCCACTTGTCTAGCTGAGAACATGAACAATATCAAGACACTCACGAAAAAAGCCGGTTTTTGCAGCTCGGCACTTCCACCGTCACCTCGAGGAGGCAGCTCCGGCGCGCCCCGTCGGCCGCCCCAGCCCCCTCTTCACACTCGGCCTCCCCGGCGGTGGTACCCTCCCCCTCCTGCGTCAGGCTCATGAGTGAAGTTCATTTCATAGGTGGGTCCACGGGGCCCGACGATCGCCTCGAGGACCGATCCCTTTATTTCAATCGAGAGATCTCGTGGCTCGCGTTCAACCGGCGTGTCCTCGAAGAGGCCCTGGACCCGAAGTGCGCCCGCTGCTCGAGCGGGTGAAGTTCCTGGCGATCGTCGCGACTCCAACCTCGACGAGTTCTTCATGGTCCGCGTCGCCGGCGCTCCACGAGCAGCTCGAGGCGTCGATCACGACGAGGCTTCCGCCCGACGGCCTGACGCGCGGCGAGCAGCTCGCGCGATCCGCGAGACGTCGACAGGACGTGGCTGGCGACGCAGGACCGCTGCTTGCACGAGCGATCTGCCGGCCGGCTCGCCGAGCGCGGCATCCGCTTCGTGAGCCGGAGGGAAGATCGACGTCCGAACGCAGCGGCGCTCGCGCGCGTACTTCGAGCAGCGATGTCTGCCCGGTGCTGACGCCGCTGGCGTTCGATCCGGCCACCCGTTTCCGTTCATCTCGAACCTGAGCCTGAACCTGGCGGTCGGATCGTCGGACAAGAAGGCGGAGCGCGCCGAGCTTCGCGCGCGTCAAGGTGCCGGCGTGCTGCCGCGTTCGTGCCGCGTGCCCGGCGGCGACGGGCGAGCACCAGGCGTTCGTCCTCCTCGAGGAGGTCGTCGCGGCCAATCTCGACCGCGCTCTTTCCCGGGCATGCGACGTCCTGGGAGCGCTACCTCGTTCCGCGTGACGCGCGACTGCGGACCTCGAGATCCGAGGAGGACGAAGCCGAGGATCTGCTCGCAGCAGTCGACCGAGAGCGTGCGCGCAGCCGCCGCTTCGGCGCCGCGGTCCGTGCTCGAGGTCGAGGAGCGCGTGCCGCGCCGCGTGCGCGAGCATCCTCGCGAGACCAGCTCGAGCTCGAGGAAGACGACGTCTATCGTGCGTCGACGGGCCGCCTAGGTTCTGCCGACCTGATGTCGCGTCGCTCAGGCTGCGATCGGCCCGACCTGAAGGACCCGCCGTTCTCCCCACGTCGCGCACGATCTCGACCGACGCCGGCGACGCTCTTCGACGTCATCCGCGAGCGCGACGTGCTGCTGCACCACCCCTACGAGTCGTTCGACACCGTCGTGCGACTTCCTCGAGCAGCCGCGGCAGCGACCCGGACGTGCTCGCGATCAAGCTGACGCTCTACCGCATCGGCGCCGACTCGCCGATCGTGCGCGCGCTCGTCGCGCGCGGCCGAGACGGGCAAGCAGGTGGCGGTGCTCGTCGAGCTCAAGGCGCGGTTCGACGAGGAGAACAACATCGCACTGGGCGCAGCCGCTCGAGCAGGCCGGCGTCCACGTCGTCTACGGCCTCGCGGGCTCAAGACGCACGCGAAGATGCTGCCTCGTCGTCCGGCGCGAGGGCGACGGCATCCGCCGCTACGTCCACTTCGCCACCGGCAACTACAACCCGCCGACGGCGCGCCTCTACACCGATCTCGGCGCTCTTCACGGCGCGCGCCGGCGATCGGCCGAGGACGCGTCGGCGCTCTTCAACCTCCTCACGGGGTATCTCGCAGCCGCGCGGATACCGGCGCTGCTCGTCGCGCCGCTCGGCCTGCACGAGGCGGCTGCTCGGGCTGATCGCGCGCGAGGCCGAGCACGCGCGCCAGGGCCAGCCGGCCCGCATCATCGCGAAGATGAACGCGCTGGTCGACCGAGCGCGTCATCGAGGCGCTGTACCGCGCCGTCGCAGGCCGGCGTCCAGATCGAGCTGATCGTGCGCGGCATCTGCTGCCTGCGGCCCGGGCGTGCCGCGGCGTCAGCGAAAACATCCGCGTGCGTCGAGCGTCGTCGGCCGCTTCCTCGAGCACGGCCGCGTCTTCTCGTTTCGGCGAACGGCGGCGAGCAGGAGATGTTCATCGCCAGCGCCGACTGGATGCCGCGCAACTTCCACCGGCGCGTCGAGGTGATGGTCCCGATCCAGGACGAGAAAGCCAAAGAGAAGATCCGCCAGGAAGTCCTCGAGCCGATCCGCGCCGACAACACCCGCGCCCGCGATCTCGCGAGCGAGGGTACCTACGTGCGGCGCCGCCCGGGTCCGGGGGAAGCCGAGTACGACACCCAGCAGAACATCCTCGAAAGGCTGTCCCGCCGGGGTCTCAAGGCCGTCCCGGCTCTCTAGTTCGCCTCGACTTCGCCTCGGCGTCGAGAGCCTAGGCCACGCCTCGCGTGATCTGAGTGTCGCGCCCGATGGCCATGGGCCGGCCCCTCCAGGCGACGACCCTTCCGAGAAGGCCGGCCAGGAACACCGCCGCGGCCCCCAGGTCCCGAACCGGCAAAAGCGCCATGTCGCGCCAGTCCAGCCGACGCCCCCATGACCGGCTGACGAAGAACTCCGCTCCCCAGCGCGCGGCGAGCAGGACCGCCGACGCCGACTTCAGGAAGACCGCCGGAGAGGCCATCCCCAGCGCGAACCACGGAAGGGCGCCGATGAAGAGCTCCCCGGCGTAGAGGCGGCCGCCGAGCCGTCGGCGCATCATCGACCATCGCCGGTGACGCGCCCATACGGCTCGGAGCGATTTGCCGACCTCCATCGTGTCGAGCACGTCGGCCGAGAGCACGACCCGAAATCCGGCCCGGCGCACTTCCCGGCCGAGGACGAAGTCCTCGGCGAGATAGTCCCCGAAGAGCGCGGATTCCGCCGGCGGCCTCCAGAACTCGGCGCGAGACGAGGATCGACTTGCCGACCACGCAGGGGATTCCCAGCACGTCCGCGACCAGGGCCGTCCCGGGCAGGAGACAGCCGTTCAGGTACAGCGCTTCGAGGCGGGATCCGAGGCTCGCCGCTCCCGCGGCGCGAAAGAGGTGGGACACGAGGCCCACGCTCGGATCGCGGAACCAGGAGACGGCGCGCCGGAGAAAGTCGGCCCGCACGCGGACGTTTCCGTCGGAGAAGAGAACCAGGCGGCTCCGCGCGTAGCCGATGCCGGCGGAAAGACGATTGACCTTGGCGTTGCCACCCGGCTCCCGCTCGTCGAAGACGAACGTCGAACGGACCGCGGGATGCCGGTCCGCAACCTCGCGGGCGATCGGATAGGCCGGATCGCCCCGGTCGGCGAACGAGTACACGATCTCGTATGCCGGGTAATCGAGGCGGTAGAACGACTCGAGGTTCTCGCGCAACCCTTCGTCCACGCCGGCGAGGGGCTTGAGGATCGTGACCGGGGGAGCGAAGTCCGCTCGCAACTCACCGCGCTGGCGGCGGCGAAGGTGCCAGAGAGACACCGCCGACACCGCATACGCGGCCGTCCCGAACGCGAGACCTCCGACGCCCAGCAGGCCGAGCGCAAGCCTCATGCGGTGGCCGTGGACTCCTCCGGCACCAGGCGCAGGACGCCGATGCCGGTGCCGCGCTTGAGCGCGGCGATCACGGATTCGCGCTTCTTTTCGGCCTTCAGCAATGTCTTCCAGGCGTAGAGGTGCTCGGGACGGTGGAAGTCGCTGTTGGCCAGGTGGGGAAGGCTGACGCGCGAGATCACCGGGAACAGCTCCCACCGGCAGCCGACCTCCCAGAGATCCACGAGCGGTGCGACCGCCTTGCGCCGGTTCCACAGGTACCAGGTGTTGGCGAACCACTCGCTGGTCTCATGCGGATGGCATGCCACGGACACGGCGCCCCGCGCCCGGATTGCCTTGAGCATCTCGATCGGGTCTCCGTCGGCCGACAGGAACTCGTCCAGTCCCAGGGCCAGGACGTGGACGGAAGTGTCCCGGTTGATCGTGTTGCGGGTCATCTCGGCGCCTGGAATCACCACCATGCCGTACACCC
Source organism: uncultured Acidobacteriota bacterium (assembly GCA_963733815.1). Lineage (GTDB taxonomy): Bacteria > Acidobacteriota > Thermoanaerobaculia > UBA5066 > Gp7-AA6 > DAHUXD01. The sequence goes on along the minus strand of CAVTEG010000015.1, from coordinate 53,977 downwards.
GCCAGGCCCTTTCGGCTTCGCGATCGATCTCCTCCGCGTAGCGCTTCCAGGACTCGGGGTTCAGGCTGTGGCGGATCTGGTGGGCGATGCGGCCGAGGCCGTTGTCCCGGTTGACGATGTGGTCGGTGATCGCGATGACGTCGTGCCCGGACTGCCCGAACAGATCCACCACCTTCGGCAACGGGAGAATCCCGTCCGAGTAGGTCGTGTGGATGTGAAAGTCACAGAGCAGCATCGCGGCCGGCTCAAGGATCGGCGGCCGGGGCAAAGTACCGGCGAGCTCGCCGGAAGATCGACCCTAAGGAGGGGTAAATATTCTAGGAGGAAACCCGGGAAGGGAGCGGGTACCGGCCCGTCCGGCGGGGCGGGGTAAAGCGCGGCCGCGTGCGCACCGCCTGCCACCACGCAATCCAGTGCCTCTGCGCGTCACAAGGCGACTCAACGCCCAGGATCTCCAGGGGCTTCAGATCGCCGGCCTTCACCTCGGCGCGGCGAAGCGAAGGCGAGAAGACCACGTGCACCGGCGTGGAGACGTCCCCGCGAAGGGCGAAGCTGAATCGATAGCGCTGCACGTCCTCGGCTCTTCGGAGTTCCTGCGAAAAACCCGCGACCGGAACCGAGCGTTCCGGCACGAGCGGTGCCTGCCCGCATTCGCAGCGTTCCTCAGCGACCACACAATCGCTCATTGCTCAAGCCTAGCGCAACGGACGTGAAGACGGCATGAAGCCGCGCCCGGGGGCCATAATCCCGCCGTGGACGGGCTCGTCGACTACCACGTGCACACATTTCGGTGCGGCCACGCCGGAGGCGCCACACGCGATTTCGTCGAGCGAGCGGTCGCCCGCGGACTTTCTGAGATCGCCATCACGGACCACATCCCGCTCTACTTTCTGCCGGAGAGCGAGCGCGATCCGAAGCTCGCGATGCGCGAAGAGCAGTTCGACGGCTATGTCTCCGAGGTCGAGGCGCTGCAGCGCGAATTCGCCGGAACGATCGCCGTGCGGCTGGGATTGGAAGCGGACTACGCCGAGGGACACGAAGAAGAGCTGGCGCGCTGGCTCGCCCGCGCCGACTGGGACCTCGTGCTCGGCTCGGTCCACTGGGTCGCCGGAGACTGGATCGACGATCCGTCCCGCTCCCCCGCGCGCTTCGAGCGCGAGGGCGTCGAGCGCTTGTACGACGAGTACTACCGACTGCTCGCGAAGGCCGCGCGCACGGGTCTCTTCGACGTTCTGACGCACTTCGACCTTCCGAAGAAGCACGGGCACCGTTCCTCCCCGGCCCGCGTGGAAGCCGAAGACGCCGCCATCGCAGCGGCACGCGAGGCCGGCTGCGCCGTGGAGATCTCGTCGGCGGGGCTGCGCAAGCCCGTCGCGGAGGCCTACCCCGAGGCGCGCCTTCTCTCGAAGCTGGTCGCCGCGGGCGTTCCGATCACGTTTTCCTCCGACGCGCACGCTCCGGCCGAAGTCGCCTGGGGATATGAGAAGACGCTGCCGCTGGCGCGCGCCGCGGGCGCGGCCCAGTACGTCACGTTCGAGCGGCGGCGGAAGGTCCTGCGGCCACTTCCCCGGTGAATCGCCGCCCGAGCTCCGCGAACACGTCCGCGGACGGGCGGCGCCGGCGCGAGAACGTCGCATAGTCGACTTCGTAGAGGCCGAAGCGCGGCCGGAATCCTTCCAGCCACTCGAAGTTGTCGAGCAGCGACCAGTGGAAGTAGCCGAGGATCGGGTCGCCTGCGGCGCGCCGGTGCGCGAGGACCAGGGCGTGCTCGCGCAGGAAATCCCGCCGCCGATGGTCGTCGTGCGTCGCGATCCCGTTCTCGGTGACGAGAATCGGGAGCCTCGCCGTCGCGGCCTGCCTCAGGACGACGTCGAATCCGTGCGGATGGACTTCCCAGCCGGTGTCGGTCAGGCCGCGAGAGGCGGGATCGCGATAGTGAAACTCGCCGATCGCGCCGGGTTTGCCACGGAAGCGAATGTGCACGCGGCTGTAGTAGTTGACACCGACGTAGTCGTCGGCACCCGGAAAGCCGTCGAGGCGAACGCGTATGCGTCCCTGCCCGGGAAAGGACCAGTCCAGGTTGCCGGTGGCGATGGCTTCGAGCAGGGAGAGGTTGTAGAGCCTCTCTCCTTCGCGCGCAAGTCGGCGATCCAGGGCGCTCTCGGCCCGATCCGGAGCGAACTCCATCATGTTGTGGGCGATGCCGACCTTCGCGCCCGGGATCGCCTCGCGCAGGACTGCCGCCGCAGCCGCGTGTGCGCGCAGCAGGTGCTCGAGAGAACGCGCCGCCGCGGCGAAGCTGCGTTTGCCAGGCGGGATCTCTCCGCCCAGAAAGCCTCCCAGGATGAAGACGATCGGCTCGTTGAGCGTGACCCACCAGCGCACCCGCGGTCCGAGCGCTTCCGCCACTTCCGCGGCGTAGCGGGCGAACGCGTCGACGCTCTTCGGATTCTCCCAGCCGCCGTCCCTCCAGAACCAGCGAGGGTGCGTGTAGTGGTGGAGCGTGACGCAGGACTCGATCCCCATGCGCGCGAGCGCCGCCACGCGCGCCGCTTCGAAAGCCAGCGCTTCCTCGGAGAAGACGCCAGGCTCGGGCTCGATCCGGCTGCGCTCGAGGGAAAAGCGGTACGCGTTGGCGCGGATGGTCGGCAGGAGCGCGAGGTCCGACAGCCATCGCTCGCGGTGGCCGCAGCCCCGTCCGCACCGCTGGCCGCGGGTCTTCAGCCGGTTGAGCGCCTCCCACTCGGTCCAGTCGTTGTCCTCGGCGCCCTCGACCTGGTACGCGGAAGTGGCGACGCCCCACAAAAAGTCGGAATGCATTTCTCAGGGTCCTAAATCCCAGGTCCCAAGTCCCAGGTGGGATGCGATAGTCGTGCCGTCCTGGAACCCGAGACCTTCGACCTGGGACCGCTTAGGGCAATTCGGTGGCGTGGTGCTTCACCCAGCGGGCCTCGGCGATGAAGATGGTGTCCTCGCAGATGTTGGTCGCGAGGTCGCCGACGCGCTCCAGGTTCTTCGAGATCGAGATCAGCTCGATGCAGTACGTGGTCAGGGCCGGGTATTCCGCGATGTAGGTCAGCAACTCGCGGATGATCGAGACGTTCTTCTCGTCGAGAATGTCGTCTTTCTTGATCACCCGGCGGGCGAGGTCGGCGTCCCGGCTGACGAAGGCGTCCAGGGACTGCTTGAGCATGGAGATCGCGACTTCAGCCATGTACGGAATGTCGATGAAGGGCTTGAAGGGCTTCTGCCCGGCGAGACGTTCCGCCCCCTCGGCGATGTTGACCGCGTGGTCGCCGATGCGCTCCAGGTCGTTGTTGATCTTCAGCACCGCGACGAGGAAGCGCAGATCCACGGCGACCGGCTGCTGCAGGGCGAGCAGGGCGATCGCCGAGTCTTCGACCTGCAGCTCCAGCCGGTCGATTTCCTCGTCGGCCGCGATGACCGACCGCGCCTTTTCGGCGTCCATCTCGGTCAGGGCCTCGATCGCGCGGTTGATTTGCCGCTCGACCTCTCCGCCCATCAGGATCAACTGGCGCCTCAGGTCCTCGAGTTGCTCCGAAAAATGCTCTTTCACGTCGTTCTCTCCCGTTCGGACGTATTCCATCAGTTCCAGAGCGCTTCAGCCGAAAGAATTTCCAGGTCCTTTTGATGGACGGACTCGGCCAGGCCGGCCGGAACGGCTCGGAGGGCGACCGACCTGTCGAAAACGCGCTCGAACAAGTCGGCCTTCTTGCGCGCGGCGTCGAGCTCGGGCTCGCAGTCCGCGCGGGCACCGGCTTCGAGCTCGATCTTGCGGGCCCTGACCCGACACGACACGCTCGTGACGATCTGGCGATGGCTGCGGTCGAGGCCGTCGGCGATGCGCAGGATCGCGGCGAGCTTCTCGACCACCGCCTGCAGATACGGGTTCAGCCGCCGCCAGTTCTCGTGGGTGGCCTTGGGACGGCCGCCCTTGTGGTACCGGGCCAGCGAGGCCAGAACCTCGATTTCGTCGGCGGAGAAACCCGTCAGGTCGCCGTGCGTGATCAGGTAGTAGGAGTGCCGCTGGTGCTTGGCATACCCGATGTAGCAGCCGATGTCGTGCAGGAGGGCACCGTACTGAAGCCACTCCCGCTCGGTCGCGGTCAGCTGGTGAAGCGCGTGGGTCTGGTCGAAGAGCTCCAGCGCCAGCCGGGCGACATGCGCGGCGTGCAGCACCTCGGCGTTGCCGCGTCGCAGGAGGCGGTCGACGCTCCGTGCCCGCATGTCCCGGTTGACGGGAACGCGCGCCTCTCCGTGCCGGGCGATGTAGTCGAGCAGGAGGCCTTCCCGCAAGCCCCTCTCCCCCACCACGATCGCATCGGCCCCCGTGCGCTTGAGCAGCCAGGCCAGCAGGAGACCCCCCGGAACGGCGATGTCGCGCCGGCGGGGATCCAGGCCCCCCACGCGGAGCTTTTCCTTCTCGGTCGTGCGGCGGAGGATCTTGTTGACCTTCTTGAGGCCTTCCCGCGTCAGTGTGCGGTGCCCGGTCGGGCTGGGCTCTCGCCCGAGGATCGCGGCCTCGTGCACCAGAGACAGCGACTGAATCGTGCCGGAAGAGCCCACGCAGGTTTTGAATCCCTTCTTGCGGACAGCCTCGGCCGCGCGCTTGGCGGCGGCGCGAATCTCTTTCTTCATGGCGGAGAGGTCTTTGTCCGAGGGAGGGTCGTTTCGTGCATACCGGTCGGCCAGCCGCACGACGCCCAGCGGCAGGCTCTCCGTCAGCAGGACCCGGGACCCGTCGGAAATCACGAGCTCGGTCGAGCCTCCGCCGATGTCGATCAAGAACAAGGGGTCCTGCCGCGCCGGGAACTCGCTCCGCAGGGCCAGGTTGATGAGGCGCGCTTCTTCGTCGCCCGAGATCACCTCAACCCGGACGCCGGTGCGTTTGCGCACGGCCTCGACAAACTCTTCGGCGTTGGAGGCTTCCCGGACAGCGCAGGTCGCGACGGCTCGAACAACGGTCGCGCCGGAGCCGCTCGCCAGCTTGACGAAGTGCTCGACGGTCGAGGCGCCGGCTTCGATCGCCTCGGGGGAAAGTTTTCCGGTACGGAGAGTCTCGCTGCCAAGACGGACCATCGCCTTCTCGCGGAGGACGATCTCCAGCGCGCCGTCGTCCTCCACATTGGCGACGAGAAGCTTGATGCTGTTGGTACCGATATCGATGGCGCCGAGGGTCCGCATCGCTTGCGCATTCTCGCCTTGGCCCCCCGGAACAGCTTGAAGGCGGCGTGAAGGACGCGTGAAGTCAATCGAGCTTTTCGTGTCTCTATAATACCGCCCCATGCGAGACGCCGGCGACCTCTGGAAATTGCGCGAGCACTCTCTCGACCGCGCGCGCAAATCCGCGCGGCGTGGCGATCCGGAAGGCCTCCACGACCTGCGTGTGGCGCTGCGCCGCGTCAGCGCGACGGCGCGCGCTCTCGGGCGGAGGAACGTCGCGCGCCGGGCGAACACACTCGTGCGCTCCCTTTCCGAACAGCGACAGCTCCAGGTCGATCGCCAGCTCCTCGCACGCCTGGGCAAGCTCGGCTTCCTCTCTCCCGACGCCGTGACGGCCCTCGCCGCGAGGTGGGAGAAGCTCGCCATGCGCGGCGAGCGGCGCGTGCTGCGCGCGGCCGACGGCCGCGTCGTGCGACGACTCCGCCGGTGTCTGGATCGCCTTTCACGGCGCGATGACGAGAGCGCCGTGCCTCGACTCGAGCGCGCGCGTCGGAAGGCGGAGGCGAAGCTGGCGCAGCCGATCGAAGGCAAGGACGATTACGGGCTTCACCGCCATCGCATCGCGGTCAAGAAGGCCCGATATCTCGCCGAGGATCTCGCCGCGCTGGGCCTGCGGCGCTGGACCAACCAGGTCGAGCGCGAGAAGGAAACGCAGGAGGCGCTGGGACGCTGGAACGACCTCCGGCTCTTCCGGCAAAGGCTGGCCGCGAGCCGCGACGAGGCCGAAGAGCGCGGCGCCGTGACACTCGCCGCGGAAATCGAACAGGTGCTGGCGCTTCTCGAGCCCGCCGTCGCCGACATCCGCCGCCAGGCCGTAGACGCCTCCCGCAACACGGCCGGCGTCGTTCCGTTGCGTCGTATCGCGGCGCACTGAACCGTCGCGGCGCGAGGCTCCTCCCTCGGTGGTACCGCCGGCCCGCGGCCGTTCCCTACTGCCATGGGTCCCCGTTACCGTCGTGCTGCGCACGACGTTCCTACTGCTGTAGGCCTTCCAACGGTGGTCGGGTCGGGGAGACTCCTCGCGCCACGAACGGCAGAACCCGCGCCGCTTGTGAACCCGATCACCCCGGACCACTCCTAAGCGCCCGCCCCCCGGTGCTACAATTCGGTGGCACAAAGCACAAGAAATCCAGGGATTGCCGCGAAACGGGAGGTTCGCCTGACCGACGCTGCCGACTTCGCCTCCGATGCTCCGTTCCCCGAGGAACCGGTTCGGGATGGGGACGATACGGCCCCCGTCCCGCGGTTCCAGCCCGAGTTCCGGAACATCGTCGAGCACTCCGCCGTGGGCGCGTACCTGGTCCAGGGCGACCGGTTCATCTACGTCAATCCGAAGCTGGCCGAGATTCTGGGCTATTCGCGGGGCGAGCTGATCGCCCTCGAGTCGGTGAGCGCGGTCGTCGCTCCGTCGGATCAGAAGAGAGTCCGGGCCAACCTTCGCAAGGCCTCCCAGGGAGCTCCGGTGGAGACGCCGTACGCATATCGGGCGATCCGCAAGGGCGGAGAGGTCGTGGAGGTCGAGGTCTACGAGTCCACTCTGGAGACCGGCGGCCGCCCCGCCGTCGTGGGAACGCTGCTCGACATCACCGAGCGCCGGATGGCCGAGACGCAGATCTCGGAACGCGCGTACGTCGACCCTTTGACGAAGCTGCCCAACCGCATCCGCTTCATGGAGCGTCTGGAAGTCGAGCTGGCCCAGGCCCGCCGTCACAAGCGGCGCCTGGCCATCGTGTTTCTCGACATCGACGGATTCAAGTTCATCAACGACAACTGGGGGCACTCCGCCGGGGACCGCCTCCTGCAGTCGCTCGCCCTTCGGTTGAAGCGCGGGGTCCGGGAAGTCGACACGGTCGCGCGGATCTCAGGGGATCAGTTCCTGGTCCTCGTGCCCGAGCTGCGCCAGAGCGAAGACATCGGCGGTTTCGCCCAGAAACTCCTCGGGCTCACTCGCCGCCCCTTCGAGACAAACGAGCACGGCACTCTCGAAGTGACCGCGAGCGCCGGCGTGGCCACGTATCCCGAGGACGGGCAGGACGCCGAAGCTCTGCTGCGAAACGCCGATACGGCGATGCACCGGGCCAAGCAGATCGGCAACAACACGTTCCAGCTCTGCACGCCGGAGCTGACCGCGATGGCGCTCGAGCGCCTCGAGCTGCAGGGCGGCCTGCGCCTCGCCATCGACCGCAACGAGCTGGTCAACCACTTTCAGCCTCTGATCTCGATCGTCACGGGACGAATCGTCGGCTTCGAGGCGCTCGTGCGCTGGGAGCATCCGGAAAAGGGGCTCGTCATGCCGGGCACGTTCATCCCGGTCGCCGAGGAGACGGGCCTGATCCTGCCGCTGGGAGAATTCGTGCTGCGGGACTCCTGCACCCGGCTGAAGGCATGGCACGCGACCGGGCTGGACCTGCGCATCTCGGTGAATTTCTCGGGACGCCAGTTCCGGGAGCGCGGCCTCGTTCAGACGGTGGAGAAGGCGCTCGAGGCGTCGGGCCTCGAGCCGCGGCATCTCGAAGTCGAGATCACCGAGTCGATCGCGATGGAGGGCGCCGAGATCGTCTCGGCCAACCTGAGCATGTTGCGCAGCATGGGCGTGGGCATCGCGATCGACGACTTCGGAACGGGCTACTCGTCGATGAGCTACCTGAAGAGCTTCCCCGTGACGTCGCTGAAGATCGACCGCTCGTTCGTCACCGACCTGCCCACCAACCCGGCCGACGCCGGCATCGTGCGGGCCATCGTCGAGATGGCTCACGGCTCCAAGCTGACGGTCATCGCGGAGGGCGTGGAAACGCAGGAGCAGTTCCAGAGACTGCAGCAGTACGGCTGCGACGAGATGCAGGGCTACTGGTGCAGCCGCCCGCTGACCTGCCAGGGCGTGGACAAGCGTCTGCAGGAAGAGCTCCAGCTCTGGTCGCCCAACGCCTGAGCGGGATGGGGTCAGGTCTCGTTTTTTCGGATTTCGAACGATTCTTTTTCCAGTAGCGCCCGAAATCCGAAAAAACGAGACCTGACCCCTAGGCGATCACGGGCCGGGGCAGCAGGCCCGCCGCCTCGATCAGCCGCAGGATCGCGTCCTGCCCGTGGATCGAGATCAGGTGCACGCCCGAAACGCCCCGGATCTCGCGGACGGCCGTGACCGTCTCCAGGGCGAGGCGGAGGCCTTCCTCGGCCTGTCGGGCCGCCGGGATGCCGTCCAGTCGCGCCATGACCGCGTCGGGAACGTCGATGCCGGGAACGACGTCGCGCAGGTAGCGCAGAGCGCGCGCCGAGCGAGTCACATAGACGGACACGAGGACGAAGAGACGCTCGAGCAGACCCATCTCGCCCGCTCGAGCCATGAATTCCCTCAATCGTGCCACGTTGAAGCAGAGCTGGGTCTGCACGAACTCGGCTCCCGCCTCCAGCTTCTTGGCGAGGCGGATCGGCCGGAAATCGTGGGGCGGCGCGAACGGGTTCTCGACCGCGCCGACGAAGTACGAGGGCCGCGAGGAGAGCGCGCGGCCCGAGAGATACGTCCCTTTGTCGCGCAGAACGCGCGCGACGCGGAGCAGGTGGAGCGAGTCGAGGTCGAAGATCGGTTTGGCCTCCGGATGGTCGCCCGCCGAGACATGGTCGCCCGTCAGGAGCAAAACGTTGCGGGCACCCAGCGCGGCGGCGCCGAGAAGATCCGCCTGCAGAGCGAGCCGGTTCCGGTCGCGGCAGGTCAGCTGGACGATGGGCTCGACACCGGCCTCGACCACCATCCGCCCGGCGGCGAGCGAGGAGAGGTGCGGCCGCGCGGCGGGATTGTCGGTGCAATTGGCGGCGTCGACTTTCCCGGCGAGCGGCGCCGCGAGCCTGCGGACCTCGTCGGGATCGGCGCCGTTGGACGGCTGCATCTCCGCCGTCACGACGAACTCCCCCGCGCGCAGCAGCGCCTCCAGGCGGCTCCTCGGCGGAGCCGGAGCGCCGTTCATGGAACGGCGGCAGCGTCGCCGTCGGCCGCGGCGCCGTTCCAGCCGGCCGGCACCTGGCGGTCGCGCCCGCTCGCCAGGTTCGCCCAGGAGGAGGTTCCCTCGAGCCGCCAGTCCACGGGACGTTGCAAGCGCAGAATGTGGTCGTCCCACACCGGCAGCCGCCGGGAGCTCTCCCACGCTCTCACCCACACGCAGGGGAGGTCCGGGTAGACCTCGCAGTTGCCGTTCACGAGCACGCCGCCGCACGGCCCGTTGCGCAGGTTCTTGGGGCAGTTCATCGGGCAGACGAGGCCGGTCTCGTGCAGGATGCACTGGCCGCACATCCGGCAACCGAAGAGCGGCGCCTTGACCGCCCTCTCGATCACGACCAGGGCCCGGCCGAGGACGCTCATCGACCTCCCCGGCTCCGCTCTCTGCGCCTCGTCGCGATGCTCCTCGACCCTACGACACCGGGATTCGCTTGTCGGGATCCACGAAAGGGATCGGGGTGACGGTTCCCGTCCGCGGCCCCCACTCGCTGTCGACCTTGACCTTCGTGCCGTCCTTGGCCATGTCGGTGGGAACCCAGCAGAACCCGATGTTCTTCTTCAGACGCGGCGAATAGATCGCCGAGGTCACCTTGCCGATCGGCTCGCCGCCGCTTTCGCGCCGCGCCGGCCACTTCACGTTGTTGAGCGCCGGGAACGGCTCGCCGTCCAGCACCACGCCGACCAGCCGCTTCTTGACCCCCTGCGCCTTGATCTTCTTCAGCGCGGCGATCGAGATGCAGGCGTCGTCGGGCAGGTTGAAGTCCACGAGCCGCTCGAAGCCGAGCTCGACCGCGTTGTTCTCGTAGGTCATGTCGGCGCCCCAGTTGAGGATCCCGCCCTCGATGCGGCGGATGTCCGACGGGCCGGTCGGCTTGACTCCGTACGGTTTTCCCGCCTCCATCAGCGCTTCCCAGATCACCGAGCCCTTGGTGGGATCGAGCAGGTAGACCTCGTAGCCCACCTCGCTCGTCCAGCCGGTGCGCGTGATGACGACGGGGACGCCGCGGATCTCCTTCTTCGTCCACCAGTAGTACTTCATGTCGAGGATGTCTTTACCAACGAGATCGCTCATCAGGTTCTTGGACTTGGGGCCCTGGACCTGGAGCGGGGCGACGTCGCGCTCGCGGAGCGTGACGTTCAACTTCGGATACGCGTTCTTGAGCCCCTTGGCGAAGAGAAGGACGTCGGAAGAGGCCAGCGCGAACCAGAACGTGTTGTCGTCCATCCGGGTCATGACCGGATCGTTGATCACGCCGCCGTCGGAGTCGCAGATCAGGACGTACTTGCCCTGACCCACGGCGCACTTGGAAAGGTTGCGCGGAGTCAGCAACTGCGCGAACTTGAACCCGTCGGGACCGCTGACTTCGATGCAGCGCTCGACGGCCACGTCCCAGATCGTGACGGCGTTCAGCAGCGCATCGAACTCGTTTTCGAACGTGTCGAAGCGGATCGGGAAGTACATGTGGTTGTAGACCGTGAAGGCCTTGGGCGAGTACTTCTGCGTCGCCTCGTAGTACGGGGTGCGCCGGTTGCGGGCGCCGCGCTGAACCAGACTCATGTCGAACGGGGGCATCGGTCCCTCCCTCTCGGTTTCTTCCATTAGCGGATCGGTGTTGCGGTCTTTCGGGCCGGGTTGAAAAACGGCGTCTTCACCACGGTGGCCGACACGCGGTGCCGGACGGCCTCCACCGTGTACTCCATCTCGAGGCGCGAGCCCGGGGCGTTGTGCCCCCGGGCGACCGTGGCGAGGGCGATCATCTTCTTGAGCGTCGGCGACCACGTCGTGGACGTCGCCTTGCCGACCTGCTGTCCCCCGTCGAACACGGGAACGGGAACGCGCGAGGCCGCCGCCGGAATCTGGGGCGCCAGGGCGAGCCGGTCGTAGATCGCCTCGATCGAGTCCCAGCCAATCTCCAGGCCCACGATCTCGCGGGCCGGCCCCTTCTTCGCCTCCTCGCGCAGGGCGTCCTGCCCGACGAATCGGCCCTTCTCCAGGGAGACCAGCCGGGAAAGGCCCATCTCCAGGGGCGTATAGCGCTGGAGGTCGATGAAGGCCTTTTTCGAGCCGCTGAAGTCGACGTCGATTAAGAGAAGTCCCGCTTCGATGCGGGCAACGTCGAGGGCGAGCATCCCCGCGGCGTGGATGTCGAAGGCCCGGCCCTTCTCCATCAACGCGTCCCAGACCTTGACGGCGTCTCCCCAGGAGCTCCAGACCTCGTAACCCAGGTCGCCCGTGTAGCCCGTGCGCGAGACCTCGACGGGCACGCCCGCGATCTTGCCGGTCGTGACCTTGAAGTATTTCAGGTTCTCGATGTCGGCCTCGGCGATCGCCTTCAGCATCCGGCCGGACGTCGGCCCCTGCAGAGCCAGCGCCGCGACCTTCTCAGAGATGTCCTCGATCTGGACGTCGAGGCCGCGGGCGTTCTGCTGGAACCAGCGCAGGCTCGGATCGGCGGCCGTCCAGCGGTAGACGTTCTCCGACAGGCGCGAGACAGTGCCGTCGTCGATCGTCTTGCCGCGCTCGTCGCACCAGGGCGTGTAAATGACGGAGCCGACGGATACCTTCCGCATGTCGCGCGTCACGACGCGATCCACCAGCCTCGTCGCGTCTTTGCCCGAGATGCGGTACTTGAAGAGCGGGGAGATGTCGATCAGCGCCGCGGCATTGCGGATCGCGTTGTACTCGTGCTCGTGGTGCGCCTCGTACGCCGAGACGGCGTAGTAGCCCGACCACTCGCGGTAGTTCAGGCTCTCGCACAGGGGAAACGTTCTTTCGTGGACGGCGGAACCGATCGGCACGATGCGACCTCTCGTCTGACTTCGCGTCACTTCCAGCGCGCGGAGCTTGTCGAAGCGCGCGATTATAAGTATGCTCCCGCGCTCGCGGTCAAGTTCGCGAAGAGAAACTCCCGGTCACATTCGTCAACGAGCCACGGAGAGATGAGCGAGAAGTTCGACGTCATCGTCGTCGGCGGCGGGCACAACGGCCTGATCCACGCCGCCTATCTCCAGCGCGCGGGCAAGAAGGTGCTGGTGCTCGAGCGTCGCCACGTCCTCGGCGGCGCCGCGGTCACCGAAGAGGTGTTCCCGGGATTCAAATTCTCGGTCTGCTCGTACGTCGTCTCGCTGCTGCGGCCCGAGATCATCCGCGACCTCGATCTGCCCCGCCACGGGCTCGAGATCCTTCCCCTGGACGGCACGTTCACGCCGATGTTGAACGGCGACTACCTCTGGCGCGTCAACGATCATGCCAAGACGCGGCGTGAGATCGCCCGCCACTCCCGCGTGGACGCCGAGGCGTACGACGAGTACGGCAAGGCCATGGCGGACATGGGCCGGTTCGTCAAGCCGATCCTGGGAATGACGCCGCCGGACCCGACGAAGCTGAACTGGAAGGGCCTCCAGGATCTCCTCTTCCTGGGCAAGCGCTTCCGGAGCCTCTCCGGCGAGGACAAGTACAACCAGGTCCAGCTGATGACGATGTCGGCCGTGGACTTTCTGGACCAGTGGTTCGAGACGGACCCGCTGAAGGCCACGATGTCGGCCTCGGGGATCATCGGCACGTTCCTGGGCGTGCGCTCCCCGGGCACGGCGTACGTGCTGCTGCACCACTACATGGGAGACATCGACGGCGCGTTCCGCGCCTGGGGATTCGCCCGGGGAGGCACCGGGGCGATCTCCAACGCCATCGCCGAAGCGGCGCGCGAGGAGGGAGTCGAGATTCGGACCAAGGCCCCCATCGCCAGGATCAAGGTATCGGGTGGACGGGCCACGGGCGTGATCCTGGAGAGCGGCGAAGAGATCGACGCCCTGATCGTCTCCTCCAGCGTGGATCCGAGGCTGACCTTCATGAAGATGGTCGGCGAGAAGGAGCTGCCCGGCGACTTCGTCGAGGACATCAAGCGCTACAAGTTCCGCGGCTCCTCGGGCAAGGTCAACTTCGCGCTGGACGCCCTGCCGGACTTCCGCTCCCTGCCCGGACCCGGTGCCCATCTCCGCGGCGCGATCTCATTTTCCCCGACCGTCGAATACATGGAGCGCGCTTACGACGACGCCAAGTACGGCCGCTTCTCGCGCCGCCCCTACATCGACATGGTGCTTCCGAGCCTGACGGATCCGTCGATCGCGCCTCCCGGCAAGCACGTGATGTCCTGCTTCGTCCAGTACGCCCCGTACCATCTCAAGGACGGCAACTGGGACACGGAGAAGGAGAAGTTCGGCGACACGGTCGTCGAGACGATCGCGGAGCACGCTCCCAACTTCAAGAACATCATCCGGCACCGCCAGGTCGTCACGCCGCTGGACCTGGAGCGGGAGTGGGGACTTTCCGAGGGCAACATCTTCCAGGGCGAGCTGACGCTGGAACAGCTCTTCTTCCTGCGGCCGGCGCCGGGTTGGGCCCAGTACCGCACGCCGATCCGCGGTCTCTACATGTGCGGATCGGCCACGCATCCCGGCGGCGGCATCATGGGCGCCAACGGCCGCAACGCGGCGTTCAAGCTCCTCGAAGACTGGAAGCGCGGGAAAGCCTGACGTGGCCGTAATGCGCGACGTCGTCGTCATCGGCGCCGGCCCCAACGGGCTGACCGCCGCCGCGTCCCTGGCGAAGGCCGGCTTCCGGCCCGTCGTCCTCGAGCGTCGTCCGGTCGTCGGCGGCGTCGCCGTGACCGAGGAGTTCGCGCCCGGATTTCGAGTCTCCTCGCTGCTCCACGCCGCCGGCCCCTACGTCCCCTCGATCGCCGCCGAGCTCGACCTGGGCAAGCACGGCCTCTCCTTCATCCAGACGGAGGTTCGCGTCTTCTCGCCCAACGGCGACGGCAAGGCCATCGCGCTCTACGGCGATCCGAAGAAGACGGCCTCGGAGCTCGAGCGCGTGTCCTCCCATGACGCGAAGGGCTACCTCGACTTTCACGCCACGCTGGGGCGGATCGGGCGGGTCCTCGAGCCGCTGCTGACGATGACACCTCCGGATATCGACGATCCCGGCTTGGGCGCGATGTGGGAGCTTCTGGGCGTGGGAAAGAAGTTCCGAGCGCTTCCCCGACGGGACGCGTTCCGGCTCCTGCGCTGGGGCCCGATGGCCGTGGCGGACCTCGTCTCGGAGTTCTTCGAGACGGAGCTGCTGCGCGCGACCGTCGCCGCCCGCGGTATCTACGGCGCCTTCGCGGGTCCGTGGTCCGCCGGGACGAGCCTCGGCGTGCTCCTCCAATCCGCGACCGACGCGAACGCGGCGGGCCCGGCGTCGTTCGTACGGGGCGGAATGGGCGGCCTGACTCAGGCGCTGGCCTCGGCGGCGAAGGCGCTGGGCGCCGAAGTCCGGACCAGCGCGGACGTGGCTCGCATCGAGACGCGCGACGGCGCCGTCACGGGGGTCGTCCTGACCACCGGCGAGGAAGTCCCGGCCCGGGCGGTGGTCTCCAGCGCGGATCCGAAGCGCACGCTGCTGGCCCTGGTCGATCCGGTGGACCTGGACCCCGCATTCATCCAAAAGATCCGGAACTACCGGGCGCACGGCGCGCTCGCGAAGGTCCACCTCGCGCTCGACGGTCTGCCCGAATTCCCCGGCGCGAAGGAGGCCGGCGGCCCGAATGCGCTGTCGGGCCGAATCCATATCGGCCCCGACGTCGACTATCTCGAGCGTGCCTACGACGCCGCGAAGTACGGAGACTTCTCTCCGCATCCGTACTGCGACATCACGATCCCGACGCTCACCGACCCGCAGCTTGCCCCGGCGGGCAAACACGTCATGTCGATCGCCGCGCAGTTTGCTCCGTACAAGCTGAAGGGCGGCTGGAACGGAAAGCGCGAAGCCCTCGGAGACTCGGTCGTCGAGACCGTCGCCGCCTATGCGCCGAATCTGAAGAGCCTCATCACGGCCCGCCAGGTCCTGACGCCTCTGGACCTGGAGGAGACGTATGCGCTGACGGGCGGTCACGTCTTTCACGGCGAGCACGCTCTCGATCAGCTCTTCACGATGCGGCCGGTCCTCGACTGGGCGCAGTACCGAACGCCGGTCCGCGGCCTCTACCTCGCGGGCTCGGGAGCGCACCCGGGCGGCGGCGTCACCGGCGCGCCCGGCTGGAACGCGAGCCGCGAGGTCGCGAAGGCGCTTCGCGCTCGGAGCTAGCGCACCCGTTTCAAGAAACCCCGCGGGTTGAACGTCATCAGGAACTTCTCGCGCGAGGCGTCCACCTCGAACTCCGGATGCGACGCGAGGAACTCTTCGACGGCCTCGTAGGGTCCGGGGCCGAAGTCCGGCAGGACCGGATGGCCGTTGACGTTGGTGTCTTCGACGATCAGGTAGCTCCCGACCGGGACGCGAGGCGCAAACGCGGCGAGCTCGCGGGCGACGTGCGCCTTTGCGTGATCGGAGTCGAGGATGACGAGACACGTTTCGCCGCTGCGCCGACCCGCGAAGATGGACGCGACCACCTGCGGGTCGGCGCTCGAGCCCGTGACGTAGCGGATCCGCGGATGCGCCGGCCGCGCCGGATCCGAGCGCACGTCGACCGTCGTGACTTCGCCTTTGCCGAGCAGGTCGAGCATTCCCGCCAGAAAAAGGGCGCTGCCCCCCTTGTGCGTGCCGGTCTCGACCACGAGATCGGGGCGCACCTCGAAGAGGATCTCCTGGTACACCCACAGATCGAGCGGGCACTTCAGGGTCTCGACCCCCATCCAGCGCGTCCGGTGATGGACGCGGCCCTCGCCCGCCGGTCCGTCGTAGTACAGGCGGTGAAAGGCTTCGATCGCCGCTTTCTCCGACGGCGTCACGGTGAGCCCTGCACTTTCCAGTTGCCGGTCGCCGAAAGACGCAGAGTTTTCTGCGCCCGGGCGTCGGAGACGAGCATCTCGCGGACGTTGCCTTTCTCCGCCAGCCTCTGCGCGCGCTTCCACATCGGGTAGCCTCCGCCTCCCGCGGCCCGGTGCGAGTTGAGCGCGACCGTAAAGACGTCGCCGTCGGCCACGTCCTTGCCGAGGCGGCGGAGGAAGATCACGCGCCGGCCCCGTGGCCGCGACAGATCGATTTCGTAATCGGCGCCTTCGAGCGAGTCGCAGGAACGAGGTCCTTCCTCTCGCTCGGTCATGCATTCCGCCGATCGCTCCAGCGCCTCGCGTACGATCTTCCCCGTCGCTCTCAGCGTCACGAGGCTGTTCTCGTACGGATAGAACTGCCACACCTGGCGGAGCGTCAGCGGACCGGCCGGCCATTCGAGCTCTCGGTCGAAGCCCAGGACCGACGCGAACGACAGATCGGCCTTGGACTCCGAAAGCTGCACGCGGTGCGTCCAGTCCACCATCCCCGAATCCTCGGTCCGGGCATTCCGCGACGACGCCCCGGTCGGGAGAACCGCCAACGGCTCGGCGAGCAGACGCATCGTGTCGGCGTACTCGGGCTCGATTGCCGCCATGACCTCGGCATCGGGCTCGACACCTCTCATCGGCAGGTTGCGGCCGCGCACGCCGGCGAGCGTCCACTTTCCGTCGGGCGTCCTTTCGAGGGTCGCGTCGAAACGCGTCAGCGTATTGCCCCAGCGGCCGGGCTGCGACACCCAGGTCGGGCCCAGCCGCTGCGGCGTCACGACGGTATGCGCGTGGCCGGTCAGCAGGAAGTCGATCCCCTCGACCTCCGTCGCGAGCGCGCAGGCCTGGTTGTCGCCCGGCGCTCCGGGACGCGCCGTCCCGGTCTTCAGGTCTCTCTCGAAGCTCTCGTGAGCGAGGACGACGACGAGGTCGCACCGCTCCTTCCCGCGGAGGACCGGAACGTACTTCTTCGCGGCCGCGACTGTATCGCCGAACGTCAGCCCCGCGACGAGCTCGGGGCTTTCCCACTTCGCGACTCCCGGCGTGACCAGACCCAGAATTCCGACGCGGACTCCCGCGACCTCGCGGACGTCGTAGGGCGGGAGCGCGGGCTCGCCGCCGGGTCCCAGCGTGTTGGCGGAGAGCCACGCGAAGCGGGCCTCGCGCCGGGACTCCTCCAACCGGCCTCTGCCGAAGTCGAATTCGTGGTTGCCTACCGCAGCGACGTCGTATCCCACGAGGTTCATGGCCCGCACGATCGGATCGCTTCCCGTCCGACCGCCGATCCGCCGCGCAAAGGCGAGGGCCTGCTCGGGTGAGCCCTCGATCGTGTCGCCCGAATCGAAGAGCAGGACGGGATGGCCCTCGGCGCGGACCTGCCGGACCGCCGCGGACACACGGGCGAGGCCTTCTCCGAAGTCGCGGTCGGCGAGAGCGTCGTGCGGATGAACGCGTCCGTGGAGGTCCGAGGTGTGCAGGATCGTCAGCGTGAGGGCGGCGGCGCACCCGGCGACGAGGTGGAGAAGGAGCGCGGCGGCCAGTCGCCTCACGGTGAAATCCTACACATAGAATGCCGGACGATGGCGAAGAAGCCTCGCGAGACGTTCGCATCCCAGAAGCGCCGCGCCTCCGCGGTCTACCGCCGGCTGAAGGCCGCGTACCCCGACGCGAAGTGCGCGCTGGATCACCGCAGTCCCCTGGAGCTTCTCGTGGCTACGATCCTCTCGGCGCAGTCGACGGACAAGCGCGTCAACATGGTCACGCCCGCGCTCTTCGCCAAGTACAAGACCGCCGCCGACTATGCGCGCTCCCCGCGGGGCGTGCTCGAGCGGGAGATCCATTCGACGGGGTTCTTCAACTCGAAAGCGAAGAGCATCCGGGCCGCGGGCGCGGCGATCGCAGCCGAGCACGGAGGACGCGTGCCCGACACGATGGAAGCGCTGACCGCGCTGCCCGGCGTCGGACGCAAGACCGCCAACGTCGTCCTGGGTAACGCCTTCGGAAAAGACGAGGGATTCGTCGTCGACACGCACATCGCCCGCCTCTCTCGCCGCCTTGGGTTCACTCGGGAGACCGATCCCGTGAAGATCGAGCGGGATCTGATCGCTCTCGCGCCGAAGGGCCGCCGCACACTCTTCGCCCACCTCCTGATCGCCCACGGGCGCACGATCTGCGGCGCCCGAAAGCCGCTCTGCGGCGAGTGTCCGGTCGAGCCCCTGTGCCCCAAAATCGGTGTGCGGATCGCATGAAAATACACGCCCGCTTCATCGAAATCAGTTTTCCGAAGGGGCGGAGGAAAACCCTGTCGATATCCCTGCGGAAAGCGGTCAAAAATCGCGAAAACTGGCCCGTAGCGAGCGGATTGCACTCTCCTGTGTGCGATCGGACAACGCGTTCGCCATCAGCGATTTAGCCGGATTGCCCAACGGAGTGTGCAGCGGACCCGGATCGCGAAAGTCCCGCGACCCCTTTTTCCACACGTGCAAGCGATTGCCGGGCTGAAACTTAACCGCCGCCCGGTCAGTTCCCGGGGCGGTGCTCGCCGTAAATTCCCTTGAGGGATCCGACGATTTCACCCAGCGTCGCGTTGCCCGAAACGGCCTCGACGATCGAGGGCATGAGGTTGCGGTCCTCGCGCGCGTCGGACCGGAGCCGCGCCAGGACCTCGCGGGTTTTCGCAGCGTTGCGCGCGGCGCGGAATGCCTTCAGGCGTTCGACCTGCTCGGCCTCGATGTGCGAATCCACGGAGAGAATCGGCGGCGGCGTCTCGGTCTCTTCGCGAAACGCGTTGACGCCCACGACCACGCGCTTGCCCTCTTCGAGCTCCCGCTGCGCCGCGTAGGCCGCGTCCTCGATCTCCTTCTGGAAGAAGCCGGCCTCGATCGCGGCGACGGCGCCCCCCAGCGAGTCGACCTTTCGAATCAATTCGCGCGCCCGCGCCTCGATCTCGCGAGTCCACGCCTCGACCAGGTGCGATCCCCCCAGAGGATCCGCGACGTCGGCCACGCCGCTTTCGTAGGCGATGACCTGCTGGGTGCGCAGGGCCAGGCGCGCCGACTCCTCGGTCGGAAGCGCGAGCGCCTCGTCCCTCGAGTTGGTGTGGAGCGACTGTGTGCCCCCTAGGACCGCCGCGAGCGCCTGCAGGGAGACGCGCACGACGTTGACGTCGGGTTGCTGTGCGGTCAGCGTCGAGCCTGCGGTCTGCGCATGGAAGCGCAGGCGCCACGAGCGCGGGTCCTTCGCGCCGAAGCGGTCTCGCGCGATCTCCGCCCAGAGGGTGCGGGCCGCGCGGAACTTGGCGGCCTCCTCGAAGAAGTTGGAGTGCGCGTTGAAAAAGAACGAGAGCCGCGGCGCGAAGTCGTCGATCGCGAGGCCCCGCGAGAGCGCAGCGTCGACGTAGGCGATCGCGTTGGCCAGCGTGAAGGCGACCTCCTGGACCGCGGTCGAGCCCGCCTCCCGGATGTGGTAGCCGGAGATCGAGATCGTGTTCCAGCGCGGGACCTCCGTGCCGCAGAAGGCGAAGATATCCGTCGTGATCTTCAGCGACGCGCGCGGCGGGAAGATGTACGTCCCCCGGGCGATGTACTCCTTCAGGAGATCGTTCTGGACGGTTCCGGAGAGGTCTTTCCAGGCGAGGCCGCGCTCGCGCGCCACGGCCAGGGTCAGCGCAAGCAGGATCGCCGCCGTGGAGTTGATCGTCATCGAGATCGACACGCGGTCGAGCGGAAGGCCCTCCGTCAGAATCCGCATGTCCTCGATCGTGGAAATCGCGACGCCGACCTTGCCGACTTCCCCCCGGGCGGCCGGATCGTCGGAGTCGTAGCCCATCTGGGTCGGCAGGTCGAAGGCCACCGAAAGGCCGGTCTGGCCCTGCTCCAGGAGGTAGCGATAGCGGCGGTTGGACTCGGCGGCAGAGCCGTATCCGGCGTATTGCCGCATCGTCCAGAACCGGCCCCGGTAGCCCTCCTCGGAGATGCCCCGGGCGAAGGGATACGTCCCGGGAGGAGGCTCGCCGTAGAACGGTTGGATCGGAATGCCGGAGGTCGTGGTCTCCGGCAGGCTGGCCCGCTTCTCCTTTTCTTTCACGCGCGGGATTCTTTCACGCAGGGCCACCGGAAACCTGCAACCGGGGCGAAAGCCGGGATGGTAAAATCATGCCCTATCCCATGACCGATCAGTTCCGGGGAAGGCTGGAGGTCTTTGGCCTCGCCGACCTTCTTCAGTGGATGGAGTTGAACCGCCGCTCGGGCCGGCTGATTGTGACGCGCGGGCACGACCGCCGCACGCTCGACTGGAAGGACGGCGAGATCGTCTACGTCTCCGGATCGCTTCCCCGCCATCGCCTGGGTGTCCACCTCCTCCGCAGCGGGTCCATGCCGGCGGCCACTCTCTACGAGCTCCTGGCCCGGAACATGACGACGCAGGAGAATCTGACGCGCCTGATCCTCGAGATGGGCCACGACACGCTCGACGGTCTGTCGCTGCGGGTCGAGGACCTCGCCCGCAAGCTGCTCTTCGAGATCTTCGAGTGGCGCGAGGCGGATTTCGAGTACGACCCGTCCTACCGCGTGACACCGATCCTGCGCATCGGGTTGACACTCCGGGGACAGGCCCTCGCCTTCCAGGGCGTCAAGCAGCTCGACGACACGCACCGCCTCTCCCGCCGCGAACGCCGCGAGAACTGGGAAGCCGCTGACGCCTGGATTCTGCCGTTTCTGCCCGAGGGCATCGAGGAGCATCTCTGGGAGGCGCTCGAGCGTATGGGCGACGCCCACATCGATCCGGCGGAAGGAAGAGAGCACTCCTCGCGGTTCCGCGAGTTCGCGCGGCGCCTGAAGGACCGCCTCATCCGCAACTACCTCATGCGTCCGATCTACAGCGACACGGCGGAGCTTCTGCTGGAGCTGTTGAAGAAGTCGCCGGTGGATCCCGAGTCCATCGTCCCGGTGGCGGCGCTGGACCAGTACTTGTCGCTCGACCTGCTGATCCTGGCCAACTCGCTTTCGGTCGACCGCGAGAACTCGGTCGGAACCGTTCCGGACGCGGTCGCGCGCATCGGTCCGCGCGCGCTGACGGTCCTCATCGACCGGCTTTCTTCTCCCGACTTCCCGGCGCTTCCGCGCAACGACCCGGCCGCGCGCGCCGTGCGCCGCGCCAGCCTCGCCGCCGCGATCGCGGGAGGCCGGTTCGCCGAGCGCTACGGGATCACCCGGGAGCGCGGCTACACGCTGGGGCTCCTCCACTGCATCGCCTATGCGGACCTCTTCGAGATCGTCCGGGATATGAACCTGCCCGCGGGCCCCTTCCGGGGCGCCCTTCTGGAGACCTATCGTCCCGCCGTGGGCCGCTCCCGGGCCGAGATCTGGGGCCTCCCGCGGGACTTCGAAGCGGTCCTCTCCGACGACGGGACCGACCCCGCGGCCGCCGCCGCTCTGGTGCGCAAGGCCCGCTCCGCCATCGCCGGCTGCGCGATCGGCGGTCTGCCGGTCGAGGCCGGCGGAGACGTCGAATCCGACGAGTTGACGAAGGAGCTCAACATGCTCTTCGACTACCTGGGCCTCGAGGCCGTCGGCGCCGCCAGGGAATAAAAACCTCTCACCTCCGACTCGGAACCTCCCCACAAAGCCCCCCAACTGAGGATCTCCTCAAAAGAGGACATCCCTCGGAATCCCCCCTGGCTCCGGCGCGTTGTGCGTGCCGTACGAGGGGCTCCGAAGCAGCGAGCCCGCTGAAAGGACAAAGGATCGAACGATGCGACCGCTCCGAGCCTTCACCGCTCTCATCCTCTGCGCCGCCCCGACTCTGGCGCAGGAACCCGCTCCGCCTTCGCCGTCCGCCCAGATTCCGGCCTTCTCGGAGTCCGTCGAGGTTCGCGTCCTCGACCTCGACGTGGACGTGACCGATTCCAAGGGTCAGCCCGTGACCGACCTGAAACGCGAGGACTTCTCGGTCAAGATCGGCGGCAAGCCCGTTCCGATCGACTACTTCACCCGCGTCGAAGGCGGGACCATCCACGCCCCCGACCTCTCCACGGCCTCGCCGGACCAGATCCTCGCCACCTACAAGAAGGGCAACGAGGCGTTCGTGCCACGGAACTTTCTGATCTACATCGACCTCGGGTTCATCTCTCCGGGAATTCGCAACCGCAGCTTGAACGCTCTGTCTGACTTCGTGACGAAGCTCGGTCCCGACGACGCGGCCCGGATCGTCGTTTTCGACCGCTCACCTCGCGTCCTGGCCGACTGGACGACCAGCAAGGAAACGCTGATGTCCGCCCTGTCGTCGGTCGAGAAGGGCCGGGTCGGGATGTCGCGGCTCCAGAATCAGCGCCAAACCGTCGCGATGATCGACTCGACGCGGCCGCGCTCCCGCGGCGCTCTCGTGCGGCAGTACGCCGAGGAAAACGCCCAGGAGATCCAGACGCTGCTCGAGTCCATGCGGCAGGAGATCGTGACCCTGACCCCTCTGTCCGGGAAGAAGAACTTCATGTTTGTCTCCGGGGGATTCGAGTACCAGCCCGGGTGGGTGATGTCCCAGTACGCGTCGGGCACATTCAATGCGCCGTCGCTCAACTTCACCAACATCCGCCAGATCCCGGAGCTCGTGACTTCAAACGTTCAGCGAGCGAACTCGAACGAGATCACGTTCTACACGATCGACGCCAACGGGCTCGGCGCCGAGGGGCAGACGGCCTCCAGCGACGACCCGCTCGAGAGCCGCAGCCGCGTGTCCTTCCAGGCGCGGCAGGATCGCCAGAACGGCCTGCAGGAGCTGGCCGTGGAGACCGGAGGAATCGCCCTCCTGAATACCAACGACTTTCAGAAAGGCCTCGGCCGCGTTTACGAGGCGGTCTCGACCTACTACTCGGTGGGCGTCAACCTCTCCCAGGTTCCCACCGGCAAGTACGAGAAGGTCAGCGTCGAAGTCTCGCGTCCCGGCTTGACCGTCCGCTCGCGCAAGGGATTCCAGTCCCTGCCCGAGGCCGACCTCGTGCGCGAGCGCGCCCGGGCGACGATGGAAACCGACCTCGCGTACACCGGGATCCCGACGAAGATCCAGCCGGGCCCGGCGACCGCGGGCGACAAGAAGCTCTATACCGTGCCGATCACGGTCAGTTTCCCGGCCTCGGCGCTGACGTTCGTGCCGCAGGGAGACAAGGCGGTGGCGAAAACTCAGTTCTTCATCGGCGCCGTCGACGACAAGGGCGGACGCAGCGAGATCACCACGCAGGACAGTGACTTCACTCTTCCGGCCGACAAGACGAGCGGCGATACCTCACTCTCCTACAGCGCCGCCGTCCAGACGAAAAAGGGCAACTACCGGATCGTCGTCAACGTCCGCGACGCCGCGACCGGAAAGATGGGCACGGCGAAAGCGGCGGTCCGGGTGGAGTAGACGAGTAAGCCCGAGCGGAGCGAGTTAAGCTGCGGCGGCCGGCCGGGTCTGGCTCGAGCCTTCGAGGACCAGGCCGCCGTCAGCTTCAACTCGCGGAGCGCAACTAAGACTTCTTGGGAGTTGGTTTCGCCGGCGCAGTCGTTGCACTCTTCTTCGGAGGCAAGCTGCCGTCGGGCATCACGACGACGAAGTCCTCTTTGCGTTCGACACCCTTGTTGGCCGCCGATCCCTTGGCCGCGTTGAGGTCCCGGACGAGGATCGCGAACGTGTAGTAGCCGGGCTCGAAGGACGCGAGGGGAATCTCGCTGCCGGTTCCGTAGTGGCCGCCCGAGATCGGCTGCATGTCCGCGGGACCGGTGAACGGCGCAAAGGCATCCTGGCCGTCGCGCTGCACGTTGATGCGCGTCATGATGCGCGGCTTGGGAGCGTCCGCCGGGGGAGCCGCCGGGGCCGCAGCGCCGGCCGCGGGTGTGGCCGCCGGAGCCGCAGCCGCCGCTCCGGCATCCGGAGCCGAGCCGACCGGAAACGACGGATTGGCGACCGCGTAGAAGTACCAGAGGCTGTCCTGCTTGGAGAAGCGCTTGTCGCCCTTGGGCTCGACCTTGATGGGTTTCTCCGTTCCGAAGACGAACGGGTCCGTCGGAGCGGGACGCCGGGTCTGGGGCACGAGGCCGCTGGAAAGAATCAGGGGCGAGACCTCGAAATCCGTCGTCGGAGCATCGAGCTTGAAGCTCGCGGACGCCGACGCCACGGGAGGCTGCCCCTCGTCGGTGAAGAGACCGAACGTCCCCTTGTAGCTGCCGGGGGGGAGCGCGACCGACTTGTCGAGGACGCGATCCTTGCGGCTTCCCTCGGCCACCTCGGAGAACTTGGCCTCCTCCCACACCGACTGGACTTCCTTGCCGGACTCGTCGGTGATGACCGCGCCGTACTTCAACGGAGCTCCGCCGGCGTTGACCGGTTTGTCGGCCGGAAGATAGAACTGGATCGCGAGGAACGATTCGCCGTTGATGGTGCGGAAAGGCCCGGACCAGAAGCCAGCCTCGGGAGACGGCTTGCTCGCCGCGAGCGCCGACTTTGCGGCAGCCGGCAGCGGAAGAACCGCGGCCGGGGCTGCCGCCGCGCCCGCCGCGGCGCCTCCAGCAGCCGGAGCGCCAGCAGCAGCGCCTCCTGCAGCCGGAGCGCCTGCAGCAGCCGGAGCCCCCGCCGTGCCCGTGCCTCCGGGCGTGGAGGGAACCGACGGCGCCGTGGCCGCCGGGGCGCCTGCCGCCGCCAACGTCGCGTTGGGATTGACGATCGACTTCTCGGCGAGCGTAGCCATTGCCTTCTCGGCCTGGCTTCCGCCCCGCAGCTCTTCGCCGCCGGTGCGCGGATCCACCACGATCGACGCCTTCAGTTCCGTCACTCCCGCCGCCGGGGGCAGCCGATCCTTCTCCCACGTCCAGTTGTACGTAATCGACGAGTTCGCGTCCGCCTGGGACCCGACGTCGATGGACGGAATCGTCGCGCCGCTCGGCAGATCGGCGCCCTCCTGGCCGGCGCGCGACTGCGAGACGCGCGAGGGCGGTCCCAGGACGACCAGCAGGTGCCCCCGGACCGAATCGGATCCGTGCTTGTAGCGGGGGGACTTGAACTGCTGGTCGGACGCCGCGATGCGCCGTGCCACCTCCTGCTTGAAGGGCTCCCCCCCGCGCTTGGCGTAGTAGAGCGCGATGAACTTCTCCGCGTCCGCGTCGGAGGCGACGTTCTTCCACTCGGCGCGCTCGGCGGGCGTCAGAAAGTAGGCCTCCGCGGACTTGTCCCAATCCTTGTACTTCGTCAGCTGCGCCAGGGCCGAGAAGGCCACGGCGAAGCCGGCGAGGACGAGCAAAGCTTTTTTCACAAAACCTCCCAAATCATGGAAAGCGGCCATTCTATAGCCGGAAGGGGGCCGGGAAGAGGAGTTTAACGGTGGCGGTCGGACTTGACGATGGTGTACTTGCGGCCCGGGATCTTGGCCAGCGCCACGGTCCGCTCCGAGCTTCCCCGGCGGACCTCGAACTCCTCGCGCATTACGGTCAGCATCTTCTGGACTTCCCCGTGCATCTTCTCCATCCGATGCTTCATGTGGAGGATCACTTCGACGCCGGCGAGGTTGACACCGAGATGGCGCGTCAGCGTGAGGATGATCTCGAGCCGCTCGATGGTGTCCGTGTCGTAGAGCCGGGTGTTGCCCTCCGTGCGGGCCGGCCTCAGCAGGCCTTCCCGTTCGTACATGCGCAGGGTCTGGGGATGGATCCCGTACTTCTCGGCGATCGCGCCGATGCGAAAGACGCCCGTGCGCCCGCCCGATTTCACCGCGCCCTCCGCGATTCGACCGGAATCGGCTGCCCCTTCTCCGTCTTCGGGGCCACCACGCGCAGGACGCCCGCGCGCAGCGTGGCCTTGATCCGGGCCGGGTCGAGCGAACCGGGTACCGGGAATTCGCGGGAGAAGGCTCCGTAGATGCGCTCCATCCGCACGAAGTTCCGGGGCTCGGCGGCGTCGCCGGCCTTGCGGTGGCCCGACACGCGGAGCTTGCCGTCCACGGACTCCAGCCGCACGTCCTCCAGCCGCACGCCGGGCAGCTCGATGTTGAGGATGATCTCGTCGGCGGACTCATAAACGTCGGCGGCGGGAGACCAGAGCGCCGCATCGAGCCCCTCGTCGGCGAACTCGGTGCGCTGGATCGTCTCCTCGAACAGCCGGTTGACCTTTTCCTGAATCGCAAAAAGGTCCTGGAGCGAGTTCCAGCGAAAAACGGTCATGGGAGTTGCTGTCGAGAGTTTAGCGCGTGTCGCCGTCATTCCGAGGCCCGAAGGGCCGAGGAATCCCGGGCTCGCAAGTCCGGGATCCCTCGCTCCGCTCGGGATGACAGGCTCCAGGCGCCGCCTACTGTTTCTCCGTGTCCACGTACTCCGTATCGATGACCTCGTCCTCCTTGCCGGCACCGGCACCCGAAGCGCTCTCGCCCCCACCTGTACCGGAGGCTCCACCCGGGGATGCCTGCGACTGGGACGCACCCCGGTACACCGCCTCGGCGAGCTTGTGGGACGCCTGCTGCAGCCGCTCGCCGGCGTCGTTCATGGCCTGCGCGCCCCCGCCCTCGAGGGCCCGCTTGGCGTCGGCCAGGGCCGACTCGAAGTTCGACTGGTCGCCCGGATCGAGCTTGCTCTTGTTCTCGTTGTAGGTCTTCTCCGAGGAGTACACCAGCGAGTCGAGCCGGTTCTTGGCCTCGATCTCCTCGCGGCGCTTGCGGTCCTCTTCCGAGTGCGACGCCGCGTCCTTGACCATCTTGTCGATCTCGTCTTTGGCGAGGCCCGATGAGGCCGTGATGGTGATCTTCTGTTCCTTGCCGGTGCCGAGATCCTTGGCCGAGACGTTCATGATGCCGTTGGCGTCGATGTCGAAGGTCACCTCGATCTGGGGCATGCCCCGCGGCGCCGGCGGGATGCCGACGAGGTGGAACACGCCGATCGTCTTGTTGTCCCGAGCCATCTCGCGCTCGCCCTGGAGCACCTTGATCTCCACCGACGTCTGGTTGTCGCCGGCCGTCGAGAAGGTCTCGCTCTTCTTGGTCGGAATCGTGGTGTTGCGCTCGATCAGGCGCGTCGTCACTCCGCCCAGCGTCTCGATGCCCAGAGACAGCGGCGTCACGTCGAGCAGCAGCAGGTCCTTGACGTCTCCGGCCAGGACGCCGCCCTGGATCGCGGCGCCGACCGCGACGACTTCGTCCGGGTTGACACCCTGATGGGGGTCTTTCCCGAACAGGTCCTTGACGAGTTTCTGGATCCGCGGCATGCGGGTCTGTCCGCCGACGAGAACGACTTCGTCGATGTCCTTGGGTTCGACCTCGGCATCCTTCATCGCCTGCTTGCACGGCGGGACCGAGCGCTCGACGATGTCCTCGACGAGCTGGTCGAGCTTCGCGCGCGTGAGCTTCAACTGCAGGTGCTTGGGACCCGAGGCGTCGGCCGTGATGAACGGAAGGTTGATCTCCGTCTCGACCACGCTCGAGAGCTCGATCTTGGCCTTCTCCGCGGCCTCCTTGAGGCGCTGCATCGCCATCGGATCCTTGGACAAGTCGACGCCCTGGTCTTTCTTGAATTCGGCCAGGATCCAGTCGATGATCCGCTGGTCGATGTTGTCGCCTCCGAGGTGCGTGTCGCCGTTGGTCGCCTTGACCTCCACGACGCCCTCGCCGACCTCGAGAATCGAGATGTCGAACGTGCCGCCGCCGAAGTCATAGACCCCGATCGTCTCGTCCTTCTTCTTGTCGAGGCCGTACGCCAGCGCCGCCGCCGTGGGCTCGTTGACGAGACGCTCGACCGTGAGGCCCGCGATCTGGCCGGCGTCCTTGGTCGCCTGGCGCTGCGCGTCGTTGAAGTACGCGGGCACCGTGATGACCGCGCGGGTCACCTTCTCGCCCAGGTACGCCTCGGCGGCCTCCTTGAGCTTGCCGAGGATCATCGCGGAGATCTCAGGGGGAGACCACTCCTTGCCTCCGGCCGCGATGCGGCAATCGCCGTTCGGGCCGGCGACGACCTTGTAGGGAACCATCTTGATCTCTTCCTGGACCTCCGAAAACTTGCGGCCCATGAAGCGCTTGATCGAATAAATCGTGTTGGCGGGATTCGTCACCGCCTGGCGCTTGGCGACCTGGCCCACCAGCCTCTCGGCGGTCTTCGTGAACGCCACGACGGAGGGCGTGGTGCGGTTGCCTTCCGCGTTCGGAATGACGACCGGATCGCCGCCTTCCATCACGGCAACGCACGAATTCGTGGTGCCGAGGTCAATGCCGATGATTTTGCTCATGTTCCTCCTCCCAAACGCTCGTTGGGAGGAGGAACTATAGGATATGAGTCCCTTGCTGTCAACCCGAATTTACAATTTTTCTAAGTCAATTTGGCTCAAGTCCTATCGCTCTACTCGACGACGAGAACGCTAGGCCTGTCAGGCGGTTGCGTCGATCGTGAGGGGGCCGGCCGGAGCTCGGAGACCGGGGCGAGACTCCTCTCCAGCGAGAGGTCCAGATCGATCTGACCCCGGGCGTTTCGCCCGTAGAGGCCGAACTTGCCGTCCTCGGCCCGCAAAATGTAGCGGTAGAAGCGCCCGTACGGATCGCGCAGCGCGTCCTCCTCGAGAATCCCGGCGACGACCAGATCCTCGAGGCCTCGCGGATACCTTCCCGTGGCGTCGTAGTAGACGCGCACGGCTCGTTCGATCGAGACCGCGCGGTTCAACGACATCGCCTTGCGCAGCTGGACCCCCTCCTCGACGGATCCGGGCCCGCGAAGCAGGATGTTCGCCGGGTTTCGGGGAATCAGGTAGATGGCCAGGCCTGCCAGAACGATCAGCGCGACCCAGAGAGCAAGGGCTCCCACCGAGATTCCGGCACGGCGGGCGACCGGCGCAGGGACGGGCGCCGCAACGGCCTCGGGCTCCGGCGGCGCGGCGCCGCGCTCGATCAGGTGGCGTCCGAGCAGGTCGGCGACTCCCTTGAGGACTTCGAAGTCCGAGAGGAACGCGCGCTCCATGATGTCGCCGACGGTGCGGCGTCCGTCGATCCAACGCCAGCTCTCGGCTTCGGACTTGGCGACGGAAAGCGTGCCCTCGGGCGGGTTCTTCTCGCCCACCACGAGCTTGAGGTTCTCGACTCCCGGCGCCCGCCGGTACACGGCCTGGAGGGAACCGACTTTCTTCTCGAAAAGCGGCCACTCGTCGACCATCTGCGCGCCTTCCATCAGGATCGTGTCGATGGAAACCGGCGCCATGTGGTCCGCGTCGTAGTCGACTCTCCCCTCCTGGCTGAATCGGAACCGGCCGTCGGACCAGCGAAACGCGGTGTAGACGATCCGGGCGATCTGGAGGCGCAGGGCCTCCCGCAGCTCCTGAGGATCGATCAGTCCTTCGCGCACCAGCAGGAAGCCCATCCGCTGCTGCGTCTCCTTCTGGAGGCTGATGACGTGGTCGAGCTGCTCCTGCGTGACGTAGCCGGCGCGCTGCAGGAGGTTGCCGAGCCGGTTCTCGAGGCGGCGCGCTTTGGACTCGGCCGCGACGACCTGTCCTCCGAGGAACGAGATCGTGATCGAGTCCTCCTCGCCGTCGATGTTCAACACGCCGGTCTTTCGCTGCAGACCGAGCATCTGAAAGATGTCGGTCAGCGAAAAGACCTTGAGCGTGCCTTCAAGACCCACTGGGTGTCCTCCTCGCGGTCAGCTGTCCTCGCAGCCAGAGCAGGGCCGCGAGGGCCGCGCCGACCACGACGCTCGCGCGCCAGGGGCCCTCGGGCGGAAGCGTGAGCGGGTCGAAGAGTTTCCCGTCCACGACCGCGGACGCCACACACGTGAAAAAGAGAAAGAGCGCAACCGTGCCCCCGATCGGGCGGCCGTCGCGGAACGCGCTCGCGCCCGGAGCGACCAGCGAGACCAGACGGCTGACCCGATGCCTCCACGTCAGACGCCGCTTCATCGCGCGGGTCTCCGACACCTGCACCTCGATGTCCGGACCCTCCTTGTGAACGAGCGTGTTCGCGCACGGCGTGCAATAGAGCGTCGGATCGCCGTAGCGCCGGCAGCGGTCACAGAAGGCCCGGCCGCAGCGCCCGCACTCGTACGCAAGGCCGCGGCGGCGGCGGAAGCGGCCGATCGCCATCCCCAGAACCAGGAATGCGGGCGGGACGAGCGACCATGCCGACAGAAGACCCTTCCACTTGCGCGCCGCGGCGCCGTGGCCGGGAAGCCGGCGGCTCTTGGGCTGGGCGTTCCAGGCGGCGATGCGCCTGCGCGCGAGGGCCAGCGAGTACCCGGCCGGGACCACTCTGGACACCGTGGGCGTGGACGTCCATCCGTTGACCTGAGCCGGAGAGATCCGCCGCGCTTCCTGAATGGCCACGGCCTGGCCGTCGAAGTCGTAGGCTTCGCCCCGCGCCAGCGACAAGTTGTAGTAGATGTCGGCGGACGACGTGCGCTTGCCGGCCTCGATGTAGTCGCGCACGGCTTCCCCGTATTCGCCCTCGGCGAACCGCACGTTCCCGCGGTTCATGATCGGACGGTAATCCGCCGGGTCGGCCTGCATCGCGCGCGTGTAGTCCTGCTGGGCGCGCTGCATGTCTCCCGAACGTTCGGCGTAGATTCCGAGCAGAAACCACACGTCCGAATCTTCGGGGAACACGGCGGACGCCTGACGAAGACCGTCTTCGGCGCTTGCGTCCTCGCGGCGTTCGGCCAGGTCCACGGCCGCCACGAAGAGCGGCGAGCGCTGCTCGATGTTGGTCGCCGTGATCCAGGACAGAAGCGGCGGAACCAGGGCCAGGCCGACGAAACCCGCCGCCAGCGCCATGCGTTCGCGGTGCTCGGCGTACGTGTACAGAAGCGCTCCCCAGTACAGCAGCAGCCATCCCGGGCCCAGGCCCACGAAGATCGGCAGCGCCAGGAGGAGCAGTCCCAGAGGCAGGGCCGCGCCTCGTCCGAACGACCGGTGCGCCCTCTCGGCGATGTCGTGAGCGGCCCTCGGGCCGTGCCGGACCGCCAGCGCCAGAACGGTCCCCAGCAGCATGCCCGCGATCCCCACCGCGACCCACAGGCCGAGCGAGGAGAGCGTCGAGACGCGGGCTTCGTGCGTCGAAAGGAAATCCGCCGTGGCCGCCGGCAGAAACCGGAGGGCTTCGAGCACCCTGCCGTGCCGTGTCAGAAACGAGAGCCGCGCGACCAGCGCGTCGGGATTGCTGGCGTCGAGCTTGAGCGCGGCATCGTACGCTTTCTCCGCCCGGCCCGGCTTGCCCTCCTTCTCGGCGCGGCGGCCGAGGAAGACCGCTGTGCGCGAGAAATCCGCAAGCCGATGCACGCCGACCTTTCGCCCGGCGCGGAGCATCTCCTCGAGCGCCTTGTTGGCTGCGGGCTGGTCGTCCTCCGAGAAGGCGGACAGGAACTCGAACCACTGCCCCCGGTACTGGCTCCGCGTCACCGGAGGCGGCAGCGGGGACAACGCGTCCTGCGCCGCCAGGGTTCCGGCCAACAGCCAGCCTGCGGCGGCCAGCCGCACGACGGCGGTCGCGAAGCGCAAGTTGAGACTCACGGATCCGCGGCTTACCGCGGCGGCTCCCGGCCCGGAGGACGCGTGGCCTCAACGTAGGCCAGGCGGAGCTCAGCGAGCACGTTGGCGAGAAGGCTCGATTCTTCGAAAGAGAGGTTGCCGCGGGTCTTCAACTCGAGCGCGCCGAGCCAGTCGATCATCTGGCGCGCCGCGGCGGGCTCCCGCCGCGAGAGCCTCTCGCCCGTCATGGGATCGATTCCGAGAGCCGCATAGACGTTCGAGGCAAGGAAGGACACGAGCCCGATGAACCCCTGCGAGGTCGCGCGCTCGGGACCCGGCGCCGACGCGGAAGCGTCGGGAGCGCTCCCGGCCGCCGGTCCCGCCGCAGGCGGAGCGTCCTTGACGGGAGCCTCCTTCGTCGGAGGCGGCTCCTCGGGCTGGAAGTCCGGGCGCAGCTGTCCGTCCGGCGTGAACATCCGCCGGTCGACGACGCGGATTGGCTTGTCTTCTTCGGTCACGGGGTTCGCCAATTTTAACTCGGACTCCAGGCGGCCCGCTTCGCGGGCCAACCGAAGGGAGAGGGGAAGTCGCTCGCAGATCCTCTCCCGAGGCACCCGAGCTACCAGACTCAGCAGGTCTGAATGCCGGCTTATCATCCCGCCGTGTCCGAAGCCCTCGACCGCCTGGTCGCTCTCGTGGCGCGACTCCGCCGGGACTGTCCCTGGGACAGGGAACAGACGTTCGAGACTCTGAAGACGTACCTGCTCGAAGAGACGTACGAGACATTGGCCGCGGTGGACGAGGGCGCGCCGGAACCCCTCGAGGGCGAGCTGGGCGACCTGTTGTTCCAGGTGCTCCTGCTCACGCGGCTGGCGGAAGAAAAGAGCTGGTTCGGGATCGACGCCGTCGCCGAGCGAATCCACGCCAAGATGGTCGAGCGTCATCCGCATGTGTTCGGCGACACACCCGCAGGGAGCGCCGACGAGGTCAAGGACGCCTGGGAGCGCCGCAAGCGGCGGCAGCCGGGAGCTTCCGAGGATCCTCTCGGCACGCTTCCGGCGTCTCTGCCCGCCCTCTCGACGGCGTATCGGCAGACGCTGCGTGCGGCCGACCTGGGCTTCGACTGGGAGCGTGACGGGGACGTCGTCGCGAAGATCGAGGAAGAGCTCGAAGAGTGGCGCAAGTCTGCGGCCGAAGGCGACGCGCCGGGCGAAGCGCACGAGATCGGCGACCTGCTCCTGTCGGTCGTGAACCTGGCGCGCCGGCGGAAGATCGATCCCGAGAGCGCGCTGCGCCAGGCCAATCGCAGATTTCGCGAACGCTTCGCCGAAGTCGCGCGGCGGGCGCGGGAAGGGGGAAAGGACGTCTCCGAAGTCGGAATGGACGAGTTGGACCGCTACTGGGAGGAAGCCAAGAGAATGCTGTAACACGGGAGGGATCCTCGTCGCTCCCGAACAGCGCTACACGCGCAGAGTCATCTCACCAGCTCCCCCACCCTCACCAGCTTCACTCCCCTCTTCTCCAGCCCCGGCAGATCCGCTTCCAGGACCGCGAGCGTGGCGGGGTACGGATGACCGATCGCGATCGCGCCGCCCTCTTCGCGGGCTCGCCGGACGAGCTCGGCGAGCTGGGTCCGGATCGCGGGCTCGGTGGCGACGTCGTCGAGGAAGACGCGCCGGTGCGCCGAGGGTACGGAAGATTCCTCGGCGGTGCGTTCGGCTACCGTGGTGTCGGTCGTGCGGCTGTCGAGGAAGAAGAGACCCCGGCGAGCGAGCACGCCGGCCACGGCCCGCATGACGCGCGGATCCGCGGTCGCCGCGGATCCCATGTGGTTGTTCACACCGACGGCGCCGGGCACCGTCGCCAGATCCGCTTCGAGCGTGCGGACGATCTCCTCATCCGACTGGGAGCGCAGGATCACACCGGGTCCGGGCCGGACCGCGGGGTACCGGTCCGGCTCCATCGGCAGGTGCAGCAGGACCTCCTTGCCTCCGCGCGCGAGCGCGCGGGCGCAATCCGCGCTGAAGCGCACCGCCGGCAGCACGGCCCCGGCCACGGGCTCGCGCCAGGACGCGATGCGCTCCGCCGGGGCCCGCTCGTTGCCGAGGTCGTCGATCACGATCGCGGCGGGAGCCGCGACGCCCGGCGCCACGGTGGCCTGCGCAACCGGGGTCCGGACCGCGCGCGGGGTTGCGGCCCGGGGCCGCGGCGTATGGGCGAGCGGAGCCGGA
This sequence comes from uncultured Acidobacteriota bacterium, assembly GCA_963733815.1. Lineage (GTDB taxonomy): Bacteria > Acidobacteriota > Thermoanaerobaculia > UBA5066 > Gp7-AA6 > DAHUXD01. Next base: position 20,266 of record CAVTEG010000015.1, on the reverse strand, counting down.
GACGTCGGCCGCCGTTCAGCCGGCGGGGGGCGGGCTTTTCCGGGCAAGACCGCAGGTACAGGAGGGTGGCGAGAACGAGGGAGAGAAGGGCGAAAAAGACCGTCGCCGGGGAAACGCGGGCGCGGCGGGTCAAGGCTCGGCTTTCGGCTGCGGCAGTCGCTTCGCGACCGGCAGCCGAGAGGTTCTAGAGATCAAGGCGAGGCACGTGCTCGCTTTCGAGGAGGCCGACGAGTCGAAAAGCGCCGGGAATCACCCTCTGCTCTCGTCGGCGCGTCGAGCGCCGCTCAAAAAGTATTGCCGGACCCGGCCTCAAGCCGCACGCCGCGCGGTATCGGCCGAGCGGGCGATCTCGAGACCTCGCTCCAGGATTCGATCTCGACCGTTCTCCTCTCCCGGAAACACGATCACGCGCTCGTCCGGAGTGAGTCCCTTGCCTCCGAGCACCTGGCCCGAGGGCGACACGTACCGCCCGACGGTCATGTACAGCAGGCCGCCTTCTTCGGTCGGCACACCGCGCTGGACGACTCCCATTCCGACAGTGGTCTCACCCACGGTAGTCGCCTTCGCGCGGTCGTGCAGCGCCGCGGCCAGGATCTCCGCAGGCCCGGCGGTGGAGTCGTCCACCAGAACCACGACGCGGCCATTCCATGCCGGCTCGCCGGCTTGGACTTCCAGAGGCTTCCCGGCGACTTTGCGGGATTGCACGGTCGCGACGGTTCCCTTTCCCAGGAAGAACGCGGCGAGGGGAACGGCGTCGGCCGGATCTCCTCCGATCGAGCCGCGCAGGTCCAGGACGATCGCGCCCATCGAGCGCTTCGAGGCGTCGTCGAGCTGCTTCTTGACAGCCGCCGCCGTGGCCGGCGTAAAGGACGGGATCTTGAGAACCAGGACGTCTTTTTCCGACGTGGCGGAAACCGGCACCGGCTCGAAGCGCCCCCGCGTGACCGGAATCGTCAGCTTCTTCTCGTCACCGCCGCGAAAGACGCCGATCTCGAGCGAAGAGCCGTCGGGACCTTCCAGGGCCGCCTTGACCTTCCAGTAGGGAGCGTTTCGGAGCGTCTTACCGTCGACCGAATCGATCAGGTCTCCCGCCTTGATGCCGGCCTTCTCGGCGGGCGAGCCGGGTAGCGGCGCGACGACGTACGGATAACCGCCGCGGCGCGCGAACACGATGCCGGGCCCCGCCGCGCCCGCGCTTTCCTGGGCGCGGTAAGCCGCCAGGGCCGAAGCCGGCACGTAGTAGGAAAACGGGTCGAGGGCGTCCGACATCCCGTCGTAAGCGCCCTCGAGCAGCGCCTTGGGCTCCGTGGGCTCGACGTAGTTGGACCGGGTCAGCGAGAAGACTTCCGAGAAGATCGACAGAGCGCGAGTGGCCGGGTCCCGGCCCGTGCCTTCGGGACCGGCCGCGGCCCGCAGAGACACCAGCGCCCCGACAGAAACCGCGACAAAGAGCAGGCGGGAGCGATTGGACTTCATCGTGGGGATGGTAACACCGCCCTAGGAGCCGAATTCCCCCGTTGCAGGTTGCAAGTTGCAGGTTACAGGGGGCCTCTTGAAACTTTCAACCTGAAACCTGCAACCTCGTCATCTCAGCCAGGCGATCGGGTCGCTGGCTTTCTGGCGGTCGCGCACTTCGAAGTAGAGCCCCGGCTCGTCGCGGCCCGGACCCACACCGGCCAAGCCGAGCTCGGTCCCGACCTGCACGGGTTGCCCCGCCTTGACCGATACGCCCTGCAGCCAGGCATAGAGCGTCAGCATCCCGTCGCCGTGGTCGAGGATCACGAGGTTTCCGTACTCCGCGAGCCACTGCGCATAGACGGCCTTCCCCCCGTAGACCGCCCGCACGGGTGTGCCGGCCGGAAGCGCGAGCGCCACGCCGTTGGACACGGTCCACGTGTCGAACTTCGGGTGCCGGTGTCGCCCGAACGTCTCGACGATGGTGCCGCGGGCCGGCCAGTCGAGAACTCCCTTCCAGGGCCGGATGCCGCCCGACGGGGCGAGGGGCTCTTCGCTCTCGCTCTGACGCGACAGCGTGTCGAGGAGTCTTTCCAGGCGCGCCGCCTTATCCGAGAGGGCCGAGACTTCGCGGCGGCGCGAGGCGGCTTCCGTCTGCTCGCGGCGCAGGAGCTTTTCCCGCTCGGTCTTCAGCGACGCCACGCGGGTCTCCTCCTGCCGGCTGCGCACGTAGAGGCGGTCGATCTCGGCTTTCAGCGCCTGCTCGCGCGCGAGGTCTGACTGGAGGCGCATCTCCGCGTCCCGGTGTTGGCGGAGGAGACGTCCGTCGCGCCGCGCGAGGTTGTCGAGCCGCTCGACGGAGTCCAGAAACGTCGGTACGTCGTGCGCTTCCAGGAGAACGCGGAAGTACCCGAACCGTCCGAAGCGCTGGAGCAGGCGCGCCCGCACCAGCAGGGTCTTCCGCGATGCGCCTGCGGCCTCGGACGCCGCCGCTCGGTCGCGAGTGACCGCGGCGAGTCGGCGGGCGAACTCCTCGCGCGTCGCGGCGACGAGCTCTCCCTCCCGCGTCGCGATCTCCAGCTTAAGCTCCAGGCGCGGAAGCTCCTCGGCAAGGGTCGCGGCCTTCTTCTCGCTTTCGGCCAGCTTCGCCTTCAGCGTCGCGATTCGGGTCTGCAGGCGGTTGAGGTCGGCTTGCCTCTCGGTGTCGGCGGGGGCAACGGTGTCCTGACCGAGCATCGGGAACGCGAAGAATACGAGCAGGGGTGCAAGCCGCCGTTTCAGGTTGCAGGTTGCAAGTTCCAGGAAAGAGTTCCGGGCCCCCTGAAACCTGTAACCTTCAACCTGCAACCTCGTTACCACAGCGACTTCCCTGCTGCGTCGGGAACCGGGGAACCGCCGACGAGATCGCGCACGGACGCAGTGACGTCGGCGATGCCGGGCACGCCCTCCTTCCGAAAGGGCTTCGAGGAAAAGAAGACTCCGCGCACGAGATCCGGGTCGAGCGAGCAGTGATCTCCGCTCCAGACGTCGCGGTTGTCTTCGAAGACGTTCGCGGTGGGCACGCCGAGGGAGCTCTGCCAGGACACGCGGTAACCCGGCCGGTTGGCGACGATCAGGTCGGGGATCAGCCGGGGATCGAACCTCCGATAGACCTGCTCGCGCCGGAAGACGCGCGAGACCGCGCGCTCCCCGTTCTTCGGGTCTGTGAGGGCGGTCAGGCGCGACGAAATCTCCTCGCGGAGGGCCTCGTATTCGGCGCCCGGCGCCACGATGCCGCCGTCCTCGCGGCCGCGAAGGTTGATGTAGATGTCGCCGAGGCCCATGGCGTACGCCTTCGACTTCGACCAGTCCACGGCCTCCCAGAACTGGCCGCGGCCGAAGAGAGCCTCCAGGTTCTGCCGCTTCGCGCTTCCCTTCAGCACGAGATACCCGTTCTCGACCAGCCACGAGTTGTAGTTGACCGAGCGCCGCCACGTCGCGAACCCGTGGTCCGACAGAACGAGCAGGACGTCCTCGGGCTTGAGCACCTGGGCCGTCTCGCCCACGATCGCGTCCATCTCCCGGTAGGACTTCTCGACCGCGTCCCCGTAGCGCGCGGCGAGCTTGGCGTCGTAGGCCGGATGCTGCGGGTCGCGAAAACGCCAGAAGACGTGCGCGACCCGATCCGGAAACTCGAAATAGTGGAAGAGGAGCTTCTCGTTTCCGGCGAGGAGGCCCTTGAGCATCTTGCGGTCCTGGGCCGCGGTCATCGCGACGTCTTCGAGGAAGGCTTCCTCCGAAAGCGTGCCCGACTGGATCGACCACGTGTCGATGGCCCAGCCCATGGTCTTGTAGCGCCCGTAGCGCTCGACGAGCTCCTCCGCGAACCCTTTCGGATAGGAGATCACGAAGCCCGGCGGGAGATGCTCCGGATCGAACTGGATCGGCGACAGGTACAGACCGATCTCCGGTTCGACCGAGGCGAGCCGCAAGCGCGCATAGCCGCGCACCGAGACGAGCGGATTGACCCGGAACGTCAGGATAGCCAGTCGCTCCACTGTCCGGGCTTCAACTCGGTGCGCGCGCCGCCGGCCTCGACCGTCACCCGATCCCGAGCGTCGCTGACGGCGAGCGTCATCGGAAGATCGATCGTGCCCTCGCGCCCGAACGGCTTCGCCGGCGGCCCCGCGATCCTCGTGGCCTGGCGCCCGACGTTGGTTTCGAGGCGCACGATCTCGACGGAAAAGTCGTTGCCCTCGCGCGGCGCGAAGAACGGATCGGACGTGTAGTAGGCGGGCTTTCCGATCCGGCCCGAGAGATCCGGCACGCCCAGACCCGACAGCATGCGGCCGCCGGAGAACGCCTCCGGAGGAAACGTCACGGGCATGCGCGTCACGGTCGCGGGACGGGCGCCGGCCTCCGTCCAGAACACGGAACCGCGCCGGTTGTTCTTGACCCACGGGCGCTCGTCGGGAAGCCACGCCCGCACGGCGAGAAACGCGCCGACTCCGGCGGCAATCCCGAGGACCGCGAGAGCGACCCCGGCGACGCGCCACCGCCGCAGGAGGAGGAGCCCGGGAAGCAGGAACACGGCGAGCGCGATCGCTCCAAAGACCGCGGGGTTCTTCTTTCCGAAAAGCAAGGGCGCCTTCGTCTCTTCGGCCACGGCGAAGGCCGGAATCCGATTGGCGGGATCGCGCTTGAGGAAGTCGAAGATCTCGTGCCCGCCGGGATCCAGCCCCGTCGAGAACGTCGCCCACGACACGGGCGTCTGCGCCGGCACGGTGGGCGTGAGGGGCGAGTACCCGCCGCGCTTGGCGAGGGCCGACAGGTTCGGCAGCTCCCCGCGCGACATCATCTCCTCGACGAGCGCGGCGTCCACGCCGTCGAAGCCGAGGATCACGACGCGGCCGGGCGCCGGCGCCGAGAAGAGCGGCGCCGCGAGCACCGCCGCGAAGAGGCAGAGCCCCGCGGCTCGAACGCGCCTCAAGGGACCGCGGACCCCGCCGGAACCACGGGGCATCCCGTGCGGTGCCGACGCGCCGCCACGGATGCGTAGATCCTCCGTCCGAGGATCGGAACGCCGGGAACGTAGAGCAGCGGCGCGACCGGCCACAGGAGCGGGAGCGACCAGGACAGCGCGCGGTAGGCGTCGAAACCCTTCTCGATCCGGCCGTCCGCCGTGACCACGTGCATCGTCGCGAGGCACTCGTCCTGCGACAGCGACGGGAAGGCGCCGTGGATTCGCGGCCAGTCCGAGAGCGCATCGAGGAATTCGACGCGGCCCGCGACGTCCAGCCTCCGCAGCACGGCGACGGTGCTCCGACAGAGCCCGCAGGCCCCGTCGTAGATGAGCGCGTGGTGCGGCCGGCGCGCGGCCGCTCGGGTGATGATCTCTCCCATACGTTTCCAGGGAACCCAGAAAAGATAACAGACGAGGAAGCGCAGGAAGTCCGGACCCATGACCACCGAGATCCCGATCTGGACCGCCAGCACCCCGGGAACCACGATCCGGCGGGCCCAGCGGCTGAAGAGCGCCAGCGGGAAGAAGAGCTCGAGGGCGAGCGACGCCGCGCCCACGGCCATGCAGAGCCAGGGCACACCCGCGAGCCACAGCCCCCAGTCCGTCGGAGGAACCGCGGCCGGGTGCGCGAGAGGATCGTTGGAACGCAGCAGGATGCTCTGCAGCGTGTTCGAGGTGATCCACTCCAAACCCGAGTGACGGAGCTTCGAAACTCCGGCTCCGAAGAACACGAGGCTCATCACGAGCCACATCATCCGAATCGGCCACGTGAATTCGCCGTTCGGCGCCGGGGAGGCCGCCAACGGCCGGCGCGCCGCGCGGAGGAGCGAATCCACCGACCAGCCGTCTCCGCAACGAGAGAACGCCAGAATCCCCATCGCGAACACGAGGACCCCGTTGTCGTGGTGGATCTTTCCGAAGCTGTGGGGGATTCCCATCAGATAGGTACCGAGCACGAACGCTCCGGCCGTCGAGAAGCGCGTGAAGAGCCCCGCCGCGCTCGTGAGAAGAAGGAGCTTCCAGGCCGCGGACGCCGCCGCGAGAGCCGCCGGCGGCAAGACGCCGATACCGAGCGTGCGAAAGAAGGACATCGGCTGCCAGAAGACTCGCGACACGCTCGCCCAGGCCGCGTAGTCGAACTTCCAATGGGTCGCGAATACCAGCGCGTAGAAGAAGAACCGGCAGGCGCCGAGCTCCGACGCGCGGCCGGGCGCGTACCAGAAGTTCCGCCAGCGGGCCCGCAGGTTCAGCGCGAGAGCGTCGGCGGCGTCGATGCGTCCACCTCCCAGAGGAGCTCTCGCTCCACGATCCGATCCTGTCCGGCGGGCGCCGCGTTCCAGCGGAGCCGGTAGAGCCTCAAAGCCGAGAGCGGCGGACCATCATGCAATCCTTCCCGCCGCCGCGCCTCGTAGCGCTGGAGGCAGTCCGAGAGCGCGATCGAGAGCAGCCGCTGCCGGTCGGGACTCCGATCGAGGCGGTCCAGCGAGAACCAGAAGCGCGAATGGTCGAACGGAAAGATGTAGCGCTTCTCGACGAGCGGAATCTCGCGGCCGGTCTGCGCCGTCACGCCGAAGAGCCGCCGCATCGAGAGCTTCGGCGCCGACCGCTCCGAGTACATTTGATACTGCGAGAAAGGCCAGTGCTCGCGTGCGTACGGCGGATCGAGGAGGATCTCGGCGGTGGAGCCCGCCGTGATCACGACCGCAATGGAGCCCACCAGAATGCGGCGTCCGTGCGATGGAAGGGCGGAGGGTTCTTCCGGCGCGGGCCCGAGCCACTTTCCGAGGCCCGCTGCGACGCGGGGCTGCGACGCTAACGCTACGAGAGCCCACAATCCCGCGAGAATCGCCAGCGCGCGGCGAGAGCGCGTCCGCCAGACGTCCAGGTAATGCTCCGCCGGGTGGATGTCGCGCCCCGCGAGGATGCGGTTGAGCGCCGGAAGACTCAACCCTCGGTGCGCATCGCGGATCACGCGGGGCGCCAGAAGCTCCGCAGCCGCGGCGAGCAGCACGAGGCCAAAGAAGGATGCGGCGAGCCACCTCCGGTGTCGGGTTTGAGTCATCGAGACCTTCGCGAATGAGCGTAGGCGCGGGAGTTCGGCCTGTCAATCCGCCCGCCCGCCGCAGGCGCCGGCAGTCGTAAGATCCGGCCGTGGTGACGAGCACCGAAGATGTCGACACGCTGCTCGCGCGAATCCCCGACCCGTCGATCCGGTCGCTGTTCACGCGGGAGTTCGTTCTCTGCGCCGAGCACTTCGACGAGTTCACCATCGGCTCGGTGCTCAACCTCGTCCATGAGCTCGGCCTGGCGGAGCCGCTGGCGCGGGGCGTGTCCGCCCGGCAGCTGGTCGCCTCGCGGGGATTCGCCGAGCGCGCGGAGATTCCCCTTCGCTGGTTCCTGCGAAAGCTCGCGGCGGCCGGGTTTCTGGACGTCGCTCGCGATCGCGAGGAAGACGTGTACCGCTCGCGCGGCCCTCTCCCCTTCGGCGACCCGGACCGGGCCGAGTCCCAGGCCCGCGCCCTGGATCCGCAATCCCTCCCGGCCTTCGCGGTCGTGCGCGCGATGGTCTCGCACGTGCCGGAGTTCCTGCGCGGCGAGAAAACGGGCGAGGAGATTCTCTTCTCGCCATCCAAGCTGTCACTCTGGTTCGACTACTTCTCCAACGAGAATCTGCTGTACCAGATCAACAACCGGCTGGGAGCGGAAGCCGTCGTCCGGGCGCTGCCCTCGACCCGCCGGGCCACGCTCGTCGAGCTGGGAGGAGGGTCCGGCTCGGCAGCAGTGGCGGTCGGCGAACGCCTGGCCCGCGACGGGGCGCTGCCCCGCGTGGAGCGCTACGTCTTCACCGAGATCGTGCCGACCTTTCTGCGGCGCGCCGAACGCACGCTCAAAGCTCGCTTTCCCGGGCTGCCCGTCGAGTTCCACAAGCTCGACATGAACGAGGATTTCCCGCAACAGGGTGTTCCCCCGGAAATCGCCGACGTCGTCTACGCCGTCAACACGGTGCACATCGCGCGGGACCTCGGCGCCACGCTCGCGCGGATCCGCGAGACGCTCAAGCCCGGAGGCGTCGCCGTGTTCTCGGAATGCGTGCGGCCCTTCCCGGACCAGCCGATCTACGTCGAGTTCGTCTTCAACTTCCTCGAGAACTTCACCGGCGTGGCCACGAACCCCGAGACGCGGCCCAACCACGGGTTCCTGACTCCGGAGAACTGGCGCCGCGCCTTCCGCGCCTCGGGCTTCGAACCGGCCCAGATCCTCCCCGACGTGGAGGAGCTCGCCCGGCACTACGACGCGTTCTTCGTGGCGGCGGTCTCCGCGCGGCGCCCATTGCGCGACGGGTCGTCCCAGAACGGGTAGAAGCAGTACCATTGGTCCGGGTACTGCCGCACGTACCTCTCCAGGATCGCGGCGTACCGGCGGAGGTTCTCCCGCAGATCCGAGTCGCGGTCTCCATTGCGCTCGATCGGCAACGGTTCCTCGACGATCGCGCGGTAGCGGCCGTCCGGCATGCGGACGATGAACGCGGGAAGGACGGTCGCCCCCGACGCCATCGCGACGCGAAGCGGCCCCCTCGGAAAGAACGCCTCGCGCCCGAAGAACGGCAGCGAGACTCCCGTGTTGTCGAAGTCCCGGTCTCCCTGCATGGCCACGATCTCGTTGTCCGAGAGCGCGCGCAGGACCGCCAGGGTCGGCACGAAGCTGTGGTCGACACGAATCTCGTGCACGCCGAGACGCTCGTGGAAACGCCGGCGTTGCCGCTCCACCCCGGGAAGATGTCGGGTACGAGAACGACGTGGATCGGCTGGTTGACCTGCGCGAGCATCAGGCCGCCGACTTCCCAGTTGCCGAGGTGCGCGGTCAGCAGGAGAACGCCCTTCCCCGCGATCCGGCCCTCGACGATCCGCGAATACCCGATGACGCTCTCGATCAGGCGGGCCGCCTCCTGGGGCCGGCGCGTGGCGAACTGGAGAAAGTCCACCCAGGCCGCGAAGTGAGAGGCCAACATCGCGTCGGCGAGCTTCCGGACGTCGCGCGCGTCCTCGGCCTGTCCGAGGATGACCGAGAGGTTCGACCTCGCGGCCCGCTGGTACTTCGGGCGCAGCGTGTAGTACGCCCGCGCGAGCGCGCCTCCGCCGCGGTGGATCGCCGATCGCGGAAACGCACGGGCCGTGGCGATGGCGGCCGGGAACCAGACGCGCGACGCGGCCGAGGCGAGCGCGCGCAGCACCGGGTTACGGCTCGCCATTTTTTCCTGCACGGGAGTTATCCTAAGAGAATCGGCACACGAGAGACGCAGGACGGGGGAAGGGCGCGCCTCGCGGCGGCGCTTCCCTACTTCGTCTTCGCCGTCCTGGCCGCGGTCTCCTGGAACCGCTGGATCGAGCCTTACGTGGACACCGGGCGGGAGCTCGTCGTGCCCAGGCGCGTGACGGAAGGCGAGCGGCTCTATCGCGACGTCCGCTTCTACTACGGGCCGCTCGCCGTCTACGCCGCCGCCGGAGTCGAGCGCGCGGCGGGCCGCTCCCTTCCAGCGAGGATCGCGCTCGCCGGCGTGATCGCGATTCTGCACGTCGAGGCCCTCCGCAGGGCCGCTCGCCGCGCCCTCACCCCCCCTCGCGCGGCGCTCGCGACCTCGCTCGCCGTGGCCGTGGCCTTCTTCCTCTGGCCGGGAGGCTGCCACCTCTTTCCCTACAGCCTCTCGACGGCCGTCGCCGTGACGGCGGCAACGTGGTCCCTGGTCCTGGCAGCCGATCCGCTCCGGCCGCCCGGACTTGCCATGGGCGCCTGTCTCTTCGCGGCGCTGACGAGCCGCCCCGAGATCGGTCTCGCAGCCGCCGTGCTCGTGATCCTCACCGTGACCTCCCCATCGCGCCGGCGCGCGCTCCTGGCCGCGGCCGGCGCGATCGCAGCGGCCGCCCTCGTCTACGTCGCGGCGTCGTCCGGGACTCCGTTGGAGACGCTCCGCAAAGAAGGCTGGCTGGCGTTTTTGTCGGTGCCGCCCGAGTTTCGCAACGTGTACCTCGCCTTCTCGGGTCTCGATCGGCCGGCGTTGCGTCTGGCCGAGCTTGCGCTTGCGATGGTTCTCCTCGTCGTCCTCGCCGTATGGCTCGTCCTGCTCGCCTTTCTCTCGCGAGCCCGGGGCCGGGGCGTCGCCATCGCCGTCGCGGTCCTGTCGCTGGTCCTGGCTGCGGCGATCCGGCTCTTCCCTCCGGCGTCGCTCGAGGACTCCTTCGCCCTGCTGCCGCCTCTGATCCGCCCCCTGCCTCTCTTTCTGTCCGGCGGCGCGATCTGGAGGCTCTTCGCCCGCGTTCGCGGACGCACCGACGGAGGGATCTTCGCCGCGGTCTCCGACGGCCTGCTCCTTCTGTCGGCGCTCTTTGCGTCGCGGCTCCTGCTCGCCGCCGGCTACGTCGGACCGTACGACGCCTTCTTCCTTCCTCTTCCGATGGTCGTCGGAACCGCCGGGCTCTTCGGCCTCGCGGATCGCCTCGCGCGACGGACGGATCTTCCGGCGCTTCCCGGTCTGACCGGCGCCGCTCTCGCCGTGTTCCTCGGTGCGCGCGCGGCCTCGCTCGTCCAGGCTTACCGCGCTCCGGGCTGGCAACTCGTCCTGACTCCCGTCGGGAACCTGTGGATGCGCGAGCCCTATGCCATCGCGACCCGAATGGCGCTCGCGGTCCTCCAGGAGTACACGCCCCGCGGGGGAACGATGGTCGGATTCCCCGAAGCCGGCTTCCTGCAGTACGCGGCGGGGCGAAAAGGCGCACTCCCCGAGGACCAGTTCTTCCCCGGTCACCTCGATACGGCGACCGAGCGCCGCGCGATCGAGCGCCTCGAAGCCGCGCCTCCCGACGCCGTCGTCTACGTCAACGTCCTGACGGTCGGCCACGGCGCGCTCGCATTCGGGAAGGACTACCTGCGTGACCTCGACGCGGCCGCGCGCGCGCAGTCGCAGACGGCCGCGTACTTCGGACCGGGCGGGCGCGACGGCGCGCGGATCGGCGACTCCGACTTCTTCATCGAGGTCCGTGTGCCGCGGCCGCGGGAGGCGCGATGAGGCTGGATCTCGCGGTCGCGCGAGCATTCGGTCTCTCACGCAGGGCGGCCCGGGAAGCCGTGCGCTCCGGACGCGTCGATATCGACGGCGCCGTCGCGGACGAGCCGGGCCACGAGGTTCCGGAGGACGCGGCGCTGCGTTTTCACCGCGACCGCCCGGCCCGCCGGCATGTGCGCACGCGTCTCTCCGTCCTCCACGAAGATTCCGCGGTCCTGATCGTCGACAAGCCGGCGGGTCTCCTGACCGTCCCGACGGAGGCGAAGGAGAAGGACACGCTCTGGGCGCGCGCGCTTCACTACCTCCAGCACCGGTATGGAGGCCGCCCCCTACACCGGCATCGTGCACCGCCTCGACAAGGAAACATCGGGAGCTGTCGTCTTCGCGCGCACGCGGCCCGCGCTCCACTTTTTTCAGGAACGCTTCCGGGCGCACGCGATCGACCGGGAGTACGTCGCGATTGCCCGGGGAAACCTTCCCGAAAGCGGCCGCTACGACGCCGACCTCATCCGGACTCCGGGAATACGGCGCGGAATCGCGAAGCCCGGGGAGGAAGGGCAGCGGGCGATCACGCGCTATCGCTCGCTCGAAAAGCTGGCGGGCGCCACCCTCGTCTCCGTGCGTCCGGAGACCGGACGCACGCACCAGATACGGGTGCACTTCGCGGCCGCGGGACATCCGATCCTGGGCGACCGGGTCTACGGCTCGGAGACACAGCGGGCGGCGGACGACGCGCCGCGGCAGATGCTCCACGCGCGCCGGCTCGGGTTCCCTCACCCCGCGACCGGAGAGCCGGTCGCCGCGGAGGCGCCGATCCCCGCCGATTTCGCCGAGGTTCTCGAAGACCTCCGCGCCGCCAAAAAAAACGCGCCGGCTATGCCGGCGCGTTCCAGGAATCGGAAGAGCGGTAAACGCTAAGCGCTAAACGATAGAGCTACGCGAGAACGATGACGACGACGCGGCGGTTCTTCGAACGGCCTTCCTTCGTCTTGTTGGACTCCACGGGCTCGGCGGCGCCGTAGGAGATCGTCGACATGCGGTTCAGCGCGACGCCCTGCTTGTTGAGATAACGGCGCACCGCCTCGGCCCGCGCCTCGCCCAGCTTGTAGTTGACCTCGTCGGTGCCTGTCGCGTCGGTGTGCCCCTGGATCTCCAGGTACACGTTCTTGTTTTCCCCCTTCAGCCGCTCGGCGAACGCGTCGAGCTGATCCTGGGCTTCCTTGGAGAGCTCGTGCTTGTTGACCGGGAACTTCGTGGCGTCATCCGAGAGCACCAGCGAATACACGAACTTGCCCTCGGCCAGCTTGCCCGCCTGCTGGGCGCGTTCGAGCGCCTGGCGAGTGGCGTTGTCGAGCTCGGTCAGCTTGACGTCGTGGGCCTTGACCTTGGTCTGCGTCGCCTCGACCTGGGACTCGACATCGTTGATCCGCTTGTCGGTGGCGGCGCTGTTTTTGGCGATCTCCTCGGTCACGTACGGCTTGGACGCACAGGCCGTGAACCCGAAAACCCCCAGAAAGAGCGCTCCACCCGCGAGAATGGAATTTAGACCCCGCTGCTTGAACATCGGCACCTCCTGCAGAAAAAGTTTACGAACCCCCGGGTGCGGTCCCCCCGATAACCCCGGCGTGTCCGGACGACCCAGGAACCGGGTTTGGCCACGGACACAAAAACAATTCGATATTTTACATCCCCTCGTCCTGAGGGCGCAAACCCCAGCAGGTACTGCTGCCGGACCTCCCGGGAGATCTCGCTCGCCAGGGGTCTCAAGTCCTCGTCGCGCCCGACCAGATGCATCCGGCCTCCGCTGGAACCGGCGAGCAGCTGGAGGTTCTCGACCGAGAGCTCCTGGCGCTCGTGGTCCTTCAGGAGGTCGAAGGAAGCATTCTTCATGCCTATCGGGTACACCGGCACCGAGACTCTCTGGAGAATCTCGGCCATCTGCGCCGCCGTCAGGGAGCTGGCGTTGTCCACCCCGTCGGTGAAGAGCAGGATCGCCCGCTTGTTGTTGCGCCCCGCCATCATCTTTCCGGGCGTGGCGGCGACAGCGTCGAAAAGTGCCGTCTGGCCGGACGCTTCCAGGTCCCAGAGCGCCGCGACCAGCTTGGCCGGGTCCGCCGAGAAGTCGGTGACGAGGCGGACTTCACCCTCGGAAAACGCGAACAACGCGAAGTCGTCGCCCTCGATCCGGCTTCGCACGATGCTCCGAACCGCGTTCTTGGCGTTCTCGAGCTTGTTGCCCACGCCCATGCTGCCGGACGTGTCCAGCAGGAAGGCGAAGGACACCGGGGCGGAAAGGTCCCGGTCGAATGTGTCGAAGTCGACGCGGTGATCCTCGATCTTGAGGATGAAGTCGTCCTTGGTCAGTCCGTCGACGAACTGGCCCTTCTTGTCCTGAACGAGGACGGGAAGCATCACGTACTCGGCTCCGGCGCTCTCGTTGAAGGTGGGAGGCTCGGCAGGTGGATCCTGGGCTGCCACCGAGGTGGACACGAGCAGCAGCGGGAGTAAAAGGAGACGTTTCACCCACAAATTATAAGGCCGGATGGGGGGTCCGGATTCCCCTCAGACGCCCTTCCGGCCTCCCGTACACTGTCCATCCTTGACGACGTCGGTTGTGCTCGTTCGGCCCCAGAGGGCCTCCAATCTCGGCTCGGTCGCCCGAGTCGTCAAGAACTTCGGGCTGCGCTCGATCTCGGTCGTCGATCCGGGAGTCGCTGCCGACGAGGAATCCCACCGGCTGGCCACCGGGGCCGGCGACGTACTGGGGGCGATCGTTCGCTACACAACTCTGGTCGATGCCGTCGCTATGTCTCCGATCGTCATCGCGACGTCCTCGATGCGCGGACGCGGGCGCACCCGCCTTCTCGACCTCGCCGAGGTGCCCGAATACCTGACGGAGGCCGGCAAGGACACGCCAGTGGCCTTCGTGTTCGGTCCCGAGCAAAGCGGTCTGACCGAGGACGAGATCGCGCGCGCCACGGCCTGTTTGCGTCTCCCGACGCAGCCGGACTTTCCGACCATGAACCTTTCGCACGCCGTCGCGGTCGTCCTCGCGACCGCGCGCGCGTTCGCCCCGTCCCGCTCGGCGCTTCCGCCCGAGCCTCTCGCCGCCGCGGCCGAGGTCGAGGCGGCCGTGGCGCACTGGGACCGTGCGCTCGAGGCGATCGACTTCTACGACACCGGCCATCGCGACCGCTCGCTGCGCGACTGGCGCCGCCTCATCGCGGCGCGGCCGCTGACGGAGCGGGAGGTGGCGATCCTGCGGGGCGTGGCGAACCGGGTGCTGGTGTCTCTGAGGCGGCAGGCCGAGTAAGCCGTCATTCCGAGGCCACAGGCCGAGGAATCCCGCGCGAGTTCGGGATCCCTCGCTGCGCTCGGGATGACGGCGTGAAGGCGGTCATCCCGAGGAGCGACGCGACGAGGGATCCCGTGCTAAATCAGCTCTCCCTCACCAAAAAAGAACGCGATTTCCTTCGCGGCGTTCTCCGGCGAGTCGCTGCCGTGGATGGCGTTGCGCTCGATGTCGGTGCCGTAGAGGTTCCGAACGGTAAAGGGCTCGGCCTTGCGCGAATCGGTCGCCCCCATGGTCTTGCGCAAATGCGCCACGGCGTTTTCGCGCTCCAGCGCCGCAACCACCACGGGCCCCTCGGTCATGAAGGTCACCAGCGCGCCGTAGAAGGGCCGCTCCTTGTGCACGGCGTAGAAGGCCCGCGCCTGGTCCTGAGAGAGCCTCGTCTTGCGGAGGCCCAGGACCCGGAAACCTTCCTTCTCGAGGTGCGCCAGGATCGCGCCGGACTTCCCGGCGGACACGGAATCGGGCTTGAAGATCGTCAGCGTACGTTCCAATCGAATCTCCTCGTCGTGGGTTTCAGAATTCGCGGGTCTCGGGGGGTAGCCGGTCGACCGTCTGGACACCGGCCCGGGACAGGGCGGAGAGGAGCTGGCGCGGCTGCTGCGAGCCGATCATGAGCGTCGAGCCGTCGGTCCGCGTGAGCAGGACTCCCCTGTTGCCGCGCGTATTCAACGCCCGGCGCCGGCCGAGTCCCCGAATTCCCCAGCCTCCGTACTCGAGGATGGGGCGATACGCGACGGCCTCGGCGGAACGGATCTCCGAGAGCGGGATCCGCGTCCGGTAGAGGAAGCCGAAGCGGAGGACGACGGAATCCGTCTGTACGCGCGTCGTCTGATGCAGGGTCAGGAGCGCGGCCAGGAGCAACAGGACCGCGCCGACGACGACGTAGATCCACGGCGAAAACCACTGCTGCTCCTCGAACAGCGCCGGACCGTTCATCGCTTCAGCGCCGTCTTCACGCTCGCGCCGAGGTCGGCCGGCGATTTGACCACGATGCAGCCCGCGGCCTCGAGCGCTTTCATCTTCTCCGCCGCGGTGCCCTTGCCTCCCGAGATGATCGCGCCGGCGTGTCCCATACGGCGTCCGGGAGGCGCGGTCTGGCCGGCGATGAAAGCCACCACCGGCTTCGACGGGCGCCTCCCGCGATCCAGCACGCCGCTTCTTCCTCGGCCATCGCCGCCGATCTCCCCGATCACGATCGACGGCCTCCGTTCCGGCGTCGTCCTTGAACGCCTTGAGGCAGTCGATGAAGTTCGTCCCGTTGACCGGGTCGCCGCCGATTCCGATCACGTCGACTGGCCCATACCCAGGCGCGTGAGCTGGTCCACCGCCTCGTAGGTGAGGGTTCCCGAGCGCGAGATGACGCCGACGGTGCCGGGACGTGGATGCGGCCGGGCATGATTCCGATCTTGCACTCCCCCGGCGTGATGATACCGGGGCAGTTGGGCCCGATCAGCCGGACGCCTCGTCCTTCCGCGGCGCGGCGCTCAGAACGCCTTCACGCGGAGCATGTCGATGGTCGGGATGCCCTCGGTGATGCAGACGATGATGCGCGACGCCGGCCTCGGCCGCCTCCATGATCGCGTCCGCCGCGAACGGCGGCGGAACGAAGATCATCGAGGCGTTGGCGCCCGTCTCCTCGACCGCCTCGGCGACCGTGTTGAAGACCGGGAATCCCTTCGTGACGCTGCCGCCCTTGCCGGGCGTGACGCCGGCGACCACCTGAGTCCCGTAGTCGCGGCAGCTGCTTGGCGTGAAACGTGCCCTCGCGGCCGGTCAGGCCCTGGACGAGCAGGCGCGTCTTCTTTCCGACCAGAGCATCGCTCTCGACTCCCTCCCGCCCGCGCCGGCCCGCGGCGACGACCTTCCTGCGGCCGCTTCGCCGCATCGGCCGTCGGCCGGCGTGAACTTCAGGCCCGAGTCGCGCAGGATCTGCTTGCCCTGGTCCACGTTGGTGCCTTCCAGGCGCACGACGACGGGCACCTTGACCCCCATGTCCCGCACGGCGGCGACGACGCCCTCCGCCACGACGTCGCAGCGCATGATTCCGCCGAAGATGTTGATGAGCACCGCGCGCACGTTCGGATCGGCCAGCATGATCCGGAACGCGTTCTTGACCTGCTCCTCGTTGGCGCCGCCGCCCACGTCGAGAAAGTTGGCGGGCTCGCCGCCGGCCAGCTTGATGATGTCCATCGTCGCCATCGCCAGGCCGGCGCCGTTGACCATGCAGCCGACGTTGCCGTCGAGCTTGATGTAGTTGAGGCCGAACTCGAGGCCTCGACCTCCAGGGGATCTTCCTCGTCGAGGTCGCGCATCTCGCTCGATGTCCGGGTGGCGGAACAGCGCGTTGTCGTCGAACTTCATCTTGGCGTCGAGGGCGAGCACGTCGCCCTCCTTCGTGACGAGCAGCGGATTGATCTCCAGCGAGGCTCGCGTCCGTCCTCGAGTACGCCTCGATAGAGAGCCTGCATGAGCTGACCGCGCCCTTGCTTGACGCTGTCGCCGGCAGAGCCCGAGCGCGAACGCAAGCCTTGCGCGCCTGGAACGGGATGGATCCCGACTGCGGGGTCCACGCCCTCGCGCACGATCGCCTCCGGGTCCTTGGCGGCGACCTCCTCGATCTCCATGCCGCCCGGCTTCGAGGCCATGAACACCGGCATGGCCTGCGACGCGGTCGAGGATCAGCGCGAGGTAGAGCTCCTCGGCGTCGATGTCCATGCCCTCCTCGACCAGGACGCTTCGCACCGACGCGGCCCTCGGGACCGGTCTGGTGCGTCACCAGCGTCATGCCCAGGATCGCGCTTGGCGATGCTCGACGCCTCGTCCGGGTCCGTCGCGAGCTTGACGCCTCCGCCCTTGCCGCGCCCGCCGGCGTGGATCTGCGCCTTCACGACGACGCGCGCGCCCCGAGCCGCTTGGCGATCTCGCGCGCCTCGTCGCCGGACTGTCGGTGACCTCGCCGCGGGGCACCGGACGCCGAAGCAGGCGAGGATCTGCTTGGCCTGGTACTCGTGGACCTTCATCGGAGGCGGCGGATTATAGCGGGAGCCGGAAGGCCGAAAACGATCGCAGTCCCAGGCTACTCAGGAGGCCGAAGAGCCCGGCGGCCGCCGCCGCCACGGCGACACGCGCGCGCCGCCCCGGGAGAAACCCCCAGGTTTCGCAGAACGTCCAGAGCCCGGCCGAGAAATGCGCCGTCGCCGCGACGATCCCGGCCACGTAGCCGGCGCGGATCCACGGGTTGGCGAGGGCCGCCTGCATCAGGCGAAAGAGATCGAGGGCTTCGTGGTCGTGGAGCTGGACCAGGCGCGAGGTCCACAGGTGAAAGAGGATGAACGAACGCGGCGACACCCGTGACGCGCTGGAAGACCGCAAGCGCCCGCCGCGCAAGTGACCGGCCGCCGGCCGCCGAGCTCTCAGTCGCCGCGATGAAGAAACCGTAGATGCCGTGGAAGAAGATCGGCAGGCCGATGAGGAGGATCTCGAAGGGGACGAGCAGGGGAAGCTGCTGGAGCCGCCGCGCGGCCGCGTTGTAGGCGTCGGGGCCGCTCTTCGCCGCCGCGTTGGTCCAGAGGTGGAGCACCAGGAACGCTCCGATCGGGACCACGCCCGAGACCGAATGGAGTCGGCGAGTCCGGCTCCGGGGTGCGCGCTGCACGGCCTCTATTTCAAACCTTGAGGATCTTGAAGAGCTCGCGCACCGCGCCGGCCGACTTGTCGAGGTGCCGCCGCTCTTCGGCCGTCAGCTCGAGCTGCGACGATGCCTTCGATGCCGCCGCGGCCGAGCTTGCAGGGCACGCCGATGAAAACGTCGTTGAGCGCCGTACTCGCCCTGGAGACAGGCCGCGCACGGGAGGATCTTCTTCTTGTCGTGGAGGATCGCCGTCCACCATTTCGCACGGCGGCGGCGCCGGGCGCGTAGTAGGCCGAGCCCGTCTTGAGCAGCTTGACGATCTCGGCGCCGCCGTTGCGGGTGCGGTCGTTGATCGCGTCGATCGTCGCCGCGGCGAGGAGCTCGGTGATCGGGATGCCGTTGACCGTCGAGTAGCGCGGCAGCGGCACCATCGTGTCGCCGTGGCCGCCGAGCACGATCGCGTGGACGTTCTCCACCGAGACGCCGAGCTCCTCGGCGATGAACCAGCGCATGCGCGCCGAGTCGAGCACGCCCGCCATGCCGATGACCCGCTCGCGCGGGAAGCCGAGACCGCTGCAGCGCCACCTCGCACATGGCGTCGAGCGGGTTGGTGACGATGATCAGGATGCGTTCGGCGAGTGCTGACACGGTTCTCGCGCCACCTCGCGACGATCGCCGCGTTCTCTTGCAGCAGGTCGTCGCGGCTCATGCCGGGCTTGCGGGCGAGGCCGGCGGTGACGACGACAGACGTCGCGAGCCGGCGGTGGCGTCGTAGTCGTCGCCGCCGATATGCGCGCGTCGAAGCCCAGCACCGGGCGCCGACTCCATCATGTCCAGGGCCTTGCCCTGTGGCGAGCTCGCTGGCGATGTCGACCATGGCGACGTCGGCCAGCTCCGCCTGGGCGATCGTGGGCGCAGGTGGCGCCGACGTTGCCGGCGCCGACGACGGTGACTTTGTGCTTCATAAGGGCCGGGATTTTAACCTGCCGAGAGCAAAGCGCAGCAACCGCTACAATGATCTCAATGCCCGAACGCCCGGACTACAAGAGTCATCCGCTCTGGGCGGAGGCGATTTCCCTGGCGCACGAGGCGTACGAGGTCGCCGAGACCCTCCGGCCGCGGGACCCCGAGGGTGCGAGGCTTCTGCGAAGGGCCGCCGTCGCGGTGCCCGCGCGGGTCGCCGGAGCTCTTTCGGCCGACGAGGACACCGAGCGGGCGACGGAGACCTCGAGTGCGCGCGCGCCCCTTTGGAGGGTCGCTGACGCGCCTCGGTCGCGCCGGGCTCTCCGAAGGCGGCCGCGCTGGCGCGGCACGCCGGCACGCTGTCCCTGCTCCAGTCGCCCTCGTCCTGTCCCCGGAGCAGAGACCATCCTGAACGAGAAGGAGCAGACGCGGTGATCGAAAAAGAGCGCCGGAGCCGGACCCTGACCGTGCTTCTCGCGTGCATTCCCATACTGCTGGCCGCGGTCCTCTGGCTGCCGAGATGGTGGGAGCACCGTCTCTACCGCGAGGCCGAGGCGATCGCGGAAGTCGAGGCGCGCATCGTCCCCGGAACGATCGCCGACGCGCGGGAAGAGAACCGAAAGCGGGATGAAGGCCGAGGCTCTCATCGCGGCGATCGGAAAGCCGTCGATCCTGGTGGGCACGGACGGCAAGGACTCGCGCCGCGAGATCTGGACCTACTACTTCTCCGACGGCACGATGATCGTCAACCTGACCGACGGCCTCGTCCAGCGCGTCTCGGCGGACTTCCACCCGCCGGAGAATTCCGACGTCGGCGCGGCCCGACTGAGCATGGCCGCCCCGAAGGCGCCGCCTTGGCCGCGAGCCCTCGATCCGCGTCATCATGATGCCGAAGGACACCAACGCCTACGGCACGATCTTCGGCGGCGTGATCCTCTCCTTCATCGACCAGGCGGGCGCCGTCGAGGCCAAGCGCCACGGCGCGGACTTCATCGTGACCGTGGCCATGCGGGAAGTCGTTTTTCACGAGCCCGTGTACGTCGGCGATCTCGTTTCTTTCTACACGCGCCGGGTCAAGAAGGGCCGCACCTCGATCACGATAGCCGTCGAGGTCGATTCGCAACCCGGGGAAGGCCTGGGTAAGCGCGTCAAGGTCACCGAGGCGGAAGTCACGTACGTGAACCTCGACAAGAATCGCCGACCGACGCCGATCTAGGGGTCAGGTCTCGTTTTTTCGGTTTTCGGATACACCGTAGCCTCGTCACGCGCTCGCTGAAAACCGAAAAAACGAGACCTGACCCC
>CAVTEG010000014.1:0-488127 GCA_963733815.1 uncultured Acidobacteriota bacterium | reverse complement strand
CGGCCAATGCGAATGCGGCGAAACCCAGGGTGAGAAGGAAACCAGCGCGATGCGTTCATGGAACCTCCTTGGAGCCACAGAGAGCCTAAGCGTCCCGCGGGACTTTTCGAAGAGAAGCTGACCCGACCGGCACCCAGCTGCCGAATCGACTTTCGCCGCGTCGGCGACGCTCGCGTCGATCTTCTGAACGCGGTCCTCCGGCAGATAGAAGACAGCGCCCGCCGCCGGCGTGGGAGCGCTGGGCACGAAGACGGTGACGATCCCGTTCACCGGAGGCTCGACGATGAACCCGAGCACGGTGTTGTCGTCGAAGCGGGCGAGCGCGACCTGGAGCTCCCGGATCTCCGTCGCCGCCACCGCCTCGTCCTTCAGCAGCCGGTACGCCGGCAGCTTGCGAAGGACGACCTGTTCGAGATACTGGGTCAGCTTTCGGGCGGGCCGCGTCCGCGCGACGAGCCCGGCGGCGAAACCCACGAGGACCGGATAAGAGCCGAAATAGCTGCCGCATGTGGACGCCGGCGACCGTCTCCACCGGGATCCCGTCGGCAATGGGCTTGACGAGCTTCGAGAGGGCCCGATCGCCTTCTGGAGGACCAGCAGCGTGACGACGAGCGGCACCAGGAACAACAGCCCTCCCACGAGCGTCGTCTTCAGGAAGCGGAGGAGGGCCTTCATGGCATCACCGCGTCACGGCTCGTCCGGGGCACTTCGGAGTCGGAATCGGAGCGTTTGCAGCGTCCGCATACGACCTCCCGTCTTGCTAGAGGAGCTTATCGCAATGACGTCCGACCGGCTTCTTGGCCATTCGTGCGATCCTTTCCGCACGAGATGCGCGTGACACGTTCCTGCTTCGCGGCCGCGGCCCTGTCCGTGCTTTCGCTTCTCGGGGCCTCGTCCGCCTTCGCTCAGAAGACCGACGTCATCGAGCTGCAGGGCGGCGATCGGATCACGGGAGAGATCAAGTCCTACGACCAGGGACGTCTCACGGTCGACACGTCGCATTCGAGCTGGATCAAGATCAAGTGGAGCCTCGTCGTGTCGATCACGTCGGACAAGATGTTCGACGTCGAGACGGTCGACGGCCTGCACCACTTCGGCACGCTGTCGCCATCGGACCCTGCGGGGCGGCTGACGATCGGAACGGGCCCCGACGCGCTCACCGTCGGCTTCTTCGACGTCTTCGACATCACCCCCGTCTACCAGACGTTCTGGAAGCGCTGGGACGGCTCGCTCGACCTCGGGTTCAACTACACGCAGTCGAGCAGCCTGACCCAGTTCAATCTCGACTTCTCGGGCCTCTACCGGACCAAGGACGGCCAGTTTTCGACGAACCTCTCGGCCTTCTTCAGCCGCCAGAACGGCGTCACCGGCGCCGAGCGGGGGGACTTCGGAATTCTCTATGACCGATTCCTCGGAAACCGCTGGGTGCTCGAGGGAGGCATCGGCCTCGACCGCAACATCCAGCTCGGATTGAAGATTCGCGCGTTCGCGGGAGTCGGCGCGGGGCGCTACGTCGTCCAGACGAACCAGTCCCAGCTCCTGACCTACGCCGGCTTCACGGGTAACCACGAAGTGCCGGTGGATGGAGCGGACATCGAAAGCGCCGAGGCCGTTGTCGGCTCCCGCTACACGTACTTCATGTACGACTTCCCCAAGCTGACGGTGTCGGCGATCGCGCAGGTCTTTCCGAGCTTGACCGTATCGGGGCGCGTCCGCGTCCAGGCCAACGCCTCCGTCAAGCGCGAGATCATCAGCAACTTCTACCTCTCGATCTCGATCTTCGACAGCTTCGACAGCAGAGACCCGTCCACCGACTCGCCGAAAAACGACTGGGGCCCGACGATCTCGGTCGGCTGGCAGTTTTAACCGTCGCCTTCGCTTGTGCGGGAGTCTGCGCCAGCGGCGCACCGGCTCGCGGCTCGCCGAAAAGAGGCTCGACCGCGAGCCTGACTCCCGCGCTGCGCTGCGGCTCCCGCGGCGCGAACCTCCTCCCTCCCTCCGGTCGGGAGACTATTCGCGCCGCGAATAGTTCAGACAGCGCCTCGAAAAGCTCGCTCGCGCCTCAGGGTTGAGACGCCGGCACCGGCAGCGATGCCGTGGCCGCGCGCCGAGGCCGGCAGGCGCGCCTTGTCCAGCGTCGAGGTCGCCGCGTGGTCGCGCTGCAGGACGTTCTGCCCGTACCCCTTTCGAGTGATGAACTCCATGTCCACCTGGAGGTACGGAACGGACTTCGGCAGCAGCTCCTTGCGGTAGTGCCAGACCTCCCGCCAGTTGGGGCTCGAGTCGATCGCCTGCGTGCCCGGGCCGTTGTACTTGTCGGAAATCGACGCGGCCTGCGCCGAGGAAATCCTCCCCCTCGGGGAGGCGGTGACCGCGGCGGCCGTCGCGCTGCGCTGGTCCACGCTGTTGACGGTGGAAAGTCCGGCCGCTTCGCTCGTGTCGTCGCCGGTTCGGATCGGCTTGCGCCCGACGTAGGTCGGGGGCCCCAGGATGACGAACACCATCCCGCGGTCCGTCATGCTTCCCCGTGTCTTCTCATCCTGTGGAAAATACTGGTCGGCGAAGGCGACGCGGCGCTCGAACGTCGTCTCGAACACGTTGTCGTCGGTGCCGGGGCGCGGGTTGCGGGACGCCCAGAACTTCTGGACGAACTCGGCGCGTTCGGACGCGCTCGAGAGCGAGGCCCAGGTCCGCTTCTCGGAGTCGGTCATGATCCACTTGACAGGACTGTCGCCCCACTTCTCCCCGGCCGGCTCGCTGATGTTGGCCGGCGGCTTGAACTCCTGGTACGCGGTGAAAAGGGACGAGGTGTTGTCGGTCGCCGCGTCCGTTTCCGCCGGAGCCGACATCTTGCGCGCCTCGTCGAAGGCGGCGATTGCCTTCTTCGAGTACATGCTGGGGTCCAGGTTCGCGTTGGGAGTAACCTTCAGGAACTCCGCGAACTCCTGCTTCGCGACCTCCGCGTTGCCGAGGTTGGCATTGCACACGGCACGGTAGAACGTGGAAGGTCCGGCGAGCTGCTGTTTTGCGCCTTCGTTGCCGGGCTTCGCGGCCTCGGCATCGAGCGCGTCGAGGGTCTTGAGCGCTTCGTGCCAGGCCTCGCCCTTGACCTGCGCCTTCGCCTTCTGGAACAGCTCGGGCAGCGTCTGGGCACTCGTGACGAGGGAACTGGCGAACAGGACGACGATGAGTGCGAGCAAGCGAGCCGGTCGCGTCATGGCGGGCCTCCGGACACCGATCTTACGTCCGCCGGATGCGCGGGGGGTCCCCTTTCATCTTTCCCGGGCCTGCCCGGCCGCCGTCGCCTTGGCCGCATCGAGCGTCGCCAGGGTGTTCTGGTCCCGCTGCAGCACGTTGATCCCGTACCCCTGGCGGGTGATGAACTCGATATCGACCTGCTGGTAGCCGATGTTCTTGGGCAGCAGCTCCCTGCGGTAGTGCCAGATCTCGCGCCAGTTGTTGGCGGCGTCGGGTGACACGAGCCGGGGACCGTTGGGTATTCCCGCGAAGAGTCCTCCGTCGCCGGCGGAGTACGTGCTCTGGGCGCGGGTCCCGACTGGATCGCTCGTGTCCTCGCCGCCGCGGATGGGCCGGCGGCCCACGTAGCTCGGCGGTCCGAGCAGGATGAACACGCGTCCGCGATCCGTCATGCTCCCCCGCGTCCCCTCGGCCTGTACGAAACGCGCGTCGGCGAATGCGACCCGCCGCTCGAAGGCCGTTCGGTACGGATTGTCGGGGTTGCCAGGATGGGGGTTGCGCGCCTCCCAGAACTTCTCGACGAACTCCTCCTGCTCGGCCCCCGTGGTCAGAAGGTCCCAGCTGCGCTTTTCCTCCACCGTCATGATCCACGAGATGGGCCCGTCGTCCCAGGAGTCGTTGACCTGCTCGCCGGCGTTCGGGGGAAGGCGGAACTCCTGGAACACGGCAAACATCGAGGACTTGTTCTCCGGCTCGGGTTGCGGAGCGGCGGCCTTCTGCGCCGCCCGAAAAGCCGCGATGGCTTTCTTCGAGTACATGGACGGATCCATCGTGGCGTGGGGCTGGAGCTGGAGGAACGCCGCGAAGCTCGCCTGCGCCTTTTCCGTCTGGTCGAGGTTGGCTTCGCACACCCCGCGGTAGAACGCGGTGGGTCCGGCGAGCTGCTGCCGAGCCGATTCGTTACCCGGTTTCGCGGCCTCCGCATCGAGCGCGTCGAGCGTCTTCACCGCGTCCTGCCAGGCTTCGCCCTTCACCTGCGCCTTCGCTTTCTGGAACAGTTCGGGCAGGGTCTGGGCGTGCGCGGAAAGCGCAGCCGCGAGCGGCAGAAGAGCGGCGAGCAAGAACCGAGCCGGTCGCGTCATGGGCATATCCCCGGACACGGAATCTTACGTCCGCCGAAAGCTCAGGGGGACGCTCTCATTTTTCCCTAGGCTGTCCGTCGGCGGCCACTTTGGCGGCATCGAGCGCCGCGAGGGTGGCCTGATCCCGCTGCAGGACGTTGACCCCGTAGCCCCTTCGGGTGATGAACTGGATGTCGACTTGCTGACCGCCCCCTTTCGACGGGAGCTCGCTCCGGTAGTGCCAGACCTCGCGCCAGGCCGGACTTGTCTCCGAGACCCTCGCCGCCGGGCTGAAAACGACGTCCGTGGTGCCCGCGCCGGTCAAGCCCGCGGGCTCCCCCACCGAACTCAGCGCCCGCTGGTAATAGACCGTCGCATGTGAGCCGACCGTCGAGAGACCCGCATCGTCGTTGACGTCTTCGCCGTTGCGAATGGGCTTGCGTCCGACGTAAGAGGGCGGACCGAGCAGCACGAACACCATCCCCCGGTCCGACAGGCTTCCTCGGGTTCCGTCAGTCGCCACGAAGTTGGCGTCCGCGAAGGCGACGCGCCGGTCGAAGGACGTCCGGAACACGTTGTCGGGGTTTTCCGGGTGCGGATTGCGTCTCTTCCAGAAGATGTCCACGAACTCCTGCAGATCCGCGCCCAACGGCAGCTCGGACCAACGCTGCTTCTCCTCGGCCGTCATGATCCAGCGGATCGGGCTGGCGGCCCATTCCGCGTTGACCGTTTCGCCGGGATTGCGTGGGAGCCGGAATTCCTGGAAGGCCTGGAACAGCGACGACCGACGGTCGGGCTCAGGTGATGGCGCAGCAGCGGCGCTTTTCCGAGCCACCTGGAAGGCCACGATGGATTTCTTCGAGTACATCGACGGGTCCATCGTGGCATTGGGCTCGAGGCTGAGGAAGGCGGCGAAGTGCCGGCGCGCCTCCTCGACGTTGTCGAGGTTCGCCTCGCACACGCCGCGATAGAACGCGAGCGGAGCGGCGAGCTGCTGTCGGGCGGCGTCGTTGCCGGGACGGCCCGCCTCGACCTCGAGAGCCGAGAGCGTGGCGAGGGCTTGCGCCCAGGACTCTCCTTTGATCTGGGATTTGGCTTTCTGAAAGAGCTCGGGGAGGGAGACGGCGGGAGCGGACGCGGCTGCCAGGAGGATCGAAACGGCGGCGCAGGCACCGAATCGTTTCATTGGGAACTCCTTGGCTAATTCTAGTCTTCTTCTTGGTACCTCCTTCCCGCCCTCAACTCCTTGAAATATGCTCCTTGGCCAGCGGCATGGGCCAGATCTTCCACCGCAGCACAAACACGGTCTCCCGTGTGTCCGTCTTCGGCGCGGTGTTCTTCCTCGCGCTGCTGGGGTGGCTCTTCGATGCCGTGAACCGGTCCCCCTACGTCACGCGGCAGGGCGTCGCCCGCGTTCAGCCCGTCCAGTTCTCGCATCAGCATCACGTCGGCGGGATGGGGATCGACTGCAGGTACTGCCACACCACGGTCGAGCGCGCCGCGTTCGCGAACATCCCTCCCACCAAGACCTGCATGAACTGCCACTCGCAGATCTGGGCGCAGTCGCCCGAGCTCGAGCCGGTGCGCGAGAGCTGGCGGACGGATCGCTCGATCGAGTGGGTTAAGGTCTACGACCTGCCGGACTACGTCTACTTCAACCACTCGATCCACGTGGCCAAGGGGGTGGGGTGCGAGACCTGCCACGGACGGATCGACCAGATGCCTCTGGTCTCGCAGCACCCGACGCTCCAGATGTCCTGGTGCCTGGATTGCCACCGGGCCCCCGAGAAGAACCTCCGTCCGCGGGATCAGGTCTTCACGATGGGCTACGTGCCCGCGGGAAACCAGGAAGAGATCGGCGCGCGGCTGGCCCGGGAATACCGAGTCCGGCCTTCCCTCGAGTTGACGGATTGCACGACGTGTCACCGATGACGCGCCCGCGGGTGTCGATCGAGGAGGCGCGCTCGCGGCTGGCCGCGCTGCGAGGGCGCGAGTACTGGCGCAGCCTCGAGGAGCTGCTCGAGACCGAGGATTTCCGCGAGCACCTCCACCGCGAGTTCCGCGTCCCGATCGACTCCGGGATCGACCGGCGGGAGCTCTTGACCCTGATGGGGGCCTCGATCGCGCTGGCGGGTCTGACCGGTTGCGTGCGCCAGCCGACCGAGCGAGTCTTCCCGTACGTCAAGTCGCCCGAGGAGATCGTCCCGGGCGAGTCGCTCCAGTACGCCACGGCGCACCTCCACGGCGGCTATGCGCGCGGGATCCTGGCCGAGAGCTACGAGGGACGCCCCATCAAGGTCGAAGGCAACGCGCTCCATCCCGCGAGCCTCGGCGGCACCGACGTCTTCATGCAGGGCTTCATCCTGAATCTCTACGACCCCGACCGCTCGCAGGCCATCACCCAGCGCGGCGAGATCCGACCGTGGTCCTCGTTCCTGGCCGCGGCGCGCCTGGCCCTCGAGAAAGAGCGCGACGGCAAGGGCGCGGGACTGCGGTTCTTGACGGGTGCGGTCACATCGCCGACGCTCAAGAGCCAGCTTTCGGCCGTCCTCGCCGCGTTTCCGGAAGCGAAGTGGGTCGCGTGGGAGCCGGTCGGCCGCGAGAACGTGCTCGAGGGCACGCGCCTCGCATTCGGCGAGAGGCTCGAGCCGCAGCCCGCGTTCGACAAGGCCGACGTCATCGTTTCCCTCGAGTCCGATTTCCTCGGCGCGGGCCCGGCGATGCCGCGCACGGTGCGCGACTTCGCTTCGCGGCGGCGCAAGGCGGATGAGATCAACCGGCTCTACGTCGTCGAGTCCACGCCGACGCTGACCGGCGCGCGGGCCGACCATCGCCGGCCGATGACGCCGGACCAGATCGAAGGTTTCGCGCGCTCCGTGGCCGCAGCCGTCGGAGCGGGGACGGCGGCGGCTCCGGCCGATGCCTTCGCTTCCGCCGTGGCGGAGGACCTGAAGGCGCACCGCGGATCGAGCCTCGTCGTCGCCGGCGAGTCGCAGCCTCCCTCCGTGCACGCGCTGGCGCACGCGATCAACGCGTCGCTCGGCAACTCCGGCAAGACGGTCTCCTACACCGAGCCCGCCGCCGAAGGCGGATCGACCGGGGCCACTCTCGCGGCGCTGGTGGACGACATGCGCGCGGGACGGGTCTCGACACTCGTGATCGTCGGCGGCAATCCGGTTTTCGACGCTCCGGCGGACCTCGCGTTCGCCGATGCGATGGCGAAGGTCGGCCTGCGGATTCACCTCGGTCTCTACGAAGACGAGACGTCTCGGCTCTGCCACTGGCATGTCAACGCGGCGCATCCACTGGAGTGCTGGAGCGATGCGCGGTCGCTGGACGGCACGGTGACGATCCTGCAGCCCCTGATCGCTCCCCTCTTCGCCGGGAAGACCGCGCACGAGCTCATCGCCGCGTTCGCCGATCAGCCCGAGGCGAGCGCACACGACATCGTCAAGACGTACTGGAAGGGCAAGCTCCCCGGCGGCGATTTCGAAGCCGCCTGGCGCAAGGCTCTCCACGACGGCGTCGTCGAAGGCTCGGCATTTCCCGCGAAATCCGTGAGCCTTCGCTCCGCGGTTCCACCCGGAACCCGGAACCCGGAACCGGGAACCGGTCTCACGCTCCTGCTCCGCCCCGACCCCACTATCTGGGACGGCTCCTACGCCAACAACGGATGGCTCCAGGAGCTCGCCGAAGCCCCTGACCAAGCTGACGTGGGAAAGCGCGGCGCTCATCAGTCCGGCCACGGCGCAGAAGCTCGGCGTGACGACCGAGGACGTCGTCGAGCTTTCGCTCAAGGACCGCAAGGTCGCCGCTCCGGTCTGGGTCCTGCCCGGCCAGGCGCCGGACTGCGTGACGGTGCACTTCGGAAACGGGCGGACGCGAGGCGGCCGTGTCGCCGACGGAAAGGGTTTCGACGCCTACCGGCTGCGAACGTCCGACGGCCTCTGGTCCGCTCCCGGGCTGCAGCTTCATAAGACTCTGCGGCGCGAGGCGCTCGCCACGACCCAGCACCACTGGTCGATGGAAGGGCGCGATCCTGTCCGCGCCGTATCCGCCGCGGCATACCGCGAGGACCCCGAGGTCGTGGCGAAGATAGGCGAGGAACCTCCGGGTCCGCGGGACTCGCTCTACCCGCGGATGCCGACCGGCAGCTACGCCTGGGGCATGTCGATCGATCTCTCGGCGTGCGTCGGCTGCAACGCCTGCGTGATCGCGTGCCAGTCCGAGAACAACGTCCCCGTCGTCGGCAAGGACCAGGTCGCGCGGGGCCGCGCCATGCAGTGGATCCGGATCGACCGCTACTACAAGGGCGACCTCGAGAATCCCGAGACACTGCACCAGCCCCTGACGTGCATGCACTGCGAGAACGCGCCGTGCGAGACCGTCTGCCCCGTCAACGCCACGGTGCACAGCGCCGAGGGCTTGAACCAGATGGTCTACAACCGGTGCGTCGGCACCCGGTATTGCTCCAACAACTGCCCGTACAAGGTGCGGCGCTTCAACTTCTTCCTCTACTCGGACTTCAAGACCGAGATCCTGAAGATGGCGCGCAATCCCGAGGTCACGGTGCGCAGCCGCGGCGTCATGGAGAAGTGCAGCTACTGCGTCCAGCGCATCAATCGCGCGCGCTACACCGCCGAGCGCGAGAACCGCCCGATCAAGGACGGCGAGATCGTGACCGCGTGCCAGCAGGCCTGCCCGGCGCAGGCGATCACGTTCGGGAACATCGACGATCCGCAGAGCGCCGTCTCGAAGCTCCGCGCGGAGAAGCGGACCTACGGCGTGTTGGCCGAGCTCGGCACGCGCCCGAGGACCACGTA
Organism: uncultured Acidobacteriota bacterium; assembly: GCA_963733815.1. Classification (GTDB taxonomy): domain Bacteria; phylum Acidobacteriota; class Thermoanaerobaculia; order UBA5066; family Gp7-AA6; genus DAHUXD01. The sequence continues at coordinate 478,985 of CAVTEG010000014.1, read as the reverse complement.
TCTCGCCTCGTTGTCGAACCCCAGCACGGCTCTGGCGGCCGGCGCCGCCCCGGCGGAGAAGAAGGGCGCATGAACGACGAGACGCGGACGCCGCAGCCGCCGCCCTCGGGCGCGATCCTCGCGCCCGGCTACACGTTCACGACGCTCACCGACAAGCTCGCCTCGATCGCGCTCTCGCGCCGCACGCCGAAGGCCTGGTTCGTCGGAGCCGCGGTCGGGTTCGCGCTGACGATGATGCTTCTCTTCGCCGTGACGTGGCTGCTCTTCCGCGGCATCGGCGTCTGGGGCGTGAACCAGCCCGTAGGCTGGGGATTCGAGATCGTCAACTTCGTCTGGTGGATCGGCATCGGCCACGCGGGAACCCTGATCTCGGCCATCCTGCTTCTCCTGCGTCAGCCCTGGCGCAACTCGATCAACCGCTTCGCCGAGGCGATGACGATCTTCGCGGTCGCCTGCGCGGGACTCTATCCCGCGCTCCATACCGGCCGGCCGTGGCTCGACTACTGGCTCATCCCCTATCCGAACGCGATGGGAATGTGGCCGAACTTCCGAAGCCCTCTGATCTGGGACGTCTTCGCCGTCTCGACGTACGCCACGGTGTCGGCGCTCTTCTGGTACGTCGGGATGATCCCGGATCTGGCGACCCTTCGCGATCGCGCCAAGAAGCTCTGGGCCAAGATCCTCTACGGCGCACTGGCGATGGGGTGGCGCGGCTCCGCGCGGCACTGGCAGCGCTACGAGACGGCCTCGCTATTGCTGGCCGGGCTCGCGACGCCGCTGGTCCTCTCGGTGCACTCGGTGGTGTCTCTCGACTTCGCGGCCGGCATCGTGCCTGGCTGGCACGCCACGATCTTCCCGCCCTACTTCGTGGCCGGCGCGATCTACGCCGGCTTCGCGATGGTGATCACGCTCGCCATTCCACTGCGAAAGATGTACGGCCTCCAGGACTTCATCACGATGAAGCACATGGACAACATGGCCAAGATCCTGCTCGCGACGGGGCTGATCGTCGGCTACGGCTACGTCGTCGAGGCCTTCATGGCGCTCTACAGCGGCAACACGTACGAGCGCTTCATGATCTGGAACCGGCTGCAAGGGCCCTACAAGCACATGTACTGGGCGCTGTTGTTCTGCAACCTCGTGGCGCCGCAGACGCTCTGGTTCCGGAAGATCCGCCGCAACGTTTCAACGCTCTTCGTCGTCGCGATGATCGTCAACGTCGGAATGTGGCTGGAGCGCTACGTCATCGTCGTCGTCAGCCTCTCCCGCGACTTCCTGCCCTCGTCGTGGGGCCTGTACAGCGGGACCATCTTCGACTGGATGACGTACATCGGCTCGATCGGGCTCTTCATCGCGCTGCTCTTCCTCTTCATCCGCATGCTCCCGATGATCTCCATCTTCGAGATGCGGGCCCTCCTTCCCGAGGCCAAGGTCGAGGAAGAACCGTGACCGCGCCCGTCTCCCTGTATGGCCTGATGGCCGAGTTCGAGAACCCGCAGGACCTCGTCGAGGCCGCCCGGCAGACGCGCGAGGCGGGCTACACGAAGCTCGACGCCTACTCGCCATATCCGATCGAGGCCCTGGCCGAGGCCCTCGACATCCACGACCGCAAACTGCCGGCCGTGGTCCTCGGAGGGGGACTCCTGGGCGGCCTGTGCGGCTACGCGCTCTGCTACTGGACGAGCGTCATTGCGTATCCTCTAAACGTCGGCGGAAAGCCGTACCACAGCGCGCCGGCTTTCATCGTTCCCACGTTCGAGACGACGATCCTCTTCGCGGCGTTCGCCGCGGTGCTGGGCATGCTCGCCTTGAACGGGCTGCCGATGCCGTATCACCCGGTCTTCAACGCGCCCCGCTTCGCCCTGGCCTCGCGCGACCGCTTCTTCCTGTGCATCGAGTCGAAGGACCCCAAGTTCGACCACGACGAGACCTGGGCCTTTCTGACGAAGCTGGGACCGCGGGTCGTGATGGATGTGGAGGAGTAGTGGAGAGGGTTCCGAGTTCCGAGTTCCGAGTTCCGAGTGGTGGCGCCGGACGCCTCTCCCGGAACCCGGAACCTGGAACCTGGAACCGCAAGCCGCGGCGCCATTGGGCTCTCATTGCCGCAACGATTCTTGCCGCAGCTTGCCGCCAGGACATGCAGGACCAGCCCAAGTACAAGGACCTGCGCGGATCGGCGTTTTTCGAGGACGGACGGTCGGCGCGTCCCGTGGTCGAGGACACGGTCGCGCGGGGGGCGCTCCTCGCCGACGCGCGGTTTACGACGGGGAAGGACGCGAACGGACAGCCGGCCGCCTCGCTGCCGGTGCCGCTGACGCGCGCGCTGCTGGAGCGCGGGCGCGACCGCTACCGCATCTACTGCACGCCGTGTCACGGATTGACCGGGGACGGGCTGGGCATGGTCGTTCAGCGCGGCTATCGGCAGCCTCCGGCCTTCTTCATCGACCGGCTCCGCGAGGCGCCCATCGGCTACTTCTTCGACGTCATGACGCGCGGCTTCGGAGCGATGATGGATTACTCCGCGCAGATCCCGCCGGAAGACCGGTGGGCGATTGCCGCCTACGTTCGCGCGCTCCAGCTCTCGCAGCGCACCACGCTGTCCGACGTGCCCGCCGACGCGCGTCCGCAGCTGGAAAACCCCGAGATGTCCCCGAAGGCTCCTCCGTTCCCTCTCTCGCCCGACGACTGGAAGAAGGCCCTCGAGCTCGACAAGGAGATCGAGGCGACGCCGGAGAGGAAGCACGGGTGAGCCGCCGCGAGGAAGCGCACGTGAGTCGGACGCTCGCGGAGGACCCGACGCTTCCGGCGGTTCTGGGCCGCTTCGGCCGAACCGCGCTCATCGTGGGCCTCGTCGGGCTGGTGGCGGCGGCGGCCGCGGGCTTTGCCCGTCCCGAACAGTTCTTTCGCTCGTATTTGTTGGCGTTCGTCTTCTGGAACGGACTCGCCGTCGGGTCGCTCGCGGTGGTGATGCTCCAGTACCTGACGGGAGGCGCGTGGGGAATCGCGATCCGAAGGACGCTGGAGGCCGCGACGCGCGTGCTGCCTCTGACGACGCTCGCCTTCCTGCCGGTCGTCTTCGGAATGCACCGGCTCTACGAATGGACGCACGCGGACGCGGTTGCGCACGACCCGATCCTGCGCCAGAAGACCTTCTACCTGAACGTCCCGTTCTTCCTGGTGCGAGCCGCCGTGGCGTTCGCCGCGTGGCTGCTGATCGCGTTCTTTCTCAACAAGTGGTCGCGCGAGCAGGACTCGAGTGACGACCACGGGAGAATCGACCGGAAGCTGCAGCTTCTCTCGGGGGGCGGCCTGGTCGCGTTCGCCCTGACCGTGACGTTCACGGCGGTGGACTGGGTGATGTCGCTCGAGCCGCACTGGTTCTCGACGATGTACGGCGTCCTCTTCATGGTCAGCGGGGCGCTGGGGGCCCTCGCCCTGGCGACGGTGACAGTGGTTCGCCTCTCGCACCGTCCGCCGCTGTCGGAATTCCTCGGCGGCCGGATCCTCCACGATCTCGGAAAGATGCTCTTCGCGTTCACGATGTTCTGGGCCTACGTCAACTTCTCCCAGTACCTGATCGTCTGGTCCGGAAATCTTCCGGAGGAGATTTCCTGGTACCTCGCGCGCTTCCGCGGAGGCTGGGGATGGGTGGGCCTCGCGGTCCTGCTCTTCCACTTCGTCGTGCCGTTCCTTCTGCTGCTCTCCCGGCAGGCGAATCGCGAACCGCGGCTGCTCTCTTTCGCGGCCACGATGCTCGTCGTCATGAACTTCGTGAACATGGCGTGGATGGTCCTGCCCGCGTTCTCACAGGGGAAGTTCTCCATCTCATGGATGGATATCGCGTTGCCCGTGGGTCTGGGAGGCGTGTGGCTGTTCTTCTACGCGCGGACGCTCCCGACGCGGCCGCTGCTTCCGCGCCACGACCCCGGCTTCGAGGAGGCTCTCGAGCATGGACGCGAATAAGCCCGCGCCGCACCATGGCGTCGCCGCCGAGCCTTCGGGCGTGCAGACGAAGGTCGTCGTCGGATTCGGCGTCGTGCTCCTCGTGATGGGCGCGGTCGCGATGGTGCTGATGGCGCTGCTCTTCAAGGGCTTCGAGGGCGTGGCGGACCGTCGCGACGAAGCCTCGGTGTCCGCCGCGGGTCTGCAGGCCCGTCAGGATCTCGTGCCGCCCGCGCCGCGGCTCCAGGTTTACCCGGTCCGCCATTGGAAGGACTTCGAAGCCGCGGAGTCGAACCGGCTGTCGAGCTACGGCTGGATGGACCGTTCCAACGGCGTCGTCCACATCCCGATCGAGCGGGCGATGGATCTGATCGAGCAGCGCGGGGTCGGACCTCTGCCGGCTGCGCCCGCGGCCGTGCCCGCGGCACCCGTGCCAAACCCGGGCGGACAGCAGGAGGGAAAGCAGTGAGGGTGATCGCCCCCCTCTCCCTTGCGAATAGGACCGTCATCCCGAGGAGCGGACTGACGAGGGATCCCGGACTTGTTCGCGGCGCTGCAAGATCGGGATCCCTCGCTGCGCTCGGGATGACACTCTGGACGACGCTCGCCCTCGCCCAATCCATGGCTCCGCCGCCGGGCCGGATCATCCGCGCCGACGAGAAGCCGGAGATGCTCAAGCAGATCGGAATCGACCAGCGCTTGAACGCGCCGCTTCCGCTCTCGCTTGCGTTGCGCGACGAGACCGGCCGTCCGGTGCATCTCTCCGACGCCTTCGGGAAGCGGCCGGTGATCCTGGCGCTCGTCTACTACAACTGCCCGATGCTCTGCACCCAGGTCTTGAACGGCCTGATCGGCGCGCTCAACGTGATGTCGCTCGAGGCCGGCAAAGACTTCGACGTCCTGGCCGTGAGCTTCGATCCCCGCGAGACCCCGGCCATGGCCGCCGCGAAGAAGGAGGCCTATCTCTCGCGCTACCGGCATCCGAACGCCGCAAACGGCTGGCACTTCTGGACGGGCGACGCCGCCGCCATCGAGACGCTGACGAAGGCCGTCGGTTTCCGATACCGCTACGACGCCGAGAACGAGCAGTTCGCGCACGCCAGCGCGATCTTCGTCGCGACCCCGGACGGGCGCCTGGCCCGCTACTTCTACGGCATCGAGTACGCACCGCGCGACCTGCGCCTGGGCCTCGTCGAAGCATCGGCCGGGAAGATCGGGACACCGGTGGACCAGATCCTCCTGTTCTGCTTCCACTACGACCCGGCCAACGGCAAGTACGGCGCCGTCGTCGTCAACATCGTGCGGCTCGCGGGTGTTGCGACCGTCCTGGCGATCGGGATCGGGATCTGGGCAATGACCCGCCGCCGCTCCCGCGCGCTGAGCGCCGTCCCGGGAGGCGTCCGCTGATGCCGTTCTTCCCGCCGGAGGCCTCCTCGTTCGCGGGCCACGTCGACGCGCTCTACGTCTTTCTGATCCTCGTCACGGCGTTCTTCTCGCTCCTGATCGGGGCGCTCGTGGTGGTCTTCGCGATCAAGTTCCACCGCAAGTCTCCCGACGAGGTCGCGACCGAGGTCCACGAATCGGGACTTCTCGAGATCGTCTGGACCGTGATCCCGTTCGGCCTCGTGCTGGTGATGTTCGGCTGGGGCGCCAGCGTCTATTTCCGCCTGTCGCGGCCTCCGGCCAACGCTCTCGACATCTACGTGACCGCGAAACAGTGGATGTGGAAGCTGCAGCACACCGACGGGCACCGCGAGATGAACGAGCTTCATGTGCCCGTGGGAGTCCCGGTGCGCCTGACGATGGCCTCCGAGGACGTCATCCACAGCTTCTACGTGCCCGCCTTCCGCTTCAAGCGGGACGTCGTGCCGGGCCGCTTCTCGACCGCCTGGTTCGAGGCCACGAAGCCCGGCAAGTACCACCTCTTCTGCGCCGAGTTCTGCGGCACGCGGCACTCCAACATGATCGGCTGGGTCTACGTGATGACGCCGGCGGACTACCAGGCGTGGCTCGCGGGCGGCGCGCCCGGCGAGTCGCTCGCGGCCGCGGGCGCCAAGCGCTTCGTCGAGCACGCCTGCAACACCTGTCACGGCGACCAGCCGGGGTCGCGCGGACCGTCGCTCAACGGCCTCTTCGGAAAGCAGGTGCAGCTCGCCAACGGACGGACCGTCGTGGCCGACGAGAGCTACATCCGCGACTCGATCGTGAACCCGCAGGCCGTGCTGGTGGCCGGCTATCCCCCGATCATGCCGACCTTCCAGGGGCTCATCAGCGAAGAAGGGCTTCTTCAGCTCGTCGCGTACGTCAAGTCGCTCTCGCCCCCGGCCGGCGCTCCCGCTTCCGCGGCGCCGGCCATTACCCCGGAAAGGAAGGCCTCCCGGCCATGAGCACACCGATGAGCACCCCGACGGCGCCTCCATCGCAACGCGTCGATTACCTGAACGCGAGCTACGGCGTGAAGTCGTGGCTGCTGACGACCGACCACAAGCGCATCGCGATCCTCTACCTGATCGGCATTACGTTCTTCTTCGCGATCGGCGGCCTCGCCGCGGCGCTCATCCGTCTGGAGCTGCTCACCCCCGCCGGGGATGTCTTCCAGGCCGGGATGTACAACCGGATCTTCACGACGCACGGCGTCATGATGGTTTTCTTCTTCATGATCCCGGGCATTCCGGGCGTGCTCGGAAACTTCCTGATCCCTCTGATGATCGGCGCCAAGGATGTCGCCTTCCCGCGCCTGAACCTCCTCTCCTGGTACCTCTACATGATCGGGGGGTTGATGGCGCTGTGGGCGGTCGTCCACGGCGGCGTGGACACCGGGTGGACGTTCTACACGCCGTACTCGACGGTGTACGCCAACGGCTGGGTCGTGGTGACGGCCGTGGGGATCTTCATCAACGGGTTTTCGTCGATCGTGACGGGCTTGAACTTCATAGTCACCCTGCACACGATGCGCGCCCCCGGGATGACCTGGATGCGGCTGCCGCTCTTCTGCTGGAGCATGTACGCGACGGGCATCATCCAACTCCTGGGCACTCCGGTCATCGCGATCACGCTGCTGCTCGTGGCCGCCGAGCGGATCTTCCACCTCGGCGTCTTCGATCCGGCGCAGGGCGGCGATCCGGTGCTCTTCCAGCATCTCTTCTGGTTCTACTCGCACCCCGCCGTCTACATCATGATCCTGCCGGCGATGGGGGTCATCAGCGAGCTCGTGACGGCCTTCTCGCGCAAGCCCGTCTTCGGCTACAAGTTCATTGCGGCCTCCTCGGTCGCGATCGCGGTCCTCTCGTTCCTGGTCTGGGGCCACCACATGTTCGTGTCGGGCCAGTCGGTCTATGCGGGGCTGGTTTTCTCGATCCTCTCCTTCATGGTGGCCATTCCGTCGGCGATCAAGGTCTTCAACTGGACGGCCACGCTCTACAAGGGTTCGGTCTCGTACCAGACGCCCCTGCTCTACGCTCTCGGATTCATCGGCCTCTTCACGTTCGGCGGACTGACCGGACTGATGCTGGCGACGCTGGGCCTGGACGTCCACGTGCACGACACGTACTTCATCGTCGCGCACTTCCACTACATCATGGTCGGCGGCACGATCATGGCGTACCTCGGAGGCCTCCACTACTGGTGGCCGAAGATCTCGGGCAAGCTCTACCCCGAGTACTGGTCCCGCGTATCCGCGTGGGTCATCTTCATCGGCTTCAATCTGACCTTCTTCCCGCAGTTCATCGTGGGGTACCTCGGGATGCCCCGCCGGTACCACGCGTATCCGGAGGAGTTCCAGGTCTTGAACGTCATGTCGACCGCGGGAGCGTCGATCCTGGGCATCGGGTATTTGATCCCGCTGATCTACTTCTTCTATTCGATGCGCTACGGTAAGGACGCGGCCGACAACCCGTGGGGCGCGACGGGACTCGAGTGGCAGACGCCCTCGCCCCCGCCGACCGAGAACTTCCCCGACACGCCGGTCGTGACCGGGCGCCCCTACGACTACCTGACGGGACAACACGAGGAGAAGGCCGTTGGCTGACGCACACGCGCACGCCGCCGCCCACGACGCGCCGCCGGAGCTGCGGCATCACTTCGTGGACCTCCCGGCCCAGAACGAGGCGTCTTCGCTGGGGATGTGGCTCTTCCTCGTCACCGAGGTGCTGTTCTTCGGCGGGCATGTTCACAGCTTACGTCGTGTACCGGTCGACCTACCGGACCGCGTTCGAAGGCGCATCGAACCTGCTCGACATCCGACTCGGCGCGATCAACACGGGCGTGCTGATCCTGTCGTCGCTGACGATGGCGCTCGCGGTCTGGGCGGCTTCGGTCGGCAAGAAGAAGCTCATCATCCTCTTCCTCCTCGCGACGATCGCGCTGGGCAGCGTTTTTCTCGGGATCAAGTACGTCGAGTACAAGCAGAAGTTCGACCGCCTCGAAGTACCGGGACCGCATTTCGTGGTCCCGCACGACGAGAAGACGCATGAGGTCCTGCCCCGCCAGGCCGAGATGTTCTTCTCGCTCTATTTCTGCATGACGGGGCTGCACGCCCTCCACATGATCATCGGCGTGGGTCTTCTGACGTGGCTGATCGTCAAGGCGCGGGCCGACGCGTTCTCGCCGCGGTACTACTCGCCCGTGGACAACATCGGCCTGTACTGGCACTTCGTGGACATCGTCTGGATCTTCCTCTTCCCGCTGCTCTACCTGCTGGGGAGGCACACGCTGTGAGCCACAACGAGACGCATTCCGCTCCGCCCAAGGCGTACTTCGCCGTCTTCGCCGCGCTGATGGCGTTCACGGCGCTCACGGTCTGGGCCGCGTTTCAGCACCTCGGCGTCTGGAACACGCCGGTCGCACTGGCGATCGCGGTGACCAAGGCGCTTCTCGTCGCCCTGATCTTCATGCACCTGAAGGACTCGCCCAGGCTCACGATCCTCGTCGTCGCCTCGAGTATCCTGTGGCTGGCGTTCCTGATCGTGATCACGGTGTCGGACTACGTCACGCGCGCCTGGCTGCCCATTTATCCGCGCGCGTAGCGTCCGGGTCAGGGGGGGCCGCCGGCCCTTGCGACCAGAAGAACGCCCGCGAGGATCAGCGCCCCTCCCACGGCCACCCGCCCCGAAACCGCCTCGCCCAGGACGATGCTCCCGAGAATCACCGCAATCACGGTGTCGATGACGGGAATCATGCCGATGACGGCGACGGGCACCCGCGGCAACAGCCAGAACAACCCGACGAACGGGAGCGCGGTGCCGAAGATCGCGAGGTAGAAGAGCGCCCCCAGCGACCCCGGCGTCCAGCGGAAGACGGCTCCGCGCTCGACGGTGGCGGCGAAGGCCAGCAGCAGCGAAGACCCCACCAGCGTCTGACCCCAGACGTTTCGCAGCGGCGAGACGTCCGAGAGGTATTTCTTGTTGAGCACGTTGGCGAAGGCCGCGACCGCCGCGGCCAGAAGCATCATCGCGCTTCCCAGGAGCAGAAGCCGGGTCTCCGTCGAGAACATCGTGCGCGCGGACGGCGCCTCGATCACGGCGACTCCCGCAAGCCCGAGCGCCGCCGAGGCGAGGGTGCGCCGCGTCAGGGGCTCGTCCGGCAGGAGGAAATGCGCGAAGACGCCGACGAAGATCGGAAAGGTCGCGAAGAGCAGCGCCGCCAGGCCCGAGTCGATCCACTGCTCGGCCGTGAAGATGCAGGCGTACTGAAGGCCGATCTGCAGGAAGCCGCCCAGCGCCATCCACTTCTTCTGCGCGGGCGCCGGCCGGCCCGACGCCGCCCTGAGGGCGAACGGCGTCAGGAGCACCCAGGCCAACCCCATGCGAATGCCGGCGAACCAGAGCGGCGGCAGGTCCTGCAGGCCCACCTTGATCGCCAGCCACGTCGAGCCCCAGACCGCGCAGCACCCGACGTAGAGGACGAGCACGCGTCCCCGCAGCACCGACATCGCGGCGCATCATACCCAGCGTAGAATCCGGCCGTGTTCAAGGTGACCCTGAAGCGGATCGGGCCCAAGCCCGAGACGTACCGTGAGCTCTCGCGATCGCTCTCCGCCCTCCTCGAAGGCGAGACCGACGCCCTCGCGAACCTCGCCAACGCCTCGGGACTCCTGGCGCAGGCGCTGGATCGTGTGAATTGGTCGGGCTTCTATCTGCTGCGCGGCGAGGAGCTCGTGTTGGGCCCGTTCCAGGGCAAGCCCGCGTGCGTGCGCATCCCTCTCGGCAAGGGGGTCTGCGGCACGGCCGCGCAGGCGCGCGAGACGTTGATCGTGCCCGACGTCCACGCGTTCGCGGGCCACATCGCGTGCGACGAAGACTCGCGCTCGGAGATCGTCGTGCCGATCCTGCAGAACGGAGTCCTGCGAGGCGTCCTCGACGTCGATTCGCCCGAGAAGAACCGCTTCGACGCGGAGGATCGGACCGGGCTCGAGGCGTTCGTCGAGGCGCTGACGCCGCGCGTGGACTGGGGGAAACTCTAGGCCAGTCCGAGTCGTCGATTCGGTTCGTGCCCTTCGCGGCGGGAGGAGTCTCCCGAAGTAACCGAGGGAGGAGCCTCGCGCCGCGGGAGCGGGAGCGGGAGCGCAGCGAGGAGACCAGGCCGTCCGTCGAGCCTCTTTTCGGCGAGCGGACGGCCGGTGCGGCCGTAGGCCGCAGGTCTCCTCGCAAGCTCCCGCGACGGTTAAGTCAACGGCAGCCGGCCCGCGAATCCCTCCTCGTATCCGTGGAAGTGGTTCAGCGACGGCTCGGGATACTTCCAGCAGTAGTATCCGGCGCCCGAATCGAAGTCCACGAGCCAGATTCCCTTGACCTCGATGCCGAGCGACAGCATCTCTTCGGCCCAGTCGCGCACCACGGACTCCCTCGCCTCGTCCTGGTCCCCGGCAAGCTGGCCGAACCGCGTGACGGCCTCCGCGGTCCGCTCCTGGACCCGCGGCAGCAGCGCACGGGCTTGATCGAGCGTGAAAGTGCGCCGCGCGCTCTCGGTCTGCCCGCCGCCGGCCTCCCGGTCCCGCACCTGGGCCATCAGACGCCGCATCTCTTCCGCGTCGTCGTCTTCGCCGTCGGCGACCTCGGCATCGCCCTCCAGGATCTCCGCGGCTTCGTCCGCGCGGCCGCACTTCAAGAGCAGCAGGCCGCGCTCGCGGCGGTGCGCCGCCACGTCCGGCTGCAGGATCTCGGCGTAGTCGAGAGCCGCGAGGGCGTCTTCCCAGCGCTCGCGCCGCTCGTACGACCGGCGCAGGTTCAGGAGCACGCGCGCGAGAATTGCGCGGGAAGGATCCGGGCGCAGCAGATCCGTCGAGAGCGCCACGGCGGAACCGAAGATCGAGCCCAGGCGTCGCGAGAGACCGGCCGGATCGTACAGCGTGCCCCCGTCGAAAGGATCCAGGAACGTGCCCTCGGGCAGGTCCGGTCCGCCCACCACGAAGTGGCCGGGCAGTCCGACGCCGGTCAGGCGGAGACCCGCCAGACGCCCGACCTCCATCGTCACGATCGCCAGAGTGATCGGCATTCCCTGCCGCCGCGCCAGCACGCGCGCGACCGACGAGTTCTCGGGCGCGTCGTAGGTCTCGCCATCTCCGCGAAATCCCTCTTCGGCGAAGAGCACGCGGCGCAGGACCGCGTGCGGCGCCTCGTCGAAGCCCGAGGCGTCGCGCACCCGCACCGCCATTGCGGCGATCGCGGCCCGCGCCGCCTCGAGGTCCTCGCGCGGATTCACCAGGGCCGCCACCGCGAGCGCGCCCTCGAACAGATCCGGCTCCGGCCGCGAGACGACCGCGGCAAAACGAGCCCGCAGCTCTTCTCGCGTCGGCACGGCTACTCGCGGCGGGCGATCGCCACGCCGTCGCGCAGCGGCACGATCACCGACCGGAACTCCTGCAGGGCGAAGAGCGTCCGGTTGAACTGGCGGATTCCTTCGGTGGCCTTGTCGCGGGACGCGGCATCCACGACCCGGCCCGACCAGAGGGTGTTGTCCGCCAGGAGATAGCCTCCTTTGCGGACCCGCGGCGCCGCGGACTTCAGCGCCCGCGGATAGCCGTCCTTGTCCACGTCGATGAAGATCACGTCGTAGTAGCCGGTCGTGGAATCGAGGGCTTCCGCCGCGTCGCCCACGCGGAAAACCACGCGGTCGGCCAGATCCGCGCGCTCCAGGTAGACCTTGGCGCGGTCCGCGTTCTGGGCGCTGCCGTCGGTATAGACGACCTGGCCTCCCTTCCCCACGGCCCGGGCGAAAAACGCCGTCGAGTAGCCGATGGCGCTGCCCATCTCGAAGACGCGGGTCGCGCCGATCGAACGCGTCAGGATCTCGAGCAGCGTTCCGACGGCAGGGCCCACGATCGGCACGTCGTGCTCGGCCGCATAGTCTTCCATCTCCGCGATCACCGTCGGGCGCACCGGAAGGAGTCCCCGCACGTACTCGTCGAGCGCCACCGGAACGATGTCGGCCATGCCGGGATTCTATAATCCGCCCGTGTCGCCTCCCGACGGTTTCCCGGCCGAGGAGTACGAACGCCTCGTCGCGACGCGGCGCGATCTGCACCGCCATCCCGAGATCGCCTACGAAGAGCGCCGGACCGCCGGCATCGCCGCGGTCCGACTGAAGGAATTGGGTCTGACGCCGCGCGAGCGCGTCGGGCGAACAGGCGTCGTGGGCGACCTCGGTCACGGCGGCCCGCGCGTGATGTACCGCGCCGACATGGACGCTCTCCCGCTGACCGAGGCCAGCGGCGAGACCTACGCTTCGACGATCCCCGGCCGCATGCACGCCTGCGGGCACGACGGGCACGTCGCGATCGCGCTCGCGGTGGCGGCGCGCCTCGCCCGGGTTCCTCCGCCGGCTCCGCTACGGTTTCTCTTTCAGCCCGCCGAGGAGGGCCGGGGAGGAGCTCAGGCGTGCATCGCCGACGGCGCTCTCGAGGGTGTCGCATCGGCGTTCGGACTGCACCTCTGGAGCCCGCTGCCTGTCGGCCGGATCGGCGTCAACCGCGGCGCCCTCATGGCCGCGGTCGACCACTTCGAGATCGAGATCGTCGGCCGCGGCGGCCACGGCGCCATGCCCCACGAGGCCTCGGACCCGATCCTGGCGGCCGCGCGGGTGATCGAGGGCCTCCAGGCCGTCGTGGCCCGCGAGATCTCGCCGCTGGATTCCGCCGTGGTCACGGTCGGCAGCATCCACGGGGGGTCGGCCTTCAACGTCATTCCCTCCACCGTCCGCCTCGAAGGCACCGCCCGCTCCTTCACTCCGGAAACCGGGAAGGCGCTGCCCGAGAAGATCGCGCGGATCGTGCACGGCACGGCCTCCGCATGCGGCGTCACCGCGAATCTCTCCTACGAGCGCACCAACGGCGCCACAGTCAACGATCCGGCGATGGCCGAGCTCGTCATCGAGACCGCCAGCCGCATTCTCGGCGAGGACAACGTCGAGACCGACACCCGCACACTCGGCGGCGAAGACATGTCCGTCTACCTCGATCAAGTGCCGGGCTGCTTCTTCTTCGTGGGCTGCGCGCGGGAGGGGAACCTGCGCCCGCACCACTCTCCCGAGTTCGACCTCGACGAGCGCGCGCTCGCCGTCGGGACCGTAGTGATGGAAGCCGTGCTGCGGGAAGCGGCGAAGCGCGTGCGCTAGCGCCGGCCGATTCGCGCCGGCGCGCCGGCGCCTCCCGTGACGCCCGGCCCGGGGTCGTACTCCTGTCCGATGTTGGGGCCCCACCACTGATGGTGGACGAAATCGTACCGATAGCCGATCTGCGTGTACGGGATGCGCACGAAGTTGAAAAAGATGAAGAGACAACGCCCCCACCAGGTCGTGTCGCGCACGCCGACCGCGGTCAGGATCTCGGGGAAATTCACGCCGACTTCGATGCCGATCTGCTGTTCGCGGTACTGCGGCAGAGAGTTCTTGTAGCCCTTGCTGCCGTAGGTCATCGACACCAGCAGGAAGCGGGCCGGGCCGGGGTCGAACTTCATACGCCGGGCCAGGCCCGGGATCTTCAGGTCGGCCGTATAAATCTCTTCGGAGTAGTCCTTGCCGGTCTCGTTGACCGGGCAGCAGGGCTGGGGAGTCTGATTGGGCACGGGGCCGAAACGAAATCCGATCAGATCGTCCAGGCCGTTTCGGGAGACGAGGATCGCGGTCGCAGCGCCCGCGGCGTCCATGATCATGTCCTCGTAGGAGAAGCCGAAAAGGGTGAACGCGTCGCCGATCTCCGTAGCGAGCCCGGCGCCCATCGACGTCAGGAACGCCATCAGCTCGGCCTGATCCCGCGAATAGTTCATCCGGTAGTAGCCGATCTGAAGCTCCCGCGCGAGGCCGTTGTAGAGGACGAAGTGCGAGGCCTTGTCGGCCCCGCCCGCATACGTATGCTTGCCGAACCAGAACTCGTTGTGGAAGTTGAACGGTTCGTACCCGTGCCGCCAGATGGTGGACGACGAGGCGACCGCCGAGAGGACGAGCACCGCGGTCGAGATGATCGTGGCTCGCCTCTTGTTGGGGCGGCGGCCCGGAGGCGCGAGCACGGTCGGGTCCGGAGGCCTGGGATCCTGCATGGACGCGAGAACGGCCGCCACGAGGTCCGGAGCTTCGAGGGCCGGAAACGTCGCGTCGAGCGTCAGGCCTTGCGTCTCTCCGGAAAAGACGGCGGCGGAATCCTCGCCCTCGAACAGCGGAAACGTCTCCGCCGCGGCTCCGGGCGAAAGCGCCAGAACGAGCGCGAGTCCCGCCGCCGCACCGAGTCCCCGGCGCCTCGCGCGAGTACTGCTGAAGCTCACCAACCGCACGCGCGCGCGAAAAGCGCCGTCCCTCTCCACACTCTCGAGCGCAACGGCAGCTTCGAAGCTTCGTTCCTCAAATGTCCTCTCAAAAGTCGCGGCATTATCCCAAAGACGGCGAAGTGTCCGAAACGGCGTCCGGGACGTGGATAATGCCGATTCCGTGCCGACCCTCTTCCTGGGGGCCCTCGTCGTCTATCTCGCCGCCGTCCTCGCGATCGGTGTGATATGGCGAACTCGCGCCGGGAAAGACGAGGTCTCCTTCTTCGTGGCCGACCGGTCGCTCTCGACGTTCTGGACGTTCACCGGCCTCGCCTCGCTGACGACCGGCGGTTCCACGACGATCGCGCTGGCGGCCCTCGTCTACACGCACGGACTCACCGGCCTCTGGCTGGACCTGTCAGGAGCGCTGGGCCTGGCGGCGCTGGGACTCTTCCTGGCCCGCCGCGTGCGCCGCGAGAGCGCCGTGACGCTGCCCGAGATCGTGGGTCGCTACTACGGCGAGCCCGCGCGCCGCGCGGCGGCCATCCTCGTCGTGGCCGCGGAGATCGTCTGGTTCGCGCTCCTGACGGAGGCGACCCAGGTCGTGCTGACGACCGCCTTCGGCGTCGCGCCGGACTTCGCGATCGTCGCCTCCACCGCGGTGTTCGTGTCCTACACGGCTCTGGGCGGCCAGTTCGCCGTGGTGCGCACGGACCTGCTCCAGTACGGGCTGATGCTGATCGGGATCCCGGGAATCGCGCTGTGCGCCGCGCTGCCGCGTGCGGGAGGTCTCTCCGCGCTTCCGCACGAGCTCTGGAGTTTTCCGACTTCGCCGAGCTTTCGCTTCACCGACGTCGTCGCCATGCTCGTCCTCGTGGGCCTGCCGCACCTGGTCGGAAGCGACGTCTACCTGAAGCTCTTCTCCAGCCGTGACGAGAGCGCGGCCCGCCGGGCGGTGCTCCTCGCGGCCGGATCGAAGGTCCTCTTCGGTCTCTCCGTGGCGGCGATCGCGCTCGTCGCGCGCGCGTCGCTGCCTCCGATCGCGCCGACCGACGCGCTTCCCGCCGCCGTCCTCGCCTTCCTGCCGCCCGCGCTGTCGGCGCTCGTGCTCGTCGCCCTGGTGGCCACGATGCAGACCTCGGCGGACGTGGTCCTGCTTTCGGCAACGGCCGTGACCGCGCGCGATCTGCTGCCGGCGCTGACGGGCCGGGCGGTTCCGCTCTCGCTCGCGCGCGCGTTCCCCGCCGTTTTTGGGGCCCTCGGACTCGCGACGGCGCTCGCCCTGGACCGCAACGTCCTCGAGACCCTGAAGCTCGGCTATTCGATCTTCGCGTCGGGCCTGATCCTGCCGGTTCTCGCGGCGTTTCTGCCCGGACGCGGGCGCATTCCTCCCGCCGGAGCGATCGCCGCGATGATCCTGGGCGGAGCGACGGCGGTCGCGGCGCGGTTCGCGCCGGAATTCCTCGGAGGCCGCGATCCGGTGCTGCTCGGAACCGCCGTCAACGCCGCGGCGCTGTCCGCGTCCTACCTGTACGGACGTGTCCGGAGAGCTTTGGCTACTGCCCCTTGAGCGGAGCTTCCCCGAGACATTCGTACGCCGGCTCCTCGGGCGAGCGGATCACGGCGAAGTCCCAGAGGCTTCTCTCCCCCTCGGTCTCGCGCAGGGGCTGGAAGACGACCACGTGCGCCGGGCAGCCGACGCGCTCGAAGTCCACGACCGCGAGGCCGGACTGCTTGACGCCCAGGCGGACATCTTTCGCGTCCGGGTAACGCTTCTTCACCAGCTCCAGCGGATCGAGCGTCCAGGGAGCCTCGGTCGCCGCCCGCCGCTGGCGCTCCTGCAGGCGCGCGACATCCCCGGTGAACGTCGGCTGGTGGACCAGTCCCCAGTAGGAGAGATCGACGTCTCCGCCTCCCATCTCGGGCTCGAGGCTCTCCGAGAGGATCCGGAACTTGCGCTCCCCGAACACGTAGTTCGAATCGAGCGTGAAGCTCCGGTACCGCGGCGGCAGCTCCTTGTTGATGAAGGTGTCGACCGCGATCTTTCGCGAGACTCCGTCGGGCCCGAATGCGACTTCGACGGCCGACTTCGGCAGCGCGATGCCGAAGGTCTCCGTCAGGCGGCCGCCGTCGAGGCGATAGATCCGGGTCTCCGAAACGCGGGGCTCGCCTGCGTGGAGGATCTCTACCGCGACCTGCCGCCGGTCGTCGAAGCGGAAAGGGATACTGTAGAACGCGAAGAGCTCGTCGCACTTGGCGGGATCGTCGGTCTGGCGGCAGCGCAGCGGC
The DNA here is from genome assembly GCA_963733815.1 of uncultured Acidobacteriota bacterium. Taxonomy (GTDB): domain Bacteria; phylum Acidobacteriota; class Thermoanaerobaculia; order UBA5066; family Gp7-AA6; genus DAHUXD01. The sequence continues at coordinate 462,021 of CAVTEG010000014.1, read as the reverse complement.
AGGTGGCCGGCGAGAAGCAGGTCCCAGTCGCCGCCCTTGATGCGCTTGAAGACCGCAAAGATCGGGTTCTCGAACGGCAGCCGGGAGCGCGAGACGAAGCCCAGGACGGGGATGTCCTGCGGGAGGCTGCGAAACGTGCCGATCCCCTCGACCAGCGCCTCGGCGATGCCGTCGTTGTCGAGATCGACCTCCTCCACGCGCATGATCTTCGAGAAGCTGACGAAGGGATTCGGGTAGCGCGCGTCCCGCTTGTCGGGAGCGGCTCCCTTGTTGACCGCGGTTGCGCGCTCGGGCGGCACGGGTGTCGGAATCCGCGTGGGAACGGGCGTGGGAGGCCTCGGAGCCGCGGCCGCGACAGTGGCGGCCAGGGCGCACACACCGGCCAGAAACCGGGCTCGAATGTTCGGCATTCGCGTGTCATCAGGTTACCAGAGAAGGGATCGGGCAGCAGCCTGCTAGGCTCCGCGCATGCGCGTTTTCGACTGCCACATCCACGTCCAGCCCTGGGAGCAGATGCATCCCGGGGCGCTGGCTCTCATGCGCTCCGGACGGCGGGACCTGGAGGAGGTGCAGACGGCCCTGGCCGACCCGAACGCGCTGCTGCGGCTGATGGATCGGGAGGGCATCGAGCGCGCCGCGCTGATCAACTACGTCGCGCCCGAGGTCATGGGCTTCGACGCGTCCGCCAACGACTGGGTCTCGCGCTACGTGCGGGGACACGAGGACCGGCTCTATGCCGTCGGCTCGGTGAATCCCCGCCACTGCAAGGATGCCGCCGGAGAGGCGCGGCGCCTCCTCGGAGATCTCGGCATCCGTCTGATCAAGATCCATCCGCCGCACCAGCTCTTCGCGGCCAACGCCTACCTCGACGGAATGCAGGGGCTTGCCGACGTCTACGCGATCGCCCAGGAGCTCTCCCGGCCGGTCACGATCCACACCGGCACGTCGGTCTTCCCCGGCGCGCGCAACCGCTTCGCCGACCCGATGCCCGTCGACGACGTCGCCGTCGACTTCCCGCGTCTGAAGATCCTGCTCGCCCATGCCGGACGCCCCCTCTACATGGAGACGGCGGCGTTTCTGGTGCGACGCCATCCCAACGTGCACCTGGACCTCTCGGGGATACCGCCGAAGAAGCTGCTGGACTATCTGCCGCGTCTCGAGGAGCTTTCGGGGCGATGCCTCTGGGGAACGGACTATCCGAGCCCCGGTGTGGCTTCGATGAAGCGCAACGTGGACGACTTCCTGGCCCTGCCCCTGTCCGAAGAAGCGAAGGCGCGGATCCTGTGGGGAAACGCTGCGCGCGTCTTCGACGGCTCCATATAATCCCTCTCCGTGGCCTCCGTCCTGGTCATCGGTGCGGGAACCATGGGCCGCGGCATCGCGGGCGCCTGCGCGCTCGCCGGCCACGACACGGCCGTGTTCGACGCCGACCCCGACGCGCAGAGGGCCGTGCGCGGGCACGTGGAGTCCTCCTGGGGACGCGCCATCGACAAGGGCAAGCTCACCTCGGAAGCCGCCGAGCAGGCGCACCACCGCCTCCGCGTGGCCGAGAGGCTGAAGGACGCGGCCCACGTCGACATCGCGATCGAGGCCGTTCCGGAAGCTCTGGACTTAAAGCGCATGATCTTCTCCGAGCTCGACGACCTCTGCCCTCCCCGGACTCTGCTGGCCACCAACACGTCCTCGCTCTCGATCACGAAGATCGCCCACGCCACCGGAAGGCGGGACCGGGTCATCGGCATCCACTTCTTCAACCCCGTGGCCGCGATGCCGCTGGTCGAGATCGTCCGGGGCAAGGAGACTTCCCGAGAGACCGAGTCGCGGGCGCTCGACTTCGCGCGATCCCTGGGAAAGGAGCCCGTGCTCGTCTTCGACTCGCCGGGTTTCGCGACATCGCGTCTGGGCGTGGCGCTGGGGCTGGAAGCCATGCGGATGGTCGAGGAGGGCATCGCGGGGGCGGAGGACATCGACCGGGCTCTCGAGCTCGGATACGGGCACCGCATGGGCCCCCTGAAGACGAGCGACCTCGTCGGGCTCGACGTCCGCCTCGCGATCGCCGAGACCCTCGCCGCAGAGCTGCCCTCGGAGCGCTTCACGCCTCCCGAGATCCTGCGCACGCTGGTGGCCGAGGGGCACACCGGCCGCAAGTCCGGCGAGGGCTTCTACCGCTGGGACGCCGAAAAGGCCACGGGGCCCGGCGCGCGTGCCGCCGAGCTCGCCCGCAAGCGATGACGACGGGTCCGCGCGACCGCCGAAGCTTGAACGTCGGGATTGCGCTGACCGCCGTCGGCGTCTACTTTCTTCTCTCCCGCCAGTTCGGCCTTCGGGGACCGGGCCCGATCCTGCTTTTGATCGGCACGGTGCTCTTCGTCGCGTCGGGCCTGGGAGGATTCCGGGGACCGATCGTTCCCGCTTGCGTGTGTCTGGGACTGGGTGCGGGCTTCCTCCTCCGCGAGCCGCTCGAGCCCTGGATGCCGGCCTGGGCCGTCCTGCTGCTCTGTCTCGGCGGCGGGTTTCTCCTCGCCACCGCGGTCCTGCGCTCGTCGGGAGCCGAGGCGCGGCACGCTCCGATCGTGCCCGGAGTGGTGCTGGTGGCGATCGCGCTGGCGACGGCCCTCTCGCGCAACCTCCGCATTCCCGAGGAATTCTTCGACGTTGTTTGGAGATTCTGGCCCTGGGCGCTGGTCGCCGCGGGAGCGCTCCTCGTCCTTCAGGGAATGCGGCGAAGAAGCTCCTAGAGATCCAAAATCTTCGGCGCCGGTTTCGGGACGGCCCCGGGCGCCGACGGGGCCGGGCTCGGCGCCGACAACAGCCGCGCCGTCGCCAGCACGAGGATCAGCGCCGCGGCGATCTCGACCGAGAAGAATCCGGTCGCCAGTCGGTGATACCGGTCCAGCAGCAGGCGCGAGGGATCGCCGGCCGGAAGGCTGTCGATCAGACCCGCCTCGACGCGAATCCGGTCGATTTGCGGAATCAGCAGCTGCCGGATCACGATCGCCGCGAAGAAGCCGAGTATGGGGAGCCGGGTCAGGAGCGAGCGCGTCAGCTTCGCCGCTCCGTTCCCCGTCAGCAGCCACGAGGTGCCGAAGAGGACGAGGAAGCTGCCTTCGCCCATCAAACACAGCTTCGAGAGGATCGGGCTCTGGAGCGCTCCGGCCATGTCGTGCGTGGGCAGAACGCTAAAGGCCGCCGGCGCCACGACGGCTCCGAAGAAGACGAGAGGTCCCAGAGCGAGCGCGAGCGCCAGGAAGTGAACCGCCAAAACGAGCGTCTGGAGCCGGACATCGAGCCTCACGGCGGCTCTCTAACCGTCCGCGTACTCGGCCCGCACCTCCGGGGTCAGACCCGCAGCATGGGCCCGGTCGAGAAGCGTCTGGACCGCGCGGCGCCCCTCCTCCCCGTAGCTCCGCGTCCAGGCGTTGACGTACATGTCCACGAAACGGTCGGCCTTGTCGCGGGGAAGGCCGCGGGCATATCGCATGGCGTGGTCCAGGGCATCGGAGCGGTGGGCCAGTCCGTATTCGATCGATCGCGAAAGCGCGCGGGAGATGCGTCCGATCCGGTCGGCGCCGAGATCGCGGCGGACGACGTTGCCGCCGAGCGGTAGAGGCAGGCCCGTCTCGTCTTTCCACCAGCGCCCGAGGTCGACAATCTGCGTCAGGCCCTCGTCGAGAAACGTCAGCTGGCCTTCGTGAATCAGCAGTCCCGCCCTCGCTTCGCCGCTCCCGACCGCGTCCTGGATGCGGTCGAACGCCATCGCGCGGGTCGAGGCTCCAGGCGCCCAGAGACGCAGAGCGAGCGCCGCCGTCGTCCAGGGTCCCGGAGAGGCGACCTCGACCTCGCCCGAGTCGATCGCGCCGCGCGGGATGGGCTCGCGCGCCACGACGACGGGTCCGTACCCGTCGCCGAAGGAGGCGCCGTGCGGAAGCAGCAGGTACCGGTCGGCGAGGTGCGCGTACGCGTGGAAGGAGACCGCCGTGACGGCGAGCTCGCCCGCCATCGCGCGCCGGTTCAGGGACTCGATGTCGGAGAGCTCGTGGACGAACGCGAGGCCCTCCGTCTCGACGCGGCCCTGCGCGAGGGCGTAGAACATGAAGGCGTCGTCGGAGTCGGGACTGTGCGCGACCGTGATGGTCTCGGATGCGCTCACGGCGCGATTCTATGTTGCGGTGCGCTCCATCGACTTGACTTGCGTCGCGCGCATCGCCAGAATGATGTCAAGTGCAATTGCAAGGGGAAGTTTTCTGGAACGGGAGAAACGGAAACCTCAAGAATGAAATCGCCGGATGGGCGGTAACCCAGCCGGCGATTTACCCAGAGCGTATGACCCATCAATCGTTCGGCAGCGGCAGACTGAAGGCGATACGCCCTTTCACGGGGGCGGAAAAATTAGCATCTCGCCCGAAGGCTGTCAATCGGCTGTCGGGAGGGAGGTGACGTAATGGCTACGAAGAAGAAGTCCGCCAAGAAAGCAAAGAAGGCGACGAAGAAGAAGAAGTAAGTCAAGCACTTACAGCTTCGAACACGGTTTCTCGGGGGCCTGCGGGCCCCCTTTTTTTACGCCTTGACTTTGGTCTTTTGGGGACACGGATAGCGCTCCGGCGAGGCCCGACTATATCCACGCTGATATAGTTGCGGCGTGTCCCTCCCCCACGTCCTCCTCGGATTTCTCCACGAGGAACCGCGCACGGGTTACGACCTCGCGCGCGCGCTCCACGGCGAGCTCGATCCGATCTGGTCCGCCGGCTTCTCCCGGATCTACCCGACCCTCGCCCTCCTGCGGCGCCGGGGATGGGTGCGGCTCCGGGTCCTCGGACCCCGCCGGGGACCCCGCCGTCACCTCTACCGGGCGACGGCGGCGGGCCGGAGGGAGCTCCGGCGGTGGCTGGCCGAGCCGCCGGTGATCGACCGCGGCAACGACCCGCTCCTGGCCCGCGTCGCCTTCCTCGACACCCTTCCGGCGGCGGACCGGCGGCGGGCGCTCGCCGACGTGGACGCGGCGCTCTCGCGGGAGGCGGCGCGTCTGCGTTCGCTCCCCCTTCCCTCCGGGTCCCTGGGCCTCGCGCGCCGCGCCGCGATCGACGCCCCCGAGTCGCTGCGCCGGTTCTTCAAGACATCGGGATCCCCTCCGCCGCCTCCAGCGGCCCGCCGGACGCCGGCAAAGAAGCGCTGAGGCCCGACCCGGCACAAACTCCCGGCCTCGTTGGACGTATGATCCAAGGCGAGGTGGGCGCATGAGCGATGAGCGCAGCAACGGCTTCACCCGCCGCGATCTCGTTCGAGGAACCCTCGTGGGAGCCGTGGCGGCCAGCGTCGGAACGCGGGTCGCGGCGGCGACCGACGACCGGATCGGGCCCGAGGCCGCTCCCGTGGAGCTGAAAGTCAACGGCGCGGTCCACAAGATCTCCGTGGAGCCCCGGGTGACGCTCGCGGATGCCCTTCGAGACCGCATCGGCCTGACCGGAACCAAGGTGGTCTGCGGCCGAGGAGCCTGCGGCGCCTGCACCGTCCTTCTCGACGGAGCGGCCGCCTGCTCGTGCCTGACCCTGGCGCACGAGGTCGCCGGCAAGGAGATCGTTACGATCGAGGGTCTCGCCGCGGACGGCCGGCTCTCACCCATCCAGCAGGCGTTCATCGAGGCGGACGCCCTGCAGTGCGGCTACTGCACGTCGGGAATGATCCTCTCCTGCAAGCTCCTCCTGGACCACAACCCCAAGCCCAACCGGCAGCAGATAAAGGAGGCCGTGGCCGGCAACCTGTGCCGCTGCGGGACCTATCCGCACGTCTTCGATGCCGTCGAGCGGGTCGCCGGGATCAAGAAGGCGGCCGTGGCCGAGCCACTCCTTCTGGCGCGGCTCGCGACCGGCGGCGTGTCCCTCTCCGACGATCCCCGCGTCGACGTCGCCACGCGCGAGGTCCTCGAAGCCGAGGAGGCCTGAGATGGACGAGAAAATCCGCGTCGGCTTCAACGGCGAGTACCAGGAGAAACAGATCAAGCTCGAGCCCGGCGATCCGGCGCCGTGGGACCCGTCGACCAGGTTCACGATCCTGGGAACGCGGGTTCCCCGGCTCGACGGCCGGGCCAAGACTACCGGCGAGGCGAAGTATCCGAGCGACGTGCGCCCCGCGGGGATGCTCTACGGCCGGATCCTCCGCTGCCCCCTCGCCGCAGCCACGGTGAAGTCGGTCGACGTCGAGCCCGCGCGCAAGATGCCGGGGGTCAAGGCGGTCCTGACGATCGCCAGCCCCGGCGACAAGATGCGCTACGCCGGACAGGAAGTCGCCGCGCTCGCGGCCGACACGCCCGAGCACTCCCAGGACGCTCTCGCCGCGATCAAGGTGACCTACGAGCCGCGCCCGTTCGTGGTGCGAATCGGGGAGGCGCAGGCCCCCACCGCCCCGCTGGTCTTCGAGGGCGAAGCGAAGACGAGGAGTTCGGGCGGCGACGTGGACACCAACAAGAAGGCGCTTCCGAAGAAGGGCAACGTGGTCGGTCCCCGGTTGAGCGAAAAGGGCAATCTGGAAGACGGATTCCGCCATGCCGACGTCCAGATCGACCACACCTACGAGACGCAGGTGCAGGTGCACTCCGCCCTCGAGACCCACGGGCTGACCGCCCGGTGGGAGGGCGACGAGCTGACGGTATGGGCCTCGACGCAGGGGATCTTCGAAATGCGCGGGGACCTCGCCGAGAACCTGAAGATCTCGCCTTCCAAGGTCCGCGTCATTACGGACTACATGGGAGGAGGATTCGGGGCCAAGTTCGGGCCTCGCGTCGAGGGCGTCACCGCAGCGAAGCTGGCGAAGGAGGCCGGAGCACCCGTCCGGCTTTTCCTCGACCGGAAAGAGGAGCAGACGACGACCGGCAACCGGCCGTCCTCGGTCCAGCGCATTCGCCTCGGCGCCAAGCGCGACGGAACGCTGACGGCGCTCCACCTGACGGTCCACGGCACGGGAGGCACCAACGGCGGGACCGGCACTTCGGGACCGGCCAAGAACATCTACGCCTGCCCCAACCTCAGGGTCGAGGAGTTCGACGTCTTCACCAACGCCGGGCCGTCGGCCGCCTTCCGCGCGCCCGGCCATCCCCAGGGCGCCTTTGCCCTGGAGGCGGCGATGGACGAGCTGGCCGCGAAGCTCAACATGGATCCGCTCGAGCTGCGCCTGAAAAATGACCCGTCGCCGGTGCGCCGGGAGGAGTTCAAGATCGGCGCCGAAAAGATCGGCTGGAAGGATCGCGACGCGCGCCGGAAGACCGACGATCCCGCGATCCTCCGCGGCGTCGGCCTGGGCGCGTCGGTCTGGTACAACACCGGGAGCACCGGTCCGCGGGCCACGGTGACTCTCAACCGCGACGGCTCGGCCGAGGTCGAGCACGGCGTCCAGGACATCGGCACCGGCTCGCGAACCATGATCGCGATCGTCGCGGCCGAGGAGCTCGGGCTCCCGCTGGAAAAAATCTCGATCCGGATGGGCGACACGCGGATGCCTTTCGGCCCCGATTCGGGAGGCTCGACGACCACGCCGTCGAGCGCGCCGACGATTCGGCGCGCGGCCGCGGCGGCCAAAAAGAAAGTCGGGGAGGCCGCGGCGAAGGAATGGAAAGTCCCCGCGGAATCCGTCTTGGTTGCCGGCGGCTTCGTGACGACCTCCGCCGATCCGGCGAAGAAGGTGTCGTTCGTCGAGGCCTGCAAGCTGCTCCCCTCGGAGGGCGCCTCGGCGACCGCCGAGCGGGCCGAGAATCACGAGGACGCCTGGAAGCGGTTCACCTGCGGCGCGCAGTTCGCCGAGGTGGAGGTCGATACCGAGACCGGAAAGGTCAAAGTCGACCGCGTCGTCGCCGTTCACGACTGCGGCATCGTCGTCAACGCGCTGACGACGGAGAGCCAGATCCAGGGAGGAGTCATCCAGGGAATGTCCTACGCGCTCTTCGAGGATCGCGTCCTCGACGGCCAGACCGGGCGCATGGTCAATCCCAACGTCGAGGCCTACAAGATCGCCGGCGCCCTGGACTGCCCCGAGATCGAAACGATCGTCGTCCCGGTCTGGGACGGCGTCAACAACACCCAGTCGGTCGGCATCGGCGAACCTGCGACGGTGCCGACGGCCGCCGCGATCGCGAACGCCGTCTCGCACGCCGTCGGCGCCCGCATCCGGCGCATCCCGATCACGCCCGAGGTCGTGCTCGCCGCGGTCGAAGAAGGCCGGAAGGGAGGACGGGCATGAAATCCTTCGTCCTGATCCAGGCCGGCTCGCTCGCCGACGCGGCGCGCGAAACGGCCAAGCCCGACGCTGAGCTGAAGGCGGGCGGCGTCGATCTCCTCGATCGCATGAAGGAGGGGCTCGACTCGCCGGCCACCGTGGTCTCGATCTCCGGGGTCAAGGGCGTCTCCAACATCGAGCCCGGACCTCCCGCGAAGATCGGCGCGCTGGCGACGCTCTCGGCGATCGCCGCCCACGCCGGACTTCAGAAGGCGTATCCCGCTCTTACGGCGGCCGCGGCGGGGGCCGCGACTCCCCAGATCCGCAACATGGCCACACTCGGCGGCAACCTCTGCCAGCGTCCCCGCTGCTGGTACTACCGGCTGGAGGAGTTCGACTGCCGCAAGAAGGGCGGCAGCGAGTGTTACGCCATCCACGGCGAGAACCGCTTCCACGCCGTCTTCGACACGGGCTTGCTCTGCTGCTGCATCCACCCGTCGGCCACGGGTACCGCGCTGTCGGCCTACGGCGCCACGCTCGAAGTGGTGTCCCCCAAGGGAACACGGAGCATGACGATCGACAAGTTCTTCTACCGGCCGACCGACGACGCGACGCGGGAGAACAACCTGGGCCCCGGCGACGTCATCGCGTCGGTCACGCTGCCGGCGCCCGCCGCCGGGACGCGCGCGGTCTACCGCAAGCTCAAGGAGAAGGAATCCTTCGACTGGCCGCTGGTCGAGACCTGTGTCGTGCTGTCGCTCGACGGTGGCGTCATCCGGGACCCGCGCGTCTTCTTCGGCTCGGTGGCGCCGACTCCCTATCGTTCGAAGGAGGCGGAAGCGGCTCTGGCCGGCAAGCGGCCGGGGCCCGACGTCGCCAGGAAGGCGGCCGAAGCGGCCGTCGCGGCGGCGCGGCCGCTCTCGCAGACGGCGTACAAGGCGCGCCTGGCGAAGGTCGAGCTCGAACGGGCGCTCAAAGAGGTCTTCGCCTGAGGCGAAAGGAGGCCTTCGCCTGAACGACGATCCGCTGGCGCCGATGCGGCGCTTCGCGCGCTCCGGTGGCGCGCGACCCGAAGCGGATTCGTCCCTCTGCCGTCACCTGCGGACCAAGACCTGGCTCGCGCCCGACGCGTTCGGGCAGGGAGATCCGGGACGCTCCCCCTCGACCGCCCAGTACTGGTGCCTGAGGACGATGCGGTCGGACGGCCCCGACGGCGGGCTCGCGCTGCCCGAGGACTGTACCGACGAGCGCATCTGTTTCGAGGCGACGGCGCGGAAGGGCGGGGAGTCCTAGGGGTCAGGTCTCGATTTTTCGGATTTCAGGGCGTTCGAGCGGTGGCCGCTGCGTGGTTGAAATCCGAAAAATCGAGACCTGACCCCCTACCGCTTCTTCAAGTCCATCAACACCTGGCGAGCCACCGCCTTCAGGGTGTCGAAGACGCCGGCGCCGGTGGTGGCGACGGCCTCGAAGGTCGGTTCGCGCTTGATGTTGAGCTTGCGGTAGAGCTCGTCCGCCGGCATCGCGGTGGGCAGATCCCGCTTGTTGAACTGCAATACGTACGGGATCGCGGCGATGTCGTAGCCCTGCTCCTTCAGGTTCCTGTCGAGGTTCCGGATCGATTCGACGTTGGCCTCCAGCCGAGCCTCCTGCGAGTCGGCCACGAAGACCACGCCGTCTACGCCCTTGAGGATCAACTTGCGCGACGCGTCGTAGAAGACCTGTCCGGGAACGGTGTAGAGGTGAAACCGCGTCTTGAAGCCCTTGACCGTACCGAGGTCGAGCGGCAGGAAGTCGAAGAACAGCGTTCGGTCGGTCTCGGTGGCCAGTGAGATCAGCTTCCCCTTGGCGCTCGGATTGGTGCGGTCGTAGACGTACTGCAGGTTCGTCGTTTTTCCGCACAGACCCGGCCCGTAATAGACGATCTTGCAGTTGATCTCGCGGGCGGCGTAATTGATGAACGTCATGGCGCGGTCAACGTCCGGTGGGAAGCCGGGAACTCACTCGGAGAACAGGCGGTCGATGTCCTCGTCCGTGATCTCGGCGAACGGCGAGTCGAAGTCCGCCTGGAGAGTCTGCTTGTCCTTCTCCGCCTTCTTGGCGATGTCTTCGAAGACCTTCTCGAGCTCCGCCATCGCCCGGCGCACGCGCAGGCGCACCAGGCCGAGCGAGGTCCGCTCGTCGAAAATCACGACCAGGATGACGCGCTGGGCGACGATGGAGATGTGAATGTTGTCGCGCTCGCCCTCGTGGAAGAGGATCGAGAACTCCTTCTCCCCGATCAGGCGGGCGAGCCCGTCGGTGGCCGCCACGTTGCCCGCCGTCAGCGAGGCGAGCGAGGTCGTGTCGAGCGACTGAAGGTCGCCGACGGCCGCGATCTGCTGGCCGTTCTTGTCGACCAGGAACACCACGTTGCAGTTCGCGTCGGAGGCAAGCCTCTGGAGCGCGTCTTTGATCCGTCGGAACTCCTCGTCGTAGAGGACGAGGTCAGGCAAACTCATGAATTAACTGATTCTCCTGTGAGGACTTATTGTAGCAGCTTCCTCTTTAGAGCTCCCTGCGGTTTTCCAGAGAGCGGGCCATGGTGACTTCGTCGGCGTACTCGATGTCTCCTCCGACGGGCAAACCGAATGCGATCCGCGTCACGCGCACGCCCGAAGGCTTCAGCCGCCGCGCGAGATAGAGCGCCGTGGCCTCTCCCTCGACGTTGGGATTGGTCGCGAGAACCACTTCGCGGACCTCGGGAGTGATCCGGGACACGAGACCCGCCACGTCGATCTCGTCCGGACCGATCCCTCTCAGAGGCGAGAGCGCGCCCCAGAGCACGTGGTATCGGCCGCGGTACTCGCGCGTCTTCTCGATCGCGGCGAGGTTGCCGGGCTCTTCGACGACGCAGAGAAGGCTCGCGTCGCGCTGCGGATCGGAGCAGATCTCGCAGGGATCCTCCTCGGTCAGCGTGTTGCAGGTCGAGCAGCGCCGGACTGCGGCGCGCGACTCGGAAATCGCGCGCGAAAGCCGCTCGGCATCCTCATCGGGCGAGCGCAGCAGGTAGTACGCCAGCCGCGCCGCGCTCTTGGCGCCGATTCCCGGCAGCCTCTGGAACTCCGCGGCGAGGCGTTCGAGAGATTTCGGCGTTCCGGGCATCCCGAGGCGCTACCGCATCCCCGGCATCATCCCGCCGAGCAGAGACGCCGTCTTCTGCTGCACCGCTTCGTCCACGCGCCGCGAGGCCTCGCGGGCTGCCGCCAGGACGAGATCCTGAAGCGTCTCGACGTCCTGGGGGTCCACCACAGCTTTGTCGATCACGACCGACAGGATCTCCTTCTTGCCCGACATCTCGATCTTGACCATGCCGCCGCCCGAGGCCGCCTCCACGGTCATCGCGGAGAGCTCCTGGTCCATCTTCGCCTGCATGGCCTGGGCCTGCTGCATCATCTTCTGGATGTTCATTCCTCTTCCTTGACCTCGGTCAGCTCCCCGTGAAACAGCTCCATCGCCGAGCGCACCATCGGGTCGGACTCGGCTCGAGAGCTCGCGCGCTCGCGGGCGATCGTGGAGCGCGGGACCTCGCGGGCGGCCTTGCCGAGGTCCCCGTCGGCCGGCGGACCGGTCTTCAGCACGATCCGCAGCGGACGGCCGAAGGCTTCGCGGGCCACCTCGGAGAGGAGCTTCCGGGCGTTGTGCTCTTCCAGCGCCTCCTTGGCGGCCGCGCGGTCGATTCCGAATCGCAGGACGAGGTCGTCCCTTTCCACGTAGACCGCCTCGGCGAGACTGACCTGCGCGGCGGTCAGTCGCTTGCGCGAATCGAGCAGCTCATGGAAGCGCTCGACCGAATCGCCGCCCGGGGGCGGCCCCGACGCCGCGGCGCTTCCTCCGGCTCCGGCTCGACGGCCACCAGCGACACGATGCGCGGACCCGAATCGGCCGCGCGCGGCGGAACCGGGGGCGAGGGCGGACTGGCGGGACGAGGCACCGGAGCGGCGGCCATCGCGGCCTCGATCGACTTCAAGCGGGGCAGCTCGGCGAGCTTCAAGATGAGCATCTGCACGACGAGACCGGGATCGTCGACGCGGCGGACCTGCTCCTCCGCCTGCAGGACCAGGGACACCGAGCGCAGCAGGTTTTCGTAGGGCATCGCCCGGGAGAGCGTCGAGAGGCGCTGCCGCTCTTCGGAATCGACGTCCGCGCCGCCGCCTGCGGATACCAGCAGCGCCTTGCGGAGAAAGCCGACCAGCTCCTTCAGGACGTGGCGGGGATCCGCCCCGCCATCCGTCAGCCGCGTGAGGCTGGCGATGGCCGCGGCCCGGTCGCCGCCGGCTATGCCCGCGAACATGCTCTCGAGCAGATCCCGGTCCACGAGCGCCAGGATTTCGGCGCAGCGCGCCTCGTTCACCGTTCCGGTCGAGAGCGTGGCCGCCTGGTCGAGGAGCGAAAGGGCGTCCCGAAGACTCCCTTCCGCGGCCGCCGCGAGCAGGCGGAGCGCCCCCGGCGTCGCCGCGATCTTCTCGGCTTTCGCGACCTTCTCCAGTTGCGCGGCGATCTCCTTGACGGTCAGGGCCCGAAACGCGAAGCGCTGGCAGCGCGAGACGATCGTGGCGGGAATCTTGTGGAGCTCGGTCGAGGCCAGGATGAAGCGGGCGTGCGCGGGAGGCTCCTCGAGCGTCTTCAACAGCGCGTTGAAGGCCTCGGTCGTCAGCATGTGAACTTCGTCGAGGATCGCGATGCGGAAGCGGTCGCGTTGCGGCGCGTAGCGGACCGTCTCGATCAGCTCGCGCGCGTTCTCGATCTTGCGGTTGGAGGCCCCGTCCATCTCGTGGACGTCGAGGGACTCGCCGCGGTCCAGGATCTCGCGGCACGAGGCGCACTGCCCGCAGGGCTTGACCGTCGGCCCCTTATCGCAGTTCAAGGCGCGGGCGAGCATTCGCGCCGTGGAGGTCTTCCCGACACCGCGAGGCCCCGTCAAAAGGTACGCCGACGCGACCCGGCCCTCGGCGATCGCGTTGGACAGCGTGCGCGCGACGGCCTCCTGGCCGACCAGGTCTTCGAAAACGCGGGGGCGCCACTTACGGGGCAGAGCGACGTGCATCAGGATAATTATCCGGCGGCCGAAGATGAGCTCAGGTTGACCTGCGGCGCACGGGGGCGCCTCCTGATCGCTGCTTCCTTCCGGACCTGACGAGGTTCGGAGGCTTCCGTCGCACAGGGCCCGAACTCATCCTCGGCCGCCGGGACGGGCATTCTATCGCAAGGGCTCGCGAGACCCGCCCGCGACGAGCGCCGCGAGGAGGAGGACGCCGAACGCGAGGCCCGCCCACAAATCGGCGTCGCGCCACTGCGTTCCGAGAGCAGCGGCAGTGGGCCAGACATCCAGGCCCGCGCCGATCGTGTAGAGAAGCGCGAACCCGCCCAGCCACAGCAAGCCGGCCGCGGAGAGCTTCCCTTCTCGCGTCACGACTTCTTGGGGCAGCGCTCGCGGACGAAGTTCCAGACGGCTTCGGCGAGGTTCTTCGGGACCTCGCGGGGTTTGAGCATTTTCAGCGTGCGGCCGGTCGCGCGATAGCTGTGGAGAAAGGTCACGCAGGGCGGGCAGTGGGAGAGGTGGGATTCGAGCTCGCGGCGGTCGGTCTCGGGCATCGAGCCGTCCTCGTAATCCGCGAGGTACTCGAGGATCAGGCGCTTGCAGTTCATCTCGTCGTGCTTCACGGCGCCACCCTCTGCTGTCCGGCCTGGGGCTCCCGCGGTGCCGACGCGATCTCGGCGAGCCGCTGGCGCACGTGGAGGCGCGCCCGGTGCAGGCGGGACTTCAAGGCGGGCATCGATATCTCGAGGATCTCGGCGACGTCGGAGGGCTTCATCTCTTCGACGTCGACCATCCAGATCGCGTCGCGATACGGAGGCGGAAGCTCGTCGATGAACGCCTCCGCCCGATCGGCGAGGTCCCGGGCGATGACCTCGTCCTCGGTTCCCTCGACCCAGGCCAGGTACTCCGCCGTGGTCCCGAACCGGCGGTCGGAGAGGCGCGGCGCGAAATCGTCGAGCGGAACCGTGGCGGCCGCCGAGCGGCGCCGACGCGCCCGGCTGTAGGCGGCGTTCAACGCGACCCGGTAGAACCACGAAAAGAACTTCTTCGACTCGTCGAAGGTGCCGATCTTGCGGTAGAGGGTCAGGAAGGCGTCCTGCGTGGCCTCTTCCGCGTCCTCGCGGTTGCGCAGTACGCCGTACGACAGCGAATAAATCCGGGCGTTGTATCGCTCGACCATCTCTCGAAAGGCCTGATCGTCGCCCCGTTTGATCTGCCGGACGAGCTCGAGGTCGGAGGCGTTCGGATCGTCTGCCATCGGAAAGTACGCTATCGCGGACCCCTGTGATTCCGGAAATGGCACCGGGCCGGCAGCCCCCCTGCAACAGCACAACGCGCTTTCCACACAATCAATATGTGTGGCGGAGAGGGGGGGATTCGAACCCCCGTGTACTTTCGCGTACACACGCTTTCCAAGCGGCTTAAGGGCTCGCTTAAGCGTCTGTCGGACACCTCACCGGGGGTTCGATCCCCCCCTCTCCGCCAAACTAGAACCCCAGCCGAGCTCTAGGGGGATTCGAACTAGCGGGGTCTTCCAGGCCCCCGGATCATGGCGAAAGCCCCAGGCAGTAGGAACGCCGGCCTTCGGCCGGCGTTGCCTACTGCCGGGTTTGCCTCGGTGGTCGGCTCCAAGCGTGCTCCGTAAGCCACTCGGACACCTCTCCGGGGCGGCGAATCGTACAACAGGGCGCGGCTTTCCTGGCCCCCACCATCGTTTCCCCTCGAAAGGGGTTACACTCTTGACCGTGGCCACGGCGGAAAAGGCCGACAGGGCCGACCGGCCCGACTTCCAGTTCCTCGCCGGAAACGCTTGCCTCGACTTCCTCAACACGCGGCCGTTGCTTCGGGGCGCCGCCGTCGAGCAGATCGAAGGCTTCGAGGACTTCGCACGCTGGCTGATCCGGGCCGGCCGCCTCGACGCCCGCGCCGGAGCCGAGGCGCTCAAACGCTGGGGCGAGGGACCCGAGGGCGCGCGCATCGCCGAGCGCGCCCGCTCCTTCCGCGAGACGCTGCGGCACATGGCCGAGGGGATCGTGAAGGGCCGCGGCATCTCGACGGAGGGCCTGGCGGCGATCAACTTCATCCTGGCGGAGAACGACGGAAGCCTTCGTCTGGAGAGGCAGGGCCCGGGGTTCCGGACCCGCTTCGCCTCGCGCCCGACCCAGCCGATTGCGCTCCTGGGCGCCGTCGCCGAGGCCGCCGCCGAGCTTCTCTCCAACGGAGACCAACGCCTCATCCGACGGTGCGGCAACCCCGACTGCGTCCTCTTCTTCTACGACTCCACGCGCAACCACCGCCGCCAGTGGTGCGCGATGGGTACCTGCGGCAACCTGATGAAGGTCCGCGCGTTCCGGAAGCGGCACCGCAAGCGGATTCCCTAGCCGCTAGTCTCCATACACCAGCAGGCCGAAGGTCCGCACCAGGAACGCGGCCATCTGCTTTCGCTTGGTGACGTCCGTCGGGCAGTACAGCGGAGGGCTCGCAGAGCAGCCGGCGGCGATCTGCAGGTTGAAGAGCGTTTCGATGTAATCCGCGAAGAGAGACGGGCAGGGGACGTCGTCGAAGACCCCGGCGCATGGCGGAGGCAGATAGGCCGACCCGTTTCGCATCTTGAGCAGGAAGGCCGCCATCTGCTGGCGGTTCACCGGACTGGTCGGACAGAAGAGAGGCGGGCTGGCCTGGCAGCCCCCCGTCACGCCCTGGCGAGACAGCTCCTCGATCCAGGGGGCGAACGGGTTGCCCGCGTCCACGTCTCCGAAAGCCGTCCCGCTGGCCGGTGGGGGGGCGAAGGCGCCTCCATACCTCGCCTTGAGCAGGAAGACGGCCATCTGCTGGCGCAGCACGCCGTCTTCTCCGCAGTACATTCCGGCGCCGCAGCCACCTCCGGCCGTGACGAAATTGTGGAGCAGGATTTCGACGAAAGGATAGAAGACATCCTCCGGCACGTCGGGGAAGCTCCCCCCGATGTGCAGCGCCCAGGTCTTGGTCAGAGTCGCGCCCGCTCCAACGGGGCCGAGCGGTCCGGAGGACGCGAGTGTCTCGTCGAACGTCAAGTCCCAGTGCAACACTGGCCGGGCTCCCGACACCGACATGACGTAACAGTCTCCGCTGGCCGTCTCGCAATCGGTCGCCGCGGCGGGGGCGAGCGTGCCATAGTTGGCGGTGCTGTCGTCGATCGTATACGTCGGCCCCGGGGGTCCTTGAATGTTCCCGGCCGTTCCCTGCAGAGGGAGATCGGTCGTGCCGCAGTTCCTCCAGGAAGGGACCACGGCGGCGCTGCCCACGAAGACTCCGGTGATCGCCATCGGCTCCGCACAGGGGTAACCGAAGCGGCGAGCGAAGATCCCCTCGTCCGACGCGTCCTGGTTGAAGCTCGACCAGGCCACGACCGTCTGGCCGCGCGGGTCGGTCACGAGTGTGGGGAAGAACTGCACGTTGGCCTTGGTCGTGTTGAGGCCGTACTCGACCGGATCCTTCGAGGCAAGGCTCTCCTTGAAACGTCGCACGTAGACTCCGCCGAGCGAGCTCTGGGGATCATCGGGCCCGAGTCCCTGCCACGCGACGAGAAATCCTCCGTCCGGGGACAACGCCACTCGAGGGCGCGCCTGAAACCCGGTGGTGTATGTGTTGACCGGCAGCTCCGGGGAAAGAACGCCGCCGGCGCCGGCGTTGTAGGTGCGCGCGAAGACTCCGTTCGGGTCGAACGCGCCGCCGCCGAGGCTCATCCAGGCCACGACGAAATCCCCGTTGGATCTCTCTGCGACGTCGGGCAGGAGTTGGGCGCCGGTCGTGGAGTCGTTGAGCTGAATCTCGCCTCCCGCCGGCGTGCCGTTGGCGGCGAAGACGCGCCCGAAGACATCCGTCTGGGGATCCGAGTGTCCGGTGCCGGTCCAGACCACCACGAACTCCCCTTCCTGCCGGTTGATGGACACCGCAGGGAGCCGTTGGTCGCCCGTGGTGTATGCATTGATCGGAAACTCGCCGCCGCTCGCGTTGCCGCAGGGGTTGGCGGCGGACCCGTACAAACGCCCGAAGACGCCTCCCTGGTTTCCGTCCTGGGGTGGATCGGACATGAACGGAATGCTCGACCAGACCACGACGAAGGAACCGTCGTCGGCCATCGCGACGTCTGGCTCGATCTGGTACGACGTCAGAAAGGTATTGACCCGCAGCTCCGGCCCCAGCGCCGCGGCGTTTGCGTCGAAGCAGCGGACGAAGGCATCGGCGTCCTGAACCGCGGCGTCCGGCTTGCTCGACCAGGCCACGACGAAGTTGCCTGCCGCGTCCGAGGCGATTGCCGGCTCGTACTGAGAGCCCGTCGTCAGGGTGTTGACCTGGAATTCCACGCCGAGTGTGTCGCCGCGGGCATCGAAGCGCTGGCCGAAGATCCCGGTCTCCGAGCCGTCCTGGCCAGCGCCCGTCCAGACCACGACGAAGCCGTTGTTCGGTCCGGCGGCGATGTCGGGATCCGACTGAGCTCCCGTGGTGTAGGTGTTGACCTGGAGCTCGGGCGAGATCACGGCGAAGGGGGTCGGCAGAGGCGTGGGTTGTGCGGAGAGGCGAACGGCCGCGAGACCGGCGGCAAACGCCGAGGAGAGCATCCAGGAGCGCCGCATGGCGTCCTCCTTTCGGAGAACCGGGTCGAGGGGCCGACTATACAGCCGAGCTCAGCCCTCGGTACCCATCCGGCGCAGCGTCTCGAAGCTGTAGATCCCGTCGTTGTGGCCGTCGGCCCAGTCGATCTGGAGCGCGTACGAGCCCACGGGTCGGTGCGCCGCGACCTCGAACGCGCGTGGCGTGAGGACGCGCGGCGGCCCCTTGTAGACCTTCCCGAAGAGGTCCGGCTCCCCTTTGCACATCGCGCACGGACAGGCGCGCCGAAGCTTCTCGAGCGGGAAGTAGTCTTCGCGCCCATCGTCCCAAACGATCGCCAGCTCGTTGCCGACGACCATCACGTTGCGGGGAACTGGGATCGCCACGGGACTACTTGAGACCCTCAGCCAGATACAGCTCGGACAGTGTGCGGCTGACCGTATAGACGTAGGCCTTGCCGTCGGGCGTCGTGAGGACGCGGGAAATCTGCGTGACGCCGGCCGAATCCTCCGGAGCGATTTCCTTCCAGAGCTCGCTCTTCCCGGTCGTTACGTCGACGCGATACACCTTCGCGGGAAGCGAAGCGCGCCGGAACACGTAGAGTGAGCGGCCGTCCTGCGTCCAACCGACGGGAGTGTCCTCGGCGACGACGCCCGCAATTGCGATGGGCTCGCCGCCTTCCAGCGGATAGAGGTAAAGGCGACGGTCGGGGCCGCGCACGGCGGCGCGCTTCCCGTCGGAAGAGATCGTGCGAGAGAAGAACTGGTAACCGGGCGGCGAGATCGCCCTCGGCTTTCCCGCCGGGAGGTCGCGCAGATAGAGGCGCGGCCCGGCGCCCGCCTCGCTCGCCGTCAGGAGAATGCGTCTCGCGTCGGGCATCCAGTCGGCGTCCTGAACATCGAGGCCCTCGAGCGGAAGCGTCTGCGGGTCCCCGGCCCCGATGGGATAGATGGCGAGCTTCTGGCCATCAGCGGCTTGCAGGATCGCCAGCACCGACTTCCCGTCGGGTGAGAGGCTCTGGGCATTCCCCTCGCCGAGCCGCACGGCCGGCGAGCCGTCGGTCTTCCGTACGTACGTCGAATACCCCAGGCCGGAACCCTCCCCCGCCTCCGTGAAGAGAAACGTCTGGCCGTCCGCGGAGAGGTCGGCCGGAACCGACCAGTCCAGCCAGGAGAGGTCGTGCTCCTTCGGATCGGACGGCCCCCGTCCCTCGCAGGAATAGCGCTCGAGATCGCGCGTCACGAGGACGGTGCCGCGGCGCGAGACGTCGAGAATCGTCAGCGTGCCCGGGACACGCGCCAGCAGCCGCAGCTTACCGGTCAGAGACACTGCATAGAGCGCGCGGTTGCCACCGACGAAGGCCCCGGTGAACCAGATCTCGCGCCCGTCCGGCGACCACGACACGCCCTGCAAGGACGACACCTTGCCTGAGATCGCACGCTTCTTGCCTGCACGATCCATGACGGCCACAAAGCCGCCGTCGTCGTCCGTGATCGGATGATCGAGGAACGCGACGAGGTCTCCGCCCGGCGAGACCCGAGGATCCGAAATCCAGCCGGCGGTCTGGTAGACGGGCTTTCCAACCGGGTACTCGAGACGGGCCTGGGTTCCGTTCTCCCGGACGATCGCGAGGCTCGCGCCGTCGGGCGACCAATCTGCGTACTGCACGTCTTCCAGGATTTCCCGGGGCGCCACGCCTCCGGCGACGGACATTCTCGCGAGCGTTCCGCTCCGAGCAAAGACCGAAGCATAGTGGCGGTTGAGGGAGAGAGCCATTTCTCCCGACTTCGAGATCGAGAGCACGTCGGCGCCGGGGAGGCCGTAGGGACGCGACTCCGGCGTCTCCGGTCGACTGGTGAAGATCTCGAAGGGCCGGCCGTCCCAGGAAGCCCCGTAGATCACCGTCGAGCCGTCGGGCGAGAATCGCGCGGAACTGACCGCGCCCCGGCGGAACGTCAGCTGCTTGAACGTCGGGGGCTCGACCGTCGGCACCGTGCGGCGGCCGAGAAAAAATGCCGCGGCGATCGCCGCCGCCGCGCCCACGAGCCAGGGTCCGATGCGTCGCCCTCGACGCACGGCTTCCACCGCGGCGGCGCTTTGATCCGTCGTCGTCGAAATCGCAGCCTCGGAGAGATGGTCCCGAACCGAGGCGAGGTCACGCGCCAGGTCTTTCGTGGTTCCGAACCGGTCGTCCGCGTCCTTGGCGAGGCACCTCTCCAGGATCCACCGCACCGGCGCCGGCACTTTCGGGTTCAGCTGCGCGACCGAGTCCGGCTCCTCGCGGATGATCGCCGTCATCGTTTCCGCGGCTCGTGTTCCGTTCGAAGGCGCGCTTGCCCGTGGCCATCTCGTAGAGGATCGAGCCGAAGGAGAACTGGTCGGAGCGGTAGTCCACCGTACGCCCCGACGCCTGCTCGGGCGACATGTACCCGATCGTTCCCATCACCAGGCCCGGACGCGTCGGATCGCCGGCCGCGGTCTGCAGCGCCGGAGACTTCCTTGTCCTCCGGCGTGACGAGCTTGGCCAGACCGAAGTCCAGGATCTTCACGTAGCCGTTCTTCGAGACCATCACGTTGGCGGGCTTGAGGTCCCGATGCACGATGCCCGCCCCGTGCGCCGCCGCGAGTCCTTCGGCAATCTGGGTCGAGAGATCCAGGAGCTTTCGGACGCGGCACGGGCCCCGAGGCGACGAGATCCTTCAGCGTCCCGCCGTCCACGAGCTCCATCGCGATGTACACGGTCGAATCCACCGACCCGATGTCGAAGACGGTGAGGATGTTCGGGTGCGACAGCCCCGACGCCGACCGCGCTTCCCGCTCGAACCGGGTGCGACGCTCCGGATCCGCCGCCAGCTCCGCCGGCAGCACCTTGATCGCCACGTCGCGCTTGAGGCGATCGTCGCGCGCCCGATACACCTCCCCCATTCCTCCGGCGCCGATCGGCGCCAGGATCTCGTAAGGGCCAAGGCGCGTGCCGGAGGAAATCGTCATTTCAGGCCGTCGACGATATACAGGTCCGACAGCGTGCGGCTGTAGGAGTACGCGTAGGACTCGCCGCTCACCGTCGGCAGGGGGCCGATCTCGGAGACTCCCCCCGCGTCGGCCGGCATCAACGACCGCCACAGCTCCCGGCGGCCCGTGGAGACGTCGATCCGGTAGACCTTCGCGGGGATCTCTCCCTGGCGATGGACGTAGAGGGAACGGGCATCCACGCCGAACTGATCGACTCGATCGGTCGCATCGATGTCGGGAATCGTCCTGGGCTCGCCTCCCGCGGTCGGATAGAGATAGGTCTTCCGATCGGGCCCCGTCGCCACGGCCCAGACGCCGTCGGGCGAAACCAGGCGAATGCCCCTGTACCCTTCGGGCGTCAGGGCGCGGGGCTTCCCGCCATCGACGTCGCGCAGGTACAGCCGGAGCCCGCGGCCCGGCTCGCTCGCCGTAATCAGAATCCTCTTCCCGTCCGGCATCCAACACGCATTCAGCACGCTGATCCCTTCCTTGGAGAGCAGTCTCGGTTCGCCCGCGCCCGTCGGATAGATCGCAAGCTGCGGATCCGTCGTCGGGTGAAGGATCACGACGGCCCATTTCCCGTCCGGTGAGAGGGTCTGACCGAAGCCTTCTCCGAGGCGCACGGCCGGGGAGCCGTCGGTCTTCCGAACGTAAACGGAATATCCGGGCCCTCCTCCCTCGCCCCCTTCGGTGAACAGCACCGTCTTGCCGTCGGAGGAGAGGGAGGTCGGAAGCGAGTAGTCGAGCCATGTGAGGTCGCGTTCTTTCGACTCTCCAGGCGGGAGAGCGAGCATCTCCGTCCGGAACGTGTCGCGGGTGATGAGCATTCGCCCCTCGCGTGAGACGTCTCTCAGTGTGAGATTGCCCGCGATTCGCGAGCGCAGTCGGACCGTGCCGGAGGACGACATCGAGTAGAGGGCGCGGAGCGAAACCTCCGCAGCCGTGAACCAGACTTCCCGGCCGTCGGGCCCCCACGAGAGACCCTGCGTCGAGGAGAAAGGCTTGGACTGGGCTCTCTTGCGACCCGAAGTATCCGCGAGGACGACCGATCCGCCGTCATCGGTCAGGGACGGGTGGTCGATGAAGGCCACGGAATCTCCGGCCGGCGAGACGCGCGGATGGCTGATCCAGCCGTTCGTCTCGTAGAGAGCCTTGCCGATCGGACATTCGAGCCGCATCCGGCCCTGAGAGATCCGCACGACGGCGAGACTCTTTCCATCCGGCGCCCAGTCCGCCCATTCGACGTCCTCCAGGATGTCTCGTGGAGCGGCCCCTCCGGCAACCGAGAGCTGCGCCAGCGTGCCGGTTCGTCGGAAGCCACCGGTAGCGGATCGGCCCAACGACACCGCCATCTCGCCCGACCTCGAGATCGAGAGGACCTCCACGCCGGCCAGGCCGAAGGGCCTCGCCTCGGGGCTCTCCAGCCGGCGAACGAAGACCTCCACGGGTTTGCCGTCCCACGCCGCCGAGTACACGATGGTCGTTCCATCCGGGGCAAAGTGCGCCGAAAAGATCTCGCCGCGGCGGAACGTGAGCTGGCGGAAGGAGGGCGGCGGCTGGTCCCCCGCCTTCCGGCCCGCCAGATACGCCGGCACGCCGACGAGCAGAGCCGTGGCGAGAACCGCGCCGCCGACGAGCGGCCAGACGCGGCGTCTCTTTGCCTCCGCGAACGGCGCGGCGACGGCGCCGGTGGGCGCCGAGACGCTCGAAAGCGCCTCCAGATCGAACGCGACATCGCGTGCCGACTCGAAGCGCTCCTCCGGGTTCTTCTCCAGGCAGTGCCGCACGATTCGGTCCAGGCCCGGGTGGATGTCCTTGTTGGTCTGCGAGAGGTCCGGCGGCTCCTTGGTCAGGATCGCCGTGATCGTGTCCGCCGCCGTGTCGCCGCGAAACGCTCGCGAACCCGACAGCATCTCGTACAGGATCGTCCCGAAGGAGAAGATGTCGCTTCGCTTGTCCGCGGCCTTGCCGCGCACCTGCTCGGGCGACATGTAGCCCATCGTTCCGAGAACGACGCCAGGCTCGGTGCCGCCCGAGACCGTCTTCATGTCGGTCTTGCCGTCCTGTCCCGCCTCGGGCTTCAGCTTCGCCAGGCCGAAGTCCAGGATCTTCACCCGGCCGTCTTTCGTCAGGAAGATGTTCTCGGGCTTCAGATCCCGGTGCACGATCCCCTTCTCGTGCGCTGCGGCGAGACCCTTCGCGATCTGGATCGCGTAATCGAGAGCCTTGCGAGGAGAGACGGCTCCAGCCCCGAGCCGGCTTCGCAGTGTTTCCCCCTCCAGAAGCTCGGTGACGATGTACGGCGCGGAGTCGTGCGTGCCGAAGTCGTGGACCGCCGTGATGTTGGGGTGATTGAGAACTCCCGCCGCCCGCGCCTCCTGCTCGAAACGCTTCAGGCGGTCCGCATCCTGCGAGAACGACGCCGGCAACACCTTGATCGCGACGTCACGCCCCAGCCGCGGGTCATTCGCGCGGTAGACCTCTCCCATGCCGCCCGCGCCCAGAGGCGCGACGATCTCGTAGGGACCGAGCTTCGTGCCGGATGCGAGAGTCAACGCGCCCCCTCGACTCAGGAATAGATCCGAGAGAATTCGATGGTAGCTGTAGGCGTAGCTCGAAGCGTCCGGCGTCAGCACGACGGAAACGATCTCGACGACGCCGGCCGCGTCGGCCGGCGAGAGCTCCCGCACCGTCGCCTTTTCGCCGGTCGCGAGGTCCAGGCGGAAGACGTGCGAGGGTACCTCGCCGCGGCGGAAGCCGAACAGCGAGCTGCCGTCGGCCGAAAAGCGGATCGCGCGATCCTCCGGCCCGAAACCGGGCAGGAGAACCGGGTCGCCTCCGTCGAGCGGATACAAGTAGTGCCTCTGATCTCCGCCCTGAGCCGCGACGCGCTTGCCGTCGGGTGAGACGGGGAACGAGGCGCTGGAAACGCCTTCCGGAGTCACCGCCTTCGGCGGGCCGCCCTCCAGGTCCTGCACGTACAGCCGCACGGCGCGGCCGGGCTCGTCCGCGGCCACGAGGATCCGGTGCCCGTCCGGCAGCCATGCCGCGCGGTGCTTGTTGAACGGCATCGTGACCTCGCGCGGCTGTCCGGCCTTGACCGGCAGGAGGACGAGCTTCTTGGTGATCTCGCCGATCAACGACAGCGCCCAACGTCCGTCCGGCGACAGACCGCAAGCGGTTCCGTCGCCGAGCCGGACGGCCGGCGAGCCGTCGGTCTTGCGCAGATAGACGCCCTGGCGATTTCCGGCGCCCTCGCCGGATTCGTCGAAGAGCACGTAGCGGCCATCGGGCGAGATGTCGCGCACCAGCGACCAGTCGAGAACCGAGAGATCCCGCTCCCGGCTCTCGCCGGGAGCAAGTCCGACGATGCCGACCTTGCCGTTGTCGCTCGTCATGAGCACTCGTCCGGAAGCGCCGACGTCCTGAATCGTCAGCTCACCCGGCGTTCGCGCGACGAGGCGCTCCTTCCCGGGCGCCGACACGGCCCAGATGGCCCGGGCCACGCCGATGCGCGTCGCGGTGAAATAGATCTCCCGAGCGTCGGTCGACCAGACGAGCCCGTACGCCGTGATCCAACCGTCCGAGAGCGTTGTCACGCGGCGATCGCGGTCGACCACGGCGACCGAGCCGCTGTCGTCGCCCTGGACCGAATGGTCCAGGAACGCGACGCGGTCGCCGCGGTGCGAGACGCGCGGGTGGCTGATCCAGCCCGCCGTCTCGTACAGAACGTTGCCGATCGGGTACTCCAGCCGCGTCTTGCCGGCCTCCTTGACGACGACCGCCAGCGCCAACCGTCCGGACCCCAGTCCGCCCACTGCACGTCGTCGAGAAGCTCACGCGGCGCTCCGCCCAGGAGCGGGGCTTGCGCGAGCGTTCCCTTCCAGATGAACCGGCCGGCCCACCGCCGGTCGATGGAAATCGCCATCTGCCCCGATCTCGAAATCGAGAGCACCTCCGCGTCGGGGAGCGACAGAGGGCTCGATTCGGGACTCTCGGGCCGGTCGAAAAGCCTCGTATCGGGTCGCCGTCCCACGACGCCCCGTAGAGCACGGTCTGGCCGTCGGGCGCGAACCGCGCGGAGAGGATCGTGCCGCGCCGGAAGCTCAGGCGGTGAAACGACGGAAACGACTCCGGATGGGCGCCGGTTTCGGCGGCGAATTCGCCCGAATGAATCTCCGAAAGATGCTCGCGCACCATCGCCAGGTCCCGCGCCAGGTCACGCGTCGAGGCGAAGCGGCCGTCCGGTTCCTTCGCGAGGCAGCGCTCGATGATCCAGCGGAGAGGCGCCGGCACGCGCGCGGCTCTTCTGGTCGATTGCCGGCGGCTCTTCGCGGATGATCGCCGTCAGCGTCTCCGCGGAGCTGTCGCGGCGAAATGCGCGGTCGCCGGTCGCGAGTCTCGTAGAGAATTGCGCCGAGGGAGAACTGGTCGGAGCGGAAGTCCAGGCGCGCCCGGCGGCCTGCTCCGGCGACATGTAGCCGACGGTTCCCATCACCATCCCGTACGCGTGCCCGTCGGCACGTCCGTGGCGTCGGGCGATTGGACCTCGACCAGCTTCGCCAGCCCGAAGTCGAGGATTTTCACGTATCCGTCGCGCGACATCATCACGTTCTCGGGCTTGAGATCCCGGTGCACGATCCCGGCCTCGTGCGCCTTCGCGAGCCCGTCGGCGATCTGCACCGCGATGTCGAGCAGGCGCCGGGCCGGCAGCGGGCCGTCTCCGATCACCTCGCGCAGGGTGGCGCCGTCCACGAGCTCCATCGCGGTGTAGATCGTCCCGTTGTCGGACCCAACGTCGTACACCCCGACGATGTGCGGATGGTTCAGCGCCGACGCCGAACGCGCCTCGGTCTCGAAACGGCGGATCCGGTCGCGGTCGCCGCCCACCGCGTCGGAGAGGACCTTGAGCGCGACCTCCCGGCCCAGGCGCCCGTCTCGCGCGCGGTAGACCTCTCCCATGCCGCCCGCCCCCAGGGGCGCGACGATCTCGTAGGGACCGAGCTTTGTGCCGGTGGAAAGTGTCATCGAGGGCGGCGGGATTCTATACGGATGGCTACTTCATCCCGTCGACGAGCTGGAGGTAGGACAGGATCCGAAGATAGCTGTAGGCATAGCCGCTCCCGTCGGGCGTGACGACGAAGCGGCTGATGGAGTTCAAGCCCGCCGCGTCGGCCACCATGAGCTCCTTCCAGAGCTCGAGGCGTCCGGTCGCAACGTCGTACTTGGACACTTTGAGGGGAACCGTCCCCTGTTCCTGGACGAAGAGCGTCCGGCCGTCGGGGGCGAATCGCGTTGGGCGATGCGCGGACGTCAGTCCCGACAGCGCCTGGGGCTCGCCGCCGGCCAGCGGGTACAGGTAGATCCTCTGGTCGGGTCCGATGACTGCGGCGCTCTTTCCGTCCGGCGTGATCGCTCCGCGGAACAGCGAATAGCCTTCGGGCGTCAGCGGGCGCGACTTCCCTCCGGTCAGATCCCGGATGTATAGGCGCATTCCCTGTCCGGCCTGGGTCGCGGTGTAGACGATCTGTTTTCCGTCCGGAAGAAAGTCCGTGTTGATGGGATCGATCCCTTCCACCGGCAACACCCTCGGCTCGCCGACGCCCGTAGGCAGCAATACGATCTTGGGTGATTCCGTTCCGGTAAACGAGGTCAACGAGAGTGCCCAGACGCCGTCCGGCGAAAACGCTTCGGTCGAGCCCGCTCCGAGCCGGATCGCCGGCGAGCCGTCCATCTTGCGGAGGTAGGACGAGTAGCCCGGCCCGCCACCTTCGCCGGATTCGGTGATCAGGATGCTCCGTCCGTCGGGCGAGATGTCGGTGACGAGCGAATAATCGAGCCAGGACAGCTCCTTCTCTTTCGCGTCTCCCGGGCCCCGTCCGAGGATGCCCAGCCGCTCGCTCTCGTTGGTCATCAGGACCCGTCCGCTTTTCGAGATGTCGCGGATCGTGCTGATCCCGGGCACGCGGCCCACGAGGCGCGACTTCCCGGAGAGCGTCACGGCGTGGATGGCGCGGTTGAAGCCGCCTTCAGCGGCCGTGTACCAGATCTCCCTTCCGTCCGGCGCCCAGGCGAGTCCCTGGGCGGTCGCATACACGGGCGTCAGGTCTCGCTTCTTCCCCGCCGTGTCCACCACGGAGATCCTTCCACCGTCGTCGCCCTGAAAAGGGTGGTCGATGAAGGCGATGAGGTCTCCCTTCGGCGAGACGCGCAATTGCCCGACCCAGCCGGTCGTCTCGTAGAGGGTCTTCCCGATCGGATATTCCAGACGATTCTTGATGCCCGCGTCTCGAACGATCGCGAGGCTCTGTCCATCCGCGCTCCAGTCGGCGAGCTGCACGTCGTCCAGGATGTCGCGCGGGGCGCCGCCCGCGATCGAGATGCGCGCCAGGCGCCCGGTGCGCATGAACGGGCGCGTCTGCCTCCGATTGAGCGACACCGCCAACTCTCCGGTTTTCGAGACCGCGAGGACTTCCGCGGTACCCAAGCCGAAGGGTCTGGACTCGGGGCTCTCCGGCCGGTTGATGAAGACTTCCCAGGGCTTCCCCTCCCAGGATGCCGAGTACACGATCGTTTGGCCGTCCGGCGCAAAGAGAGCGCCTCCAACTTCTCCCCGCGAAAACGTGATCTGGTGAAACGCCGGCGGTTCGACGAAGCCGGCCTTCTTGCCGGCTGAGTACACGAACGGGCCCGCGAGGGCGGCGCCCGATCACGGCCGCGAGGGCGAGCAGCAGCCAGGGCCGCCGGGTTCGTTCCGCCGGCAGCGCGCGCACACCGGTCAGTGTCGGGCGACGATACTCCCGACAGCGTCTCGAGATCGAACGCCACGTCGCGCGCCGACTCGAACCGCTCCTCCGGGTTCTTCTCAAGGCAGTGCCGCACGATCCGGTCCAGACCCGGGTGGACGTCCTTGTTCGTCTGCGAGATGTCCGGCGGTTCCTTCGACAGGATCGCCGTGATCGTGTCGGCCGCCGTGTCCCCGCGGAACGCCCGCTGACCCGACAGCATCTCGTAGAGGATCGTGCCGAAGGAGAAGATGTCGGAACGCTTGTCCGCGGTCTTGCCGCGCACTTGCTCGGGCGACATGTAGCCCATCGTTCCCAGCACGACGCCCGGCTGAGTGCCGCCCGAGACCGTCTGCATGTCGGTATGGCCGGATTCCGCGCCGTCCATCTTCAGCTTCGCCAGACCGAAGTCGAGAATCTTGACTCGCCCGTCCTTCGTCAGAAACACGTTTTCGGGCTTCAGGTCCCGGTGGACGATCCCCTTCTCGTGCGCCGCCGCCAGACCCTTCGCCATTTGCACCGCGTACTCGAGCGACTTGCGCGGCGAAATCGCTCCCGCACCCAGGCGGCTGCGCAGGGTCTCCCCTTCCAGAAGTTCCGTCACGATGTAGGGAGAGCCGTCCTGCATCCCGAAGTCGTAGACCGCCGTGATCCCCGGATGGTTCAGAACCCCCGCCGCTCGCGCCTCGGCTTCGAAGCGCTTCAGCCGGTCGGAGTCCTGCGAAAACGACGCCGGAAGAACCTTGATCGCGACTTCACGGGAAAGCCGCGGATCTCGCGCGCGGTAGACCTCCCCCATGCCGCCGGCGCCCAGCGGCGCCACGACCTCGTATGGCCCGAGCTTCGTACCGGCGGAAAGCGTCATGAGTGCTTGCCAAGGAGAGGGTTTCCTTGCGACTTCCCCTCTCTCGCCGGTTGACCCGCGGAGCGGGCCCCAAAGAGTCCGCCGAGCTTCGTTCCGGCCGAGAGGGTCATCGAAGATCGCGCACTTTGTACAGCGTCGACAGCACGCGGTTGAACCCCGCGGTCATCGTCGCTCCGTCGGGAGTGACGCGCGCCGGGCCAAACGCACTGACGCCGGCGGCGTCGGTTCCGGCAAGATCGCGGACGTGCGTGCGATGCCCCGATGCGACGTCGATCCGGTCGACGCGGCAAGGGTTGCCGGTTTGTCCGACGTATAGTCCCCTGCCGTCCGCGGTCCAACCTGCTGGGAAGTCGCGCGCCTCGGAACTGGCGAGGTCGACGGGAGGGCCTCCCGCCGACGGGTAGAGGTGGACCCTTTCATCCGAGCCGATCGCGGCGATCTGCCGGCCGTCCGGCGACACCATAACGCGGCTCAGGCTCAAGCCTTCGGAACTGATCGGCGTCGCCGCTTTTCCATCCAGACCCTGGACGTACAGCCTCGATCCGTGGCCCGGCGCGGCGCCGACGAAGGCGAAACGTTTGCCGTCGGGGAAAAAAGAGCCGTAGGCCGTCCTTCCGTATTCGTCGGGTGGCAGGGTGAGCGGCTGACCGGCCTTGACGGGTACGAGAATGAAGTGCGACGGGTCCGACATGCTTCGCGTGAGTGCCCAGGCGGAATCCGGGGAGAGCGCGACGGCAAGGCCGTCGCCGAGGCGAACCGCCGGCGAGCCATCCGTGGGCCGCAGATAGACCGACCCGGCGGCACCTCCCCCCTCGCCGGACTCGTCGAAGAGGAGGAGCTTTCCGTCCGCCGAGAGCGTGCGGTCGCTCGACCAGTCGAACCAGCCCAGGTTCCGTGTCGTCGTCTGTCCCGGCAGAAACGAAAAGACCCCCGATTGGTAGTCGTCCTCCGTCACGAGAGCGTTCGCGCCCGCGAGATCCAACAGGGCGGGCGTCCCCTGCATCGTTCGCACGAGGCGGAGCTTGCCCGACAGCGACACCGCGAAGATCTCCCGCTCGATGCCCTCGCGGGCCGCAGTGAACCAGACCTCCCCGGCGCGGGGCCCCCAGGCCAGTCCCTGAACCGTGGACCATCCTCCCGCGAGATCCGTCGTCTTCCCGGAGCGATCGACGACCATGACCGTCCCATCGTCGCCGCCGGTCGGATGGTGGAGGAACGCGATCTGCGATCCGTCCGGGGAGAAGCGCGGACCCTGGATCCAGCCGGCGGTCTCAAATAGGGTTTTTCCGATCGGGAACTCCAAACGCTCCTTGCCAGCGACGCGGTGCACGACGGCGAGTTCCGGCGCGCCGGGTGCCCACTCCGCGTAGGTCACGTCTTGCAGGACCTCTTTCGGAGCGCCGCCGGAGAGGGGGGCTCGCGCCAGCGTTCCGATGTTGGCGAAACCGCTGACGGCCGGTCTCGGGGCGAGCTGGATCGCGATCTCTCCGTTGGAAGAGATCCCGAGAAGATGCGCCGACGGCAGCAAGAGCGCCGAGGACTCCGGGTTGCCCGGCCGAAGCGAGAAGATTCGGGGCTCTCCGCCCTCCCACGCCGCGCTGTAGTAGACGGTCTGGCCGTCCGGCCCGAATCGCGCCGTGCTGACGGTGCCGCGCTGGAACGTCAGCCGTTGGAAGCGCGGCTGCGAGGAGACGGACGTCCTGCGGGCGAAGAAGATACCGCCGAGCACTCCCAGAACGAGGGCGCCGATGGCCAGCGGAATCGCCGACGAGCGGCGGCGCGAAGGTTCGACGACTCCCGTGGCGCCAGAGGCCGAGGAGGTCACCTCTCCGATGTGCTCGCGGACGCTCTTCAAGTCCCGAGCGAGGTCCCGCGTCGAGGCGTAGCGCTCGTCGGGATCCTTCGCGAGACAGCGCTCGACGATCCAGCGCAGCGGCGCCGGCGCCCTCGGGTTGATCTGCGCGACGGACTCGGGCTCGTCGCGGATGATCGCGGAGAGCGTCTCGGCGCCCGTGTCGCCGTCTGGAACGCGCGCTTGCCGGTCGCCATCTCGTAGAGGATCGAGCCCAGAGCGAACTGGTCCGAGCGGAAGTCCGCCGATCTCCCGCTCGCCTGCTCGGGCGACATGTAGCCGACCGTGCCCATGCACCGTGCCCGGCTGCGTCTCCTGCGGCGCGACCGTCGGCAGCATCGGTCACCTGTTCCGTCGGCGCGACGAAGAGCTTGGCCAGACCGAAGTCGAGCAGCTTGACGTAGCCGTCCTTCGAGATCATCACGTTCTCGGGCTTGAGGTCCCGGTGGACGATGCCCGCCGAGTGCGCCTTGGAGAGGCCTTCGGCGATCTGCACGGCCGTGTCGAGGAGCTTCTTCGTCGGCAGCGAGCCCGAAGCCAGGGCCTCGCGCAGGCTCGCTCCTTCGACGAGCTCCATCGCGATGTAGGAGGAGCCGTTTGCCGTTCCGATCTCGTGGATCATGACGATGTTCGGATGGTTCAGCGCCGACGCCGACCGCGCCTCCTGCTCGAAGCGCCTCAGGCGATCGGCGTCCTGCGCGAAGGAAGGCGGCAGCACTTTGATCGCAACTTCCCGTCCGAGCCGCGGGTCCCGCGCGCGATACACCTCGCCCATGCCGCCGGCGCCGAGCGGCGCGGCGATCTCATAGGGCCCGAGCTTCATTCCCGCGGCGAGACTCAACGCACGCCCTCGACGAGGAAGAGATCCGACAGGATCCGCGTGTAGTTGTAGACGTAGGCCGACCCGTCCGGAGTGGGGAGCGGATTGATGCTCGAGACGCCGGCGGCGTCGGACGGCATCAGCGTCTTCCAGAGCTCCTTCTTGCCCGTCGCGATCTCCAGGCGATAGACCTGCGCCGGGGCCTCACTGCTCTTCGCCACGTAGAGGAAGCGGCTGTCCGGGCTGAACTGCAGCGTGGCATCCCTCGGGTCGAGGCCTGGGATCGGCTTCGGCTCGCCGCCGGCGAGGGGATAGAGGTAGCGCTTGCGGTCCGGTCCCCTCACCGTGATCCACTTACCGTCCGGCGAAACCAGTCCGCCCAGGTAGCCCTCCGGTGTCACCGCGCGCGGCTTGCCGCCGGCGAAATCCCGCAGGTACAGCCGCGACCCGTGTCCGGGCTCGCTACCGGTGAAGACGATCTGCTTGCCGTCGCGCAGAAAGCTCGCGCCGAAGACGGAAACGCCGTCCTTCGGAAAGACTTTCGGCTCGCCCGCGCCCGTGGGATAGGCCACGAGCTGCGGATCCGAGGCGTTGTGGATGATCGCCAGGACCCACTCCCGATCCGGCGAGAGGTCCTGGCTGCTGCCCTCTCCCAGACGCACCGCGGGAGATCCGTCGGTGTTCCGGATGTAGACCGAGTACCCCGCGCCTCCGCCCTCGCCCGACTCGGAAAAGAGGACGACTCTTCCCGTCGGAAGAGACGGCCGCGGGCAGGGAGTAGTCGAGCCAGGTCAGCTCGCGTTCCTTCGTGTCGCCCGGCGCCACGGCTCAGAATCTCGTTGCGCTGCGTGTCGCGGTTGACGAGCATCCGTCCTTCGCGCGAGATGTCCTGCAGCGTCAGGTTGCCCGGCACTCGGACACGCAGACGCACGTCGCCGGAGCGCGTGACGTACAGAGATCGGTTTCCGCCGATCTCGGCCGCGGTGAACCAGACCTCCGATCCGTCGGGAGACCAGGCGAGTCCCTGCGCCGTCGCGAACGGCATCGACAGGCTCCGTTTCTTTCCGGCGCGGTCGACGGCCGCGACGGACCCGCCGTCGTCGTTGGGAGTCGGGTGGTCGATGAAGGCCACGGAGTTTCCGTCGGGCGACACCCGCAGGTGGCCCACCCAGCCGCTCGTTTCATAGACGACCTTTCCGATGGGGTACTCGATCCGCATCCCCCCCGGAACGGCGCGGGCAATCGCGAGGGTCTTCCCGTCCGGTCCCCAGTCGGCGCACTCGACTTCCTTCAGGATTTCCCGTGGCGCCGCCCCGCCCGCGACGGACAGCTGAGCGAGAGTCCCGGTGCGACGAAAGCCCCCGGGGTTGATCCGGTTCAGCGACACCGCCATCTCTCCGGATTTCGAGATCGAGAGGACCTCGGCATCGGCAAGGCCGAAGGCGCGAGATTCGGGGCTTTCGGGCCGGCCGACGAAGATCTCCATGGTCTTGCCGTCCCAGGCCCCGGAGTACATGACGGTCTGGCCGTCGGGAGCGAAGCGCGCCGAGAAGATCTGGCCCCGCCGATACGTGAGCTGGCGGAAAGACGGCGGCGGGCGTTCGCCGGCCTTGCGAATCGCGAAGAAGGCCGCCACCCCGCAGACGAGCGCCGTCGCCAGCGCCGTGCCCGCCAGGAGAAGCCAGGTGGGACGCGCGCTCGGCCCCCGCACGTCCTTCGCGACCGCGGCCGAGCCCGTCGATCCCGACAATGCTTCGAGGTCGAAGGCGAGGTCGTGCGCCGAGTGGAAGCGCTCCTCGGGGTTCTTCTCGAGGCAGTGTCGGACCACGCGCTCGAGCCCCGGCTGGACGTTCTTGTTCGTGGCTGAGAGGTCCGGCGGATCCTCTCTCAGAATCGCCGACATCGTCTCGGCCGCCGTGTCACGGTGGAACGCCCGCGACCCCGACAGCATCTCGTATAGGATCGCCCCGAACGCGAAGATGTCCGAGCGCGCGTCGGCGGCCTTTCCCTTGACCTGCTCCGGCGCCATGTAGCCGAGCGTCCCCAGCACGACGCCGGGTTCCGTGCCCGCCGCCGTCGGCAGATTCGTCTGTGGTCCCGCCGCTCCGTCGGCCTGCGTCAGCTTGGCGAGGCCGAAGTCGAGGATCTTCACCCGCCCGTCGTTGGTGACGAAGAGGTTCTCGGGCTTCAGGTCGCGGTGGACGATGCCCTTTTCGTGCGCCGCGGCGAGGCCCTTCGCCGTCTGGATCGCGTAGTCCGTCGCCTTGCGGACCGACAGCGCCCCGCCCGACATGCGCGCCCGCAGCGTCTCCCCTTCGAGAAGCTCCGTCACGATGTACGGCGATCCGTCATGGCTTCCGAGGTCGTGCACCGCCGTGATGTTCGGGTGGTTCAATCCGCCCGCCGACTGCGCCTCCTGTTCGAAACGGCGCAGGCGATCGGCGTCCTGCGAGTAAGACGAGGGGAGTACCTTGATTGCCACGTCGCGCTTCAGGCGCTCGTCCCGCGCGCGATACACCTCTCCCATGCCTCCGGCGCCGAGGGCGCCTGTGACCTCGTATGGCCCGAGCTTCGCTCCGACCGCTAGAGTCACCGGAACTCCCCCCTCACCTTCACCCTCTCCCTCCGCTGGGGGGAAAGGGGAACAGGGACTCCCTCGCCTCAGGCGAGAAGTCGATCACTGGGAGAGGGCGTACTCGCCACTTTCCCTCCCATTTCCACGGTCCGCGGAGCGGACCGCTAGAGTTCTGAGTCAACGGGGTGGGATTCTACGCTGCCGAGCAGCGATTCATGCCGCGGTCTCGCGAGACCGAAGCGACGCGTAGAGACGCTGGTTCGCCCGGTACACCTCGCCCATTCCGCCGGCGCCGACCGGCGCGAGGATCTCGTAGGGACCGAGATGCGTCCCGATCGCGAGAGCCACTGGACTTCCCCACCCTCACCCAGTTCCCCCGCCGGCGGGAGGAGGGATCGCAGGCTCTTCCTGCCGCAAACGAGGGGGACGGATCATCGGATGCCTTCGACCAGGAACAGGTTCGACAGGCTGCGGAAGTACGAATAGGCATATGCGCCGTTCGAGGTGATGCGGAAAGCTTGAAGCGCGTTGATTCCGGTGGCGTCGGCCGGGACGAGATCCCGCCAGTGCTCCTCCTGTCCCGTCGCTGTATCGAGGAGGACGATCCTCGCGGGAATGGTCGTGGCATTGCCCTTACGGACGTACATCCTTCCGTCGGGCGCCCAGCCCGCGATCCCGTCCGTCGGCCCGATGCCTGGAACCCGAGTCGGCTCGCCCCCGTCGATGGAGAAGGCGTAGGTGAGCTGGTCCGGCCCGAACGTGAAGAACCGCTTTCCATCCGGCGTGACGATGTTGCCACGATAGCCCTCGGGCGTCAGCGCGCGCGGGGCTCCTCCCTCGCCGTCGAAGAGGTACGTCCGAGACGGGTGACCGGTCTCCCGGGCTACGCCCAGGATCCGCTTGCCGTCGGGCAACCATCGCACGCCACGGACGGCCAGTCCGGAGACCGAGATTTTCTTCGCCTCTCCGGCCCCGGTCGGGTAGATCACGATGTCCGGGGACTGGGGCGGACCCACGAGTGCGATCACGCGCTTGCCGTCCGGCGAGATGGACTGGCCGTTGCCCTCTCCCAGGCGAACCGCCGGCGACCCGTCGAGCCCGCGAACATAGACCGAATACCCGCGTCCTCCTCCCTCGCCCGTCTCGGTGAAAAGGACGAACCGTCCGTCGGCGGAGATGTCGCTCATCAGGCTCCAGTCGAGCCAGGTGAGGTCGATCTCCTTCGTCGCTCCGGCCGCGCGCGCGATCACGACCGACCTGGTTCGTATCGTGGTCCATGAGCACGCGCCCGTCGCGGGCGACGTCGTGCAGAGTGAGGTTTCCGGAGACGCGAGCGAGGGTGCGAGCCTTGCCCGACAGAGTGACGGCTTGCAACGTACGGTTCCCGCCCACCTCGGCCGCGGTGTACCAGATCTCCGAACCGTCGGGAGACCACGCGAGACCGGAGGCCGTGGCGTATTGCGGCGACAGCACCGATTTCTTTCCGGCGAGGTCCACAAACGCAACCGAGCCGCCGTCGTCGAACAGGATCGGATGGTCGATGAACGCGATGCGATCTCCCCTCGACGAGAAGCGCGGGTTCCCGATCCAACCCGTCGTCTCGTACAGAACCTTGCCCGCCGGGAACTCGAGCCGACACTTGTTCGCGACGACGCGCACGATCAGGAGGTCCTTTCCGTCGGGCGTCCAGTCGGCATAGTTGACCTTCTCGAGCAGCTCGCGCGGAGCACCTCCGGTCGCGCCCACTCGGGCGAGCGTGCCGGCGCGCGTGAAGGCCGTGTCGAAGTCGGCCTTGAGGAGGACCGCCACCTCGCCCGACGGGGACACCGCGGCGACGTCGGCGTCCGGCACTCCGAAGACCGCCGCCTCCGGGCTTTCCGGCCGGCTGATGTAGATCTGGGCGGGCTTCCCGTCCCAGGCCGCCGTCGTCAGGACGCTCTTGCCGTCGGAGCCAAACCGCGCGCCCCAGATCGCGCCCTTCCGGAACGTGAGCTGCTTGAACATAGGCGGCGCGGACACGCCCTTCGACTTGCCGGCGAAATATCCGGCGGCGAGCGCCGCGAGCGCGATCAGCGCGGCGGCGAGGAGCGGGATCCGACCGAGTCGAATTCCAGCTCCCCGAGCCGCCGCGGCCGTCGTGCTCGTCGCCGAGGTGCCCGAAAGCGCTTCCAGATCGAACGCGAGGTCGTGGGCCGAGTGGAAGCGCTCCTCGGGACTCTTCTCGAGGCAGTGGCGCACGACGCGCTCGAGCCCCGGCTGGACGTTCTTGTTCGTGGCCGAAAGATCCGGCGGCTCCTCGCGGAGGATCGCCGACATCGTCTCGGCAGCGGTTTCGCGGTGAAACGCGCGCGCGCCCGACAGCATCTCGTAGAGGATGGCGCCGAAAGAAAAGATGTCCGAGCGTGCGTCGGTCGGCTTTCCCTTCACCTGCTCAGGGGACATGTAGCCGAGCGTCCCCATCACGACGCCGGGCTCGGTGCCGCCGCCGGTCGCGGTCGGCAGGTTCGTCTGCGGCCCGGCGGCGCCGTCCGCCTGCGTCAGCTTGGCGAGACCGAAGTCGAGGATCTTGACCCGTCCGTCGTTGGTGACGAACAGGTTCTCGGGTTTCAAATCCCGATGCACGATCCCCTTCTCGTGCGCCGCCGCCAGGCCCTTTGCCGTCTGGATCGCATATTCGGTGGCCTTGCGCACCGGGAGCCCGCCCCCGAAGCCGCCCGCGCAGCGTCTCGCCCTCGAGGAGCTCCGTCACGATGTAGGGCGATCCTTCGTGCGAGCCGAGCTCGTAGACCGCGGTGATGTTCGGGTGGTTGAGGGCGCCGGCCGCCTGCGCCTCCTGCTCGAAGCGCCGCAGACGCTCGGCATCGGTCGAGAAGGACGCCGGTAGGACCTTGATCGCCACGTCTCGCTTGAGACGCGGGTCCTTCGCGCGGTACACCTCGCCCATCCCGCCGGCCCCGATCGGAGCGAGGACCTCGTAGTGGCCGAGACGTGTGCCCGGAGTGAGTCCCACTATTTGAGGCCGTCCACGACGTAGAGGTCCGCGAGGCTGCGGGAGAACGAGTAGACGTAGTGCTTCTCGTCGGGAGTGACCCAGACAGGCGAGATCAACCAGATGCCGGCCGGATCCGGCGGCATGAGCTCCTTCCACAGCTCCTTGCGCCCGGTGGCCAGGTCGAGCTTCATGACGCGCTGGGGCACTTCCCCGCGGACGCGCACGAACATGAAGCGGCCGTCCGCCGTCCATCCGCTCGGGATGTCTCCCTTCACCAGCCCCGGTATCGGCGTCGGTTCTCCGCCCTCGACGGGATAGAAGTAGAAGCGCTGATCCGGACCGACCGCCGCCACGGCCCGGCCGTCGTGAGACAGGCCTTTCGCGAACATCCGATAGCCCTCCGGCGACACCGGTTTGGGCTTCGCATCATCCAAGCCGTTCACCCAGATCCGCGACCCCCGATCCGGTTCGCTTCCGGAGAAGACGATCCGCCGACCGTCCGGCAGCCAGTCCGCCTGTTCGATGCGGATCGAAGTCGCCGGCAGCATCCTCGGCTCCCCAGCGCCGATCGGATACACCGCCAGCCGGTAAAGAGCGCCCTCCTTGACGAGCCCGAGCGCCGCACGACCATCCGGAGAAAACGTCGAGGCCGTACCTGGGCCGAGGCGGACGGCCGGAGAGCCGTCGGCCTTCCGGACGTAGACGGAGTATCCGGGGCCGCCGCCCTCTCCCGTTTCGTCGAAGAGGATCATCTGGCCGTCCGGCGACACGTCGCGGACGAGCGACCAGTCGAGCCAT
Organism: uncultured Acidobacteriota bacterium; assembly: GCA_963733815.1. Classification (GTDB taxonomy): domain Bacteria; phylum Acidobacteriota; class Thermoanaerobaculia; order UBA5066; family Gp7-AA6; genus DAHUXD01. Next base: position 424,450 of record CAVTEG010000014.1, on the reverse strand, counting down.
GAGAAGTCGCGCTCCTTCTCGCCGCCGGGAAGGAGCACGGAGATTCCCTGGCGGGCCTTCTCCTGGATCGCGAGTACGCGGCCGCTCTTCGAGACGTCCTGAATCAGGAGCCCGCCAGTCCCTTGCGCGAGGATCCGTCCCCGGCCCGATCGCGTCGCGGCGCGAAGCGCTCGGGCGAATCCCTCGGACGCCGCCGTGAACCAGACCTCGGAGCCGTCGGGCGACCAGGCGAGACCCTGCGTGCTGATGAAGAGCTCGGAGATCGCTCGCCGCTTTCCGGCTCGGTCCACGATGGCGGCCGCTCCGGCGTCGTCCCCCTGTGCCGGATGGTCGAGGAACGCGACCTCATCGCCTTTCGGCGAGATCCGCGGATGGGAGATCCACCCCGCAGTCTCGTACAGGACTTTGCCGACGGGATACTCGAGTCGGATCTTTCCGCCCTGCTGGCGCACGACGGCGAGGCTCTGACCGTCCGGAGCCCACTCGGCCCACAGGACGTCCTCGAGGATTTCTTTCGGCGTACCGCCGCCGGTCATGCCCAGGCGCGCGAGCGTCCCCGTGCGCGTGAACGGAATCGACCCGCGGCGGTTCAGCGAAACCGCCATCTCTCCCGACGGGGACACTGCCAGAACCTCCGCGGCAGAGAGGCCGAACGGGCGCGACTCCGGGCTGTCGAGGCGGGAGACGAATACCTCCATGGGGCGTCCATCCCAGTTCGCCGAGTAGAGGATCGTCTGGCCGTCCGGCGCGAATCGCGCCGAGCCGATCGCGCCGCGGCGGAACGTGAGCTGGTGGAACTTCGCCGGGATCACATATCCCGCGCGTTTCCCAGCCCAGTAGGCCAGGGCCATACCCGCGAGCGCCACGGCGACCCCGACGAGGATAGGAACGCGCCCGATCCGGAACGAGATCGTTCGAGTTTCCAGGGTCGGCCGTGGCGCCGTGGCGGCGGAGAGAGCCTCGAGGTCGAAGGCGAGGTCGTGCGCGGAGTGGAACCTCTCCTCGGGATTCTTCTCCAGGCAGTGGCGCACGACGCGCTCGAGCCCCGGCTGCACGCTCTTGTTCGTCGCGGAGAGGTCCGGCGGTTCCTCCTTGAGGATCGCGGACATCGTCTCGGCGGCTGTATCGCGGTGGAAGGCGCGCGCGCCCGAGAGCGCCTCGTACAGGATCGCTCCGAAGGAGAAGATGTCCGAGCGCGCGTCGGCCGACTTCCCCTTCACCTGCTCCGGCGACATGTAGCCGAGGGTTCCCATCACGACGCCGGGCTCCGTCGCCGGAGGCGCCGTCGGCAGGTTCGTCTGCGGGCCCACGGCCCCGTCGGCCTGAGTCAGCTTCGCAAGGCCGAAGTCGAGGATCTTGACGCGTCCATCCTTCGTGATGAACAGGTTCTCGGGCTTCAGGTCCCGGTGGACGATCCCCTTCTCGTGCGCAGCGGCGAGCCCGCGCGCGACCTGAATCGCGTAGTCCGTCGCTTTGCGCACCGGCAGCGCCCCGCCTGCGAGGCGCGAGCGCAGCGTCTCGCCCTCGAGCAGCTCCTGCACGATGTAGGGCGAGCCGTCGTGCTCGCCGAGCTCGTAGACCGACGTGATGTTGGGATGGTTCAGTCCGCCCGCGGCCTGCGCTTCCTGCTCGAACCGGCGCATGCGCTCCGCGTCCTGCGTGAGGGAAGCCGGCAGCACCTTGATCGCGACGGTGCGCTTGAGCTTCTCGTCGCGCGCGCGATAGACCTCGCCCATACCTCCTGCGCCGAGGAGCGCGAGAACCTCGTAATGGCCGAGCTTCGTGCCGGCGCTGAAAGTCACTTCAATCCGTCCACAACGTACAGGTCGCCCAGCGTGCGCGTATAGGAATACACGTAGTACTTCTCATCCGGCGTGATCAATACCGGCGCGATTGTCGAGACGCCGGCCGGATCCGCCGGCATGAGCTCCTTCCAGAGCTCCTTTCGACCGGTGGCAAGATCGAGTGTCGTGACGCGCAAGGGGACCTCCCCGCGGCGGCGCACGAAGAGCGAGTGCCCGTCCTGCCTCCAGCCGCCCACAACGTCGCCTGCCACAAGTCCGGGGATCGGCGTGGGCTCGCCTCCCGCGATCGGGTAGAGATAGAGGCGCCGGTCCGGACCGACGGCGGCCACGAGCTTGCCATCCGGCGACCTCGCGTCCATGCGGTAACCCTCCGGCGAGAAGGCCTTGGGTTTCGACTCGTCGATCCCCTGCAACCAGAGACGCGAACCCCGATCGGGCTCGGCGCCGGAGAACACGAAGCCTCGGCCATCGGGGAGCCACGCGATCTGATCTATTCGAAGATCGTTCGGGGGCAGAGTCCTCGGTTCCCCCACCCCGATGGGATACAGCACCAGGCGCCTGGCGGTGCCCGCGAGGGCGAGGCGTCCGTCGGGAGACAGGTCCGCTCCCACGCCCGGCCCGAGCCGCACGGCCGGCGATCCGTCGGCCTTCCGCACGTAGACGGAATAGCCGAGTCCGCCTCCCACTCCCGTCTCGTCGAATAGCAGCAGCTGCCCGTCCGAAGAGATGGCCTTGGGCAACGACCAGTCGAGCCACGAAAAGTCGCGCTCCTTCGGGGACCCCGGCACGAGCGCCGACATCTCCTTCCGCGCCTTGTCGGCGATGAGCAGGACGCGGCCGGTCTTCGAAACGTCCTCGACTGTGAACGAGCCGGTGCCCCGGGCGAGGAGCCGCACGCGGCCGGAGCGGCTCGCCGCCTGGAGCGCACGATTCACGCCGGCAGAGGTCGCCGAGAAGAAGACCTCGTTCCCGTCGGACGACCAGCAAGCTCCCTGAAGGCTTTCGAACGAATCCGAGATCGCCCGCCTCTTCCCGGAACGGTCGACGAGCGTCACCGTACCTGAGTCGTCGCCCTGCAGCGGGTGGTCCAGGAACGCGACCTCGTCGCCGCGGGGCGAGACCCTCGGATGGGAGATCCATCCGGCGGTCTCGTACAAGACCTTGCCGACCGGATACTCCAGCCGCACTTTTCCGCCCTGCTGGCGCACGACCGCGAGGTTCTGACCGTCGGGCGCCCAGTCCGCCCAGAGGATCTCCTCCAAGACCTCCTTCGGCGTGCCCCCGCCCGTCATCCCGATGCGTGCCAGGATCCCCGTTCTGTTGAACGGAATCGAGTCGTGGCGGTCGACTGACACGGCCATTTCCCCGGAGGGCGACACGGAGAGCAGCTCCGCCTTCGACAGACCGAACGGCCGCGATTCCGGAGTATCGAGGCGGGAGACGAAGACCTCCATCGGCCTTCCGTCCCAGCTCGCCGAGTACATGATGGTCTGGCCGTCGGGTGCGAACCGCGCCGAGCCGAGCGTGCCCCGCCGGAACGTCAGCTGCGTGAACGACGGCGGCTCCGTCTTCGTCATGCGGCGGTCGAGCAGCACGCCGCCGGCGGCACCGAGGACGATCGCCGCCGCGGCGATCCACCACGCGACAGTCCGGCGCCGCGGCGTGGCCGACACGGCGGTCGCTCCGGAGGCGGTGCTCGTCACCTCCGAGACGTGCTCGCGCACGCTCTTCAGGTCCCGCGCGAGGTCGCGCGTCGAGGCGTATCGGTCCTCGGGGTCTTTCGCGAGGCACCGGTCGACGATCCAGCGATAAGGCGCCGGGGCGCGCGGATTGACGCGCGCGACCGGGTCCGGCTCCTCGCGAATGATCGCGGAAAGCGTCTCGGCGCCGGTCGGCTTCTGGAAGGCGCGGTGGCCCGTGGCCATCTCGTAGAGGATCGAGCCGAGCGAGAACTGGTCGGAGCGGTAGTCGAGCGGGCGTCCGCTCGCCTGCTCGGGCGACATGTACCCGACGGTCCCGAGCACGGTGCCAGGCTGGGTAGCCCCCGCCATGGTGGGAATCGCCGACCCATCTTCCGTGGGCGCCGTGAACGGCTTCGCGAGGCCGAAGTCGAGCAGCTTGACGAAGCCGTCGCGCGAGACCATCACGTTCTCGGGCTTCAGGTCCCGGTGCACGATGCCGGCCGAGTGCGCTTTCGCCAGGCCGTCGGCGATCTGCACGGCGACCTCGAGCATCTTCTTCTCGGGCAGCGCGCCGTTGGCGAGCATCTGCCGCAGGCTCGCCCCGTCGATCAGCTCCATCGCCATGTACGCGGTGCCGTTCGACTTGCCGATATCGTGGACCGTGACGATGTTGGGATGGTTCAGCGCCGATGCCGCGTGGGCCTCGGACTCGAAGCGCCGCAGGCGGTCCGCGTCCTGGGCGAAGGACCCGGGCAGGACCTTGAGGGCGACCTCGCGGCGCAGGCGCTCGTCCCTCGCGCGGTACACCTCGCCCATGCCTCCGACGCCGAGGAGCGAGATCACCTCGTAGTGGCCGAGCTTCGTGCCGGCGCTGAGAGTCATTTGGCTGGCGAATTCTAACCGGAGTCGTGGCGTATCCTTGCGCCGCTTCCGAGGAGGTGCGATGCGTCGAGGAACCCGGAGTCCTGCCCTCATTCTGATGTTCGCCGCGCTGCCTCTGGCGGCGCAATCGCCCCGCGAGCTGACGGTCGACTGGATCTACGGCGACGAGGCCGCCGCGGCCACGAAGCTTCCGAAGTTCGCGTGGACGACCGGCGGCGACGTGCTCCTGCTCGACGAGCGCGTGCCCGCGGCATCGCGCACGATCGAGCGAGTCCGGGCGGATTCCGGCCAGCGCTCCCCCGCCCTCGACGCGAAGGCCGCCCTCTCGAGCCTCGCGGCGCTCTCACCGAAGGGTGCGCCGGAGGCCCTGGCCTGGCCGGAGTCGCTGGATTCCGCCGGAACGACCGCCGTCTACGTCTTCGGCGACGACCTCTACGCGCTGGATCTGGCGTCGTCGCGGTTCTCGCGCCTGACCGCGACCGACGCGAAGGAGACGCTGCCGCGCCTGTCCCCGGACGGCAGGAAGGCCGCCTTCGTGAGGGACAACGACCTCTACGTCTACGACCTCGCGGCCAAGAAGGAAACGCGTCTGACCACCGACGGCAGCGAGACGGTTCTCAACGGCACGCTCTCCTGGCTCTACTGGGAAGAGATCTTCGACCGCGGCGACACGGGTTACTGGTGGTCGCCCGACTCCTCGGCGATCGCTTTTCTGCGGACGGACGAGTCGATGGTGGACGTCTCCTCCTTCACCGACTTCGCGCCGGCCGTGCCGCGCGTCATCAAGCAGCGCTATCCACGGACCGGCGGCGCAAATCCGGCCGTGAAGCTCGGCGTCATCGGTATCGCGGGCGGAACGGCGGAATGGATGAATCCCGCCGACGCCCCGTATGAGTACATCGTCGCCGTGGAGTGGCTGCCCGATAGCCGCTCCGTCGCCGTCCAAACGACGAACCGGCCGCAGACACGACTCGACGTCTGGCGTTTCGACCGCGGCAGCTCCCGGACGACACGGGTCCTCTCCGACGAGGATCCCGCACTGGTGTATCAAAAGGAGATCCAGTTCGCCGACGGCGGCAAGACCTGGATCGTCTCGTTCGAGAAGGACGGCCACACGCACCTCTTCCGGTACGGCGGTGACGGAACACGGAAGAGCGCGGTCACGCAGGGTCCCTGGTCCGTGCGCGGATCGGGCTCCTTCTACGGCGCGGCGCAGGGGTCGGCGTTCGTGGACGAGAAGAACGGTCTGGTCTATTTCACGGCGATCGAGAAGTCGCCGCTCGAGCGGCACCTCTACCGAATCCGCCTCGACGGCTCGGGAATGGCCCGCATCACGAAAGACGACGGAACGCACCGCGTGACGTTCTCGCCGGACCGCCGCTTCTTCGTGGACAACTATTCGAACCGCAACACGCCGCCGTCGCTCGCGGTCTACGACGTCTCGGGCAAGCGGCGAGCGGTCCTCTCCGAGAGCCGCACGGACGTCCTGGCCCCGTTCGGCCTTTCGAAACGCGAAGCCGTCACTATCAGGGCATCCGACGGCTTCGACCTGCCGGCGAGCCTCCTGAAACCTCCGGGCTTCGACCCGGCCAGGAAGTACCCGGTCCTGATCCACGTCTACGGCGGCCCGGGCGCGCCGATCGTGCTCAACCGCTGGGAACGCGACGCGCTCTTCGACCAGCTCCTCGCCTCGCGCGGCTACATCGTCGCGTCGTTCGACCCGAGGAGCGCGACGGGACGGAGCAAAAAGCTCGAGGACCTCGTCGTCCGGAAGATGATGAGCGACGTCGAGCTCGGCGACCTGAAGGACGCCGTGAAGTGGCTGAAGGCCCAGACGTGGGCCGACCCCGAGCGCTTCGGCATCTGGGGCTGGAGCGGCGGCGGCTCCTACACGCTGCTGGCCATGACGCGGACCAGTGAGTTCAAGGCCGGCATCTCCGGAGCGCCGGTGACCGACTGGCACTTCTACGACTCCAAGTTCGGCGAGGCCTACATGAAGACCGCCGACGAAAACCCCGACGGCTACGCGTCGACGTCGTTTCTCAAGCGCGCGAAGGACCTCTCGGGGCGCCTGCTCCTGATGTTCGGGACCTACGACGACAACGTGCATCCCCAGAACGAGTGGGCCTTCGCCGACGCGCTCGTCGCGGCCGGCAAGCAGTTCGAGCTGATGGTCTACCCGATGCGCAAGCACACGTTCCTCGACAAGGCCGCCATCAAGCACCGCGCGGAGACGATGCTGGACTTCTGGAAACGGAATCTGTAGAGGTCAGCCCCGCATCGCGAGGAGCCGCCGGATCCGCTCTTCCAGCGGCAGTATTGGGGTCAGGTCTGGTCTTTTGCCATGGTTCAAAGGCAAGACCTGACCCCAGCGGAAGCTATTCGTACCGCAGGGCTTCGATGGGGTCGAGGCGGGACGCCTTCACGGCCGGGTAGAGACCGAAGAAGATTCCAACCCCCATCGAGACGAGCAGACCGACGAGCACCGACCAGAACGGCGTCTCGGCCGGCAGCGCCGCGAAAGCAGCCTTGATCAGGGCAGGCACGGCGACGCCCACGATGACGCCGATGACGCCGCCGAGGAGAGCCAGCGTCGTGGCCTCGGTCAGGAACTGCAGCACGATGTCGCGCCGGAACGCCCCGACGGCCTTGCGGATGCCGATCTCGCGCGTGCGCTCGGTGACCGACACGAGCATGATGTTCATGACCCCGACCCCGCCGATCAGGAGCGAGATGAACGCGATGAAGATCATCGCGCCCGAGACCCCTCGCGTGATGCCCTGGAAGCTCTCGATCATCTTGTCCGGCGTCAGGATGTAGAAGTCGTCTTCGGCGTTGAACGGCACGTGCCGCCGGGCGCGCAGCAGGGCGCGGCCCTTCTCGGTGACGGCCGCTACCTGGTCCGGCCGGTACGGCACCGTTGCGATGTGAATCGTGTCGCCGCGGCTGGCCTTGATCTGGGGAAACTGGCGGTCGAAGGCCGAGAACGGAATGAAGAACCAGTGGTTGCTGGAACCGCCGCCGAAATCGCCCTTCTCCTCCATGATCCCGACGATCGTGTAGGACCAGCCATTCAAATCCACTGTCTTGTTGAGCGCGTCCTCGTTGGGGAAAAGGGCCTTCTGCACGTCCGTGCCGATCACGGCCACCGGCGTGGCGTGCTCGATGTCGGACTCGGTGAAGAAGCGGCCGCGGTCGACGAAATGATTGTTCGCCAGGGAATAGTCCGGGTAGACGCCCGCCACCGTCGGCGCCGTCGACTCCCGGTTCCGGTACTTCACGGTCGGCGTGGTGCCATCGAAGAGGTAGCGCTCCGGCGAGACCGCGCGGATCTCGGGGATCTGCGCTTTCAGGGCCAGGGCATCCTCGAGAGTCAGGTCCTTGCGGTTGCGCTCGTCGTCCGAACGGTGGCCCGGGCCGAAGCGCATCGAGAACTTCTGGAACTGGACCAGCGTCGCGCCGAAACTCTGGAATTGGCGGACCATGCCGTTGTCGAAGCCCGTCACGATCGAGACCATTGCGATGACCGTCGCCACGCCGACGACGATCCCGAGGACCGTCAGCGTCGCGCGGAGCTTGTGCGCGCGGATCGCGAGCATCGCGAAACGGACGTTCTCGGCGAAACCGCGCCGCAAGTGGGAAAAGATCGACGACATGGCGCCGCTCTCCTATTCGTACCGAAGGGCTTCGACCGGCGGCAGCTTGGCGGCCTGGTTCGACGGGATCCAGCCGGCCACGAGTCCCGTGATCGTGGCGACGGCAATGCCGAGGAGGATGAACGACAGCTTGACCTGGGCCGGGAAGACCTGCTTGACGGCCAGCGCGATCAGGGCGCCGAAGATCACACCGATGACGCCGCCGATCGAGGACAACAGGGCCGCCTCGAGCAGGAACTGGCGGCGGATGTCCTTGCGCCGCGCGCCGAGCGCCCGCCGCACGCCGATCTCCTTGGTCCGCTCGACGACCGACACGAACATGATGTTGGCGATCACGATCGCGCCCACGACCAGCGAGATCCCCGAGATGAAGATCATCAGCAGGAACGCGCCGGCGGAGATTCCCCGCCAGAGGGTCTGGAGGAGCTCGGCCGTGACGAGGCCGAACGGATCGTCGGCGTTGTAGCCGGTCTTTCGCATGGCGCGCAGGATCGTCCGGACCTCGTCGGTCGTCGCGGCCACCTGCTCGACGCCGCCCTTGGGCTTGATGAAGATCCCGATGTCTTCGGTCGGAGCGATGTGCTTGTGGAAGAGCGTCAGCGGAATATAGATGACGTTGTCCTGGCTCTGGCCGAGCACGCTTCCCTGCTTCGTCAGCGTTCCGATGACCCGGACGGGGTATCCGTCGATCTTCATCGACTTCCCGATCGGGTCGACGTTGGGGAAGAGCTCGTCCTGCACGTCCCAGCCGATGATCGCCACGGGCGCCGAGTTGTTGTACTCGGCCTCCGTGAAGTAGCGCCCGGCATTGATGTCGAAGCGCATCGCCTCGCTCATGTTGGTCGTGTGGCCCTGGATCTCGACCTCGGGCAGCTTGCGGTCCTCGTACTTGACCGGCCGGCGGCGTTCGCCCCGGGCGCCGACCTGGGCGCACTTGTTGCACTCCCGGCGGACGACCTCCATGTCGGTCATCGTCAGGTCGCGGCGCTTGCGCGCCAGGAGCCACTCCTCGCGGCTTGTGATGATCCCGTACTTCGTGAAGATCACGATGTCGGGATTCAGCCCGATGACCTTGTCCTTGACGTACCAGTTCAGCCCCGAGATCACCGAGACGACGCCGACGACGGTCGCGACGCCGATGATCACTCCGAGGAGCGTGAGGAACGCGCGCAGCTTGTGCCGCGTCAGAGCGGCCGAGGAGACGCGAAAGAGCTCCGACGTCGTCACGCTTTCTTGCCTTCGCCCTTGCCCGGACCGCCGCCTTCCTTCTCGATGAGGACGCGGTCGCCTTCCTTGACCTGCCGAAGGACCTTGAAGGGACCGGTCACGATCTCCTGGTCGACCTTGGGGCCTTCCTTGGCTTCGATCATCAGCTCGCCGGCGATGCCGGTCTTGACCTTGACGAAATCGAGCTTGCCGTCCTTGTTGATCGTGTAGACGCCCTCTTCCGTTTCGGGGCGCCCCGCGGCCGGGCCCTTGTCCTTCTTCGGCACGTCGCGCACGACGAGCGCCTGGATCGGAATCGCGGTGGCGCCCTCCTGCCGTCCCGTCACGATGTCGGCCGTGACCGAGAAACCCGGGCGAATCGTGTCCGGCGGTTCGTCGAGCTTGATCTTGACCTTGAAGTTGATCGCCTCCGAGTTCTGGACCAGCGTCAACAGGTCGGGATCGGTCTTGGGAATCGGCGAGGAGCCGACGTCGGTTACCGTGCCCTCGAACTTCTTGTTGGGGTAGGCGTCGATCGAGAGAGTCGCCTTCTGACCGATCTTGACGCCGGGGACCGACGTTTCGTCGACCATCATGACGGCTTCGACCGACGCCATGTCGGAGATCGTCAGCAACTGCGTGCCCGCGTTGTTCATCGTGCCGATGACCGTGACCTCGCCCTCCTTGATGGGAAGCGACGTCACGATGCCTTCGAGAGGAGCCGTCACCGTCGTCTTGGAGAGAGAGTCCTGGCTGGCGGCGAGGTCGGCCATGGTCGAATTCATCCTCTCCTCGGTCCCGGCGAGATTGGCCTTGGCCGTCTCGAGGGTGGACTTGGCCTTCTGCAGGTCCGCTTCGGCCAGGATGTGGCCCTTGTAGTTCGCGGCGGCGCGGTCGTAGTCGAACTGCGCTTGCGCCGCCGTGGTCCGCGCGGCTTCGAGGTCGTGACGCATCGCGGCCAGGCTCGCCTCGCGTCCCTGCGCCTGAGCGGCCAGCTGCTTCCGGTCGATCTGGAGCAGGAGCTGCCCCTTCTTGACTTTGTCGCCTTCCTTGACCGCGAGGTTGACGATCTGGCCCATGACGAGCGCGGACATGTCGACTTTGCGCTGCGCCTGGATCTTGCCGTTCGCCGTCACCTTGGACACCAGGTCGATCTTCTCGACCTTGGCGGTGGTCACCCGCGGGACGTCCTTGTCCTTGCCCCGGATGAAGGCGGCCAGGACCCCAACCACCACCACGGCGGCCACGATCCCCAGAATGATTTTGACTTTCTTTGACATCCCCCTGCCTCCCGCTAGCGCGGCTCTCCAGCGTATTCCTTTCTACGGAGGGGGTATGTGAAAGTTCTTCGAGGGAGGCCTTCGCCATTGAAAATGAAGGGAGTTTTCGCTAGCCTTCCGCCCCCTGCGCCCATAGCTCAATTGGATAGAGCGTCTGACTACGGATCAGGAGGTTGGGGGTTCGACTCCCTCTGGGCGCACCACCTCCGCTGGGATACCCTCCGCCCGAATGGCCTTCTCTCCCGCCGACGAGCAGTTCATGCGGGAAGCGCTGGCGTTCGCCCGGATCGCCTACGCCGAACAGGAGATTCCGATCGGCGCCGTCGTGGTCCGGGACGGCCGGATGGTCGGGCGGGGACGCAACCGGCGCGAGCGCCTGGCCGACCCGACTCACCACGCCGAGATCGAGGCCATTCGGGAGGCCGCCGTCGACGCCGGAACCTGGAGGCTCGACGACGCCACCCTGTATGCCACGGTCGAGCCCTGTCCCATGTGCGCCGGCGCCGCCGTCAACGCGCGGATCCGACGGATCGTCTTCGGCTGCACGGACCCCAAGGCCGGTTACTGCGGCAGCCTCGGCAATATCCCCCGCGATGAACGCCTGAACCACCGCCCGGAAGTCGAGGGGGGCCTGCTCGCCGAAGAATCGGCGGGACTCCTCCAGCAATTCTTCCGGGCGAAGCGGCAGCCGGTCTGAGCTACGCCCCGGGCTTTTTCGAGACGGCTGCTCCCATCTCGCTCTTCAGAGTCCTGTCGAACTTTTCGCGGACTCCGGCCAGCCACTTGCGGTAGCCCTCGGGATCGACCCAGGCGGCGGCGCCTTCCTTCTTCGCCCGCGCGCGCTTTCCTTCGAAATCGAAGACGTCGGTATGCGCGTCGAGCCAGATGTCGGGCTCCAGCTTCTCGAGAACGGCGAACGTGCGACGGTAGTCGTCGGCGATCCCGGGATAGGACGGATCCCTGACCAGCCGATACCCGGGGTTGATGCTGGTGCCGTTGGGAAAGACGACCGTGTATGGCTTCCCGCCGTCGGAGGCCTTCATGAGAAAGGTCGTGGATCCTCTGGTGTGCCCGGGAGTGAGGCGCGCCGTCAGCGCCACGTCCCCGAGCGTGATCGTGTCGCCGTCGTGGAAGACCCGCCCGACCTTGACCGGCTCGAACGCGAACTCCGGATACACGCCATAGTGGAAGTCGAGCTTCCCGCCGGACTGGATCAGGTCCACCTCCTCGGCGATCATCGCGACCCGCGCGCCGGAAAGCTTCTGGATGTATGCATGCCCTCCGACATGGTCGATGTGCGCGTGACCCGCGAGGAGGATCTTCACGTCCTCGGGCTTGAAGCCGAGCTTGCGGATGGAGTCCGCGATCATCGGCCCGGTCGTCGGCATCGCGGTGTTCACGAGGATGTGCCCTTTCGTCGTGGTGATCAGGTATGCCGCCAGGCCCTTCGTGCCCACGAAGTAGACGGGGCCCACGATGTGAGCGGGATCCGCCGGCTCGTTCCATTTCAACGCCTTCTCGGCGGTCGCGAGGAAGAGCGGCGGATTGTTCGCGAGCTCTTCGGCGTCCTGCGCGCGGGAGAGGATCGGAACCGTCAGGAGCATGGCGAGCGCCGCCGAGACTCGAATTATCATTGCGGAAGGATATGACTCTCCGTCCCGAAGCGCCTAGCCCCGAGCGACGGGCTGATAGAGCTGAATCAGGTTTCCGCAGCCGTCGGCGAAGATCGCAAGCGTGACGGGTCCGGCGGGCGTCGGCTCCTTCGTAAACGCGACGCCCTGCTTCTTGAGCCGGTCGAATTCCGCGGCGATGTCCGAGACCTCGAAGGCCGCGAGCGGGATGCCCTGGGAGAACATCGCCTCCTGGAACTTCTTGCCCGCCGGGTTGGCGTTGGGCTCGAGCGCGAGCTCGACGTCGTTCGGCCCTTCCGGTGAGACGACCGTGATCCAGCGGTACTCGCCGACCGGGAAATCGGACTTCTTATGGAAGCCGAGAGTCTCGGTGTAGAAGCGCAGCGCCTTCGCCTGATCCTCGACCATGATGCTCGTGAGCTTGATTCGCATCCCATTCCTCCTTGCGACCGCTCCGACCGCGACGGAGTCTCTCAGAGCGATGGCGAGGATGCTTCTCGAAAACTGCGAAACGCGGTCGGCGGAAGACTTCCCATCAGCGAGAGGCAGCCCGGAAAGAGCGCGCGCGGGAGCTTCCCGGGCACGGACACCATGGCCCGGGCCCGGCGCCGGTAGCCCGACGGCGTCTCACCGATCCGTCGCGAAAAGAGGTCGCTGAAGCTTCCCAGGCTGGAGAAGCCCACTTCGACGCAGACCTCGGTGACCGAGTGGCCGCCGGCCGCGAGCAAGCGCCTCGCCCGGTCAAGGCGCGACTGGATCCGATACTGGTGCGGTGTCGACCCGAATACCGTTTCGAACTGGCGGATGAAGTGGAAGGGCGAGATTCCCGCCTCCCGCGCCACCTCTTCGACCGAGAGCGGCCGTTCCGGCACCTCGTGCAGCAGGTCCCGCGCGCGGCACAGGCCGCGGAAGACGTCCGGCTTCAGCAGCACCCTGGAAGTCTAAATCAGGACCAGAACTCGTCTTCCGTCTGCTGGTCTCCCTGGAACTGCCAGAAGACCGTGGCCTTCCCGTTCTGGATCGTCCAGGCGTGCACCTGCGGCGACGACCACTTTCGGCCTTCTCTCTCGGCGCTCTCGGTCACGAGAACCAGGACCCGGTGATCGCTGGCGAGTACTTCGTCGATGCGGATCCGAAATGTTCCCCCGGAGAGTCCCATGAAGTTCTCGAAGAAATGTTGGACTTCCTGGTGGCCGCGGTAGTCGCCCGAGATCGGCCCCCGCCCCGGAATGTGCCAGAAGATCTTCTCGTCGAAGGCCTGGAAGACCGCGGGAACGTCGCCACGGGCGAACGCGTCGTAGAGGCCCTCGATCAGTCGTTTGTTAGCCTCGGCGGTCGATGTCGTCATGCCGGTATTCTCGCCCGACTTGGTCGCGCGGCAGATGCCTACCTATTCCGGCGGGTCGCGCCCCGACGCGGGCCAACCTATCGACGCGCCCGCAGCACCATCGCGCGCACGACACCCACCGCGAGGATGGCGGCGAGCAGGATCCCCGCCACGAGAGCGATGACCGAACCAAGGATGACCGCGGCAACGATGACAGCGAGGGCCAGGACGGTGATGGCGATGCCGGCGACGATCCCGCGGATGCCCTGGAAGAACGAGCGCTTTTTCCCGGGAAGCCGGGGGCCGGGATCGGACTCGGGAGGCACCAGCGAGATCTCGAAACGCCTTTCCATGGCCGGATCATCCCACTCGGCGACTCTTAAGGCGTCGGCGTCGTATTCCGCGGGGTGGAGAGAAGTCGATCGAAGCCCAGGCCGCTGGAGCCCTCTCCTCGGCCCGTGACCTTCTCGATCCCGATCCAGACCACAACGCGGCCATCGCGCCAGCGGGTGCGCTGGAAGTTCTTGATCACCTGGACGCCCTCGCGCGGAACTTCCTCCTCGCTGAGGAAGTAGGCGTGTCGGTCGTCTCCATCCAATCCGTCGCGGAGAAGCATGGTCTTCGGCGGCACCCGCTTGGGATCGTCGGGGTCTCCCTCCATCACTCGCGGCATGGCCGCGCGCTGCAGTCGGACCTGGCGAACGGTGCCCGGCACGCGCGCCGGGATGAACGGAATCCAGTTCTCCGGCACTGTGGTCATCACGCGATATCGGATGTCGGCGGCGGACGGGAGCTCGGAGCCCGGCCCCGCTCCGCTCTCCGCCAGCAGCCGTTCGAAGAAGGCCCGGGTCTCGCGGCCGGCCAGGAGGCCCGGCGTGGTGCTCCCGTCCGGCAAAGGCACGACCTTCTCCACACCCCACACCATGTTGGCCATCTCGTCGCGAAGGAATACGACCTCCTCGAGGCTCGGCCCGTCGATCACGTTGGTGGACGTGGGCAGCAGCATGAGGCTCGTGTCGGCGGGAAGCCGCGCCTCGCCCAGAACGCTGGAGGTAAACAGCGTGAAGCGGCGCGGATCGTCGTCGAGACCCTGGGAGGCGGGCAGGATCCAGAACCGCTCGCCGAAAGTATTGGTCACGGCGCAGCCTCGCAGCGTGGCGATCGTGCCGGCGGGCGCCGTGAACGGGGCGAGGAACCAGTCATTGCTGTAGATCAGTGCGAACTCCAGGAACAGCAGTTTGGCGAGGTCCGTGGTCGCGGCCGTGACGGCGCCGAAATTCACCTTTCCGTCCTCGAACGACCACCAGCGCGCGTTCGGCATGCCGTCGTAGGTGAGGGCGGCCGGGATCACCGTCCGGATCTCGGACCCGATCACCGCCGCGTTCTCGGGCGGCGTGGGATTGCCGTCGGGGTCGGGCTCCGAGAGCGTCGACCGGTTTGGGTCGACGTCGAGCGCCCACCAGTCGAGCCTGCCTGTGTAGTACTCGGTCGCGGTGTAGACCTTGGCGGACTGCGCGCTCGTCGGAGCCGAGCACTGGAACTGATATTCGAGATGGTCCGGCGTCCATGCGCCGTCGTGCCCGTCCGGCGGCTGGGTGATGAGCCGCTCGAACCAGAGCACGAACTTGAGGCCCTGAGCATCGATGGCCGCGGCATCCCCGCCGACGGAAACACCGTCGGAGGCCTTGCCACCCGGCGCCTTCAGGTGCAGATACAGGTCCCCTCCGTCCATGGCCTTTCCCGCCAGAGCCGAGAGCATGGCGAAGCTCGCGGGGTGGGCACAGATGTCGGCGTCGGCCTCCCCGGTCGGATCGGGTGGCAGGATCGGATACGCCTTGCGAAAGGCCTGCGCGTGGTTGCCGATCCCGGAGATCGACTTGAGCCAGTGTCGCCCCATCAGCAGACGCAGGTCGAACGCGATCTTGCGGCCGCCCCGCACGAAGGCCGCGCGCAGCCGTTCGACACGCGCCTCCAGAGGCAGAGGATCGACCATCGGCTCGACGGGGTCCTCGCCCAGCTTCGCCTTCGTCAGCTCGGTGTAGTCCATCCGCATCCGGGACAGGACGGGACTGCCCGCGTCGTCGCCGAGGAACTCCCCCATCTGCCACTGACGAGCCAGCATCCAGAGACCGTCGCGCACCTCGGCGCGGAGGGCCCGATCGAAGGCTTCGGTCCGCGGACGCCCCTCCACGCGATTCCACTGCGTGACGCTGGGAATCGTCATCGCCGTCAACTCGCGACGCAGGTTCGTCAGGATCGGAAGATCAACCATCGGGAGTCCTCAGGTAGTTGACCTCCATGTTGACGAGGGCGTAGTTCGCCGACAGAGACAGCCCGCTGGTCGTGACGCTGGCGACGGTGGCCGGAAGGAACTGTGCGATCGCGGTGTCATCGAGCTGCGCCGGCTCGACGGCGCGCAGGCGCGCCAGCGCGAACGTGTCGAGGACTCCCTGAAGGATGTCGTCCCAGGACCACGCTCCGTCCCACTGCGCGGGGGTCAGCAACAGCATGGCCTGGGGCGGCTCCTGGCTGGGACGGTCGAAGTGGAAGGCGACGCCGGTGGTGTGCTGCGGGCCCGGCTCGTCGGCATCGATGGCCGGGATCGTCTCGCTCCAGTCGTCGAGCAGCAGGCCGCACCGGGTCGCCGAGGGGTCGTAGCCCGCGCGCGCGAACGCGACGTAGGCGAGTCTCTCTCCGTCGGGCGCGTCTTCCTTCGGGAAGTCGAGGGCGAGCCACGGCGCCCCGGCCTTGTGCGGAAGCTGGAGCGCGTTGAGCTCTCCCGGCGCGAGGCTGTTGGCTTCCCAGAGCATCACCGCGTCCTCGAGCATCCGGACCTTGGGGCGCACCCGTGCGACGCCGTAGAACCAGGTATCCAGAGGATGATCGTCGTCCAGGGCCGCGCTTGCCTTGGCCAGCAGCGCACCGGATGTGAACGCGGCGTGGGCCTGCGCCTGCTCGGCCGAGAACGCGGCCGGCAATGCGAAGGTCGGAATCAGCTGGAAGCCTTCGCCGAAGATGGATTCGGCGGCGCCCTGGAGGGCTTTCAACCGCGATGGCGCGTCGAGCGCCGCGTCGTGGGCATCGAGGGCGTCGGTGGCGGCGGTGACGCGGCCGTCGACGTCCTTGCGCGCGGCGACGAGCATGGCCTGCAGGTCCTCGGCGTAGGCGAGGAAAGAGTCTTCGACGTCCGTGAACGCCAGCGGCTCGCGATCGAAGGCGGAGACCGGCAGAACCGCGCGGCATCGCGTCAGCAGCTCCGCGACGCCGATGCTCGGAGCCTGGACGGTCGTGGTGCGGATCGTGTTCCGCTTGGTCGCGAACAGATTGCGTTTGGTCACCACCGCCGCGCGCAGTGGTATGGGATCGGTGTCGGCGGCCAGCTCGGTGGAAACGTCGCGCTCCGCGGCTCGCAGCAGAGCCACTCGCTCCTCGACGGTCGCCGTTCCCGGAAGCGCGGCCTCGTCGGACAGCGCCTTGTCGGCGCGTGTCAGAGCGTCGTCCCAGCGGACGAGAAGGTCTCCCATGCGTTTCAGCAGAAAGTTGAACCGTTCCCGGCGCCAGTCGTAGATCGCGCCCCAGCCCGTCGCCGTATTGCCGAACGCGGCGGCCTCGGCGAATCGCTCGACCACGACGGCGATGCGCGCGTCGATCCCGTCGATCAACACGGCGCGGTTGGCGACGGGATCGTCCAGGAGAGGCTGGGCGGCGTTGATGGCCGCGTCCAGACGGTCCCGCAGGAGCGCGAGATCGGCGACCACGTTCGCGATCCGGGCCCGATCAACCACGTGGTCCACGGCGTCGAGAGCGCGGCCCTGACTCGGCAGCGCGATGTCGCCGGCGCGCAGCGGCCGCGATTGGAGAGTCAATCCCCGCAGGCGCTTGACGAGAGCGGACGCGGCGAACACGCTCATCTGACTCGCCGGGGCGGTCATGTATCGCATGGTGACGAGGGCGTCGGGCCGCGGCGCGGCGGCGGCGACCACGCGACGTCGGATCCGGTCGTCCAGCTCCGAGAGCCCGGAACCTCCTTCGTCGGCGAGCACGTGCAGCACGTCGAGAGGGGCAAGCCCGAGATCCGCCAGCGTGATCGGGATGCTCTGCTCGGACCCTCCCGCCGGAGTCCACGCCGCGCGGCAGCCGATCTTGTTCAGGGGCGTCAGCGCCGTGGCGAGCCAGGCGTTGAGCGCCGGCTGCGCCTTCACGCGCGGAGAGTCCGTGGGCACGGCGGCCGCCGACGGATCGAGCTCCAGGCCCACGCGGCAGGTGAGCGCGAAGCCCCGGGCCGGCGTGCGCACGACGTCGGGATCCGGAGGAGCGACGAATCCGCCCGCCACGTCCAGCTGCGCGGCCACACGGTCGGGAGCGCCCTGAGCGACCTCGTGGACGCTCTCGGCCAGAACCAGATCCGCCATCGCGTCGAAGATGTCCTTGAGATCCGTGACCGCTTTTTCGATCGCGGCCGTCTCGGGTCCGCCGAGGGCCGGAAGCGGCTTGCCGTAGGGATACGTGGTGTTGCCGGGAGTGGCGGCGCTCTGGATCAACGCGAGGCCGTCGACGACATTGCGGGCTTCGATCGCTTCGTCGGCCGGAGGCGGCGGGTTCTGAGTGGGTGTCAGCCGGCCTCCGGTGAGCGGGAACGCGCGACGGAACGCGAAGATCAGCGCGTCCAGCTCCAGCACGCCTCCCAGGTGGTGTAAGGCGCGCTCGAAGCGATATCCGAGGAGCGCGCCGAGAGTCTGGCCCGTCCGCACGCCGTCGAGGAGCGACAGCGCCCGCCGCGCGCGCTCGGACGCCAGGTTGATCGAAAAGGCGGTGGGAGATCCCGGCGTGCGGTTGGAGATCTCTCCGGCGCGCAGGATCGCGGCGGTGACCGCCTGGTTGAGCGACGGCGCGTGAAGGTGGCCGCCGTTGGTGGGATCCACCTGGAGCGGCGGCCCCTCCTTGAAATCTTCGGCGAGGTCCGGCGGAAGCTCGGGAGCCGTCATGTCTCGCGGCTTCGGCCGGACGTCCTCGAGCCATCCATAGGATCCGAGGTAGAGGCCCTGTTTCGCCGGCTGCTCGGCTCCGGTCGCGCGCATTCTCTCCAGCTGCCAGAGAATCAGGCCGAGGCGCCAGGCGTCGAACCGATACGTCAGCACGTCGACGTGCTCGATCAGGGCCCTCTCCAGCTTCGCCGTGGGCGACTGACTCAGAACCTTCACCGCGCGAATCTGGTCGGCCAGATCGATGGCGTAGCTCGGCCGTGTGGGCAGGACGCTGACCAGGAATTCGGCGACGCTCACGTCGGCGCGGCCGGTGATCTGGGCTTCCGGCTCGTAGAGACGCCGCCAGGGGCTGTCGCTGACGCGGGCATCGGGAACCAGATGCACGGACGGAGGCTCGTGGCGGAGCGCGGCCAGCGCATCCGCGGTGTAGACGCCGGACTCCCGGCGGAGCCGGTCTCCGGCGTCCTGGAAGCCGCGGCTGAGCGCGAACTGCAGCATCAGGTAGAGCAAAGCGTTCGGCGGCTTGTCGTCGATGAATCCCTGCTGCCGGCGCAAAGCGTCCAGAGACGTCGCGGCCGCGTCCGACAGCCAGGTCAGATAGTCGCGGTGGTCCGTCGTCGCCTCCGCCAGATGCAAGCTCTCCGATAGAGGCGGGGCTTCGACGATCGGGCCCTGCAGTTTGATCTGGCCGGCCCGAAAGAAAAGGTCGAGGATGTCGGGCTCGGGCCCGGCGTAGCCGAAGTTGCGCAACATCAGGAGGGCCGAGAGGCGCTGCGCGGCCGCCCGGGCCTTCTCGGATGGTCCGCGGCGATAGCCCGCGAGGCGCCCGCGCGAAGAGATCTCATCCAGGTGCTTTCCGGCGCGTGTGTGAAGCTCGGCGGAACCGGGGTGCAGGCCCAGGATATCCAGCAGCGACTTGTGGGGATCCGCTCCGGTCCCGACGCGGCTGACTTCCGCGGCCCGCGCGCGCCAGACCGCTTCCAGGGCGCCCAGGATGCCGTGGAGACGCTGGAGAAACGCCCACTGGCGATCGGCGCGGACGAGCCTGTGGAGCACGCCGTCGCGACGGTCGTTCGACAACCAGCCGATGCGCGAGAAGGCGGTCGCGGCGAGGATGCCGTACGGCTGAGCCCCGATACGGATGGCCGGTATCGCGCCCCGCCCGCTGACGTAGCCGCCGAAGAACCAGGAGAGTTCGTCCACCCAGCCCTCGAAGACCGGGCTCATCAACGAACCCGCCATGTATCCGAGGGTTCCGGGGGCCAGCGCCACGTTCATGGCACGCGCATCGATCGCGTCGCGTCCGTCGGCACCGCGGACATGCATGAGGGCCGCGGGGTCCAGACCCAGCCGCTCCGCGAAGACCTGTCCGTCGCTCTTCTCGAGAGGATCCGTTTTCAGGGCGAACTTCGGCGGACCCAGCACGTCGTCGTAGGCGAGGTCGGGATCGTTGCGCCGGGAATACGCGGACGGGGCGTCCTCGGCGTTGTTCGTCGGTGTGCCCTGCGCCAGGATCTCGAAGCCCGAGCGACTGAACGCGTGGCCGCGAAGGAGACCTTCGAAATCCTTGCGACCCTCGTCGGCGTCGGCGCTCAGGCGAATCCCGAGCACGACGATCTGGTCGAACCCGCGGGAGGCCTGCGTCTCGGTCAGCGGAACACGGAAGCCCATCCCGGCGCCGACCGCGGCGTCGAAGTCGAACATCCACTTCAGCGGATCCGGGATGACGAGCTTCCCGTCCTCGGGGCGGATCCGATCCGCGGGCGGGGCGTTGGGGTCGGGACCTACGTACAGCGGGCTCGCGATCGGAGCGCCGATGACCGTGATCGGATCGCCGCTTCCGGCGTACGCCACGAGCACGAAACGCTCCGGCAGGACCGCGGCTGTCGGAGCGCTGCGCCAGCCCGCGCGGTCTTCTCCGGTGTTCGGCGGAAGCTCGAGCCACGCCACCGAGACGTCGGCCGTGTCGTAGGTGCGGTCCTTCGGAGGCGCGTCGGCAAAGTTGAACGGCGCATGCGATGCGATGGCACCGTCGGCGGCCGCGGCGCCGCCGAGCGCGGCCGCCAGGGCGTCGCGGGCCGCGGCCAGGCGAGTCACGTCGCCGCTCGCCCTCCACGCCGAAGCCCAGTACGTCGAGAGCGCCGGGCGGTCGGCGGCGGCGGGAAGATCGGAGGCGGCGAGCACGAGCACGAGGTCCGTCGCCGCAACCTTGACGGGCTTGTCGGCCGGATTCAGCGGCGCGAACGCCTGCACGATCCACCCCGCCCGGCCGGAGCCGTAGGCTCCCGCGAGGCTGCTCCACGCAGAACGGGCCTCGGAATCGACGCCTCCCGCGCGCCAGGTCTCGCGCCAGAAGCGCGTCGCGGCCTCGACCTCCGTCCGACTCAGAACCTCGTCGAAGGCATCCACCGAGCAGTCGTCGGGATAGATCCGCACCCACAGCTCGCGGCGCTCGGGAATGCCCTGCGGTCCGCCGGGGATGGTCCGAAACCGCGTTTCGATGCGCAGAGGCAGAAGGAGAAGAGGGATCCCGTCGTCCAGGACCTGCACCGTCCGGCGGGGATCGCTGAAGGCCTCGAACCCCGCAAAGGCATCGCCGCGAGCGCGGGCGGCGGCGGCGGCCCTCTCGGCGGCGGCGCGCGCGGCCGCCGCGAGCTGCGGGTCCTTCGTGCCGGCGGCGAGGAGATACGCGGTCCGAGCCTCCTTGCGCGCGGCCTCGGCCGCCTGGTCGGCTTTCCGAAAGCGTTCGCGCTGGGCGTCGAATTCCGGCACGGCGTTTAGTCCTGGGCCGTCTTGAGGAGCTCGGCCGCGTGCACGGCGACCATCACGGGCGCCTGGTAGAGCAGATAGGCCCAGCGGGCCGCGCTCGTCGGAACGCCCACCACCTTCTTGTCGTCGTCGTATTGGGGCTGCTTTTCGAGGTCGTCGTGGGCAGAGCTCGGCGGCGTCAGCGTGACGGGCACCAGGGCGCCCGCGTTGAGGTGCCCGCCCGGAGCGGTTCCGGTGTCCGACCACGCCAGGTCGTTGACAGTGACCACGGGCTCGCCGACGCCTCGGGCGTCGTCGAGTCCGAAGCGCGGCTCGCCGGGACGCTCTTTGAGGACGAAGAACCAGCCCGCAGGGTCGGTGTCCTTGTCCCCGGTGCCACCCTTGGCTTCTTCCGCATCCAGGTCGAACCCGAAGAAATAGATGTCGGGATCGACCTTGGCCTCGTAGAGCGGTGTGCGGACCTTGTCGTGCGGCGGCTTGTCCATCTCGGCGGGCGTCAAGTCCACCAGCTGGCGCTCCTTGCTCGGATCGACGTGGCCGTCCTTCATGGCCCATTGCGCGGCGTGCGCATACACGACGGTCGTCGGGTACTTCTTGAGGAGCTCGCCGCGGATCACGAGAACGATCTCGTTGCGTTCCGTGCCGGGATCGGGCTGCCGATTGTCGTGCGCGCCGAGCCCGGATGCGCGAGGCCAAATGTGGATCGGCGGGATGTCGTAGAGCTTCTCCCGAAGGTCGTCGGCTCCGGGCTGCGTCGGGTCGAAGAACGAAGCGACGTCCCAGAACTGCCGGAAGTACGTGCCCCTCTGATCCGTCGGGTACTCGCGCCAGAGCAGCTCGCGCGAGAACTCGTGATTCACACCGACCATGTAGGACTCGATGAACTCCTGGTTCGTTTCCAGCGCGACGACGCTGTCGTGCTCGATGAGGTTCAGGTTGGGAACGAAGCAGTCGTCGCCCAGCTCCTTGAGAGGCCGATACATCGGAAGATCGATGCGCGGGTAGTACTTGATCTCGTCGAAGATCTCAAAGACCTGCGCCCGGACGTGAGGAGCGATCGCCGCCGATGCGAAGAAGCGTTTGGGAATCGTGGTCTCGGGTTTCACGGCGAGCGCGACCGCGGCGGACACGCTCTCGAGAGGCAGGATCTTCCGGGGCGTCTCCCGTCCGGCGACGGCGGCGGCCTCCGCGAAGCGCCCCCAGTCTTTGAGAGCGGTCTTGAACCGTACGGCGGCCGCGTCGTCCCGGGCGAACAGGCTCGCGAAGACGCTGCCGACGCCCGTGGGCGCGCCCGGTTCCTCTTTGTCGCCGAAGACGAAGTTGGGACCGGCTCCCAGCCGGTCGACGGACTCCGGCTTGTCGAGGTCCGGTCCCAATGCCTCGTTCAGACTGGGCATCCGGCTGGCGGCCTGAAGGACGGCGGCCGCGCCGAGAGCCAGCGGAGCCGCCAGCCCGAGCAGCAGTCCGAGTCCCGGCAGGACGAACGCGAGCACGAGCAGCAGAACGGCGATGATCAGCAGCGCGGCCGGCAGCCAGGGCGCGCGGCGAACGAGATTCACGATCGCGTCGGCCGGCCACGCTCGCGTGCCGGCGCTGGCGCGCGCGACGTCCTCGACGGTGGCGATGCCTTTCGGCGTCGCCTTCGTCGGCGCCGCGGTGATCTCGCCGCGATTGACGGCCTCGAGCATTTTCCCGGCGTGGGGGCCGTCGGCCAGGGCGAGCTTGCGCGCGAGAGGTCCGCCCGGGCGCGCGATCCGCCGCATCATGGGCGAAGTCAGGGCGGTCGGCGTGACGCTCTGCTGGCGCGCATGGCGCAGGGTGACGCCCTCGGTCAGAACGCGCGATTGGAGCGGAGCCGTGAACGAGAGCAGCCGCGTGGGCGCCGGCTCCAGGACCGCGATGGTCCGGGCGTGAACCGCGCTGGTGACCGCAACCCATGTCCTGGCGACACGGACCCTCTGGTTGTGCGCCAGGACGTCGCCGACCTGCAACCACGCCGCCTCCATGTAGTCTTCCTGGTACTTCCGGACGACGTCGCCGCCGAAACCGCCGGCCACGCGATATCGCGGATCGAGGTTCAGCTCGTGGATCCAGTTGTCGTCGTTGGGCAGCGGCGCTCCGTTTCCGTCCACCAGCAGCCGGTGCTGCAGGGCTTGCCACTCTCCATAGATCGGCGGGGTGACCAGGGGATCGACGTCGTCAGGATCGAGAGGCGGCAGGCCGGCGTCGTTGCGCGCGTCTTCGGCCTCCTTCGCGGTGAATTCGTCGGCCAGGTTGATGAATCGCGCGAGTTTCTTCTGAAACGGATGCGGGTACGCGGCCTTCGCCCAGTTCTCGTACTTCTTGAATTCCTCCAGGCCGCTTGGACTCAGTGTGATCAGGGGCGCACGGAGGGCGCCCCCCAGGCGCAGGATGCCGAGCAGGTCCGGATCCAGGATACCGGGGATGTTGGAGCCCGGCTCCTGCACGTCCATGTCCCGGCGGCCGACGCGCGGGTCGGCCGTCTTCCACTTCAGCAGCCGCACGAGGGCCTCGAAATCGCCGGCGCCGCCAGTACGGAAATACCACCGGTAGTAATAGGGAACGTTCTGCGCTTCGGGCCGGCCGGCGTAGTCGACCCATGCCGACGCCGAAGCGAACGGCGCGGCCGTGGGATCGAGGCCCAGCCCGGCGAGTCGGCCGCGCTCGAAGGTCGGGACCAGGAAGGCGTGGTAGGCGCTGTTCTCCTCCAGCCGTCTCGGACAGACGACGCGCGAATAGGCGACGTCGGGATCGGCGGCGAGCGCGCTCTCGAGTCGTCCCACCGCTGCGGGCACGTCCGACGGCACCAGATCGTCCGGTGTCGCGCCGAGTCCGCGGTTGGCGTGGACGTGCGCCCACGCCCAGAGGTCGTCGGGCGGCGGAAGTTCGCGAAGGTCTTGGCGGAGACGAACGGAAGCGGGCGCCCGGCGACGGCTCTTCCTCCTGGAACTCGGTGGTGGCCGGATCGCCGGTGTCCTTGAGGACCACGAGAGAGATCCACGGGCGCAACTTCAGACGTGAGACGTCGGGAGCGGCCGGCGTGTAGCGCCAGGGGAAATCCTCCTCGTAGAACTCGACCTGGGCCAGGTAGTTGGGCTCGAAGTTCGTGATCCAGGGCCGCGGATCCGTCCGGATGATCGGCGCGCTGCTCGATGCCGACGACTTCCCCGGGCCCGTAGAGCTCGACGTCGCGAGCGATCTGGGCCGACAAGACGGAACCGTCGAGGCCCTGACCGGTCAGCGAGAGCTCGACGTGCGCGCTGGCTCGCAGCTTGACGGTGGCGTCCCCGTCAGCGGAAGTGATCGCCCGTGCCACGCCCTGGCGCAGCCACGGCAGGAACCCGTAGGAACCGAAGGACCCGTTCATGCGGCCAGCTCGAATTCCGGAATGACGTGCAGCTTGTCGGCGAGGCTTCGGTCCTTGGCGACCGCGTCGGCGAGCCAGTCGCGCGCGGCGCCCTCGCTGGCGAACACCGTCGCGCCGCCGGCGGCCTTGTTGTTCTCCTGCAAGGCGACGGCGAAGCCTTCCGACTTCTCCAGGACGCCGTCCTGAACGGGCGCCTTGGCCCGGCGCGTCCGAGCGCTCAGCGACGAAAGCGCCACGGCCGCCCCGGCGAGGAAGTGATCGAACAGCAGGGCGCCCAGGATCTGGAGCGGACGCCGGTGGCGCCGCGCATTGGTGTCGATGGTGATCAGGTCGTAGCGCGCGACGCGCGTGATCGTGGCGCCCGATTCCAGCTGAGCCCCCGCCGAGGAGAGTTCGACGCCGCCGTGGCGATCCTCGAAGGCCTTGCGCGACAGCCGCTCGTCGTCCGAGAGGTCCTCGAACTGGGCCGGCGCGAAACGCTCCATCACGTCGCCGCGCTTGGCGAAGACCGTGCTCGCGGCCGCCAGCGAGAACTGCTTGCCGTCTCCGGGCTTCTGCGCACCGATGTGATCCAGCTTGGCGTCGAGCGGCGCGAACCGCTGGCTGACCTGCAGCGTGCCGAGAGGATGAAACGCGATCTTGCTCTCGGCCTCGGGCAGCTTGCGCACGCGACACCAGCAGGCTCGCTCCCGGCGGCGGCAGGGGCCGCCAGCTGTCCGCCTTCGAGAACTCTTCGACCAGCCGGGGAAGAACCTGCATCGGCGGCAGCGTGGTCTGGTCGTCGTCGCCCCAGGTGACGTCGATGTCGACGTCGATGTCGAAGAAGAGCAGCGAGATTCCGGCCGAGCCGTGCGCGCGCCACGGCGTGGGTCCCTCGACCTCCAGCCGGATGCGGAGGCCCCAGACGCCGACGCCGAACACCTTCACCGAGAACGACGCCGAGAAGCTGACGATGAAGTAGAACGGCGAGAAACGGATCAGGGCGTCGAACTGCGAAGTGGCCCGAGACGTTCAGGGCGCTCGAAGCCGAAAAACAATCTCGCCAGCGCACCCGAACTGAACCGAGTTACTGGTGACCGCGAAGTAGCCCTCGGCCCGGATGCGTGCGACCGACGTGTTGAGGATGTCGATCGCGATCCGCTGCGGCGTCGGGAACGGCAGGGCGGGCGGCGAGTAGCGCGGGTGGAAGCCGCCCACCGAGAGCACGAAGTTCGCGTCGTCGCCGAACGCGATGAGCATCCCCATCTCGCCGTCGATCGTGATGAACAGAACGCGGCTGTCGAACAGGCTGGCGAAGAACCAGCCGCGCGACTTGTCGAACTCGATCGCGCCGATGAAGCTGACCTGCAGCACCACGACGGCGTCTCGTCCGCCGGGAGCGCCACGCGCAGGACGCCGACGATCGCGATGTTGCCGGGGATCTCGATGATGATCCCCGAGCGAGAGGCTGACGAGCGTCGGCGTGCCCCAGCCGAACTTGGCCATCGGGCCGATCAGGAAGATGCCGTGCTGCGGCGGGAAGAACGCGCGCAGGTCGCTGATGATCCGCGTGGCGTTCGCGACGACGTCCTTGGGAAACATGATGCTGTTGAGCGCCGCCGCTGCGCACGCCCTCGACCAGCGCGTCGAGGCGCATCGTGCGGTTGAGGCCCGAGCAGGCCGCCGACGCCGATCAGAGTGAAGCCGAAGCCGAGCTGGATCCCGGTTCCGAACTCGGCGGTGATGAGGATCAGCAGCGAGAAGCCGCGTCGTGCCGTCCGGCATCCGGGTCGTGATGATGCCGATCGGCCTTCAGGCTCAGGAACTCCGGCGAAGGTCAGCTCGAGGGCGCCGGCGTACTCGCCCCGGTCGACGTCGATGTAGAGGAAGCCGCCGCCCTTGACGACGCCGGCGTCGACGGAGAGTCCCACGCCGTTGGGCGGCTTGAAGCCCACGTCGATCTGCGCCGCGCCGGCATTGCCGCCTCCCTTGGGGAAAGAGATCGTGGCCAGCGCGCCCATGCGGCTGACGGCGGCGCTCAGGGGACCGAACTGCGCGCCCAGGTCGACGGAGAACTCGACCGGAATCGAGCCGTCCTTGAATCCGCCGATCAGATAGAGGTTGGGGATCGAGACCGGACCCAGCGTGATGTGCGTCGGCAGCGCGATCTCGATGGTCGCGCTGCCGGTGAAGCGAAGCCCTTTGTCGGTGTCGTAGAGCGCGCCGACGTCGAACTCGGACTCGACGCGGACGCCGCCGAGGATCGTGCCGATGAAGCCGTCGGCTTTCGAAGTGTCGATCACCAGCTTCCCCTGCTTCAACTCGACGGCTGCGCCCAGCTGCAGCTGGGGCGAGGGCGAGCCGGCCGAGGCGGTCAGCTGCAGCGGCACGCGGGCGGACGCGCTCAACAACTCCAGTCGGCTGCCGCCGGCCTGTCCGATGAAGATCATCGGCTTGCCGTCGCTCCGTGCGGCCGTCAGTCCGAACGCGATCGCGAGCGAGGCGTTGGCGATCGGGGGCTCGATGCGCAGGCCGTCAGTCGGGCTCAGCAGCAGCTCGAGCGAGCTCTCGAATCGCGCCGTGGAATCGGCGGTGGCCGACCAGGGACCTCCGATCGGGACGCTGACGTGGGCGTCCTTTTCCGCCGGCACTCGCAGGCGCGCGCGGAGAGCCGGAAGGACCCCGGGTTCGACCGCGAGGCGAAAGGCGAAGGCCTCCAGGACCGGCGGCTGCCCCGGAGCGGTGATCACGATCGCTTCGGCTTCGGGACGGTCGATCAACCCTTTGATCCGCCGGAAGAGCTCCAGGCCATTGAAGTCCGGCCGGCCGAAGCCGTAGAGATCCTTGAGGTACTGCGTGGGGTCGCTGAAGAGCGAGCCGATGCGATCGAACCGGACGCGCTTGAGGTGGAACGGCGGCTGGCTCGGGTCCGCGGGATCGCCGGGCTCGGCGATATCGTCGAAGAAGCCGGCGAGATCCAGTCCGCCCTTCACCGCGGGGAGGCGATCCTCGACGTAGGAGATCAGGGCCAGGTGCAACAGCCGATCCGGAACCTCGGCGGCGGCGGCGCTGAGCTTCGCCTTCTGCGCCGGCGTCAGACCGCCCGCGCCCTGGATGACGTTGTTGAGAGCCGTACCGAGCTGCGCAAACGAAGAGCCGGCATTGACGATCTTCTGGCCGAGATCGGCCGCGGCGGAGAGCAGCGCGTTGTCGTCCCCTCCACCGATGGCGGCCACGAGCGCCGCGACGGAGGCCGGCAGCTGAGCGCAGGCAGCGGAAGCGCCCTGGAGCGCCTGGGGCAGCGCGCCCGACGTCAGCGCTCCCGTCGGCAACCGCAGTCCGAGCTGGTCGATGGTCCCTTCGACCTGATCGCCTTGCAGCCGCTTCTCCAGCGGAGAAAGCGCGTCGCCGAGGATTCGGGCGAGAGTCTCGAGAAGTCCGGCGTTGCTCATGCGTGTCCCGCCAGGCGCAGGGCTTCCTCGTCCAGACGCTCGAGATCTCCGCCCGCCCAGAGCGCGGCGAAGGTCCGGAAGCGGACGATGTCAGTCTTCAGACGGGGCCCTCCGAAGCGGTTGAGCATCGGAATGAAACGGCTCAACAAGGTCGCGACGTCGCATCCCTCGACCGCGCGCGGCAGCAGGGTCTGCTGGGGCGGCGGACCGTACAACAGCCTCCGCACGAGACGCGGCCCTCCGTTGCGGCGCCAGACGGCGCCGACACGACGGTTGCCGTTGACCAGGCGCAGGATTTCGTCCACGTGCTCGCTGACGAGAGAGGCGAAGAGCATCAATCCCGGCCGCGGACCGAAGCGGGAGCGAAACTCGGTCAGGCGAGAGAGGTAGTTGTGAGGCGTGTAGCCCCACTCGTTCTCGCGAAGGTCGTCGTGCAGAGGAGGCGCCGGGCCTCCGCCCCCGCCCCCGCCTCCCCCGCCGGCCGGGGGGATGTCCGCCAGCGCCTGCGCCGCGTTGATCTTGCCGGAGCCCCAGAGCTGATTCGCGCGGATGCCCGTGGGCACTTCGTAGACGGGCGGAACGTCGGCGGCGGGGATCCCGTCGGTGCGTGCGGCGAGCTGCAGGTGGCCGCGGACCTGCTCGAAGGTCAGGTTTCCGTTTTTCTGGAACATGAGGGCGACGAGTCCCGCCACGTGCGGCGAGGCCATGCTGGTTCCGTCCATGTCGACGACTTTCTGGTCGCAGCAGGAGGATGGGTCGTCTTTCGTGGCTCCGCGGCTATGGGGGGCTCTCACACCCACGCCGGGCGCCGCGATTGTCGGCTTGTACTCGCCGACGGGCAGGGCTGCCGGAACGTTGTCGGGACCGCGGGAGGAGGAATCGGCGAGCGCCCCGTTCGTGTCGTCGTAGGAGGCGACGGTGATCGCGTTGCGTGACGTGCCGGGCTCGCCGATCGTGTTCTGTCGGCGCCGCGGCGTGTGCTCCGGGTCGTTGGGCATCTTGAATGTCGGAAAGCTGTCGGAGTGCTTGCTGTCGAACCAGGCATCCCACGTGGCGGCGGTCCCGCCGGTATGTCTCAGCGTCATCTGCCAGTTGCCCGGCCGGATGTCCCGGTTCGGCGCCACGCTGATCGAGACGTCGATGTTGTTTCGTCCCCCGATGGTGGTGATGACGAAGCTCAGCGACATCAAGCCGATCGCGATGGGTGTTCCGACGGGCGTGCTCACCGTGACGGGACCCGTCGTGTTCGGGCCCGGCAGCGCCGGGTTCGGGGGCGCGATGACCTCGATGCTGAGAGTCGACGTGCCCGTGTACCAGATGTCCAGATGGTCGGGCGTCGTCGAGCCGTCCGGTATGTAGAAAGAGACGGTGGCCGAACCGCCGACGGGGACCGTCCCGGTCTCGTGGATCTCGAGGGCGCCGGCGTTGCCGGCCGACGCCACGATGGCGAGTCCGGGGGGCGGGGCGGCGCCGCCCGGCCGGAGGCGGTTGTCGATGAAGCCGTCGAGTGTGCCGGTGCCGTCATGGGGTCCCGAGTCGTGTCCGAAGCTGCAGTTGACGACGACGGGCTTGTTCCCGGCGAGGCGGGTCCGGGCCTCCGCGCACCAGCGAAGGGCCTCGCTGATGTTCGACGGGGATCCCGGCGGCAGGTCGATCGCCTTGACCACCAGGAGATCCGCTTCGGGAGCCACTCCGACGTAGCGGCCTGGAAAGCTGCAGCGGTCGTCCTGGCCGCCGTTGCCCGCGGCGATCCCCATGACGTGGGTCCCATGGCCGACGGTGTCGACGCTCGCAAAGGGAGGGCCGGCAGTGATTCCCGCGTCGATGGCGTTGCTGTCGTAGACCCGACCGAGGGTGGCGGGATAAGTCGCAGGCGGCGCTACGCCGCCCGTCGTGGCGCCCTGGTCCCAGAGCTCGAGGATGCGCGTCTTGCCGCCCGATGTGCGGAACGACTCGTGGAAGATGTCGATGCCCGTGTCGATCACAGCCACGATCACCTTCGCGCCCTTGCCCGGCCAGGGCGCGGTGGGCGGGACCTTCCAGGGCACGCGCATCTCCGCGACGGTTCCGTCCAGCATCAACCGTGGAGTCGGCTCCAGGGCGATCGAGACCACGGTCGGCACGGCCGCCAGCGGCTCGACGTCACGCAGGTGGATCACGCCCGAAACGATGCCGTGCTGATCGAAGCCGGCGTCGAGCCCGGCCGCTTGAAGCGACTTCAGATCTCCGGTGTGCTTGACCGTCACCGAGACGCGCCGTGCCTCGACGTCGGCGAGCTTCAGCCCAGGGTGATCTCCGGACCTCGCATAGCCCAGATCGGTCTTCCAGATGGTGAGCGCCTGCTGCAACGTGGCGCCGAGCTTGGACATCTCAGCTCACCCCCGCAATGCCGGGAAGAAAAAGACGATGTTCCGTGGACACACCTACCTTCTCGCTGACTAATCGTCACCGGACGCGAGATGGGCTCTATTGGTCTATGGAATGACGAAAAAACCTGGCACGCCGACTTGCATACAGAGCGCCGGCTCCTGCACGACGGCGCTGTGCCTCCCCGGGGGTCGTGCGCCTCAGGATTTCGTGACTGTTTTCGGCGGCGCGACGAGATCCATCTCGTCGATCTCGATGCCCGGCTTGCCGTCGCGTTTCTCGACGAGGCGTTCGAGTCCGTCCCAGATCTTCTTGACCTCGGGAACGTGCTCCGGGACGCTGTCGGGAGCGTCGCCGTCCTTCCAGGTCAGGATCTCGATCACGACGGGTTTGCCCCCGCTTTCCTTGCCTGAAAGGATGACGTGCGGCTGCTTCAGAACCAGGCCCAGCCTGAAGCAGGCCGGATAGTGTTGTTTCAGAACCGCCAGGAACTCATCGAGCTTGCCGTCCTGCACGTGGTAGGTGACGTGAACCGTTTCGGGCGGTCCGGCGGCGGACACGGAGCTCGCACCGAGCAGCAGCGTCAGGAGCACGGCCGCCGTCTTGGGAACGACGTTTCGAGCCACGATCCGCTCCTCTTCTCTCTCTCTCTCACGCTACGAGAATTCCCACCTGCGGTTTCTCGGGAAATCCTTGCTCGATCCCGACGTCCGTTACGGACGACGCTGGACCAGCGAATTGCGCTGATGGCGGAGAGGGTGGGATTTGAACCCACGAGACCCTTTCGGGCCTACCGGTTTTCGAGACCGGCCTGATCAACCACTCCAGCACCTCTCCGCGCGGGTGGAACGGCGCATCCTAGCGGATTTGGGATCGTGTTACCAATTCGGGAACGGCGGCTTTGGCGCCATCCCGCCAGGACTCGTTGCCGATGGCCTCGGAGGACAGGGCCATCCACCGGTCGCCGAACTTTTTCCACGTGTCCCGAGTGACCCAGAGACTGTAGGCGTTGCCTTTTCCGTCGGCGCGAGCGAACTCGAGCTTCTCCTCGATGACGGCGACCCAAGCGTCCGCGGACGGCTCGACTGTCAGCACCTCCACTTCGAAGCGCGTGAGCTTGCCTCCCTTTGGAGGAGCCGAGATCTCGTCGATGAATTCCTTGCGCGTCAGCTTCTGGTCCGGAAGCTGAACGTAGAAGTCGGGAGCCAGCATCTTCTCGAAGGTCGGCTTGTCGAACGCCACGCGCGCTTTTCCCCACTCGTGGTTGAGGTCGATGATGATCTTGCGCGCTTCGGCGCGACTGAGCGTCGGGGGCGCGTGGCCGATAACCGGCGTCGAGAGCAGCGAGAACAGGGCGATGGCTCGGAGCGCTGGTCGCATCATTCCTCTACATACTTCTTCAGCCGGTCCAGGGTTTCGTTCCAGCGCGCCGAGATCCGCTCGAGCGACCGGCGCGCGGTTTCGAGACGCTCGTGCTTCAGCTCCCACAGGGTTTCGCGGCCTCTGCGTGCCGCCCGGACGATGCCGGCGTCCGACAGGACACGCAGATGCTTCGTCACGCCCTGTCGGGTAATGCCGGAGCCTTCCGTCAAATGCGTGATCGACAGCGGCTCGCTTCCGGCCAGCCGCGCCACGAGCCGCAGCCGCGTGCGCTCTCCCAGCGCGGAGAACACCGGCGCCTGGCGCTCGAGACTTCCCGCCGCGGCGCTACGCGCCACCGATGTACTTCTCGATGGCGACCATCTGCTGCGTCCAGCCGGACTCGTTGCCCCGGTACGCGTAGTCGCGGCGGTCTGGCGGAATCCGGTCGAAGCCCGATTCGGTCACCGTCAGCATCGTTCCTCCCGGTGCGTCCGCCAGTTCGAAGACCACGAGCGTCGTCGGCTCCCGGGAGTAATCGCGCTGCACGTCGATCGCGCTCGGATGCCAGCGCCATGAGATCCGCCGCTCGGGCACCATCTCCTCGATCGTCGCCTCCCACGTCACGTGCCGGTACTTCTCGTGCAGCACCGGTCCCCGAACCGTCGCTCCGGGCGTAAACGCGCGTCCCGTCAGATCCACGCCGAACCACTTGCCGAACTCCTCGGCGTTGGCAACGGCGCGCCAGACCCGCTCGCGGGGCGCGCGCAGAAAAACCTTCTTCTCGATGCGATCCGTCACCTCCAGGGCCATGGGCAGCCCTCCTCGCGACGAGCCTACGGCGCAGGAAGCGACAAATGCAACCATTTAGTTGCTCTTTTCAGCGACCCGCTGCGCCTCCACCGCCTCCAGATACGC
This sequence comes from uncultured Acidobacteriota bacterium, assembly GCA_963733815.1. Lineage (GTDB taxonomy): Bacteria > Acidobacteriota > Thermoanaerobaculia > UBA5066 > Gp7-AA6 > DAHUXD01. Next base: position 391,764 of record CAVTEG010000014.1, on the reverse strand, counting down.
GGCCACATCGGCCTGGTGGTTGTACGCGGCCCATCCCGCAGGGGTTGCGTCGAACCTCGGGTCGCGCACGGTCGGATCGGCGCCGAGCGCGACCAGCAGCCGGACCATCTCGAGGTCGCCGATCCACGCGGCGTTGTGCAGCGGCGTCGTCGCGAGGTTGATCCCCGCGTTGTCGTGGCGCGTCGAGCCGGAAAGCTCGAAGCCGAGTTCGGCCATCAGACGGATGCCTTCGAGCTGTCCGCCCTCGACGGCTCGTTGGACGAGGCGGAGACGGCCGTGGAGGCCGAGCCGGTCGAACAGGTCCGGATGCCCCGCGAGTGCCGCGCGCGCGTCGGCGGCGCGGCCGGCGACGCAGGACGCTTCGAACGCGGAGAGCGGATCGAGCTGCGCCTGCTTCGCGCCGTGCTCGAGGAGGTACGCGGCGATCGCGTCGTGCCCCGTCAAAACCGCCGCCTCGTAGGGCGTGCGCCCGTCGCGTAGTCCCGGCGTCGCGACGTCCGCACCATGCTCGACCAGCAGCCGCACGCGGTCGATGAAGCCCCTGCGCGCCGCTGCCCAGAGCTCCTCGACGAGCAGGCGCCGCGGCGACTGCAGCTTCTCGGGAAAGCGCGCGTGCCACGGACCGCGCGCCTCGCCCCCGAGGCCAAACTCGAAGAGCAGGCGCAGGTGGCCGTCGTCTTTCCGGAAGTGGCGGTTGTAGAGAACCTGCCCGTCGTTCGGATCGGCTCCCGCCTCGAGCAGAAGGCGCGCGAGTTCGTCCCGCTCCGGGTGCGGGGGCTGGCTCGCGCCACCCTCGCCCTCGCCGTACGCGCCGGTTAACGCCGTGAAGGGAGGCAGGTTGCCGCCCCAGAGGAAGCCCGCGTTCGGATCGGCGCCCCGCTCGAGCAGCAGCCGCGCCGCCGCGAGCGTTGAACGCGCGCCGCCCGGGCTCGGGAGCCGGGAGTAGCACGCGTAGAGGAGCGGCGGCCAGCCGTACGGTCCCGTCTTCGCATTCGCCGCGCGGGCGTCGCGATCGAGAGACACGCCGAGCGCGACGACGTCCCCCGAAGCGGCGGCCGCGGCGACGCTCGCGGTCGAGAGCTCCGGCCGGGCCGCCAGCCGGCGCGCCGCCTCGCTCGCATCGGCGGGCGACCAGCGGCCGTACTCGAGGCACGCGAGGCGCACGAAAGCGTCCGCGTAGTTCGTAGTCTTCGCGGGCTCGGCGAATGGGTCCCACGCGAAGCGCGCGACACCCTCGAGATGATGTTTCAGCTTCGCCCAGCTCGAAAAGCCGTAGCCGCGCGCGACGACGAGCTGTGCGTCGGCGAGCCCGCGGGCGGCTTCCGGACGAGGGTGGAACTCGCGCACGCGCTCGAGCGCCGCCGCGTCGCCGGCGCGGACGTCTCGCAACAGATCCTTGGCCTGCTTGCGGAGATTCTCGAGAGACGAGTTTTCGGGAAGCGGACGGACCGGCAAGGCAACCTCCTCCCCGCTTACGCGGGATTGCGCCCGTCGTCCGCAGCTCCGGGCCGAAGGTGCTCTGCCTCGATTGTCTCGACGTCGGGCGGGCTCAGCCCTTTCCGCGGACCGGAAGCGCCCCGCGCGCTCGCCGTTACTCTACCGCAGCCCCGGCGCGCCCTAAACCCGCTCCCAAGGAATCCGTAATAATTCGCGAGCCGACATGGACTACGCAATCGATCTGGACGGAGTGTCCAAGGCCTTCGGCCGCTTCAAGGCCGTCGACGGGCTCTCGTTCCGCGTTCCTCGGGGCGCCATGTTCGGACTGCTCGGCCCCAACGGCGCCGGCAAGACGACGACCCTCCGGATGATCATGAGCATCACGGCGCCCGATTCCGGAACGATCCGGATCCTGGGCCACCCGATGGACCGGCGGACGCAGAACCGCATCGGCTACCTGCCCGAGGAGCGCGGTCTCTACCGGAAGATGAAGGTGATCGACCACCTCTATTTCCTCGCCGCCATCAAGGAGGTCTCGCGCGACACCGCGCGGCAGCGCATCCAGGGCTGGCTCGAGAAGATGGAGCTCAAGCCCTGGCTCAACAAGAAGGTCGACGAGCTCTCCAAGGGAATGCAGCAGAAGATCCAGTTCATCTCGACGATCGTGCACGACCCCGACATCCTGATCCTCGACGAGCCGTTCTCGGGGCTGGACCCGCTCAACGTCGCGCTGATGCGGGAGTACTTCCTGGAGTTCCGTGGTCGCGGAAAGACCATCATCTTCTGCACGCACGTTCTGGAGCAGGCCGAGAAGCTCTGCGACGAGATCATCCTCATGGCCCGCTCGAAGAAAATCCTCGAGGGGACGGTCAAGGAGCTGAAGCGGCGCAACTCCGAGGGACTCCTCCGCCTCTCGGTCAACGCCAGCCTGGCCGACGTCAACTCGCTGCCGGGCGTCGCCTCGGCGAAGGCGCAGGACGGACAGTTCGTCGTGGCCCTCGAGCCCGGGGTCAACCAGCGTGACTTCCTGAAACGCGCGCTCGACCTCCACACCGTCGAGGCCTTCTCCCAGAAAGAGCCGGACCTCGAGGAGATCTACATCGACGCGGTCCGCAAAGCCGGGATGGAAGAGACCCGCACCATCGAATGAGGACGGAATGAACCTGAAAAAAGTCTTCGCCATCGCGCGCCGCGAGTACGTGGAGCGCGTCCGGACCAAGGCGTTCTGGATCGCGACGCTCGTGATTCCTCTCCTGTTCGGAGCGTTCATCGCGATCCAGGTCTCGATTTCGCGCAAGACCGGCGGCGAGCGGAGGGTCGCGGTCGTGGACCTGACCGGAAACACGGCCAAGCCGCTGGCCGACGAGCTCGCGGCGCTCGAGGCGAAGCAGGCGAAGGAAGCCGAGGGGCGCCGCGGCCCGCATTGGATCCTCGAGACCCGCACCCTCCAGGGCAGCCTCGAGGCGACCAAGGACGCGCTCCGCCGCGAGGTCCTCGCCAAGAAGATCAACGGCTACCTCGTGCTCGATTCCGAGAAGCTCGTCAACGAGGAGACCGATTACTACTCGACGACGGTCTCCGACTTGATCGCGCAGACGCAGCTCCAGAACGCGATCAACCGCGTGGCGATGCGCCAGAAGATGGAAGCGCGCGGGCTTCCGGCCGACCTCTCCGCGGACCTGGAGAAGCGCATCGACATGAAGGTCTTCAAGGTCACGCAGAAGGGCGAGTCGGAGGAGAAAGGCGCCGGCATCCTGGCGGCGATCGTCTTCCTGATCCTGATGTACTCGACGTTCTTCATGTACGGCTACCAGGTCATGCGCGGCGTCATCGAAGAGAAGAGCAGCCGCATCGTCGAGATCATCGTCGCATCCGTCCGGCCGACGGAGCTGATGCTGGGCAAGATCCTCGGCATCGGACTGGTCGGGCTGACCCAGTACTTTGTGTGGTCGCTGGTCGCGATGAACCTTTCGCTGCCGTGGATGGCGGCGATCATCGCCGGCGGCAGCGATCTCGGCGTGCCGCGGATCCCGATCTCGATGCTCGCCTACTTCATCCTCTTCTTCATGCTGGGCTATTTCCTCTACGCCAGCATCTACACGACGATCGCCGCGCCGTTCAACACGGACCAGGAAGCGCAGCAGCTCGCGATGATCCCGATGATGCTCATTCTCGGCGGCTTCCTCATCTACCCCGCGGTGATGAACAACCCGAGCGGAGGAGTCGCCGTCTTCTTCTCCCTTTTCCCGTTCACGGCCTCGCTGGTCATGTTCATGCGCACGGCGGTGTCCGAGCCTCCGGCCTGGCAGATCCTGCTGTCGGTCGCGCTTCTCCTGGGAACGACGTTCTTGCTGACGTGGTTCGCCGGGCGGATCTACCGCGTGGGCATCCTCATGTACGGCAAAAAGCCCACGATTCCGGAGATTCTGCGTTGGGTCCGGTACTCCCCCGGGAAGGCCGCCCAGCCCGCCACCCCGGTGTCTTAGGCGGTTTGATCGGTTCGGTCGGTTCGGCGCTCGCACCCGAAGGGCCCCGGTGACCCCTCATCACCGCCGGGCGACAGGGCTCCATACGGTTTTTACAGCCTGCCCGCGCCGGCAACCTTTCGCTCGTTATATATATAAGGACAACTGAGGAGGAGCTATGCGTGCTCGATCCCGTTTCCTGGCCCTGGCAGGACTCGTGTGCGTCCTCGCCGTTCTGGTGGGTTGTGTCACCGCCGAAGTGAAGTCGGCCCGATCGGCGCTCGAAGCGGCCCGAGCCGCGGGGAAGGACAAGGAGTGCCCCGCTCAATTCCAGGCCGCCGAAGACCTTGTTCGACGAGCGGAGCTCCTGTGCAATCAGTGCAAGCCCGGAGAAGCGAATGCCCTCGCGGCGGATGCGATGGGCAAGATCAACGCCCTCTGTCCGGCAAAGCCGGCGCCGCCGCCGCCTCCAGCGCCCGCCGCTCCTCCGCCGCCGGCGGAGCCCGCGCCTACGGTTTCGCTGACCGCGTCGCTCTCCGCGCTCGACGCGGGCGCCTGCACGAACCTGAACTGGTCCACCAGCAACGCGACGAACGTCTCGATCGATCCCGGAGTCGGAAGCGTCGGCCCGAGCGGCACCAAGCAAGTGTGTCCGACGACCACGACGCGGTACACGTTGAACGCCAGCGGACCGGGCGGATCGCGCTCGGATTCGACGACCATCACGGTCAAGGCCAAGCCGACGGACAAGCTCACGATCCACGTCAACTTCGACACGGGCAAGTCGGAAATCCGCAAGGCCGACGTCGCGGATCTGCAGAAGGCCGAGGCGTTCGTCCGCAAGTACTCGACCTGCAAGATCGAGATCGACGGCTACACCGATTCGACCGGCACCGACAAGATCAACAATCCCCTCTCCGAGAGGCGCGCCTACGCCGTCCAGAAGTGGCTCCTCGATCACGGCGCCACGGGGGCCGACCAGATCTCGGTGAAGGGCTTCGGCTCGTCCAACCCGATCGGCGACAACAAGACGGCCAAGGGCCGCTTCGCGAATCGCCGGGCCGAACTCCTGGCGTTCTGCCAGTAGGTTTCGAGGCGAAATGCGGGCCGGCGTTTCCTTCGGGGACGCCGGCCCTTTCACTTTGAACCGAAAGTTGCCCGTGTCGACGCCGTTGTGCTAACTTTCGCGCCCCCGTTCGGCCCATTCGTCTAACGGTTAGGACGCAGCCCTCTCAAGGCTGAAATACGGGTTCGATTCCCGTATGGGCTACCACTTCCAGCCGGCCTTGTCAGCGATCGCTGCGTCCTGGGACGCGCCGAGCATTAGCGTCGTGAGCGCGGTCAGAACTCGCGTGGCAGGCCCATTTTTTTCAGGCGATCGTCAAACCGCGGATCATCGCGCAGGCCGTCCCAATCCGGTGCGACCGCCAGGTGCACGAGTGCTGGATCGCGGATCGCGATGGCCTGATCGAGGTAGTCGAACGCTTCATCGAGCCGGCCTGCGTCCCCATACAGAACGGCGCGGAAGAATGCCATCTTCAGCAGGATGTCGAAGTCCAGTTGCGGGTTCGTGATCAGGTCCACCACGAATCTCCTCACCGCGGAGAGGCCGGCAGTCGCGTACACGTGCTGCATGTCCGCGACGACCTGCTTCAGCACCGCCACCCTCTCTTCGGGAAGACCCCACGCGATGGCCATGCTGATGGTCCAGGCCGCGAATCCATTGATGTCCCCGATCTTCATATAGACGTGGTTAATCAATTGGCACGCCAGCACATGCTTCGGGTCGACCTCCAGCGCCCGCCGAGCCCAGACGAGCGTGTCGGCGTACTTCCGCTGATTCCAATACGAGATGGCGATCTGCACCAGAACGCCGGGCGATCGCGGATCGCGCGCGAGCGCCTGTTGCTTCGAACGCAGCCCATCGTCGAGCCGCCCGAGCGTTTCCTGGAGCGACCCATACTGCAGGAGCGCCTCGGTGTGATCCGGATTGATCTCGAGTGCGCGGCGCAGGCTGCGCTCCGCCGCTGTCCAGTCCCACTCGCTCAAAAAAGGACCGTGCCAAGGGCTACCTGCGCGTCCGCCGAGCCGCTGTCCATCGCCAGCGCGCGTAAGGCAGACGCCTTCGCCTCTGCAAACGCTTCCTGGTGCGGCACCGCGTGAGACGCTGCCAGCACGCACCGTGCGCGCGCCAGACCGGCGTGCGCCGGCGCATAGGTCGGATCGATCTCGATCGCAGAACGAAAGGCGTCCGCGGCGCCAGGCAGTTCGAAAAACGAGCCTGACAACAGGTGAGACCGGCCGCGGCCGACAAGCTCGTAAAGTTCGACGGGACGGGCCACGGCGCTCGATGCGAATGGCTTCTCGTCCTCCGAGTCAAACCTGACTGCAGCAATGAAGCGGTACCCGGACCGCGCCACCGTTTCGATATAGATCGGCCGGTGGGCGTCCTCGCCAAGCGCCTTGCGCAGCGCCGACATGTGAACCGCGAGACCGCCTTCTTCGACGAATGACTCGGGCCAGATGCGCTTCAGCAATTCGTCCTTCGTGACCAGATGGCCCCGCTGTCGTACCAACGCAACCAGCACATCGTAGGCCTTCGGTGACACGCGGACGACTTCCGCGCCGCGCAGGAGCCGCCGCTCTCGCACGTCGAGCGTGAATTCGTCGAAATGAAATACCTCACTGCTGGTGGCCATCAGATTTCGGCGAATCTTAGCAAATCCTTAAGGACGCGTTACGGCCGGGACAGCTGTCATGAACGCGCCTTCAAAGGAGAAGAAAATGAGCATCCGAACGCCGGTCGCCCTCATTCTGATCTGCGGATTCACCGCACTCTCACTGGCACAAGCCCCACCAGAGCCCCCGAAGCCAGGCCCCGAGCACAAGAAGTTGGAGTACTTCGTTGGCACGTGGAAAACGGAAGGCGAGGTGAAAGCCAACCCATATATGCCGGCCGGGAAGAGTGTCGGAACCGTGACATATACATTGGGTCCGGGGGGATTCTTTCTCGAGTGGCGCGGCGAAGGGGAAAATTACCCGACGACTCACGGGATCGTCGCCTACGACAGCCATGCGAAGCTCTACACGCAGTTTTACGCGAGCAGTGCCGGACTGATGGGTGGCGGCACAGCGACGGTTGACGGAAACACCTGGACGTGGATGCTTGAAGACAAGTGGTTTGGCGAAGCATTCAAAGGAAGAACGGCCGTCACCGTCAAATCGGCCTCTCAGTTCACGGTCAAGTATGAATATCTCGACCCGAACGGCCGTTATGAAACCATCACAGAAGGCACCGCCACCAGGGTCGCGCCTTAGAGACGCAGGCACCGGAGGTTCGAAATGAAGCAGAACCTGGTCCTCGCCCCCGACGCGAAGCGGGCTCGCCTCCCGGATCCGGTCCTGGCGTTCGATCCGAACCAGCTTCTCGACGCCTGCAGCGAGGTCTAGCAGGGGTTCACGGCGCTCCTGGAGCACGGCTTTCTAGGTCAACCTTCAGTCTTCCCAGCTGCGTGAGCCAGTCTTGGATCTGGTTCCAACTGGGGCCCGCTAGGGCTACCAGATCCTGCCGGCCCTGTTATTCGCAAGCCGCGTCCTGCGGACGCAGCCCTGGTTGCCGACGACGGCAACGCGGTGGTGGAGACGAACGAGACCAACAACACGAAACTGAAGGCCATCACCATCAACTGACGGCGCGACGGCTCGCTCCGGTCATGCCGTCCTCTTCAAACTGCGCCGATCGACGCAGGTCCCGGCTCTGGTCCAATGAAAACCGCCGGCCGTTCTTGCGAGCGGCCGGCGGAAACGAGACGAACGCGGTGACGCGACGATGGTCGCCTCTCACTGAACCACGATGGTCCCGGTCATCGCGGAGCCGTGAGGGGTGCAGTGGTACGGGAAGTTTCCGGCCTGCGTGAACTTCCTCTCGAACGTCATTCCGGAGCCGACGCCCGAGTCCCAGAGGCCGTCCGCCCGGCAGCCGCCGGAACAGGAACCGGACGTCGTCGAGTGGGAGCCGCCGACCCAGACCCAGCGCACGGTGTCCCCGACGTGGATCTGCGTCATGCTGGAGCCGTTCGCCTGGTCCACGAAGTTGAGACCGTCCCTGGCCGACGTTGACGACGACCGTCTGTCCCTGGGGAGCGGGAGTCGGCGTGGGCGTGGGCCGCGGCGTGGCCTGCGGGGCCGGCGTCTGCGTGGGCGCCGGCGGCGGAACGTGGCCGGGAGGAGCCGGGACGTCCCCGGCGCCGATCACGAGGAACGGGTCCGTGGTCTCGTTGTCGATCACCGCCGCGTAGCTGAACAGCTCGGCGGTCCCGGTCACGACGATGACCGCGTCGTTGACGGCGTCCGAGCCGTGGCCGATCGCGCCAAAGATGTTGTTGATCTGAACTCCCGAGTGCGCCGCGATCGGTCGCGTCTGGCTCCCGAGGATCTGACCCGCGTCGTTGAACACGTCGAAGCGCGCGGACACCGGCGCGTCGCCCGGATTGAAGGCGCCCGCGTTCGTCCGGAAGCCGAGGCCCGCTCCGCCGTTGGCGATCTGCCCGAGAAACGTCACCGGCTGCGCCGCCGACGTGAGGACGCCGGGGACGAACATGCCGACGGTCGGCTCGGGTGCGGTCGAGTAGAGCCGGCTCGTGACGCCCGAGGTCCGCCGCGCTCCCGCCCGCGGTCACGACGAACTCGATGCCGCCCGCGGAGCCCGGTGCCGAGAACGCCACGCCGACCATGTCGTTGAAAGCCTTGGTCTGGCGAGGCCCGATCACGATTTGCAAGCCCCGATCCACCGTGGGGCAGGCGCCGGTGAAGCAGCGGTACGTCGCTTCCAGCGAGATCGTCGCATCGTACGACGTGTTGAAGACGCGCACGTCCGAGAAGAAAGGCGCCGCGCCGACGATCGACGCCGCCGTCGGGAGCGTGATCCGATTGGGATCGTCGAGTGCGATCGCGTGACCGCGGACAGAGAGGAGAGCGACGAGAGCGAGAGGCGCGAAGCGAGAAATCCGAATCGTCATGGCCAAACCTCCATTCGCTGTTGTGAATCCACGGTCCGCAACATTGCTCGGGCGGGTCGTCATCCCGTTTAAGCCGGCGCTAAGAGTGGACGTCACACTCGCGTCGTGACGAGACTCTGAAGACTTCGTTAGTTTCGTCACATCGAGCGCAGGTGTGTTGGCTGTAACGAAAGTGCGATGGCCGACCGCCGATAGCTTCCGCACCTCGGCGGTTCAGCTACCGGCGGTCGCCCGCGATTCCAATCAGCGGAGAGACGGAGAGATCAAGGGAACAGTTCGAGCCCGGTCGGGCCCTGCGAAGACAGCGCCGTGGCTCCGGCGACGCCGTCGCCGTCGAACGGCGTCGTGACGGCACCCAGGCACGCGGGATTGTCATTCGGGTCGGCGAACCAGATGACGAGATGATCGAGGTCGGCGCGCACACGAGCCGGCGGAGTGCCGGAAACCGTGCTGGTGAAGGCCTCGCCGATGATCGTGTCGACCTTCAGCGACCCCTTGCCGGCGGCGTTCGTAGTGAAGTCTCCGATGTATTCCGCCGCGCCGTTGGGCGGCGTCGCGAACGCGTCCGCCGCGGTCAGGAAAACGGTGAACTCGGTGTTGGCGGGAAGACCGCTGACGCGGAGGCGGAGCGTATCGACGCCGCGCTTCTCTTCCTTGTGAAGCACGGTCACCTCGCCTTTTGCGTCCGGCAGGCAGGTGGCGTTTCGGGCGACGAGGTCGAACTTGGTGACCTCGAGCTCCTCCGCGGCGGCGAGTCCGCCCACCAGGGTCAGCGCGAGGCCCATGAGCATGGTGAAAAAGCCAGGTCGTTTCATGACGTTGTTTTCCCTTTCGAGTGTTGGATTCGAGTCTTCCGCAAGTATCGATTCGTCGGCAGCCGCCTCCTTTCACGATCCATCTGGCCAGCGTGCGGAGTGATACATGAGCATCCGGGCGCGACCGCCGACATTGAAGTCCCGCTAATCGGACGTTGACCTCCCCTTAATGGATTGTCGGAATTTGCGCGTCGAAGCGCGGAATCTGCTCGTCGAAGCCGCGGCCGAGCGGGAGGGAACGAACTGAGGAGGGAGCGCTCAGGTCGACTTTCGCCGCTTCGCTGCGGATAATTTCGGACTGCGATGGACAATCCGGAAGCGTCGAGCACTCGTGGTGCGGATAATCCCCGTGTCAGCGTCGTCCTGCCGGTGTACAACGGCGCGGAGTCGATCGCGCGCGCGGTCCGGTCGATCCAGTTGCAGACGTTCCAGGACTGGGAGCTTCTGATCTGCGACGACGGCAGCCGGGATGATTCGCTGCGGATCTGCCGCGCTTTCGAAGCCGAAGATCCCAGGGTCCGCGTATTCGCGAATCCACGGAACGCCGGAATCGCCGCCACGCTGAACCGGCTCCTCGGCGAGGCGCGCGGCGAGTTCTACGCGATCCAGGAGCAGGACGATTCTTCGGTGCCGGAGCGCCTGGAATGGGAGGTCGCCGAGCTCGACCGCCATCCGGGGGCCGGAGTCGTCAGCGGCGTGGCCGCGTGGCTGGGAGACGACCAGAAGGTCTTCGCGCACTTTCCGTGGTTCCTGTACAAGGGAAAGCCCTACCCTGCCGCCCGGGAAGAGCTCATCGAGTTCCTCTACGTCCAGCAGTCCAAGATCGTCAACGCGGCGGCGATGGTGCGCATGAGTCTCCTCCGCGACGCCGGGCTCCGTTACGACGAAGGCGCGCGCATGTCGATCGACTTTCAGTTTTTCGTGGATGCCGCGCATCGGATGGGCGTCGCCGGGATCCCTCGGATTCTGGTTTTCATGGCTCGCGGCACGAATCGGGAATCGATGACGAAGCACAAGGAGCTTCAGTTTCGCGAGGCACGGCGCTGCTTGAAGATTCTCTACGAGCGCTATCGCCGGGAGCCGACGTCTCCGATCAACCTGTCTCTCTACCGCAAGGCGATGGCATATCAGTTGAGAATCGAGGCCCGGTATCACGGACGGCTCCGCGGCGCCCTCCGGCTCGTCGGCTCGCTGCTTCTCGCCCCCCGCGACCGCAAATCCTGGAAGACGGTCGGGGACTTATGGGGCCGCCTCCGGAGGCGCGCCCTCGGCGCCGCGCCGAGCGGCCGACAGGGCTGAGACGGGCGAACCGCAATCTCGTTCCGAGGATTGCCGGAAATCCAGACCCGGACCGAACACGAGGCCAAACCTTGGACGCTCCGCCGGCGTAGAAGGACCGGGAGGCTCTCATGACGCGCGTGCTCCGCCTTTCCCCGGCGCTTTTCCTCGCTCTCGGCCTGGCCGCCAGCGGCGAACCGATATCCGGACAGCCCGTGAACCTCAAGGCCTCCGACGGAACGAAGCTCGCCGCGACCTACTACTCGTCCTCCGATCGTCCCGGACCCGGCATCCTTCTTCTCCATCAGTGCAACCGCGACCGGTCGAGCTGGGGCGCCCTCGCCTCCGACCTGGCCGCAAAGGGCTTCCACGTCCTGACCATGGACTACCGCGGCTACGGCGACAGCGGCGGCACGCCGTACACGAAGCTCACGCTTCCGGAGCAGAGAGCGGTCGGTAAGAAATGGCCGGGCGACGTGGACGTCGCGTTCGCTTACCTGATCGCGCAACCGGGTGTTCGACGGAACGCGATCGGGGCCGGCGGCGCGAGCTGCGGCGTGAACCAGTCGATCCAGCTCTCGCGCCGCCATCCGGAGGTGAAGTCGCTGGTGCTGCTCTCGGGCAACACCAATCATGAGATGCGCCAGTTCCTGCGGGACGCGAAGACTCTCCCGCTTCTGCTGTCCGCCGCGGACGACGACGACGGGGCCGTGGAGTTGATGGCCTGGCTCGACGCGTGTTCGGCGAACCCGGCCAACCGGTTCGTTCAATACGCCGAGGGCGGCCACGGCACGGAGATGTTCCAGGCGCATCCGGACCTGCCCGGCGACATCCTGGCCTGGTACCAGGCCACGCTCGAGGGAAAGTCGGGGCCGGCCCCCGCGGGCGCCCGAGCGCGGCCGGACAATCCCAGGATCCGTCTCCTGGTGATGATGGATGACCCTGGCGGACCTTCCCGCGCCGCCGAGATCCTGGCCAACGAGCAAAAAAAGAATACCGGCGCCGCGGTTCTCGCGCCCGCATTCGTGAATCGGCTCGGCTACGTGGCCATCGAGGCGCAGGACCCGCGCGGCGCCGTCGCGATCATGCAGGTCAACGTCGACGGCCACCCCAAGTCTTCCAATGCCTGGGACAGCCTCGCGGACGCCCTTCTGGCCGACAGCCAGCGGGAGAAGGCGCGGGAAGCGGCGCAGAAGGCGCTCTCACTCGTGGACTCCGACACGGCCGAGACCGAGGAGCAGCGCAAGCTGATCCGCGACAGCGCGCAGCAGAAGCTGGACCAGCTCAAGGACAGCCCGGCGAAGAAATAGCCCCGGCGCGGGGGAACCTTTCGCGATCCTCGGCTTCGTCGGCATTGCCGCCTGCGCGCTGCCGGCGAAAGGGAGGGACGAATCCAGCCGAGCGAGGCGCTGCAGGCGGAGTGAACCGCTGCAGGCCGCTCGCGCGGCCCTCTCCTCACCGGGACTCTTCGGCGAGGCCCCGCCCGGACGTCAGATGCATGTGGCGGATGTCGAGGACGTGCCGCTTGAGCAGCACCACGACGCCGGGGACGAGCCAGACGAGCTCGCGCGCGCGTCGCACGAGACCGTAGGCAATGCCCTGCGCTGCCGTGAATCCGACCAGGACCCACAGCGCCGCACGGACGCCTTCGGCGGTCCCGATCCGGCCGGGGATGAAGAACAGAGCGGTGTTCACCAGCATCGCGAGGGTTTCGATCGCGACGGCTTCGTAGAAACCGGCCTTCGGCGAAAGCAGGCGCATGATGATGTAGGTCTCCAGAACGCCCCCGCACCAGCCGGGGAAGCACCAGGCCACCGATTCCAAAAAGTGCTCCTGGCGCCGCTCGTAGATTTCGCCGATGCTCGCGTCGAGCTTCGCGGCCGCCGGGCGGAAGCGTTCGAGCCTCTTGAACGGACCGCGCGAGAGCCGGTCCAGGACGCCTGCGAAGGCGCCGCGGCGCAGCGCAAACGTCATCCACAGGATCACCGCTCCGAAGAGCACCAGGCTTCCGAGCGCCGCCCAGCGCAGGAACGCGGGAAGGTGGAAATGCGCGAGGGTCAAGCCGGCGCCCAGAAGCAGATAGACGAACTGGGAGGTCATCTCGGCATGCCGGTGCACGGTCACGGTCGCCAGCGCGCGGGGATAGCCGATCTTTCCGGCGAGCAGGCTCGCCCGGATCGGTTCTCCGCCCACCGCCGTGAAGTAGTTGACGGAAGACGACGCGAGGTACGCGGCGAACGTGTCCGAGAAGCGGACCGGCCCGTCGCGCCGCCGTCCGATGATGACCTTCCACCCGTACGCGAACGCCAGCTCCACGAAGGCGTAAAGGAGCACGAGAACCGGGAACCACCACCCGACCGCCGCCAGTTGCTCGGCCACCGGCCGCCAGCCCACGACCGCGACAATCGCAGCGAGGACGCCGACGCCGACCGCGAAGAGAAACACCCGCACGGCGCGGCGGCGGACAGACCGACGCTTGTCCGCCGCCGGGGAGGGAGGCGCTGTCGGCACGTCCGAGCTCATCGCGGCTCGGATAGCTTACGACGAGCTAATAATGGAGCCCCTCCTGCTCGGACGCGCGCCGGATCGCGGCGCGGATGCGGAGGTACGTGCCGCATCGGCAGAGGTTGTCGTTCATCGCGACGTCGATCTCGTCGTCCTCGGGCTTCGGAGTCTTCGCGAGCAGTCCCGCGGCCTGCATGAGCTGCCCCGGCTGGCAGTAGCCGCACTGAGCGACGTCTTCGATCAACCAGGCCTGCTTGAGCGCCTCCGCCTGCAGCCCCTCGATCGTTGTCACGCGCTTTCCGCCGACTTCGCCGACGGGAACCTGGCACGAGCGATAGGGCTCGCCGTCGAGGTGCACGGTGCAGGAACCGCAGACGCCCATGCCGCAGCCGAATTTCGTGCCCGTCATTCCGAGACGGTCGCGCAGCACCCACAGGAGGGGCATGTCGGCGGGAACGTCGACCGGACGCGGCTGGCCGTTGACGAGGATCGTGACTCGCGGCACGTCAGGCTCCTTTCAAATCGTTCGGTTTGACCGGCACGCGGCGGAGCCGATGCCCCGAGGCCGACGAGAGCGCGTTGACGATCGCCGCCAGGGCGACGGGGACGGGAGGCTCCCCCATTCCCGACGGCGCGGCCTCGCTCGCGACGATGTACGTCTCGATCTTCGGCATGTCGCGAAAGCGCAGGATCGGGAAGTCGTTGAAGCTCGACTGTTCGACGCGTCCGCCCCTCAGCGTGACCTCGGTCGAGAGACCCGAGAGAGCCCAGGCCACCGAACCTTCGGTCTGCGCGCGGATTCCCATCGGGTTGACGGGGACGCCGCAGTCGACGGCGCAGACCACGCGGTCGACGCGCCAGCCGCCGCGGTCGATCGTCACCTCCGCGATGGCGGCCGCCGGCGTGCGGCCGTCGTAGGACGCGCAGGCCACGCCCCGGGCCCGGCCCGCGGGCAATGCGACGGACCAGCGCGCTTTCTCGGCGGCGAGTGCGAGCGCGGAAGCCAGCCGCGCGCGGTCGACCGGCGCGCCGTCGCGTCCTCCCGGCACGGACGCTTCCTTTCGCAGCAGCGCGAGCCGGTAATCGAGCGGATCCCTGCCCGCCGCTCGCGCGAGCTCGTCGAAGAAGCACTCCGTCGCGAACACGTTGTGGTTGTGCTGCACACCGCGCCACGCTCCGAGGCGCAAGGGAGACGCGGCCTCGGCTGCGGAAACCTCCACGGCGCCGATCGCATACGGGACGTCGTAGGCGCCGCGGAGGACGCCGCGCAGCTGCTCCTCGTTCATGGCCTCGGACGCCGGGCGATTCGACGCGGCCACGACCGTGTGTCTCCAGAACGCCGGCATCCCCGTCGGGTCGAGGCCCGCGCGGAGACGGTGGAGCGTCGCCGAGTGGTAAGCGTCGTGCCGCAGGTCGTCGGCCCGCGTCCAGACGACCTGGACGGGCGCTTTCGCCACGCGGGAGGATTCGACGGCGTCGAGCACGAAGTCCGGCTGGCTCTTCCGGCCAAATCCGCCTCCGAGCAGCGTCACGTGTACCGTGACGGCCGACGCCGGAATCTGGAGCGTCTTCGCGGCTTCTTCCTGCGCGCGGTTGGGATGCTGGGTTCCCGCCCAGATCTCGCAGCGCCCCTCGCGCACGTCGGCCAGCGCGCACATCGGCTCGATCGGAGCGTGCGCCTGGAACGGATAGAGGTACTGGGCTTCCAGCGTGCGCGCCGAGGTCCGCACCGCCGCCTCGACGTCTCCCCCGCGCTTGAGCGTCCCTGCGGTGCGCGCGTTCGGAGAGGACAGACGTGCGAGCACATCCGCGGAGGACACGCCGGCGTTCTCTCCCTCGTCCCAGACGATCGTCGGCGCGAGGGCCTCGCGGCCCTGGAGCGCCGCCCACGTGTCATCGGCGACGACGGCCAGGCCCGAGGAGATCGGCGCGACCAGGCGCACCCCGGCGACCGCCTTCGCTTTCTCGGCGTCGAAGGACCGCGGCTTCCCGCCCAGGACCGGGCAACGAACGACGCTGGCGAACTTCATTCCCGGCCGCCGCACGTCGCCGGCGAACACGGCCTCGCCGGCGACGATCCGCGGACCGTCCACGCGCCGCCGGTCCTTGCCCACCACGCGGAACTGCGCCTTGGGCTTGAGTGACGGCGACGAGGGCACCGGGAGACGCGCGGCGTCCGCAGCGAGCTCGCCATAGCCGAGAGACCTCTGCGACGCGGAGTGCAGGACGCGTCCGTTTTCGGCGCGACAGGCCGAGGGCGCGACGTTCCATTTCGCCGCGGCCGCGGCAACCAGCATCTCCCGCGCCGCGGCCGCCGCCGTCGAAAGAGGCACGTACATCGTGCGGAGGCTGCGGCTGCCGAACGTTCCGAGGTCCTGGAAGTCGGGACCGGGAGACGCCTGCACCAGCTCCACCTGCTCGACGTCGACCTCGAGTTGCTCCGCGAGGATCATCGGCAGAGATGTCCGCACGCCCTGACCCATCTCCGATTTGCCGACGGTCAGAAAGACCTTCCCCGACGGATCGAGCCGAATCCACGCGTTCGGCCGGAACTCTCCGCCCTGGGCCTCGCCCGGGCGGCCGCATCGAATGCCCAGGACGAGGCCTCCCGCCGAGATCGCGGTGAGCCGCAGAAAGTCGCGCCGCGTCGCCGGAAGCAGTGCGCTCACTTCGCGGCACCCTCCCTCACGTACAGAAGTCCGACGATTTTCCACTGGCCCCCCACCTTCAGAAGAGAAGCGTAGTCGATCCACCGCCCCGTGGGGAGGTCGTGCTCGAGCTTCGCCACCGCCGCCTCGCCCTCGGAGTCCACCATCGCGATCCGGCGCGAGCCCTTCGCGGTCTCGTTGGCAGCCTTCCGCGCGGCAAGGCGCGCCTGCCCCTCGGCCGCGGAGATCCCGACGAGCTGACCCTCGAGCAGCGTATAGGCCGTGGCCCGCGGGTCGGTGACGCTCGCCGCGAGCGCCGCGTCGTTGCCGTCGAGGGCGGCGTTGAGCGTGTTCAGCGTCGCCCGAATCGCCTCGCGGTCCGCCGCCACCGCCGCGCTCGCCGCCGGAGGAGCGTCATGGGGAACGGTCCGGTGGAAGATCTTGCCCACGATCCACCACCTCCCGTTGATCTTCATCAGCGACATGTAGTCCGCGAACCGGTGTGTCGGATAGTCGGAGAGGACCTTCGCGACGCCCGCGTCGCCGGTGACGTCGACGACCGGAATGCTCCGCGAGAGCGCGACGACCGGGGTCTTGTTGGCGTCCGTGCGCGCCCACCACTCCGGCTGCGAGACTCCGGTCAGGCTGGCGTCTTTGACGAAAAACATCATGGTCGCGGGGTGGAAGGCGAGGCGCAGCTCCTGCGAGCTCGCCGTGTCGCCGGCGCGGAAGTAGTGTCCGATCGTCTCCTCGATGGCGGAGCGATCGGCGGGGGCGGCCGGCGGCGCCGGAATGGCCGCCAGCAGGGTCAGAGCGAGTGCGAGCATGGGCGTTCTCCTTTCGCGGCGGAGTTTCGTGCGTCCAGAGGGGACCCGACAAGTATCGGAAGGCATCCCCGCGGCGTGTGCCTTTCGGTACATCTCCCACCCGTTCCCGTTCCCATAGACTTCCCGTGTGCCGATCTCGCGGGCCGTCCGGATCACGAGCCTGGTGACCTGGGTCGTCGTCGGGATTTCCGTCTTTGCAAAGCACGCGTCCAGCCGCGACGTCTGGATGGACTACTGCGCCTGGGTCTGGCTCGTGGCCTTCGCGACCGGCGTCCTGGCCTCGGCCCTTTCCTGGAAGGACCGCGGAGAGCGCACCGCGAATCGTGCTGGCCCTGCTTGCCGTCGCCTCGATCTCGATTCTGTTCGTGAACCGGTGGTGGCCGTCGCACCTGGGAGGCCTCCCCCTGGTCTTCGTGGCCTGGGAGGTCGCGAATCGGCTGGACTTGAAGCGCGCCGGGGCCTGGGTCGCCGTGCAGTCGGCCGCGTTCGCGATGCTGATGGTCCCGTTCCCCGGCAACCATCCGAAGTTCGCGATTCCCCTGTCGGTCTGGCTGTCCAACACGCTGGCCCTTGCGGGCCTTCAGGCCTTCGCAATCCTGGTGGCGCACCTGATGCAGCGTGAGCGCGCGACACGCGAACTCCTCGTGCGGGGCAGCCGCGCCTCCGAGCGGCTTCGGATCGCCCGCGAGCTCCACGACGTGATCGGCCATCACCTCTCCGCGCTCTCGCTCAACCTCGAGGTTGCAAACCTTGAGCTGCAGCACTCTTCCCCGGGCGAGGTCGGACGCCCTCTCGACAAGGCCCGGGCGCTGACCCGCACGATGCTCGCCGAGGTCCGGGACGTGGTCAGCCGCCTTCGCGTGGACGAGGCGACGGATCTCTCGGCGGCTCTGCGCGCCCTCGTCGCCCCGATTCCCTCGCCACGCATCCACCTGCGCATTCCCGAGCGGCTGCCTCCGGTCGACGGCACGCGCGCCCTGGCGCTGCTGCGCTGCGCGCAGGAGTGTGTGACGAATGCGATCCGCCACGCGTCCGCCGAGAACCTCTGGATCGAGCTCGATCAGACGGCCGGCGGCATCGACCTGCGGATCCGCGACGACGGAAAGGGCGCGGCGGATCTCTCCGAGGGCAACGGCATCTCTGGAATGCGCGAGCGCATCGCGGCGCTCTCGGGGCGGCTGCGCGTAAATCCCGGGCCGCCCGGGTTCGAAGCCGAGGTCTGGGTCCCGTGACGGCGCCGACCCGCATCCTGCTCGTCGAGGATCAGACGCTCGTGCGCGAGGGCCTCCGGAGCCTCCTCGCATTCGCGAAGGACCTCCAGGTCGTAGGGGAAGCGGGCGACGGCGAGGAGGCGCTCGCGGCGATCCCGACGATCCGGCCGGACGTCGTGCTGCTCGACATCCGACTCCCCAGGAGAAACGGCCTCGAGGTGCTTCAGGAGCTGTCGCGGGCAGGCTCTCTTCCGCCCACGATCATCCTGACCACCTTCGACGACGACGCGCTTCTCTTCGAGGCTCTGCGCGCGGGGGCCCGCGGTTTCCTTCTGAAGGACGTGACGTTCGAGCAGCTCACCAGCGCGATCCGCCAGGTCGCCGCGGGCGGACGGCTGATCCAGCCGGCCGTGACTGAGCGCGCGATCCGCAGCCTTTCGGAGGCGCCGCGGCACTTCGAGAGCTCCGACGTACCCGAGCGCCTGACCGGCCGGGAACGGGACGTGCTCCGCCTCTTCTCGGCCGGGATGTCGAATCGAGAGATTGGCGAGGCCCTGGGCGTCGTGGAGGGCACGGTCAAGAACCACGTCCACAGCATTCTGCAGAAGCTGGGTGTCCGCGACCGCAACCGCGCGATGCTCAAAGCGATCGAGCTGGGGTATTTCTAGACCAGGACGCGGCTCGCGGTCCCTCAGCGAGCCTCGATAGTATTCGCCCCGTGAGTCCCGAAGCGTCCGCTCGGGTCGACCTGCGCCAGGCGCCGGGCGACGGAGCCGTGCTGACGCTCGCCGGTGCTCTCGACGTCTCGACCGCCGCCGAAGCGCGCCGCGAAGTCGTGGAGCGCCTGTCGGGGACGCGCGTGGCCTCGCTCCAGATCGACGCGAGCGGGATCGACCGCGGAGACGTCTCGGGAATGGCGGTCCTCTACGAGCTGACCCAGGGGCTCCTGACGCCCGGCGTCTCGCCGAAGCTCACGGGCTTGAAGCCGCAGTTCGAGAACCTGTTGAAGACTTTCCCGCCGAAGGAGGAGCTGAGCTCGCTCGAGCCCGCGCCGGTGCGCCGCGGCCTCACCGCGGAGCTCGGGGCGGCGACCATCTCGATGTTCCGGGACCTGCGCGCGCAGCTGACGTTCGTCGGCGCCGTTGTGCAGGGTTTCGCGGCGGCGCTCAAACGTCCGCGCCTCATGCGCTGGCGGGAGGTCGCGGTCGTTTTCGAGAAGGCCGGTGTCAACGCCCTGCCGATCGTCTCGCTGATCAGTCTGTCCTGATGGGCCTCGTCATCGCCTTCGAGGCGGCGCAGCCGCTGGAGATGTTCGGCGCGCAGATCTTCATCGCCGACATGATCGGGCTCGTCATGGTCCGGGAGTTCTCCCCGATCTTCACCGCGATCATCCTGGCGGGCCGCTCCGGGGCGGCCTTCGCCGCCGAAATCGGGACCATGAAGGTCAACGAGGAACTCGACGCCCTGGAGACGATGGGGCTGGATCCGATCCGCTTCCTCGTCATCCAGCGCGTCTTCGCGGGCACGATGCTGATGCCGGTTCTGGCGGCCTATTCGATGGCGATCGGCGTCTTCGGCGGCGTTCTGGTGATGGTGACGATGGGGTTTACCTTCTCGCAGATCGGGTCGCAGCTGACGAGTGCGCTGCACGTCCGCGACGTCCTCGTGGGCACGAGCAAGTCGTTCGTCTTCGGGGCGATCGTGGCGGGTCTGGGCTGCCTGCGGGGCATGCAGACCAAGGAGGGCCCCAACGCGGTCGGCGATTCGACGACGCGCGCCGTGGTCGCCGGGATCCTCATGATCATCGTCGTCGACTCGATCTTCTCCGTCTTGACCTACGTGCTGCACATATGAGCGCCGTTCCACCCGTCATTTCGGTCGAGGACGTCACGATCGCGTACGGCGACAACGTGGTCCAGAAGAACGTCACGTTCGACGTCCGGGCCGGCGAGGTCTTTGTCATCCTCGGCGGCTCGGGCTGCGGGAAGAGCTCTCTCTTGAAGGCCATGATCGGCCTCTTCCGACCGACCTCGGGCCGAATCCTCTTCGACGGCGAAGACATCGTGACGGCCGAGGGCGAGGACCGGCTCCGCCTGCTGCGCAAGTTCGGCGTGATGTACCAGAGCGGGGCGCTGTTCGGCTCGATGACGGTGCTCGAGAACGTCCGACTCCCTCTCGACGAGTTCACGGACCTCGGCCCGAAGGAAAAGGACCTCGTCGCCGCGGCGAAGCTCAACCAGGTGGGCCTGCTCCCGGCCGCCGCGCGCAAGCCGGCGGCGCTCTCGGGAGGAATGCAGAAGCGCGCGGGCATCGCCCGGGCCATGGCGCTGGACCCCGGAATCCTGCTTCTCGACGAGCCGTCGGCCGGGCTCGACCCGATCACGTCGGCCGGGCTCGACCAGACGATCCGTTCGCTCTCGCGAGACCTCGGCATCACGTTCGTCGTCGTGACGCATGAGCTCCAGAGCATCTACGCCATCGCGGACCGCTGCATCATGCTCGACGCCCGGACCAAGACGATGATCGCCGAGGGAACGCCGGCGGATCTGCGCGATCACTCGAAGGACCCGTACGTCCGCCAGTTCTTCCTGCGCCAGGCCGAGCCGGCCGGAAACGGCAACGGAGAGAGCCGGGCCTCATGAGCGAGAAGGCGAGCCAGCTTCGCATCGGCATCTTCGTGATCGTGGGCGTCGCGATCCTGCTGGGAGCGCTCTTTCTCTTCGGCATCCGCAGCGCGTTCCAGCCGACGTACAAAGCCGAGACGTACGTGTTGGGCGCTGTGCAGGGCCTGTCCGTCGGTTCGGTCGTCAAGCTGCGCGGCGTCGAGGTCGGCAAGGTCACGCAGATCGGTTTCAGCTGGAACCTCTACGAGACCCTGCAGCCTGCGTGCGTCGTGGTGCGGTTCGAGGTCAAGCAGGCGATCAGCCCGGAGATGTTCAAGAAGGATTTCGACGAGGCCCTGGTCACCGTCGTCAACAACGGCCTTCGCGCCACGGTGGAGCTTCAGGGAATCACCGGAACGAGCGTCCTGGCGCTGGAAACGCTGGATCCGAAGAAGTACCCGCCCTTGCAATTCCCCTGGAAGCCGAAGTACCCGTATGTGCCCTCGGCGCCGAGCCAGATCGGCCAGATCCTGGCAGCGGTCGACAAGACCCTCTCTCATCTGGAGAAGTTCGACGTCGAGAAGCTCGTCAACAGCCTCGACAAGACGCTGCAGTCGGCCGACGCAGCGCTCCAGAAACTGGGAGACCTGGACGTCAAGCGCATCTCGGCGGAAGCCGTCGACACACTGGCCTCGGCGGAGTCCGCGATCCGGGAGGTGGGTGCGCTCGCCACCGACGCGCGGACGACGCTCCAGAGCATGAAGCTCGGTGCCGTCGGAGAAGACGCGAGCCGATTGATCGACAACCTCGACGCCCGGCTCGCCATCCTCATGGACAAGCTTTCGGCGATCGACGTCCGCGCCTTGAACGACACACTCGCCGGCACGCGCGAGGCGGCCCGGAGCCTCAACGAGGCCCTCGAGGAGCTCAAGCGCTATCCGTCCGGCTTCCTGCTCGGGGGAGCTCCGCCGCCGGTGATCGAACCGCAGAAGCAGGAGAAGAAGTGAAGACCGCCTTATCCCGAGGCGCCGTGGCGGCACGCTCCCTCGGCCTCATCGCAGCCCTTTGCGCCGGGGCCTGCGTCTCGAAGCCGCCGCTCGTCACACAGTCGTACTCGATCGATCCTCCGGCGAGGGGCGTCGCGGGCGACCTGCCCGACGCCGTGGTCGTTTCGCTCCTGCGAGTCAGCGTCGCGGCTCCCTACGCCGGAACCTCGTTCGTCTATCGCACCGGCGAGCACCGAATCGAGCGCGATCCCTACGCCCTGTTCGCCGCGCCTCCAGGCTGGATGCTGACCGCGGCGATCAGCGGATACCTGCGCGACGCGGACTTCATCCGCGACATCGTGGAGCCGGCCTCCGAGATCCCGATCGCCGTGGCGATCGAGGCCGACGCCACCGAGCTCTGCGCCGAGCTCGGCAGTCCCGGCGACCCGATGGCCATATTGACGTTGCGCTTCCGCGTAATGTCGCCGCCGTCCGGCACGACGCCGGCGAGGGATTTGTTCCTCAAGACCTACACGCAGCGCGTTCCCATGCCGCATCGCTCCGCTCAGGCGGCCGCCGACGCCTGGAACCAGGCTCTCGCCACGATCATGACGGAGTTCGAGGCCGATCTGAAGGGCGTCCTCGCGACGGGCCGGTAGATCGGGTTGAGCTACGCCGGTCGAAACAGAAAATTGTTGCGGTAGCCCGGCTCCTTCCAGAAGCGGCCGGGACCGCGCCGCTGGTGCAGGGCCTCGTCGAACTGCGCGACCGGCGTCCGTCCGTCCGGTGTGAAGAACCACCCCTGGTAGCCGCGCTCTTCCAGAAACGCGAAGACGTCCCGCGTGGTGTGCCGGGTCAGGTGTCTCGCTTCGGACTCGAAGAGGAGCGTGGGGCGCGACTCGGCGAGAGTGCGTTCGGCGCCCCGGAAGACCGCGAGCTCGTGCCCTTCGACGTCGACCTTGATGAACGCGACTCTCTCCCCTTCGAGCTGCCGGTCGAGAGTGTCGGTGGCGCACGTCTCGTCGCGGCAGGCGCCGGCCGTCAGAACCGCGTCCTCGAGAGAAGCCCCGGGCGAAACCCCTGAGCCGGGAACGTGGAGGATCCGGGTCCCCGGGGCATCCGACAGCGCAACCTCGCGGATCGAGACGTTCGTCCACCGCATCTTCGAAACCAGCGCGGTCAGATACGCCGCGAGGCGAGCCTGCGGTTCGAACGCGAAGACCTTCCCGCCTTCGCCGACGCGGCGGCGCATCCAGTAGAGGTAGGCGCCCTTGTTGGCTCCCACGTCCACGGCCGTGTCTCCGGCCGATAGAGCGGACATGAGAGCGCGGATCTCCGCCCGCTGGTCGCGGTACCGGGCCTTGAAGGCCCGATACAGGAAACGCCCTTTCATCGTGAGGCCCGCGAGACGAGCCTTCACCGAGCGTATCAGGGCGTCGAAGCGATTCGGAACCGGACCCGCCGTGAATTGCAGCAGCCTGTTAACCTGTCCCCTCGTGCCGCGCACCAAGATCGTCTGCACCATCGGCCCTGCGTCCCGATCGCCCGACGCGCTCTCGCGGCTGGTGGCCGCGGGAATGGACGTCGCGCGGCTGAACTTCTCGCACGGCAGCCACGCCGAGCACGCCGCCGTGATCGGCGCGGTGCGCGCGATCGCCGAAAGCGCGGGCCGTCCCGTGGCGATCCTGCAGGATCTGGCCGGCATCAAGCTGCGGATCGGCGACATCGCCGGCGGCTCGGCGTTCCTTGCGCCGGGCGCGCCGTTTACGCTGACCGCGCGCGGGGTTCCCGGCAACGCACGCGAGGTTTCGGTCAACGAAGTCTCCCTGCCCCGGTTCGTCCGGGCCGGCGATCGGCTGCTTCTCTGCGACGGCGAGATCGAGCTGGTCGTCGATGAGACCGCCGGCGGCGACATCCGCTGCCGCGTGGTCGCGGGCGGCACTCTCTCTTCGCACAAGGGAATCAGCCTCCCGTCGACTCCCTTCGGCGCTCCCGGCCTGACGGCGAAGGACCGCGAGGATCTCGCCTTCGGCATCGCGCACGGCGTCGACTACGTCGCGCTCTCCTTCGTCCGCACCGCCGACGACGTGCGCGCGGCGCGCGCGTTTCTCGACGAGCGCGGCTCGGCAGTTCCCCTCGTCGCCAAGATCGAGAAGCGCGAAGCGATCTCACACATCGACGAGATCCTCGCGGCCGCCGACGGGCTGATGGTGGCCCGCGGCGATCTCGGCGTCGAAACGCCTCTGGAACACGTACCGCTGCTGCAGAAGATGCTGATCGATCGCGCCAATCGCGCCGGCAAGCCCGTCATCACGGCCACCCAGATGCTGCTGTCGATGGTCGAGAATCCACGGCCCACGCGCGCCGAGGTCGGGGACGTCGCCAACGCGATCCTCGACGGCACCGACGCCGTGATGCTCTCGGAGGAGACGGCGTCGGGCCGATACCCCGTCGAAGCGGTCGCGACGATGAAACGCATCGCGGAAGACACCGAGACGGCGTTTCCGTTCGACCGTTGGATGCGCAAGTTCGAGGACAAGTCGCTCCAGACCTTGCCTGAAGCGGTGGCGGGAGCGGCGGTGGAGCTCGCCGAGCACATCGGCGCCTCGGCGATCCTGGCCTGGACGGAGTCGGGAGCGACCGCGCAGCTGGTCGCGCGCCACCGTCCCCGACCGCCCATCGTCGCGCTCGCGACGCGAAAAGAGACGGCCCGGCGGCTGGCCCTGGTCTGGGGAGTCGTCCCGCTCCTCGCGAGCGCCGCCGACGGACCGGATGCGATGCTGGAGAACGCGCCGGCGCTGGCCGTTGCGAAGGGTCTGCTCAAGCCGGGCGAGAGGGCCGTCATTACCGCCGGCCTTCCCATGGGCGTCCCCGGGAGCACGAACCTCATCAAGGCCGCCGTGGCGAAGCCATGACGACGCCGCACCACGCCACGCCGCTGCATCGGCGCCGCATGCGGAACATCGCCTTTGGCATCTTTTTCTTCATTCTGGGAGTCATCGGCGTCCTGATCCCGGTCATGCCGCAGATTCCGTTCTTCGTGATGAGCCTTCTCTTCTTCTCGCTCGTGTTTCCGAAAGTGCGCCGTGTGATGCGGCGCTGGCGCCATCGCCATCCGAAGATCGACGCGGCATACCGGAAGTGGCGCGAGAAGGCGCGCAACCGGCGAAGAAAGAAGATCCAGAAACAGCGCCGGGCCGCCGAGAAAGCAGGCCCGCGGGGTTACGCCGGGGGGCGCGGACACTAGGCCCCGACTTTCTCAATAGGGCCAGTAGAGGCCGAACCCCTTCGCCAGAAACGCCGCCATCTGCTTGCGCGTCAGCGGCGCGTCGGGACAGTATAGCGGGGGGCTCGCCTGGCAGCCCGCCGTGATTCCCGAGGCCACGAGGGCCTCCACGAACTGGAAGAACGGATGATTCGTCGGCACGTCGTTGAACGTCGCGGTCAACGGCGCCGGGCTGACCTGCCGGTGCCACCAGATGTCCACACCCTTGAATCCGAGATTGAAGCCGGGATTTGCGTCGTATACGACCACGACGTATTGGGCGCCCGACCCGATCACGTTGTTGTCGACCGTTCCCGAGAACAGCGTCGATGAGTATCCGAAGCCGGTACTTCCCGTGGAGCAGGTCGTGGCCAGCACCGTGCCGCCCGGCGAGGTCGTCCCGGTAAAGGTGTTCAGGTCGACGCAGATGTCGAAGCTCGCATCCGTGTCGTACCAGTACAGATCGAGAAAGTCGAGGGCGGCCCCGCTGGGCAGCGTCACGGTAGCCCACACGTCGGCGCCCAGGGAGCCCCCGTAGAGGGTCACGAACCCCGGTCCCGCGCCGAGGCCCGTGTAGCCGGCGGCTCCGGTGTCGATCGGATTGAACGAAGACGCCGGGATCGGAAGGATCTGGCAGCAGTTGGTCCCGAACTGATTCGGCGATGACCCTTTGAGGATCGCCTTCTGCGTCTCGAGGGCGGCCTGCTGCGCGACCGGATCGGGTCTCGGTCCGTGGGACGGCAAGAGCTGTGCCCGGGCCACGGTGCCCGAAGACAGCGCCCCCGCAACGGCCACTAACGAGATGAGCCGTCGACATGAGCGGGACATGGTCCCTCCTTGGAGATTTCGAGGAATTGTACGCCGCGCCCGGCGCTCAGTCCATTTGCCGGCGCAGCACCGTCGGGATGTCGAAGTCGTCCCGCGACGACGCGTTGGGCCCGAAGCCGCCCGAATCGTCCCCGCGGAGGAACGGCGGACGCAGAGGCTTGGATCCCACCGACAGAGGCTTGGCCTCCTCCTGCTCGATCTCCGCGAGATCGCGCTCGAGACGGTCGAAGCCCGTCGCGATGACGGTGACCTTGACGTTGCCGGCCATCTTCTCGTCGTGGACGCATCCGAAGAGGATCTCGGCATCGGGATCGGCGGCCTGCTGGATGATCTGCGCGGCCTCGGTGACTTCGAAGAGCGTCAGGTCGTGCCCGCCGGTGACGTTGATCAGCACGCCTCGGGCGCCTTCGATCGAGGCATCCTCGAGCAGCGGCGAACTGATCGCCGCCTGGGCGGCGTGGATCGCGCGGTTTTCGCCGTCGGCAACGGCGGTGCCCATCAGCGCGCGGCCCATGTCCGACATGATCTTGCGCACGTCGGCGAAATCGAGGTTGATCTCGCCGGGGCAGTTGATCAGATCGGAGATGCCCTGGATCGCCTGCCTCAGGACGTCGTCGGCGATCTTGAAGGACTCCTGAAGCGGGGTGTTGCGCTCGACGAAGGCGAGGAGGCGCTGGTTGGGGATCGTGATCAGCGTGTCGACGTGGTCGCGCAGCTCCCGCGAGGCGCGCTCGGCCTGGCGCATGCGCTTCTTGCCCTCGAACTCGAAGGGCTTGGTCACGACGGCGACGGCCAGCGCCCCGGCTTCGGCCGCCAGCTTGGCGATGATAGGTCCGGCGCCCGAGCCCGTGCCGCCGCCCAGGCCCATCGCCAAGAACACCATGTCGGCGCCCGAAACGGCCTGAGAGAGCCGGTCCTGGTCCTCGAGCGCGGCATTGCGCCCGACGTCGGGATCGGCCCCGGCGCCCAGACCCTTGGTCAACCGGCCTCCGATCTGGAGCTTGTTCGGCGCAGCGCACCGGCGCAGCGCCTGGAGGTCGGTGTTGCACGCGAAGTACTCGACGCCGCGCACGCCCGCCGAGATCATCCGGTTGACGGCGTTGGATCCGCCGCCTCCCACGCCGATGACGCGAATGGTCGCGGGCGAGGCGTCGCCGCCGTCCAGCTCGATGGAGAGCTTGTGCGTGTCGTCTTCCAGGAACTCGATCATGGGACCTTCCCTCCGCCGACGCTTGTGTTTCGTAGCCATCAAAAGAAATCCCGGATGAACCGCGACACCGAGTTGGCTGCCTGGAAGAACGCCCTGGCGCGCCGGCGTGCCGGCTTGTAGCGGTGACCGTATAACAACAACCCCGTCGCCGTCGCCCACTCCGGCCGCGACACGACGTCCACGAGCCCTCCCACGCCCGAAGGGATTCCACGGCGGACCGGTCCGTCGAAGATGCTCTCGGCAATCTCGACGACGCCTTCCAACTCCGCGCCCCCGCCCGTCAGCACGAGCCCCGAGCGGATCTCCTTGTCCAGGCCGAGCCGCTTGATGTCGTCGTGGACGAGACCCAGCAGCTCCTCGGCCCGCGGCTGAAGGATGTCGGAGAGCGTCGAACGTGGACAGAGCTTGGGAGCGCGCCCGCCGACCATCGGCACCTCGACCATCTCGTCGTCGGAGACGGCGCTGCGGAGGGCGCAGCCATATTTTTTCTTGAGGCGCTCCGCGTCGGTGATCGGGGCGCGCAGCACCACCGCCAGGTCATTGGTGAAGTGGTCGCCCCCGATCGGGATGACCGCGGTGTGGGCGATCGTCCCCTTCTGGTAGACCGCGACCTCGGTCGTTCCTCCTCCGATGTCCACCAGACAGATCCCGAGCTCCCGTTCGTCGGGCGTGAGAACGGCCTCGGCGGCGGCGAACTGCTCGAGCACCAGCTGGACGACCTCGATGCCCGCCTTGTTCATGCACGTCACGATGTTCTGGGTGACGGCGACCGGCGCCGTCACGACGTGGACGTCGGCCTCGAGGCGGCTCCCGATCATCCCCACGGGGTCAGCCACTCCGTCCTGCCCGTCGACCGCGAAGTCGCGGGGCACCACGTGCACAACTTCATGATCCTGAGGGATTTGCACGCCGCGGGCGGCGTCGACGACCCGGGCGACGTCCTCCTTGCTGATCTCCCTGTCCTTGCCGGCGACGGCCACGACGCCGCGGCTGTTGAAGGACCGGACATGGGAGCCCGAGATGCCTACCCAGGAGCGCGAGATCTGGACACCGGCCATGATCTCGGCTTCCTCGGCGGCCCGCTTGATGGCCTCGATCGTCGCGTCGACGTTGATGATGTTGCCCTTGCGGGTGCCGCGGTTGGCCGCCGCGCCCTTGCCGATGACGTCGAGAGCGGCGCCCGGGTTTTGTTCGCCGATGAGGACGCAGATTTTGGAGGTACCGATGTCGCAGGCGACCAGGAAGGATTCCGGCTTCGACATCAAGGTGCCCCGCTTTCCATCAGAGACGATTCCCTGCGCCGTAAGCGCCCACGAGAATCAGTCGATCGGCAAAACGGAGATCGATGACCCGAGCCTCCCACCCGCGACTCTCCACGAAACCCCGCGCATCCAGTAGCGCGCGAATCTTGCCCGGGGCGTCCGTTCGGAGAACGCGAACCGGTTTTCGAAAGATCGCGTCCATCATACCGAATCCCCCGTCGGGGAGCGAGGCGATTTCCGAGAGCGACGCGACGTACTCGGGAAGCGCGGAGCGGAGGTCTTCGAGCAGCCCGACGGCTTCCGAAAGAGTGCGGCGCTCCCCGGTCAGAATGACGTATTCCGTTCGGTCCCGCCGCGGGTCGTAGGGGGCGATGAGGTTTCCCTCGGCGCCCACGAACCAGAAGCGGCCGTCCTCCCGGAAGAGGGCGACCGGCTTGCGCTCGGTCACGCGGATGGCGAGACCGTCGGGGAACCGCTTGGCCAGCGTCGCGCGCTCGATCCAGGGTTGCGCGGCCACGCGGCTCGCGATCGGCGCGAGATCGAGGGCGACGAGGTTGGATCCTCTCCACCCGGAGGCGATTCCGAGGATGTCTTCGGTGCGCGTGCGCGAGTTTCCCGAAACATCGAAGCGGCGCAGACCAAAGCGCGGCCCCGCGAGGAACCTCACGACGCCGAATGCGGTGAGGAGAGCGAGGGCGGCGGCGCCGGCTATACGAAGTGTGCGCGGACGACGGGGCTTGCGCGCCGGAGCCGCGCGCGCGCGAAGGAAGGGAGCTTCCCGCTCGGGGCTAGCCACGGCGGAGGTACTCCTCGCCGAACTTCACGACGTCTCCGGCACCCAGCGTCAGGAGCAGGTCCCCGGGCCTGAGGTTCTTCTCGAGGAAGTCGACAACATCCCTCTTTTCAGGCACATAGCTGACTGGCGGACGGCTTCCGTTTCGCCCGACGGCGGCCGCCACGAGCTCTCCCGTCACGCCCGGAAGGGGCTTTTCGCGCGAGGGGTAGACGTCCATCACGACGGCCGCGTCGGCCGCCGAAAGCGCCTGTCCGAACTCCGCCGCGAAATCCCGCGTTCGGGTGAAGAGATGCGGCTGGAAGAGCGCCACGAGCCGCCGGTCCGGATAGACCTGCCGCGCCGCGGCGAGCGTGGCGGCCACCTCCGTGGGATGGTGCGCGTAGTCGTCGACCACGAGGACGCCGCCGCGCTCGCCCTTTCTCTCGAAACGGCGCACGACTCCGGTGAAGGACTCCAGGGCGCGCACGATCGCGTCGAACGGAACGAGCAGCTCCCGCCCCACGGCGATCGCGGCCAGCGCGTTCAACACGTTGTGGCGGCCCGGAAGGCGCAGGCGCACGGAACCGAGGCGGCCCTGCTCGCCGTTCCAGACTTCGAAGGTCGTCCCGGCCGCTTCGAGACGGATCGAGCGTGCCGAGAGCGACGCTTCCGGCGACTCGCCGTAGGTCACGAGGCGCCGCTTGATGCGCGGGATGAGGCTTCGCGCTCCGGGGTCGTCGGCACAGAGAACGACCGCGCCGTAGAAAGGAACGCGGTTGGCGAACGCGGCGAAGGCGTCCCGGATGTCTTCGACGTCCCGATACGTATCGAGATGGTCCGCCTCGACGTTGGTGATGACCGCGACGACAGGGGTCAGCTCCAGGAAGGAGCGGTCGTATTCGTCGGCCTCGGCGACGAGGTAGTCGCCCTTGCCCAGACGCGCGTTGGTCCCGAGAATGTGCACCTGGCCGCCGACCACGATCGTGGGGTCGAAGCCGGCCTCGGTCAGGACCATTCCCGTCAACGAGGTCGTGGTGGTCTTGCCGTGCGTGCCCGCGACACCAATGCCCTGCTTCAGGCGCATGATCTCGCCGAGCATCTCGGCCCGGCGGATGACCGGGATCCCGCGGGCCCGCGCGGCCGCCACCTCCGGGTTGGACTCCGCCACGGCCGAGGAGATCACCAGCAGATCCGCGCCGTCCACGTGCGAAGGGTCGTGGCCCAATGCGATCCGTGCGCCCAGCTTCTCCAGGCGGGCGACCGTTTCCGAGTGGGCCAGGTCGCAGCCCGAGATCTCCAGGGGCGTGGCCAGAAGCAGGAGCTCCGCGATGCCGCTCATGCCCACACCCCCCGCGCCGACGAAGTGGAGCCGCGAGAGCCGGAGAAACCTCATCGGCTCGACTCTATGGAAAAAGAAGCCTGGCGAGCTCCCGAGCCGCGTCCGGCTTGCCCAGCGTCTTCGCCTTTTGCCCCATCAGCACGAGCTTCGGACGATCCTTCAGAAGCTGATCGATCCCTCCCGCGAGGTTCTCGGCGGTCAGATCCTTCTCTTCCATGACCGCGGCGGCTCCGGCACGGTAGAGAGCGCGCGCGTTCTCCATCTGGTGGCCGCCCGCGGCGGCGCCGAACGGCACGAGGATCGACGGCCGGCCCGCGGCGGCCAGCTCGGCCACGGTCATCGCTCCGGAGCGGCAGACGACGAGGTCCGCCCATTCCATCTGCTCGGCGAGCTTCGGGAGAAACGGAACGAGCTTCCAGCCTGCCGGAATGCGCGGGTACCGCTGGCGCGTGGCGGCGAGGTCCTTGTCCCCCGTCTGATGCACGACCTCGATTCCCGATTTCTCGAGGAGGACCGCGACGCGCGACATCGCCCGGTTGATGACACGGGACCCCTGGCTGCCGCCGAAGACCAGCACGCGGCGCGTCGTCGCGGCGGGATCGAAAGGCGGGACCGCGAAGAACTCGGAACGCACCGGGGTGCCCGTCACGACGCCCCCGCGGCGCAAGTGCGTGTTGGCGGCCGCCAGACCGACGGCGGTGGCGTCGCGAAGCGATTGAGGAACCGGTTGGCGGCGCCGGGCAGCGCGTTGGACTCGTGGATGAGCGTCGGGATACCGAGGGAGCGCGCCGCGGAAAGCACGGGCACCGTCACGTACCCTCCGACGCCGACGACCGCCCGCGCGCGGTGCTTCTTCAGAAGAGCCCGCGCCTGCAAGAAATCCCGACGGCAGGCGTGCGAGGGACTGGACCTGCTTGCCGATGGTCTTGCCCACGAAGCCGGACGCATCCACGAGCTCGAGCGGATAGCCGGCCGCGGGCACGATTTTCCCCTCGAGGCCGTGTGCGGTTCCGACGAACACGATATCGGCCGTGGGCCTCTGCGCGCGGATCTCCTCGGCCAGAGCAACACCTGGGAGAATGTGCCCGCCGGTGCCTCCCGCGGCGATCACGTAGGTTCCGAGAACGCCGGTCATCCGCTCTCCACGACTTCGTGCTGGGAGATGTTCAGGAGGATTCCTCCCGCGATCCACGAAGCGACCAAAGACGAGCCGCCGTAGGAGACGAACGGCAGCGGGATGCCCTTCGTCGGGACCAGGGCCAGGACGACCGAAAGGTTGATCGCCGCCTGGACGACGATCATCGCCGTGGCTCCGGCAGCCAGGAATGCGGCGAAGGCGTCGGGGGCCCGCCGCGCCGCGCGCAGTCCTCGCCAGGCCACGATGCCGAAGCCGATCACCAGCGCCGCCGCTCCCACGAACCCCAGCTCCTCGCCGACGATCGCGAAGATGAAGTCGGTGTGCGGATACGGCAGGAAGAAGAGCTTTTGCCGGCTGCCTCCGAGGCCGTTGCCGAACCAGCCTCCGGCGCCGACGGCGATCAGCGATTGGTTCGCCTGGAAGCCCGCGCCCAGTGGATCCGCGTGGGGGTACAAGAACGAAAGCAGCCGCGCCCGGCGGTAGTCCGACGAGAGCATCAGCGCGGCTAGCACCGGAACCAATGCCAGAGCGCCGAAGAGAAACCATCTCGCCCGCGCGCCGGCCAGCCACAGGAGCACCCCGCAGAGCACGACGTAGCAGGCCGCCGTCCCGAGGTCGGGCTGGAGCACCACGACGCCGGCGGCGGCGGCCGTGAAGACCACCGCGGGCAGGAGCGCCCGTTCGCCGTCTCCGCCCTTCTCCGTCTTTCGGGCGAGCTGGTACGCGAGGAGCAGGACGAGGGCGACCTTCAGGAGCTCCGAGGGCTGCAGCATCGTCACGCCGAGAGGGATCCAGCGGCGCGCGCCGTTGATCGGAGGACGCACGAGGGCGAAGGCGGCCAGTCCCAGCGTCGCCGCGTACGCGCCATAGACGACCCAGGAGCGCGCGAGCTTGCGGTAGTCGGTCCTGTAGATCGCAAACGCCGCGAGCCCGCCCAGCGCCAGCGCGCCGATCTGCTTGATGAGGAACCGGTACGGATTGCCGGAGGTCTCGCCGGCCGAAACCGCCGAGGCGCTGTAGATCATGACGCAACCGAAGAGCGACAGCGCGACCAGCGCGCCGAAGAGGATCTTGTCGGAGGCGAGCTTGCGGGCCATCGTCTTACCTCGCCGCCGCGGCACGCGCGAGCGCCGCGAAGTGGCGGCCGCGCTCTTCGAAGTTCTTGTACTGGTCGAACGAAGCGCAGGCCGGCGAGAGCAGGACCGTGTCGCCGGGCCGGGCGAGCTCGCGCGCCCGCGCGACCGCCTGCTCCATCGTGGACCGGCGCTCGACGTTCGCCTTGCCGGCGAGGGCGGCTTCGATCGTCCCGGCAGCCTCTCCGATCGTCAGCACCATCCGGGCCCGCCGGGCCACGAGGTCCGCGAGGGCGGCGAAGTCGCCGTGCTTGTCGCGGCCCCCCAGGATCAGGATCACGGTCCCGTCGGGATACCCCTCGAGCGACCTGGCGGTCGCGTCGACGTTGGTGCCCTTGGAATCGTCGACCCAGCTCACCCCGGAACCCGACGCGACGAGCTGGCTGCGATGCGGAAGCCCTTCGAAGCGCGTCAGCGTATCCAGAATCGCGGCGGCGGGCGTTCCGAGACACTCCGCAGCGGCGAGCGCCGCCATCGCGTTCTCGAGGTTGTGCGCGCCGGCCAGCGCGAGCTCCGACGCGGCGACGACGGACCGCCGCGAGTGTCCCTCTCCCCAGAAGACCTCGCCTCCCTCGAGCCAGGCCGCGGCGCCGCGCGTCTGCGGCCGTGTGCGCCGCGAGAACAGCACCCGGCGCGAAACGACCGGGATCTCGGCCGACGCGGGATCGTCGGCGTTGACGACCGCGAAGTCCCCGGCGTCCTGGTTCTCGAAGATCCGGGCCTTCGCCGCGGCGTACTCCGAAAAGTCGGCGTAGCGGTCGAGATGATCCGGCGTGATGTTCGTCAACACGGCCACGTGGGGGCGGAAGCGATCGATCGCTTCGAGCTGGAAGGAGGAGAGCTCGCACACGAAGTCGCGAGGCTCCCGCGTCTGGAGAAAACCCGAGAGCGGAGATCCGATGTTGCCGGCGAGCGCGACCGGCCGGCCCGCGCGCTTCAAAATCTCGGCGATCCAGGCCGTCGTGGTGGACTTGCCGTTGGTCCCGGTGATCGCGATCCACCGGTTCCCCTCCGGGCATTCGGCCTCCGCGATGCGGAACGCGATCTCGATTTCCGCGAGGACCGGAATCCCCGCCTCGCGTGCGGCCACGACCGGCGTCGCGGTCAGTGGAACTCCGGGCGAGACCGCCAGCCATTCGGCGCCCTCGAGGAATTCCGGTCCCGAGTCTCCGAGGAAGAATCGGACGCCCCGGTGCCGCAGCTCCTCCACGCCCGAGAGCTCCGATTCCGGGCGCGCGTCCGCGACCGTCACGGAGACCCCCCTCTGGACCAGCGCCTCGGCGAGCGCGCGGCCGCTGCGGGCGAAACCAAGCACCGCGATCCGGCCAGGAATCGGTTCGGCGGCGGCGGTCAATCGCGGCATGGTTCTCGGGAGCGCGCTCATCGCAGCTTGAGCGTCGAGAGTCCTACCACCGCGAAGAGCAGCGCCAGGATCCAGAACCGGATGATCACGCGCGACTCCGCCCAGCCGAGCAGCTCGAAGTGATGGTGCAGCGGCGCCATCTTGAACACGCGCCGGCCCGTGAGCTTGAAGGAGGCGACCTGGATGATGACCGAGAGGGCCTCGAGCACGAAGAGGCCGCCGACGATCGCGAGCAGCACTTCCTGCTTGGTCATGACGGCGACCGCGGCGATTGCGGCGCCGAGCGAGAGCGCGCCGACGTCGCCCATGATCAGCTCCGCGGGATGACAGTTGAACCAGAGAAACCCCAGGGACGCGCCGACGAGGGCGCCGCAGAACACGGCGAGCTCGCCGGACTGCGGGATGTACGGAATCTGGAGGTAGCGGGCCGCCACCGCGTTGCCGGTGACGTAGGCGAGCACGCCGTACGTCGCGCCGGCGATGCCCACGGCACCGATCGCGAGGCCGTCCAGGCCGTCGGTCAGGTTGACCGCATTGGAGGAACCCACCAGGACCACCGCCACGAACGGAATATAGAAGATGCCGAGGTCCACGAGCAGCTTCTTCAAAAACGGGAACGTGACCACCGACGAGAACATGCCGTGGCCCGCCCAGTGCTCGATGGCGTAGCCCACCGCCAGCGCCATGAGGAACTGCGGCAGCAGTTTGCCTCTCCCCGTCAGGCCGAGGCTGCGCCGCTTCGTCACCTTGACCCAGTCGTCGGCGAAGCCGACCGCGCCCAGGCCCGCCAGCGCGCCCATGGCGATCCAGACGAAGCGGTTGGGAAGGTCCATCCAGAGAAACGTCGCGACGAGGACCGCGAAGAGGATCAGCAGGCCCCCCATCGTCGGAGTTCCGGCCTTGGCGAGGTGCGTCTTGGGTCCCTCCTCGCGGATCGACTGCTTGACCTGGAAACGCTTCAACATCCGGATGGTCGCGGGCCCGAGCACGAGAGAGAGCGCGAGCGCCGTCACGGCAGCCATCGCGGTCCGGAACGTGATGTACCGGAAGACGTTGAAGGCGGGCACGCGCGCGGCCAGCGGAAAGAGAAGCCAGTACAGCATCCCCGTCAGGCCTCCCCGGAAAGCGCCGCCACGGCGCGCTCGAGCCCGACGCCCCGCGACGCCTTGAAGAGGACGGCGTCGTTTGCCGAGAGCAGCGGCGCCAGGAGCGCCGCCGCTTCTTCTGCGCTCGCGGCGTAGCGGACCGCGCCGGGCGGCAGTCCCGCCGCGACGGCGCCCTCGCCGAGGAAGCGCCCGCGCGGGCCGACGCACACGAGGAGGTCCGCGCTGTTCGCCGCGACGGCGCCAACCTCGCGGTGCCAGGTCTCTTCTTCGGGGCCGAGCTCCCGCATCTCTCCGAGAACCGCGATCCGCCGGCGCGGCGCCTGGACCGCGAGCGTCGCCAGGGCCGCCCGCATCGCCGCCGGGTTGGCGTTGTAAGCGTCGTCGTAGAGACGCGCGCCGGAGGAGTGCCGCCGCCACACGCCGCGATGGGCGGCGGGCCGCAGGCTCGCGGCGGCGGCCGCGCTGTCCTCGGGGGAAAGTCCGACCGCGAAGGCGATCGCGGAAGCGGCCAGGAAGTTGGAGACCTGGTGCGTGCCGGCGAGCGGGAGTCGCACGGGCGCCTCTCCCGCGGGCGTGCGCAGGAGAAAGCGGGAGGCGTCGGCGTCGAGCGCGACGTCGCGCGCCGTGACGTCGGCTTCGGAGGAGAGCCCGAAACGCACGACCCGTCCGGAGCAGCGCCGGGCGATCGCCGCGACGCGAGGATCGTCGGCGTTGGCTACCAGCGTGCCGCCGGGCTTCAAGCCCTCCAGGATCTCGGCCTTCGCGTCGGCGATCGCATCGACGGACGCGAAGTATTGGAGGTGCGCGGCGGCCACGAGAAGAATCGCGGCGAGATCCGGCTCGAAGGCGCGGGAGAGCTTCGAGAGGTCCCCCGGCTCCGACAGGCCCATCTCCCCGACCATCCATTCCGGCTCGCTCCGCAGGTTGCAGATCGACATCGCGAAGCCGATCTGGCTGTTCTGATTCCCCGGCGTCTTTGCGACCTGGAAGCGGCGCCCGAGGATCTCCGCCGCGAAGTCCTTGGTGGTCGTCTTGCCGGCCGAGCCCGTGATGGCGGCGAGCCGGAAGCCCATGCGCTTCTTGATCGCGGCGGCGAGCTTCTGCAGCGCCTCGACCGGCCGTGCGACCAGGACCGCCGGGAAACCGGCCGGCAGGTTCGCAGGCCGGCGCTCGCCGAGGAGGGCCAGCGCGCCGCGCCCGGCCGCTTCCGCCGCGAAAGCGTGGCCGTCGGCGCGCTCGCCGCGGATCGCGACGAAGAGATCGCCCGGCTCGACGTTCCGCGAGTCGACCGCCACGCCGGACAGGACGGCGACGCCTTCGGCCTGTCCCGCGGCCGCCGCGGCGAGCTCCGCGAGCGTGAACTTCATGACCGCCCCGCGAAGCCGGCGGCGACGCGCCGGTCGTCGAACGGAATCTCCCGGTCGCCGATCACCTGCGTGGTCTCGTGGCCCTTGCCCGCAATGACGACCACGGTTCCGGGATTGGCGAGCTCGATCGCCTGACGGATCGCCTCGCCGCGATCCACGATCTTCAGATACTTCGTGTTGCCGGAGGCCTGCAGGCCTTTCTCGACCTGCCTAAGGATCGCCTCCGGATTCTCGGAGCGGGGATTGTCGGACGTGGCGATCGGGATGTCCGCGAGCCGCCCGGCGATCTCCCCCATGGGCGCCCGCTTGCCGGCGTCTCGGTCTCCGCCGCAGCCGAAGACCAGGATGACTTTTCGGTCGGTCAGCTCCCGCACCGAGAGGAGCAGCCGTTCCAGGGCGTCGGGAGTGTGCGCGTAGTCCACCAGGATCGTGTACGGCTGCCCCGCCTCGACGCGCTCGAGCCGGCCGGGAACGTCCCGCACGCCGGCGACCGCCGACGCGATCACGTCCGGCGCGATTCCGAGGCACAGTCCCGCGGCCGCGGCGCCGAGAAGATTTCCGACCTGGAAGCGCCCGAGAAGCGGCGAGGCCAGCCGGAAGCGGCCTCCGCGGTGGACGACGTCGAAGGACGTGCCCGAGAGATCGCAGTGCACCGCCTCGGCGCGGTCGTCGGCCTCGTTTCCGGAAGGCGAGAATCCCTCCATCGGCGCGGACGCTTCCGAGAGCAGCCGCCGCCCGTAAGCGTCGTCCACGTTGACGACTCCGCGGGCGCCGGGCTTTCGCATGTCGAAGAGGAGCTTCTTTGCGGCGTAATAGCTCTCCATGTCACCGTGGAAATCGAGGTGGTCGCGCGTCAGGTTCGTGAAGACGGCCACGTCGAAGCGGCATCCCGCCACGCGGTCCAGCACGAGCGCGTGGGAGGAGACTTCGAGCGACGCGGCGGGAACGCCTTCCGCGACCAGCTCCGCCAGGATCTCCTGGATCAGAGGCGCCTCCGGCGTCGTCCGGCCGGCGGGAATCTCTCGCCTCGGCGTTCGATAGAGCGTCGTCGCGAGAAGCCCGGCTCTTCCGAAGCGCCGGGAGAGGATCGCCTCGATCAGCGTCGCGGTGGACGTCTTTCCGTTGGTCCCGGTCACTCCGGCGAGGACGAGCTTCTCGGCGGGATTGCCGCGGAGCCGCGCGGAGAGCTCTCCTAAGGCGCGGCGCGGAGCCTCGACCCGGATCCAGGGAACGGCGACGCCGGGCTTGGTCGCGCGGTCGGAGACGACGGCGACCGCGCCGCGCGCCACCGCGTCCTCCACGTGTGCGAAGCCGTCGAATTTCGCGCCGCGAATCGCCACGAAGAGGTCTCCCGGCCGGATCCTTCGGGAATCGCCCTGAACGCCCGCGACCTCCACGGCCTGCGCTTCGCGAGCGATGGAGACGCCCGGCAGGATGCCCGCGATCTCCATCAGTTTCACGGGGCCGAAGGAGGCGGAGCCGTCTCCTCCGCGCGGCGGCCGGCCTCCGTGGCGGGGGCCTCCGCGCTGTCGGCGAGAAAGAGAGTGGCCACGGAACCCGGCCGGAGGGGCGACCCGGCCGGCGGATCCTGGGCGACGACGAAACCGGTTCCCTGGAGCCGCGCGAGCACGCCGGCGCGCGCGAACATCGCAACGGCCTGCCGCGCCGAGAGCCCGACGGCGCTCGGGGCGCGGTCGTCCGCGTCGTCCTCGCGGGCGGCCGGCGATCCCTTGCGAACCGACGCGGGCACGACGCCCATCGGAAAGTCGACGCCGCGCGCCGGCGGGCCTTCCGCGAGGAAGGTCGAGGGCACCTGCTGCTCCCGGGGAGCCACGCGCAGAATCCCGAGCGTCTGCGACATGACGCGGGCGAACAGCGGCGCGGCTACGTCGGCCGCGTAGTACTTGCCCTGGGGCTCTTCGATCACGACGACGGCGACGCAACGCGGCTTGTCCGCCGGGGCAAAGCCGGTGAAGTTGGGCACGTGCCGCCCGGCCTGGTAGCCGCCGACTCCCGCCTTCTGCGCGGTGCCGGTCTTGCCGGCGACCGCGAATCCGGGAATCGCCGCCTTGCTTCCGGTGCCGTGCTCCACGACGCCGACGAGGATGCGCGCGATCGCCTGCGCCGTCTCCTGCGATACGGCGCGCACCGGCTCGCGGACGGGCACCGGCCGGGACACGCCGCCGGGCTCGACGACCCGCGTGACCACCCGCGGCTGCACGAGGAGCCCGCCGTTGGCCACGACCGCCGTGATCCGGGCGAGCTGCAGGGCGTTCAGCGCCACTTCCTGGCCCATCGAGATCGAGGCCGTGGAGAGTCCCGACCACCTCGGCAGAGGACGGAAGATGCCGGCGTTCTCGCCGGGAAGGTCGACTCCGGTGATCTTGCCGACCCCGAACGCCTGCGCGCCCTCGAAGAGCCGCCGGGCCCCCAGACGCAGGCCGACGCGGATGATTCCGATGTTGGAGGAATGTTCGAAGACTCCGGCCAGCGTCAGGGCGCCGTACCGATGATGGTCCGCTTCCTGAATCGTGGTGTTGGCGACGCGGATCGTCCCGTCTCCAGTGTCGATGATCTCGTCGAGAGAGACGGCGTCGGCGTCCAGCGCCACCGAGCCCGTCACGATCTTGAACGTCGAGCCGGGCTCGTAGGCGTCGGCGATCGCGCGGTTGCGCCGCACCTCCGGCGGATACTTCGCAAACTCGTTGGGGTCGAAGTCCGGCGCGGACGCCATGGCGAGCACGTCGCCGTTCCACGGATCCATGACGACGATCGAGCCCGAGCGCGCGCGGTGCTCGGCCATCGCGGCTGCGAGCTCGCGTTCGGCGGCGAACTGCACGCCGGCGTCGAGAGCGAGCACGAGCGACGCGCCCTCCTCGGCCGGACGGCTCTGCCCGGTCTCCGCCTCGCCGTAGCGGCTCCGCCGCGCGTCCGTCAGCGCGATGATCTCGCCGGGCTTGCCGCGAATCGCGTCGTCGTAGAGGTGCTCGAGACCGGCCAGGCCGGCGGCATCCGTGCCGACGAAGCCGAGCACCGCCGCGGCGAGACGGCCTCGCGGATAGAAGCGCCGCGGCTCGGTCACGAAGTGAATGCCCGGGAGCTTCAGCGCCCGGAGCTTCGCGGCGTCGTCGGGATCCATCTGGCGGCGGATCCAGACGAATCCACGCTCGCTCTTCAACTTCTCGAGCATCTCGCGCACGGAGGCGTCGCAATACGGCGCCAGCGCCTCGGCGGCGCGGCGCGGGTTTTCCACGTCGTCCGGGATCGCGTAGATGGAAGACGCCTCGACCGAGACGGCCAGCTCGCGGCCCTCGCGGTCCAGGATCGAGCCCCTCTGGCCGCGGATCTCGATGCGCCGTTCCTGCTGGCGCTGCGCCTTCGCGCGATAGCGCGAGCCTTGCGCGATCTGGATCTGCACGAGCCGGCCGACGACGACCGCCCCCCAGATCACGAGCAGCAGCGCGAACAGGCGCGTGCGGCCGCGGCGCACTCCGTTCACTTCGCGGTTCCTCCGCCGACGAACTGCACCTGCCCGGGGTGCGGCGGACGCAGGCCCTTGCGCGCGGCGACCGCCTCGACGCGCTCGGCCGAGGAGGCTCGCCCGAGGTCCGCGCGCAATCGCCGGTTCTCCTCGGTCAGTGTCGCCATCGTCTTCTGGCGCGCCTCGCGCAAGTACCCCACGCGCACAGTCTCGATGTGGAGCGCGGCATAGGCGAGCAGCGCGCAGGCGACCGGAAGTCCGGCGAGCGCGAAGGTCGCGAGCTCCCGCCCGCGCCGGCGGTCGCGCTCACGCGTCAGATGGAGGTTCTGGACGCGCTTGGCCTGGGCGTAGGAAGTGCTCATCCCGATTGGGCCATCGTCTCTCGCGTCGGATCCAGCGCGATTCTCCGCGCCGCGCGCAAGCGGGCGCTCCGGGCGCGTGGATTGCGGCGTTGCTCGGCCTCCGACGGGCGGATCGGGCGGCGTGTCAGCACTTCGAGCGCGCGGCCGGGCGCCGCAGATGCAGCCCGGCAGCTTGGGCGGACAGGTGCACACGCCCGACTCGCGGCGGAACATGTCCTTCACGATCCGGTCCTCCAGCGAGTGGTACGAGAGGACCACGAGCGTGCCTCCCTCTTTGAGCCGGTTGACCGCGGCGGCGAGGAAGCTCGCGAGAGAGGTCAGCTCCTGGTTGACCTCGATGCGGAGGGCCTGGAAGACGCGGGTCGCGGGATCGATTTTCTCGCGATCCCGCTTCTGGCCCGCTACGATGCGGGCGAGCTGACGCGTCGTCTGGATGGGGCCCTTCGTCCGCTCCGCTACGATTCCGCGTGCGATCTTTGCCGCCATTCGCTCCTCCCCAAAATCACGGAAGATCCGTGTGAGTTCTTCGACCGAAGCCGTGGCCACGATGTCGGCCGCGCTTCGGCCGCTTCGGCCCATGCGCATGTCGAGAGGTCCGTCCCGTCGAAACGAGAAGCCCCTCCGGGCTTCGTCCAGCTGCATCGAAGAGACGCCCAGGTCTGCCAGGATCCCGTCGGGGGCGGGATGCCGCGCCAGGACCTCCTCGAGGTCCCCGAAGTCCGCCTCCAGGAACGCGACCCGATCGCCGAACCGCTCCAGGCGCTCCCGCGCGAGGGCGAGCGCCTCGGGATCGCGGTCGAGGCCCAGGACGCGCGCGCGCGGACCGCGTTCGAGGATGGCCGCGGCGTGGCCTCCGGCGCCCAGTGTCGCGTCCACGAAGAACCCGCCGCGCTCGGGCGCGAGCAGCGCGAGCGTCTCTTCGAGAAGGACGGGCGTGTGCGGCGATTCAATCGGAATGCCCTCTTCCGTTGGGATTCACAGCAGGAGTTTGGAGAGCTCGTCGTAGTCCTCCGGACCGAACTCTTCGGTCGCGAGCTTCTTGGCCAGGCCGCCGCGGTCGGAGACCACGAGGTGATCGATGTTGCCGGTGACCACGACGTCGGGCGGAAGCTTCGCGGCGTCGCGCAGGATCTGCGGGACGAGCACCCGTCCCTGAGCGTCGATCGCGGCGTCCTGCCCGAAGTAGTTGACGCGCTCGAGAAACTTGTTCTTGGCGCGATGAATGGCGGGCAGCTCGGCGAGCTTCTCCTCGAGCTGGCGCCAGACGTTGAGCGGGTAGAGGAGAAAATTGCGGCCGTGAATCGACGTGACGAACAGATCGCGTCCGAACGCCTCTTCGATCTGTTGTCGGAAGAGATTCGGCACCTTCAGCCGGCCCTTCTCGTCGAGACGGGCCGGCGCGCTTCCTCGAAAGCGATCCATCCTTCAAAATGTCGTCCCGCGTGATTTCGGGACCACTTTCTCCCACTTTTAGCCAGTTTTGGCCACTTGCGCGATCTTAGGAGTCCCTAGCGTTATTAGTCAAGAGAACTTCTTTGCCTAAAAAAATTAGGAGCGTGAAAAAGGCGTAAGCGGAAAACGAAGACGGAACGAAGCTTCTACACAGCCGATTGTGCACGTCCCTCCGCCGATCAGTAGATGTAGCGGCGAACGTGCCTCTTCGACAAGCGAGGACGACCGAATTCTGCCGGGAACAACTCTCCGCTCTCGTCGGCGCGTCGAGCGCCGCTCAAAACGATTCAGGCCTTCTTTTCGTGCCAGTGGCTGGTCATCTCGAGCCAGAGCGCGAGCCCGCGGAAGCTCTCGAAGCGCGCGTAGCGCCGTGCGATCGCGCGATCCACGGTTTTCGATGGGCCGGGATGCACGCGCCGGTATTGCTTGCGGACCCAGGAGTCGATCGCGAGAAAGTCGTGCCGCCCGAGAATCCGCATGAGCCCTTCCGCGGCGTAGGGGCCGAAGCCGTGCTCGGCCAGAATCGCTTCGCGCACCTCCTCCGACGGCGAATCCGCTTTCTCCCACCGCGAGAGGTCAAGGCGCCCCGACGCGACGCGGCGCGCGAAGCGTGCCAGCGCGCCGGCGCGGTATCCGCAGCGCACCTTCGCCTTCAGGACCGACGGCGAGAACCGCGCCACGGCGTCCGGCCGCGGGAACGCCTCGCCCCCGGAACCGCAGAGCGCGATCAACCGGATCACCATCCCGCGCGTCGCTTCCCACGAGCAGTTCGTGGTCAGGAGCATCTTGACCGCGTCCTCGAACGCCGACGGCGCGCGGAGCATGCGCCCTCCCCCGCGCGCGAGACCCCGGCGCAGGACGGCCTCGCGTCCGACCATCGCCCGAAACCCGGAGAGGTCGACGTCGAGCGAGAAGACGCGCCGCGTCAGAGCGCGAAGCTCCTCGCTCGGAACTCCGTCTCCGGCGACCACGAGCCGGTTCCCCCGCTGCGAGAAGGCGATCCGCCGCAGTTCCGGGTCCCGGTCGAACGCCACGACCGTGGTCAGCGCGCGGGCCCCGGAGTCGTAGGAAAAGGGAGGGAGGTCGTACCAGCCGTGCGAGCGGACGACCCCGTCGAAGGAGAAGTCCGGAGGCAGGGCGAGACGGAGGTTCACCCTTTAGGAGGTCTTCTTGGTGTTGGCGTCGAGCTTCGCTAGGTCGTCGTCGTAGATCTTCACGAACGCGTCGCGCCGCAGCTTGTCCATGTATTCGGTGAAGCGCTTCTCGTAGAGATCGTCGGAGATTCTCTTCTTGAGGTCTTCCTTGACCTCCGCGAAGGGCTTGTACCCGGAGGCTTGCGGTCCGTGACGTGAAAGATGTGGATCGAATCGGCCGTCAGAACCGGCGGAGGATACTCCGCCGCGGGCTCGACGAAGATGCCCGCGTCGAGGGCCTCCTGGAGCTCTCCCTTCGAGACGGGACCGAGGTCTCCTCCCTTGTCCTTCGTGCCGCCCTCGGAGT
The DNA here is from genome assembly GCA_963733815.1 of uncultured Acidobacteriota bacterium. GTDB lineage: Bacteria > Acidobacteriota > Thermoanaerobaculia > UBA5066 > Gp7-AA6 > DAHUXD01. The sequence goes on along the minus strand of CAVTEG010000014.1, from coordinate 348,390 downwards.
ATTCCTTGGCCAGGTCGGCGAAGGACCCCCCGGCCTTGATCTTCGCCTGGATCTCCTCGGCGCGCGCGGCCGCCGCGGCCCGCGCCTCGGCGTCGGCCGGCGAGAACTTCAGCACGATCTCCGCAACCCGGGCATGCTCGGGAACCGCGTAGTACTGGTCCTTCTTTCGCTCGTACTCGAGGCGCAGGGCGTCGTCGGAAAGATCCATGCGCGAGGTCACCTCCCGGCCGATGACCTTCTGCATCACGATCGTCTCGCTCATCTGGCGCTTCAGATCGTCCCGGGTCATGCCCGTCTGCGCGAGCGCCGCGTCGAACTCCTGGTCGGTCGCCAGGTTGTACTGCTGCTTGACGCGGGCGACGGCGGCCAGAATCTCTTCGTCGGTGGCCGTCACGGACATTTCCTTGGCCCGTTCCTCGAGGAGCTTCTCGCGGATGAGGTCCTCCAGGACCATCACCCGCATCGTCTGGGCGTCCCCGGAGGAGCGCATGGCCTTCTGGGCGACTTCGAGCCGCTTGTCGTACTCGGACTGCGTGATGAGGCGGTCGTTGACGCGGGCCAGGATGCGCTCGACCAGCTCCGCGCCCGCGAGTGAGGCGCCGGCTGCGATTCCCGCAGCGAGAAGGATCCGTTTCATGCGGTTCTTCATAACACGAAGAGACACCTCGAATTTCACGCCGCGGCGAATTCGGGGAGCAGCCCGATCAGAGCCGGGAGCAGACCGTCCCCCGCGGGGGCCGGGAACGAGAGGACACGAGCGGGCGAGAAGCCCGAGCCCGGGCGCTCCCGAACGAAGGCCAACAGGCGTTGCGGGTCCACGGGAGCGTCCTCCGCGAAGCGCACGTGGATGCGCCCGGCCTGACGGGTGATCGCCGTGACGCCGAGCCTCTCGGCCCGCGCTCGCAGGCGCGCGTACTCGATCAAGCGGTCGACCTGCGGGGGAGGCTCCCCGAACCGGTCGGCGATTTCGCGGCGAGTCTCCGCGAGGGCGGCGTCGTCTCCGGCGCGAGCCACCTTCTTGTAGATCATCATCCGCCACGCCTCGTCGGACACGTAGGCATGCGGGATCGCGAGGTCCAGGCCCAGCGAGAGCGTCACGGCCCGCTCGGGCTGCGGCTCTTCGCCGCGCATCTCGCGGATCGCTTCCTCCAGGAGGGAGAGATACATCTCGAATCCGACCGACGCGATGTGCCCGGACTGCTCGCCGCCGAGAATGTTCCCCGATCCCCGGATCTCCAGATCTTTGGCCGCGATCCGGAATCCGGCGCCGAGGTCGCAGAACTCCTGGATCGAGGCCAGGCGCCGGCGCGCGACGTCCGACAGAGAGGCCGTGGGCTCGACGAGCAGGTATGCGTAGGCCGGCTTGTCGCTCCTCCCCACGCGTCCGCGAAGCTGGTAGAGCTGCGCGAGGCCGAAGGTGTCCGCCCGGTCGATCAGGATGGTGTTGGCCGACGGAATGTCCAGGCCGTTCTCGACGATCGCGGTCGCGAGCAGGAGGTCGGCTTCGCGCGAGAAGAAGCGCAGCATCGCCTTCTCCAGCTCCGTCTCGGGCATCTGGCCGTGGGCGACGCTGATGCGGACCTGAGGCAGCAGCTCCTCGAGCGTCTGCTTGATCCGGCCGATCGATTCGATGCGGTTGTGCACGAAGAAGACCTGCCCGCCGCGCTCCAGCTCCGCCTCGATCGCCTCGCGGATGATCTCGGGGCGCGAGGGCACGACCTGGGTCTCGATCGCCAGCCGGTCCCGCGGCGGCGTCTCGATGATCGAGAGGTCCCGGAGCCCCGAAAGGGAGAGGTGCAGGGAGCGCGGGATCGGCGTGGCCGACATCGAGAGCACGTCGATCGACGCCTTCCATTCCTTCAGCCGCTCCTTCTGCGCGACGCCGAAGCGCTGCTCCTCGTCCACGATCAGGAGTCCCAGGTCCCGGAACGCCAGGTCCTTGCCGAGCATGCGGTGCGTGGCGATCAGGATGTCGACGGATCCCTCGGCGACCTTCGCGACGACCTCCTTCTGCTCGACCCGCGAGCGGAACCGCGACAGCAGCTCGATCTCCACGGGGAACGCCGCGAAGCGGCGCTGGAACGTCCGGAAGTGCTGGTCCGCGAGGATCGTCGTCGGAGCGAGCACGGCGACCTGTTTGCCGTCGAGCACCGCTTTCATCGCCGCGCGCATCGCGACCTCGGTCTTGCCATAGCCGACGTCGCCCGCGAGCAGACGGTCCATCGGCTTGGATGACTGCATGTCGCGCTTGACGTCGACGATCGCCTGCGCCTGGTCGGGCGTCTCGATGTACTCGAAGGCGTCCTCGAACTCCTTCTGCCAGGGCGAGTCCTTGGAGAAGGAGAAGCCCTCCGCGACGCTCCGGCGGGCGTAGAGCTTCAGCAACTGGTCGGTCATGTCGCGCATGGCCTTGCGAACCGAAGCCTTGCGCTTCGCCCAGCCGGCTCCGCCGAGGCGGTCGAGCGGCGGAGCGGCGTCCTCGACGCCCGAGTACTTCTGGACCAGGTCGAAGCGCTCCACGGGAAGAAGAAGCCTCTTCGCCTCGGCGTACTCGATCTCCATGAACTCGCGCTCTTCTCCGTCCACGGGCACGCGCTTCAAGCCCTTGAAGAGACCGATGCCGTAGTCCGCGTGCACCACGGCGTCGCCGAGCTTCAAGTCCCGCAGGTCCGAGAGGAAGGCTTCCGAGGGCTTGCGCCGCGCGGCCGCCGAACGGCGCTCCTCGCCGAAGATCTCCTCCTCGGAATAGACGGCCAGGCGCGGCTCGCGCAGGCGAAAGCCCACGGAGATGTCGGCCGGCACCGCCACGACCGCGTCGGACCGCCGCTCCGAGGAGACGTGGAACCCGTATTCGATCGCCAGCCGCCGGAGCTTCTCGGCGCCGCCCGTGGGGCGCGTCGCGACGTAGACCTCTTCCCCGGACGCGAGCGCGCGCGTGAGGTCCGCGGCCGCCTCGGCGGCGCGGCCCGAATGGCCCGCGATGGCCTCGGCCGGAAGCCGGATCGCGCGCGCCGGCGACCCGGCATCGACGCCGAGGCGGTCGAAGACGATCTGCGCGGACGAGAGGCGTTCGCGGATGCTCGACTCGGGGTGGAGGAGCTCCTCCGGCTCGAATGCGTCGCGATCGGGGTCGCGATCTTCGGCGACGCGTTGCGCGAAGGCCGCCAGCTCCTCCTCGACCATCGCCGGCTCCTCGACGACCAGGAGCGCGTCGCCCGCGTGGTCGAGCCAGGAGGACGGCATGGCCGTGACGGCCGGAGCGAAGACCTGACGCTCGGCCTCCGACGGCAGCCGGCCGATGCGCTCGGTCATCAGGCGCCTCGCCTGGTCGGACTCCTCGGCCGCCGCAAACGGCGCCAGCGAGACCTCTTCGATCTTCTCCTGCGAACGCTGCGTGTCGGAGTCGAAAAGGCGGATGGATTCGACGCGATCGCCGTCGAGCTCGATCCGCACCGCGAGATCCCGATCCGGCGGAAAGACGTCGAGGAGGCCGCCGCGCACCGCCAGATCGCCGGTCTCGACGACGAGATCTCCCCGGCGGTAGCCGAGGCCGGTCAGCCGCGCCGCGAGCTTCGAGAGCGAAACCTCGTCGCCCTTGCGAATCTTCACGAAGAGGCCGGCGAGCCGGGCCGGATCCGGCATGCGGGTGAAGAGCGCGCGCGCCGGCAGAACCGCGACCGCCGGAGCCTCGCCCTGGGCGAGCGCCGCCAGCAGGGCGAACTCGTCGCGGCGGCTCTTCAGAGACGCCGGGATGCGCTGATATGGAGTCAGTGTCGGGGCCGAGGCGTGGAACACGCGCGGGGAGCCCGCCGCGGAGAGGTCTCCGTTCAGCCGCGCCGCGTCCTTCTCGCTCGCGACGACGATCGCGATCGAACGGCCGAGATCTCGCGCCAACGCCGAGAGCAGGATCGCCGGGAGCGCCCCGACGCCGCCCGAAACGATGAGACGGTCTTCCCCCCGCCGGACCGCCTCGTGGAGGTCCGCGTACGACGGCAGTTCCCGAATCCGATCCGTGAGCAGCGACAAGACAAACCCGGAATGACTTATTGCGAGACGCGCGCCAGAGGCGAGTTCTCCCGAAGCCGCGCCGCCGCGGCAGCCGCCGTCTCGGCGGCGTAGTCCACTTCTTCCTCCGTCGTCCAGCGCCCGAGGCCGAAACGGATCGACGCGTGCGCGAGGTCCGCCGGAACGCCGATCGCGGTCAGCACGTGCGACGGCTCGAGCGAGGCCGACGTGCACGCCGATCCGGACGAGACGGCGACGTCCTTCATGCTGACGAGAAGAGCCTCGCCCTCGACGCCGGAGAACGAGACGTTCAGGTTGCCGGGCAGGCGGCGTTCCTCGACGCCTGGCGAGAGCGCGCCGTCATTCTCGATCGCCGGCAGCGGAGCACCGTTCAACGTCAGCCCCTCGATGCGCGTCGAAAGGGCGGCATGGAGGCGCGCCCGCAGCCGCCGCAGCCGCTTCGACTCCTCCCCCATCTCGGCCACCGCCAGCTCCGCCGCGGCGCCGAGGCCCACGATGCCCGTGACGTTCAGCGTTCCCGACCGCATCCCTCTCTCGTGTCCGCCGCCGAAGACGATCGGCTGGAGGCGGACTCTCGGGTTCTTGCCGCGCACGTACAGCGCTCCCACGCCCTTGGGGCCGTAGATCTTGTGCGCCGAGACCGACGCGAGGTCGACGTGCATGGCCTCGACGTCGAACGGGATCTTGCCGAAGCCCTGGACCGCGTCGGTGTGAAACAGGACGCCCCGCTCGCGGCAGATCGCGCCGATCTCGGCGACCTTCTGGATCGTGCCAATCTCGTTGTTGGCGACCATGAGGGTCACCAGAATTGTGTCGCCGCGAAGCGCCTCGCGCACCCGCTCGGGCGGGATCTCGCCGGTTTTCTCGGGCTTCAGATACTCGACGCGGAAGCCCTCGCGTTCGAGCTGGCGGCAGGGGTCGAGGACGGCGCTGTGTTCCGTCGGAGCGGTGATGACGTGGCCGCCCTTCTCGCGGTAGAGCCCGGCGACGCCGAGGATCGCGAGGTTGTCGGATTCGGTGGCGCCCGACGTGAAGACGATCTCCCGGGCCGACGCCTTCATCGCCCGCGCAACCTGCTCGCGCGCCGCGTCGACCGCCCCCTCCGCTTCCCAGCCGAACACGTGCCCGCGCGAAGCCGGGTTGCCGAAGGATTTCGTGAAGTACGGCAGCATCGCTTCGAGGACCCGGGGGTCCACGGGCGTCGTGGCGTGGTAGTCGAGGTAGATGGGCAGCTCCATGAGGCCGCCTATTCTATCGGTCCCGCGGTGGCCGCCGGGCTTAGGCCCGGGTCAAGGCCTCGCCCACGTGGAGGCGCCGCAGCAGCCACTTCATCGGGCAAGTGCCCGTGAAAGCCGACTGCAACAAATTGGCTCCGACGAAGGCCGTGAAGAGGAAGAACCCGGGATGGACGAACCATCCGAGGGCGAGCGAGGCGAGAACGAACGTTCCCGCGATGCCGCGCAGCCAGTCTTCAACCGTGCGAGTCATGCGAGGCTCCTTTCCGTCGCGACGGGAGAGGCGGCCGGCGAGGGATGGGCCCGCTTCTCTTCCGCGCGTTTGAGCATGTAATAGAGGACGGGCACGGCGGCCCGCGACAGGAGCGTCGCGGCCACCTCCCCCGCCATCATGGAGATCGCGAGTCCCTGGAAGATCGGATCGAAGCAGCATCACCGCCGAGCCCACGACGACGGCGGCCGCCGTCAGCAGCATCGGGCGGAAGCGCACTTCGCCCGCCTCCAGGACGGCCTCCTAGAGCCGCATGCCCTCGCGCCGGCGCAGCTCGATGAAGTCGACGAGGATGATCGAGTTGCGCACGATGATGCCGGCGCCGGCGATGAAGCCGATCATCGAGGTCGCCGTGAAGAACACACCGAAGAGCCATGCGCCGGGGAGGATGCCGACGAGAGTCAAAGGGATCGGCGCCATGATCACGAGCGGCACCGTGAAGCTCTTGAACCAGCCGACGACGAGAACGTGATCAGGACGAGGACCACCGCGAACGCGAGCCCGAGGTCGCGGAAGACTTCGTAGGTGATCTGCCACTCGCCGTCCCACTTGAGCCCGAAGCGCGCCGTGTCGAAAGTCGCCGTCGCCGTGCGCGTCTCGATGCGATAGCCGCCCGGCACGGGGATCGCCGCGATGCCCTTTTCGAGCGCATCGATCGCGTAGACCGGGCCTCGTTCGGCGGCCGGCCACGTCGGCCGTGACGTAGACGACGGGCTTCAAGTTCTTGTGGTAGAGCGAGGTGTCGGCGGGAACGCGCTCGAAGCGTCCGATCTCGGAGAGCGGCACGAGTCGGCCTCCGCATCCGCCACCGACAGCGCACCGAGAGCGGCGAGATCGTGCCTCGCGGTCCTCGGGCAGCGTGACGCGAAGGCGGAACCCGCTCGCGGACTGCCGCGGCAGGTGAATCGTCGCCGGCGGCCTCGGGCCGAGCGCGCGAGGGAGAGCGTCGCCGCGACGTCGGCCGCGCGGATCCCGTGAGGCCCCGCCTTCTCCCGGTCGAGGCGATAGACCACCTTGTCGCGCGGCGCTCTCGAGGTACCAGTCCACGTCGACGACGCCCGTCGGTCGTCTCGAACACGTCCGCGCACCTGCCGCGCCACTTCGCGTCGGCCGGCGTCGCCCGGGCCGTAGATCTCGGCGACGAGCGTCTGCAGCACCGGCGGTCCGGGCGGCATCTCGACGACCTTGACGCGGGCGCCGTGCGCCGGGCGATCGGCTCGAGGAGCTTCGCACGCGCTTCGCGATGTCGTGGCTGCGAGGCGCGGCGGCGCTCCCCCTTCGGGCACGAGGTTGACCTGGAGGTCGCCCTGGTGCGGCGCCGGCCGCAGGAAGTAGTGACGGACGAGGCCGTTGAAGTTGTAGGGCGCGGCCGCGCCGGCGTACACCTCGGTCCCGGTCACCTCGGGCAGCGGCGCGAGCGCGTCGGCCATCTCCGAAAGCGCGTCTGTGCGTCGTCTCGAGGGTCGTGCCGTCGGGCATGATCGACCACCACCTGGAACTCGCTCTTGTTGTCGAAGGGAAGCATCTTCACCGTGACGACGCCGAGCGGCACGAGCGCGACCGCTCCGAGGAGAAGCGCGGCGACGACGCCGAAGAAGACCGCGCGGGAGCGCCGGCCGCCGTCCGAAACGAGCGGTGTCATCGCCCTCCGGTAGATGCGCGGCGAGTCGGCTGCGCTCGCCCTTGCCATGGCCGGCCGTTCCAAGGCCCGACGCCGCGAAAGAGCCGGCAGCGCCGCCCAGGGCGAGATCGCGAACGCCACGAGCAGCGAAAAGAGCATGGCCGCCGAGGCGCCCACCGGGATCGGGCCGCATGTACGGGCCCATCAGCCCGCCCACGAAGCGCCATCGGCAGGATCGCCGCGATGACGGCGAAGGTGGCCAGGATCGTCGGGTTGCCGACCTCGTCGGTCGCCTCCACGGCGATCCGGGCGAGCGACCGCCCCTGCGACGCGGGAGCCGGAGATGGCGGTCGATGTTCTCGACGACGACGATCGCGTCGTCGACGAGGATGCCGATCGAAAAGATGAGGGCGAAGAGCGTGACGCGGTTGAGCGTGTAGCCGAACAGCATGAAAACGAAGAGCGTCAGGGCGAGCGTGACCGGCACGGCGATGCGCACCACGCCCGCTTCGCGGCAGCCCATGGCCAGGGCGATGAGCAGCGCGACCGAGAGCGTCGCGAGGAGCATGTGCTCCAGGAGCTCGTTGGACTTCTCCGCGGCGGTCTCGCCGTAGTCGCGCGTGACCGTCGTGTGGACGTCGGCGGCGAGCAGGCGCGGCTCGAGGGCCGCGAGCTTGCGCTCGATGGCGTGCACGACCGAGATCGCGTTGGCGCCGCGGCGCTTGCTGACGGCGAGCGTGACTGCGGCGAACCGGCCGGGCCGGCCGGGCTCGCCGTGCGTCACGTAGGACGCGGGCCGTTCGGGCCCGTCGACGACGGTCGCAACATCGGAGAGCCGCACCGTCCGCCCGCTCCGCTCGGCGACCACGACCGACCCGAGGTCGCGGGCGGACTCGACGAAGCCTCCGGCCTCGACCACGACACCCCGGTCCGCCGCGACCATCTCGCCGGCCACGACGCGGCGGTTGCCCGCCGCGATCGCCCTGAGGACGGGCCCGGCGGCGAGACCGCGCGCCGCGAGGCGGGAGGGGTCGAGCTCCACTCGGAATTCGCGCCGCAGGCCTCCGATGAGGGCTGTGTCCGAAACCTCCGGAATGCTCTTGATCTCGTTCTCGACTTCCGCCGCGACCTGCCGCAGCGTCGCCGGGTCCTGCGTCGGGCTCCAGAACGTGAGGGCCCAAATCGGCACGTCGTCGATCGAGCGCGGTTTCACGAGCGGAGGCGGAACGTCCCGCGGCCAGGCGTCGGCGAGCGCGTCGAGCTTCGCGCGGACCCGCACGAGAGCGCGGTCGGGGTCCTCCCCGACGCGAAAGCGCACGATGACGAAGGCCGAGCCGGGCGAGGAGGTCGAGTAGACGTACTCGACTCCGGGGATGGACCAGAAGGCCTTCTCGAGCGGAGACGCGATCTCGCGCTCGACCTCCACTGAGCTGCGGCCCGGAAGCGACGCGAACACGTCGACCATCGGCACTTTGATCTGGGGCTCTTCTTCCCGCGGCGTCACGATCACGGCGAGGGCCCCGAGCGCCAGCGCGAAGAAGACGAGAAGAGGCGTCAGCTTCGAGTCGATGAACGCGGAAGCCAGGCGCCCGGCGAGGCCGAGACGCTCCCGCTCCAGCGCGAGGCGGGTGCGGGGGTCGAGCGTCACGAGACCGCCCGCGTACCGGCGGCCAGATCGGCCGGCGGATCGAGCACGACCCGCTCTCCGGCTTCGAGCCCCGTCCGGACCTCCACGAAGCCGGCGCCGACGGGCGCTCCCGTGCGGACGTACCTCAGGGACACCCGGCCGTCGGGACCGACCGCCCAGGCGATTTCGAGGCCGCCCCGGGCCGCGATGGCGCGCGCCGGCGCGACGAGCCTCGACGCGGCCGGCCCCGGAAGGCGCAGCCGCGCGAAGCTGCCGACCGCCGGCTCGAGGTCGGGGGGAAGGTCGACGCGGATCACGCGACGCCGCGTTTCCGGATCGACCGCGCCCACGATCTCCACGATCCGGCCTTCGACGACCCGATCGCCGAGGACCACCGGCACGGCGTCGCCGACGGCGAGCCGCGCGGCTTCTCCTTCCCCGGGCGCGGCCTCGATGCGCCGGCCCTTCGCCGTGGAAAGCCGTACGAGGGGTCGGCCCGGGACGGTGAGGTCCCCGACCGAGACCATCTTCTCGACGACGATCGCGTCAAAGGGCGCGACGAGTACCGACTGCGCCCGGTCCATCTCCGCGCGCGCGAGGGCGGCTTGCGCGGAGGCCTTCGCCGAAGCGGCCGCGGCTTCCTCCTGGCGGGCGCGGTCGAGCTCGACCGGGGCGGCCGCGCCGCGCCCCTCGAGCCGCTCGAAGCGAGACCGATTGCGCGCCGCGATCTCCCACGACGCGCTTGCGGCGGTGACCGCGGCCCTTGCACCCTCGAGCGCGCTCTCGGACTCGCGATCGGCGAGCCGGACGAGCACCGACCCGGCCGAAACCGGCTGCCCGGGAACGGCGCGCACTTCGACGACCGGCGCGGCCAGGCGGCTCGAGAGGACGGCTTCCGACTTTCCGACGACGGTCCCGTCGACTTCCACCGGCGCCGGAGCATCGCGCCGCTCGACTTTCGCGGTCGCGAGCTTGCGCTGGCCGGGCACCGCCGCCTCGCGCGCCGGCTCCTTCGCGCATCCCGCGAGGGCGAGCCCCAACAGAACGACCAGACCCGCGATTCGTCTCATCGCGCTTCCTCCCCCTGCGGCGCGAGGCCCAGGGCCATGCGCAGATTCGCCTCCGCGAGAACCCTGTCGGCCGCCGCTCCGACCGCGCCCATGCGCGCGCGGAGCTCCGCCCCGCGAGCCTCGAGCAGGTCCGAAAGACGCGCCGCTCCTTCCTCGTATCGGGCTTGCTGGATCTCGCGTGCGCGCCGGGCGGCCGCCTCCGCGTCCGCGAACGCCGAAAGCCTCGCGACCGCGGCCTCTGCCCGGGCCCGAGCGGAGGCGACTTCGCTCCGAGCGGCGAGCCGCCGCTCGGAAAGCGCCGCTTCGGCAGCCCGCGCCTGCGCCTGTGCTTCAGCCACGCGCGCCGAGATCGCTCCCGAAGTGAAGATTGGAATCCGGAACCCCCCGAAGACGGTGGCGGAGTTGCCGTAACGGCCGTCGATCGTCGGCGCATGGAGCTCGTAACGGCCGGTCACCACGAGCGACGGCCAGCGCGACGCGTCCGCCGAGCGCGCGGCCTCGCGGGCCGCGTCGGCGGCGAACTCGGCGGCGGCGACGTCGTCGCGGACAGCCGGAGGCGGCGCCGTCTCGGAGGCGGCAGCCGCGGGAACGGGGAGCGGCGCCAGCGGCCTCGCTGCGGCCTGCTCTCCGATGAGAGCCGCCAGGGCCGCGCGCGAGGCCGCTCCGGCCGCGCGCACTCCGGCCGCCTCGGCGCGGACTTCGGAGACGACGGCGAGGGCCCGGGCCGGATCGGCGGAGGTCGTGAGGCCCTGCTCGAAGAGCGAGCGGGCCAGTGCCTCGTCCTTCTGCGCATCCGCCTCCCGCTCGGCGAGGATCGCCGCCGTGTCGTCGGCCCGCCGGGCTTCGACGAACGCCCCGATCGCCTGCAGGGCGGCGCTATCTCCCGTCCGGCGGGCCGCGCGCTCGGCGGCCTCGGCCGCGCTGCCCGCGGCGCGGGCCGCCGCCCGTGTCGAGCCGAACAGGTCGATCGACCAGGCTGCGGCGACCGCCGCGCTCCAGTCATCCGTGAACGGCGGATCGTTGGGGTCGGACTGGAAGAACTCCGGCGCCGAAAACCGCTGCTGCTCGAGCTCGAGCGAGAAGACCGTCACGGGGTTGTTCGAGGTCAGGAAGCCGATATCGGAAAAGAGCGTCGGCCAGAGAGCCGCGCGTGCGGAGGACTGTGACGCGCGAGCCCTTTCGGTCTCGGCCCGAGCGCGCTCCACCGCGGGCGCGCCGCCCGCGGCGAGCGCGGCCGCTTCCCCGAGGGTCAGGACATCGGGCGGGGGCGCCGCGATGGCGAGCGGGACGAGCAGCATCCACATTTGTATTGACTATATGAGTATATAGTTATATAGTCAATAGGTATGAGGGCTCATTTGCGAGCCGGCCGGGATTGCCGGATCGGTTACGCTGCGGCCGTGGCGCCTCCCCCGCTGACTGACCGGGCCCGCGAGCGCATCGCCGAGCGGTTCCGGGCCCTCGGCGAACCGATGCGGCTGAAGATCCTCGAGCGCCTCTTCCGCTCGCCGGCTTCGGTCGGCGAGATCCTGGCCTCCGTCGGTGGCACACAGGCCAACGTCAGCAAGCACCTCAACGTCCTCCACGCCACCGGCGCGGTCAGCCGCCGACGCGAAGGTCTCCGCACCGTCTATTCGATCGCCGACCCCGCGCTCGAGCGGATCTGCGCGATCGTTTGCGACGCCGTCACGCGGGAGGCGCGGGACGAGGCCGACGCAATCGCGGTGCCGGCTCCCGCCCGGCGCCGACGCGGCGCGCGCGCGACTGGCTGATTCGGTCCGGCGCTGCGGTGCCGCAGGCTCCCCTCTCCGCCGGCCGCTCCCGCCTCGGACTGCGTCCGCAGAGCGAGGAATCCAGCCTCACGATCCACCGCCTCACAGCGGACGTCAGAACGGCAGGGTGAGCCGTCCACCAGATGCGAGCCGACCACCAAAGGCAAGCCCCGACAGTAGGGAACGCCGGCGGAGCCGGCGGTATCCCCTCGGCAGGGGTGCAAGGGTTGAGCTGATCTAAAGAGGAAGGTTGAACGTTTTCACCAGAAACACCGCCGCCTGCTGCCGCAACACGGGATCGATGGGACAGTAGTTGTTGCCTCCGCAGCCTCCGCTGATGCCGCGGCCGGCCAGATCGTAGATCCAGGGGGCGAAGGGATTGGAGCAGGGAACGTCGTCGAAGGTTGGATTCGTGCAGTCCGGCGACACGTACGTGGAGCCGAGCAGCGCCCTCAACAGAAATGCTGCCATCTGCTGGCGCAGGACCCGATTCGACGGGCAGTAGTTGCCGCCGCCGCAGCCGGCGGTGATCTGGAGCGGTGCGAGCGCCTCGACCCAGGGGTCGAACGTCGAGCCCGTGCAGGGCACGTCGCCGAAGACCGTGCCCGTGCACGGCGGCGGGGTGTAGCAAAGGCCGAACTTCCCCTTCAGGAGGAACACCGCCATCTGCTGGCGCGTGTGGGTGGAGACCGGACAGTACTTACCGCCGAAGCAGCCGTCGGTCAGCCCGTTTGCGGCCAGGCTCGCGATGTAGGGAGCGAAGGGGCTGTTCGTATCCACGTCCGAGAACATGGAGACGTAACCGCTCGGCAGCGCCCCGATGAGACCCGAAGGGTCGGCGACGGTGACGTTCTGGGCAACACGACCCTCCAGTTCGATACACCGCAGCTCCCGGCGGGGACCGTCACGGCGACGGATCCCCAGGGCAACACGTCGGAGTTATCGCAAAGGACCTGATCGACTCCGAGCCGCGGTTCGGCGCCGAGGCCGGAGGCCAGACCGTCTCCGCCAGCGGCATGCTCTTCGAGGACGGCGCGGCCGTCATCGTCGGCGGCGTCCTGCCTTCCATAGACGAATTATGTCCTGCCGAAGGGTCGGGGTTTCACGAGCCGAAACGGCGCCTTCAAAGGGGCAGACTGAAGGTCTTGACCACGAACACGGCCATCTGCCCGCGGGTGCTGGGGTTGCCCGGGCAGTAGTTCCCTCCACCGCAGCCTCCGGTGATGCTTTCGGCCGCGAGCTGCTCGATCCAGTCGGCGAAGAGGCTCGGGCAGGCCACGTCCCCGAAGGTCCCCGTGCAGGACGGCGGCACGTAGGAGGAGCCGTGCTCGGCCTTCAGCAGAAACGGCGCCATCTGGTCCCGCCGCACGGCGTTGGTCGGGCAGAAGTTGCCGCCGCCGCAGCCGCCCGTGATCCCCTCCGCCGCCAGCGCTTCGATCCAGTCGGCGAAAGTGGAGGGGCAGGCGACGTCGCCGAAGACGCCGGTGCAGGGAGGCGGTGCGTAGCAGAGGCCGTGTTTGGCCTTGAGCAGGAAGACGGCCATCTGCTGGCGCAGCGTCGAGTTGTCCACCCCGTAAAGCCCGCTGCCGCTGCCGACGGCGACGGCATTGGAGACCAGAGTCGTGACGAAGGAGTGGAACTGTTGCGAGCCCGGCACGTCGAGGAAGTCTGCGACCCAGCCCTTGACCAGCGTTCCTACCGTGCCGTCCGGCGTCGTGGCGACGAGGTCGTAAACGGTCCCGGGAGCGAGCACCGGCGAGGTCGCCGAGAGCTGATGGTCGTTCACGAACGCGACGAACGCCGCGACGCCCCCGAAGGACAGCGTGGTCGGATCGGCGAAGTCGGTTCCGGAGACGCTGATCGGCGTGCCCCCGGCGGCGACGCCCGAGGTCGGGCTGATCGAAAAGATGATCCTCTGCGAGAACTCCGAGGTGTTGCCGAGAGGGTCCGTCACCGTGGCCGATATTCGGGCGCCGGCCTCCGTCGCGACTGGCAGCGTGACGTCGATCGTGGCATTACCGGATCCATCCGTCGTGACCTGCGTCGAACCCAGGTATGCCTCGCCCTCGAGGAACTCTCTGGGGAAATTCGAGCACGCGGCGTTGGCGTAGAAGTCCAGATCGAACGTCGTCGAGGCCGTGCTGTCGAGCTTGCCGATGATGTGCGTCGAGGCGCCCGTCGTCACGCTCTGGATGATCGGGAAGTTCTGGAGGTGGTTGGGGCCGTCGTCGATATCCAGCGGGTCGTTGACGTCGGGCCGACCGTTCGCCATCAGATCGATCCCCAATCCTCCGTTGTCGTGGATCGAATTGCCGCGCATCGTGTGGTGCGTGCCCCCAGTGACCACGATGCCCCGGTCGAGGTTGTTGGCGATGTGATTCGCTCCGGGTCCTCCCGCCGCGGCGGCGCCGATGACGTTGGGCGCGGTCCCGGGCGAACCGAGGCTGATTCCACGTCCGTTGTTCGGAAGCGGCGCGGTCCCGGAGGCGTCGACGCCGATGGAGTTGCCCTGGACCGTCATGCCGTCCGCGAGCAGGTCCATGCCGAGCGAGTTGCCCGAGACGAGGTTGCCCTCGCCCACGCCGGTCCCTCCGATGACGAGCCCCGGCCCGCCACCGTGGATGCCCGCGCCGCCGTTGCCGAGCGCCGCGGTCCCGTTCACGTCGGTTCCGATGAGATTGGACTGGATCGTGACGTCAACGGCGGCCTCGAGGAGAATGCCCTCAACCGAGTTTCCGGAGATCAGGTTCGCTCCACCCGGTCCGCCGATCAGCACTCCGGTTCCCGAACCGCCCAGCAGGCGGATCCCGATGTCGTTCGGCAGCGCGGCCGTGCCGGTGACATCGGTGCCGATGTAGTTGTTTTGAATCGTGCCGCTGGTGAATGCTCCGATGAAGATCCCGTTGCTCGTATTGCCCGAGACGATGTTTCGATCGACTGGCGCTCCGCCGATCGTGAACGCAGCGTGAGAGACCGAGATCCCGCTCAGGTTCGGGACGGCGGTCGCTCCGTCCGGTCCGACGCCGAGATAGGAGGACTTTACCGTGATCGGCCCGCCGCCGGAGCCCGCGAGGACGCCGGCCCCGCAGCCTCCGATTGAGAGGCCCAAGACCGTACCGGCTGCGGTGAAGTTGAACGCGAAGACGTTCGTGTTGGCGCACGCGAGGGCGATCAGCGGGGTGCCCGCGTATCCGGGCTGCGTCGTCCCATCGATGGTCAGGCCTCCCGACGAGGTGGCCAGGGGCAGGTTGCTGGGGACGGCGATCGTCTGGACGCCCGAGCCGGGGATGTCGAAGACGACCGTGTGCGGCCCCGCGCTGGCGTTGGCGTCGGTGATCGCCTGCCGCAGGGATCCGGGGCCGGAATCGGCCGTCGTCGTCACGGTGAAGGTGGCGGCCGAGACGGCGGCGGCGGCCAGCGCGACGCAGACAGACAGGAAGCCGAGGCGAGGACCCGTTCTCGTAGCCATGTTCTCGTCCCTCCGGGTCGGGAGCGCTCGCCGCAGCGTCCCAACCGACGCTCCCGGCCTCTGACAACACGCGCAGGAACACCCGAGAAGGGATCAAGCACCGAACAAACCCCGAAAGCGAAACGCCGGCCGACGCCTCCGCCGTTGGCGTCGGTGATCGCCTGGCGGAGCGATCCCGCGCCCGCGTCGTTCGTGTTTGCGACGGTGAAGGTCGCGGCGGTGTCGGGTCGGGGGAAGGCGAGGACGGCGAGGATCGGGAGCAGAAGGGTCGCGGCGGCGGGCCAACGGCGAATGGAACTTTCTCCCAAAGCACGAGTTTTCACGCGCCGACCATGAACGCTGATGAATGACTAGAATGAGACGGATGTCGAGCCTCCCCGAGCCCCCGGTCCGCACCTCCGGTTTCACGTCACCGGCGCCCATCGTGCGCCTGGTCCACGCCTTCGATCGGCCCTACGAGAACGTGGTCGCGACGGCGCGCACCTGCTACTCGGCCAAGGGCATCGTCACCGAGGACCAGGCCTCGGCGAAGCCCGACCGCCGCGACGCGATCGCCAAGTCGATCTACGAGGCCGGGCATCACACGACGTTTCAGCACGCGCACTTCCAGTTCGCCCTCGAGAACGTGTCCCGCCACTTCCTGTGGACGTTTCTCCACTCGCATCCCTTCTACAACTCCGAGCAGGTCTCGCAACGCTACGTCGAGGTCAAGAAGGGCAACTTCGCGGTGCCTTCGATGGGCCCCGCCGAGCGGGAAATCTACGAGCGCACCGCCCGCCGCCAGCAGGACGCCTACGCGAAGCTCACGGAGCTGCTGACCCCGCTCGCCGCGGAGCGCTACTTCGGGCTTTTTCCGGGACGGACGCGCGGCGACGGACGAGTGCGCTTCGCCGGCGCGATCCAGAAGCGGGCTCAGGAAATCGCCCGCTACGTTCTGCCGGTCGCGACGTTCTCGTACCTGTACCACACGGTCTCGGGGGTGACGCTCTTCCGCTACTGGCGGCTGTGCGAGTCCATGGACGCGCCGGCCGAACAGCGGGAAGTCGTGGGTCAGATGGTCGCCGAAGTTCTCCGCCACGATCCGCTCTACGCGACCGTGCTGCAGGACCCCTTGCCCCTGGAGGAAACTCCCGAGTACGCGGCCTTTCAGTCGCTGCCACGGACGCGATCCTCGTCGCGCGCCTTCCGCGAGGAGTTCGACCGCGAGATCGGAGGCCGGGTTTCGCGGCTCGTGGACTGGAAGGCCAACAACGAGCAGATCCTGGCCTCGGCCGTGCGCGAGATCCTCGGGGTGCCGCGCGCCCAGCTGTCCGACGACGACGCGATCCGGATGGTCCTCGACCCGTCGAAGAACCGGATCCTCGGGGAGACGCTGACGCTGACCACGCACGACAAGCTCTCGCGCGCGCTCTTCCACCCGTCCTACACGTTCCGCAAGAAGATCTCGCACACCGCCGACAGCCAGGACCAGCGCCACCGCATGACTCCGGCCTCCCGTCCCGCACTTCCGGCGTACCTCTCCGAGGAGCCCGACTACATCGTTCCCATGCTCGTGGAGGACGCACCGGAGGCGGACGCGCTCTATCGGCGGACGATGGAGGAGACCTGGCAGGCCATCGGCGAGCTGCGCGCGCGCGGCGTCTCCGACGAATTCGCCGCGTACCTCCTGCCCAACGCCGTGGCGATCCGTTTCACCGAATCCGCGGACCTGCTCAACCTCCACCACAAGTTCGCGATGCGGCTCTGCTACAACGCGCAGGAGGAGATCTGGCGCGCCTCCCTCGACGAGGCTCTGCAGGTTTCCGAGGTCAATCCGCGCATCGGGCCGTGGCTGCTGCCCCCCTGCACGCTGCGCCACCTCGCCACGGTGCGGCCCGTGTGTCCCGAGGGAGAGCGTTTCTGCGGCGTCGTGGTCTGGAAGCAGAACCCGATGGAGTACGTCCGGACACTCTGAGGCGCCGATGCTGGAACCCAAGAACCTCCGCCACGTCTACGGCTCGCAGGGGCCGACCCGAGAGGAGCCGCCGTCGGACGTCGCTCGTCTCCGGATCGTCCTGCTGGAGGTCATCCCTCCGGTCTGGAGGCGCGTCCAGGTTCCCGTCCACCTCACGCTTCGCCGGCTCCACTCGATTCTCCAGTGCGCGATGGGCTGGCCCGAGACCGAGGAGCATCAGTTTCGGGTCGCGGGCGGGCTCTATGGAAAGCCGACCGACACGGAGGGACCTCTTCGCGATTCGCGCTGGATACGCCTCGCGGACCTCATCGGCCGGGGAACGAACTCCTTCGGCTACGCGCTGGGCACGGATTCGGCGTGGGAGCACGAAGTGCGCGTCGAGGGCCTCGTCGCGGGCAACACCGACAATCAGAAACCCGTCTGCCTGGAAGGCGAACGCGCCTGCCCGCCTCAGGGCTGCGGCGGGCCCGAGGGCTACGTGGAGCGCATCGGGGGGCGCCGGCCGTCGCGGCGCACGGCCTCGCGGCCGATCGCCGGCTTCGCCGGCCAGGAGTTCGATCCCGATCGCTTCGACCTCGAAGCCGTCAATCGCGCGCTCGCCTGGCTGCGTTAGATCCGACCCGTCGAATCCCGTCGAAACGCGCCGGATCCGGCTAGGGTTTCGCCTCCGCCGCGATTTCGGCGCCGGGGGCGTCCTCGTTGCGAACCTCGATGGGAGGGCCGAGGACCCTCTCCCATCGCGCGACGACCACCGAGGCGACGCAGTTGCCCATGACATTGATCGACGTCCGGGCCATGTCCATGAGCTCGTCGACCGCCAGGATCATGGCGACGCCCGCCTCCCCCGGCAAACCGAAGGAGGCGCAGCCGGCCGCGATGATCACGAGCGAGGCCCGCGGAACGCCGGCCACGCCCTTGGAGGTCATCAGGAACGTCAGCATCATCACGATCTCGGTCGAAAGCGACAGTTCCACGTGCGCGGCCTGAGCGATCGTCAGCGCCGCGAGCGAGATGTAGAGCGTCGAGCCGTCCAGGTTGAAGGAGTACCCGGCCGGGATCACGAAACCGGCGACGGACTCCGGCACGCCGAACTCGACCATCTTCTCCAGGGCCCGTGGCAGCGCCGCCTCGGACGAGGCGGTCGAAAAGGCGAGAAGGAACGGCTCGCGGATCTTGCGAAAGAAGACCCGGAGGTTCGCCCGCACGATCAGGAGAGCGGGAATCAGCACCAGGACCGCGAAGAGGATCAGCGCCCCGTAGAGAGAGCCAACGAGCTTGGCATAGGAGGACAGGACGTTCAGGCCGTGATGCGACACGGAGCCCGCCATCGCGCCGAAGACGCCGACCGGCGTGAGCGACATGACGTAGTCGGTCAGCTTGAACATGACGGCGACCGTCGCGTCGAAGAACTTCAGGAACGGCTCGGACTTCCTTCCGATATGCGCGGCCGCGATGCCGACGAGCGTGGCGAAGATAACGACCTGCAGGATGTCCTGTTTGGCCATCGCGTCGACGACGTTCGAGGGGAAGAGGTGCAGGAGCGTCTCGACGAGCGTCTTCGGCGGCGCGACCGTCTCGCCGGAATGGGGCAGCGTCAGGCCGCGGCCCGGCTGCACGATGTGCGCGATGGCGAGGCCGAGCGCCAGCGCGGCCGTCGTCGCGATCTCGAAATAGATGATCGCCTTGACCCCCATCCGCCCGACGGCCTTGATGTCGCCGGTCTTGCCGATGCCGACCACGATCGTCGAGAAGATCAGCGGCACGATCAGCATCTTGATGAGGTTGATGAACGCCTTCGACAGGAAGCGGAACGTCTCGTAAGCCGCCGGGTGCTGCTCCGCCGGAAGGAGGTGGCCGCACAGAACTCCGAGAACCAGCGCATAGAAGATGAGCGCCGTCGAGGACAACCAGCGCGGCCGGGCGGAACGAGTCATCGGCGCGAGAGTGTAAGCGAAGGCCGGCGTCTCCGGGCCGCATGATGAAGCCCGGGAGAAAGGCTTTCTCTTGATCGCGCGGAAGGCGTCGCGTACTCTCTCCTCCCGGGGATGACAAGACTGCGCACGAATCGCCCGCACGGCTCGATCCTGGCCGTGGGCGGCGGCGAAGAAAAATTCGACAAACCCGACATTCTCCAGCGCTTCGTGGAGGAAGCCGGAGGCGCAGACGCGCGCATCGCGATCCTGCCCACGGCCTCGGCGATTCCGGCCGAGCGGGCGTATTTCTACGAGCAGGTTTTTCGCAACATCGGCGCCGGCGACGTGTTTCCCCTGCCCATCGTGACGCGCGCGGACGCGCAATCGCCCGAGCACGTCGCGACGATCGGCGAGTCGACCGGCGTCTTCATGACCGGGGGAGACCAGTCGCGCCTGGTGGACATCCTCGCCGGAAGCCCGGCGCTCGAGGCGCTCCACGCCAGTCTCGTCGCGGGTGGAGCACTCGGGGGGACCTCGGCGGGAGCGTCGGCCTTCTCCGCCACGATGATCGTCGGAGGCGAGGGCGGGCTGCAGCTGCGCCGGGACGCTGTGGACCTGGCGCCGGGCCTCGGCGTCATCACCCGGCTGATCATCGATCAGCACTTCTCCCAGCGAAAGCGCCTGGGTCGGCTCCTGACGGCGGTCGCCCTCGAGCCGACCAAGCTCGGCGTGGGCATCGACGAGGACACCGCGATCGTCTACTACGGGTCCGGAGAGATCGAGGTCATCGGCTCGGGCCAGGTCTTCGTTATCGACGGCAGCCGGGCCGTGGCCCACGGCCTTTCCGAGACCGACCCGGCGGCTACGTTCAGCCTGTCCGGTGCGTTCCTCCACGTCCTGACCGCGGGCGACCGCTTCGACGTCGAGAAACGCCGGCCGCTGGCCTCGAACTGACTCTGGGCGCGCCGCGCGCGCCTCTTTCATCCCGAGGAGCGCAGCGACGAGGGATCCCGTCACTGACTTCTTGTAGTCTTTCGGCCACACGTGGGTGAGGGAATCCGTCTCCTCGAGACCCTGGTTCTGAACGGGCCGAACTATTGGTCCTACCGCCCGTGTGTCTGGATGCGCATCGACCTTGGGCCGTTCCAGGATCGTCCGTCCAGCGAGATTCGCGGCTTCGGCGAGGAGCTCCAGCGCCTGTTGCCGGGGCTCGAGGAGCATCACTGCTCGGAGGGCGCGAAGGGCGGCTTCTTGAAGCGCGTCGCCGAGGGCACCTGGCTCGGCCACGTCGCCGAGCACGTGGCGATCGAGATCCAGCAGGAAGTCGGCATATCGGTCTCCTTCGGCCGGACGCGCGAGACGAAGACGCCGGGCCTCTACAACCTCGTCTACGAGATGGAGGAAGAGCGGGTCGGCGTGCGTGCCGGCAAGCTCGCCCTCGACGTCGTCGAGCACTGCGCCGGCCTCGACGTGGATCTCGCGCTCGACGCGTCGATCGAGAAGCTCAAGCGCACCCGCGAGCGCTGGGCCCTCGGCCCCTCGACGCGCTCGATCGTCACGGTGGCCGCGGCCCGCGGAATCCCCCACCTGCGCTTGAACGACCGGTCCCTGGTCATGCTCGGAACCGGCGTCCACCAGAAGCGTATCCAGGCCACGATCGCCTCGACGACGGCGCAGCTCGGCGTCGAGATCGCCGGCGACAAGAGCCTGACCAAGACGCTCCTGGGCGACAACGGCGTTCCCGTGCCGAAGGGCTCGGTCGCGGAGGACGAGGACGACGCCGTCGCGATCGCCGGGAAGCTCGGCTGGCCGATCGTGATCAAGCCGCTCGACGCCTCTCACGGCCGCGGCGTCCTGACGAACATTCGAAGCGAGTCGGAGCTTCGCCTCGCGTACAACGACGCTTTGAAGTTCCGCGACGAGGTCATCGTCGAGCAGTTCCTGGAGGGCCACGACTTCCGCTTCCTGGTCATCGCCGGCCGCTTCATCTGCGCGGCGCAGCGCGTCCCGGCCTTCGTCGTGGGCGACGGACAGCGCACGATCGAGGAGCTGGTCGAAGAGGTCAACCGCGACCCGCGCCGCGGCATCGGCCACGAGAAGATCCTGACCAAGATCGAGATCGACGACCTGTCGCTGGCGCTCCTGGCGCGGCGCGAGCTCACCCCCCGCTCCGTGCCCGAGAAGGGCGAGACGGTGTACCTGAAGTCCACCGCGAACCTGTCGACCGGGGGCATTTCCCGCGACGTGACGGACTCCGTGCACCCCTCCAACATTCACCTGATGGAGCGCATCGCGCGCATCGTGGGGCTCGACATCGCGGGCATCGACGTCATCTCTCCGACCGTCGAAAAGCCCATCGCCGACGTCGGCGGCGGCATCGTCGAGGTCAACGCCGCGCCCGGCTTCCGGATGCACACCGACCCGACCGAAGGCACTCCGCGCGACGCCGCGGGTGCGGTCATCGAGATGCTCTATCCGCCGGGCACCCCGTCGCGGATCCCGATCGTCTCGATCACCGGCACCAACGGCAAGACCACCACGACGCGCCTGCTCGCCCACATCGCCCGATACGCCGGCCACCACGTGGGACTGACCACGACCGAAGGCGTGTACATCAACAGCGAACAGATCATGAAGGGAGACTGCACCGGCCCGGCGTCCGCGCAGGCGGTCCTGCGAGATCCCACCGTCACCTTCGCGGCGCTCGAGACGGCGCGCGGAGGCCTCCTGCGGTTCGGCCTGGGCTACGACTGGGCCGACGTCGGCGTCGTGACCAACGTGGCCGAGGACCATCTCGGGCTGCGCGACATCGAGACGCTCGAGGACCTCGCGCGGCTGAAGGCGCTCGTCGTCGAGCGCGTCTTTCCGCAGGGAACCGCGGTTTTGAATGCGGAGGATTCCATGACGCCGTGGATCGCGGACCGCGTCAAGGCGCGCGTCGCCTACTTCTCGCTCGATCCCGCGAACGAAAGGCTCAAGGCGCATGCGGCGGCCGGCGGTCTCGCCGCGGTGATGGACCGGCACGACACGCTCTGCCTCTACCGCTCGACGCTGCGCATCCCGCTCGTTCACGCCCGGCAGGTGCCGATCACGTTCGACGGCAAGGCGCGGTTCAACATCGCCAACGCGCTCGCCGCCTCTCTGGCGGCCTTCGCCGCCGGCATCGACATGGACGACATCCGCGGCGGGCTGACGACCTTCCATCCGACGCCGTTCCAGGCGCCCGGCCGCGGCAACATCTATGAGTTCCGCGACTTCCGTGTGATGATCGACTACTGCCACAACGCCCACGGGATGGCTCTCGTGGCGCCGTTCCTCGCCTCGATCAAACGCGGCCGGCTCGTCGTCGTCCTGAACGCTCCCGGGGATCGCCGCGAGGAGGACTTCGACGCGATCACGAAGGCGGCCGCGCCGCACTTCGACCGTGTGATCCTGCGCGACGACGAAGATCTGCGCGGACGCGCGAGCGGCGAGGTCACCGGACACCTGCGGAAGGGGCTGGTGCGCCACGGCATGAAGGACGACCAGATCGAGGAGGCGAAGAACGAGCCCGAGGCGGTGCGGCGCGCGCTCGCCACGGCGCGCCGGGACGATCTCGTCGTGATCTTCGCCGACCGCATCGCCAAAGTCGCCGCCCAGGTGGATTTCGAGAGACAGAAGGAGTCCCGTCCTCCCTCCGATGACTGACCCCACCCGCGACGACGCCCCGGAAACCGTTCGCACGCCTTCGGCCGGCCGCGCCGACGCGCCGGCCGCGCGCGCATGAGAGATCTCCTCGAAGGCTGCCGCGCCCGGGCCGGCGAGATGGAACAGCTCCTCGCCGAGCTGGTCCGAATCGAGTCGCCGTCGACCGACGCGGAAGGCGTCGCGCGATTGGCGCGCCGGGTCGCGGCCGAGCTCGAGCCGCTGGGCTTGCCGGTCGAGCTGCTTCCCGTCGACGGCGCCGGGCCGGTCCTGCGCGCGCGGCAGGGACCGCGTCCCGTGATGCTCCTCGGACACCTCGACACGGTCTGGGACGTCGGCACTCTGGCGCAGCGTCCGGTCCGAGTCGAGAACGGCCGTCTCTACGGACCGGGCTCCTTCGACATGAAGGGCGGGATCGTGGTCCTCGTTCACGCGCTCAAGGCCCTGGCGCGGAACGGCACGCTTCCCGGCGTCTGCGTCTTCCTCACGCCTCTCGAAGAAGTCGGCGCCGACAACTACCGCGTGGCGATGGAAGAATCGATGCTCGCCTCGCGCGCGGTCCTCGACTTCGAGCCGGCGTGGCCGGGAGGCCCCGTGAAGACGGCGCGCAAGGGTTCCGCCTCGTTCGTGCTGCGGGCCCGCGGCGTGGCGGCCCACGCAGGGGCGGATTTCGCGCGCGGCGCCAACGCGATCGTCGAGCTCTCCCGCCGCATCTCGGACGCCGCGGCGCTCACGAATCTGGAACGGGGCATTACCGTCAACGTCGGAACGATCCAGGGGGGAACCCGTTCCAACGTCGTTCCCGACGAAGCTCATGCCGAGCTGGACGTTCGCTTCCGCGCTCTCGCCGACGCGGAGGCCGTGCGCGCCTCGTTGGAGGCGCTGCGTCCCGACGACCCGCGGATTCGACTGGACCTCGAGGCGAAGAGCTTCTACCCGCCGCTCGAGCGCGGGCCGCAGGTCGTCGCGACGTTTCGAGCGGCCGCGGCCGTCGCCGCGGAGCTGGGCCTGCCGCCGCTCGAGGAGGTCGCCACCGGCGGCGCCTCGGAGGCTTCGTTCGCCGCGGCCTTGGGGATTCCGACCCTCGACGGGCTCGGCGCTGACGGGGACGGTGCGCACGCCGAGAGCGAGCACGTGATCCTGTCGTCGATTCCGGATCGCGCCGCGCTCGCGGCCGGGCTGATTCTGCGGCTATGTCATTCCGAGCGCAGCGAGGAACCCCTTTCGCGGCATTGAAAGGGATTCCTCGGGCCGCCGGCCCTCGGAATGACAAAAAACTAGTCGCGGCGCTTCAACGACAGCGTCAGCACAAACTCCGCCACGGGTTCCTCGCCGAGCTTCTCGGGGACGGTGACGACGACGCGGAGCGGTTGCTCTTCGCGGTCGCCGCTCGCGATCGCGCGATGCACGAGCTCCGAGATCGCCTCGCCGTCATCGCAGGTAAACAGCGCATCGCCTTCGACGCGCTTCCAGAATCGGCCCTGGACGTCTTTGAAGATCAGCGAGATCCTGCGGCCGCTTTCCTCGATGCGCCGCAGCGCGAGAAGACCGCCCGCCAGATCCGCGCCGACGCAGAGCGCGCCGAAGTACATCGAACCGAGGTGATTCTTCGACCGCCAGGTCAGGGGAATCCGGATTACGGATCGGCGAGCCGCCGACTCGACGACCGTCGGGCTCAGAAAAAAAGCCATTGGAACGCGGAGGAACGTCCAGAGCCGCAGCTTCCACGTCTCGCCCATGGGTGAAGTCTTCGCTTTCGACCTTGTATCACTCGTCACACCGGCCTCAACGCAAACACGCGACAATGAGTTAGAAGTGTCGACAACTCAAGGAGGTGTATCGATGCGCGCCTTCGGGCGGCTTGCGGCCGCGTCTGTCCTACTGTTCACGGCGGCAGGCGCCGTCGCATTCGCTTCGGTCATCTATGTCAACGCGGCGGCCACGGGCGCCAACAACGGCTCGAGCTGGGCCAACGCATTTACGACGCTGGCTCCCGCCCTGACGGCTGCCGGCGCGAGCGACGAGATCTGGGTTGCGCAGGCGACCTACAAGCCCACCACGACCTCCAACCGTACGATCGCCTTCGTCCTGAAGGACGGGGTTTCCGTCTACGGCGGCTTCGCCGGCAACGAGACGCAGCGCACCCAGAGGGATCCGGTCGCGCACGTCACGATCCTTTCCGGCGACATCGGCGCGTCGGGCGTGTCGACCGACAACAGCTACCACGTCGTCACGGCCGACGCGGCGGTCTCCAACACCGCGCGGCTCGACGGCTTCACGGTGACGGCCGGCCAGGCCGACGCCGGCAGCCCGAACAACAAGGGCGCCGGAATCTGGATCAACGGCGGCTCGCCGCTGGTCGCCAGCGTTCTTTTCACCGGCAACTTCGCGCTCTCCTCCGGCGGCGGCGCGCAGGTCGACAGCGGCGCTCCGCGGTTTCTGTCCTGCACGTTCGACAACAACTCGGTGTCGGGCGTCGGCACCGGCGCGGGCCTGTCCTCGAGCGGCGGCACGGTCAACGCCGAGAGCTCGATCTTCCGATCCAACACGATCTCGGGTGCGGCCTCGGGCGGCGGCGGGCTCCGGACGGTCGGCGGCACGACGCTGCTCAACTGCGTCGTCGCGGACAACAGCCCCGACGGCCTCGAGATCACGGGCAGCACCAACGTCATCCAGGACTCCACGGTTACGGCGAACGGCGGATACGGCATCCGTCTGCAGTCGAGCACGTCCAACACGATCAGCAACACGATCGTCTGGGACAACGACACGGGCTCGATCTCCTTCGGCGGCGGCTCGACCGCGACGATCAACTACTGCGACGTCGAGGGAGGCGCCGCCGGGTCCGGCAACATCGACGCCGATCCCCTCTTTCTGGGCCCTCCGGGAGATCTGCGCCCGGGCCCGTCCTCGCCGGTCGTGGACGCCGGAAGCAACTCGCTCGTGCCGGGGGGTACGACGCTGGACGTCCGCGGGCTTCCCCGCTTCTTCGACGATCCCGACGTTCCCGACACCGGTGTGGGCAACGTCCCGCCGGGGGTCGTGGACATGGGCGCGTACGAGCGCATTCCGATCACCGTGACCGCTCCGTCGAATCTCACGATCTGCTCGGGCGACTCGGCGTCCTTCTCCGTGACCGCCACGGGCCAGCCGACGCTGACGTACCAGTGGCGCAAGAACGGCGTCAACCTCGGCAACGGCGGAGCGATTTCGGGCGTGACCACTCCGACGCTGTCGATCAACCCTGCGGGAACGGGAGACGCCGGTAACTACGACATCGTCGTCACCGACGGGTTCGGCCAGTCGATCACGTCCAGCGTCGCCGTCCTGACGGTCAACGCGCGTCCGACGGCGGCGGCCGGCGGAGGCGGCACGATCTGCACGGCCGAGTCCGTCGGCTTGACCGGCTCGGGAGGCGTCTCCTGCTCGTGGTCGCCCGCGTCCGGCCTCGACAACGCCGGAAGCTGCACGCCGACGGCCTCACCCACGATCACCACCGTTTACTCGTTGACGGTCACCGCGGCGAACGGCTGCGCCTCCACCAACGCTTCGACCGTCACCGTCACCGTCAACCAGACACCCGCCCTCCCCGTCATCACCGCGCCGCCGTCGGTTCCGGTCGGCGCGTCGGGCGCGTCCGCCAGCGTCGTGAATCACCCCGGTTCGACCTGGGACTGGACGCTTTCCGGCGGAGTCATCACCGCCGGGCAGGGCTCGCGGCAGATCATCTTCGACGCCGCGTCTCCCGGAACCACCATGCACTGCACGGTCACGGAGTCCGCCAGCGGCTGCATCTCGCCCGAGGCCTCGAAGAACATCCAGGTCGACTTCCTCGACATGCCGTCGACCAACGGATTCCACGACTTCGTCAACACTGTCGCGCGCAACGGCGTCACCGCCGGCTGCGGCAACGGCAACTACTGCGGCACCTCCAACATCACCCGCGCCCAGATGGCGGTCTTCCTCTTGAAGGCCAAGCACGGCGGCGACTACGTGCCTCCTCCGTGCAACGGAATGTTCCCGGACGTTGCCTGTCCTTCGGGCTTCGCCGTCGACTGGATCGAACAGCTTGCGGTCGAAGGCATCACGGGGGGCTGCGGAAACGGCAACTACTGCCCGACCAATCCGGTCACTCGCGCGCAGATGGCAATCTTCCTGCTCAAGGCGTCGATCGACTCCGCCTACGCCCCGCCGCCCGCATCCGGCACGATCTTCACCGACGTCGCGGCCGGAGCCTTCGCCGCCGACTGGATCGAGGATCTCTTCACCCGCGGCATCACGGGAGGCTGTCTGACCAACCCGCTCCGCTACTGCCCCAACAACAGCAACAACCGGCAGCAGATGGCGGTGTTTTTGGTCAAAAGCTTCAACCTGCAATAGAGCCTTTCGGGCCCTGGCCGCGCCCAGTGTGCGGTCAGGGCTCTTTCTACATGAGCCGGCGGGCACAGCATTCGCCGGCCTCCGCGCTCCGGCTGGTATACGATCTCGACAAAATCGGAGGCTGACAATGAGTCGCTGGACCACCCTGGTCGGTGCCCTGCTGCTCGCCACCGCCGTTCGTGCGCAATCCTTCGAAGTCGTACATACGTTCTCGCACAACGACGGGTATCCATTCAGCGGACTGACTTCCGCGGCGGACGGCTCTTTCTATGGCACGACCGAGCGTGGCGGCCGGTTCGCCAAGGGCTCGATCTCCCGGCTGTTCCCCGACGGCCTCGGGGGGTACTGCCCGAACAATCCCAACACGCGCGGACAAATGGCGGTGTTTCTGACGAAGACGTTCGCGCTGCCCTGAACCGAAGGAGGCCGGAATGAGATCCGTCCGCTTCCTCCCTGCGTTGCTCGCGCTGCTGCCGGCGATCGCCGGCGCGCAAAACCTCGAGATCGTCCACACCTTCGTCCACCCGAAAGGCAATCCGCGCGGCGAGCTCCTGCCGGCGTCGGACGGCTCCTTCTGGGGGACAGCCCAGAACGGCGGCGACTTCTCGGGCGGCTCCGTCTTTCGGATGACGCCCGACGGCGTCGGCGGCTATTCCATCGAGGAGCTCCACTCGTTCGAGTTCCAGGAGAGCCTGGAGCCGCTATCCGGTCTCGTCCCCGACGCGAGCGGATGGATGTACGGAACGACGAGCGGCGGCGGCGGCGATTACGGGTCCGTCTTCGCGGTCGATCCTCAAGGGCACGTGACCCTGCTGCACCGGTTCGACAATACAGACGGCTCACAGCCTCGGGCGCGGCTTGTCCTCGCGCCGGACGGATTCCTCTACGGCACCACGCAACTCGGCGGGACGAACGACAGCGGGACAGTCTTCCGGTGCGACCGGCTTCGGCAACTTCGAAACGCTGCGGCTCCTGGACGGAGGGGCGGACGGGCTCGGACCCTCCGGCCTCGCGGCGGACCCCGCGGGCACGACTTTCTGGGGCGTCACACTCGGCGGCGGCGCAAACATGGGAGGTACCGTGTTTCGGATCGACCCCGTCGGCTCGTTCCACACCGTGCACGACTTCGATTTCTCGGATGGCGCCTACCCCCGCGCGCCGCTCGTGCTCGGGTCGGACGGGAACTTCTACGGCACGGCCAGCGCGGGCGGAGAGAACGGGGCCGGAACGGTCTTTCGCGTCACGCAGGCGGGTGTTGTGTCGCCGATCTACAGCCTTGTGGCGGGTGAGGGGCCGTTGTCGGAGTCGCCGCTTCTCGAGACCTCTCCGGGCGTGTTCGTGGGGACGACGTCAGAGGGCGGACTGAACAACCTCGGGAAGATCTACCAGGTCACGACGGCCGGAGCGTTCACGGCGCTCCACGAGTTCGGCCCTGCCCCTGACGGAGGCCTGCAGCCTCAAGGCGGGCTCATCCTCTCCGGTGGCGTGCTGTACGGCACGGCGAGGACCGGAGGCACCGACAACATCGGCGCCGTCTACCGTCTGGACACGGACGGCGGCAACTTCCAGGTCCTCGCGTCGCTGCTCGACCCCGCGGGCGGATATCCGTCTTCCTCGCTCGTGCAGGCGAGCGACGGCAACCTCTACGGAAGCTCGTCGAAGAACGGAGCGACGACGACCGCGCTGATGTTCCGGATCGACGCGTCGGACGCGTTCGAGATCGTGAAGCCGCTCGCGCCGACGGAGGCGCTCGCGCCGCTGAGCGCCTTCACCGAGGGTCCGGACGGCGCGCTGTACGCCGTCGCCGAGGGCGGAGGCGCGCACCTCATGGGTACGGTGATCCGGCTGGATCCCGCTTCGACCGACGTCACCGTGCTTCACGATTTCGACGGCACGGACGGGTTGCAGCCGCGAGCGGGTCTCCTCCTCGCATCGGACGACCTGCTCTACGGCGCGGCCGTGGGCGGAGGCGACAACTCCCTGGGCACGCTCTTCCGCATCGACACGAAGGGAACCTTCAGCAAGCTGTGGGACTTCACGGGAGACGAGGGAGCGAGCCCCAACGCCACCCTCACCGAGGGCAGCGACCACTTCTTCTACGGCTCCGCGAGTGGAGGAGGCGGCGGCACCGGCACGATCTTCCGGCTGGATCCGTCGACCGGCGTGACGAGCGTTCACGACATGCAGGCCGCCGATGGAAACTATCCGATCGCGCAGCTTGTGGAGTTCTCCGCAGGATCCTTCTACGGGACCGCGGACGACGGAGGGACCCACCTCAGCGGGACGCTCTTCCAGGTCGACACCGCCGGAGCTCTCACGGTCCTCCACAACTTCGACACGGCGAGTTTCGAGGGCGCGGATCCCCACGCGGGCGTCATCCATGCGTCCGACGGCGACTTCTATGGGACGACCGAGAACGGCGGCGGAGGAAACGGCGTCATCTACCGGCTGTCCGACGGCTCCGTGTCGTCCGCGCACTCCTTGGCTTACTGGGAGGGCAGCCATCCGCCGGCGGCGTTGATCGAGGGCGCGGATGGAGCTCTCTACGGTACGGCGTACGGCGGTGGGAGTCCCGGTCGTGGAACGGTTTTTCGCGTGCTCCTCGGCAGCACACCGGATCCGACGGTCACGTCCGTGGAGCCGGCGTCCGGACCGGCGCGAGGAGGCACCGCGCTCATCGTTCGCGGGACGCACTTCCAGGCATTCCCGTCGGTCACCATCGCCGGAACGACGTTCTCCACTTACGACGTCGACTCGCGTACGATCCACTGCAACTCCCACCCGGCTCCTCCGGGGACGGTGCAGGACGTTTCCGTCATGAACTCCGGAGGCACCGCGACCGGGACTCTTTCGGCGGCCTTCTTCGTGGACTTCTTGGACGTACCCGGATTCCATCTCTTTCACGACTTCGTCGAATCCATCGTGCGCGCCGGCATCACAGCGGGCTGCGGCAACGGCAATTACTGTGTCCAAGCGCCGGTCACGCGCGCGCAGATGTCGGTGTTCCTGCTGAAAGCCGAGCACGGGAGCGCCTACACGCCTCCGCCTTGCGCCGGCGTCTTCCCCGACACGCCCTGCCCGGGGCAGTTCACCGACTGGATCGAGCGGCTCGCGGCCGAAGGCATCACCGGAGGTTGCGGCGGCGGCAACTACTGCCCCGGCAACCCCGTCACCCGCGCGCAGATGGCCATCTTCCTGCTCAAGACGCTTTTCGGACCCACCTACACGCCGCCGCCGGCCGCCGGCATCTTCGGCGACGTGCCGGTCGGATCGTTCGCCGATGACTGGATCGAGGATCTCTACGGTCACGGCATCACCGGCGGGTGCAGCGCCTCGCCGCTTCTCTATTGCCCGAACAACCCGAATACACGCGGGCAGATGGCGGTGCTCCTGGTCAAGACGTTCGGTCTCTAGCCACGATCGTCTCGGTCAAGACCATTCGAGTTACAGCCGAGTCAAACGTCGGCCGGGGCCGACGTTAAGCTCGGCGTTGCCTACTGCGGTGGGTCTGCCTTCGGTGGCCGGCTTCGGTCTCTGATCCCAATCTCCCGCCGATCGGACTAGAATCCTCCGACTCGCACGGGAAGGAAGGAGACTCCATGCGCCCCGGAAAGATCCTCGCCGCGCTTCTGCCGATCCTCGCCGTGGCCGCCGGCGTCCGCGCCGCGGACGTTCGTTCGAAAGTCGATCCCTGGGTGCTCCAGACCGCGGCTCGAGGCGAAACGGAGTTTCTCGTCATGCTCCGGGCGCAGGCGGATCTGAGCGGCGTGCGCGCCCTCGCCGGAAAGAACGCGCGGAGCGCGTTCGTCATGGATTCCCTGCGCGCGACGGCCGTCGCGACGCAGCGCCCGGTGCTCGACCTGCTCGAATCCCGCAACGCGGCGCATCGGGCCTTCTGGGTCGCGAACATGATCTGGGTGCGCGGCGACGCGCGGCTGGTCGAAGAGCTCGCGGCGCGCGAAGACGTCGTTCACGTCTACGCCAACCCGAAGGTGCGCTTCGCCGACCCAATCGCGCGCAGGGGCGCGGGGGACGCGCCCGACTCTCCCGACACGATCGAGTGGGGCGTCAACGACGTCAACGCCCCGCAGGTCTGGGCCCTCGGCTACAAGGGTCAGGGAATCGTCGTGGGCGGGCAGGACACGGGCTACCAGTGGGATCACCCCGCTCTGAAGAACCACTACCGGGGATGGTCCGGCTCCTCCGCAGACCACAACTACAACTGGCACGACTCGATCCATTCCGGCGGCGGCGTCTGCGGACCGGATTCGCCGTTTCCGTGCGACGACACCGACCACGGCACGCACACGATGGGCACGATGGTCGGAGACGACGGAGGGTCCAACAAGATCGGCGTGGCCCCCAGCGCGAAGTGGATCGGCTGCCGCAACATGGACCAGGGCGCGGGCACGCCGGCGACCTACTCCGAGTGCTTCGAGTGGTTCATCGCACCGACGGACCTCGCCAACGCGAATCCCGACCCGTCGAAGTCGCCGCACGTCATCAACGACTCGTGGGGATGTCCCCCGAGCGAGGGCTGCACGGATCCCACGATCCTGCAGACGGTCGTCGAGAACACGCGCGCCGCCGGCATCGAGGTGGTCGTCTCGGCAGGCAACGCGGGCAGCAGCTGCTCGAGCGTCAACGACCCGCCCGCGATCTACGATGCGTCCTTCTCGGTCGGCGCGACGGACATCAACGAGGACATCGCCGGCTTTTCCAGCCGCGGCCCGGTCACGATCGACGGCAGCGGACGCATGAAACCCGACATCTCGGCGCCGGGCGTCAACGTGCGGTCGAGCGTCCCCGGCGGCGGATACGCGTCTTTCAGCGGGACGAGCATGGCCGGGCCCCACGTCGTCGGCGTCGTCGCGCTTCTCCTCTCCGGAAGCCCCGACTTGATCGGCAACCCGGACTCGATCGAGAACAGCCTGACGGCCACCGCCGCGCCGCGCACGATCAACGAGACCTGCGGCGACGTGCCCGGCGACCAGGTTCCCAACAACACGTTCGGATGGGGACGCGTGGACGCCCTTGCGGCGTTCAGCGCCGACCTCGCAATCACGCAGACCGATTCGCCGGATCCGACGGTTCCGGGCGGGTCCGTGACGTACACGCTGACGGTGACCAACAACGGACCCGGGCCGGCCTCCGCCGTGGAGGTCTCGGAAGGCCTGACGATCAGCGCGAGCGTCGACTCGGCCACACCGAGCCAGGGATCCTGCACGCTGCTGTCGTTCGGTGTGCATTGCGACCTCGGGGATCTCGCGCACGGCGCGACCGCCACGGTCCAGATCGTCGGCACGCCTTCCGTCGCCGGAACGCTGACGAGCAACTCGGATGTTTCCGAAGCGCGCGTGGATCCCGTCGCGGACAACAACACGGCGCTGGTGCAGACGACGGTGCTGGACTGTCCCTATCCGGGACCGAACATCACGGCGCCCGTATCCGTGCCGCCCGCGACCGAGGGCCTGACGGCCACGTCCGACTCGGGCCCCGGACACACCGACGCGTGGACGCTCACCGGCGGCGAGATCACGGCGGGTCAGGGCACGAACGCGATTACGTTCACCTCGGGCGATCCCGGCACCACCATGACCCTCTCGGCCGTGGATTCGATCCCGAGCTGCTCCTCGACCGAAGCGATCCAGCTCATCTCGGTGGACTTCCTCGACGTGCCGCCGAGTCACCAGTTTCACGACTTCGTCAACGACATCGCGCGCAACGGCGTGACCGCGGGCTGCGGCGGCGGCAACTTCTGCCCCAACGCGCCGGTCGTGCGGGCCCAGATGGCCGTTTTTCTGCTCAAGGCCGAGCACGGGAGCGCGTACACGCCTCCGGCGTGCGCCGGCCTCTTCGGCGACGTGACCTGCCCGTCTCAGTTCGCCGATTGGATCGAGCAGCTCGCGGCCGAGGGCATCACGGGAGGTTGCGGTGGCGGCAACTACTGCCCCGACGCTGCGGTGACGCGCGCGCAGATGGCCGCCTTCCTTCTGAAAGCGGAGCACGGCACCGCGTACACGCCCCCGGCCTGCTCCGGGGATTTCGGCGACGTTGCCTGCCCTTCCCAGTTCGCCGACTGGATCGAGCAGCTCGCGGACGAGGGGATCACGAGCGGGTGCGGCGCCGGAAACTTCTGCCCGGACAACCCGAACACGCGCGGCCAGATGGCAGTGTTTTTGACGAAGACCTTCGCCCTGAAATAATCGACGGCTTCGAGCTCCCTTTGAGTTACCGCCGAGTCAAACGCCGGCCATTCGGCCGGCGTCAAGCTCGGCGTTGCCTACAGCCGAGGGTCTGCCTTCGGTGGTCGGCTCTCATCTTCCGTAGACCTGCCCGAACGGGCAGCTTGAGAGGCGGTCTACACTAGAAGCGCGCCCAAACACGAAAACGGCGGTCTTCCCGGAGGGCCCGAACGGGCGTTCCGGCAATCCCGACCATCTCGTCGTCTCGGCGCGGGAGACGGTCGTGCGAGCAGTTCTGGCCCAAATCGTCCTGTCGTTCGGTGTCATCGCCGGCGCGGCCGCCGGGGAGTTTCCGCCTCCTCCGCCTCCGCTGCCCCCGCCTTCCGGAGCCGTGGTGGACGTCTCGACGGTTTCCGATCTCCAGAACGCCGTCGCCGCGCTGACCTCGGGCACGACCATCCGCATCGCGCCCGGCACCTATTCCCTGACGCAGCCCCTCGTGCTCGGAGGCGGGGTGACGAACGTCGCGCTGCGCGGAGCGACGGACGACCGCAATGACGTCGTTCTTCTCGGCAGCGGCATGAACACGCCCGGCGTCAACATCGCCGTCCAGTGCCGCAACGCTCAGGACGTTCTCGTCGCCAATCTCTCGATCGGCGAGGTCTACTGGCATCCCATCCAGCTCCAGGGCGAGCAGGGCTGCGACGCCGTTCACCTCTACAACCTGCGGCTCTTCGACGCGGGCCAGCAGTTCGTCAAGGGCACGATCGACTTCGGCAATCCCGACGGCGTGGACCACGGCATCGTCGAATACTGTGTGATCGAGTACACGACGATCGGGCCGCCGGACGGCTACACCAACGGCGTGGACATCCATCACGGCGACGGCTGGATCATCCGCAAGAACCTGTTCCGCAACATCCGCGTTCCGTTCGGGGCGGCAACCACGCTCGGGCCGGCCGTCCTGATGTGGAGCGGCTCCTCCAACACGGTCTGCGACGGCAACGTGTTCATCGACTGCGAGCGCGCCATCGCGTTCGGACTGGGCCCCCAGGCGGGATTTCCCAACAGCCACTCGGGCGGCATGATCTGCAACAACTTCGTCTACCGCGACATCGCGCAGCAGGTCGACACGTCGATCAACGTCTGGGACTCGCCGGGAACGAAGGTTCTCCACAACACCGTCGTCCAGAACGGGACGTATCCCAACGCGATCGAGTACCGATTCGCCTCGACCACCGGGGTCGTCATCGAAAACAACCTCGTCGACGGCGCGATCCAGGCTCGCGACGGCGCGACGGGCACCGTCGCGGGCAACGTCATGTCCGCGACGTCGGATCTCTTCCTCGACGCGCCCTCGGGCGACCTCCATCTCCTCCCCACGGCCGGAGCGGCGCTCGACCAGGGCCTGGCCATGGCCGATTGCCCGCAGGACTTCGACGGCGACGACCGCCCGTATGGCGCGGCGCGCGACGTCGGCGCCGACGAGTGGACCGGGTTTCTCGACGTACCACCCGGACACATCTTTCACGACGACGTCAACACGGTCGCGCGCAATGGAGTGACCGCCGGCTGCGGCGGCGGCAACTACTGTCCGGACGCGTCGGTCACGCGCGCGCAGATGGCCGTCTTTCTGCTCAAGGCCAAGTACGGTCCGGCGCACGTGCCTCCGCCGGCCAGCGGCGCGGTTTTCGGAGACGTCCACGCCGGCGACTTCGCGGCCGACTGGATCGAGGAGCTCTCGTCCCTCGGCGTGACCGGAGGCTGCGGCGGCGGCAACTACTGTCCGGGCTCGCCGGTCACGCGCGCACAGATGGCGGTGTTCCTGCTCAAGGCGTGGCTCGGTTCCTCGTATGTGCCGCCTGCGGCGACTGGAGTGCTCTTCGCAGACGTGGCGGCCGCCGACTTCGCCTCGGACTGGATCGAGGACCTCGCCGGCCGCGGCATCACCGGAGGCTGCGGCAACGGCAACTACTGCCCGAACGCGCCGAACACGCGCGGCCAGATGGCGGTGTTCCTGGTCAAGACCTTTTCTCTCCAATAGAGGCTGCCCATGCGCAAGGCTGTCTTCGTCCTGCTTCTTTCGATCCTCCCGCTCGCCGCCTGGGCACAGCCCATCGCCGTGACCGTGGATCCCGCCGCGGATCGTCATCCGATCTCTCCCCTCATCTACGGCGTCTCGTTCGGCGACTACGGCGCGCCCGATGCTCCGCGCTGGCCCCTGAATCGCTGGGGCGGCAACGGCACGACGCGCTACTCCTGGCAGGACGACATCGCGAACCACGCGAGCGACTGGTTCTTCTACAACATCGAATCCGGGCCCGATCCGGGCACGCTGCCCGACGGCTCGGCCGCCGACCTGTTCATCGATGCCACGCGCGGCGGAGGCGGCGAGGTCCTGCTGACCGTTCCGCTGATCGGCTGGACGCCCGTGGATCGCATCCGGCGATGGGGCTTCTCGGTCTCCAAGTACGGCGCCCAGCAGCAGACCGAGTGCACGTACACCGGCTTCCCTCCGTGGTGCGAACCGGACGCAGGCAACGGCAACCACACCAACGGAACGCCGATCACGGGAAACGATCCCCACGACACGTCGCGCGAGATCGCGCCGGACTTCGTGACCGGCTGGATGCAGCACATCGCGGACCGGGTCGGAACCGCCGGAGCCGGCGGCGTGCGCCTCTTCGCCCTCGACAACGAGCCGGATCTCTGGAACTCGACGCACCGGGACGTGCACCCGTCGCCTCTCTCCTACGACGAGATCTGGCAGCGCACCGTCGACTACGCCTCGGCGATCAAGGCGCAGGATCCGGCGGCCCTCGTGACCGGTCCCGTGCCCTGGGGCTGGTGCGCGTATTTCTGGTCGGCTCTCGACGGCTGCTCCGATGGCGGCCCCGACATGACGGGCCACGGCGGAATGCACTATCTCGAGTGGTACCTGAAGCAAGCGCATGACTACGAAGTCGCCAACGGCGTGCGCCTGCTCGACTATCTCGACATCCACTACTACCCGCAGGCGGGCGGCGTCGCGCTGTCCGACGACGAATCGCCCGGGACCGCGGCGCTGCGGCTGCGGACGTTGAAGAGCCTCTACGATCCGACCTACGTCGACGAGTCGTGGATCGGGAGCTGCTGCGGCGGAATCGTCCGGTTGATCCCCCGGATGCGCGCCTGGATCGACGCGCGCTACCCCGGCACGAAGCTCGCGATCACCGAGTACAACTGGGGCGGCGACGACGGAGCGAGCTCCGCTCTGGCGCAGGCCGAGGCTCTGGCGATCTTCGCGCGCGAAGGCGTGGACATGGCCGCGCGTTGGGTCGCTCCCGCGCCCGGAACGCGCGTCGAGGACGCGTTCCGCCTCTACCTCGACTACGACGGCGACGGCTCCCCCGTCGCGGGCGACAGCGTGCGCGCGGACAGCGCCAGCGTGGACGACCTCGGCACGTACGCCGTCGCGGGCGCCGGCCGCCGTCTCTTCCTCCTGCTCTTCAACAAGGCGACGGCCTCCCGCGACGCCGCGGTCACGTTCGGCGAGGACCTCCACTGGCGCGCGCGCCTCTGGCGCTTCGACGGAGCGACCCCGCTCGCATCGGCCGGGACCGTACTGCCGTCGGCCGGATCGCTCGCGCTGCCCCTTCCGACGCGCTCTGCGACGCTGGCCGTAACGACGCTCGACTTCTCCGACGTGCCGACGACGCACCCGTTCTACGACTACGTCATGACGGTCGCCGACGACGGCGTCTCGGCCGGCTGCGGCGGCAACGCGTTCTGCCCGGCGTCCTCGGTCACGCGAGCGCAGATGGCCGTGTTTCTGCTCAAGTCCAGGCTTGGTCCCAATCACGTTCCCCCGGCTGCCACGGGCTCGGTCTTCGGCGACGTGCCGGCCGGCAATCCGTTCGCCCCGTGGATCGAGGAGCTCGCCTCCCTCGGCGTCACCGGCGGCTGCAGCGGTGGCAATTACTGCCCCGGCAGCCCGGTCACGCGCGCGCAGATGGCCGTGTTTCTCCTGAAGACGCTGATGGGAACGTCCTACACTCCGCCGGGCGCGACGGGAATCTTCGGAGACGTGCCGGTCGGATCGTTCGCCGCAGACTGGATCGAGGACCTGGCGGCACGCCAGATCACCGGCGGCTGCGGCGGCGGCAACTACTGCCCGGGCGCGCCCAACACGCGCGGCCAGATGTCGGTGTTTCTCACAAAGACGTTTTCTCTTCCCTGATTGGGGTCAGGTCTGGATTCTGTCCTTTCGACGTTGAGGGACAAAGTCCAGACCTGACCCCATATACTCCGCCGCGTGCGCCGCGCCGCGGGTGCCCTGGCGATCGTCGTATCGATCCTCGCCGCCGCTCCCGCCTTCGCCGTGACGACCTTCAAGCAACCCGGTTTCTCCGAGGCCGTGGTGTTCGAAGGCCTCGACCACCCCTCGACGCTGCGCTTCCTTCCCGACGGGCGTGTGCTCGTCGCCGAGAAGAGCGGCCTCATCAAGATGTTCGACAGCGTTCTCGACCCCACGCCTACGACCGTCGTGGATCTGCGTACTCAGGTCCACAACTTCTGGGATCGCGGATTGCTCGGCCTGGCCGTGGATCCGGATTTCGCGGGCAATGGCTATGTCTACGCGCTCTACACGCACGACGCGCCGATCGGAGGCGTGGCGCCGCGCTGGGGACCCGGTGACGGAACGTCCGACCCCTGCCCCACACCGCCCGGTGCGACGACCGATGGCTGCGTCGTCAGCGGCCGCCTCTCGAGACTGACCGCCTCGGGATCCGACTGGACGGCGAGCGAGCACGTCCTGATCGAGGACTGGT
Organism: uncultured Acidobacteriota bacterium; assembly: GCA_963733815.1. Classification (GTDB taxonomy): domain Bacteria; phylum Acidobacteriota; class Thermoanaerobaculia; order UBA5066; family Gp7-AA6; genus DAHUXD01. The sequence continues at coordinate 310,372 of CAVTEG010000014.1, read as the reverse complement.
GCCAGCAGTTCCCGAGTCACTCCGTGGGAGCCCTCTCGTTCGGCGCCGACGGGTACCTCTATGTCAGCGCCGGCGAAGGCGCGAGCTTCGACAACCAGGACTGGGGCCAGTTCGGCGGCACCGCCGATCACCCTCCGACGACGCCGAAGAATCCGTGCGGCGATCCGCCCGTTGCCGTCGGCGGCAACCAGGTCAAGCCCACCGCCGAGGGGGGCGCCCTCCGCGCCCAGAGCCCGCGCCGCGCGGCCGGAGAGCCGCGGGTCCTGAACGGCTCGGTCCTCCGCATCGACAAAACCACTGGCGAGGGCGCCCCCGGCAACCCCTTCGCCGGATCCAGCGACGCCGACGAGCGGCGGATCATCGGCTACGGGTTTCGCAATCCCTTCCGCATGATCGTCAAGCCCGGAACCAACGACGTGTGGATCGGCGACGTCGGCTGGAACGACTGGGAGGAGATCGACCGGATCCCCGACCTGACCACCGCCCGCAACTTCGGGTGGCCCTGCTTCGAAGGTCCGGGCCCGGAGTATTCGGGGCTGAACATCTGCCCGGACAGCGACACGAACGCGGTCTTCCAGTACAACCACGCGTCGGTCGCCGTGGGCGGAGACGGCTGCCCGGCGGGAGGATCGTCCATCTCGGGCCTGGCGTTCTACCAGGGCGGCGCGAACTATCCGGCGGAGTTCCAGAACGCTCTCTTCTTCGCCGACTACACGCGGACGTGCATCTGGGTGATGTTCCCGTTTGCCAACGGCGATCCCAACCCCGCGGCCGCCGCGCCGTTCGCCTCCAGCGCGCAATCGCCGGTGGACCTGCAGATCGGTCCCGACGGATTCCTGTACTACGTGGACTTCAACGGCGGAAGGATCCTGCGCGTCGTCTACGGGCTCCACGCGGTCGCGAGCGCGAACCCGACGAGCGGACCGGTGCCGCTCTCCGTCCAGTTCGACAGCACGGGAACCACGGCGGGCTCTCCCGGCGACACGCTCACGTACGCCTGGGACCTCGACGGAGACGGCCAGTTCGACGACTCCAACGATCCCGCGCCGTCGTTCGTGTATTCGAGCGCGGGGACCTACAACGCGCGCCTTCGCGTGACCGACCAACATGGAGGCTTCGACGTCAGCGCTCCGGTCACCATCAACGCAGGCAACGACGCCCCGACGGCCACGATCCTCACGCCGTCCGCGTCGCTGACCTGGAAGGTCGGAGACCCGATCTCCTTCTCCGGCGCGGCGACCGATCCTCAGGATGGAGAGCTTCCGCCGAGCGCCCTCTCGTGGTCGGTGATCATCCATCACTGCCCGTCGACGTGCCACACGCACGTCTACCAGACGTTCGACGGAGTCGCCGGCGGCTCGTTCGTCGCGCCCGAGCACGAGTATCCGGCGTACCTCGAGATCCAGCTGACGGCGACGGACTCCGGATCGCTGACGTCGACGGCGAGCGTCAACCTCAACCCCCAAACAGTGGCGCTGACGTTCCAGTCCGTTCCGGTGGGTCTGCTGATTTCTTCGGGAACCCTCACTCAGCCGGCGCCGTTCACACAGACGGTCATCGTCAACGCGCAGGACACGATCATCGCGCCGACGCAGGGCGCGTACCCGACGACGTGGGAGTTCGTCGCCTGGTCGGACGGCGGCGCGCAGAGCCACACGATCACGACGCCCGCGGCTCCGGCGACGTACACCGCGACCTTCACGGCGTACGCGGACCTCTCGATCGCCATCTCGGGCGCGCCCGATTCGATCTGCCAGGGACAGGCGCTGACCTATACGCTCGACGTCGCCAACGCCGGGCCGTCGCGGGCCTCGGCCGTGAGGGTCACCGACACGCTCCCCGCGGGAGCCACGCTCGTCTCCGCGGGCGGCGACGGCTGGACGTGTGCCGGCACGGCGGTCGTCACGTGCACGCGTCCGGTTCTGGACATCGGGACAGCGCCTCCACTCGCGATCGTCGTGATGGCCGCCGCCGGAACCGCCCAGAACGTCGCGGCCGTCTCGGGCACGACGACGGATCCCGCGCAGGGCAACGACACGGCGAACACGTCGACCACCGTCGTCGCGGCGCCGCCGGCTCCCATCCTCACCGCCCCGAACTCCGCGACGGTCGGCGCCACGGGTCTGACGGCCTCGGTGCCGGATCATCCGGGCTCGACCTACACGTGGACGCTGACCGGCGGAACGATCGCCTCCGGCCAGGGCACGCCGCAGATCACCTTCGACGCCGGGCCGCCCGGCACGACGATGGTTCTCCAGGTGACAGAATCCGCTGGCGATCCGTGCGCGTCTCTGCCCGCGATCGCCCACGTGCAAGTCGACTACCTCGACGTCCCTCCCTCGCATCCCTTCCACGATTTCGTGAACACGATCGCGCGCGCCGAAATCACCGTCGGCTGCGGCGCGGGCAACTTCTGCCCCGACCGGCCCAACAGTCGCGCCGAGATGGCGGTCTTCCTGCTGAAGTCCAAGTTCGGATCGACGCACGTCCCTTCCCCCGCGACCGGGACCGTCTTCGGCGACGTGCCCGCATCGCGCCCGTTTGCGCCGTGGATCGAGGAGCTCGCTTCTCTCGGAGTCACCAGCGGCTGCGGCGGAGGCAACTACTGTCCCGGCAGCCCCGTCACGCGGGCGCAGATGGCGGTGTTCCTGCTGAAGACGTACGAGGGATCCGACTACGAGCCGCCTCCCGCGACCGGAACGGTGTTCGACGACGTGCCGGAGTCCGATCCGTTCGCCAGCTGGATCGAGGAGATCTTCTCGCGCGGGATCACGGGAGGTTGCCAGACGTCGCCGCCGCTCTACTGTCCGGCCAATCCCGTGACACGAGGACAGATGGCGGTGTTCCTTACCAAGACGTTCGGGTTCTAGCTGTCATCCCGAGCGATAGCGAGATAGCCGACCACCAGCGGCGAGCCGACCACCGAAGGCAGGCCCGCGACAGTAGGCAACGCCGGCGGAGCCGGCGGTATCCCCCCGGCCGTAGGCAACGCCGGGCGAAGCCCGCGCGTTCATCCCGTACTCGGCAGGCTTCGAGCATCGGCAGTCGAGTCCGGGATCCCTCGTCGCTGCGCTCCTCGGGATGACGTGCATAAGGAGGCGGACCCGGGTGAGGCGCATCACTCTTGAACGACAGCCCACCCGGCACAATCTGACAATGCGACTCCTCGCCGTAGCGTTGCTCCTGTCCGCCCCTCCACTCCTCGCACAGCCCTGCGAATACTGGGTCGCGCCGCCGCCCGCCGGCGACGACGCCCATCCCGGCACTCTCGCGTCTCCGTGGGCGACGCTGGATCATGCGTCGGCGAGCGTCCCCGACGACACGTGCACCGTCGTCTTCAAGGACGGCGTCTACACCGGCACGCACAGCCTCTACGAGCGCTTCGCGACGCCGACGACCTTCAAGGCGCAGAACCGCTACCGCGCTGTCCTCGAGTACGCCGGCACGGTCGTCAAGCTGTTCGGCTCGAAGAACTTGACGATCGAGGGCTTCGAGATCCGTCACACCGGCCCCGGCGCCGGCGCGCTCGTCATGCAGGTCCAGCAGGCCTCGCCGGACGCGTGGGCCGAGAACGTCACGATCCGCGACAACGTCTTCCACGACTCCTGGAACAACGATCTGCTGAAGATCAACAACGGCGCCCGCTTCATCACCGTCGAAGGAAACGTCTTCTACAACCAGGCCGGGTCCGACGAGCACATCGACATCAACAGCGTCACGGACGTGCTCGTGCAGGACAACGTCTTCTTCAACGACTTCGAGGGCAGCGGCCGCGTCAACGGCAACGACACGAGCTCCTTCATCGTCATGAAGGACTCCAACGCGGGAGACGACGGCCAGATCGGCGACGAGCGGATCACGGTGCGTCGCAACGTGTTCCTGAACTGGGAAGGCTCGAGCGGTTCCAACTTCACCCTCGTCGGAGAGGACGGCATGCCGTACTTCGAGGGGCGCTCGATCCTCGTCGAGAACAACCTCATGATCGGCAACGCGAACAACGACATGCGCGCGGCGTTCGGCGTGAAGGGCGGCAAGGACATCACGTTCCGGGCGAACACGGTGGTCGGCGATCTTCCGTCGCTCGCGTTCGCGTGCCGCGTCAACCAGGAGGGCTCCAACCCCGTCAACGAGAACGTGGCGTTCCGCGGCAACATCTGGTCGGATCCCACGGGCACGATGGGCGCGGAGGCCGCCGGGGGCACGAACGAGTTCTCCGACGGCACGCCGGCCGAGGTCACGGGCCTCGTCCTCGACCGCAACCTCTACTGGAACGGCGGAGCGGCCATCCCGCCGGGCGATCTGGTCAGCCCTCTCGTCGACGACGCCGACCGCGTCGTGGCGGACCCGCAGCTTCCGGCGCAGGGCGCGATCGTCCTGCCGCGCTGGAACGGAACGTCCTTCGTCAGCGGCAGCGCCACGATCCGCCAGGAGTTCGAGCGGCTCGTTGGCCTATACGGCGCGATCTCGGCGGCGAGTCCGGCGGCGGACGCATCCGACGCCCTCTCCTCGCCCACCGACGACATCCTCGGACGTCCCCGCGGATGGAGCCCCGATCTGGGAGCCTACGAGGCGGATGCGGCTGGAATGACGATTCATCCGTCCTCGGGGGACTCCGCGGGCGGCGCCGGCGTCGCAATCACGGGATCGAGCTTCGCCGACGGCGCCACCGTCTCGATCGGCGGCGCGGCCGCGGCCGACGCCTCGGTCTCGAGCGCGTCGTTCGTCACGGCCACGTCGCCGGCTCTGCCTCCCGGCACGCTGAACGACGTCGTCGTCACGAATCCCGACCACGACGTACTCGACGCTCGCGGAAGGCTGGCTCTCGGATTTCCTCGACGTCCCGCAGCCGGACCCGTTTCATCCCTACATCGAGACGCTCTTCCGGTCGCACGTTTCCGCCGGCTGTCACGGGGGGAAGTTCTGCCGCGACGCGGCGCTGCCTCGGGCGCAGATGGCGGTTCTGCTGCTGAAAGCCGAGCTCGGCCCGAATCACGTGCCGCCTCCGGCGTCCGGAACCGTCTTCGGCGACGTCCCGGCGTCGGACCCCTACGCGCCGTGGATCGAGGAGCTCTCCACACTCGGCATCACCGGAGGCTGCGGCGGAGGAAACTTCTGCCCGGCCGCGACGGTCACGCGTCGGCAGATGGCCGCGTTTCTGCTGAAGACCAAGTACGGCAGCGGCTACGTCCCGCCCGCGGCGGCCGGCATTTTCGCCGACGTTCCGGCCTCCGACCCCTTCGCCCCGTGGGTCGAGAACCTGTATGCCGAGGGGGTCACGGGAGGCTGCCAGGCGAGCCCGCTGCTCTATTGCCCGTTCGGCCCAAACACGAGGGGCAGATGGCGGTGTTCCTGGTTAGAGCCTTCGGGCTGTAAACCGCCTGTCATCCCGAGCGCAGCGAGGGATCCCGCACCCGGCAGGCTTACGAACCGGGAACACGGATCGGACGGCATCCGGGGCGCTTCGAGGTCGGGATCCCTCGTCGCTCCGCTCCTCGGGATGACGACTCATCCCGAGCGATAGCGAGGCAGCCGACCACCAGAGGCAAACCCCCGGCAGTAGGCAACGCCGGGCGAAGCCCGCGCGTTCATCCCGTTCTCGGCAGGCTTCGCGCCAACAAACGCTCTCTTGACAGGGGTCCCGGCTCGCGATAATAGTTAACTGAATGGTTAACTATTCGACAGCCGCCCTCGACGCGACGTTCTCGGCCCTGGCCGATCCGACGCGGCGAGCGATCCTGGCCAGCCTGGCCGAACGGCCTGAGACGTCGGTGACGGAACTCGCCCGCCCGTACGCGATGTCGCTTCCGGCGATCTCGAAACACCTGCGCGTGCTCGAAGACGCCGGTCTTCTCGCGCGCCGCAAGGAAGGCCGCATCCACCACTGCCGCCTCGTGGCTGCGCCGATGGAGACGGCCGCGGCCTGGATCGAGCGCTACCAGCAATTCTGGGAGGAGCGCCTGGACGCTCTGAAACGGTACCTCGAGGAAACGCCTTCAAAGGAGGATGTCTCATGCCCACCCCCCAAGCGGTCCAAGAAGAGCTCAAGGTCTCGCGCACGATCCGCGCCTCGCGGCAGAGGGTCTTCCGCGCGTGGACCGAGCCGGAATTGATGATGCGCTGGTTCGTCGAGGGAGACGACGAGATGCGCGTCTGTCGCATCGACCTGAGAAAAGGCGGACACTACGAGTTCGAGGGGACCTCGCGGGGCAGGCCGTGGTCCGTCCGCGGCGAGTACCTCGAGGTCAAGCCCCCCGAGAGGCTCGTTTACACCTGGACGTGGAACAACGACCCGAAGCATGGCGAGCCTACGGGCGACACGCTGGTGACGATCGACTTCATCGAGCGGGGAAAAGAAACCGACGTCGTCATGACGCACGAGCGCTTCGCGACCGCGAAGGCGCGCGAGGAACACGCGAAGGGATGGATGGGATGTCTGGACCGCCTGTCGAAGCTGGCGGAAGGAGAGGAGGAGTTTCGATGAAGACCCGCGTCGCCCGCATTGCCGCTTTCGCCATCCTGGTCGCCGTCATCGCCCCCGGCCTGGCGTCCGCGGCCAATACGAATCCCGCCTGGGACAGGATGAAGTCCCTCGTCGGCACCTGGCAGGGCACGGCGGAGGGCCGGCCCGTATCGGTCACCTACACGCTCGTCTCCAATGGCACGAGCCTCATGGAGAGTCTGACCGGCGACCACGACACGAACATGATCACGATGTACGCCCCCGATGGCGGCTCGATCGTCGCGACCCACTACTGCGCCGCCGGCAACCAGCCGCGCATGCGGGCGAAGGCGCCCGCGGGCAATGTGACGTCGCTCGACTTTCAGTTCGTGGACGCGACCAACACGGCCGCCGCGCCGGAGCTGATGAAGCGCCTCGTCATCACGTTCCAGGACCCGAATCACTTCACGCAGTCGTGGACATCGAGCACCGAGGGCAAGGAGCAGACGACGGATTTCGCGTATAGCCGGAGGAAATAGCTCACCGTCTGTCATCCCGAGGGCCGCAGGCCCGAGGGACCCCTGTCAGAGCCACGGCGCGGCTCGAAAGGGGTCCCTCGCTGCGCTCGGGATGACACGCTTGTTCAGAAGCCTGCCGCCCGGAACACCTCTTTCCCCTCCAGCAGCGTCCACAGCACCTTGGCCTCGTGGATCTGCGACGGCGGGATCTCGAAGAGGTTCCTGTCGATCACGATCAGGTCCGCAGATTTCCCGACCTCGAGCGAGCCCGTCTCCCTCTCCGAGAAATCTACGTACGCGCCGCGGATCGTGTACGCCGCGATCGCGTCGGGCAGCGCAATCTTTTCCTCCGGCAGCCACGCCGGTCCCGGGCCCTTCGGAGGCTCCCGCCGCGTGACCGCGACTTCGATGCCGTCGAGCGGGTTCATCGACGAAACGTCCCAGTCGCTGCCGAACGCGAACTCCGCCCCCGAGGCGACGACGCTTCCGATCGGGTAGAGCCAGCGCGAGCGCTCGGGTCCGAGCTTGGGCTCCGTCAGCTCGGTCAACCACTGGTCGCCGTTGGCCCAGAACGGCTGGAAGTTGGCGATCACCCCGAGCCGGCGAAACCGCGGGATGTCGGCGGGGTCGATCAGCTCGATGTGCGCGAGGTGGTGCCGCGCGTCGCGCACGCCGTTGGCCTTGCGCGCCGCCTCGATGGCGTCGAGGCTCATGCGGACGGCCCGGTCGCCGATGGCGTGCACGTGGATCTGGAATCCTTCTCTGTCGAGCGCCGTGGCGAGCGGCCCGAAGACTTCCGGCGTCAGGTTGGGCTTGCCGCGGTCTCCTGGGAAACCCGACATAGGGCTCGAGAACCGCGGCGGTACGCGTTTCCAGGACGCCGTCGGCGAAGATCTTGACGCCGTCGGGACGAAGACGCTTGCCGGCGTACTTCTTCCGAAGCGCCGTCAGCCTCGGAACCTCTGCCACACCCTTGTCCGTGTCGCACTGCAGCGACGCGAAGACGCGCGCGGTCAGCTCTCCCCGCCCTTCCAGCGCGGCGTACGCTCGGAGATCCGCCTCCGAGGCGTTCGCCTCGAGCAGAGCGGTCAGCCCGAATCGGTTGGCGATCTTCAGCGCGCGCACGCAGTCCGTCTTCCTGCTCCGTTGCGGTGCGCGCGGGAAGATGCTTGCCGACGAGGTCCGCCGCGCTCTCCCGCAGTGTGCCGCTCGGCTCGCCGGACACGGGGTCCCGCTCGATACGCCCCGCCGCCGGATCCGGCGTCGCCCTGGTCACGCCGGCGAGCGACAGCGCCTTCGAGTTGACCCACGCCGAATGGCCGTCGGACGCCCACAGAAAAACCGGCCGGTCCGAAACAACCGAATCCAGCAGCGCCTTCGAGGGATTCCCGTCGGGAAAGAGCGTCAGCGCCCATCCCGTCCCGCGGATCCATGTCTTGTCGGGGTGCGCCGCCGCGTAGCTGCGAATCGCATCGAGCGCAGCCGCCGGCGTGGCGGCGTCGTTGAGATTGCATTCCAGCGAATCGACGCCTCCCAGGATCGGATGCACGTGCGAGTCGTGAAACGCGGGCAGAACCATCTTGCCGGCGAGGTCGACGACGCGCGTGTTCGGCCCGATGCGGTCTTTCGAAGCCGCGTCGGTTCCCACGAAGACGATGCGGCCGTCGGCGATTCCCACCGCTTCGGCCCAGCTCCGCGCTCCGTCGACGGTGTAGACGGCGCCGTGGGTCAGGAGGATCTCGGCGGGTGGGCTCGCGGGGGTGGCCGCCAGCGCGACGAGTGAGAGTCCGGCGAGGAGAGCGAGGGACAACCCGCGCCGGCTCACTTCGCACCTTTCGCCTTGGAGGCGCTCGCGATGGTCTTCACGACCTCGTCAGCCAGGGCGTTCGGGATCGGGATTGACAGGTTGTACTGGGCGATCTTCCAGGACCCGTCCGGCTGCAGGAGGAGCACGCCGGAGCCCCGACAGGTTCCGTACGACGCGTTTTCGAGAATCTCATCGAACCAGGCGACGCGCCGATCCGGCGCGAAGGCGACCCAGCGCGCGGTCGTCTTGTACGTCCAGCCCTTGCCGTTCGCAAAATACGGATGCGCCCACTTGCGGAACTCCTCCCTCGTCCAGCGCTCCGTGGGATCGGTCCCCAGGAAGACCGCGTCCCCCGTGAGAAGCGAGAAGTACTTCTCCTCGTTCGCCGCGGCGGCGGCGGCATGAAAGGCGTCGAGGACGCCGCCCACGGCGCCGGACGCGAACATCCCATCGGCCGCCTGCGCCCGAACGACGCCCGCGCACAGGAAGCCCGCCAGAAACACGCCTCGCCTCATCCGAACTCCTCGAGCGCCGAAGTCAGCGCTTGTCCGCCACGGGCCCCTCCGCGCTGCCCCGGCATCGGGCGACCGCGGCGGTCGCTGCCGTGGAGCTGTAGGACCGAAGCGATGCCAGCCGGCCTACCTTGCTCAACCGCGTGAAGATGTCGTCGGCCCGAGCATACAGGGAGCAGGCCGCGTCGAGATTCGTCGCCTTCTCCTTTTCCTTGCCGATCTCCAGATACAGGTCCGCCAGAGATCCCGCCGCCCAGGCGTTCGCCGGATCACCCGCAACGATGGGCTCGTAGAGCACGCGGGCGCGCTCGAACTCGGCCATCGCTCCGGCCGAATCTCCCAGGCCCGCTCGCGCCTGCCCGATGTTGTGGCGGGACATCGCGACCCCGAGGCGGCCGTCCACGCTCTTTGCGTCCGCGGCCGCCATGGACTCGAACAGCGCGAGCGCCCGCTGGAACTGATCCAGCGCGGCGCGATGGTCGCCCCGGCCCTCATAGGAGCTGCCGATGGCGAATCGCAGATAGCCCAAGTCCCGCTGGAGTTGCGTGCCCGACGGGTCTTTCGCGCGGAGGGCTTCTTCGAGCTCCACCGCCTCCTCGTAGGACTTCAAGGCGCCCTCCGAATCGCCACGGGAATCCAGCGCCTCACCGATGAGGTAGATGTTCTGTCCCAGACTGCGGCGCGCGGCGCGATCTCCGGGCTCCTCGGCCAGCCGCTTCCGCAGGATCGCCGCCTGGTTTCGGAGCGCTTCGTAGGCCTCGCCGTAACGGCCGGCCGCCGTCAGGTAGAAGGAGTAGAACTGCCACGCCTGAGCGAGCTCGCGCTGCCGTTCCGGCTCTGCCGGGTGTCGCTCGGCGAGCCCGCGGACGAGAGGCAGCCCTTTCTCCGCCATCGCCACCGCAGCGCGCGCGTCGCCCGCGACGAGCTGGATGCCTCCACCGGTCAGGTACGCCTTCGCGAGGGTCGCCTGCTCCGGCTCGTCGGCCTCGCCCGCCTCCACCGCCGGGGCGAGCAGCGCGATCGCCTTGCCGTAGCTCTGCAGCGCTCCCGGAACGTCTCCGAGGTTCGGCATGTACGAGTTTCCCTGGACGTCGCCGACCTTGAGGTAGGCCTCGGCGAGCTCCCGGCGCAACGCCCGGTCGTCCGCCGACTCGCGCGAGAGATCGTCGAGGTACTCGAGCGCGCGCTTGACGATCAGCGCGCGCGCCGGTGTGGCTCCGGGGAGATCCTGAATCGCGTCGTGGAACTCGAACAGAAACGAGCTCGCGAGCCGGCGCACGTCGTCGAACCGACGCTGGGCGCGGGCCTCGGCCGCGCGGGCCCGCTGAGCCTCGCGCAGTGTCGCGACCACGCCTCCGGCCAGAGCGACCGCGACCACGGCGGCCGCGGCGAGGATGACGCGGTGCCGCCGCGCGAATTTCCCCGCGCGGTAGGTGAACGTGCCCCGCCGGGCGAGCACCGGCACGCCCGTCTGGTGGCGCTTCAGATCCGCCGCGAGCTCGCTGACGGAGGCGTACCGGCGCTCGGGCTCCTTGCGCATCGCCTTGAGCACGATGGCGTCGAGATCGCCCTGGAGCTCCCGTGACTTCCCGGCGACACTGGGTTTCTCCGGATCGCGGTCGCACACGATGCGCATCAGCTCGCCCGGCTCGTTGGCGGTGACGTGGTAGGGCTTCCGGCCCGCGAGCAGCTCGTAGAGGACGACTCCCAGCGCGTAGACGTCGCTCGCCGTCGTGATGCGCTCGCCGCGAATCTGTTCGGGACTGGCGTAGTCCGGCGTCAGCATCCGGAAGAACGTGCCCGTCTCGGCGGACGCCACGGGAGCGCCGTCCGGGTTCAGAAGCTTCGCGATTCCAAAGTCCAGCAGTTTCGGCACGCCGTCCGCCGTGACGAGAACGTTGCCCGGCTTGATGTCCCGGTGGACGACGAGGTTCTGGTGGGCGTACTGCACCGCGGCGCATACCTCGCCGAACAAACGCAGCCTCGCGTCGACCGGGAGGCGGCGCCGGTCGCAGTACTCGATCAAGGGCTCTCCCTCGACGTATTCGAGGACGAAGTACGGTTCCCCGTTGGACGTCGTGCCGCCGTCGAGAAGCCGCGCGATGTGGGGATGCTCGAGGGAAGCGGAGATCTGCCGCTCGCTGCGAAAACGCTGCAGCGCGAGCTCGCTGGCCATGCCCTGCCGGATCAGCTTGACCGCGACCTTCTTCTGGAACTGATCGTCCGCGCGGCGGGCGAGATACACCATCCCCATGCCGCCGCGTCCGAGCTCCGCGAGAAGCTCGTACGTGCCGACGCGCTCACCGACGCGGGACGGAGGTCCCGAGGCCTCGGGTTCGGGCAGCCGCACTTCCGGAGGAGAGTCGAAGAATCCCCACTCCTCGCCGCCCGCCGTCAGCAGCGATTCCACTTCGGTCCGTAGGGCGCCTTCGCCCGCGCATGCGGTGTCGAGATAAGCCGGGCGATCTCCGGGTGCGAGGTCCAGCGCCTCGCCGAGGATCGCCTTGACGCGTGCCCAGGCCTCCGGAGTCATGGGTGGGGCGGAGGCTCGATCGGACCCGTCATGGCCGTTCAAAGGGTGCTCCCCGGCCGGATCTCCCTCGCGAGCCAGGCGCGCGCGGTCTGCCATTCGCGCTTGACCGTCGCTGGGGAGATTCCGGTCACCTCTGCGGTCTCGTCGACCGTCAGGCCGCCGAAGAAACGCAGCTCGACGATCCGCGCCTGGCGGACGTCGAGAGCCTCGAGTCCCGTGAGCGCCTCGTCTAAGGCGAGAAGCTCCGGGTCGCGCTCGGCGTCCTCGAGTCCGGGCCCGGTCTGGAGGCGGTAGCCGGCGCCGTCGCGCTTGGCGGCCTGCCGGCGGCGGGCGTGGTCCACGAGGATCCGCCGCATCATCTGGGCCGCGATTCCGAAGAAGTGCGCTCGGTTCTGCCAGTTGACGCTGCGCTGATCCACGAGGCGCAGATACGCCTCGTGGACGAGCGCCGTCGGCTGGAGAGTGTGGTCGGCGCGTTCGGCGCGCAGGTAGGACGCCGCGAGCTTGCGCAACTCCCCGTACACGAGCGGCATCAGCCGCTCGAGCGCCTGCCGGTTTCCCCCGCTCCATTCCCTCAGGAGGTCGGTGACGTCCCGCTCGGGAACCTGGTCCATGGGTGGATTACCCCCTGGATGCGCGGAATTAGACCACAGGAGCCTCCCGTGAGCCCGAATCGGGCCGGCCTGCGCGTATCAACCAGGAAACGAGGACGCAGGGGGTGGGACACCCGGCGTCCGGACCTCGGAAATCCCGGACTTCAGGAGGAGGAGGCACCCTTCAAGCCCTGATCGTCGTCGCTACGCGCTGAAACGAACGAAAACCCGAAAGGAACCCTCATGACCCGGAAGCTCGCGTTGCCCGCGCTTCTCTGTGTCGCCGCCCTGGCCACCGCCGCTTCGGTCGTCGCCGCCACGTTCACAGTCACGAACACCTCCGACTCGGGCGCCGGGTCCCTGCGCCAGGCGATCCTGGACGCCAACGCCGCAGCCGGAGCCGACACGATCGTGTTCAACATCGGAGGCCCGGGGCCCTACGTGATCACGCCGCTTCCGCCAGGCCTCCCGGCCATGCTCGGCCCCACGACCGTGGATGGGACCACGCAGCCCGGATACACGGGCACGCCGATCATCGAGCTCGCAAACTTCAGCGGGTCCGGCCTCAAGCTCCAGGGCGGATCGAGCACGGTTCGCGGGATTCTGGTGCGGGGCATGAACGCCGGCATCGCCGTCGAGAGCAGCAACAACCACGTCGAAGGTTGCTACGTCGGGACCGATCTCACGGGCACGGTCGCGGCCCCGAACGGCACCGGCATCATCGTTCAGGCGACTGCCAACGGCAACACGATCGGCGGATCTGCGGCCGGCCAGTCGAACCTCGTCAGTGGCAACACAACAGGTCTCGCGCTCGTCAATAACGCAGACAACATCGTCCAGGGCAATCTCATCGGCACCACGGTCGACGGCAACACCAACCTTGGCAATGAAGAGGGCATCCTGGCCACGGCGACGACGAACCTGACGATCGGCGGGTCCAATCCGGGCGAGGGGAACCTCATCTCGGCCAGCACCACCAACGGCATCCACCTCGCCGGCGGGAGCGGCGTGCGGATCCAGGGAAACAAGATCGGCACGATCGCCGACGGATCTGAGGCGCTCGGAAACGACAACGGGATCTCGGTCCAGAACCACACGGGCGCCGTCATCGGAGGCAACTTCAACAACGGAGAAGGAAACCTCATCTCCGGAAACGGCAACGACGGCATCTTGATCTCCAGTACCGGAACCGTCGTCAAGGGCAACACGATCGGGACGGACACGACCGCTGTCCAGCCTCTCGGGAACGGGCACGCGGGCATCGAGCTCGACGTGATCTCGACGACCGCGGTGATCGGGAGCGTCACACCCGGCGAGGGCAACGCGATCGCCTGGAACGGGACCGGAGTCCTCAACTTCGGAGTCCAGAACGCGATCCGCGCCAATCCGATTTTCTTCAACTCCAACCTCGGGATCGACAACACGCCGCTCGGTGTCACGAAGAACGACGCGGGCGACACCGACACGGGCGCGAACCAGCTCCAGAACTTCCCATTCATCTCGACCGTCGACTACGGCGCGACTTCGGTCACGGTCCACGGCATCCTCAAGTCGAGCCCCAACACGACGTTCGATCTCGACATCTTCGAGAGCCCGTCGTGCACCCCGCACCCGCGTGATCTTCTTCAGAGCGCGTACTTCCTGGGCACCCAACAGGTCACGACGGACGGCTCCGGCGACGCGCCCTTCGACATCACCGTCAACGACGCCAACGCGCCGACCCAGCCGCCGATTTCGATGACGGCGACGGACCCCAACGGCAACACCTCCGAGTTCTCCCAGAACGTCATCTACGCGTCCACGCCGCGCTCGGGGCCGCCGGCCGGCGGGATCAACGTCACGCTCACCGGAACGCACTTCGTCGCGGGCGCGACCGTGACCTTCGGCGGCGCCGCCGGTACCAGCCCCGTCGTGACCGACGAGACCACCATGACGGTCACGGCGCCCGCTCTTCCAGCCGCGACGGTCAACGACATCACGGTCACGAACACGGACGGAACGTCGGGCACTCTCAAGAAGGCGTGGATCGTGGACTTTCTCGACGTGCCGCCGAGCCAGCAGTTCTACAACTTCGTCACGACGCTCGTGTCCAACGCCATCACCGTCGGGGTCGGCAACGGCCTCTACGGCGTCGACGAGCCGACGAAGCGCCAGCAGATGGCGGTCTTTCTCTTGAAGGGACGGCACGGCATCTGCTACGTGCCGCCGACGTGCACCGGGATCTTCCCCGACGTGCCGTGCCCCTCGACGTTCGCCGACTGGATAGAGGCGCTATCTCACGAAGGAATCACGGGCGGCTGCGGCAACGGCAACTACTGCCCGCAGGACCCGGTGCGCCGCGACCAGATGGCGGTCTTCCTGCTGAAGGCCGAGCACGGCCCTAACTACGTTCCTCCCGACTGCGCAGGTACTTTCCCGGACGTGCAGTGCCCGTCGCTCTTTGCCGACTGGATCGAGCAGCTCGCGCACGAGGGGATCACGGGCGGCTGCGGCAACGGGAACTACTGTCCGCAGAACCCCAACACGCGCGGACAGATGGCGGTGTTTCTCACGAAAACGTTCGGACTGCAATGACCACGCCAGCCCGCTGGCTCCATTTGAGTTACCGCCGAGGCAGACGCCGCCTTGAAGGCGGCGTCAAGCTCGGCGTTGCCTACTGCCGGGGGTCTGCCTTCGGTGGACGGCTCGGACTTCAGTGAACACCGCGGCGCGTTGGCAGGCCCTTCTCGGTGGCGTCGCCCTCGCGGTGTCCGCCGCCGCGCGTCTTTCCGCAGCCACGTTCACGGTCACGAGCAATGCCGATTCGGGCCCCGGGACGCTTCGCCAGGCGATTCTCGACGCCAACGCCGCCGCCGGATTCGACACGATCGAGTTCAACCTCTTCGTCGAGGATCAGGTCATCGAGCCGGCCACGGCTCTGCCCGCCGTCACCGGCCCCACACTCATCGACGGCACGACGGAGCCGGGCTACTTCGACTTCCCCGCCATCGAGATCGCCAACGTCAACGGGATCGGCCTGCGGCTCGCCGGCGGCGGGAGCACGATCCGGGCGATTCTGGTCCGCGGCTGCACGACGGGCATCCAGCTCGAGAGCAGCGGCAACCACGTCGAGAAGTGCTTTCTCGGGGTCGACTCGACAGGCAGCGCCGCCGCTCCCAACGGCACCGGGATCAGCGTCCAGGCGGGCGCGAACGACAACACTATCGGAGGTCCGACCGACTTTCAGAGCGGTGACAGCCTCGGCAACGTCATCAGCGGCAATGCGACCGGCATCCTGGTCCTCAACAACGACGGGACAGTGATTCAGGGCAACGTCATCGGACTGTCGGCGTCAGGCTCCGTCGCCGTCGCCAACGGCGAGGGAATCACGGCGGCTCTGACCACGAACCTCCTGATCGGCGGCCTGGATCTCGGAACTCCCAACCTCATTTCGGGCAACACCGGCGACGGAATCCATCTGTCCCAGGGCAGCGGCGCGGAGATCCTGGGCAATCGCATCGGAACCGACCCCATCGGCCTGTCGGCGATGCCCAACCAGAACGGAATCCACGCGACCAACCACTCCGGCCTCGTCGTCGGCGGCGACATCGAGGCGGGAGAGGGCAACCACATCGCGGGGAATCGCAAAGACGGCATCCTCGTGGAGTCCGTGGGGGCCGAGATCCGCGGCAACATCATCGGATGCGACCTGGTCGGCGAGAACCCGATTCCCAACGATGTCGGGATCGAGCTCGCTCCGAGCGCGACGGACGCTCTGATCGGGGACCCCACCGGCATCTACGGCAGCCTCATCGCGTACAACCGCATCGGCATCCTCAACGCGGGTGCGCGCAACGCCATCCGGGTCAACGCGATCTGGTCCAACAGCCGTCTCGGCATCGACAACGTCCCCGAAGGGGTGACCAAGAACGACGCGGGCGACGCGGACACCGGCGCCAACGGCCTCCAGAACTTTCCGTTCATCGTCTCGTCCGGAGGCGACCAGATCCACGTCCACGTGCAGGGATCCCTGAAATCCAAGGCGGGAGAGACGTTCGATCTCGACTTCTACGCGGATTCGGTGTGCACGCCCCACCCTCGCGACTTTCTGCAGGGCCACTACTACATCGGCACGCTCCCGGTTACGACGGACGGGACCGGCAGCGCGACGTTCGACCACACGTTCACGACATTTCTCCTCGAGGAGGACCCTCCGATCACCGCGACGGCCACCGACAGCGACGGCAACACGTCGGAGTTCTCGCAACGCGTGATCTACGCGTCGCAGCCGAGGTCGGGCAGCGAGTCCGGCGGCACGACAGTCACTCTCACGGGCGCGCATTTTCTGGACGGGGCGACGGTGACGTTCGGCGGCGTGCCGGGAACCGGCGTCGATGTCGCGGACGAGACGACCCTCCAGGTGACCACGCCGGCTCTGGCCGTGGCCTCGGTCAACGACATCCACGTCGCGAACACGGACGGGACCGAGGGAACCCTCGCGAGAGCCTGGATCACCGATTTCCTCGACGTGCCGCCCGGCCAGCAGTTCCACGATCTCGTCACGACGCTCGTCTCCAACGGCGTCACTGCCGGCGTCGGCGGCGGCAACTACGGCGTCGGCCAGTCGACGTTGCGCCAGCAGATGGCCGTCTTTCTCCTGAAGGGCCGCCACGGTCTCTGTTACACGCCGGATCCTTGTTTTGGCCTGTTCTCGGATGTGCCGTGCCCATCGACGTTTGCCGACTGGATCGAAGCTCTGTACTACGAGGGAATCACCGGAGGCTGCGGCACCGACACGTACTGTCCCCAGAACCCGGTCCGCCGCGACCAGATGGCGGTATTTCTGCTCAAGGCCAGGCACGGAGCCGACTACGTTCCTCCGGATTGCACGGGCGTCTTTCCGGACGTGCCCTGTCCCGGTCAGTTTGCGGATTGGATCGAGCAGTTGGCGACCGAGGCGATCACGGGGGGCTGCGGCGGAGGCAAGTACTGTCCGTCCAGCCCGAACACGCGTGGCCAGATGGCGGTGTTCATCAGCAAGGCATTTGGGCTCCAATGAGGATCTGGTTGTCCAGGGATATTTGAGTTACCGCCGAGATCATCGCTGGCCGCTGGCCAGCGACGGCTCGGCGTTGCCTACTGCCGTGGGTCTGCCTTCGCTGGCCGGTTTCGCGCACCGTCTCCTTCGAATCCCGCCGGGAGATTCTCCCGGCGGTCTTTTTGAGAGTCGGAGGCTCAGGAAGCCTGCAGCGCGTGCGCGGGCGCGACGGGGTTTGTCCGCTGCGCCTCTTCGTGCTCCTGGAGGTATGCCGCGGCCTTCATCATGCGCTGCGTGCGCATCAGGACGCGCGTCAGGTACGGGATCTCCAACGGCTTGATCTGCCGCATCCAGTCGATCCAGCGCTTCTCGCCCGATGTGTTCAGGATCGAGCGCCGCCAGGTCTCGGCGTAGAGCTCGAAGAACCGCTTCGCACCCAGGCGCGGCTCCCAGAGAACGTGGTGCATGTCGTACTTGAACCACGGCTGGCCCTCGAGGATGGGGGCGAGCTTCTGGAAGAGCTCCGTGCCGGGCAGCGGAGTCAGGATCGTGTATCCCGCTCGCTGGAAACCGTGGGCCGCCACGAAGTCCCAGAGTTCGCGGAACTGTTCCTCGTCCCAATCCGGGTCCACCAGAAAATTTCCGGTCACTCCGTAGCCCATCGACCGCGAGATCCGCGCGGCCTCGACCGACGCCGAGACACCGGTGTCCTTGGTGACGCCGGCCAGCCCGGCATCCGAAGCGGCCTCGAGGCCGAAAAAGATGTCGAAATCCTTCGCGATCGGCCGCCACTCCTCCAGCAGATCCGCGTTCCGGCACACGACGTCCGTGCGCGTCTGGACGAGGATCCAGCGTTTCTTGATACCCCGGGCCTTCAGGGCGCGGGCGAGCTCGCGGCTGCGTTCCGCGTGATTCCAGAAGAGATCGTCGGCGATGAAGACCGCGTCCCCGACGGAAGCCATGTCGTCCATGACCGCGCCGATCGAGCGCTCGCGGAACGACCTTCCGTAGAGCTGCCACACCGAGCAGAAGCTGCAGCGGAATGGGCAGCCCCGCGCCGTCTCGACCAGCCAGACCGGACGAAAGAGAAGACAGTGGTACTGCTTCCGGTCGCGCTCGACCAGATTCCGCGCCGGCAAAGGCACGGCATCGAGGCCCGTGCGGTCCTCGAGCGGACGCGTCGAAATCCACCCGCCCGCGCCCGGCAGGCGCAGCCCGGGAACGTCCGTCAGGGGACGCCCGGCGGCGAGCGCATCGGCGACGGCCGGGACGACCTCTTCGCCGTCGTCGGCGCAGATCGCGTCGACCTCGGAGGACTCCAGCGGTCCCGGGAACGCCGCGGCCGCGTGCCCCCCCACGAGGATGAACGCGTCCGGCGCAGCACGGCGGACCTCGCGCGCCGTCTCGAGGACGCGGTCGTATTCGAGGGCATGCATGCACGAGATTCCGACCAGCCGCGGGCGCGTCCGCCGGACCCACGAGCCGGCGCGGTGGCCGAAGCGCAGATCCACGATGTGGCTGTCGTGGCCGGCCGCCGACAGCGCCGCCGCCACGTACTCGAGGCCCAGCGGCTCGACCCGGAAAAACGGGCCCAGACCGAACCGCTCGTTGCCCGGATCCGGGCGCAGCAGCAGGACGTTCATCGGGTGCACCGCGGATTGTAAACTCAAGCTACGCATGGGTGAAACCGAGGCGGACCTGATCCTTCCCGAAGAGCCCCCTCCCGTGCGCGGGCGCAAGAAGTGGGTCAGCCACGGTCTTTCCAACCGCGTCGTCTACGGCGGCCTGCACTACGGCGCGCGCTGGCTCCCGATGGCCGCGCTGAACACGATCAACGTCGTGGGCAACGCCCTCGCGGTGACCCTGCTCAAGCGCACCAAGCTCGGCATGCGCCACAACTTCCGCACCGCCCTCGGCGTCTCGGAAGCCGAGGCGGAGACGCTGACGCGCGGACAGTTCTTCGAGTACGGCCGGCACACGATCGACGTCTGGAGGCTGCGCAGCGAAGCGTTCACGCCGCGCATCACGACCTTCGACCAGGACGCGCAGGTGCTCGCCGGCGTGCGGCCCGGCGGCCGCGGCTTCCTGCTCGTGACGGGCCACGTCGGCAACTGGGAAATGGGCGCGGTGACGCTCCGGCGGCACGACCTCGTGGCCGCGGTCGTCGGACAGCCGGAGCTGGACGAGAACGTGCACGACATGCGCCGCCGCCTGCGCGACCGACTCGGCGTCGAATCGATCGACATCGGCTCCTCGATGGCGACGGCGTTTCGCGTCCGCGCGGCGGTCGACAAGGGGCGCGCGGTCGCCCTCCTCGTCGACCGTGCCTATCCCGAGGATCAGGTCCTCGTGCCCTTTTTCGGGAGGCCGACTCCGTTTCTGAGGTCGCCGGCCCTGCTCGCGCGGTTCTGCGGCTGTCCGGTCCTGCCCGGTTTTCTGATGCGCAACCCCGACGGGTCCTACTTCAACGTGTGGGGAGAGCCCGTGCGCGCGGATTCGTCGCTCTCGCCGGACGACGACGCCGTTCGGATCCTCTCCCGTGTCGCCGCCGACCTCGAGGGCGTCATCCGTCGCCACCCGACGCAGTGGTTCAATTTCTACAGGTTCTGGGGGATACGGCAGCGCCATCGTCCCGAGAGGCGTAGCGACGGAGTGGCTCGTCGAGTGCGGGATCCCTCGGTTACCGCCGTCCTCCGGACGGCGTTCCCTACAGCTGCGGTCTGCCTTCGGTGGTCGGGTCGCTCGGGATGACAGGCTTAGGACGTCATCGCGAGGAGCGCAGCGACGAGGGATCCCGTCCTTGACCGGGTCTCTCCCACTTCCCGTATACCCAGTTTCCGCAGCACCGGGCGCAGATGGGAAGCGGCTCTTTCGCGAGCTTGGCGCGGAAGCGGGCGGCCTTTTCCCCCGTCCAGATCTCGCGGAAACTCTGCGTTCGAACGTTGCCGATGAAGTAGTCCGGGAAGTCGCCGCAGAAACAGACTTCCCCATCGGGCTCGACCTGCGCGAAGTACCAGGCGACGGGACAGAGGCCGTGTCCGAACGTCTGCCCGTGGTCGCGGAAATAGTCGGGCACGTCCTCGGCGGCGACGTCGGGCACGAAGGAAATCCAGGGGCGGCCCCGCGTCGACTCGAGAAAGCGCCGGCGGCGCAGTCCTTTCAGGAGCTTGACGAGCTCGCCCATCTGGCGGCCCCGGCTCGCGACGAGGTCGCGCCCGTCGAACGTGAACCCCTTCCAGGAGCTCGCCGCGATTCCGAACTCGTCGCGCATGACACGCTCGTACTCCGCGCCGACGTCGTCCGGCACGAACCAGCGCAACCCGACATTGATCGTGTCGAGCGGGAGCTCACGAAGCGCCTCGAGGGCCGCGCGCGATCGTTTCGAGGTTGAGCTCGGTGATCGGAAGAATCGCCATCTGAAACGGCCGCGCGCTTCCGAGCTCGCGCTGCCAGCGGCGAACCGCTCGCACGCCGGCGGCGACCTTCTGGAAACTGTCGTCGCGTCCCCGGATGCGGTTGTGGACGTCCGGAGGCCCGTCGACCGAGACCGCGATCGAATCGATTCCCACCTCGACGAGATCGCGGGCGAGCGTCTCGAGCCTCCCGCCGTTGGTGATCATGGTGCAGATCAACCCGCGCCGCTTGATCTCCCGGACGAGGGGAAGAATGTCCGGATAGAGCAGCGGTTCCCCCCCGTAGAGGCTCACGATCGGCGCAAACGGCGCGATCTCGTCGAGGAGACGCACGTAGTCGTCCAGGGAAAGCTGCCGCTTCGCGCCGATCAGTTCCTGGATCCGGGGCGCTCGAGCGCTCCGTCGGTCGCGTCGGTGGACGGGGAATGGGACCGAAAGATCCCCGTGTCGCCCCATTGCCCGCACATCTTGCAGCGCAGGTTGCAGAGATTCGTCACGCGCAACTGCACGAACGTGGGCATCGGGACGCCGGAGGTCGTCCGGGCTCGCGAGGTGCTCCATCACGCCGCGGCGGCCCTGCCCCATCCGGCTCAGGTGACGCCGCGCGAACCCCGCCAGCGCGATTCCCCGGCGAAAGCTCAAGAGAGCCCTATCTCGAGTACAGGTCGATCACGCGGTCGATCTCCCTGCGGCACACCGCGCAGAACGGAACGTCGTCCCGCGTAAACATGATGCAATCTTCCTGCGGCCGGTAATAGCCCTTCGATTCGTACAGGCAGCCCTCGAACGCGCCGACCTTGCCCGAGTACTGATCGGTGCCGAGAAGGCGGGTCTCCTCGACTTTCTCCGCCGAAAAGAGCACGTCCATCTCCTCCTCGGGCCGATTTTCGGCGCGGAGCTTGCGGCGGCGCTCCTGGAAGGACTTCGAGGCCTTCTCGAACTCCTCCTTCTTCCACGGCGTCGGGATGGGCGTTCCCGCCGTGACGAGGTCCTTCCACTTCAGATTGCCGGGGTCGAGCAGCGCCGTCGCGTTCGGCTCCCAGGGCTCCACGCGCACCGGAGAGGACTCGTAGGCCACCGAGGACGTGAAGTACTCGTCGGCCAGGCCCGCGAAGTGGTGGCCGAACTCGTGGATGAAGACGTACGGCGCCCAGAGGCTGTCGGCCGCCACCGTCGCGTAGAGGCCGAAGATGCCTCCGCCGCCGTAGGTCTTCGAATTCGTCAGGATCTCGACGAAGTCGTACGGCGCGAACGACGCGGCGTCGCGGAACGCCCGGTTCTCGAACGTCAGCACGTAGCGTTCCGAACCGAACGTGTCGTAGCTCGCGCCCAGCGGCGAGCGCCGGTGCACTCCGGTGGACGGCCGGGAGATTCCGGACTCCTCCGCCGGCGGGCACAGGGCCCAGACGTTGAAGTCCTTCCTCTCTCCTTGAAGGGAGAGACCGCGAAGAGAAGATCGGTCAGGCGTTTGGCGTCCTTCTCGAACTTCGCTCTTTCCGCCGCCGTGTATCCGTCGCCGAGAATCAGGAAATCGACCTTGTCGGCGGAATCGCCGGTCTTCTGGATTTCGAGAAGCGCTCCCGGCGACGGGGGCTCGAGGTGTCGATGAAGATGTCCTTGGGATCGACGAGCACCGTCCAGATCTCCCGGAACGCGTTGCGGGCGTCGCGCTTCTTCAGCACGATCTGCACGGGCCGGCCGGCGCCGGAAACCGCAGAGACTCCGAGAACGTGCGTTTGACGTCCTTCGCCTCCCCGGTCGTCTCCCATTCGCCGTAGATCGAGGCGAAGCCGCGCGAGTAGAGGACCCGGTTGGTTCCGCGATCCACGACCTCGAAGAAGTACTTGCCGAGGTTCGTGTCGTCGACCGGCTTCCGCGGATTGCCCGGCCACGGGAGCGGCTCGAGCACGATCCGGTCCAGGCTGAAGGTCTCCCCGGATGCGTCTCCTGTATGGAAATAGTCCAGGCGCATCGTGCGCGGGGCGTCGGCGCGGGCGGCGGCGGCAAGAATAGACATGGCGAGGAGGCTCCCCAGGGCGATGCGCGTTCTCATAGAGTTCGCATATCCTACGCTCCTCGTGAGGCGCGTGACGCCGATGTCGGTGCTCCCCTTCTCCCTGAGAACTCGCTTAAGCCGGCCGGCGCCGCCGGCCGGACGTCACAGAATCCGCGGGCAAGGTTCCGACGAGCCATCGACCACACCGGTAATGAGCCACCCTTATTCGAGGTTTTGACAAATGATTTACGACAGCATCCTCGGCACCATCGGCCGCACTCCCGTCGTCCGGATCAACCGCATCGCTCCCCAGGGCGTCACGATGTACGTCAAGTGCGAGGTCTTCAATCCCCTCTCCTCGGTCAAGGATCGGCTCGCGATCGCCATCATCGAGGACGCCGAGCGCCGCGGGACCCTCAAGCCCGGACAGACCGTCGTCGAGGCCACCTCGGGCAACACCGGCATCGCGCTCGCGATGGTGTGCGCCGCGAAGGGCTATCCGTTCGTCGCCATCATGGCCGACAGCTTCTCGGTCGAGCGCCGCAAGATGATGCGCATGCTCGGCGCCAAGGTCATCCTGACTCCGGCCGCCGAGCGCGGCACCGGCATGGTGCAAGAGGGCCGAGGAAGCTCGCGAAGAAAAACGGCTGGTTCCTGGCGCGGCAGTTCGAGAACGAGGCCAATCCCGACGTATCACCGCAACACGACCGGGCCCGGAGATCCTCCGCGACTTCGCCGGCAAGCGGCTCGACTTCTTCGTCACGGGCTAGGGCACCGGCGGCACGCTGACGGGCGCGGGCGAGATGATCAAGCAGGCGCGGCCCGAGATCGAAGATCGTCGTCGCCGAGCCCGAGGCGCCGCGCTCCTCTCCGGTCACGAGTGGAAGCCGCACAAGATCCAGGGCTGGACGCCGGACTTCGTCCCGGCCGTGCTCAACCGCAAGGTCGTCGACGAGATCGTGACCGTCACCGACGTCGAGGCGCGCGACGGCGCGCAGAGCTGGCCGAGAAGGAAGGCATCTTCTGCGGCATCTCCTCGGGCGGCACATTCGCGGCCGCGCGCAAGGTGGCGCGCAAGGCGCCGAAGGGCATCGTCATCCTCGCGATGCTCCCGGACACGGGCGAGCGCTATCTCTCGACGATCCTGTTCGAGGGGATCAACGAGGGAAGCGACGAGGTGCCGGGGGTGTAGTCCAAAACCGCCGTCATCCCGAGCGATAGCGAGGGATCCCGTCCTCGGCAGGCCTACGAGACGTGGTGCGGAACGCCCCCGCGGCATGCTCGGCGAGTCGAGGTCGGGATCCCTCGTCGCTGCGGTCCTCGGGATGACGGCTAATAGACCCTTACAAACCGAAGGTCTTAACGAGGAACGTCGCCATCTGCCCGCGAGTATTCGCGCTGCTCGGACAGTACAGCAGCGGCGAAGTCTGGCATCCGCCGGTGATGTTCTCGGCGTGGAGCTGCTCGATGAAGTCCGCGAACTGGCCCGGACACGTCACGTCTCCGAAGATGCCGGCGCACGCGGGCGGCGTGTACGAGGAGCCGTGCTCCGTCTTCAGCAGGAAGGCTGCCATCTGGTCGCGCCGTACCGGATTCGCC
The DNA here is from genome assembly GCA_963733815.1 of uncultured Acidobacteriota bacterium. Taxonomy (GTDB): domain Bacteria; phylum Acidobacteriota; class Thermoanaerobaculia; order UBA5066; family Gp7-AA6; genus DAHUXD01. The sequence goes on along the minus strand of CAVTEG010000014.1, from coordinate 285,945 downwards.
GGACAGTAGCTGTCGCCGCCGCAGCCCGCGGTGATTCCCTCGGCCGCGAGCTGCTCGATCCAGTCCGCGAACTGAGACGGGCAGGTCACGTCCGCAAAGATGCCCGCGCAGGGCGGCGGCACGTATGAGGATCCGTGCTCGGCTTTCAGGAGGAATACCGCCATCTGGGCGCGCGTCACGGCGGCGCTGACGCAGAAGTTGCCGTTTCCGCAGCCTGCCGTGATGCCGGCGCGAAACACTTTCTCGACGTCGTCGTGAAAGAGGCTGCCCGCGGGGACGTCGTTGAAGTCCGCCAGAAATCCCGCCGCGAGGCTCCCCGACAGGGAGCTCGGATTGGTCACGACGACGTCATTGAGCGTTCCCGCGGAAAGCAGCGGCGTCGACGCGTCGACCTCGGCGCCGCCAACGACGTTGATGAGCGTCCCGCTCGCACCTCCGATCTTTACCGTGGCGCCCGTCTGGAAGTTCGTTCCGGAAATCACGACGGGCGTACCGCCCGAAGCGGGGCCGGAGGTCGGACCGATCGCGGTGACCGTCGGGCCGGGAACCGGCACGCACGCGGAGAACTCGGAGGTATTCCCGGAGGGATCCGTCGCGGTCGCGGTGATCCAGGGTCCCAGCGCCGCCGACGGAAGAATCGCAATGAAGGCGACCGTTCCACCCGCGTCCGTCATCCGGCCGGCCGCACCCATCGGACGTTGACCGGGACCGAAGCCCGAGACGTCGCACACGGGCGAGCCGAAGAACTCGAGGCGGAAGCTCAGGTTCGGGAGACTGTTGAGCGTGCCCTGGATCTGTGTCGAACCGGCATCGAGAAGAACGGGTCCGAGGACCGGGTAGTTCTGCAACAGGTTCGCGCCCACGTCCGGGTCGCCGACGTCGTTGGGCGTGACGCCGAGCGGCGCCAGGTCGATCCCAAGACCCGCGTTGAACACGATCGTGTTGCCCAGAATCGCATTGCCGGTCCCGCTTTCGACGAAGACGCCCCGTCCTCCGTTGAACGCGAGGATGTTCTTGGTGCCGGCGGCCGTACCGCCGATGACCGTCCCGACGGCGCCCTGGATGTCGACGCCGTTGCCGCCGTTGGCGATCGGAGCCGAGGCCGTCGCGTTGGTCCCGACGAAGTTCCCCGAAACGACGTTGTTCTGGGTCGTCGCGTCCACCAGTAGAACTCCGTTGTCCGTGTTGCCCGAGATGACGTTGCGGTCGGCGGCGGCTCCTCCCACCGTATTCCCCGTCGCGCCGTCGTTGATCTGGATTCCGTCGACGTTCGGCACCGCGCCCGAAACCGCCGCGTTGACGCCGATGAAGTTTCCCTTGACCACGTTGTCCGCGGCCCCCGACCGCAGGCGCACGCCGTTGGTGCCGTTGCCCGAGATCAGGTTGATGGGTCCGACCGTGTTGCCGCTCGAACCGGACACGATGACCCCGTTGAGCAGGTTGGCGACGGCGGCCGTTCCCGCCGGGTTGGTTCCGACGAAGTTTCCGGTGACCGTGTTGCCCGAAGATCCCGTGATGATCAGAACGCCGTTCATCGCATTGCCGGAGATCACGTCGCCGGGACCGACGGTGTTGTCGTTGCTGCCCGCGACCTCGACACCATGGCCGGTGTTGGGCAGCGCGGCCGTGCCCGCCGCGTTCAACCCGATCCAGCAGTTCGTGACGGCGGCGCCGGCCGACGTGCCGGTGAAGGTTACCCCGTCGCCGTCGTTGCCGGAGATCAGGGTGTCGGCCGGAATCGAAGAACCGACCGTGTTCCCGTTGCCCGAGTTGATCGAGACGCCGCTGCCCCCGTTCGGCACGGCGACGGTTCCCGAGGCATTCGTGCCGATGCGGTTCCCCGCGATCGTGTTGCTGTCGGAACCGGACCCAAGGACCCGCACGCCGAAGCTGTCGTTGCCGGAGATCACGTTGATCCGCTGGCCCGCGTCGATCCGGCCGACCAGGTTCGCACCGGAGCTCGAGATCTGGACACCGTCTCCTCCGTTGCCGAGGTCGGCGCTGCCCGCCATGTTGGTGCCGATGTAGCAGCCGCGGATCTCGTTTCCGCCGGCCGTCTCGAGGAGAATTCCGTTTCCGCCACCCGCAGGAAACGCCGCCAGAAACCGGTTGATGACGAGGCCCGTCACGAGGCTCCCGCCGCCCGAGATTCGCAGCCCGTTCGAGCCCGCGCCCGCCATGGACCCATCGAGCTCAATGATCGGCGTCCCCGAGAACCCCGGCTGCGTCGTGCCGTCGATCGTCACGGGCTCCACAATCGTCGGCAACGCTGCCGTCGGCTGAATCGTCCTGGGCCCCGACCCGATCGAGATCCGAATGGTGTCGGTGCCCGCCGCGGCGTTGGCGGCGTTGATGGCCTCCCGCAGCGTGCAGTTGATGGAGTTGCAGACTCCGTCGTCGGTGTCGGAGTTGGAATTGACGGTAAAAGTAGCAGCCGGCAACACGGCGGTCACCGCGACATACAGGACTCCCGCGAGGACCCGGGCGGGATGCACGTGTCGAAGTCTAGCGCAGCTGCGGCTAGGGAGCCGCGTTTGCCGGCGCGCCCGGGGACGCCGGGTGGTCCGCCCAATCGATCGGGAGCGACGCGGGCAACCGCATGAGCTCCGTCAGGGTTGCCTGGAGCTCCTGCTTTTCGCCGACGCGAAACGGATTGACGTACTCCCATACCGTCTCGCCCTCGGGCGTGATCTCCAGGGCGCGTCCGGCGTTGGATTCCAGGATCAGCGTGTCTCCGTTTTCGAGCCGCTGCGCACCGCCGTTGGTCTCGGAGAACATGGCCTGCCCGGGTTTCTCGCCGTAGCGCCAGGCGATCTCCTGCGTAAACGGATCGAGCTCGATCACACGCGAGGTTCCGAGCTTGAGCCCGCCGAAGTTGTCGAAGACGAGCAGCCGTCCGTTGGCGAGGAGGCTCGGGGAATGCTGGGCCCGCCACTGCCCGAGCAGCGCCCAGACGATCTTCTCGGACTGCGGATCGAGGATCGCCACGGCGTTGAGGCTCCGCAGCGAGACCAGAAGATTGCCCGCGCGAAACGCCGGCGAGCGCGACGCGAGGCCTCCGTCGAGAATCGAGAGGCTGTTGGCGTGGAGGATGTCCCCGGATTCGGGCATCCCCGCCAGTACCGCGGCGTAGTCGGAGCCCTCGAAGGCCTTGAGCAGCGAGATCCGCCGGCGCGTCCGGCCGTCCGGCTCCAGGATTGACACGAAGTCCTCGTAGACCGGGTCGTCCTTGTTCACCGAGGGTACGACGTGCACCTCGCGTGTCAGCGCATAGATCGTCCCGTCCGCGGCGACCGCGAGATCGTGGTGCGCGCCGTTGTCGGTGGCCCACTTCAACTGCGAGCGCCGGTCGATGCGCGCCATGCCGATGAACTCCCACACGACGAGAAGATCTCCTTCGGGCAGCAGCTCCGCGCTGCGCCAGTACTCGCCGTAGGCGCGCCGTCCCGGGTCCAGCTTCAGGCCCGGCCACACCCTTTTCGCGTCGATCGACCAGCGATGATGGGCCGCGCCCCGCATGTCGAGAAGCTGCGCCGACGCGCCGTGCGCCGATACCGCGAGGTTCCAGCCCGGAGACGCGCGCGTTTCGTCGTAGACCCGCACGCCCGACTTCCCGCTCGCGGGATTGTACCCTTGGAGATACGGAAGCTGCGTCAGCGCCCCGATCGCCTCGCGCTGCGCGGCCTTCCCGGCATCCGCCGCCGCCATCACCGCCCGCCGCGGCGCCGCCGCCGGCTTCACTTTCAGGTACGCGGCGCGAACGAGGCGAAACGGGAACCAGTGCTTCTCCGTGGCGGCGAAGCCGTAGAGACAGCCGATCGCCAGCGCCGCGAGGAGTCCGAGCGCCGTGAGGGCATTCTTCACGGCGGGTCGCGCCTGTTCGTCAGACGTTAGCGACGCGGGACGGCACAGGGCGAGCGGCGGCCGGCTTCTCGCTCAGCCACTCCCCAGTCGCCATGCCGGCCTCGAGCCATGTGAACTCGCCGTCGAGGATGCCCATCGCCGCGCGGTGTTTCGCGACATCGTCGTTGGAGCGGATGCCGCGGAAGAACTCGTCGATGCGGCGGCGGGCGCCGCGGCAGAAGATGTCCGTGAGCTCGGTGGCGCGTGACGCCTCGGCGGCACCGGAGCGGCGCAGGGCGTCTGCGCGCGAAAGTGCGGCGGCCATGGCGAAAAGCTCGGCGCCGATGTCGACGGCGCGGAAGAGAAGGGCCTGGCGCTTTTCGAGCTTGGGTCCGTGGCGAAGCATCAAGTAGAAGATGGTGCGTGCGAGGCGTCGCGTCGTCCGGTCGACGGCGCGGACGTGGCCCGCGAGGGGTCCGAACTCCGAAAAGCGGGGCCACCAGCCCCAGCCGAGCCAGCGGGAGGGGTACCACCAGGCGTAGAACGCGGCCAACCTCGGTAGCGCGGCGAGCTTCGCCGAGATAAGCGCCTTGGGATCGACAAAGGCGCCGGCGACCTTCAGGTGCGTGTCGACCGCCTCTCGCGCGATGAAAAGACGCATGATCTCGGACGATCCCTCGAAGATCAGGTTGATGCGGAAGTCGCGCATCATCCGCTCGACCGGGATGCCCGGCTCGCCTCGCGCGCGGAGCGAGTCGGCGGTCTCGTAGCCGCGGCCGCCTCGGATCTGGAGGGTGTCGTCGACGATCTTCCAGCCTACCTCGGAGTTCCACATCTTGGCGATAGCGGCCTCGAGGCGGATGTCGCGGTCGCCCATGTCGGCCATCGCGGATGCGAGGTCGCTGACGGCCTCCATCGCGAATCCCGTCGCCGCCATGTCGGCGAGAAGCTGGGCGATCGCGTCGTGGCTGCCCGATGGGCTGTCCCCACTGGACGCGCTCGTTCCCCCACTCGCGGCAGATCTCGAGGCAGCGCTTGGCCAGCGCTGCGCACGACGCCGGCAGCGTCAGCCGCCCGGTGTTCAGCGTGATCAGCGCGAGCTTCAGCCCTTTGCCCTCGCCCCAGAGGAGGTTCTCCTTCGGGACCTTCACGTTGGTGAATCGGATGACGCCGTTCTCGATCGCCCTGAGTCCCATGAAGTGGCAGCGGATGACGACTTCGACACCCGGCCAGCGACTTCTCGACGATGAAGGCCGAGATCTTCTTGGTGTCGGGATGGCGGGCCATGACGACGAAGAGCTCGGCGATCGTGCCGTTGGTGCACCAGAGCTTTTCGCCGTTGAGGACGTAGTCGCCCTCGGGTGTCCGAATGGCCGTCGTCGAGAGGTTCGCGGGATCCGATCCCACCTGCGCCTCGGTCAGCGCGAACGCCGACACGGCGCCCGCCGCCAGGCGCGGAAGATACTTCTTCTTCTGCTCCTTGGTCCCGAAGAGCTTCAGCGGCTGCGGGACGCCGATCGACTGGTGCGCGGAGAGCAGCGTGACGAGGTTCCCGTCGCGGCTGGTGATGAGCTTCATCACGTCGCCGTACTCGCGCTGCGTCAGGCCCAACCCCCCGTACTCTTTCGGAATCTTCATGCCGAAGGCGCCGAGCGCGGCGAGACCCTGGATCACGCCCTGGGGGATCTTGCCGTCGCGGTCGATCGCGTCGGAATCGACCTGCTCGACGAGAAAGCGCTCGAGCTTGTCCATGAAGTCGCGGAACTCCGGACGCTCCGGAGGCGCCGGCGGGAAAGGGTGGAGCAGGTCGAGTCGGAAGTTCCCGAGGAACGTCTGCTTCAGGAAGGACGGCGCCTTCCACTCGCTCTCCCTTGCCTCTTCGGCGACCCGTCGCGCCTCGTCAGCGCTGACAGCCTTGGTCTTCAGTTCTCCCATGGAATTGGAAACTGTACAACAGGAGCGAGCCTTCCGCGTGTGACGTCTATAGTTGCCGACGCGTGACGAATAAGTACCTGTCCTACGACGCGGAGCGCGCTCCCTACGTGCGCGCGTTGTTCACGCGCGTGGCCTGGCGCTACGACCTCGTCAACGACGTCATGAGCTTCGGGATGCACCGGCGTTGGAAGCGGCAGACCGTCCGGCTGGCGCTGTCGGGACCGGGGCTTCCGCAAGCGCCGCGTGTTCTGGATCTGTGCTGCGGCAGCGGGGACCTCTGCTTCCTCGCCGAGGAGATGGGCGCGGGTTCCGTGGTCGGCGCGGACTTCACCCTCCCGATGCTGGCGGTGGCGCGGCGGCGCCGGAACGAAGGCCGGCATCGCACACGATTCGTCCAGGCCGACGCGCTACGGCTCCCCTTCCACGACGGCGCCTTCGACGTGATCACGATCGGCTATGGCTTGCGCAACGTCGCCGACATTCCCGCCGCGCTCTCGGAAATGCGGCGCGTGCTCGCGCCGGGCGGCCGGGCCGTCGTCCTCGACTTCGGCAAGCCCGACCGCCCCGTGCCCGCGGCGCTCTACCGCGCGTATCTCGGCACCGTGATGCCCGCCGTCGGCTGGATCTTTCACGGCGATGCCGAGACGTACGCGTACATCCCCGCTTCCCTGGATCGCTACCCCGCGCAGCGCGGCGTCGAGACCCTCATGCGGCAGGCGGGATTCAGGCGCGTGCGCTACGAGGAGAGACTCCTGGGAACAATGGGGATCAACATCGGAGAGGCGGCTCCCTGAGGTAGACTCCCCCGCCCTATGGCACATCAGTACATCTACACGATGGTCAACCTGCGGAAGGTGGTCCCGCCGCAGCGCGAGATTCTGAAAGGCATCTATCTCTCGTTCTTGCCGGGCGCGAAGATCGGCGTCCTGGGCTTAAACGGCGCCGGCAAGTCGACGCTGCTGAAGATCATGGCGGGCGTCGAGAAGGATTTCGCCGGCGAGGCCTTCCCGGCCGAGGGCACACGCGTGGGTTTTCTCCCGCAGGACCCGCGGCTCGACACGTCCAAGGACGTCCTCGGAAACGTCGAGGTCGCCGTCGCGAAGACGCGGGGGCTTCTCAAGCGCTTCGAAGAGCTCAACGAGAAGCTGGCCGAGGACCTCTCGGAAGCCGAGAGCGAGAAAGTGATGGCCGAATACCAGCGCGTCCAGGATGCGATCGAGGCGTCCAACGCGTGGGAGCTCGACCACCAGCTCGAGATCGCGATGGACGCCCTGAGGCTGCCTCCTCCCGACGCCGACGTGACGAAGATCTCCGGCGGGGAGAAGCGGCGGGTCGCCCTCTGCAAGATCCTCCTCGAGAGGCCGGACCTCCTGCTCTTAGACGAGCCCACGAACCACCTCGATGCCGAGTCGGTGGCGTGGCTCGAGCGGCATCTGGCCGAGTATCCCGGCACCGTCGTCGCCGTCACGCACGACCGCTACTTCCTCGACAACGTGGCGGGCTGGATCCTCGAGCTCGACCGCGGCGCCGGGATCCCTTGGAAGGGAAACTACTCGAGCTGGCTCGAGCAGAAGGAGCAGCGCCTCGAGCTCGAGGAGAAGGCCGAGACCGCCAAGCGGCGCTCGCTCCAGCGCGAGCTCGAGTGGATCAAGATGTCGCCGCGAGCGCGGCACGCCAAGAGCAAGTCGCGCATCGAGCGCTACGAGGCGCTGCTGACCGACGCCGGGCCCGAGGCGCGCGGAGAGACGCAGGAACTGTTCATCCCGCCGGGCCCGCGTCTGGGAGACGTCGTGGTCCGGGCCGAGGGCGTGCGCAAGGCGTTTGGCGACCGGCTGCTGATGGAAGACCTCTCCTTCGATTTGCCGCGCGGCGGCATCGTCGGCGTCATCGGCCCCAACGGCGCCGGCAAAACGACGCTCTTCAAGATGATCGTCGGCCAGGAGAAGCCGGACGCCGGCAAGCTCACGGTCGGCGAGACCGTCGTCGCGTCCTACGTGGACCAGGACCGCGACCGGCCGGACCCGTCCAAGAGCGTGTCACGACGAGATCTCCGCCGGCGCAGGACAAGATCGTCCTCGGCAAGCGCGAGATCCCGTCCCGCGCGTACGTCGCGATGTTCAACTTCAAGGGCCAGGATCAGCAGAAGAGGATCGGCGATCTTTCGGGCGGCGAAATGAACCGCCTCCACCTCGCACGCACGCTCAAGAAGGGCGGCAACCTGCTGCTCTTAGACGAACCGACAAACGATCTCGACGTCGACACGCTGCGGGCGCTGGAAGAGGCGCTGTTGAATTTCGGCGGCTGCGCCGTCGTCATCAGCCACGACCGCTGGTTCCTCGACCGCATCGCGACGCACATCCTGGCCTTCGAGGGCGACAGCCAGGCCGTCTGGTTCGAGGGCAACTACCAGGAGTACGAGGCGGACCGGAAGCGGCGGCTCGGACTCGAGGCCGACCAGCCGCACAGAATCAAGTACAAGAAGCTGGCGGTGGGTTGATTCTCAGCCGTCATCCCGAGCGATAGCGAGGGATCCGGTCACCGGCAGGCCCAGAGCCGACGGCATCCTCGGCTCGTCGACTCCGGGATCCCTCGTCGCTGTGCTCCTCGGGATGACGCGCGCTGGCGCTATCGCGCTTCGCGCGTCATTTCTTCCCCAGCAGCGCCACACCCACGCCGACGAGTCCCAGAATCGCGAGCGCGTGGACGAGACGGAAGCGCCGCCGACGCGGGCGCACGCGGCCCATCCAGTCCTCCGCGAGCGCGGAACCCTTCTCGGAGAGAGACTCGAGCAGGGCCGCGCCCTGCTTGCGGACCTCCGCATAGACATCCGCGCCGCGCTCGGAGAGCCGTTCCTTGAGGTCTTCGAGGTCGGGCTTGCTCTCCTTGACGCCTTTGGAGAGGCTTTCCTTGGCCTCTTCAAAGAAGCGATCGGTGTCGAACCGGCCTCCGCGGCGGAGGCTCTCGATCGCGATCGGCAGTGCGACCTTGGTGACTAGCGGAACGACGATCGGACCGAGGGCTTCCGCCGTCGCACGGGAAAGACTCTTGCGGGCCATGTGTCCTCCTAGGAGTCGACAGTCTATCGCCGACAGTCTACAGTCGGAACCGGGTGCTTCTCTCGATCCTCCTGTTCCGCCTCCTCGCCTTGCAAAGTCCGGGCCCCGAGGCTCTCGTACTGGGAATCGCCCAGGACGGGGGCGTGCCGCACGCGGGGTGCCGGCAGACGCTCTGCGTGGAGGCGCGCAAGGACCGGTCCAAGAAGCGCCTGGTCGCGTCCCTCGGACTGCTCGATCCGGCGGGGGATAAGCGCTTCCTGATCGACGCGACGCCCGATTTCGGAGAACAGATGGAGCGCCTGGGAGGCCTCCCGGACGGAATCCTCCTGACGCACGCACACATCGGACATTACCTGGGGCTGGCGCAGCTCGGCCGCGAGGTCCTCGGCACAAGACGCGTCCCGATCTACTGCACTCCGTCGATGGCTCGATTCGTACGTGAGAACCGTCCCTGGAGCCGTCTCGTGGCGCTGGAGAACATCGTCCTCGTCGAGGTCGAGCCCGGGAAGGAGTTCGCGCTGACGCCGTCGCTGCACGTCACGCCGCTCTCCGTCCCGCACCGCGACGAGGACTCCGACACCGTCGCATTTCTCGTGCGGGGCCCGAGCCGCAAGGTCCTCTGGCTGCCCGACATCGACAAGTGGGAGAAATGGGACCGGCGTCTCGAGGATCTGCTCGCCGATCCGTCCCTGACGGCGTTCGTCGACGGCACCTTTTTCTCCGCCGACGAAATCCCGGGCCGCTCGATCGCCGACATCCCTCACCCGCTCGTTCCCGGGACCGTCGCGCGCACGGCGTCGATTGCGAACGCGCGCGGGCGGCTTTTCTTCGTTCACCTCAACCACACGAACCGGCTTCTCTGGGACGCGGCCGCCGTGGCGGAGATCGAGCGCAAGGGCTGGAGTGTCGCTCGAGAGGGACAGAGGGTCTCTCTGGGCGGGGAGTAAGATCGAGCCGCCATGGGCGCACCGTCTCCGGATCCGCCGCCAGTCCTGCCGTGGAAGGGAACGACCGCGCGGCACCACACGGGCTGGCCGCCGGGCTACTGGCGCAAAGTCGTGTGGCGGGGGCTGCGCCTGCGCTGTCCGGTCTGCGGAAACGGCAAGCTCTTTCGCACGTACTTTCGCATGTACGACACCTGCTCGGTCTGCGGCGTCGGGTTCGCACGCGAACACGGACAGTGGGTCGGGTCGCTCGATCTGAACACGTTCGTCGTGGCTTTCGTGCTGATGATCGGCGCCGCCTTCTCTCCCCTCTGGCCCCTCGGAATCAGCCTCGCCGTATGGGGGGGTGCCGCGATTGCGGTGCCTCTCGCGACTTTTCGCTTCAGCCGCGGTCTCTGGACCGCGATCGTCCACCTGACGGGAGGCGTCTACTGAAGGGAATGCGGCAACGCACCCCGATGTTAGCGTCCGCCCGGAACCGAACTTGACTCACAAAAGGACTCACAAAAGGAAGACTCGACGCATGACCAAAGAGAAGCCGGAGGCCTCGTCGACCCCCGACCGCCGCGACACCGAGGAACGCCGCACCGAGAAACGCCGGGAGCACGAGCGCTTCGTTCCGAGCGACGCCGACCTGAGCGACCGGCGCCGCACCGAGCGGCGGCGCGAGCCGGATTAGGGGTCAGGTCTCGTTTTTTCGGATTTCGAGCGCCCAGCAAGAATCAACGTTCGAAATCCGAAAAAACGAGACCTGACCCCACTCCGGTATCCTTACCAGCCGCATGTCCCTGACACGCCGTGCCTGGATGGCAGCGACGGGAGCCGCCGCCGCGGCCGCCGCATGGCCGGCGGAGCTCGAGGCCGCGGAAGCCGCAGCTCCCCTGCCTCCGCCGCTGCACGCGGACGTCTTCCGGGATCGCCAGGCCCGTCTCCGCGCGGGCGCCCGCGCGGCCGGCATCGACGTGCTCTTCGCGACGCCCTCGACGAACCTCGCCTACTCGGCCAACCTCGCGATCGGGCGCAGCGAGCGGCTGACCGCGCTGCTCCTCTTCACCGACGGCCCGGCGGTCCTCGTTACACCATCATTTCGAGGCGGACAACCATCGCCGCGACGCGGTGGTGGACGACGTGGTGACCTGGAAGGAGGACGAGGACCCCGAGGCCCTGGTCGCGAAGACTCTCGGCAAGGCGCGGATCGTCGGCATCGAAGGCTCGACGGCCTTCGCGACGGCGTCCCGCCTGCGCGCCGCGACCTCGGTCGAGGAACGCGATGCGACTGCGGTCTTCGACGCGCTGCGCACCGTCAAGGGCGCCGAAGAGCAGGCGCTCATCCGCGACGCGGCTCGCCGGACGTCGCTGGCGATCGCCGCGACGCACAAGCGGCTGTCGCGGGGCGTGACGGAACGCGAAGTCGCGGCGTGGCTCGAGCAGGAGTTTCAGAAGCAGGGCGTCTCGGGAGGAGGTCTCGTGCAGTTCGGGCCCTCGGCCGCGCTGCCGCACGGGGGCCCCGGGGACCGACGTCTCGCTGCGGGCGACGTCGTCTTGATCGACGCCGGCTGCAAGGTCCGCGGCTACACCTCCGACGTCACTCGGACCGTCTCCTTCGGCCCGGCCTCCGACGAGTTGCGCAAGGTCTACGCCACCGTAGACCGGGCGCAGCGCGCCGGCATCGACGCACTGACGGCCGGCGCTTCGGGAGAAGACGTGGACCGCGCGGCCCGCAAGGTGATCGAGGACGCCGGATACGGCGCCTTCTTTACGCATCGCCTCGGCCACGGTCTGGGAATGGACGGTCACGAGCAGCCGTACCTGGTGCGCGGCAATCGGACTCCGCTCGCGGCCGGCAACACGGTCACGATCGAACCGGGCATCTATCTGCCGGGCAACCTCGGGGTCCGGATCGAGGACGACTACTGCGCCGCGGCGGGTGGCGCGCCCGTCAGCCTGTCGACGCGGCCGGGCGAGCTCGTCGTGCTGCCGGGCTGACGAAAGGATCCAGATGCTGTATCTCGTGCTGACCACGCTTCTCACGATGCCTCAGGCTTCGGGTTCGCCCGAAGTCACGTCCGGCGCGACGACCTCGGGAGAGACGACGGCCGCCGATCAGCCCGCGCCTTCGCCCCGGGCCACTCCCCGGCCGGGAACGCGGACTCCGACGCCGCCGCCGCGCCCCACGCCCACGCCGAATCCCAAGGGATCATCGGACCGCCTGGTCGTCGTGAACAAGTCCGACAACTCCGTCTCGATCCTGGACGGCTCCAACGGGAAGCTCAAATGGACGGCGCCGGTCGAGACGGGGCCGCACGAAGCCGAGGTCCTCACCGACGGCCGCACCGTCGCCATCAGCGACTACGGCCGCGCGAACGAGCCGGGACGGCTGGTGTCGCTCGTGGATCTGGAAACCGGGAAGGTCGTTTCCCGAATCGATCTCGGCGAGGGCGCGCGGCCCCACGGCCTCGAGGCCCTTCGGGACGGACGGCTCCTCGTCACGGCGGAAGGCAAGAAGGAGCTGGTGGTCGTGGATCCGCGCACCGCGAAGATCACGGCCCGCATCCCGACCAACCGCGACCTGTCACACATGGTCACGGCCTCGCGGGACGGGCGTCGCGCGTACGTCACGTCTCTGTCCGCGGGAGGGGTCTCGATCATCGACCTGACCGCCGGAAAAGTCCTGCAGTTCGTCGAGACCGGCAGGCACGCCGAGGGCGTGGACATCACGCCCGACGGACGCGAGGTCTGGGTCACGAATCGGGGCGCGAACACCATCTCGCTCATCGATACAAAGACCGCGAAGGTCACGGCCACGATCAAAGCCGGCGAATTCCCGATCCGGGTCAAGTTCACGCCCGACGGGAAGCGGGCGCTGGTGTCGTTTACGGGCTCCGGCGACGTGGGCGTCTTTGACACAGCCACCCGCGCCGAGATCAAGCGCATCGCGCTCGGCCGGGACTCCGTCGCGAAGACCGACGGCCGGGTGTTCCAGAAGCGTTTCGGCACCAGCTCCGCGCCCGTGGGTCTGTTCATCGAGCCCGACGGACGCCGCGCCTGGGTCGCCGCCTCGCATGCCGACGTCGTCGTCGTCATCGACCTCGACCAGCTCCGCGTCGACGACGCCTGGGTGGCGGGCACCGAGCCCGACGGGCTGGCGGGGAAGTTCGGGAAACGGTGACGAGGCCCCGTTAAGCCCGCACGCGTCGCCCGCGGATCTAGTACGGGGGCGTCGCCTCGAGCTCCAATTCGATCGTCTCGACCTTCCCCTTCCGCTGGACCTGCAGCCAACCCTTGTACGAGCCGGGCTTCGGAAGCCGTACCAGGAACGGGATGCGACCGTCCTGACCGATTCCCCGATCGCGATCGTCGGGGTGCGCATGCACGAACGTCTGGGCGTCCGCGTGGATCAACAGCAGGTGTCCCATTGCGCCGAGCCACGGCTCGAGGTCGCCGACCGGGTTCCCGCGCGTGTCATGGATCTGCGACTCGATGATGGTCGTTTTCCCGGCACGGAGACCTTCCTCCGGAAGGGAGATCGAGGCCCGTAACGTCGGCTCGGGCGGGCTGCGGCGCTGGATCGCCTGCCCGCCGACCGTCACGGCGACCGAGAGGACCTGCGCCCCCGCGTCCTTCGGCGCCACGTCCACGAACAGGCGGTACTCGCCGGGTGCCGGAAAAGCGTAACGAAGCCGGAACACACCCGGTCCCGCCAGTACCGGATGCTCGTGAGCGAATTGCTGCAAATCGCTCGAGACGACGAAGAGGTGCATGAGCCTTTCGTGCTGGACGTCGAAGTCGGTGACTTCACGCAGATCCAGGCTGTAGGCGTAGCGGATGCGCAGCTCCATCTCGACGGGCTGGCCTGCCATGGGCTGGCGCGGCTCCATCGTCAGGTCCAGGACATAGGGTTTGGTTTTCGCGGACTCCGCCCGCGGGCTCGAGACTGCGTCATAGACGGTCAGCGGAAAATCGTACGAGAACGGAGTTGTCGGACGAGGATCGTCCACCGGCTGCACCTCGGGGGGAAGCACGGTCAGGCACAAGCGGTAGTCGCCTCCATGCGGGAACGTCGGATGGATTCCATAGACTCCAGGAATCCCCTCCCGGTGCGCGACCTCGTCGAAGCGTGCCATGGCGGGCATGCTCGGCATGTCCACCTCGCCGCGAATCCGCGCGCTGAGAAGAGGCGAGCGCTGTTTTTCCTCGTCTGTTGCCCCGAAGCGTTCCACCTTGAACTCGATCTCCATCTCCTCTCCGGCGTAGAGGCCCCGGGTCGGGAGCAGAAGCGTGATCTCGTACGGTCCGACGCGCTGGCGGGGAGGCTGTTTGGCGCCGGCGAGCTGTACGAAGGCCAGCAACAAACCGGCGACGAAGCGCACGACCCAAGAGTACATTGGATTGCCGATGATCTCTTCCGGCCGCCTGGACTCCGTCGACGTCCTGCGCGGCGTCACGATCGCCGGCATGATCCTCGTCAACGACCCGGGGACCTGGTCCGCCGTCTATCCTCCGCTCCTCCACGCCGAGTGGCACGGTTGGACCTACACCGACACGATCTTTCCGTTCTTTCTGTTCGTCGTCGGAGTCTCGCTGGCGCTCTCCTTCGCGCGGCAGGCGAGCGCGGACATTCCGTCCGGCGTCGTCTTTCGCCGCACGGCGCTCCGCGCCGCCGCGCTCGTGGGCCTGGGGCTCGCGCTCAACTTCGTCTCGTTTCTCGCCTTTCACAAGGCGCACATGCGCTTTCCAGGAGTCCTCCAGCGTATCGGCCTCTGCGTCCTGGCGGCGGGCGCGATCTTTCTCTGGAGAGGAGCCCGGGGCGCCGCGGCGGCCGCGGCCGTGCTCCTTCTGGGCTACTGGGCCTTGATGCGCACGGGACCTCTGGATCCCCAGGGCAACCTGGCCGCGCGCATCGACGCCGCGATATTCGGGCCGCACACGTGGAAACCCGGCTGGGACCCGGAAGGCCTGCTGTCGACGCTGCCGGCGATCGCGACGACTCTCTTCGGCACGGTCGCCGGAGAAAGACTCCGAGCGCCGCTTCCCCCCGCGCGCAGGATCGGCGAGCTGCTCGCGGGAGGCGCCGCCGCGGCCGCGGTCGGTTTTCTGTGGGGCCGGGTGTTCCCCCTCAACAAGAACCTCTGGACGTCGTCCTACGCGCTGGCGATGGCGGGCCTCGGCGCGATCGCGCTCGCGCTTTGCTTCTGGACCGTCGACGTACGGGGATGGAAACGCCCCGCGGCCCCGTTCGTCTGGCTCGGCCGAAACGCCATCGCCGCGTTCGTCCTGTCGAGCCTGACGGCGATCGCGCTCATCGCGGTTCGCGTCGAGGGGCCCGACGGGAAGCCGCGCTCGCTATGGACCGCGATCTACCGGACGCTGTTCGACCGGTTCGCCGACCCGCGCCTGAGCTCTCTCGCCTTCGCGCTGGCGTACCTCGCGTTCTGGGTCGCCGTCTTCGGCCTGCTCTACCGACGGCGCGTGTTCTTCAAAATCTAGCGCCCGCGGAATTACGGATTCGCGCCGACGGTCACGCGTACCGAGCCGTCGGGGGAAATGGTCGAAAGGGCTCCCCAGAGAACCCCGGTTCCATCGATCTTCGTAGCCCGAACCTGACCGAGCTCGAGGGTGTCCACTCCGAAGTGCGCCGCGACGTCCACGAGCGTGAACGCGCTGGAAGTCGACTCGCCAGGAATGACGAAGACGCCGGATCCGAGGGAGTTCCCGGCGGCATCCAGCAGCTCGACGTCGACGCTCGCGCCGGCGCCTCCCAGTGCCTCCAGGATCAGGTTGCTGTACGTCCCTCCCCCGCGCATGACGCCGGGAAAGACGAGAAACGGGACGACCATCGCCGCGATCGATTCGCGGCGCACCACCGGCAACTCGGCGAACTCGCACGTGCTCGCGGAGCTCACGGAGCGCGCGTGCACGACCGGCAGCGGGCCCCCCAGCGAGGTCTCGACTTGCACCATCTGGGGACCGGCGTAGATCGAACCCAGAAAATCGCTCGCCTTGACCGTGATCGTGCCCCGCGCGGGCACGTCGTAGGTCTTGCCCGGACAATTGGGCGGACACGGGGCGGCGAGAGGCAGCCCCTGGATCGACAGAGTGACCTGAATCGGACTGGACGACACGTTCGCGATGTCGATCTCGGTATCCCACTTCCCCGCGAAGCCCGCGCCGGCGATGATCAGAGAGTCGGCAAGAAGAAGCGCCGGTAGCGCTGCCGCCGCGATCATGAGGAAGAGAAACTTCTTCAGACACAACGAATTCATGGAACACCTCCGTGGGATGGAATCCGCGAAAGGCCGCGTTCTTCGTCCGCATTGGGCGGACGAAGGCTTTTCATGCACGGCGCGTGCCCTCAATCTCGCGTGACGACCCGGGTCCTTCGCGGCGGACCGCATCGCGCGGGTCCGACCGTGCAATCCCCGTCCGGGGGGAGCGTCGCGCCGGGCTTGGCCAGAAACAGCTGGTTGCCGTCGGTGATCTCGGCCACGCCCCAGAAGAGGCCCGTGAACGATTGCCGCGTCACGACGAGCTGACCTTCGAAAGCGTCGAAGATCCCGAGGGTCACCAGTATGTTGTTCAGGACCAGAGTACCGGTAAACGATCGCGTCGTCGAGGCGACGACGCCCACGCCCGGGCGCACCGCGGAGATCCGGACGGACAGGGCTCCCGCGGACTCGATGTCCGCCAGGATCAGGTCGGTACGGGCGCCGGGTCTGCGGCGGGCGGGAAAGGTCAGCGACGGCTGGCTCGTCGAGCTGTTCGCCGGCGGCTGCGAGTCCGCCACGGTCCAGTAGTCGATGAGCGGAAGCTCGGCCCGCGAGCCGTCCCCTTCGTCGATGAGGAAGGCGCTGGTCGCGGGAAGGTCGTCGATCCCTGCAAAATCCTCTCCCGTGACGACGTAGAGCTCCACCCCGTCCGTTTGAGGGATGTCGCTGGCGAGCTTCGTCACGGTCCCGTTACTCGGTACGGAGACGACGGCGCCCGGATCCACGCAGGGGTTGGGACAGACCACGGGCGTTATGCCGACTCGCGCTGTGAGAGGCCGGCCGTCGGCGCTCGAGAGATCGAACTCCGTGTCGAACGTCTCGTCGTGGCCGGCCCCGACGGCGTAAATGCGGTTCGCGGACAGCTGGCCGATGAGCCTGTTGGTCCCGTCGATCCACCAAATCGACCGGGGCGCGTCGGAGCCCTCGGAGTTCAGCGACGTGATCGCGATGCCGTCCGGCCGGGAGCCGGGCAGCGGGAACTCGTCGAACGTTCCGTCGAAGGCGAGCCGGCCGAGCTTGCCGGCGAAGCGTTCCGCGAACCAGACGCCGTCGAAGTCGCCCACGATGTCGGAAAGGCCGCTGCCCGGCGTGGGAACGGGAAACTCCCGGAAGACCCCGGCGGTCGTGATCCGTCCGATCTTGTTGGCCTTGGATTCGGTGAAGTAGAGAAACGTGTTGCCGTCTTCGTCGGAGGCTTCCACGATCGCGGTCGGACCGCTGTTGGCCGTCGGAATCGCGTACTCGGTGATCACGCCGTTGGCGTCGATGCGCCCGATCTTGTTGCCCAGAAACTCCGTGAACCAGACGTCGCCGCCGGACGAGGAGGCGATTCCCAGCGGTCCGGCATTGGGCGTCGGCACGGGGAACTCGACGATGGAACCGGTCCCCGGATCCAGGCGCCCAATCCGGTTTCCGTCGAGCTCCGTGAACCAGATGAGCGAAGGAGCCGCGATGCCGCGCGGGTCGCTGTCGAGAGTCGGGATGTCGTATTCCGTCAGATTGCCTGCCGAATCGATCACACCGATGCGGTTCGTCCCGGCTTCCGTGAATACGATGCGCTGCCGCGGGTCGCTCTCGCGCGCGAGCGCGAGGGGACGGCTGTTCGCGGTCGGAATCTTGCGCTGGGAAACGACGCCGTCGACCGTGATCCGACCGATGACATTGGCGCTGGGACCCGGGAAGACGAGCTCCACGCCGCTGCCGCTGGAGATCTGGATCGATCCCCCCGCGGCGGGAACCGAGTATTGGTGAACCGTCGGACCCGCAACGACCCCAAGGGACACCGCCGAGATCAGTGACCCGACAGCCCCGGACGCGAGCGCCCGCATGAGGCCCCCTTTCGATTTGCTTATGCGATTAGAGCATAGCCGCCGCCCGGGTCAAGGCAAGTCCCTACTTGAGCTGGATGATCGAAAAAGCCGCTCCCTGCGGGTCCTGAATCACGGCAAAACGGGCCGACTCCCTC
Source organism: uncultured Acidobacteriota bacterium (assembly GCA_963733815.1). GTDB lineage: Bacteria > Acidobacteriota > Thermoanaerobaculia > UBA5066 > Gp7-AA6 > DAHUXD01. Next base: position 267,935 of record CAVTEG010000014.1, on the reverse strand, counting down.
GACGTCTTTGGGCCCGAAGAGCGGACGGCCGCCGAGGGATTTCGCCTTCGCCAACGCAGCGTCGCAATCGGCGACCTGGAAGTAAATCGTCCAGGATGGCGGAACGCCCGCCATCTCCGCCCCTATCGGAAAGAGGCCTCCGATCGGTGTGCCTCCGCGCGTCAACTCGGTATACCCCGGTGAGGACTTCAGTCCCCAGCCGAAGAGCTGCGTGTAGAACCGCGCGGCGGGGTCGGGCTCGCGCGTCGCGAGCTCGCACCAGCACAGCGCGCCCGGCTCGTTGATGCGGCCGATGCCGATGTGATCGCGAGGCTGCCAGACCGCGAGAACGGCGTTCTCCGAATCCTGGATGATGGCCATCCGTCCATAGGTCGCGACTTCGAAGGCGCGGCGAGGAGCTTACCGCCGAGCTCCCGGGCCTTTGCGGCCGCGGCGTCGGCGTTTTCGACCGTCACGTAGCACATCCAGTTCGGAGGAACGCCCTGGGCCGCCTGCTCCTTCATCATCTTGTACAACGCCGCAACGTCCTTGCCGCCAAGCTGCATCCGCGTGTAGATGTCTTCGGGTCCGGGACCCATCGGGGAATCCACCGCGCTCCATCCGAAAAGAGACGAGTAGAAACGCTTGGCGGCGTCGGGATCGCTCGTCGCCAGCTCCGCCCAGGAGAACGAGCCGGGCTCGTGCCGAGACACTTCGACCATGGGTTCCTCCTCACGCCTTCATTCGAAAAAAGAGGCCGCGGGTTTCGGACGATCCGCCGGTTTCGGCTCGGCTTTTGCTACTGTCCGCGGGAGGCCGTGTGCAGAGTCTGTTCCGTGCTGTTCTCCTCGTGAGTCTGGCCGTCTCGAGTCTGGCCGCCGGAAGCGTGGCCTTTGCGCAGGAGGCTCCTCCTCCCTGCCCCTGCCCCGAACCGCCTCCGCCGCCCGACCCGGTCTGGTTCGGAAAGGCGGATTTCTCGTTCCTCTCCACGTCGGGTAACACCGACACGACCTCGATCGGCGCCGGCTTCGAGCTCAACTACCGGCCGAAGCCCTGGCTCTTCACGGTCAAGGGCGGGTACCTGAAGGGCGCGACGGACGGTGTGACGACCGCGGAGTCGTTCGCCGGCTCTCTCCGCGCCTCGCGCGACCTGGCCGAGCACATCGACGTCTTCGTCAGCGGCAGCTACCTCCGCAACCGCTTTTCGGGAATCGACAACCTCTACGGCTTCGACGGCGGCGCGGGATACAAACTGCTGCTCGGGCCGGCGCACTTCCTGAGGGTCGAAGGAGGCGTCGGCTACACCCACGAAGAAGACATCATCACGGACCCGATCACCGTCACTTCGTCGCGCAATTACGCCAACGCGAAGGCGGGCCTCGGGTACAAGTGGCAGTTCACCAAGAACGCGTTCTTCACGAACGACTTCGGCTACCTGGTGGACCTCGACGAGACCGCGAACTGGTTCATCACCGACAAGGCCGCGATCACGGCGAACATATCGAAGATCTTCGCGCTCCAGGCCTCCTGGACGCTGCTCTACCGGAACCAGCCAGTCATCGGTTTCGGACACACGGACACGGCCACGGCCGTCGGACTGGTCGCGAAGTTCCCGTAGAGCGCGAACCTAGACCTTCTTGTAGATCTCTGCGCCCTCGCGGAGGAAGTCCTCGGATTTCTGGCGCATACCGGCTTCGAGAGCTTCCCCCTCGGCCACGCCCGCCGCGGCCGCGAAGTCGCGCACGTCCTGCGTGATCTTCATCGAGCAGAAGTGCGGCCCGCACATCGAGCAGAAGTGCGCGATCTTGGCGCCCTCGGCGGGCAGGGTCTCGTCGTGGAACGTCGCGGGCCGTCTCCGGATCCAGCGCCAGGTTGAACTGGTCCTCCCAGCGGAACTCGAAGCGGGCCTTCGACAGCGCGTCGTCCCAGACGCTGCGCGCCCGGGTGGCCCTTGGCCAGATCGGCGGCGTGGGCGGCGATCTTGTAGGCGATGACGCCGTCCTTGACGTCCTTGCGGTTGGGCAGGCCCAGGTGCTCCTTGGGCGTGACGTAGCAGAGCATCGCCGTGCCGAACCAGCCGATCATCGCGGCGCCGATGGCCGACGTGATGTGGTCGTAGCCGGGCGCGATGTCGGTCGTCAGCGGCCCCAGCGTGTAGAACGGCGCCTCGTGGCAGACCGCGAGCTGCTTGTCCATGTTCTCCTTGATCAGGTGCATCGGCACGTGGCCGGGGCCCTCGATCATCACCTGGCACGTCGTGCTCCCAGGCGATTCGTCGTCAGCTCGCCCAGCGTCTCCAGCTCGGCGAACTGGGCCTCGTCGTTGGCGTCGGCGATCGAGCCGGGCCGCAGGCCGTCGCCCAGCGAGAAGGAGACGTCGTAGGCCTTCATGATCTCGCAGATCTCGTCGAAGTGCGTGTAGAGGAAGTTCTCCTGGTGGTGGGCCAGGCACCACTTGGCCATGATCGAGCCGCCGCGCGAGACGATGCCCGTCACGCGCCGCGCGGTCAGCGGGATGTAGCGCAGGCAGCACGCCGGCGTGGATCGTGAAGTAGTCCACGCCCTGCTCGGCCTGCTCGATGAGCGTGTCGCGGAAGATCTCCCAGGTCAGGTCCTCGGCCTTGCCGTCCGACCTTCTCCAGGGCCTGGTAGATCGGCACGGTGCCGATCGGGCACCGGGCGAGTTGCGCAGGATCCACTCGCGCGTCTCGTGGATGTTCTTGCCGGTCGAGAGGTCCATCACCGTGTCGGCGCCCCAGCGCGTGGCCCAGAGCATCTTCTCGACCTCCTCCGTCGATCGACGAGCCGACGGCCGAGTTGCCGATGTTGGCGTTGATCTTCACCAGGAAGTTGCGGCCGATGATCATCGGCTCGGTCTCGGGGTGGTTGATGTTGGCCGGGATGATCGCGCGGCCGCGGGCGACCTCGTCGCGCACGAATTCGGGCGTGCAGTCCCTCGCGGAGCGCGACGAACCCCATCTCCGGCGTGATCTCGCCCTGCCGCGCGTAGTGCATCTGCGTCACCGGGCCGCGTCCGCGGAGGACCTCGCGCGGCCGGGCCAGATCCAGTCCGGGAGCGTTTCCGCGGCGGGGGCGCGACCGTTCGTAGTCGCCGCGCGCCAGGATCCACGGCCGCCGCAGCTCCGGCAGTCCCTTCTCCAGGTCGATCGCGACGGAGGGATCGGTGTACGGGCCGGACGTGTCGTAGACGCGCAGAGGCGGATTCAGCTCGGTCTCCCCCGCGCGCTCCGCGTGGGATGGAGGGCGATCTCGCGGAACGGAACCCGGATGCCGGCGCTGCCGGCAACGTAGACCTTGCGCGATCCGGGCAGGGGCTCTCGATGGGCGACCTCGTTGCCGGGCCGCGCCTCGCGGCGAGTGCTCATGTGACCTCCCTACGGCGGCATTACCCGCATCAGGTTTCGCGGGGTCTCCGGCGCTCTCGCCGGACTCTCAGCCGTCCGCCCGCCGCCTTGGCGAGCCGGAGTGGGCTCCCCCGTTTAGCCAATGAAAGTGTATCCCGTCGGCGAGGTGTTGGAACCCGGACTTCATCTGACCGATGTCACGATATGAATAGAAGCTTCATGGCGGAACAGCCCTTCCTCCCCTTCGACGAGCCCGAGGGGCGTCGCAAAGCGCCCGCGCCGCCGGGAACGCGGCTGATCGAATCGCTCGCGCGCGTCTGCGCGGAGCGGCCTCTGGAGGAGAAGGTCCTCGTTTCTCCATCGCTTTCCATCGGGCACACGCTCGTCGAGCGGCTGGCGCGGGAGGGGCATCCCTGGATGAACCTCCGAGTCGAGACGGTGCGCACGCTGGCGCTCGCCGCCGCGGGACCGGGGCTCGCGCGCGAGGGCCTTCGGCTTCTGTCCCGCGCGCAGGCCCTCGCCCTCGTCGAGCAGGCCTGCACGCAGGCGCTGCCCGCGGATTCGTATTTCGGAGCCCTGCGGGATCGGACGGGCCTGCATCGCGCGATGCAGCGCACGCTCGACGAGCTGCGGGCGGCCGGCATCGGGCCCTCGGGGATCCCCGCCGCGGCGTTCGTGGACCGCCGCAAGGCGGCGGAGCTGCGCCGGGTGCTCGCCGGCTACGCCGATGCGCTCGCGGCCGGCCGCTTCGTCGACTCTCTCGACGTGCTCTCCCGCGCGGCCGCGATGGGGCTTCCGCCCGGCGCGCCGACGGTCTACCTCCTCCCGGCCGACGCGGAGCTCTCCGAGCTCGAGCGCCTTTTCCTCGAACGGCTCGCCGGCGACCGTCTCGAACGGCTGGCCGTGGACGAGCCGGCCGGGTGGACGGCCCGCGCGGACGGGGTCGCGCTCGTCCGCGCGATCGGCGAGGAAAACGAGATTCGCGAGGTCTTCCGCCGTTGCCTCGCGGGCGGAATCCCGTTCGATGACGTCGAGATCCTCCACACCGACGAGAGCGTCTATCCGGCCCTGGCGTGGGAGCTCTCGCGCGAGCACGGAATCCCGTGCACGTTCGCCAGCGGCGTCGCCGTCACCTACAGCCGGCCCGGACAGGCCGCGCTCGCCTTTCTCGCATGGATCGCGGAGGGCTTCGCCGCCGACCGAATGCGCGAGGCGATCGCGTCGGGGGCCGTCTCCCTGCGGCGGCTCGATGACTCCCCGGACGCGCCGCCGGGCGGCGCCGTGGCGCGCGAGATCCGCCGTGCGCGCATCGGATGGGGCCGGCGCCGACACCTCGCGGCGCTCGACCGCCTGATTCGCGAGCTCGAAGGCCCCGAGCGGCCCTCGCGCCGCGACGAGCCTTCGGAGGAAGGGTCGCCCGAAGAGCGCTCGGCGGTCCGCGCCCGGCGACTCGAGACGGCACGTCTGGCGCGCGCCTTCGCCGCGCGCGCGTTGGAGCTCGCGCCGCCCGACGGCTCGGAGGACCGCCTGCGGGACCTCGCGCGCGGCGCCGGAGCGTTCGTTTCGGAGTTCGCGCGCGTCGCCGACGACTTCGACGTCGCCGCCCGCACGGCGCTCGAGACGCTCTTTCGCGAGATCGCGGACCTCCCGGCGGCCACCGTACGTCTGGACGATGCCCTCGAGCGGCTGCGCGACGCGGTTAACGACCTCGCCGTGCTCGCGGACCGCCCGCGGCCCGGGCACCTCCATGTCAGCGCGTTCGCCACGGGCGGGCATTCGGGCCGCGGCCGGACGTTCCTCTGGGGCTCGACGAGACCCGGCACCCCGGACGGGACCTCGAGGATCCCGTGCTGCTCGACGACGAGCGGCGGCGAATCAACGAGGCGCTCGATCGGCCGCTGCTCGCGATCGAGCGCGAGCGGCCGCGCGAGCAGGCGCGCGCCCTGCAGGCTTGCGTCGCGCGACTTCGCGGATCGCTCACGGCGAGCTATTCGAAGTTCGACATCCGCAACCTGTCCCAGGCCGGCGAGCCGGCGCCGTCGCCCTTCTTCCTCGAGCTCTATCGCGCGAAGACCGGCACGAATGCCGACTACGGCTCGATGCTCGCCCAACTGCCCCCGCCGGCGGGCTTCGTTCCCGGCGCCGGCGCCGCGCTCGACGAGAGCGAGTGGTGGCTCGCCCGCCTCGCCGACGCCGCGGCCCCGCCCGGGTCGGCCGCGCCGCTGGTGCGTGCGCGGTTCCCCTGGCTCGAGGACGGCCGCGCCGCCCTCGCCGCGCGCGCGTCCGACGACTTCACGCGGTGGGACGGACGCCTGGCGGCGCCGGCGCCCGAGCTCGACCCGCGCCGGAGCGGACGGCCCACGTCGGCCTCGCTCGTCCAGTCCCTCGCCGGCTGCCCGTTCTCCTACTTCGTCCGCAACGTGCTGCGGGTCCGGCCGCCCGACGATCTCGAACGCGACCCCACGCGCTGGCTCGAACCCCGCGACGAGGGCAGTCTGCTCCACGAGGTCTTCCGCGCGTTCCTCGAGGACCTGGCGCGGCGCGGCGAGAAGCCCGACGTCCGAAGGCACTCCGATGCCCTGTTCTCGCTCGCCGCCGCGCGCATCGACGCGTGGCGCGAACGTGTACCGCCGTCGAGCGAGGTCGCCTTCGAGTCCCAGCGCGAGACGATCCTGCACGCGTGCCGCACATTCCTGGCGGCGGAGGCCGATCACTGCCGCGACGTCACACCACGCTGGTTCGAGGTCGGCTTCGGCATGCGCGAGGTCGCCGAAGGCGGAATCGCCAGCGCCGAGCCGGTGGAGATCCCGCTCGGCCGCGGCGAGCGCGTGCTGCTGCGCGGATCGATCGATCGCGTCGACGAAGCGGAGGACGGGGACTTCCACGTCTGGGACTACAAGACCGGGAGCGCCTTTGGGATCCAGGAAGGACGCGGACTGCACGGCGGCCGCCAGGTCCAGCCCGCGCTCTACGCCATGGCCTTCGAGACGCTCCTGAAACGCAGCGGCCGCGAAGGCCGGGTCTCCCGTTCGGGCTATTTCTTCCCCGGCCGCAAGGGCGAGGGCCAGCGCATGACGATTCCCGTCGATGCCGCGGAGACGGGCCGCGCGCTCTCGCGGCTCTTCGATCTCGCCGGCGCCGGACTCTTCCCGCACGCGACCTCCAGGGACGGCTGCAAGTTCTGCGACTTCGAGGCGGTGTGCGGCGGACGGGTCGAGGCGAGCGAGGCCTCGCAGCGCAAGCTCGCCGCGGCGACGGATCCGCTCCTGACGGCCTTCCGGCAACTGCATGGCGACGAAGACGACTGAGCAGGGCCGGGTCCCCGCGGACGACGCGGCCCGCCGCGCCATCGCCGAGGATCTCGGCACGACGATGCTCGTCGAAGCCGCGGCCGGCACGGGCAAGACCACCTGCCTGGTGGCCCGGATGGTCGCCCTCGTGGCGACCGGGGCCGCGCGCGTCGAGAACCTGTCGGCCGTGACATTCACGATCCGCGCCGCCGCGCAACTGTCGCAGCGCTTCCAGAACGAGCTCGAGCAGCGGCGCGGAGGCGAGACCGACGCCGGCCGCCGCCGCAACCTCGACGAGGCGCTTTCCGCGCTCGAATCCTGCTTCGTCGGAACGATCCACGCCTTCTGCGCACGGCTGCTCCGGGAGCGGCCGGTCGAGGCCGGAGTGGATCCGGCGTTCCGCGAGATGGACGAGCCCGAGGACAACGGCGCACGCGAGGAAGCGTGGCGGCGTTACGTCCAGTCGCTCTTCGTCGCGAACCATCCCGTGATCCCGCGGCTCGCATCGCTCGGCGTTCGCATGGACGATCTGCGCGGGGCCTACGACGAGGTCTGCGAGAACTCCGACGTCGAGCCGGCCTACGGCCGAGAGACGCCGGAGCCCGACTTCGGCGAGGGGCGGCGGCGGGTGGCCGTCTTTCTCGACCAGGCCTGCGCCGCCCTACCCGCCGAAGCCGGGCCGGACGGATGGACGGGATTCGAGAGCGCGGTGCGCCGCGCGCGGCGTCTGACCGGGTTGTACGACACGACCCGCGCCGCCGATTTCGTGCAGGTGCTCCAGGTCCTCCGCGGGAGCAAGGCCCGCGAGAAGGCGCCCCGCGCGCTCAAGACGGCCCTCGAGTCGCTTCAAGAGGAAGTCGTCAAGCCCGGGCTCAAGGCCTGGGCCGAGCACCTGCACCCGATCGTCATGCCGATTCTCGTCGCCGCGCGGAACGCGTATCGCGCCTGGCGGCGGGAGAACGGCCGGCTGAACTTCCAGGACCTCCTGATCGAGGCCCGAGACCTGCTTCGCGCGCGCCCCGACGTGCGGCGCGCCCTGCGCCAGCGCTTCACCCCCATACTCGTCGACGAGTTTCAGGACACCGACCCGATCCAGGCCGAGCTGCTCTTCTACCTGGCCGGCGAGGATTCCGAAGAGACCGACTGGAGAAAGCTCCGGCCGGTCCCGGGCTCGCTCTTCGTCGTCGGCGACCCGAAGCAGTCCATCTACCGCTTCCGCCGCGCGGATATCCAGACCTACCAGACCGTGCGCGGTCTCATCGAGAGGAACGGCGGCCGGATCGTGGAGCTCTCGACCAACTTCCGTTCGAGCGCCGTGCTCTGCGACTGGGTCAACCGCTCCTTCGGACAGCCCGACTTCTTCCCCGCCGCTTCGACGCCAGAGCAGGCGGCCTATGTCGCGCTCAACGCCCACCGCCGGAGCTCCGCGGCCGCTCCGTCGGTGTTCCGCCTCGAGGTTCCGGCGTCCGGCAGCCGGACCGAGCCCGTCGTCCGGGAAGACGCGGAGCGGATCAGCCGCTTCATCGCGGCCTCGGTCGCGTCCGGGGACCGCGCGCCGGGCGACTTTCTGGTGCTCTTCCGGCGGCGCCGTTTCATGGGCGTATACGCGCGCGCGCTCGAGGGCCTCGGCGTCCCGTACGAGATCGCCGGGGGTGGCGCCTTCGGCGAGTCGGACGAGCTCGGCGCCCTCATGCCGCTGCTCGAATCGCTGTCGGATCCGGACGATCCGGTGCCGTTCGTCGCCGCCCTGCGCGGCCCCATCTTCGGCGTCGACGACGACGCGCTCTACCGGTTCGCACGCGCCGGGGGCCGCTTCCGGTTTACCGCCGAGCCGCCCGCGGCGGCCGACCCGAGGATCGCGCGCGCCGGGCGCCTGCTGCGCGAGGCGCTCGTCGACGTCGAAGGGCTCCCGCCCGCGGCGGCGATTGCGCGGCTGTGCGGCCGGCTCGGTCTCGTTGCGCTGGCCGCCGCCGAGGAACTTGGCGCGAGCCGCGCCGGCAATCTGCTCAAGGCCCTGGCCGCCGCCCGGAAGTTCTCGGCGGAGGGCCTCGATTTCGCGGGTGTCGTCGGAGAGATCGAGCGCATGCGGCACGAGGACCTCATCGAGCAAATGAGCATCGAACCGGGGCGCCCGGGCGTGGTTCGCCTCATGACGCTCCACGGAGCCAAGGGTCTCGAGGCCCCCGTCGTTTTCCTCGCCGAACCGGCGGCCGACAACTTTCCTCCGCGCGACTTCTGGATCGACCGCGAGCGCGAGCCGCCCGCCGGATACTTCCGGGTGGTCCAGAAACTCGGCCAGCGCGGAGAGCAGGACCTCGCCGCTCCCACCGGCTGGGACGCGATGCGCGAGGCCGAGAAAAAGTTCGAGCTGGCCGAGACCGTACGGCTCCTGTACGTCGGAGCCACGCGCGCGGCCGAGATGCTCGTCGTCAGCATCAAGCGGACGGCCGCGGGCAAGGCCTCGGGACCGTGGGCGCCGCTCGACCGCTTGCTGCCGGCCGCGCTTCCGGCATCGGCCCCTTCCGCCCGACGGGCGGCGGCGGACCCGGCCTCGCCACCCCGGCTCGCCGAAGATCCGGAGATCGCCCGCGCCGAACGTGCCTCGCGGCTCGGGGCGGCGTCCACCCCCACGTACGCCGTCGCGTCGGTCACTTCGGTGGCCCACACCGGCACCCCGCCGGCCTGGGAGTCGACCGGACGGGGCATGTCCTGGGGGCGCGTCCTCCACGGCGCGCTCGAAGCCGCGATGCGCGATCCGAAGCTCGACCTCGCTCTTCCCGTGGCCAACCTGCTCGCCGCCGAGGAGCGGCCGGCGGAGGAGCTCGCGGAGGTGCTGCGGATCGTCGAGGCCGTGCGGGGCTCCGACCTCTGGGCCCGGGCGCAGCGCGCGAAGCGGCGGCTGGTCGAAGTCCCATTCGCTCTTCCGGACGGGGAGCGAACGCTCGTCGGCGTCGTGGACCTCGTCTTCGAGGAGGACGGCGAATGGGTGCTCGTCGACTACAAATCCGACGCGATCACCGACGCCAACCGCGCCGGTCTGCTCGAGTTCTACTTCCCGCAGGTTGGACATTACCGGCGCTCCTGGGAGAAGCTGACGGGGACGCCGACGAAGGCGGGGCTGTTCTTCGTCGCCACGGGGGAGACGGTCTGGATGCCCGAAGGCTCAACGGGAACTTCACACGCGTCATGAGACGCTGACTGCCATGTCCTCGGCCTACGACCTCGTCGTGATCGGAACCGGACCGGCCGGGCAGAAGGGCGCGATCGCCGCGGCCAAGCTCGGGAAGAGAGTCGCGGTTGTGGACCGCAAGGAGATGGTCGGCGGCGTCTGCCTGCACACCGGGACGATTCCGTCCAAAACGCTGCGCGAGGCGATTCTCTACCTCACGGGCTTTCGCGAGAAGACGTTCTACGGGCAGGACTACGCCGTCAACCGCGAGATCACGGTCGCGGATCTCTCCTTCCGCGTGCAGAAGGTCATGGCCAGAGAGATGGAGGTCGTGCGCGCGCAACTCGGGCGCAACCACGTCACGACCGTGCACGGCGCGGCCCGGTTCGTCGATCCGCACACCCTCGAGGTGACGTCCAGCGACGGCGACCTCACACGCCTGACGGCCGAGCATGTTCTCATCGCCTGCGGCACGCGTCCGGCGCACAGCGACAACGTTCCCCTCGACGGCGACCGGATCGTCGATTCCGACCAGCTGCTTCAGGGCACGACGCTTCCTCGAGAGGTCATCGTCGTCGGAGCCGGCGTCATCGGTCTCGAGTACGCGTCGATGGTTTCGGCGTTGAACATCAAGGTCACCGTGATCGAGGCCCGGCCTACCGTGCTCGACTTCGTGGACCGCGAGATGATCGACGCACTGATGTACTTCATGCGCCAGCGCGGCGCGACGTTCCGGCTGGGCGAGAAAGTCGTTTCGGTCGGATCCGATGCGAAAGGCCGCGTCCTGGCCTGCCTCGAGAGCGGGAAGGAGGTCCACGGCGAGAAGCTCCTCTATACCGTCGGACGCCAGACGAACGCCGACCTGCTGAACCTTCCGGCGGCGGGGCTGTCCGCCGACGCACGTGGAAAGATCGAGGTCAACGAGTTCTACCAGACGCCCGTCCCGCACATCTACGCAGCGGGGGACGTGATCGGATTCCCGGCGCTCGCCTCGACCTCCATGGAGCAGGGGCGGCTGGCGAGCTGCCACATGTTCGGCGCGCTACTGCGAGTCGCGCACGGCGATCCCGTACGGCATCTACGCGATTCCCGAGATCTCGATGGTCGGAAAGACCGAGCAGGAACTGACCGCGGAGAAGATCCCCTACGAGATCGGCCTCTCGAAGTTCGAGGAGCTCGCCAAGGGACAGATGCTTGGCGTCGACGCGGGACTGCTCAAGCTGCTCTTCGACCCGAAGACGCGAAAGCTCCTCGGCGTGCACATCTTCGGCGAGCGAGCGACCGAGATCGTGCACATCGGCCAGGCGGTCCTTGCCTTCGGCGGCACGATCGACTACTTCCGCGACACGGTCTTCAACTATCCGACGATGGCCGAGGCGTACAAGGTGGCGGGTTTGGACGGCTTGAACCGGCTCTGAAAGTTGTCATCCCGAGGGCACCAGCCCGAGGGATCTCGTGCTCTTCGAGTCCGGGATGACCGCACGGCCTGCGGCAGGCGTTGCCTACTGCCGGGGGCTTGCCTTTGGTGGTCGGCTATCTCGCTGCGCTCGGGATGACTCCGTGAGCTAAAACGATCGGTTCAGAAACAGGTACGCCGATTCGTTGCTGTTGCTCGAGCGGCCATAGCCGAGGGTGAGAGGACCCAGGATCGTGTCGGCGATGACGTAGATGCTTCCCGCCGGCTTGAGGCTCGAGAAGGTCACCGAGGCGTGGTCCGGCCAGGCGTTCCCGCCCTCGACCGAAATGCCGATCGAGAGATTCTTCAGGATCGTCCCGGGCTCCTTGTTCAGGCGGTAGTAGAGCAGCGCGACGCCCAGGGCGTACGTATCCCCGGTCAGCTGGCGGATGGGACGGCCGGACAACAAGAAGAGTCCGCCCAGACTGAACTCGTCGTAAAAGGGAATGTTGGTTCCGAAGCTGTCGCCTCCCTGGATCTTCGTCAGCACCGTCCAACGGCCCCAGGTCTTGACGCCGAGGAGCCCGACGTCGAAACGATCGTAGGATTCCGTGCTGCCGAGGCTCTGCCGACTCGCGACGTAGTCGATCAAGCCGAAGTATCCGGAGTGCGGCAGATTGACGTCGTCGAGCTGGTCGACGGTCATGCGTGCCGTCAACCCTCCTTCGTCCCAGTCCAGGTTCGGAAAGATCGGATCGCCGACCTTGCGGCGGCCCTCCCCCCAGGCCCGGGCGTAACCGACGCGCAGCTCTCCCCAGGTACCGAAGTCGTAGCCGATGTCTCCCCCGACGACGGCGCGCGACACGCGATACGTGCCCACCGCGATCTGGTCCACGAAGACCTGGGCGCTCTCCTGGCTCCACCCCGCATAGGGCGAAAGGAACAGGTGCCCCCGGTAGTTCAACGGCTGGAAAAAACGGGTCTTGATCTCGAGCGGATTTCCGATCGTGGCGGTGGTCTTCCACTGGCCGCCGAGGCTGTTCAGCTCCGTCGCGTCCACGAGCGCAACGACGCCGAACTGCGTCGTGAACTGGAAGTCGGTTCCCAGGCCCAGGCCCAGCTTCAGGTAGGTGGGTCCCCAAGACTTCAGCGTGGGTGTAATACGGAGGATATGACGCTTGTCGTCTTCGATGATCTCGTAGCTGACGATCTCGAAGATGCCGAGGGCGTAGATGCGTTTGAGATCGGAGCCCAGGGTCTTCGTGTCGAGAACGCCGCCGGGCTTGCTCTCGACGATGTATTCGATCCTCCGGGGGTCCACGCCGGGCACCGGCGCGATCTCGACCGCGTCGATGTACGGCGGGGGCGGGAGCGTCGCGTCGTGGCCCCGCTTCCATGCGCTGAAGACGCTCTCGGGCTCCCCGTAGGGCGTGAGCTTCTCCTTGTCGGCCATGGCCGCCTTGTAGCCCAGGGGGATCATCTCGGTCCCCTTGACGAAATCCGCCGATGTGAAGCCGTCGAGATCGGGGGTGATGACGACGTTCGCCAGCTTCGCGGAGGTCTGGGTGTTCTGCTGCAGCGGCAGATCGATCAGGCGGCCGATCATGGCGCCGACGTTCGTGGGCTTCGCGGCCTCGGCGGCTCCCGAGGAGCCCACGTTGACGGCGATGACGATGTCGGCGCCCATGGCTTTCACGGTCTGCACCGGCAGGTTCTCCGACTCGCCGCCGTCGATCAGCAGGTGGCCGTCGATCTCGACGGGGGTGAAGATGGCCGGAATCGCCATGCTCGCGCGGATGACCCGCGACAGATTGCCCTTCGACATGACGTAGGGCAGGCCGGTCTGGATGTCCGTCGCCACAGCGCGAAACGGGATGCGCAGCTCGTCGAAGTTCCCGACGGCGGCGCACGGAAGCGTCGCGTTCTGGAGGATGAAGCCGAGCTTGCTGCCCGCGATCAGCCCGGGCGGAAGAACGAGGCCGCCCTTCTTGAAGTTGAGCCCGAACTCCAGCGGGATCAGGTGGTCGAAGTCGTCTTCCTTCTGACGGAACGACTGCTCTTTCCGCTCCGGCGCGTCCTCGAAGAGCGTTGCCCACTTGATTGTCTTGACCAGCTTCTCGATCTCGTCGGGCGTGTAGCCGCACGAATAGAGGCCGCCGATCACCGAGCCCATGCTGGTTCCGGCGACGTAATCGACCGAGATGTGGAGCTCCTCGAGCGCCCGGATGACGCCGATGTGGGCCATCCCGCGCGCGCCTCCTCCTCCGAGGGCGAGGCCGATCTTCGGCCGCGGCGGCGTCTCCTGCGCGTCCTCCCCGGAAAGTGCGGACGGCGCTCCGGCGAGCACAACGAGAGCGAGGATCCCGGCGCCGAGACGGTTCATGTCGCGGCAAAGCCTAGCAGCAACTTCCCCCGGCGGGATATCGTTCCTTGACCGGCGTCATCCCGAGCGCAGCGAGGGATCCCGGGCTCGACGAGTACGGGATCCCTCGTCGTTACGCTCCTCGGGATGACTTTTTTTTAAGACCCTTCCAGGAGGTGCTCATGTTTGGAATCCTCGGCTGGATCCTCTTCGGTCTCGTGGTGGGCGCCCTCGCCAAGCTGCTCATGCCCGGCAAGGATCCCGGCGGCTTCGTCGTCACGACGCTGCTGGGTATCGTCGGCGCGGTCGTCGGCGGATTCCTCGGCCGTCTGCTCGGGCTCTACCGGGAAGGCGAGCCGGCGGGCTTCGTCGGTGCGCTGCTCGGCGCGATTCTCCTGCTCTGGATCTATCGCAAGACGCGCAAGCCCGCCACCGCTTAACCGCCGGCCGCGGAGGGACGTTTCAGATACCCCCGGCTGCCCCAGAGGAATCCCTCTTCGACCAGCTGCGTCGACAGCGAAGTCTCGCGCGGATCGCGCCCGTCGATCTTTCCGACGAGGACGGCGCGGCGCTTCCCGGTCTCGACCAGACCCGCGAGGGTGCGCGCCAGATCCTTCGCCGCCGCGCTCCGCTCGGGCTCGTCGGGCGGCAGGTACGTCACGAGGTTTCGCTCGGTGCGCCCGATCCATGCCAGCAGCGCGCCGTCCCGCAGGATGACGTGCGCTCCCGCCGCCCGCTGCGGCCGCGCGTCGCCGGCCGGCCAGGGGAGCGACGCGCCGTAGGGATTGGCCGGGTCCGTCGCCGCGAGGACCAGTGTCCGCGGATCCTCGGACGGCTCGCGAAGCGATCGCAGCCGGTCCTCGGCGCCGGCCAGCGCGAACTGCGTGGCGCCGAGGCCCGCGACGAAATAGCCGCGCCGGATCTGTCCCGCTTCTTCCATCGCCTTGAGAACCGGGTACACGGTCGAGAATCCGCCCGGCACGCCCTCCGCGCCCGCGGCCTCGCGAATGAGCACGCCATAGCGCTCGAGGAGGGTGCGCGCAAGCGCTGCGCGCCTCTCCGTCTCGGTCGGCGCCTGGCGAGGCGAGATCGGCGTCACAGACCAGCGTCCCTCGCTGCCCGGAGGACCCAGCCGGCGCGAGCGAAATATCCGTCCCCCGCGCCGCGTCGCGCGCGAGGAGGATCCCGCCAGAAGCGAGCGCAGCGGCGCGAGCGTGTCGTTGCGTGCCTCGCCCGACCAGACGAGCTCCCACAGCGCGTGGACGATGTCGCTCGGGAAGGCGCCGGTTTCCACGGCGAGGTCCGAGAAGAAGAGCGCGCCGCGTGTTTGCAGCAGCCGCCGAATCTCGGAGGCAAGCCTGCCTTCCGCCTGGCCGGAGGGCGGAGCGAGCAGCGCGTAACGGTCGGGCAGATAGAACGCGATGCGGCCGTCGGAGGGTCCGAGAGGCTCGAGACCTCTCCACAGGACTTCCCCCGAAGCCATCAGGAAATCCAGGTCCGCCGGGCGGTACGCCTCGACCCGCGCCGGCAGGATCTCGGTCTCGACCGCGGAGGCGGGAAGCGGCGCGCCCTGGAGCTGCTCGATCGCGGAAAGCAGAGCGTCCAGGCCCGGCCGCGGCCGGTCTACGCCCTGCCATCCGGCCTGGAACCGCGCGAACGCGCCGGGCTCGACCGGCTCGACCTCCTTGCGCAGCTTCGCCAGCGACCGGCGCTTGATCGCGCGGAGCACCCCGGCGTCGGTCCATTCGCGCGTGCGCCCGCCGGGAAGGAAGTCTCCCTCGACGACGCGGCCCTTCTCGCGAGACGATCGAGCGCGAGTCGCGCGAGGCCCGGCGCGAGGCCGAATCGGCCGGCTGCGTCCTCGAGGCGGAACGGACCGTGGGTGCGCGCGTAACGCGACAGAAGATCCCCCAGCAGGATCGGCCACCGGCTCGAGGAACGCATCGGGCAGCCCACGGGGCGGAACGACGCCGAGAGCATCGCGCAGCCGCGCCGCATCCTCCGCCGCGGCGTAGCGCTCTTGCCCGGCGATCGTGGCTCGCACCACGCGCCGCTGGCTCACGAGAGCCTCCAGCCACGACTCGACCTCGCCCGGCGAGGCCGCGCGCTCCCGGAGCTCTTCCAGGGTCAGATCCCCCAGCGAGAGAAGCAGGTCGTGCAGCCCGTCCGCGTGGCGCGGCCCGTTACCCTCCAGGCGCTGCAGCGACCTTTCCAGGCTCTCGATCGCCTCGGCATCGAAGAGCTCGCGGAGTTCTTCCTCGCCCAGAAGCTCCTTCAGCTGCGCCTGATCCACCGAAAGCGCCTGCGCCCGTCGCTCGGCCAGCGGCGCGTCTCCGTCGTAGATGAAGTTGGCGACGTAGGAGAAGAGCAGCGACGCCGCGAAGGGCGACGGCGTGCGCGAGTCCACGACGGAGACGCGGATGCGCCGGCTCTCGATGCGGCGCAACACGTCCACGGTCGCCGGAAGGTCGAAGACGTCTCGAAGCACCTCGCGGTAGGTCTCGAGCAGGATCGGGAAGGAGCCGTAGCGCGAGGCCACGGCCAGGAGGTCCGCGGCCCGCTTTCGCTGCGCCCAGAGGGGGCTCCGCCGCCCCGGATGCCGCCGGGGCAGGAGCAGGGCGCGCGCCGCGTTCTCGCGGAAACGCGCGGCGAAGAGCGACGTCTCGCCGAGGCTCTCGACGACCGCGTCCTCGATCTCGTCGGAGGCCGGAATCAGAAGCGACGCTCCGGGGGCTCGTCGGATTCCGGGAGGCGAAACACGATGCCGTCATCCGACCAGATAGCCTCGACGTCGGCGCCGCTGCCCTGCTTCAGCCGCGCCAGGGCCGCCGTGGCCCAGGGCGCGTGGACGCGCGCGCCGAAGGGCGAAAGGATGCACACTCTCCAGTCTCCGATTTCGTCGCGATAGCGCTCGACGACGATCGTGCGGTCGCTCGGGACGACGTCGGTCGCCTCCTTCTGCTCCTTCAGATACGCGACGAGGCTCGTGGCCGCCTTCTCGTCGAGGCCGTTGTCCTCGCGGAGCCGGCGCGCGGCCGCCTCCGGCGGCTCCGCGGAGAGGCGCCGCGGCGAGCTCTCCGATCGCCTCTCCGAACTCGGGTGGCCGGCCCGGACGGTCGCCGTGCCAGAACGGCATCTTTCCGGGCTCGCCCGGGCGCCGGCGAGACGATCACGCGGTCGTGCGTGATCTCCTCGATCCGCCAGGACGAGGCGCCGAGCACGAAGACGTCGCCGGGAAGCGACTCGAAGACCATCTCCTCGTCGAGCTCGCCCACGCGCAGGCTCCGCGCGGGGTCCGTCGCCCGCGAGGAACACGCCATAGAGGCCGCGATCCGGGATCGTGCCGCGCGTTGACGACCGCGACGCGCTTGGCGCCCTCGCGCGCACGGACGCGGCCGCCCACGCGGTCCCACGTGATGCGCGGGCGCAGCTCCGCGAACTCGTCGGAGGGATACCGGCCCGACAGCATGTCGAGCACGCCCTCGAACGACGCGCGCGGCAGCTCCGCGAAGGGCGCCGCGCGGCGCACGAGCGCCCACAGCTCCTCGACGCCGATCTCGCCGCGTTGCCGCGATCGCCACGATCTGCTGCGCGAGCACGTCGAGCGGATTGCGCGGGATAAGCGGTCTCCTCGACCTTCCCTTCTCGCATGCGCTCGCGTGGCTGCCGCCGCCGCGAGCAGGTCGCCGCGGTACTTGGGGAAGAGGATCCCCCGCGAGATCTCTCCGACGGATGGCCCGCGCGGCCGATCCGCTGGATGCCGGACGCGATCGAGGCCGGCGCCTCGATCTGGATCACCAGATCGACCGCTCCCATGTCGATGCCGAGCTCGAGCGAGGACGTCGCGACGATCGCCGGCAGCACGCCGCGCTTCAAGCGGTCCTCGATCTCCTGCCGCTTCTCGCGCGCCACGGAGCCGTGGTGGGCCAGCGCCAGCTCTTCACCGGCGGTCTCGTTGATCGCGGCCGCGAGTCTCTCGGCGAGCCGCCGGCTGTTGGAAGAAGATCATCGTCGAGCGGTGCGCGCGAATCAGCTCGACCAGCCGCGGATAGATCGAGGGCCAAATCGATTCGCGCGTCGGGCCGCGGGAGGCCGGTCCCGACGGAATCTCCTTCGGCGACCTCTCCGATGCGAGCCATGTCTTCGGGAGGAACCTCGACTTTGATGTCGAGCTCTTTGCGCGCGCCGGCGTCCACGATCTCGACGGCCCGCGGCGTCCACACCGATCCCTTGCGCCCCGAAACCTCTCCCCCGCCGAGCAGGCGCGCGATCTCCTCGAGCGGGCGCTGCGTGGCCGATAGCCCGATGCGCTGCAGCGGACGCCCCCCTTCGGCGCAGCGCCTCGAGGCGTTCGAGCGACAGGAAGAGGTGGGCCCCGCGCTTGCTCGAGGCGACCGCGTGGATCTCATCGACGATCACGGTCTCGATCGAGGACAGCATCGCGGCGGCCTGCGAGGTCAGCAGGAGATAGAGCGACTCGGGCGTCGTGATCAGGATGTCGGGAGGCGTGCGTGCGATCTTCGCGCGCTCGTCCGAGGGCGTGTCGCCGGAGCGAATCGCCACCGTCGGGATCCGGTGCGGGATTCCCAAGCGCGCGGCCGCTCCCGCGATGCCGGCGATCGGCGCGCGCAGGTTGCGCTCGACGTCCACCCCCAGCGCCTTCAGGGGCGAGATGTAGAGCACCCGCAGGCGCTCCGTCTTCGCCGGCTCGGGCGTGAACATGAGGCGGTCGATCGCCGCCAGGAACGCGGCGAGCGTCTTGCCCGAGCCCGTCGGCGCGAGGAGCAGCGTCGAGCGCCCCCCGAGGATGGGCGGCCAGCCTTTCTTCTGCGCTCCGGTGGGCTCGGGAAAAGACGCGCGGAACCAGTCCTGGACGGCCGCGTGGAAACCGGAGAGGGGATCGCGATTCACCCCGGGAATTCTATGGTCAGGGCTAGGATTGAGGTTTCCAATGCCCGAATCGGACGTCGGCCGCGCTTACCTGGAGGACGTGGTCCTCCAGTTCCGCAAGTACAAGGACCTCTCCGACAGAGCGGTCGCTCAGGTCGCCGACGCCGACCTGTTCCGCGCGCCGGATCCCGAGTCCAACAGCATCGCGATCATCCTCAAACACATCTCGGGCAACATGCGCTCGCGCTGGACCGATTTCCTGACGACCGACGGCGAGAAGCCGGACCGGGACCGCGACGGGGAGTTCGAGCTGGACGGCGGCGATTCGAAGGCGCGAGTGATGGAACGCTGGGAGGCTGGCTGGAAGCTCCTCTTCGACGCCCTCGCGGCGGTGTCCCCCGGGGACCTCCTGCGCACCGTCACGCTCCGCGGCGAGCCGCACACGGTTCTCCAGGCCATCGACCGCCAGCTCACGCACTACGCGTACCACGTGGGCCAGGTCGTGTACATGGCCCGCCACTTCGCGGGCGCCCGGTGGAAGTCCCTCTCGATTCCGAAGGGAAAGTCTCGCAAATTCGACGTCGCCCGGGACGGCAAGCCGTATGCTCTCCGCTGAGGTATTCCGATGTTGAAGCGTTCGATTCTCGTCTGCCTGCTCGCCCTCGCCTTTGCCGCCCTGGCCCTCTCCGCCTCGGAGCCCCCCCTGACGCTGTCCCACGCGGGATGCGCCGCGGCCGGCGACCCGGTGGAGGCGGCGCTGCTGGAGCGGCCGACGACGTTGAAGACGGACGTTGGACACGTCCACCAGCCGATCACGACGAGCTCGCCCGACGCGCAGGCCTTCTACGACCAGGGCCTGACGGATCTCCACCACTACGTCTTCATCGAGGCCGCGCGCTCGTTCCACCAGGCGCTCCGGTCGGACCCGAACTGCGCGATGTGCTGGATGGGCCTCGCCCGCGCCGAACAGGGGCTCGAGCGCCCCGACGCCACGGCGACCGCGATCGGCAAAGCGAAAGAACTCGCGCCGAAAGCCTCGGCGAAGGAACAGACCTTCATCGCGCTGCGCGCCACACAGATCGACGCTCAGGCCGCGCCGCCGTCGGAAGAGCACGACAAGCACGCCGCGCTCAAATCCGCTCTCGATGCGGCTCTCGCGCAGTATCCCGACGATGCCGAGCTGTGGATCCTGCGGGGAAACGCCGAGGAACCCGGCCCGTGGGGCCGCGGGCAGTTCGGCGGCGCCGCCTCGATCGCGTTCTACGAGACCGCGCTCGTGCGCTCGCCCGGTCATCTGGGCGCGCACCACTACCTCGTCCACTCGTTCGAGAACATCGGCCACCACGCCGAGGCCGCGGGCCACGGAAAGATCTACGCCGAGTCGAGCCCCGGCATCGCGCACGCCCAGCACATGTACGGCCACGTTCTGCCGCGCCTGGGACGCTGGCAGGAAGCGCTCGTCCAGTTCGAGAAGGCCGACGCGATCGAGGAGGCCGACGCGAAGGCCGAGAAGATGCGTCCCGGCGACGATTGGCACCACCTGCACAACCTGCAGCTGCTGGGCTACACGTACCTGCGGCTGGGCCGGGTGGCCGACGCCGAGAAGACCTTCCGCCGCGCGTTCGAAACGCCGGCGCGTCTTCCGTACCGCGGCAGCCCTCAGGTCAGCCTCGCCGAGCTCTCGCTCCTGCTGGGACGGCCCCAGGATTCGCTCGCGATCGCCCGCGCTCTCCAGACGCCGACGCGCACGATCGCGGCGCACGTCGTCGGCACGGTGGTCGAGGGCGAAGCGCTGCTGGCTCTGGGCCGCGTCGACGAAGCGAAAGCCGCGGCTCGCCGCGCCGCGGAGGCGCTCGCGCAGGCACGGCGCGAGCTCGGAGCCCAGGCGCGCTATCTCGAGATGTTCGGCCGCCCCTACGTGGACCAGCTCGACACCGAGATCGCCCTGCGCGGGAAGGACCCGTCGGCCGCCGAGGACTCGATCCGGCGCGTCGCCGACGAGCTGACGCGAAATCCGCGCTTCGACGCCTGGGGCGAAGGACTGTTCCGTCTCGAGCGCATCGCGGCCGAGGCGCGCCGCGCCGGCCGCACGCAGCTCGCCGACGACATCACGACCAAGATGAAGCGGATCGACCCCGACTACGTACCGGGTTCCGCGATCGCCCTCAGCGCGGCGAGCCGCTGAGACCGGACGGGCCGGGCACTTCGACCCGCCGGCGGGCTCCGTCCCCGGTCATCTCGACGCGGTGAGCCGCGCGCGGCGGCGACGGCGGAGCACCGCGACGAGGACGCCGAGGAAGTACCACCACAGCACAGACTCGATCGCGAGTGTTCCGAAGAACGCTTCGTCCGACCAGCGGGAGCCGACGAGAGGCTCCACCCTATGGGCCACGAGAGCGGCCAGCAGAATTGCCGGATTGGTCGGAACCAGGAGGAACCAGCCGGGAAAATCGCCGGCGGTCAGATACTCGAGCACGAGGAGGAGGAAACTCGGGCCGAAGCCGGCGAGGAAGATTTTCGAGCACTCGGAGAACCGCGGATTTGCCTCGCGGTCTCCTTTCGCGTTCGCTTCGGGCCTCGATCGGCCCGGATGGCCATCCGCTCGGAGCCGAAGCACATTCATAGAATACAAGGTATTCTAGGGTAAAATTACGTCCTTTGCCGATAAACTAGGTATTTCTGGCATAATCGGCGAGCAGGAGAGCAGAACTCAGTCAATGGAAGACCACCTGATGACGGTCAAGCAGCTCGCGACGTACCTGAACCTCAACGAGCGAACGGTCCTGAAGCTGGTCGCGGAGGGGACGGTTCCGGGCGTCAAGGTCGGAAGCCAATGGCGCTTCCGGAAGGCGATGATCGACGCCTGGCTCGACGATCAAATGCTGGGCGTGCTGCCTCGCTATCTGAGCGCTCCCTCGTCGGAAGGGTCTCCCCGGCGCATGCTGGGCCTGGCGACGTGCTTCCAGCCGGACCACATCGTCCCCGCCCTCGTCTCGGGCTCTAAGAACGGCGTCATCGAAGAGCTGGCGGGACTCGCCCACCGGCTGGGACTCGTTCGGGACAAGACCTGGTTCGTCGGAGCGCTGATCGAGCGCGAGAACGTTCTTCCAGGCGCGTTTGGAGGGGGGGATTGCCTTCCTGCACACCCTTCGCCGCAATCCCGAGCAGATCGCCCGACCGTTCATGGTGCTGGGCCGGTCCCGCGAAGGAATCGAGTTCGACGCCCTCGACGGAAAGCCGACGCATCTCTTCTTCGTCCTGGGTCTCAAGTACGACGAGCTTCATCTTCCCTGGCTGTACAAGCTTTCGCAGATGCTCGCGGATCCGCAGGCCGTCCACACACTGATCGACGCACCCGACGCCGCCGTTCTGTACGAGGCGCTCATGCAGGCGGAACGCAACCTGGCGCCGGAGCCGGCGACGAAGGTCGCCCATTGAGCCGATGGCTTTCGAGCTGATTCCGACCGCCGACGCCGGGGAGGCGGCCCCGTCCACCGCGACGACCGTGCGGGGCACGCACTGCGCGGGTTGCCATCTCCGCCTTCCGCCGCACCTTCTTCAGCAGATCCGCCGGGACGAGGGCTCCGTTCGGTGCCCGCACTGTCACCGCCCTCTGGCTGTCGAGACCCGCCCTGTGGTGCCGCTTCAAGGCGGGGGCCTCGACCGGAGGACGGTTTCGAACGATCTCTCCCCGGTCGTTCGCGGCGCGGGGCCGAGGCGAACTCGCCCGCGCGCAAACGGCCCGAAGCAGGCTCAGAGGGCAAAGCCGCTCACGCTCCCCCCGACGGGTCGCCGCTGAGATGGGATCGCGGAGGGTCGACGAAAGCGGCGTCCCGGAGACGATGTCGGTCAGCGATGCCGCACGCCACCTTTCGCTCTCTCCGGCGACCCTTCACCGAATGGTCGGCGAGCTTCGCGCGATCCGCGTGGACGGCCGTTGGCGTTTCCGGGTGCGCGATCTCGACCAATGGATACTGAGGCAGCGGCGGGCCGACGAGCTCCTCGAGGAGCCGGTGACCTATCCGGGAGCGGAGGTGCGGTTGCATCCGTACCTCGACGTTCGAAACATCTTTCTCGACGAGCCCGAAACGGATTCCCGACGCCTCATCCGGACCGCCTTGAGCCGCGCCTGGCTCGCGTCTGGCGAGTCCCCGAAAGTGGTCGAAGACGAGGCGCGACGCGAACGGGTTTGCCGGTCCGTCATGGAGCGGGAGGAGCTCTCGAGCACGGCGTTCCATCCCGACGTGGCCTTTCCCCATCCGAAGAGCGATGACCGACATCTGCTCGGGGCAAATCAAATCGTTGTGGTCCGCGCGCTCGGACCGATCGACTTTCGCGACGCCTACGTGCACCGCCCGAGAATCGTCTTCATCCTGTTGGCGCGCACGATCTCCCTCCAATTGATCTGGGAGGCTCGGCTGAGCTACCTCGTGCACAAAGAACGTTTGGTGCCGCGGCTCCTGGAGGCTCGCTCCCCCGAAGAGGTTTCCCGGCTGTTTGAAGACGGTCAGGGGGAGGGACGGGCTTGAGGGCGGCGCTCGTGTCCGGAGGCCGATGCGCCTGACCGTCCGAGAAGTCGCCACCCTCCTGGATTCCCCCGAGGAGACCGTTTACCGATGGATCGAGTCGGGGGACATGCCGGCGCATCGCATTCACGACCAGTACCGCGTCAATCGCAGCGAGCTGCTCGAGTGGGCGACGATGCGGCGGATCCCAGTGGGTCCCGAGCTCTTTCAGGAGTCCCACGGCGAGGATCACATCCCGGCCGCCAGCGAGTGTCTCAGTCTCGGCGGCGTGATCCAGGATGTCCCCGGTTCGACCCGTTCCGATGTACTGCGCGAGATCGTCCGCCGTCTTCCCTTGAGCACGGACGACGGCGACCTGCTCTCGAGCCTGCTGCTCGCGCGGGGCGCGGCCGCGGCGGTGACGGTGGGGGGCGGAATCGCGATTCCCCACGTGCGCAAGCCCATCGTGCTCGCCGACGACCAGCCCGTGCTGACCCTTTGCTACCTGAAGACGCCCGTGGATTTCGAAGCGGCGGATCGCGAGCCCGTCTTCGCCCTCTTCCTGCTCGTCTGCCCCACGGTGCGGCTCCATTTGCAGATGCTCGCGAAGCTCGCCTGCCTCCTCCGGCATCCCCTATTTCGGGAGACGGTTTGCGCGCGGGCGTCGGCGGACCGAGTCGTCGCCGTGGCGCGCCGGATCGAGCGAGAAGAGACGTGAAGGGTCCGCCTCCTCCACGGAGAGACCCTGGGATCGAGTGAGTGGTGACCCTCGAGGCCGTCTTCGCCGGGGCGTTCGTTCTGATCGCGGGCAGCGGCCTCGTCGGCCTGCTCTTCCAGCGGGGATCCGCCTCTGGCCAGCACATCGCCACGGTCCTCCACGTCCTCGGCTGCGCCCTGGGTATGGCGGGGGCAGGATTCGTTCTGGTCGGAGCGGGATCCTTCGCCATGGAGCATGCTTGGCCGCTGCCGGGCGGGACCGTTCGCTTTGCCATCGACCGGCTGGCTGCCTTCTTCCTGATGCCGGTGTTTTTCGTGTCGGCTCTGGGTTCCGTCTATGGCGAAGGCTACTGGTCGGAGGCCGGACACCCCGGAAACGCCCGGAGGCTCCGGGGCTTCTATGGCATCGCGACGGCAGGCTTGCTTCTCGTGATGGCCGCCGGCGACGCCTGGACCTTCCTCATCGGCTGGGAAGTCGTCGGCCTCGCCGCCTTCTTTCTTGTGACTACGGAGCAGGACGATCTCGAAGCGCTGCGCGCCGGCTGGATCTATCTCATTGCGACACACTGCGGGACCCTTGTCCTGTTTGCGATGTTCGCCCTGCTCCATCGAGCCACGGGGACCTGGTTCCTTGTCCGCTCCGACGCGCTCGGCGACTCGGGACTGCGGACCCCGATTCTCGTTCTCGCCCTCCTGGGGTTCGGCATCAAGGCGGGAGTCATCCCGTTCCACGTCTGGCTGCCGGGGGCGCACGCCGCCGCGCCCACCCACGTCTCCGCTCTGCTCTCGGCCGTGGTCTTGAAGATGGGGATCTACGGACTCGTGCGCGTTTTCGTCCTGCTGCCGGCGTTTCCAGTATGGCTGCGGTCTCGTGCTGTTGGCGCTGGGCATCACTTCCGGCGTGATCGGCGTGATTCTCGCGCTGGCCCAGCACGATCTGAAGCGACTGCTCGCCTACCACAGCGTCGAGAACATCGGCATCATCCTCGTCGGCCTCGCGGTCGGGGTGCTCGGGGTCGTCCAGCATCGCCCGGCCTGGGCCGTTCTCGGATTCGCCGGCGCTTTTCTGCACGTCTGGAACCACGCGGCCTTCAAGGCGCTCCTCTTCTACGCCGCGGGCGCGGTGATTCGAGCGACGGGAACCCGCGACCTGGACGCGCTCGGGGGCCTGCTCCCCGCATGCGCTTCACCGGCGCGATGTTCCTCGTCGGCGCCGTGGCCATCTGCGGCCTGCCGCCCCTGAACGGATTCGTCAGCGAGTGGCTGATCTCGTTCGGAGTTTTCGGTCCCTCACCCTGGCGCCGCGAGGGGAAACTGCCGCGGCTGCGGTGGGCGCGCCCGCGCTCGCCCTCATCGGCGCGCTTGCCGTGGCCTGCTTCGTCAAGGCCTTTGCGACCGTCTTTCTCGGACATCGGCGGAGCATCGAATCCACCGGCTCCTTCGCCGACGCGACCCTTTCGATGAAGTGGCCGATGGGGCTTCTGGCGGCGATATGCATCGCCATCGGGCTCCTCCCCGCCGCAGCCGCCGAGGCGGCAGGGCCGCGGCCCAGCTGCTCCTCGGCGACGCCGGAGCGCCGGTCGATGCGGCTCTGCCGGAGCTCGCGCGGGCGACGCTCCTCTCGCTCGGGGTGATCGCCGCCTTCGGCGCGGGCGTGGCCATTCTCGCCGCCCGCCGTGGCGTCACGCTCACCTGGGACTGCGGATACGCCGCCCCGACCGCACGCATGCAGTACACCGCGTCGTCGTTCGCTCAGATCCTCGTCCGCCTCTTCCGCCGGGTTCTCGCCGCGGACGTCCACGAACCTCGTCTCGCGCCCCTGTTTCCCGCGGCCGGGGCCCGATTCGAGAGCCACGTCCCGGACCCCGTGCTGGATCGTCTACTCCTGCCGTTGATCCAACGCGCCCAGCGCGGGCTCGGGCTGGCTCGAGCGATGCAAACGGGCCACATCCAAATGTATCTGGTCTACATCGTCGTCACGCTGGTCGTCCTG
The DNA here is from genome assembly GCA_963733815.1 of uncultured Acidobacteriota bacterium. Lineage (GTDB taxonomy): Bacteria > Acidobacteriota > Thermoanaerobaculia > UBA5066 > Gp7-AA6 > DAHUXD01. The sequence continues at coordinate 242,270 of CAVTEG010000014.1, read as the reverse complement.
CTCGCCTGGAGTTCCTGGAGATGAGGTCGATTCTGAATGCCGCCGCGGTCTGGCTTGCGGCACCGCTCTTTCTCGGAATCATTCAGCGGACCAAGGCGCTCATGGCCGGGCGAACCGGCCCTCCCCTTCTGCAGGCCTATGCGGATCTCGGCAAGCTGCTCCGAAAGGGCTTCATCGTGAGCCGCACGACGACGTGGGTTTTCGCCGCTGGGACGGCCCTCGGCGTCGCCGCGCCCGTCGTCGCGACAATGCTGGTGCCCCTCGCCGGGCATGAGGCGGTGCTCGCGTTTCCAGGCGACATGTTCCTCTTCATTGGCGTCTTCGCGCTCTCCCGCTTTTTCGTCGCCTCGGCCGCGATGGACACGGGCTCGGCGTTCGAGGGCATGGGGGCCGCTCGCGAAGTCAGCTTCGCCGCGTTGGCCGAGCCGGCGCTCGTTCTGGGAATGCTGGCCCTGAGTCGCCTGTCGGGCTCTCTGTCGCTGTCGGGCATGCTCAATCTCGGCGCCTCCGCGGCATGGAGGAACGCGAGCCCCCCGGTGATCCTCATCCTCGTGAGCTGGTTCATCGTTCTCCTGGCGGAAAACGCGCGCGTGCCCTTCGACGACCCGGCCACGCATCTGGAGCTGACGATGGTCCACGAAGCGATGGTCCTGGATCATGGTGGTCCTGCCTTCGGCTTCGTGCTCTACGGCGCGGCTCTCAAGCTCCTGATCTTCGCCGCCCTGCTCGCCGACGTCCTGGTTCCCCTATCGAGCGGCGACGCCTTCGCCAATCTCGCCCTGTTCCTCGCGGCCCTACTCGCCATCGGGGCTCTCGTCGGCCTTCTCGACTCGAGCATGGCCCGCCTCCGATTCCTGCGCATCCCTCAGCTCCTCGTCGCGGCGACCCTCCTGGCGGGCTTCGCCGTCGTTCTCCTTCTGCGCTGAGCCGTGGAACAAGCCGCCGCATCGCTGCTGATCCTCGCCGTCGTCATGAACTTTCTGGCCATCGGAACGGGCAGCCTGAAGGCTTGCATCCGGGCGGCGGCCCTCCAGGGCCTCTTCGTCAGCGTGTTCGCCCTGCTCTTCACGGGCGTGACTCTGCGCCTGGCGATCCTGGTTTTCGCGGCGGCGATCATCAAGGCGTTAGTCATCCCCGAGCTCCTGCGAGCGCTGCGCGAGGTGCACATTCGCCACGAGGTCGAGCCTTACATGGGGCTCGTCCCTCCGTGCTCCTGTGCGCGCTCGGGACGGGACTCGCCGTCCTCTTCGCGGACGCTCTTCCGCTGGCTCGGGAGCATCGATGATTTGCTCGTGGTCCCCGCGGCGCTCGGCACGATGCTGGCGGGTTTCCTTCTGCTGACCACCCGCCGCAAGGCGATCTCCCAGGTGACGGGCTATCTCATCCTCGAGAACGGCATCTTCGTCTTCGCCCAGCTTCTCCACGAGTCGATGCCGCTACTGGTCGAGGTCGGGGTACTCCTCGATCTGATCGTCGGGATCTTCGTCATGGGAATCGTCATCAATCACATCCAGCGCGAGTTCTCATCTCTGGACACGGAGCGTCTCGCCGAATTGAAGGACTGACCCGATGCTCCCTCCGATGGTCGGTCTCATGCTTCTGCCGCTAGCCGCCGCTGGAGGCGTCTTCCTGATTCCGTCGGAGAGGATTCGCCCGTGGATCGTCGCCGCGACGGCCATCCTGCATCTCAGCGGGACACTGCGGCTGACCAGCCGCGAGACGGCTTTCCGGGGCTGGTTCGGCGTCGATCCCCTCGGGCACTTGATTCTGATCGTCGTCTCGGGCCTGTTCGCGCTCTGCTCCGTCTACGGGATCGGCTACCTGCGCGTTCGCACCGAGCGGTCGAACCGGGTGTTCTGCGCGTGTCTGCTGACCTTCCTGGCGATGACCACGATGATTGCTCTCTCGCAACATCTGGCGCTGATGTGGGTGGCGGTGGAGGGGGCCACGCTGTCGACGGCCGTCCTCATCTACTTCAATCACAACCCGCGCTCGCTCGAAGCGGCCTGGAAGTACTTGATGATCGGGTCGGTGGGCATCGCCATCGCGCTCCTCGGCTCGTTCTTCGTGGGGTACGCGTCCCTTCACGAATACGGAGGAGACCAGAGCCTCGTCTTTCAATCTCTGGTACAGCACGCGGGCTTGCTTTCGCGGCCGTGGCTTCGTGCAGGGTTCGTCCTCCTGCTCGTCGGTTATGGAACGAAGATGGGCCTGGCTCCTCTGCACACGTGGAAACCCGACGCCTACGGCGAGGCGCCGGGAATCATCGGGGCGCTGCTCGCGGGCGGGATGACGAGCTGTGCGTTTCTCGCCCTCCTTCGCGTCTACGGCATCATGCAGGCGGCCGGCGAGGGGTCGTTTGCCCGCGAGCTCTTCGTGGCGATGGGGCTGCTGTCCATGGCCGTCGCCGCCGTGTTCATGGCAGGCCAGCGCGATTTCAAGCGTTTGCTGGCATATTCGAGCGTCGAGCACATGGGCATCCTGGTCCTGGGCATCGGGTGGGGCGGGCTCGCCGTTTTCGGAGTTCTGCTGCATCTGATCAACAACGCGCTCACGAAGGTCGTTCTGTTTCTGTCCGCCGGCAACATTCACCGGGCCTACGGCAGCAAGCGCATCGACGACGTCCGCGGAGCCTTGAGGCTCTTGCCGGTCTCGGCCTCCCTCTTTCTCGCGGGCTTCTTCGCCGTCACGGGCTCGCCGCCGTTCGGTCCCTTCATCAGCGAGTTCACGATCCTCAATGGCGCCGTGACCGGCGGCCACTACGCGGCGGCCGGGTTCTTCCTTCTCTTCCTTCTGGTGATCTTCGTCGGAATGGGCGCGACCGTGCTGGCGGTCGTCCAGGGACCCACGTCGCCCGCCGGCCTGAGGTCGACCTATCGACACAGCCTCTGGGAAACCGGCCCTCCGATGGCGGCGCTCGCGGCCGTCGTTCTGATGGGCGTCTGGATCCCGGGACCCGTTTATCAATTCGTCCAGCGCGCCGCCGCCGTGCTGGAGCAGGCTCCATGACGGCCGTGCTCCGCAATCCCTGTGCGCTGGTTCTCAAGGACGTGCCGATGCTGGAACCCTGGGAGTTCCGGGAAGCGCTCGTTCGCGGCGTCGCGTCAGAGGGCCAGCGGATCGCGTCGTATTTCGCCCTCGAGTGCGGCGGGGACGCGAACGGGGACACGCAGCTCTTCGCGATCCTGGCCGACGACGAAACCGGGCGCCTGCGGCTCTGGCGCACGGCGATTCGAGGGAGAAGCTTCGCCTCCGTCGTTCCTGCCGTCCCGCAGGCCCACCTGTTCGAACGGGAGATCGCGGAGCAGTACGGCCTTCGACCGGAAGGGCACCCCTGGCTCAAACCGGTTCGGTTCCATCACTCCTATCACCACGGCCGCGACGCGTGGGAGCGCAACGGCGCTGACCCGATCGCGCCCGGCATCATGGATTTCTTCACAGTGGCCGGGGACGAGGTCCACGAGGTCGCCGTCGGACCCGTCCACGCGGGTGTCATCGAACCCGGCCACTTCCGATTCCAGTGCCACGGTGAACGCGTCTTTCACCTCGAGATCGCGCTCGGCTACCAGCATCGAGGCGTCGAACGCGCGCTGATCGGGGGGCCCACGAAACGAACGATTCCGTACGTCGAGACGGCGGCGGGCGACACGACCGTCGGCCACACGCTGGCCTATGCCCACGTGGTCGAAGCGCTCGGCGGGACGCGGGTGACGGCCCGGGCGCAGGCGATCCGGGGAATCGCGCTGGAACTCGAACGGCTGGCTAACCACGCCGGAGACCTCGGCGCCCTGGCAGGGGACGTGGCGTATCTGCCCACGGCGTCTTTCTGCGGACGGCTGCGCGGCGATTTCCTCAACATGACGGCGGAGCTCTGCGGCTCGCGGTTCGGCCGCGGCCTCGTTCGCGCCGGCGGAACGGGATTCGATCTCGAGGAGCCGCAGATCGGGGACCTTCAGGCGCGGCTTCGGCGCGCCCGCGAAGAGCTCACCGAGGCGGTCGAGCTCCTCTGGGACACGGCGACGGTCGTCGAACGATTCGAGAACACGGGCACGATCTCGCGAGAGCTCGCCGAAGAGATTGGACTGGTGGGGCCCGCCGCCCGGGCCTGCGGCATCCTGCGCGATGTCCGCCACGACTTCCCGGCCGGGATCTACCGGTTCGTGCACCTTCCCGCGATGAGAGCGCACCACGGCGACGTCAATTCGAGGGCCTTCGTCCGATGGCTGGAGATCCAACAGTCGATCCCGTTCATTCTCGACCAGCTCGAGGCCCTGCCTTCGGGCCCCACGCGCACTCTCCCGGGGCCGATCGCCCCGACTCGGTCGCCGTCGCGCTCGTCGAGGGTTGGCGGGGCGAGATCTGCCACGTCGCCGTCACGGACGCCGAGGGGCGGTTCGCGCGGTACAAGATCATCGACCCGTCGTTTCACAACTGGTTCGGCCTCGCCCTGGCCCTGCGCGACGGGGAGATCTCGGACTTCCCGCTGTGCAACAAGAGCTTCAACCTCTCGTACTGCGGCCACGATCTCTGAGGCAGGCGGAATGCTCAAGGCCTTTCTCGCGCGAATCCACCAGGGCCACCGGACGATGCCCTTTCCCGCGGACTCGCTGCCCTCTCTCCCGAGCCGCTATCGCGGCGCGCCGCGGCTCGATGCGACGCTGTGTCCGGACGGTTGTCGCGAATGCGCCGACGCCTGTCCGACCGGTGCGATCTCCCTGGACCGCGGGCTCCGGCTCGACCTCGGGAGCTGCCTTTTCTGCACGGACTGCGCCACCACGTGCCCGGAGGGCGCGATCGCGTATTCGCAGGACTACCGGCTCGCCGCCCGCAAACGCGAGGACCTCGTGGTCAGAAGCGATCCGGTGCCGCTCGCATCCGCTCTCGACGAGAAGATGCGTCGCCTCTTCGGACGTTCCCTGAAGCTTCGCGTCGTCAGCGCCGGGGACTGCAACGCGTGCAGCGCCGACGTCAACGTGCTCGGCACGATCGGCTGGGATCTCGGCCGCTTCGGGATCCAGTACGTGGCCTCGCCGCGGCACGCCGACGGCCTGCTGATCACGGGCCCGGTGACGGAGAACATGCGCCTGGCGCTCCGCAAGACGTACGAAGCCGTGCCGCCACCCAAGATCGTCGTCGCGGTCGGAGCCTGCGCGATCAGCGGCGGGCCTTATGCCGGCCACGCGGAGCAGCACGGCGGCGCGGCGTCGACGGTTCCCGTGGATCTCTTCGTTCCAGGCTGCCCACCCCACCCGCTCACGATCCTGGATGGCTTGCTGCGGCTTCTTGGCCGCCTCGAAGAGCGACGTCGCTAGCTGCATCCATTCTTCAGCATTCTGCTCGTGGCGACGTCATCCGCGCAGACGCTCTTCGGCGATGCGCCGGGCTGCGGCTTCCGGAGTGATGCCAGCTTCGGCTGCGATCGCGAACGCCCGATCGAGCGTGCCTGCGATTGCACGGACTTCCCGCTCGGCACGCTGGCGCGTCCACCCCAGGGCCTCCTGGCCGGTGATCGCGATCGCGCCTCCGGCGTTGACGATGAAGTCCGGGGCGTAGAGGATGCCGCGCGCGGCGAGTCGATCGGCGTCCTCGGCCGCGGCGAGCTGGTTGTTGGCGGAGCCGACGACGGCGCGGCACGCGAGGCGCGGAATCGTCTCCGCGTTCAATACGCCGCCGAGCGCGCACGGGGCGAAGACGTCGCACGGCTTCTCGAAGACCTTCTCGGCCGCGACGCGCTCGATCACAGGATCGAGACCGCGGCCCGCCCCGGATGAGACGTCGGAAAACACGAGGCTCGCTCCGCCGGCCGCGAGGATCTCGATCAGCGGGATCCCGACGCTTCCCGCTCCCTGCACCACGATACGGCGCCCGGAGAGAGAGTGCGAGCCGAAGAGTCGCCGGCAGGCAGCCTCCATCGACGACGCCACTCCGATCGCGGTCCACCCGCCCGAGCCCCCGGCTCCGCCTTTGCCCGGCGTCCGGCTGAACACGTAGGGCGCGCCCTCCTCCGCGATCACGTCCATGTCCTCAGCCGACGTGCCGACGTCTGCGCCGGTCCAGAAGCGGCCTCCGAGCTCCTGAATGAACGCGCCGTAGCGGCGCAGCAACCCCGGGCGGTCCGCCGCGCAAAAGTCCGGAGGAAGAGCGAGAACGGCCTTGCCGCCTCCCCGAGGAAAGCCCGCCGCCGCCCATTTGTACGTCATTCCCTCCGACAGACTCATCGCGTCTCGGCGCGCGGAGTCGAGGTCCGAGTACGCCTTCATGCGCGTGCCCCCGGTCGCCGGTCCGAGCCTCTCGGAGTGGATGGCGATGAGGATCGCGGCGCCGGTCTCGATGTCCTCGCGCTCGAGGATCTCGACCCCGTTCCAGCTCATGGCTTGTCGCTCGCCGCCGCGCGAGCGACCGCCAGCGCCTCGTCAAGAGTGGCCACGAAGTTCTCGCGGCCGTACTCGTCGAGCTTGCCCGCCCGGTCGAGGGCGACCAAAGGCTGCGCATGAATTCCGGCGATCAGGAAGCGGATCCCCTGGTGCCGGAAGGAGAGGAAGAGGTCGTCCAGGACGCGGATCCCGGAGGCATCAATGGCCGGGACGTTCCGCATGCGCAGGATGAACACCTTCGGCTTTTTCGCCACGAAATTGAGCACGTCCTTGATCTTGTCGGCGGCTCCGAAGAAGAACGGCCCGTTGACCTCGTAAACCTCGACCCCCTCGGGGATGCGGCGCCGAGCGACGCCCTCCGTGTCGTCGCGCATCGTCCCGTCCGGCGCATCGGTGAGCTCGCGCGTGACCGCGCCGACGTTCGTCACGTCGGCCATCCGTTTGATGAACAGAAACGCTGCCAGCACCATGCCGACCTGGACCGCGATGGTCAGATCGATCACCACGGTCAGCAGGAACGTCGTCAGCAGCACGGCGACGTCGCTCCGCGGGGTCTTGAAGAGATGCGCGAACGCGCGCCACTCGCTCATGTGATACGCGACGATCACGAGCACCGCGGCCAGCGTCGCGAGCGGGATGTAGCCGCGCCCACTTGCCGAGGAAGAGCGAAGACCAGGAGCACGGTCACGGCGTGCGTCATGCCGGCGACCGGCGTGCGGCCGCCGTTCTTGACGTTGGTCGCCGTGCGCGCGATCGCGCCCGTCGCCGGAATGCCGCCGAAGAGACCGCGAGGCGATGTTCGCGATTCCCTGGCCGACGAGCTCCACGTTGGACTTGTGACGGCTGCCGATCATCCCGTCGGCCACGACCGCCGAGAGCAGCGACTCGATCGCCGCCAGCAGCGCGACGGTGACCGCCGGCGAGAAGAGCTCCCGCACGCGGTCCAGCGACAGCGGCGGCAGGCTCGGCGGCGGAATCGCGGCTCGAATCTCGCCGAAGCGCGTCCCGATCGTCTCGACCGGCAGTCCGAGCGCCGCGACGCCGACGGACGCGGCGAGGATCGCCACGATCGGGCCCGGGATCTTCCGCGAGATCTTCGGCCACACGATCAGCAGCGCGAGCGACCCGGCGGCCACGCCGATCGCCGCCGGCGACGCCGTCGGGAGGCTCGCCGCGTAGGCCTTCCACTTCGCCAGGAAAGGCGCCGGCACCTCTCCCATGCGCAGCCCGAGCAGGTCCTTGATCTGCGACGAGAAGATGATGACCGCGATCCCGCTGGTGAAGCCCGTGACGACCGGATAGGGAATGAACTTGATCGCGCCGCCGAAGCGCGCCAGGCCCATCAGGACTAAGAGCACGCCCGCGATCAGAACGCAGACCGTCAGCCCTTCCACACCGTACTTCTGCACGATCCCGTAGACGATGACGACGAAGGCGCCCGTCGGGCCGCCGATCTGGACGCGACTGCCGCCCAGAAGCGAAACCAGGAATCCCGCGACGGCCGCGGTGATCAGCCCCTTCTCGGGCGCGACTCCCGAAGCGATCGCGAAGGCCAGGGCCAGCGGGATCGCCACGATACCGACGACGAAGCCGGCCTGGAGATCCGCGAGAAGCTGGGCCCGGGAATACCCCCCCAAAGACGTGAACGTCTTCGGGAGCCAGGCCTTTTGCACGGGCGAGATTCTAAGGGACTCCGCTACTTCTCGGTGCTGGCCTGGATGTTCTGGAGAATGTTGTTGCTGAGCGTGACCCGGACGCGGTCCCCTTCCTTGTACCGGAACCACTGCTGGCGTGTGACCTCGTACTGGTAGCGCGCCGTCGCCTCGCCCTCTTTTGTCTCGAACACCAGGTAGTACGTCTCGCCCGAGGAGTAGCCGCTCGTCCGGCTCGGGGCGCCCTGGCCCCTCTCAACCACCACGCACTCGAGGACCCGGACTCCCGCGCCGGAATCCTTCTTCGGCGCGCTCCTGGAGGCAGCGGATTTCGAGCCGCTCGAACACGCCGTCAGCCCCGCCGCGCCGAGCACCAGGAGGAAGACCGCGGCCAGACGTCTCGTCTTTCGCATGACAGCACGTCCAACCCGCGACGGCGCCGCTGGATTCCCCTATCCTGAGCCCCGCCATGCCCGCGCAACCGCGCGTCTCCCTCGAGCCCGACGGACGGATGCTGGTCCGGGAGGCGGCGCCGTTCAAGGAGCGGTGGAGCTGGGCGCTCTACGACTTCGCCAACACGATCTTCTCGATGAACGTCGTGACCCTGTACTTCGCGGTGTGGATCGTGACCGAGAAGGGAGCCTCCAACACGGCCTACTCGGTCGCCACGAGCCTCTCGTCGGTCGCGGTGCTGGTGCTCGCGCCCTGGATCGGTGCGGTCTCCGACGCCTCACGGCGGCGAAAGCCCTGGGTCGTGGGTCTGACGCTGGTCTGCGTGGCCGCAACCCTCGCCTTTTCGCCCATCGCCCGCACGGGCCTGCCGGTCCGGGCGGGACTGTTCGCACTGCTGGCGGCTTTCGCCGTCGCGAACACGGCCTACCAGCTCGCCCTTCCCCCTTACAACGCGATGCTCCCGGAGCTCGTCCCTCCCCACCAACGCGGAAAGCTCTCGGGCCTGGGCACCGCGGTCGGCTACCTCGGCTCGATCGCGGGCGTGCTGCTCGTCGCACCGGCAGTGACCGGAGGGCTGGGGCTTCCCGCGGGAGGACGGGTCGCCTCGTTCGTGCCGACGGCGCTCCTCTTTCTCCTCTTCTCGCTCCCTTTCTTCTTCCTCTGCCGCGACCACCTCGCGCGGCCGCGGAGCGATGCACCGCGGGTGCGCCCGGGCGCCATTGTTGCCGAGCTCGCGGCCACGTTCCGCGACGCGCGTCGCCACCCCGGACTCCTGCGTTTCGTGTTCTCGTCGTACTTCTACCAGGATGCACTCGGGACGGCGATCTCGTTCATGGCGCTCTACGCCGTTTCGGTCCTGGGACTGCCCGCAGGCGGCGAGATCCGGCTCTTCGTCACGCTGACGATTCCGGCCATCGCCGGAGCGTTCCTGGCGGGCGAGCTGAGCGACCGCTGGGGACCGCGGCGCACACTCCGCCTGGTGCTGATCGGCTGGATCGCCGGTCTTCTCGTCATCGCGCTCGCACCGTCGCTGTCGGGCTTCTGGATCGGCGGGTCCCTGGTCGGCCTCTTCTTCGGCGGGATCTGGTCGACGGAGAGACCGCTGCTGCTCACGCTCGCGCCGGCGGCGGAATCCGGACGCTTCTTCGGCCTGCTCGCCCTGTCGGCGCGCGCGGCCGCTATCGTCGGTCCGCTTCTCTGGGCCGTGATCGTGGATGGTCTTTCGGGCACGATCGGTCGCAACGCCGCCTACCGCCTGGCGGTCGGCTCGCTCGCGCTGATGATGGTGGTGGCTCTCTGGCTTCTGGCGGGCGTTCCGGATCGGGTTGCGGGCGAGCCGTCCTCCTCCCATAGAATGCCGGCCCTATGAACGGCAAAGTCCGCGCGCGCGCCGCACTCGTTGGTCTGGGTCCGATCGGGATCGAAGTCGGCAAGGCCCTGGCCGGGCGGAGCGAGGTTGCTCTGCTCGGCGCCGCCGATCCCGCTCCCGAGAAAGCCGGGAAGCCCCTCTCGGAACTCCTCGACGGCGCCTTCCCGGGAGTCCGCGTGTCCCCGTCGGCCTCGAGCCTCTACGCCGAGAGCGCCTCCACGCGCGGACGCTCCGACGTCGTCGCGCTCTGCACCGGATCCCGGCTCCACGCGATCCTTTCGCAGATCGAAGAGGCCATTCGCGCCGGCTTCCACATCGTGTCGACCTGCGAGGAGCTCTCCTACGCCGAGCTGCGTCACGCGCCGATCGCGCGCCAGATCGACCGGCTGGCGAAGGAAAAGGGAGTCGCCGTGCTGGGCACGGGCGTGAATCCCGGCCTGGTCATGGACCGCCTGGTCCTCGCTGTCGCATCGGCGTGCGTCCGCGTCGACAGCGTCAAAGTCACGCGCGTCGTGGATGCGGCCAAGCGCCGCGGGCCTCTCCGCGCCAAGGTCGGAGCCGGATTGACCCGTCAGGAGTTCGACGCCGGCGTCTCGGCGAAGAAGCTCGGCCACGTCGGCCTCTCGGAGTCGGCGGCGATGATCGCGCTGGGCCTGGGACTGCCGATCCACGAAATCACCGAGACGATCAAACCGGTGATCGCGGAGAAGGAGACCGACGGCGTGCCGGTGGGACGGGTGCTCGGCCTGCATCAGATCGCCCTCGTTCAGGCGGGCGACGAAATCAAGGTTTCCCTCGACCTGACCATGGCCGTAGGCGCGGCGGATCCCGCCGACGACATCGAGATCGCCGGTGACCCGCCCCTTCACGTCCGGGCCCACGGAGGATTCCACGGCGATCGATCGACGATCGGAGCCGTCGTCAACGCGATTCCGTTCATCGTCAGCGCGCCGCCGGGTCTCCACAACGTCGTCACGCTCCCGCTCTTCGGGTTGACCCCGGTGATTTAGCGAGTCCCAGTCCCACTAGCCTGGTCCCAGGTCAGAGCACATGCCCGCGGACGATCTCTCCGCTCTCGCGCCGCACCTCGAGACGCGCTCCGAAGGGCTGTACGCGCCGGCGTTCGACGCGCATCTGGATCCTTCCAGCCCGGTTCCCCGCGCTCTTCTCTCGCACGCTCATGCGGACCACGCGGTCGGAGGCCACGGGGAGGTCTGGGCGACGCCCGAGACCCTCGCCTTCTACCGGCGCCGTCACCCGGAGTGGGCCGGGATCGAGCGGAAGATCGCCTTCGGCGAACCGGTCGAGGCGGGCGGCGCGCGCCTGACGCTTCTCTCGTCGGGTCACATCCTCGGCGCGGCGCAGACGCTCTTTTCCTCCGAGGCCGGATCCCTCCTCTGTACCGGCGACTTCAAGCGGCGAACTTCGGCAACGGCGCGCCCGGTGGAGACGGCGCCCGCTTCCACGCTCGTCACGGAGACCACCTTCGGCCTGCCGGTCTTCCGCTTCCCTCCGCGCGAGCGTCTCGAAGAACGGATTCTCGCGGCGTGCCGCGAGGCGTTCGCCGAGGGGGAAACGCCCGTCCTCCTGGCGTATGCGCTCGGCAAGGCCCAGGAGGCCGCGGCGATCCTGGGCGAGGCGGGGATCCCGACCGTTCTCCACGGCGCCGCCTGGAAGCTCCTCCCGGACTACGCCGTGGCCGGCGTCGCGCTCGCCGGCGCTCGTGCCTACGAGTCGGGCCCTCCGTCCAAGGACGAGGTTCTGATCACTCCGCCTTCGACGTCGCGCACGAGCATGGTCCGCGGGATCAAGAAGCGCCGCGTCATCTATCTCTCGGGCTGGGCCATGCGCAGCGCGTCGCGGGCCGAGCTGGACGCCGACGTCCTGATTCCCATGTCGGACCACGCCGACTTCGACGATCTGCTCGCCCATGTGCAGGATGTGGGCCCGGAGAGAGTCTTCACGCACCACGGATTCGCACGGGAGTTCGCGCGCATCCTGTCCGACAGAGGCGTCGAGGCCTCCGCGCTGCCGGGACGCGAAGAACGCCCGCGCGAGGATGCATGACGCCGTATCGGGTCGTTGCCGACGCTCTCGAGGAGGTCGCCAGCCGCCGCGGGCGCAACGCCAAGGTCGCGAGGCTGTCCCGGGCGCTGGCCGCAGTCGAAGAAGAAGACATCCCGGCGGCCGCCCGGTTTCTCTCGGGCTCCCCCTTCGCCGAGCACGAGTCGGCCACGACCTCGGCCGGGTGGGCCACCATCTCGGCCGCGGCACGGGAAGTGACGGGCTGGGACACAGACACGCTCGCCTCGTGCGCCAGTGCGATCGGCGACCTGGGCGAAGCGGTCTCGCTATTGCTCGCGCCGAGCGTCTCCGAAGGCCCGTCCGTGGGCGACGCCGAGGCGTTCTTTCGAGGCCTCTCCGCCGCGCGCAAAGCCGCCGAGAAGCGTGCATTGCTCGTAGATCTGCTGAAGAAAAGCTCCGCCGTCGAAGCGAAGTTCCTGCTCAAGACCCTATCGGGAGGCCTGCGCGTGGGGGCCGACCTGACCACAGTCGAGGAGGCGATCGCCGCGGCGTTCGGGCGCAGCCGCGAGGAGGTCGCCCGGGCGCACCGCGACTCCGGCGACATCGGGGAGACGGCCCTGGCCGCGAAGCGAGACCGGTTGCGCGAGATCCGGTTCCGCCTCTTTCACCCGATCGGATTCATGCTCGCGTCCCCGATCGAGACGGCCGAGGAGGTGGCCGGGGAACTGTCGGGCTTCGCGGTCGAGGACAAGTTCGACGGGATCCGCGCGCACGCGCACAAGCAGGACGACCGGGTGGCGTTGTTCTCGCGCACGCTCGACGACGTGACGGGGCAGTTTCCGGACGTGGCCGCGGACCTGGCGCGGTTGCCCGGGACCTTCCTCCTCGACGGCGAGATCCTGGCCTGGCGGGGCGACCGCGCCGAGTCCTTTTTCAAGCTGCAGCGCCGCCTGGGCCGAAAGGCCCCCGAGGCGGAGTTGCTCGCCGAGATCCCGGCGGCTTTCGTCGCCTACGACTGCCTGGCGGAAGGGGGCGAGCCGCTCTTCGAGACGCCGTGGAATGCGCGCCGCGAGAGACTCGAGCGCCTCGCCGCCGCGGGCGCGCTGCGACTCTCGACGGTCTTCTCGGCCGGAAGCGCCGCCGAGCTCGAGGCGCTCTTCAAGGCCGCGCGCGACCGCGGCAACGAGGGCCTCGTTCTGAAGGAGATAGCTTCCCTTTACCAGTCCGGCCGCCGCGGGCGAGCCTGGCGCAAGTGGAAGAAGGCGCTGGCCACGCTCGACGTCGTCGTGACCGCCGTCGAGCAGGGCCACGGCAAGCGCGCGGGGATGCTGTCCGACTACACGTTCGCGGTGCGCGGCGAGGACGGCTACGTCAACATCGGAAAGGCGTACTCGGGCCTGACGGACGAAGAGATCCGGCGCATGGGAACGGTCTTTCGCGGTCTGACTTCCGGCCGCTACGGCCCCGTGCGGTCAGTCGAGCCGAAGGTCGTCATCGAAGTTTCGTTCGACTCGATCCAGCCGAGCGCCCGACACCGCTCCGGGTTCGCGCTTCGCTTTCCCCGCATCGTGCGTCTGCGCCCGGACAAGCCGGTCTCCGAGATCACGACGCTGGAAGAGGTCCGGCAGCTCTATGCGCGTCTGTCGGGGACGGCTCCGAACTAAGGCGCGGCTCTTCTAACCCCTTATCTCTCAGTTTGTTAGCAGACGAAATAATTCGCCCGGGACCCCTGTTGTTTGGGTCAGCACGCGATACCTTCCTTCCCGGCCCCGACACAAAATAAGTCGGGGCCGCCTTTTTTGGGGACTTTTCCAGACGGTCTAATCCGCGCGGTCGATCTGGAATCCCGGACCGGAATGCAGCTCCTCTTCGGTGAGCTCGACGCGGACGTTCAGTGCCCTCTCCACCTCTTCGAGGATCCGCGGGTCTTCCTCCGCGAGAAGCCGAGTGACCCCCGGCCGGACGCGCACGCGAACGGTCTGTCCCGCTGAAAAGAGAATCGGCGGCGACAGGAGCGCGCGTCTCAAGTCCAGGGCCACGGTCAGGTCCGTCTTGATCCGCCCGCTGCCGCTGCACTCGACACACGAGCGCGTCAGGACGCGCTCCAGGTTGCCGCGCGAGCGCTGCCGCGTGATCTCGATCAGGCCGAACTCCGAGATCTGGAGCACACGGGTTCGGGCGCGGTCGCGAGCGAGCTCCTTCTCGAATGTCTGGAAGAGCTCCTGGCGGTGGCCGGGGTCTGCCATGTCGATGAAGTCCACGACCAGCAAGCCGCCGAGGTCGCGGAGCCGGATCTGCCGCGCGACCTCGCGCGCCGCTTCGAGATTCGCCGCGAAGACGGTCTCTTCCAGATCGTCCTTGCCCACGAAGCGCCCCGTGTTGACGTCGATGGCCACGAGAGCCTCGGTCTGGTGGATGACGATCGATCCGCCCGACGCCAGGGCCACGCGGCTCTTGAGCGCGTCTTCGATCTCGGTCTCCACGCCGAAGCGCGAGAAGAGAGGCTCCTCCCGGTCATAGAGCTCCAGCCGGCGGGAGAGCGGCGGCGCCGCTTCCTCCAGGAACTCCCGCATCCGCGCGAGCGTGGCGTCGTCGTCGACCCGGATCGCGTCCACGTCGTCGGTCGCCACGTCGCGGACCGCGCGCAGCGCCAGCTCGAGCTCGCGGTGGAGCAGCGCCGGCGGGCCCGCGCTGTCGCGGCGGCGCGCGATTCGGTCCCACAGGCCCGACAGATACGCGCGGTCGGAAACCAGATCCTCGGCGGACTTGCCGAGCGCGGCGGTGCGGGCGATCCAACCGCCGTCGCCCGGAAGCGCCTCGAGAACCGAGCGGAGTCGCGCGCGCTCCGCCTCGTCCTCGACACGCCGCGACACGCCCGTGTCGCGGACCCCCGGCAGGTAGACGAGCGTGCGGCCGGGCAGCGAGATCGACGCGGTCACGCGCGGTCCCTTCGCGCCCATCGGGTCCTTCGTCGCCTGGACCACGATCTCCTGGCCTTCCTTGACGAGGTCGTCGATCCGCGGCCGCTCCGCCGTTGCGGAGGACTCCGCGGCCCCCGTCTCCGGCTCGAGCTCGGCGGAGTGCGCCGCCGCGTCTTCGACATACAGAAAGGCGTCGCGGTCGAGACCGATCGACACGAACGCCGCCTGAATTCCGGGAAGGACCCGGTGAACGCGCCCCAGATACACGTTGCCGACGAGACCCTGCCGGCCCCGACGCTCGTGCATGACCTCCACGACGCGGCCGTCCTCCAGGACGGCGACCCGCGTCTCGGGAGGCGTCGCGTTGACGAGGAGCTCTTTCCTCACGCGTTGGCGAACCGGCGGTATTCGACGCCCAGGATCAGGCCGATTCCGAGGAAGGTCGTCGCGACCGACGAGCCTCCGTACGAAACCAGAGGCAGCGGGATGCCCGTCGTCGGCGCGAGGCCGATCATCATCGCGGCGTTGATGATGACCGAGAAGAACATCATGCCCGTCAGGCCCAGGACGAGGAAGACCCCTCCGCGGTCGCGCGCCGTCTCCGCGAGCGACATCGCGCGCAAGAAGAGCGCCGCAAACAGGGCGAACACCAGGATCACGCCGAGGAACCCCCACTCCTCGGCGATGACCGCGAGGATGAAGTCCGTGTGCTGGACCGGCAGAAAGCGCAGCTGGCTCTGCGTGCCGCTCCGGAAGCCCTTGCCCGAGAAGCCTCCCGAGCCCACCGCGATCTTCGACTGCCGCACCTGGTATCCCGAGCCGAGCACGTCGCTGTCGGGGTTCAGGAACGTTCCGATGCGCGCCTTCTGATAGTCCTTGAGGACGAACCAGCCCGCTCCCGCCAGCACCGCGACGACCAGGATGATGACCACCCAGCCCCGGGCCGGCAGGCCTCCGAAGAAGAGGCCGACGAAGAGGAGCGGCAGAAACGTCAGCACGAGACCCATGTCGGGCTGCAGGAAGACGAGGAGCATCGGCGCGCCGACGATCGCCCCGAGCTTGACGAGCGTGGCGGGCTTCAACCGGGAGTCGTCTTCGTTCTCGAAGAGATAGGCCACGAGCAGCGCGGTCGCGATCTTCGAGAGCTCGGCGGGCTGGAACTGGAACTGGCCCACCCGGATCCAGGAGCGGACGTTGGCGATCCGCTCCCCGAAAAAGAGCAGGTAGACCAGCGGCAGGAGAGTCGCGCAGTAGATCGCGAAGGAGAACTTCAGCAGCATCCGGTAGTCGAAGAGGATCGCGGCCGTCATGGCCGCGAGGCCCACGCCGATCCAGATTCCCTGCCGGCTGGCCAGACCCTGATAACGCGTGCCCGTCGTCGCCGACGCGATGAAGAGAACGCCCAGCGCCGCCAGCGCGAGGGCGCACCCGAGCAGCACGACGTCGAGCCGCCGCGATCTCGGCAGCACGCCCGCAATCATGGCGTCTCCCTACGGGAGGCCGGGACGATTCCGGGCGCCGGACGGATCGCCGCGCGCGTCTGCGGAGTGGGAGGTCCCACCGGCGGCTTGGCGGTACCGAACTTCGCCTCGAAGAGCGCCTTGGCCAGCGGGGCCGCGGCGAGATTGCCGTGGCCGCCGTTCTCGACGAAGACCACGACGACCATTCGCGGATGGTCCACGGGGCCGAACCCCGCGAACCACGCGTTGTCCTGGAGCTTGGAGCGGTCGACGCCCGCCCGCAACACGGCTTCCCGGCCGATGACCTGCGCGGTGCCGGTCTTGCCGCCCATCTCGAGCCCGTTGACCCGCGAACCGTACGCCGTTCCGCCGGGCTCATTGACCACGGCCCACATCCCGTTCTTGACGATCGCGAGCTTCTCGTCCGAGAGCGTCATGCCCTGGCGAAACTCGGGCTTGTAGCGCAGCTGCGCTCCCGTGCGCGGATCCTGCGACGAATAGAAGAGGTGCGGC
Source organism: uncultured Acidobacteriota bacterium (assembly GCA_963733815.1). Classification (GTDB taxonomy): domain Bacteria; phylum Acidobacteriota; class Thermoanaerobaculia; order UBA5066; family Gp7-AA6; genus DAHUXD01. The sequence continues at coordinate 225,503 of CAVTEG010000014.1, read as the reverse complement.
GTCGGCAGCCTGCCCTCCTCGATCAGCCCGGCCAGCGCACGCGCGACCTGCATCGACGTCACGAGAAGCGGGCCTTGCCCGATCGCCACGGAGATCGTTTCGCTCGGATACCAGCGCGCCTTGCGCTTGACGCGCGCCCATTCCTCCGACGGCACGAGCCCCGACTTCTCGAAGGCGAGGTCCACGCCGGTGGGCTGGCCGAAGCCGAAGGAGGTCGCGATCTCGCTGATGCGGTCGATCCCGAGCTTTCGGCCCAGGTTGTAGAAGTAGACGTCGCAGGAGAGCTTGATCGCGTCGCGGAGGTTGACCAGGCCGTGGCCGCCCTTCTTGTGGCAGTGGAACTCGCGGCCGTAGAACTCGGCGTGGCCGGGACAGAAGATCTTCGCGTCCGGGTCCACCAGGTCCATCGCCAGCGCGCCGTACGCGAAAAACGGCTTGATGACCGAGCCCGGCGAAAACATGTTCTGGATGGCGCGGTTTTGAAGCGGCCGGTCGGGGTTCTCCAGCAGGCTCGACCACTCGGTCGGAGTCACGCGCCGGGTGAACCAGTTCGGGTCGTAGGAAGGCGACGAGACCAGCGCGAGGATCTCGCCGGTCTCCGGATCCAGGGCGACGACGGACCCGACCTTGTCGCGGAAGTACTCCTCGGCGACTTCCTGCAGCTTCAGGTCGATCGACAGAAAGAGGTTCTGTCCGGGGCTCGCCTCCAGGCGGTTCGCCTCCGAGACTTCACGGCCGTGCGAGTCCACGATGACGCGCCGCTCGCCGTTGGTGCCGGCCAGAAGCCGCTCGTATGCACCTTCGATCCCCTTCTGCCCGATCCAGTCGCCGACGCGGTACATGTTGCCGGCGCTCTTGATCTGCTCGGGCGTGGCCTCGGAGAGGTAGCCGAGAGCGTGGGCCGCCGAGCCGCCATGCTTGTAGAGGCGCCGCTGCGAGACCGTGATCGCGAACTCGGGGTGCTCGACGGCGCGCGCCTCCACCGCGGCGACCTCCTCGAGGCCGAGGTTCTCGGCGATCGCGATCGGGACGAACTCGGGATCCCGGCGCCCGCGCTCGACGCGGTAGCGCACCTGGTCGACGTTCAAGTCCAGCAGGTCCGCGATGAACCGGATCGAGGCGTCGAGGTCTTTGGCCTCGCGGCGGTAGAGGTGGAGCGTGTAGGCGGGCTCGTTCTCGACGATGACCGCGCCGTCGCGGTCCAGGACGTAGCCCCGCGGCGCGGTGATCTTGACGGCGCGAATGCGGTTGTTCTCGGAGAGGCTGAAGTAGTACTCGCCGCGGACGATCTGGACGAACCAGTACGCCACGGCCAGAAGCGACAGCGCCGCACCCACGGCCACGCGGGCGATCTCGATGCGCCGCACCAGGGACTGGCGGTCCTCGCGGATTCTCAGCACGCTCTCACCGCAGCCGCCTCAGCCGGCGGCGCTTCCACCAGTCGCGCCAGCCGAAGTTCCACGCGGCCTCGAGCGCCCCGCCGGTAATGCCGGTGACGACCGCCCGCCAGATGGCCTCGCGCGAGATCAGCACGATCGGCGCCTGTGCCAGGAGCGCCGAAAGCAGGGCCACGATCGCCTCGTTGGCCAGCGACGCCGCGGTCAGCGCCGCGCCCACGGCCAGGGCGCCGCCGAATGCGATGCGCACCGACACCAACGTCAGCACGAAGCCCAGCAGCGCCTTCGCGAACGCGTTGACTCCCAGCATCGGCTGGGAGATCGCGTCCTCGGCGAACCCGGCCACCGCGCCGGTCAGAACCGCTCGCACGAAGTCGCCGCTGCGCGAGACGGCCGCGGTCGCCAGCAGGAACCAGTCCACGGGCCATAGCGCGCGATAGCGCGATCCGGCCACGAGAAATTCCAGGACGGCCGCAGCCGCCAGAAGAAGCGCGATCCGGCGGACTTTCACCGCACACCCTTGGTGATCTCCGGGTTTTCGCGCACCGCGGGCGACGGCGCGAGCAGTAGAACGTCCGTCAGCCGCGCGAAGTCGGCGGCGGGCGTCACGCGGACCTCCAGGAAGAGCTTGCTTCCGCGCGCCACCGACTCCACCCGGCCGATGGGAACGCCACGGGGGTAGATGCCGTCGATGCCCGCCGACTCCACGAGATCTCCGCGGGCCACCGACGAGGTCGTCGCGATGTTGTTGAGCGTCAGCGCGCCGCGCCCGTCGCCGCGAATCACACCGAGCTCGCCGGTGCGCGCGATGCGGGCTCCCGCGGCCGCGGAGGCGTCGAGCAGCAGCTGGGCGCGCGAGACGTTGCGGCCAACCGTCACGACGCGTCCGACGATGCCCGCCGGAACGGCAAGCGGAGAGCTCGGCGCCACGCCCTCGGCGCTGCCGGCTCCGATGAGAACGCTGTAGACGCCGGAGCGGCTCTCCAGCAACAGGACCGGCACGCTGCCGACCACTCCCGGAAGCGCGGATCCTTCGGCTTCCAAACGTCGCGCCTCGTCTCGCTGCCGAACCTCCGCGCGCAGACGGAACAGCTCCTTGTCCCGCTCGTCGAGGTCGTGCCGCAGCTTCTCGTTCTCGGCGCGCGCCGTGAAGAGGTCGACCGTGGAGGCGATCCGGCCGGACACGCCGTGGGAGACCTCGCCGACCGCCGTCGTCAGCGGCGCGGACGCCGTGAGAATCCAGGATTGCAGCAGCGTCGCCCCCCGTGCGCCGCGCCCCGGCGCCTGCGCCGAGAGGATGAGCACGCACGAGAGCAGCACGACCATGAGCACCACGGCCCCGCGGCGGGGATTGACCGCCGCGACCTCGACGTGGGGATTGGGAGCTCTCATGGATCGTGAGCGGTGAAGGGCTTTTCGGGCTCCCTCAGGTCAGCGAGATCTTGCGCAGCAGGTCCATGTCCGTGAGCATCGCCCCGGTCCCGAGCGCCACCGACGCGAGCGGGTCCTCGGCGTACGATATCGGCAGGCCCGTCTCCTCGGAGAGGCGCCGGTCGAGGTTGCGCAGCAGGGACCCGCCGCCGGTGATGATGATGCCCTTGTCCATGATGTCGGCCGAGAGCTCGGGCGGCGTCCGCTCGAGGGCCACGCGCACGGTTTCGACGATCGCCGCCACGACCTCCGACAGCGCCTCGCGCACTTCTTCGTCCGTCAGCATCAGCGTCTTGGGAACGCCCTCGACGAGATCGCGGCCCTTGACCTCCATGGTCATGGGCTCGTCGACGGCGTGCGCCGAGCCGATCTCGATCTTGATTTGCTCGGCCGTCCGCTCGCCGATGAGGAGGTTGTACTTGCGCTTGAGGTACTGGATCAGGGCCTCGTCCATTTCGTTCGAGGCGGTCCGCACCGAGCGGCTGTAGACGATGCCCGCCAGCGAGATGACCGCGACGTCGGTGGTCCCGCCGCCGATGTCCACGATCATGTTGCCCGTGGGCTCGGTGATCGGCAGTCCCGAGCCGATGGCGGCCGCCATCGCCTGCTCGATGATGAATACCTCGGAGGCTCCCGCCCGGAGGGCCGAGTCCTGGACGGCTCGCTTCTCGACCTGGGTGATGCCCGACGGAACCGAGATCACGATCCGCGGCCGCACGAACAGCGACCGGCCGTGGGCCTTCTTGATGAAGTGGTCGAGCATCTTCTCGGTCACCTCGAAATCCGCGATGACGCCGTCCTTCATCGGCCGGATCGCGACGATGTTGCCGGGAGTGCGGCCGACCATCTCCTTGGCGTCGGTGCCGACGGCCTCGACCCGGTTGGTGTTCGTATTCACGGCCACGATCGAGGGCTCGCGAACGACGATGCCCTTGCCGCGGGCGAAGACGAGCGTGTTGGCGGTTCCGAGGTCGATGGCGAGATCGTTGGAGAAAATCGAGAAAACGGATTTCCAGGCCAAAAAAAACCTCCCCTACTCCGACGTGGGATCCCCGATCATAGCGACTCTACGAAGATGCGGACACGCTTGACGGTCTCGTTGCCCGACGCATCCACCGCCTTGACCACGAGCACCGAGGCTCCGTCGCGCTCGACGGTGATCGTCTTCTTGAAAGAGCCGTCGGGCTCCACGTCCGCCGGCTCGGCGTTGACCGTGACGATGGCTCCCGGCTCCGTCTTCCCGTAGATCAGGAAGAGATTGCCCATCTGCTGGGGCGGCGACACCACCAGCTCGGGCGGAGCGCCGTCGCCTCCGCCTTCCTTGACCGGCTCGGTCATCATCCGGAAGCGGCGCACCAGGCTCCAGTCCGAGGCCACGCCGGAAGCGTCGATGGCGGCGACTCTCCAGAAGTACGACCCCTCCTTGGAAACCTTGACTCGCGACTGGGTCTGGACCCGGTCGTCCAGGTCGACCTCGGTCGAGTCGGGAACGAACAGGCGGGACCTCGAGATCTGCAGCCGGTACCGGACCGCGTCCGGCACTTTCGTCCACTTCAGCTCCACCTGGTCGCCGGTCTTCAGGTCGTAGATCCGGTTGTCGGCCGGCAGGACCGGCTGCGGCGAGTCGGGCAGCGCGATCTTGGGCGAGAACTTGCGGCTGGCCGCGTCGGCCGAGATCTTCTCGCGGCCCTCCAGCACGACCGTTTCCTTGCCCGTCGAGACCGTCGTCCGGCCGCGGAAACTGACGACCTCGGTCTTCTCGCCCATGGCCACGTCGACCGACGCCCGGGAGTCGCGCTCGATCGCGGCTGTCGCCGAGTCCGTATCGACCGCCGCCGTCGCGCCGGAGGTATAGACGTTGATCGCGCCCGAGATCATCTTGATCTGGCTTCCGCTGGCTTCCGAGGCCTGGGGCTTGCGGCACTCGAAGAGCGATCCCGGCCGGATCGTGTAGAGCGTGCCGTCGTTGAACATGATCTCGGCCGAGCCGGTCTTGCCGGCCTTGACGAAATCGCCGTCGAAGAGCGGCTGGCGCTGCCGCGCGGGCTCGAAGGTCGATCGCCCCGCGCGCTGGAGCGAAACGTCCCCCTCGACGAAGATGAACGTCGCGTCTCCCTGCTCGCCCCCTCCCGCCGAGCCCAGCGCCCGGCGCGAGTACGACTGGGATTCGATGGCCAGGCGAAACGCCTCCTCCCACCGCGAAGCCGCGTAGGACTGGCGCGCGTCGCCGAGGAAGTCGCGCGCCTGCGCGACGTTGGAGCCCGGACGCACGGTTCCGGCGGCGCGTGTGGCCCGCGAGAGCATCGAATCGGCCTCGGCGATCTCGATGCGCGCCTTTTCCTGGGGGGAGCGCTTTCCCCGACTGTAGAGAAAAAAGCCCACGCCGCCGGCGATCAGCACCAGCAGCGCAATGAGCCCCCAGCGCCGGAGCGTCTCGATGGGGATGACAAACCAGTCGAGATCCGTCCCCGCCGGCTGTCCAGCCTTCCGTTTTCTCATAAACTCCCGAAACTACGGGACTTATCCGCACCAGTTATAGCACACCCGCGCTCCCGAGTCCGGTGACGGAGGCACGCTCGGGAGGCGTTCTCGAGTCCTCCCGGGCCGCCCTGCTATAGTCGCGCGTTTCCGGAATCCGCCCGACGGAGGGAGTTTCAATGCTCAAAACGATGCGCAACAGCTTCCACCACCTCAAGTGGACGCTGTTCGCCGTGATCGCCGTGTTCATTCTCGGGTTCGTGTTCTGGTCCGGCGGTCCCAGCCAGGACCCGGCCAGCCAGGTCGTCGCCAGGGTCGGGAGCGAGCGCATCACGGCCGTCGAGTTCGACCGCCAGTACCGCGCGCAGGTCGAGCGTTATCGCCAGATGTACCAGGGCAACTTCTCGCCCGAGCTCGAGCGCGCCCTCGATCTGCCCAAGAACGTCCTCGATTCGATGATCGAGAGGATGCTGCGCCTGGAAGCCGCGCAGCGAATGAACCTCTCCGTCTCGGACCAGGAGCTGGCGGAGAAGATCGTGACCCTCCCCTTCTTCCAGGAGGCCGGGCAATTCATCGGCCATGAGAAATACGAGCGGATGCTCCGCGGCAACGGCATCTCGCCCGAGCGCTTCGAAGAGGAGCTTCGGGAAGACCTCCTGCTCCAGAAGTACGGCGACCTCGTCAAAGCATCCGTCGTCGTGCCGGAGTCGGAGCTGCTGCGCGAGTACGCGGCGCGCAACGACAAGGCCACGATCGAGTACATCCTGGTCCCGGCGGGACGGATCGAGTCCAACGCGCAGCCGACCGACGCCGATCTCCAGCAGTTCCTCGACAAGCACAAGGACCGCTACCGCACTCCGCTCCAGCGGCGGATCAAGTACCTGCTGGTGGACAAGGCCAAGATCCGCCAGAAGATCAAGCCGTCGGAAGCCGACCTCACCGCCGATTACGCGAAGCGCAAGGACTCTCTGAGCGTTCCCGAGCAGGTCCAGGCGTCCCACATCCTCATCTCGGTCAAGCCGGACGGCGGAGCCGACGCCGATGCGGTCGCGAAGGCGAGGGCCGAGACGATCGCGGCGCGCGCCAAGCTGCCGGGCGCGGACTTCGCGAAGCTCGCCAACGAGAACACCGACGATCCGAGCGGCAAGGGGCAGGGCGGCAAGCTGCCTCCCTTCTCCCACGGCCAGATGGTCCCGGAGTTCGAGTCCGCCGCGTTCTCCATGGAGCCCGGCGAGGTCCGGGGCCCGGTCAAGTCCCAGTTCGGATACCACATCATCAAGCTCGAGGCGAAGACTCCCGCCCGCACGCGCTCGTTCCCCGAAGCGCGTCCGATGCTCTCCGCCGATCTGACCGAACGGCAGGCCACGGGCGAGCTCGATCGCCAAGCCAAGGAGCTCTCCGAGAAGCTCAAGACGATGACCGGCGCCTCCGACGACGACCTCCGGAAGCTCCAGAACGACACGATTACGTTCAACACGACCGAGTGGACCGCCCGCGGCGACGCGATCCCCGGAATCGGCGCCAACCAGAAATTCTCGGACGAGGCCTGGACGACGGCGGTCGGGAAAGTCTCCGCGAATCCGGTGACGACGCCGCGCGGCGTCGCCTTTCTCAAGCCGTCCGAGGAGCGCGCGGCGGGACTGCCGCCGTTCCCGGAGCTCAAGGCCCGGCTCGAGCAGGAATGGAAAGCCGAGCGCCGGGAGAAGGATGCTATGGCCCAGCTCGAGCCGGCGGTGAAGGAGCTCTCGACCGGAGCCACACTGACCGCGCTCGCGACCCGGTACGGAACCGACGTCAAGACCACGACCGAGTTCGGTCCGTCCGGCCCCGTCCCGGACCTCGGCCAGGCTCCGGGCCTGGCCGAGGCGGTCTTCAAGACTCCGCAGGGACAGGCGGGCCCTCCGGTCTCCGTGCCGGCGGGCTTCGTGCTCTTCCGCGTCCTGACGCGGACCGAAGGAGACCGCAACGCGTTCCAGACGCAGAAGGCGGAGCTCGCGGACTCGCTGCGCACCCGGGAGGCCGAGCGCCTGACGCGAGCCTATCTCGCCCAGGAGCGGGCGGCGCGCAAGGTCGAGGTCAACGAGGCGCTGCTGTCGTCGTTCGCACGAGGCAGCGAGGGAGGAAGGCGCAGCTAGCGTCCGCCTCTAGCGCTTCGACGTCTTAGTGCCGCGGTGATGTTTGGTTGTGGTCATTACGCGTGCGACTAACCACTGGGGCAAGTCCACCTTGCCTTACTGTTGGCGGACCCGACGCTCGTAATCTCCCCTGGGACTGAGCCTGAACGGCGCTTGCGTTCTGCGGATAGAACTCGCCGGTCGGTGATCTTTAGGGTGCCGGCGCGGTACCAACCGTCGATGAAGCAGTTCCGTCGGATCGCACAGTCGTCATCACGCCTGCAAAAACGCCGTCTCCGCTTACTCTCGACACCCTGATCTGGCCTACGCTCAGCTCCGACACGCCGAGCGCCGCGACAACGTCGCTCACGAAGTAAAACGTCCGCGTCGGAAGCGACACCTCAGTTGAGCCAGCCACCGCACCGTCTGTACCAAACAGCTCAATCTTCACTTGCACAGCCGTGCCATTTGAAAGGTGCGGGTCCTCAACATTCACCAGCGATAGGTTGGAACGACTCCCGCCCTGCCGTTGCGCACCAGCAAAGACGAGCACGTCGGCGTGAGACTGCATCACCGCCGTGACCCGTAAGACGGGCAGGTCGACGGATTGCCCCTCCGCAGAATAGGCGCGGGCCGCAACTACAGGCACTGCAGGATTGTCCAAGTTGCCGACGTAGACCGCCGCCACGCCCTCGTTCGGCGCACCGGTCACACCGGATCCATTGCCAGCGAGGCTCGCAAAGAGATCGCACGGGATGATCGGAGGGCAAACATCTAGCGGCGTTCTCGACACCACGACGGTAGCTGGCGAGCTACTGGTATTCGCTATCCTTATTTCAGTCTGCCACGATCCCGCGTTCCCCGCCCCAAGCACAACCATGAATTCGGACCCCCCCTGAGCCTCTGCGATGCCGCCGCAAGTTGCCAGGACTACGACGCAAATCCGGCCGAGCAGACGACCCACCACTCTCATTACTTCCCCCCTAGTGAACATTGATTCCAAAGAGCGCAAAATCCTGTCGAGGCGTAGTGCCTGCGGGATCGATCCCGTCTCCGTTAAAGTAGTACTTGACCACCTCAACAATTACTTGTTGACCCGCCGTGAAGGTACCAGCCGGGATGATGATGGCCTCAACGTTGTTGACCGCATCCTGAGCTGGCGAGCCCCCACCCGAGGGGAATGCCTGCGAATTGCTGCCAGACCACGTGTTCCCCCACCAGCAGGTACTGAAGTTAGTCGTGCACACTTTCAGGAACATGTCGTTCACGATCTTGTACGTCGTCGTAGATTGCCCACTCAACAGCGACGTCGCCCGGTCCGTCCAGGTCAGCGTGACCCGTGTCTTCTTGGCTGGGTCGACGATTGTCTTGGTACCTTGCCAATACAGGGTCGACGAATTAAGGACCGTTGTCTGATCGACATAGAAGTGATTCGCAAAGCTGTCAACGAGCCGTGCGAAACTGACGAGACCAAACCCCTGATGAGGGTCCATTACAGCGCCGACAGCTGGGTTCGGTGGATTGGTTGGATTGACGTAACCGTCTTGATCCACCTTGCGAACGACGCCGCCGACCAGGTCGATTGCGCCGCCAATGATCATCGCCTTCACAAGCGCGGGCGATGGATTCGCGATCCCGGTCTCGTTCGCAAACCACTTCCGAAGTATTCCCACGACGCCGGTAACGACAGGTGCAGCGAAGCTTGTACCCGCACTCATTCCGTAGGTGAGGGTATATGCGGGGTCCGGCGAATTCGCTGGGATAGAGTACGAAGCGATCCCCGTTGTGCAGAATACGCCGTTGGTAGTTGTCCAGGTGGTTCTTGCTTGTGGACCGGTTACGCGCATGCCAGGAGCTACTACATCCGGCTTTAGCAGGCTTCCGCTAGTACGTTGGGCGGAAAACCATGCGATGTTTCTGCCATCCTGCGTCGCAGGAAAATAGTTGCCAGCGCAGGTATTGCCGTACAACTGGCCGCTGTGGTTCACCCAATTCAGTGTGAAGTTCTCCGTTGCGCCTACTGCAATTCCATTCTTCGCGGTTCCCGGAGACCGCACGGTCGAACAAGCTGGACTCGCATCGACTGTATTACCGGCAGCGGCGACGTGCAGAATGCCAGCTGTCCGCGTGTTTTCGTCGATGTACTTCGAGATTGAATCGTAGGCGCATTCCGTCGTGATGTTCCAACTGTGGTTCACGACGTTCGCCCCGAAGGGAGCCAATGCGGTCATAGCCGACTGCAATCTAGTCAGAGGATTCACCATACCTGGGGGATAGGCCGTGCCAAAGAACTTGTCGACCGCTATGCTCATCCCGGGTGCCAAACCGAGGCCGTATGCATAGTTTCCCGAGTCTCGTCGAAGACCCGCTGGCGCGTAACCCGCGACAACCGAGGCCGTGAGCGATCCGTGTGTGATGGTGTCGGTGTTTGCGTCAGCGGTCTGGTTCAGATCGGTTGTGCCTATCCGTGTCGTTACGAAAGACGTTCCCTGCGTGCAATTGGGTTTGTTAGCTGGGCAGATAAAGTCGGCGTGACGCCACGCGTTGCCGTTATCAAATCCAGTGTCGATGAGTGCTGCCTTGGTGTTGGCGAAATCGGTGATGTTCTTTCCATAGGTCGGCGAGCCCAGATAGTTGGCATAACCACTGAAGTCGACCTGAGCCGGCAGGAAGATTTGTGACCCCGCACCGAAGTGCGGAAAGGCCACCAGCATGCCCTGTCGTTCGCTCGAGGCAGCCGCCTCTCCTATTGGAGCTGCTACGATCACTGCATCAAACGAGCCCAGCGTAACAACATCTACATCCGCCAGCCGCGCACTGTAGGTTAGACGTGGACCTGAGCGGGCGATTACGCTGACGGCTTTGTCCTCGGCGACTGATTCCAGGTACGCCTGAATGCTCTTGTCGGGCGTCTCTTCGTACGCATCCACGGATACCGACCTGTAGGGGTCCGCACCGGCGGGAGCCGACAGTACTCTATCTACCTTCATCGAGGGCGTGAGGTCGAATATCCCGCGGACGCACGACGCTGCTCGTAGTGAATCGACCGATTCTTGAGATGCATAGACGACATAAGAAGACGGGGGAAGGCTATCGAGTAGAACCGCGCCCGTCGACTCGACACTTGAAATCCAATCATCGGTGGGATACCCCCGGAGCGCCACAAGGTACATGCGGCTACCGTCTCCGGCGGCCAGTTTGGGCACATCGACCACCGGGTAAGGCGGTATCGCCTCGCCTGTGTCGGCGTTCACCACGTGACCAACTAGGTCGATGAAGTCTAGATCATGCACCTCTTGGCTCTGATAACCGGCTTCCTTGAGCTTGTCGACGAATGGTTCAAGTGCTGTCTGCGGCCCTTCGTACAATTCAAAGGACGGGTATGCCGCGATGAAATCGAACCCCGTTCCAGCAATTAGCGTCTGGTCGACAGAGAGATAGGGAGGGACCTTCGCGTCAGCCGAGTTAGAGGGCAGGCGCATTACCTGCACGCGCGCCAATCCCTCAGCGGCCGGCGACCCGGTGGCGGTGAAGAAGGCCAGAAGCGCTACGGTGGATAGTCGCCACCCGAGACACGCGAGAAGGGTCTTCTTCCTGGAGTAATACATCGTTACCTCCCCAAGCGAAAGGCGGTCAGCACGCTCAACGTCAACGGTTGGCGTCGGTCACAGTCTGCACGGACACGCCACCTAAGTTTCCAAAATCAGGAGATTCGGCGCGAGGCTACCACATCGGTTAGCCCAACACGGCGTAGCGATGTGCAGCGCTTACAATCCCTCCATGATCGGGCGCTTGACCGGCCGCCTCGCGAGCAAGGCGCCCGACCACGTGCTGCTGGACGTCGGTGGCGTCGGGTACCTCGTCCACATTCCCCTCTCGACGTTCTACGAGCTTCCCGAGCAGGAGAGCCCGGCCTCGCTTTGGATCCACACGCACGTGCGCGAAGAGGCGCTGGCCCTCTACGGTTTCCTGACCGAGCGCGAGCGGTCGATGTTCCTTCTGCTGCTCGGCGTGGCGGGGATCGGTCCGCGGGTCGCCCTGACGGTGCTCTCGGGGATGCCGCCGTCGGAGCTCATCGAGGCTCTTCGGTCCCAGGACGTGCGCCGGCTGGTTGCAATCCCGGGCGTCGGAAAGAAGACGGCCGAGCGCATGGTGCTGGAGCTTTCCGAGAAGGCCGCGAACCTTCCAGGCGAGGCGCCGAGCAAGGCGCCGGCCGCCGTCGCCGCCGACGACGTCATCTCCGCCCTCGTCAACCTGGGTTACCGGAAGACCGAGGCCGAGCGCGCGGTCGACGCGGCGGCGAGGGCCGGAGCCTCGAAGGAGTTCGGCGAATTCCTGAAGGAAGCGTTGCGGCGGCTGACGGGATGAAGGTTGTCACCCTCATCCCGACCTGAGGTTGGCGCCGTCATCCCGAGGGCCGCAGCCCGAGGGATCCCGAACTTGTACGCTCTGCTTCGAGTACGGGATGAACGCGCGGGCTTCGCCCGGCGTTGCCTACTGCTGGGGGTCTGCCTTCGGTGGTCGGCTGTCTCGCTTCGCTCGCGATGACAGCGGGGGGATAAACTCAGCGCGCAATGACCGAGTCCCACGAAATCCTCACCGGAGCCGCCCTCGAGGACGACGCCGCCGTCGAGCCCCGGCTGCGGCCGCAGACGCTGACCGAGTACATCGGCCAGACCAAAGTCCGCGAAAACCTCTCCGTGTTCCTGGCCGCCGCCCGCGGACGCAACGAGCCTCTCGACCACGTCCTGCTGACGGGGCCTCCCGGTCTTGGCAAGACGACGCTCGCGTACATCGTGGCCCGTGAGATGGCCGCGGGTCTGCGCCTGACGGCCGGACCGATGATCGCGCGCGCCGGAGACCTCGCGGGCATCCTCACGAACCTGCAGCCCAAGGACGTGCTCTTCGTCGACGAGATCCACCGTCTCAGTCCCGCCGTCGAGGAGATCCTCTATCCCGCCATGGAGGACTTCCGGCTCGACGTGATGATCGGCGAAGGACCCATGGCCCGCACGATGAAGGTGGACCTTCCGCCGTTCACGCTGATCGGCGCCACCACGCGGCCGGGCCTTCTCTCCCAGCCGCTGCACGGCCGCTTCGGCATCACCCTTCGCCTCGACTTCTACGACGTCGCGGCCCTGGCCCGGATCGTGGACCGCTCGGCGCGCATTCTCTCGATCCGCATCACGCCGGAGGCCGCCCGCGAAATCGGGGCGCGCGCCCGCGGGACGCCGCGCATCGCCAACCGGCTGCTGCGGAGGCTGCGCGACTTCGCGGAGGTCGCCGGCAAGGACGAGATCGACCTCGAGACCGCGCGCGCGGCCCTGGCCCGGCTCGAGGTCGACGAGCACGGCTTCGACGAGCTCGACCGGCGCATCCTCGCGACGATCATCGAGAAGTTCGGCGGCGGTCCGGTGGGCGTCGGCGCGATCGCCGCGTCGCTCGGGGAGGACCGCGGCACGCTCGAGGACCTCTACGAGCCGTATCTGCTGCAGGCGGGTTTCCTCCAGCGCACGCCTCGGGGCCGCGTCGCCTCGACGGCGGCTTACCGGCACCTCGGGATCACCGCGCCGAGGCGGGAGGGAGAGCTGTTTTGACGGGCTCGGCCGCGACGGACTCCCGCCGGGAGACGCCCCGGAAACGGCGCCGCTCCTTTTCCGAGCGGACGGCCTCCGTTCCGGTGACGAAGCGGGGAATCTTGATCTACAACCCGATCGCCGGCCAGCGCGACCGCCGCAAGCAGATGAGCTCGCTCATCGACCGGCAGCGCCGCCGCGGCCTCGAGCTGGTCAACGCGCCGACGTCGGGACAGGGCGACGCGACCGAGATCGTACGCACGTTTCTGAAGAAAGGAATCGACTTGGTCGCGGTGTGCGGCGGCGACGGCACGATCTCGGAAGTCGCCGCGGGACTCGCCGGAACGAAAGTGCCGCTCGGCGTGCTGCCGGCCGGCACGTCCAACGTCCTGGCCATCGAGCTCGGGATTCCGACGACGCTGGCGCGCGCGGAAGAGCTCCTGCTGACGGGCTCCCCGGCCGCCTATCGCCTGTGCCAGGCCGACGGACGTCCCTTCCTCCTCTGGGCCGGGGCGGGAATCGACGCGCGAGTGATGGGACGCATGAACCTCGCGATGAAGCGGCGGCTCGGCCGCGCCGGGATCTTCTTCACGGCCGCCTCGCAGTTCATGCAGTACGAGTTCCCGAACCTCGAAGTGGAGATCGACGGGACGGCCCACGAAGCCACCTACGCGGTGGTCTGCCGCGCGCGCCACTACGCGGGCCGGTGGATCATCGCGCCGCAAGCCCGCTTCGGGAGCGACACGTTCGAGGTGCTTCTCTTCGCTCACCGCGACCGCGCGAAGTTGTTTCAGCTCTTCGTGGCCATGCAGCAGGGGCGCGCGGCGCACCTCACCGACGGCCTGGCCCGGATCGTGCGCGGCCACGACGTCACGATCCGCTCGCGGGAGAGCTACCCCGTGCAGATCCAGGTCGACGGGGATTGCGTGCTGGAGACGCCGGTGCGCTGCCGCGTCGGCGAGGACATGGTCCGGATTCTCGTGCCCTCGCCTTCCGCGGGAAGCTGAACCCTACTTCTTCCCGGACTTCACCGCTTTCTCCACGTCGGCGATTTCACGCGGCGCGCCGCAGGAGAGACACTCGAGGCCGTCCTTGGTGACGAGGAACGTGTCCTCGATCCGGACGCCGATGTTCCACCACTTGGGATCGACCCCCTGGGTGTTGGCCGGAATGTAGATTCCGGGCTCGATCGTGAAGACCATGCCGGGTTCGAGAGGACGCGACTGCCCGGAGGCATCGCGGTACTTGCTCGGATCGTGGACGTCGAAGCCCACCCAGTGCGACACGCCGTGGAGCGTGAGCTTGCGGTGGCCGTAGCTCTTGACGAGCTCGGCCGGATCTCCTGAAAGGAGTCCGAGCTTGACTAAGCCCTGCGCCTGCGCCATCGCCGAGGCGTGCTCGATCTCTTCGTGCTTGACTCCGGGCTTGGCGACCGCGATCGCGGCCTTCTGCGCGCCCAGGACGATCTCGTAGATCGCCTTCTGCTCCGGCGAGAACTTGCCGTTGACGGGATAGGTCCGGGTGATGTCGGTCGCGTACAGCCCGTACTCGGCGCCGGAGTCGTCCAGGACCAGCTCTCCATCCTTCATCTGGCGGCTGCTCTGGTCGTAGTGCAGGATGCAGGCATTGGGACCCGATCCCACGATGGAGGGATAGGCCATCCGCCGCGCGCCGTTGGCGTGGCAGTAGCCGTCCAGGGCCTCCTGCACCTCGTACTCGTACTTGCCGGGGGCGGCGGCCTGCATGGCGCGGATGTGGCCCTTCGCCGACATCTCGGCGACGCGGCGGAGATAGCGCAGGTCCTCCTCGTCCTTGATCACGCGCATCTCGTGGATGATCGCGCGCGCGTCGGTCGTCGTCGCGGGTCCGCTGAAGCGGCGGCCGAGCGGGTCGAAGCTCGCGCGGAACTTGGCCAGCCACTCCGTGTCCCCTCCGTCGGAGAGGAAGAGGTTCTCGGCGTCGGCGAGGTAGCCGCTCGCCGTGTACGTGTTGCGGTCGAACTCCTCCATCTTCGAGTCGAAGTCCTTCATGGGAAACGCCGCGTCGGCCCCGTAGGCCGCGGCCGCCTCATCGGGTCCGACGCGCACGCCGGCCCACGCCTCGCGGCGCAAGTCCCGCGGCTGCAGAAACACGATGTAGCGCTTTCCGTCCTTCGCACCGGGCCTCAGGAGGACCACGACGTCTTCCTGCGTGATTCCGGTCAGGTAGTAGAAGTCGGAGTCCGCGCGATAGAGGTACTCCACGTCGTTCGTCATCGTGCGCTCCGGCGCCGAGCGCAGGATCGCCACCGACTTGGGCGGAAGCTTGGACATGAACTTCTCGCGCCGCGCCTTGAAGGCCTCGGGGTTGGGTGTCAGCGGCGGATAGTCCAGGGCGGAAACCGCGGCGGCCGCCGCGAGGGCGAGGCAGGCAATCCACAAACGTCGAATCTGAATCTTCACGACTCCTCCTATAGACGAATCAGCGCTTGGAGATGAACGACCACGGCGCGGCCGCGGGGGCCGCGACGGGGGAAACGGTCTGGGGACGGATGACGGCGGCGATCCGGTCGCGGTGCGTCTTCAGGATCCTCCGCACCGGCACTCCCGACGCCGCCTCTTCGAGAATGTCGGCGCCGGACTCGTCGACCTTGGCGAGGAAGGCCTCCCAGACGGCCTCGCCCACGGGCATCCCGCGGAAGACGACGTTGGGGATGCGCTCGAAACCCTTCCGCAGCGTTTCGAGACGGTCCTTCAGCAGCGACTCATCGGCGAGGGCCTGGTCCTCGTAGGGCGTGTGCGGCTTGGGGATGAACGGGTTGACGGAGGGAACGAGCTCGGCGACGCGGCCGAGGCGCCGGCCTTCTTCGACGGCGATCCCGTGCAGGCGCTCGACCATGCGGACGATGTCCTGCACGTCCTCTTCCGTCTCGGACGGCAGGCCGACTGCAGGTACAGCTTCAGACGCGTGAAGCCGCGCGCGAAGATGAGCCGGACCTTCTCGTCGAGCATCGCGTCGGAAACTTTCTTGTTGATGTAGCGCCGCAGGCGCTCGTTGCCGGCCTCGGGCGCGATCGACAGCGCCTTCTCCCCCTGGCGGGCGAGCACTTCCAGGATGCGGTCCTCGATCGCGTCGATCTTGATTGAGGAAAGCGCGATGTGGTACCCGAGCTCCGCGAGACCTTCCAGGATCGTGCCGATCTCGGGGTGGTCGCACACGGCCGTCGCGATCAGGCCGGTGCGGTCGGTGAGGGAGCGCGCCTGCCGCGCGGCTTTCAAGATCGACTCCGCGGGGTACTGCTTGACCGGCGCCATGGCGTACGCGGCCCAGCAGAAGCGGCACATCTCGGTGCAGCCGCGCGAGATCTCGATCAGCAGCTTGTCGGAGAGCTCGGTGCGGGGCGTGAGGATCGTGGTGTGCGGGACCTCGAAGTCCGGCGCGATCTCCTTGCGCGACATCGGCTGCTGCACGACGACCTTCGCGTTCTCGGCGCCTTCCGCGCGGGGACCGTGGACCGCCGGCACGAAGAAGCCCGGCAGCGAGGCCGCCGCCGCGAGAAATCCGTCCCGGTCCAGACCCGACTTCAAGAGCTCCGCGATCCGCGGCACCAGCCGCTCGCCGTCTCCGAGCGCGAACACGTCCACGAAGGGAGCGAGAGCGGAGGGATTCATCCGCGCGATGTCGCCGCCGACGAGGAGGAGCGGATGCCGCTCGTCGCGCGCCTCGCGCCTCGCCGGGATCCCCGCCGCCGCGAGCGTGCGCAGGATGTGCACGACGTCCATCTCCCAGGAGAGCGACCAGGCGAGCAGGCCGAACTCCGAGAGCGGCGTGCCGGTTTCGAACGTCGCGGCGGGCGTGCCCTCTTCGTGGAAGAAGCGCTCGCAGACCAGGTCCGGGACGCGGTTGAAGAGCCGGAAGACCCACTGGAACCCGAGGTTCGACATGCCGACCTCGTAGGAGTTCGGGAACCCCAGCGCCAGCCGGTAGGCGCCGAAGCGCGCGGGGGGCTCGGTAAACCTCTCGAGGAGAGCGCGTTCCCGGTCGATTGGGGTGGCGGGCATCGAACGGGCGATTATACGAGACCCGGATACTAGGGTTTCCGGGCCTCCGGAACCGCGTTCAAGCGGAAGACGACCCTCAACGGCTCGCGCACCGTGATGATGCCGAACGAGGGATCCGCCAGCCCGAACTGCTTCCACGCGAGCGGAAAAGACCCCGACAGCACGGCGCCATCCGCGAGCATCTGCACGTCCACGAGAAGGCGCAGCGCGACCGTTTTCCCGTGGACCGTCAGATCGCCGGTGACCTCGACGGTTCCGCGCTCGCCCGGGCGGAGCTTCGAAAGGTCCCCCGCGACACGCCGGGCCTCGAAGACGATCTCGGGGAACTTCTTCGACCTCGAGCGTCTTTTCCCGCATCTTCCGGTCGCGCGACTCGTTGCCGCTCTCCATCGCGGCGGCCGCGACCACGATCCGGCTCTGCACTTTCCAGTCGCCTCCCGCGACCGGGATCACGTCCAGCTTCCCCGTAATCTGCGGGGCGCGTCCGTGCACGGTGTGAAGCGTGGCCGGCAGTTCCCAGGTCAGCTCGGAGCCCAAGGCCTCGATCCGGTAGTGGTAACCGGCCGGCTCCTCACCCGCAGCGACGGCGACCACGAGGAGCATCGCGAGGCCCGCGGCGCGCAGCGCTCTCATGCGGCGAGTCTACGACCAGCTCTCGACGAGAAACACCCAGTCGCCGACGTTGGTTCCGGTGGGTCCGGTCACGAAGAGGTCGCCGAGCTTCGAGAAGAAGAATCGCGTGTCGTGGCGCGCCAGCGCGTCGTCGGGATCGAGACCGAGGCGGCGCGCGCGGGAAAGCGTCGCTGTGCCGGCGAACGCCCCCGCCGCGCCCGAGGACCCGTCGCGCCCGTCCGAGCCCGCGGCGAGAAGCGCCGTTCGTCGCTCGCCGCCGAGCATCTCCGCTGCGCCGAGCGCGAGCTCGAGGCAGCGTCCGCCCGCGCCCGCGAGAGCGTCCGAGAGCCACAGTCGTCTCGCCGCCGGCGAGGAGCACGGTTCCCGAACGAAGACGCTTCGCGTGCGCGGCCAATCGCCGGCCGGCGCGCCATGCCTCTCCCGAGAGCCGGCGATCGTCCACGGCGACGGAGAAACCGCGGCGCCGCGCCTCCCTCGCCGCCGCCTTCAAGCCGTCGGAATTGGAGCCGACGATCCGCACGAGATCGCCGCGGCGTCCACGCACCGTGGGTCCCGAACCGACGGCGGTCCCGCGGTCGCCGGGCACGTCCGAAAGCACCAGCGTCGCCAGACGCGCGCGCGTCGCGCGGCCGAGGCGCCCGGCCTTCACGGCGGACAGCGACGCGCGCAGCCGGTTGACCGCCAGGATCGACGCACCCGTGCGGGTGAGCTCTCGGACCGCGCGCCTCTTTTCCGCGAGCGTCACGCCGGGCTTCGGAAGCGCGAGCAGAGACGAGGCGCCCCCGGATATCAGGCACACGACGAGATCCTCCTCGCCGAACCCCTCGAAAAAGCGGAGTGCCCGGCGCGCGGCGCGCGCGCTCGCGGCGTCCGGTTCGGGGTGCGACGCGAACGCCACGGTGCCCCGGGGCAGGCCTCGCGAGGGATACCCCTTCGGCAGGACGGCGAGGAACTCGCACGGCCCGAGCTTTGCGAGGGCGCCGCGCGCCATTGCCGCGGCAGCCTTCCCCGCGGCGAAGATTCCGATTCGCCGCGCTTTCCGGCAGGCGCGCTCGAGTGCCGGCTCGGCGAGCACGGCCCCGGTCCGCCGGCCCGGCTCCACGGCCTCGAGCGCGGCCCGGTAGAGGGCCATCAAGAGCTTTCGCGGGGTCTGACCCCGCCAGCCGACCACCGAAGGCATGCCTACGGCAATAGGCAACGCTGGCCGCAGGCCAGCGGTATCGGTCTGACCCCAGGCTTCTCCATGCCGTGTGTGAGAATAGCCGCATCGCCCGGGTGGTTTTCCGGGGCGAGATCGCATGAGCGCCAATCCGACTCCCCCGACGTTGCCCCGACCCGACGGGATCGCGCCGGGAGAGCACTACTGGGCCAAGGCCTCCAAAGACCTGCGCCACCGGCTCAACAAGGCGATCCCGCACGAGCTCCTCAAAGAGCTCCACCACAAGAGCCCGGCGCGGCACGCGGCCATCGCCGTGCGCCAGTTCTTGATGCTCATCGCCGCCTCGGCCGTCGCCTGGAAGTTCCCGCAGCCCTGGATCTGGATCCCGGCGGCCCTCGTCTCGGGCTGGACCGTCTTCAATTTCACGGTGCTCCTGCACGACGCACTCCACCACGCCGTCTTCAACGGTCCGCACCCCAGGGGCGATCGGGCTCTTTCGCTCCTGTACGCGATTCCGTCCGGAATCTCGGCCTCGCAGTTCACGCGCTGGCATCTGACGCATCACGCCGAGCTCGGCGACGCGGAGGCGGACCCCAAGCGCCACTACCTCTCGCCGAAGATCGTGAAGGCCTGGTACAAGCTGCTCTACTTCACGCCCGCGCTCTTCCCGATCTACTTCCGCGCCGCGCGGCGCGAGACCGCGAGCTATCCCGAGCCGCTTCGCCGCAAGATCGGATGGGAGCGCCGCGTCACGATCGCGTTTCACGTCGCGGTCATGGCCGCGCTCTATCTCCTCGGCGGTCCGGGCGTTCTTGCGCGGGTCTATCTCGTTCCGGTGTTCCTGGTCTTTCCGATCGCCTTCGCCCTGAACCGGCTGGGCCAGCACTACGCGATCGACCCGCCGACCCGGCCAAGTGGGGCTCGATCCTGAAGCCGTCGCGGTTCTGGGACTTCTGGTATCTCAACTCCGCCTACCACCTCGAGCACCACTACTTCCCGGGCGTGCCCATGTACCACCTGCGACAGCTCCACTTCGCCCTGCGGCCCTTCTTCGAGGAGATCGGCTGGAAGCCGACGACGTACGGGCGGCTGTTCCCGAGCGTGGATCTTCGAGAACAAGACGCCGCACACGGACTGGCATCTCGCGGGTTAGGCCTGGTTTTGTTGCAGGACGACGAGAGCCCCGATATCAACGAGCTCATCCGGGAGTTGAACGAAGGCCGGCCCGGCGCGCGCGCGGGCGCCGTGGACTCGTCCACCGACTCGGTCCGGCTGGACCGCTGGCTCCAGGAGCTCACGGCCCGGGCGGGCAGCGATCTGCTTCTCGTCGCGGGAGCGCCGCCGTCGGTACGCCTGGACGGGGCTCTGCAGCCGCTCGCCGAGCCGCCTTTGTCGGGCGACGAGATCGAGGAGGCCGTGCTTCCGGCACTCGCTCCGCACGCCCGGGCGCGGTATCGCGAGAGCGGCATCGCCGACGCCTCGCACCGCGTGCGGGGTCTGGGCCGCTTTCGCATCAATCTCCATCGGGAGCGCGGTCGAGCGGCCGCCGCGGTGCGCGCCCTGCCCGCGCACCCGCCGCGGCTTTCCTCGCTCGGGTTCCCGCCGGGACCGAGGCGCTGACCCGACTGGCCCGGGGCCTGGTTCTCATCGGCGGACCGACCGGTTCCGGAAAGACGACCACTCTGGCGGCCCTCGTCGACGAGATCAACCGCCGCGACGCGCGGCACATCGTGACGATCGAGGATCCGATCGAGTACGAGCACCCGCACCGCCGCGCTGGTCGAGCAGGTCGAGATCGGCGTCGACGCGCCGGACTTCCCCACGGCGCTGCGCGCGGCGATGCGCCAGGCGCCGGACGTGATCGTCGTGGGCGAGATGCGCGATCCCGAGACGATGCGGATCGCGCTCGCCGCGGCCGAGACCGGACACCTGGTCTTCTCGACGGTCCACACGACCGACGCCGCCTCGACCGTCTCGCGGATCGCCGACTCTTTTCCGCCCGAGAGGCAGAACACGATCCGCCAGGAGCTCTCGATGGCCCTGGCGGCGTTGCTGACGCAGACGCTTCTTCCCCGAGTCCGGCGGCCGCATCGCGGCGGCGGAGCTGCTCTTGTCTGCTATGGAGCCCGCCAGCACATTCGGAAGAACGCCCTCCAGCACCTGCACCAGGAAATCGCGATCACGCAGAAGCAGGGCTCGGTGTCGCTCGAAGAGTCGCTCGCGAAACTCGCACGCGAGGGTGTGGTCGAGACGGACGAGGCCCGAGCGCGGGCGGCACACCCGGAGGAATTCGAGAATTATTTCCGCGGCGCGTAGCGCGTTGTCATCCCGAGCGTAGCCGACCACCGAAGGCAGACCCACCGCAGTAGGCAACGCCGGGCGTAGCCCGGCGGTAACCGAGGGACCCCTTTCGAGTCCAGCCGCGGCTAACAAAGGGGTCCCTCGTCGCTCCGCTCCTCGGGATGACAATCACACCTCTCTCCGGAACAACACCTTGGTCAGCACGCCGCATACCACCGTAAACGTGGCCAGAAAAACCCAGTCCGGGTAGGACGAGGCCGGCGCGGCGCCCCGCAGCAGCAGGTTGCGTAGCGACCGCACACCGTACGTCAACGGGTCCATTGCCGAGAGCTTCGCGAGCCACGGCGGGTACGACTCGATCGGATAGAGCGCTCCCGACGGAAAGAACAGCAGCACGTTGATGATCCCGAACATTCCGCGCAGCAAGCTCGCGCTCCTCGCGCGAGAGAAGATCAGGAACCACAGCGCGGCGATCGAGAGCGAGGTCAGAAACACGGTCACGGCGGCGGCGGCGAGGCTGGACGCTCCCGCGGGCGGCAGCGGGGACAGAAATACGATCGCCGCCAGCACGAGCCCTCCCGCGATGGAGGCCACGATCGCGCCGGCCAGGATGTTGCCGGCCACGAGCGTTCCCGTGGAGATCGGCGTCACGAGATAGCCCTCGTGGTACCCGTACATCCGGTCTTCGAGCACCTGCAAGCCGCCCGAGACCATCGAGCCCATGAAGATCGCGAGGCACACGATCGCGGGCCCGAGATACGTGAGGTAGTCGAGATAGGGATAGGCCTCCAGCTGCACGGCGGCGGCGGCCGGAGGCGTGTCGGGCGGGGCGGACACCTCCTGCCAGATCTGCCGCAGTGCCGACTCGAGGGTCTCGACGGAAAAACGGTCGGTATTGTCTCCGATGAACGACGGCGCGGGCCCCGCGGGCGAGAGCCCGAATGGGAGGACCCAGACGCCGCGGTACTTTCCCCTCCTCAGGTCCTCCAACGCACCTCCGCGATCCGAGAGAAACGCCGCGGTGACCAGCCGCCGTCCGCTCTGGAGCGCGAGCACGCCGCGGCGGCACTCCGCCGAGTACGCGTTCCCCGCTTCGTCGACGACCGCGAGCGGAACGGCTTCGAGCGGCCGGTTCATCGCGTTGCCGAGGACGACGAGATAGACGATCGGGAAGATCATCGTCGAGACCACCAGCACGGGCTGGCGCCACAGGGTCAGGAACGCGCGCTGACCGATGGCCAGCGACTCCCAGCAGGGCCAGCCGCAGCCCGCGCGCGGGGCGCCGTTCTCGGCGCGCTGTGCTCATGCCCTCATGCTTCGCGGAGGGCCCGGCCCGTGTAAGAGAAGAAGACGTCCTCGAGCGTCGCGAGCGCGATCGTCAGATGCACGATGTGGTATCCCCGGTCCTCGAGCAGACGCGCCGCCCTCCGTCCCGTTCCTTCTCCCGGGCGGGCGTAGAAGTGCACGGCGGTCGCCGATGAGAACCGCGGACGCGACACGCCCGCCCCGGCCAGAGCCTCGCGGTCCTCGGGGGCGATGGCGCGATCGGTCTCGAGCACGACTCGTTCTCCGGTCTCGAGGCCGCGCTTCAAGGATTCCGGGGAGTCCTCGCAGAGGACCTTGCCGCGGTCCATGATCGCGACGCGGTCGCAGAGAAAGTCCGCTTCTTCCATCGAGTGCGTCGTCAGGATGATCGCGAGGTCCGGCTCCTGCTCGCGCAGTTCGTCGAACATGTCCCAGATCGACCGCCGGCTCTGGGTCGAGTCCCGTCGTGGGTTCGTCGAGAAAGAGGACGCGGGGCGCGTGGAGGACGCCGCGCGCGATCTCAAGCGCCGGCGCATGCCTCCGGAGAGCTGCCGCGAGATCGCGTTCCGTCCTCCCAGGCCGACCTGCTTCAAGCGCCACTCGGTCCTCTCCCGCGAGGCGCCGCCCGGAGAGGCCGTACATCTTGCCCTGAACCGCGAGGTTCTCGCGCACCGTGAGGTTCTCATCCGTCGTCATCGCCTGGGACACGGTCCCGATCGAACGCCGGACCGCGCCCTTGTCGGACACGATGTCATGGCCCTCCACGCGCGCGGTTCCCGAGCATCGGGGGCATCAGGGTCGTCAGCATCCGGATCAGCGTGGTCTTGCCGGCCCCGTTGGGGCCCAGGAGCCCGAACGTCTCGCCCCGCTTCACCGTGAAAGACACGGCGTCGTCGGCCACGAAGTCGCCGAACCGTTTGGTGAGCTTGTCGACCTCGATCGGCGCGATCACGCCTTGGGGTGTCCGCCGCCCGCTTCGACGACGAAGGCCTGCACCGGCCACGACCGTGGCGTTCATCGGCTGGAGGCGCACGGAGAACGTCTGGAGATCGCGGCTCTGGATGCCCCAGTTCTTGCGGCTGGCGAACTCCGAGCGCGGCTTGATCGAGGCGATGCGGGCCTGGAAGCGGGCGTTGGGCCGGGCCTGCGGCCACACGGTCACGGCTCTCCGACGGTGAAGGCCGAGAGCCTCTCTTCCGGAACCTCCGCGCGCAGGTAAGGGGCCTCGATCTGGAGGGTGACGACGGGCTGTCCCGGCTCGACCCACTCGCCCTGACGGCGGTGGCGCGTGAGCACGGTGCCCGCCTTGAGAGAACGCAGAATGCCTTCCTTCTCGAAGACACGGATCTTTTCCAGGCGCACGCGCAGCGACTGTTCCTCCGCGTCGAGTTGTCCCTTCTCGGCTTCGCGCCCGCGGATCTCGGCGGCCAGCGCGTCGCGCTGGTGCTGGAGCGCCTCGAGGCTCGCCGTCGGCGAGACGCCCTCTTTCACGAGCCGGCCGATCCGGCGCTCGTCTGCGGCGACGGACGCGAACTGGGCGCGCAGCTTTTCGATCTCTTCGAGCCGCGTGCGGTCGCGGGCCTGGACCTGCGAGATCTGCCGCTCGATGTCGGACGCGTCTTCGGAGAGCCCCGGCTCTTCGATGCGCGCCACTTCCTGGCCGGCGGAGATCGGCTCGCCCTCTTCGGGAACGGGCGTCGTCAGCCGGCCCTTGCGCGAAAACGAGAGCGCGAGGCTCTGCTCCTCGGCAATGGCGAGCAGGCGCACGGGCTCTCCGGAATCGTTCTCACGCCGGACGAGCTCCCCGTACCCCCACGCCCCGGCCAGAGCGATACCCACCGCCAGGACGACCCAGAGGGCCTTCTTCACAAAGCCCTAGCTTAAACCCGATCGGCGCGGAGGGTCTCCCTCGGAAAGCAGCCTCTCCACGTCGTCCAGAGCCTGTTCTGCGGGACAGGGCAGGGCGAGATCGACGGCCGCCGAGGCCGGCGTGGCCTCGGGATTGATCTCCGCAGTCCACGCGCCTCGCTCCGCGGCCTCCGCCACCAGCGCCGCCGCCGGATAGACGACCGCCGAGGTGCCGACGGCGATACAAACGTCGCAGTCCACTGCGGAGCGGGCCCGGGAGAGAGCTTCCGAAGGAATCGTTTCGCCAAACCAGACCACGCCGGGCCGCGCCAGTCCGCCGCACGAGGGGCAGCGCGGCGGAAGCTCGGCGAACGGCTCGTCGTGCCGCCACGCCGCCGGCGAGCCGGCGCAGCGTGAGGCGCACGCGAGCTCCCAGAGCGAGCCGTGGAAGCGAACGACGTTGTCGGTTCCGGCGCGCTCGTGGAGGCCGTCGACGTTCTGCGTCACGAGCGTGAAGCGCGGAAACCGGCGGCTCCAGGCGGCGAGCACCTCGTGCGCGCGATTCGGGTGCGCCTTCGCGACGAGCTCGCGGCGCCACGCGTACCACTCCCAGACGAGTACGGGATTTTTCGCGAAGGCCTCCGGCGTGGCCAGGTCCTCGGGCCGATGTTCCCGCCACAGGCCCCCGGGTCCGCGGAGCCGTCCACCGAAGTCAGGCCCCCGGCCGTAGGCAACGCCGGCCGGAGGCCGGCGGTAACTCGAATGTTGATCGTGGAACTCAGGCGTATCGAGAGCTGCGCTTCCACGAAAGGTGGGAATTCCGCTGGCCGCCGAGACACCCGCCCCCGTCACGATCGTGACCCGTTCGGCCTCGCGCAGCGCGGCCGCCAGCCTTTGGATTCCCGTCTCGGACGCCACCGTCCCGATGATAAGGTTTCGGGCTCGCCGGCAGACGCCCGGCGAATCCAACAGAGCGGAGACCAGCAGGACATGGCGAAAGAAACGCCCATCACCGTCGCGCGGGGCGACGGCATCGGACCCGAAATCATGGACGCGACCCTCCGGATCCTCAAGGAAGGAGGCGCGCGCCTCGCGATCGAGGAGATCGAGATCGGCGAGAAGGTCTACCTCTCCGGCAACACCGCCGGCATCGCGCCGTCCGCCTGGGAATCCCTCGACCGCACGCGGGTGTTCCTCAAGGCTCCGATTACGACGCCGCAGGGCGGGGGCTTCAAGAGTCTCAACGTCACCGCGCGCAAGACTCTCGGCCTCTACGCCAACGTACGGCCCTGCGTCTCGTACTCCCCGTTCGTCGCGACGAAGCATCCCGTGATGGATGTCGTGATCGTCCGCGAGAATGAAGAGGACCTCTATGCCGGCGTCGAGTACCGGATCTCGCCCGAAGTCTACGAGTGCCTCAAGCTGATCACGCGGCCGGGCTCGGAAAAGATCGTCCGCTACGCCTTCGAATACGCCCGGGCCAACAAGCGCAAGAAGGTCACCTGCTTCACCAAAGACAACATCATGAAGATGACCGATGGACTCTTCCACAAGGTTTTCGACGAGGTCGGGAAGGAGTACCCGGACATCCCGCAGGAGCACTGGATCGTCGACATCGGCGCCGCCAAGCTCGCCGACTCCCCCGAGGTCTTCGACGTGATCGTGATGCCAAACCTCTACGGGGATGTCCTTTCGGACGTCGCCGCGCAGATCGCGGGCTCCGTCGGGCTTGCCGGCTCGGCGAACATCGGGACGGACTACGCGATGTTCGAGGCGATCCACGGCTCGGCGCCGCGCCGCGCCGGGCAGAACCTGGCCAACCCGTCGGGACTGCTCCTCGGCGCCGTCATGATGCTCGTCCACATCGGCCAGCCCGACGTCGCGGCGCGTGTCCACAACGCCTGGCTCTCGACGATCGAGGAGGGCATCCACACGTACGACATCTTCGAGGCGGGCGTGAGCCGAGAGAAAGTCGGCACGCGCGAGTTCGCCGATGCCGTCATCGCGCGCGTCGGGAAACGACCTCAGAAGCTGAAGGCCGTCTCCTACGCCGCCGCGCCGCGGACTTCCCCGCCCGCCGCCGGCACGGCATCCGCGGCACCCGCCCGCGCGCTGAAGGGCGTAGACGTCTACGTCAACTGGGACAGCCGCGATTCCGACGCGTTGGCCGCCCGGCTCGAGCCGCTCGCCGGCCCCGACTTCCGGCTCACGATGCTCACGAGCCGCGGGATGAAGGTCTGGCCGGACGGCTCGCCGGCGACGTTTCGGGGCGATCAATTTCGCTGCCGGCACATGGCCGCCGACGGCGGAGAGGCGAAGCAGTCCGAGATCGTCGCGCTGCTCGACCGGCTGACCGGCGCCGGGCTGACCATCGCCCAGACCGTCAGCCTCTACGACTACGACGGCGAGCGGGGATACTCGCTCGGCCAGGGGGAATGAAGATGGAAAAGCCTCTCGTCGGGATCCTGATGGGATCCAAGTCCGACTGGGACGTGATGAAGAACGTTTCCGAGACGCTCTCGAAGTTCGGCGTGCCGAGCGAGAGCCGGGTGCTCTCCGCGCACCGCACACCGCGCGAGACGGCGGACTACGTCACAAGGGCGGCGTCGCGCGGGCTCGAGGTCCTCGTGGCCGGCGCCGGAGGAGCGGCGCACCTGGCCGGCGTCGCGGCCGCGCACACGACGCTGCCCGTGCTCGGCGTGCCGATGGAGAGCGCCTCGCTGAAGGGATTGGACTCGCTGCTGTCGACCGCACAGATGCCGGGCGGAATCCCGGTGGCGACCTTCGCGATCGGGAAACCCGGCGCCGTCAACGCCGGACTCTTTGCGATCGCGATCCTTGCCGGCAAGCGGCCCGACCTCTCGAAGAAGCTGGAAGACTTCCGGGCGGAGCAGGCGAAGAAAATACTGGCGGAGAAACTGGAATAGACAGCGGCCTCTCGCTTCCTCTCGTCGGCCTTCTCCTCGGGGCCTCCGTCGCCTCCGGACTCCGCCTCTACGCAACCGTGGCCGTGCTCGGTTTGCTCGGGCGCGCGGGCGCGCTCGTCCTTCCGGGAGCGCTCACGGTTCTGGAGAACCCCTGGGTCATCGGCGTCGCGGCGGCGCTGTACCTCGTCGAGTTTCTGGCCGACAAGGTTCCCGTCGTCGACTCGGTCTGGGACGTCGTCCATACGTTCATCCGCGTTCCGGCGGCGTCGCTGCTGGCGTGGGCGGCGACCTCGAGCGTTCCGGAGGAGTGGCGAATCGTCGCGGCGCTCCTGTGCGGGGGCGTCGCGCTCTCGACGCACGGCCTGAAGTCGTCGGCCCGGGTTGCTCTCAACACGAGCCCCGAGCCGGTGACCAACTGGATCGCGTCTCTGACGGAGGACGGTCTGACGGCGTTCTTGATCTTCCTCGCCGTCAAGCATCCCCTCGCGGCGGCCGCGGTCGCGGCGGCGGTCGTCGTCCTCGCGATCGCCGCGGCGGCATGGATCGTCCGGACCCTCCGCCGATTCGCCCGCTCCCGCCGGACGGGGCCCGGCGCGGGCGAACTTGCCCTAAAATAGGCCGGCAAGAACACCCGGCGAGGGAGGGACCTTTCCATGGATCTCAGGGAGTACTCCGAGGAAGAACTGCTCGAAGCGGGCCGCGAAGCGATCAAACGCGACCAATGGCAACGCGCGACGGAGTTGCTGTCGGTCTATTACGAACGCTATTCCTCGCGCGGCGAGCAAGTTCCCGCTTCGGGCCTCGCCAGCTACGCGCTGTGCCTGGGCCACGGACCGCAGTGGAAACGAGGCCTCGAGCTCTGCAAGAAGGCGCAGAACGCGGATCCGCGTAACCCCTACATCTACTGGGCTCTCGCGAATCTGTACCTGCTGGGGCGGTCCCGGAAAGAGGCCATCGAGGCGGTCGAGAGGGGCCTTCGCGCCGCTCCCGACAACTTCATCCTGCTTCGCATGCGCAAGAAGCTCGGCGTGCGCCGGCCCCCCCCGCTTCCGTTCCTGGACCGCAAACACACGCTGAACGTCAAGCTCGGGCGGCTGATGCACAGGCTCAGAGGAAACGCGGCGGCGTAGACGGCTCCCCGAAAAGCCGTCATCCGGAGCGAAAAGCTGTCATCCCGAGCGGTGCGAGGGATCCCGAACTCGACGAGCCGAATACTCAAAAGCGCGGGATCCCTCGTCGCTGCGCTCCTCGGGATGACAGGCCCGATTCCCTCGGGATGACGCGCGGTGGGAGGCGAAGCCTCTCCGCGCGTCACTTTGCCGCGGAAATCTCCGTGACGGGGTGGATCTCCCAGCGGGTGCCGCGCGGATCGGGTGAAGCCTCGTCGGGCTCGTAGTAGAGCCAGCCCGTGACGCGGACTTTCTGGCCGTGCATCTTGCGGAGCGAATCCGCCGTGAAGTTGCCGCCCTTCTTTTGCCAGGCCGGTGTGACTTCGACGACGACCCACTTCTTCGTATCGGTCTCGCCGGCGGAAGGCGCGAGGACAAGGTGAATGTCTCCGTCCTCCTCTTTTTCGACCTGCACGACGTAGCCTTCGACCGTGGCTCCCTTGGACTCGGAGAACGCGCTCCTATCCTTTTTCGAGAGCATCGAGTCCAGCGTCACCGCAGAATCCATGTCGGCGGCCTTGGGAGCGGTCGAGCGGCCGCGGAGCTTCTTGGCCTCGGGCGTTTCCCCCTTGTCCTCCTGGAGGCCGCCGGCGAGGATCGTGCCGGCGAGGAACAGGAGTCCCGCGGCGATCCGGAGGCTGCGCTGGATCATGGCTACTCCTCCTTCGGTCCCATCCTACGCCTCGCGTTCGCCCAGATCAGCACTCCCGCCACGATCGCGAGGTCTCCCAGGTTGAAGACGCCGGTATGCAACGGCCCTGCGCGCAGCTGAAGAAAGTCCACGACGCGGCCGCGGGCCAGTCGATCGATCAGATTGCCGAGGCCGCCACCGAGGATCAGCGCCACGCCGACGCTCT
The DNA here is from genome assembly GCA_963733815.1 of uncultured Acidobacteriota bacterium. Lineage (GTDB taxonomy): Bacteria > Acidobacteriota > Thermoanaerobaculia > UBA5066 > Gp7-AA6 > DAHUXD01. Next base: position 196,268 of record CAVTEG010000014.1, on the reverse strand, counting down.
CCGCAAACGCGCGGCTTCCGGCGCCACGCAGCAGCCAGACGATCGCCGCGAGCAGGCCGACCCCGATCAGGATCACGAAAACGGCGAACCGCACGGACTCGGGCAGGCGCTCGCCCAGGCTCAGGAACGCTCCGACGTTCTCGACGAGAGCGATCCGCAGCAGTCCCCCCAGCCTTTCGATCGGAGGACGTCCCGACAGCAGCGCCGCCGCCGCCGCTTTCGCGGCCTGGTCCGCCGCGGCCGTGGCCGCGACGATCGCTCCGAGTGCCGCTCGCCGGTCCAGCCTACGACTTCGAGGCCAGGGACGACTTCACGTTGACCAGGTCGATGGGGAGAGCCTGGTAGTTCTCCACTTCGACCCGGTGGTTCTTGCGATCCCACGTCACCTTGGCGGCCGGCACGAGCTTGCCATCGCCCTTGCCGCTCTTGTCGAGATGGATCTCGGCCACCGTGATCTGGTACTGCATGGACCTCGTGTTGTTGAAGGCCTCGCCCATTGCGACTCGCCGGTTCGTGGCGAATACGATGCGGCGGCCTCCGTCCGGCAGCGGCGTTTCGCGCGCGTAATAGAGGTCGTAACCGAGCGAGTTGGGCGTCCGCATGTAGCCGACCGGGGGACGGATCGCTTCGAGCTGCTTGAGCAGCTCGGATTCTCCTCCCTCCTGGAGGGCCGCGATGAGCCGGTCGCGCTCCTCGTCGGTGGACCAGCGGTTGAGAGTGATGGTGATGACACCGGATCTGCCGGACTGCTTGTTCGCAGAGAAGGCCGTGAGCTTCTCGACCGGCTGCGCCTTCTCCTGAGCCAGGACGAAGAGCGCGGACGCCGCGAAGACCATTGCCGAAACCAACGAGACCCTCGTCGGACGCATCGGAGTTTCCTCCTTCGTCCGGAGTCTATCTACAGGGAAGGGCCCATTGCGCGGGCCCTCACTTCAGGGCTGCAGCGCGTGCGAGGCCCAGCCGTCGCCGGTGATGTTGTCGGCCGACGCCGCGTACGCACTCCACCAGTTGCCGGTCGCGGTCGTCTGGAACGAGAGCAGGCAGTCGCCGTAGTTTCCGGCCGGAAGCGGCGCCTGGACCAGCGATACGGGCGGAACTGTGATCGTGAAGCTTCCGGAACTGTTCAATCCGTTGATCCCGACGGTCCAGGTGTGCTGCACCGAGTCGAGATTGACGATCCCCGCGTTGGCGCGGTAGGCGGAGTCGTGCCGCACGCCGGCCGCATACGCAACGCCGGAGCCGCCGGAGTCCAGTGCGGAGACCGACGGGAAACCCTGGGACACTGTCCCCGACGCGTTGGGCTGGGGCGTCCAGATCCGGGAGTACCCGGAGAGCTGCGCCGCCGAGTCGAAGGCTCCCGAGCTCGTCACGCCGGTCACGAGGATCGCCCCGAGGCCCGACTTTCCGAGATCCTGGGCGACGAAGTCGTTCAGGATGTATGGCGTGTTCGCGTTGAGCGTGAAGTACTGCAGCGGAGCGCTGCTGTTGTTGACGCCCTGAGCGATCCAGCCGATCGCAATGCTCTGCGTCGCCGAGCGATGGTTGATGATCGTGACGTCGCTGTGGAAGTAGGTGCCGCCCGAGCCGTGAACGCTGCCCGCGGCCGCGAAGAGAAACGAGCTGTCCGCGGAATCCAGACCGATGACCTTCGTCCGTACGCCGTCGGCGGACGCCCGGGGATGCTGCGCGAGCAAGTCCCCGATCGTCGTGGGAGCGCCTTCAGGCGCGGCGATTCGCAGGAGCGGTTGTCCCGAGAGGACCGAGACGAATCCGGCCAGAACGCAGAGGAGAACGGACATCCGGGCGGTTGCCTTCATCTGGAGACCTCCGCGGGCGCTGGGCCCTGAAAATTTTCCGGGACGTTTCGAATCGAGATGGGTGAGGACATTGTAGCCGAACCGCGCGCCGGGCATGGAACCTGCTCTTCTCGCCCGCGTGACCGTCGTCGAGCGACTGCAAGCGCGCGGCATCCGCCGTATCGGATCGCCGAAGACGCGCGAATCCTGACGTCGGCGGAACGGCGCCTCTCGCGCCTGATCATGAGCGGCGATCGCGTCCCGAAAGCATCCGCCGCGCCGCGCGCCGGCCGCTGACGACGGCCGCCGGCACGGTTCCGCTCATCTCCGCGATCGTCGCTTCTCCCGCGAAGTAGAGCGTGTCTTCGACCGGGCGCGCGAGCCGCGAAGGCGCGTTCGCTCCTCCGACCACCTGGTAGCTGTACGCGCCGCGGAAGAACGGATCGCGACTCCAGTCGTGGAAGTGCGACGCGACGAGGAGTCCTCGGGCGCGGCGCCGCGAGATTCCAAAGAGCGATCCGAGAGTCTCGAAGGCGGTGTCGAGCCTCGACGCGGGCGAAGACGCGAGCAGCCGGGTTGCCCGGGGACCGCCCGCCCAGGCGGTCAACATAGGGGCCTCCGCCGGCGCCGTGCTCCACCACGTCGGAAACGGCGCGTCGAACGCGTGAAAGAAGCCGGCCTCGGTGTCCTCGGGAACGTGCTTCCTCCAGAATTCCTCGCGAAAGCGCAGGACCAGCCGGACGACGTCGCCCAGCGCGATCCCCGACAAAACCCGACGCAGCGAGGGAGGATCCGGATCGAACGAGATCGCGGCGCGATCGCCGGGCGCCGCGTTCAAGACTCCCACGGAAACCGTGATGATCGCCCGCCGCGCCCGATGCCGCTCTCCGTCCGCGGTCGTGACGTCGACACGTCCGCGCCGCCAGCGCACCTGCTGTACGACCGCGGATGTCCGAACATCGAAGCGGTTTCCCTCGAGCCGCGATCGAAGCCAGCGGATCACTCCGTCGTAACCGGACAGGATCCGGTACTGCGCCCCCTCGTCCGGCGTGGACGGACCCTCACCGGCCGTCGACAGCGAGTGCTCGCTGGCACGAACCACCGGCGCCGCGTCATAACCCTCGACGAATGACGCAAAGAGCTTTCGGTCCTTCGCCGAGAGCGAGCGTTGCGCGCGGAGGAACTCCGCCACCGAACGGTCCGGACCCTTCGCGCGCATGCGGCGAGTGATCGTTTCGAAGCGTTCCCAGATGTCCGGCAGAGCTCGCAGCGTCCCCGGTCTTCCGCTGGAGACCAGGTGCGTGGTCGAGAGCTGGACGACGAGAAGGCCGGCATCCCGAAAGATGCGGAAGAGGTCCGGGCTTCGGCCGTGGACGAACTCGGCACCGAGCTCGACGGGCAACGGCCAGCCCGGCGGCCGCACGGTGCGGATGCGCCCCCCCAGACCAGACCGACCCTCGAGGAGCAACACGGACCTGCCCGCTTCGACGAGCTCCCCCGCGGCCGACAGACCGGCGGCGCCGCCTCCGACCACGATCGCGTCCCAGCTCTTCACGGATCCGGAGGCCAGTATGAGGCCGGGCACGGTTCCTGCTAAGTGGTGGGCGGATCTCGTCGGGAAAGGAGACGCCTTGAGCATCGCGTTCGGAAAGACTCCGGCCGGCGGATCGCAGAACGGCACCGCAATCTCGGGCACGATCGGCTGCTACGAGATTCGCGAGCGCATCGGTGCCGGCGGCTTCGCCAGCGTGTTCAAGGCCTGGGACGCCGCGGGTAATCGCGAGGTCGCGATCAAGGCGTGCACGCTCGGCCCCGAAATGCACGAGCGGTTTTTCCGCGAGGCCGAGCTCGCCGGCCGCCTCCACCATCCCAACATCACCGAGATCTACGAGTCCGGCATGGAGGGCGACACCCCCTACATCGTCCAGGAACTGCTGGGCGGAGAGGACCTTTCGGCCCTGATCGCCCGGCGAGAGCCGAACACGCTTTCGGAGAAGATCCGGATCCTGCAGGGTGTGGCCGAAGCCCTCGACCACGCCCATCACGCCGGCGTGATCCACCGGGACGTCAAACCGTCCAACGTGCGCGTGCTCGAGGACGGCTCGATCAAGCTCATGGATTTCGGCATCGCCAAGGCCCTCGGCGCCTCCTCGAATCTCACCAAGAGCGGGGTCGCCGTGGGATCCATCGGGTACATGTCCCCCGAGCAGGTCTCCGGCGACCCGGTCGACGAGCGCAGCGACCTTTTCTGTCTCGGTGTCCTGGCCTACGAGCTCCTGAGCTTCCAGCCGCCGTTCAAGAGCGACAACCTGTTCCGTCTTCTCGAGATGATCGTCAAGGAGGACCCCGATCCCTTGCTCGAGGTGGCTCCGGACGTCCCGACGGAGCTGGCCGCCGTCGTCGCCCGAGCGATGCAGAAGGATCCCGCGGACCGCTACGCCTCCGCCGTCGAAATGCGCGATGCTCTGTCTTCGATGCGGCCGAAAGAAAAGGCGAGCCCGCCGATCCTGGTCGTGGACGACGATGCCGCGGTGCGCGAGGGTCTCGTCCGCCTGCTCGAGGACGAGGGCTACCGGGCGGTCGGCGCGACCAACGGGCGCGAGGCGCTGGCGCAGGCGCGCGCCGAAATGCCGCGGCTGATCCTCCTCGACCTGAAGATGCCGGTGATGGACGGCTGGCAGTTCCTGCACGAGTGGAACGCCCTGGAAACCGACACGCGCTGCCCCGTCGTCCTGCTTTCGGGATTTTCCTACATCCGCGACGCGCCTGGCGTCGCCGACTTCCTGTCGAAACCGGTGGAGGCCGGCCGGCTGCTCGACTGCGTCCAGCGGCTGGGAGGACCGGCCTCGGAAAAATCGAGTTAGGCGAACGGCGAGGATCTTGCACATCCGAGCGGCATGCTGCTGCTCGAAGCCCTCTTCGCCCTTCTCCGCCGTTCGCTGGGAACCATCGTCCGGGCGATTTTCGGCTGGGCCACGCTCGCGCTCTTCGGAGAAGTGCGCGCTTCGGAACGCACGCTCCTCTCGGCGATCGTCGGCGCGGCGGCGGCCTGGCCCTTCATGGTGGCCGGAATCTTCCTTCCCAAGCAGGCGGCCCTCGTCCTCGCCTTCCTTCCCATTCCGAAGCAGACGCCGGATTCGCTGGTACGGATCGTCTGGATCGTCGCGACGGCGCTGATTCCCCTGGCGGTGGGCTGGACCCTGAGCCGCAAAGCCAAGGCCACGCAGGGTAAGGTCCGACATCTCCTCCTCGGGTTCCCGGCGACTCTGGGACTGGGCCTGGCGTTTCTCTTCGCATGCTTCCTGGTGCCCGTGCGCAAGGTCGCGGCCGTGTTGCGCGGCCGCAAAGAGGAGCACGTCCCGCTCGCGGTTCCGCCGAAGGAGTATCACGCGACGGCGGGACGGCTCCGGGAAGCGCTCGAGCGAGGAGGCATGGAGGTGTCGCCGGCGCCCGCTCCCTGGGGCACGAGCATTCTCGGCCAGATCCTCCACGTCTTCGGCAGCGCCGTGTTCGGGACCTACCTTCCGGCGAATCTGGAGTATCTGACGTCGCCGGATCTCTCGCTGACGATCTACCCCAACGGCGTGCGCATCCTCGGGCGCGAAGGACCGGCCGCCCGCGCGCACTCCGTGATCGCGGAGACCGCGACAACGACGGAGGCTCTCCAGTGCATGTCGCCGGAGGGCCAGGAGCTCGAGAAGCGCATCAAGACTCTCTGGGAGTTCCGGACGGAGCGCGAGCGGTTCGACCGCGAAGCGACGGACGTCGCTGCGGAGCTCGCGAAAACGCCGCTCGAATTCCACGACTGGGAGATCCTGTACCGCGAGCTTCTCCAGTCGGTGGTGGCGTCGCGCGGCGCTTCGCGCCTGATCCAGGCGGCCGTTCGCGAGAGCGCGCCAGAAACGCCGCCTCGGAGGCGCTCCGTCTCGCGCCGGCAGCGGCGCGCGGGCCGCCAGGCCGGGTCCTACAGCCGCGAGAAGCTCGCGAAAGCCGCGGCGGAGCGCGGCGAAAAGCTCGTCGAGGTCCTGGCGGGAACGTTCCTGCGCTTTCTCTCTCCCCGCCGCCGCTGACTGTTCACTTCTTCTTCGGGAGGGGACCCACTTGCCGGTCGAAGCCCGGCAGAATCGCCTTGATGAAAGCGTTTTCGAGCAGGCCCCCGAGAACTTCCCACAGGCTCGACTTCGCGTTTCCGACCGGTCCTTCGATCGTGGTGGCCGTGGCCACCTGGTCGTGCTTGCGGTTCTCGAGGATCTTGGAAGCCGTGTCGACGACGCCCTCGTAGACTTTCTGGAACAGCGGTTTCCCGGCGTCCTGGCTCTTGTCGTAGATCTCGACGTCGCGGAAGATCGGCTTGACCCACCCCTGCATGTAGCCGCCGTGGACGCGGACCTCGGCGTTCAAGAGAAACTCGCCCTTGAAGACGTCGAACTTCCCGTACGCGCGAAAGACATCGTTCAACTTCGGAAGGGGCGTGGATCCGATTGCGAGCTTGATGTCGAGGTCCCCGCCGCGCACCTTCGATTGAAACGTCGCATCGACGGTCGCAACGCCCACGTCCATGAACTTGCCGCGGAGCTTGGCCGTCGCGCTCTGCCCCGGCGGCGTGTTCGCCAGTCCGGCGACGTCGGAGTTCAGGTGCGTCACGAAGAGGCGATACGACGGGTTCTTCGTCTTGTCGATCAGCTCGACCTCGGACTCGGTCATGCGGAACCTGTCCAGGCGCATGTCCCACGGCGGGGCGGTCTCGTCGGCCGTCTTCCCGGCGGCCTTCGTGTTCGCGGCCGGCAGGAGTCCCTTCTCCGCCGCGACCGCGGGCTTGCGCACGTAACCGAGCTTGACCCGCTCGATCGCGATCTCGGGCAGGGCGAGCCGGCGGACCTTCGGCGCGAACTCGACCTCCCCGGCGGTGGACAGCGTTCCGCCGGACACCGTCACGTTCCAGTGGGCCACGACCGGACGGAAGTAGTCGAGCGGGATGTCGGCGAGCTGGAACTGGCCTTGGATGCCGGCGTAGGGCTCGGAGAGGAAGTCCGCGTTGCCCTTCAGGTCGGCCTTCCCCGACCCGAAGACGACGGCGGTCGCTTCCACCGGCGATGGATACGTGTGGTCCTTCGAATGGATGTTGCGAATGTTCGAAGCCCGTGCGTTCAACTGCGTGATCTTCAGCGGCCTCTGCGGATCGTCGTCGATGTAGGTCAGCTCGCCGTCGCCGATACGGAGGATGTTGATCTTCAGCGGATAGATCGCCTCGACGGCCTGCTGCCAGCCCTTCTGCTTGACGGGCGTTTCGTCGTCGGCCTCGGCGCGCAGCTGCTCCAGGTTCACGTACGCCCTCGGCTGGTCGATTCGAAAGTCGGCCACGACGCGCAGAAACAGGATCTCGCGCCAGTGGACGCTCGCGTGGAGAGCCGGAACGACGAGGATCGGCGGCTCCGAGTGCGCCGTCTGGTGGATGACGAGGTTCTTCAGAGTCAGCGAGAGCCCCAGAGGCTGCAGACGCGCCTGCTCGATGCGCACCTCGTAGCCCTTGAGGCTCCGATTCATCTTTCCTTCGATCGAGCGGCGCAGAGGCTCGTTCGGCAGGAGCCCCGCCAGCGCGAGAAAGACGATCAATCCGGCAAATGCGATGCCGGCTTTCGCCCAGCCACCGGGACGCCAGTGCGCCAGACGTCGTCGCGGTTGCGGCGCAGCCGGGCGCGGCGGGTGAGCCCGCTCCTTCGGAGACGTCGAAGCCTTCACGAAGAAATGCTTCGCAAAGGCGATGCCAGCCCGGAGACCAAAAAAACAAAAGAGGCTGGCGGATCTTCAATCCGCCAGCCTCGATGTGAAATCTGAGGCGGCTACTCCGTGTCTTCCTCGGAGCCCGGACCCTTGGGCTTACCGGAGCCCTGTCCCGGCTGTCCCTGCTGTCCGCCCTCGAACTGACTCTTGTCGTCGCGGGGCTGATCCGGGTTGCCCTGGGTCTGCTTGCCCTGGCCGGGACGGTTCTCCATGCCTTCGCTGCCCTTGCCGCTCTGGCCCTGACCGCCCTGACCTTGCTGTCCTTGACGATTGTCTCGATCCGCCATTGGAACCTCCTCTGAAAATTGGGAAGAGTTGTCTTCCGTTCCTCCGCTTCTTCAAGAAACGTGCCGAACTGCAGCGCGAACGAAAATCGGGCACGCGCCGTGCAACATCCGCACTCCGAAGGAGGTGACCATGGGTCTCATATTGTTGATCCTTCTGGTGCTGCTTCTTCTCGGAGCGGTTCCGACGTGGGGCTGGAGCCGCAATTGGGGATACGGGCCGAGCGGAATCCTCGGCGTCATCCTCATCGTCGTCGTCGTTCTCCTACTCACAGGCCGGTTGTAGATCGACCCCGGCGCGGTTACAAAGCGACTGTGAGCGAGTCGCCGCGCCGGGTTTTTCTTATCTCTCCGGCCAGCGCGGCCGGCGCGCGCGCGGCGCTTCTGCTGCGCGATCAGGCACAGTTCGAGCTGGCTCGTCGTCTTCGGTCGAGCGAAGGGGCGCCGCTCGGCGCGGTGTACTCCTTCGTGTCGGGTCTCTACTTCCGCGGCAAGCTGACGTACGCCACACGTTTTGCGCCGGCGTCGGTATTCGTCATCGTGCCGGGCGCCGGCCTGGTTTCCCCCGAGACTCCGGTACGCCGGCGGGATCTGCTCCGCTACGCGCGCGTGCCGATCTCGCCCGGTGAGCCGAAGTACCGCCGCCCGTTCCTGCGCGACCTCCAGCGGCTCGCGCGCGATGCGAGCCCCGAGACGACAGTCGTGCTGCTCGGCTCGATTGCGACCGACAAGTACTGCAGCGTGCTCCTCGAGGTCTTCGGAACGCGCCTGCTCTTTCCCTCCGACTTCGTGGGCCGGGGCGACATGAGCCGGGGCGGGCTCCTGCTGCGCGCGGCTCGCGACGGCCGCGAGCTGCCCTACGCGCCCGTTGCCGGCACCGTCCGGCACGGCCCGCGTCCTGCAAAGCTCGACCCGAAAACGCGCGTCCGGGAATGAGGCGGGCGAAGGCATCCCGAGCGTAGCGAGGCAGCCGACCACCGACCCGTCCCCCGAAGGCAGGCTCACAGTGCAGGGAACGCCGTGCGCAGCACGGCGGTAACGCAGACCCCCAGCAGTAGTCAACGCCGGGCGAAGCCCGCGCGTTCATCCCGAACTCGTACGCCCCTACAGCTTCCGCACCGCCGCCAGGGGCCTCGTCAGCGCCTGCCGCGACTTCCAGAAGTCCGCCCACGGATCCGGTCCGGCGAGGGCCTTTCGGTAGGTGCCAAGGTTGAAGCGCGTGTGATCGAGGCCCGGCTTGACCTGCTTCCAGGAGAGCGGCATGGAGAAGGGGGCTTTCGGTTTCCGCCGCACGGAATACGGCGTGACGACGGTCTGCGCAAAACCGTTGCGGAAGGGATCCAGGTACACGCGCCCTTTCCGGTCGGCGATGCGCGACTCCATCGTGAACTGCTTCGGGTAGGCGTTGGCGAGATGCGTCCCGAGGCGCTCGGCGAACGCGAGGACGTCGTCGGTATCCGGCCCCACGCGAATCGGGACGAAGATGTGGATCCCCTTTCCTCCCGACGTCTTGACGAAAGACTCGAGCTCCAGCGCGTCGAGCGCTTCCTTCACACGCAGCGCCGCCGGAATCGCGTCGGCGAACTCGCCGGTGTCCGGATCCAGGTCGAAGCAGACCCAGTCGGGCTTGCGCGGCGCCTGTTGCCGCGATCCCCAGACGTGGAGCGCGATGCAGCCGAGGTTGGCGAGCGCGAGCTGGGTCTCGAGCTTTCCGCCCACGACATAGTTGGTGACTCCTTTGGAGTGCTGGACGGGCTTGGTCGGCGTGTCCGGCGGCAGCCCCTGCGGCGCCTCCTTCTGGAAGAAGCACGATCCCCTCATGCCGTCGGGACAGCGCTCGAGAGACAGCAGCCGATCCTTGACGTACGGCTTCAATCGCTCGAAGACGTCGGCGTAGAACATGACGACGTCGCGCTTGGTGTAGCCCTCTTCGGGCCAGAAGACCTTGTCGGGGTTGGAGACGCGGACGCCGGAGATCGTCTCCGCGGCGCCTCGCGCGGTCACGAGACTTCCCGGTTGGAGTGCCAGACCGACTTCTTGCGCGATTTCTTCGGCGGTTTCACGAGCTTCGGATTCTCCAGCATCTTCCGCAGAAGCGCCGGCGGGTCTCCGTCGGCGGCCTTCTTCATGTTGCCGCCTTCGTCGCGCGCGATCTCGACCAGTAGCCGATCCGAGACGACGGACCGCGGCGCCTCCTCGGTGATATCGCGCTCGCTGACGAACTCGTCGCGGTGCTTGATCAGGAGCCAGGGAATCCGTCCTTCCGCTCCCCTCCGGTGCATCCGGACGAGCACCCAGCCGCCCTTCAACTTTTCGCCGTCGAGGACGAACTTCAGCTCCCCCTTCTTCAGCGCCGCATCCACGTCCGACGACTCCGGCTCCGGCGCCCAGGATCCCCGGTCCCAGATCATCACCGTTCCGCCGCCGTACTCCCCTTCCGGGATCACGCCCTCGAACTTGTTGTACTCGAGCGGATGATCCTCGGTCGGCATCGCGAGGCGCTTGTCGGCGGGATTCAGGGACGGCGCCTTCGGGACCGCCCAGGACAGCATCACGCCGTTCCACTCCAGCCGGAAGTCGTAATGCAACGCCGTCGCGCGGTGTTTCTGTATGACGTAGGCAAGCTTCTTCGTACGCCGACGCGGAGTCTTCCCGCGAGGCTCGGGAGTCACGCCGAACCGGCGCTTCTTTCGATACGTCTCGAGCGGCATCTCGGCGCCCGGCGACTGAGGCCGGACTACTTCTTCTTCCGCGAGCCGCCGCGCTTCTTCGGGACCTTCGCGCCGGCCTTCCGCGCTTCGGAGAGGCCGATCGCGATCGCCTGCTTGCGGCTCGTCACTTTCTTTCCGGAGCCCCCCGACTTCAAGGTCCCGCGTTTTCGCTCATGCATCGCGCGCTTGACCTTGCTCTGCGCCTTCTTTCCGTACTTCCGCGCCATCGTATCTCGTCCTTTCTCTCTCTCAGCTCACGCCTCCCGCCTCCTTCGATGCAATTCGCGTTCCGGCGAGGGGAGCGCGCGTGCGAGGTTCGTTCGCCGCCGCGCACCACCGGATCGAATCCGGCCGGCGGAGAGGACGTGGCACGATCCTCGCAAAGCGGCCTCGTCCGGAGGCCAGTCATGAACCAGCAAATCGAGAATCTTCTGTACGAGGCGTACGAAACCGAGCTCGGCGGAATCCAGGTCTACACCGACGCCGTCGAGTGCGCGAAAAACGATGATCTGAAAGAAGAGTGGGAGAAGTATCTCGAGCAAACCCGACGGCACGAAGAGATCCTGCGCAAAGTCCTCGAGACTCTCGGCATGGATCTGGACAAAGACACGCCGGGGCGCCGGATCGTCCGACATCACGGAGAAGGCCTGGTGAAGGCCATCGAGATGGCTCGCAGCGAGGGCGACGAGGACGCGGCCCAGATCGTCGCGGCGGAGTGCATCGTCCTGGCCGAGACAAAGGATCACCAGAATTGGGAGTTGATCGGCGAGGTCGCCAAGAAGCTCGACGGAGAAGAGAGGAAGGCGCTCACCGAAGCCCACGACGAAGTCGAGGACGAGGAGGACGAGCACCTGTACCACACCCAGGGATGGACGCGCGAGCTCTGGCTCGACATGCTGGGCCAGCCGGCCGTCCTGCCTCCTCCCGAAGAGAAGAAGGACGTCAAGACCGCGATCGGAGCGGCCCGGGCCAAGCAGGCGCGCAAGACGATGGTCCGCGGCGGGCGAAAGGGACGCGGTCCGCGTCCACCGGCGGAGGCGTAGAACAATCATGAGCACTCCCATTCGTCGGAATTCGGAAATCTCGGAGTCACAGGCCCCGGCCTCTGCGTTGGAAAGCCTCGCTTCGGGCGTGTCGTGGCCAGCGGTGATCGCGGGAGCGTTCGTCACTGCTGCGATCGGTTTGACTCTGATGGCCCTCGGCGCCGGGATGGGCCTGTCGGCGATCTCGCCCTGGCCTCGCGCGGGATGGTCCGCGACGCGCGTCGCGCCGGGCGCCATCGTCTGGATCCTGATCACCCAGCTTCTGTCCTGCGCGCTGGGCGGCTACGTGGCCGGGAGGCTGCGGACCAAGTGGGCCTCGGTGCACAACCATGAGGTGTACTTCCGCGACACCGCCCACGGGCTGCTCGTCTGGGCGGTCGCCGTCGTCATGACGGTCGTGTTCTTCTCGTCGCTCGCCGCTTCGCTCGCCGGAGACGTTGCCGCCGCGCCAGGGAGCCGCGTGGATCCTTCGGACTATTTCGTGGATTCTCTGCTCCGGGGACCTCGTCCCTCGGGGGAGATCGTCAACGACCAGCCGCTTCGGAGCGAGGTCCGCGTGATTCTGGCCAAGGCGCTGCGCGAGCCCGAGGCTTCGGCCGCGGACCGAGCGTACCTGAGCTCCCTCGTCTCGAGCCGCGCCGGGATCAGTGAGACGGAAGCGGCGCGCCGCGTCGACGAAACCATCGTGGCGGCGCGTCAGGCCGCCGACACGGCGCGAAAGGCGGTGGCGCACTCCCTTTACTGGCTGGTCGTCGCGCTTCTCGTGGGCGCCTTTGGCGCAGGCCTGACCGCGATCGCGGGCGGCCGGCGCCGGGACCACGTCTGGGCGTAATGCCCGGCCCATTTTCTACGGAGAGACTCTAATGAGATCTATTCTCTTGTGGCTCATCGGCGTACCGATCCCGATCATCATTCTGATCGGACTGTTCAGCCACTTCTAGCTTCGTCGATTGGCTTGCCGGCGCGTCGACACCGCCGTCGAGCGGGGCGGCACGCTTGTTGCTCCGCTCCGCCCCTGGAGGAACAAATCCATGGCCAGGAACTCGAAGACGGAAGAAGGGCGGGGAAAGGGAATCATCGATCGCCTCGTCGGCTCGGTGACCGGAGACGAGCGGACGGACGACACGCCGACGGCGACGAAGCTTCTGAAGAGCCAGCACGACGACGTGCGCAAGCTCTTCAAGGAGTACGAGGACTCCGGAGAGAACGCCCATGCCACCCGGAAGCGCCTGATCGACGAAGCCGGCCGGCAGCTGGACGTCCATGCCGAGCTCGAAGAAAGGATCTTCTACCCCGCTTGCCAGGGTCTCGAGGACGAGGACGCGCGGAAGATGGTCGGCGAGTCCCTCGAGGAACACCTGATCGTCAAACGCCTGATCAAGGAGCTGCGGGGTCTCCCGGGCTCCGACGAGAAGTTCGAATCGAAAGCCACCGTTTTGAAGGAGAGCGTCGAACATCACGCCGACGAAGAGGAGAGCGATCTCTTCCCGGCCGCCGAGAAGGAGTTCGACGACGATCGGCTCCACGAGCTCGGACGGCAGATGGAGGCTCTGAAAGCGAAGCTCACCGCCGCGGAAGGTCGCCGGGCGCCAGGCCCGAAACCCGCACGGAGGCGCACGGCCCGAGCCTGAGCTGGATACATCCGACGCTGAGAAATGGACCTGCCGGCGGGGAGAACTCGCCGGCCGGTTTCTCATCTTCAAAAAGCGTGCCTCGAAGAAGCACGGCCGCAATCACGGAGGCACGACGTTTCCCGTGGCACGGCAGTTGCGTCCATCAAAGTCACAGCGGACCGATTCGTCCGCGGAAAGGGACGTTCCCATGCGCGTTCACCGTTTCATGCCGGCGCCGGTTCTCTTCGCGCTCGCATTCACCGTTTCGGCGACGGAAGATCCCCCGAAGCTCGCCTCGCCGGACGATGTCAACTTCGTCAAAGAAGCATCGATGGGCAACATGACCGAGGTCGCGCTCGGCCGCCTGGCCGTCGAGAAGAGCTCGGATCCTCAGGTCAAGAAGTTCGGCCAGCAGATGATTGACGACCACACGAAGGCTCAGAATGCTCTGCGGAGCGCGGCGACGAAGGAAGGCCTCAGCCGCGACCTGCCGGGCTCCTTGGACCAAGAGCATGAACAGGTCGTGGAGAAGTTCCGGAACCTCTCAGGTCCGGAGTTCGACCGCGCCTATAAGGAAGACATGCTGAAGGATCACCAGGAGGACGTCGCGGCCTTCCAGAAGCAGGCGGCGCTGGGATCCACGCCGCTCGAGAAGTACGCGGCGGATACTCTGCCGACGCTTCAGCACCACCTGAAGATGGCGCAGGAGATGAACGCTTCCAAGTAGGGAGGCGGGGGTCCGCCTAGAGTTGGACGTTGCCCCCCGGGGGCCGGTGTGAGCGTTCGGGGCTTAGAAAGTAGCCCCGCTCGGGCCTCGGAGCCCGCAGGCCGCAGGTCGGACAGCGAAGCAGGCTGGGAACAGTGTCTTTCTGCGTGTGTCCATATTGAGAGCAGCGAAACAGCTTCTGATTGCCGTCGGTCATCGCCGGTCGCCTCCGCGCCCCACCAGCGCAAACGGCATGCCCGCGTTCCGAAATTGTCAGTTCGTGAGTCGGGCCGCCCGATTGAGCTGCTCGTCGGCCGCGGAAAGCCGAAGGCTTCGCGGCAGCGCGGCCCTGTCGAACCCGAAGACCCGGCGGCGAAGGGTCCCGTAGTCGCGAGCGCTGTCCCGGCGGACGTGACCGATTCCTCCCGCCATCGGGTGCGTTCGCGCCCGCGCGGACATCCGCGCCTGCACCGCCGCCCCGGCCATCGCAAACAGCGTCTCGACCGTGCGGAAATCCTTCTGTGCGCGGCCGACCCGGGCTACCCGGCGCGCGACGTGCCTCCAGTCGTAGAAGTCGCGATAGCTTTTGAAGAGCAGGTCGGAGAGCCGGCGGCCATCCAGGTTCGGATGCCTCCACGTCGTCGTCGTGCCGTCGAAACGGTCGAGCTCGGTCTCGGTGATCCAGCCCTGCGCCAGGAAGTCGTCGTACTGCTCCGTTCCCGGAATCGGCGTGAGGATGTAGAACGACGCGACGTCGGGTGAGAGCCGGCGCAGCGTCGCGACGTGGTCGCGGATCGATTCCTCCGTGTCGGACGGAAACCCGATGATGTTGGAGAAGTGGCTGCTGATCCGGTTCTCGCGGCAAAGACGCACGATCTCTGCGTAGCGCGCCGGCGTGTTGTGAAACTTGTGTACGCCGCGCAGGGCGGCGACCGAGAACGACTCCGCGCCGACGAAGATCTGAAAGCAGCCGGCGCGGCCCAATAGCTCCACGAACTCGGGCTGGCGCTCCACCATGGCGTCGCACTGCACGAAGAACGGAATGCGGATCTCCTCGGCGATCATCGCCTCGACAAGCCCGACGGCGCCCGCATACTTGTTGAAGTTGTCGGACGTGAACATGACCATGCGGACCCCGCCCGCTTTCGCCGCGCGGAGCGTGGCGAGCGTGGTCTCGATCGGCTGGCTGCGGATGGCGTGGCCGGCGATCTTGATCACCGAGCAGAAATTGCACGAGTACGGACATCCCCTCGCCGGATAGACCCCGAGCAGCGGCACGACATAGCGCTTGAGCTCCCTGCGCGGAGGCGGAGAAACGACCGGCGACTCGAGGCGTGCCTGCCACCTCTGGCCGCCGCCGTAGACCGGCTCGAGCTCTCCGCGCGCGGCGTCCTCGAGAATTCGCGGCCAGACGAGCTCCGCTTCGGAGAGAGCGAAGGCGGGACCGCGGCCCTGCGCCTCGGTCGTGTCGCACGTCATGGGATGCGGGCCGCCGATCACCGCGAGGCTGCCCCGCGAGACCGCGAGCGCGGCGAGGTCGAGCGCCCGATGAAACTGGTGGCTCTGCACGCCCACGAGGGCAACCAGCGTGCGGGTCCGGGGAGCCGGCTCGAAGGTCTTCAGGTATTCGAGATCGGTCTGGACGTACTCGTCGATCGCGCGCACCGAGCACGCCGTGTCGCCGACGCGTTCCGGCGTGAGGGCCGCCAGGTACTGGACCGTGGCGTTCGGCATGAAACCCCACCGAAACCGCTCGACCGATCCGTCGACGCCGTACTTGCTCGGCTTGACGATGACGACCCGAAGCTCCGAGGCAGCGGTCATCCGATCCTTCCGCCGTGCGCTTCGGGACTATATCGCCCGGGAAGATCAAGCGCTGCGACACGCCGGGACTGGGCCACCCGGTGCCTACCGGGTCCTAGAAGTGGAGCCTCCGAAGGCGCGGGCTCTTCTTGCTCTGATGGGCCTGCATGCGGCGCAGAATGCTGTCGAGCGCCGTGACCGCCTCCAGGATGTGCGGGCCCTTGTTGAGCATGACGCACTCGGCGCGCTCGCCCATGGCGGCGTCCGTGATCTCGGCGCGCGACGGGATCCCCGTCTGCGCGAGGCTCTCGAGAACCTGTGTGGCCCAGACGACCGGGAGATGGGCCGCCTCGCACAGCCACAGGATCTCCTCCTGCACCTCCGCCAGGCGCTCGTAGCCACACTCGACCAGCAAATCGCCGCGCGCGATCATGACGCCCGCGACGGGAAGCCGCAGGGCCGCCAGCAAGAGGCCGGGCAGGGCCTCGAAGGCCCGGCGCGTCTCGATCTTGAGAACGACGCCTTTCGTGTCGGAGCTGACCGCGCTCAACCGCTCGCGCAGCGTTTCGATGTCTTCCGGCCGGTGCACGAAGGACATTCCGATCAGGTCGGCGTTCGGCGCGACGAACTCGAGATCCCGCAGATCCTTGAGCGTCAATGCGGGGAGGGCCGAGAGGTCGCTGTCCGGCAGGTTGATTCCCTTGTCGCTGCGAAGCTTCTCGCCCTTTTCGCGAGCCTGCGTGATCTCGACCTGGATCTGGTCGGGGCTCACCGAGCGGATTACTCCGCCGATCTTGCCGTCATCGAGCCAGATTCGCTCGCCCGAGCGGACCGCGGCAAAGACCTCGTGCAGCGTGCAGGGCAGCGATGCCGGACTCAGCAGTTGACCGGCGGGGTCATAAATGGGATGACGGCCGGGAGTCTGGTCCCGCGTCAGGATCAGCAGATCCCCTTTCCGGAGCACGAGGGGTTCCTCGCGGGGAGGGAGCTCCGCAACGGCGCCCTTCTGTCGCGTTCGTTCGTTCTGGAGCTCCGTGCCCACAGTCACGTACGAGGATTGGCTGGCCTCGGCCACTCTTCCCGCACCGGCCTCTCCGACGACTTTCAGCCGGCGCCTGGCCTCTCGCGCATCCACGAATCGGACCGTGTCGCCGGGCCGCAGCGACGCGAGCCACGTCTCGGGGACCGGAACTGCGGCATCGACTTCGAGTAGAGGCGTCAACGGGCTGCCCGCCGGGCCCAGCCAGACGCGCGCCGGCGCTGTCAGGCGGCCGTGCGAGTCGCGGCGCGGCCGTATCCGCACCACGGGCTCTGAAGGGGCGATCGCGCCGGTTCGCAGCTTCGGCCCCGCCAGGTCCATGAGGGCGCGACAGGGGCGGCCGACGTCCCGCTCGGCTCGCCGAAGCAGCTCGATCATGGCTGCCCAATCCGCGTCCACGTCGTGGGCGCAATTGATGCGCATCACGTCCATACCCCGAGCGACGAGCTCGCGGACGAGGGCGTAGTCGCGTGCCGCGTCCTTGGGCATCGTCACCATGATCCGGACCCGTCGATTCGGGCGCGGAGGGCCCAGAAGCGCATCGGTGTTTTGCTCGAGACGCGAGTTCCCTTCGCCGAAGGCGACTCCCGCCGGGACCGTGCTCAGGGGCTCGAGACCTCGCAGCCCGCGCAGCGCCCGAATCACGGCGTCGATGGAGTGGAGGACGTGAGCCTCGCTCCGGCCCAGGGAGGAAAGCCCCAAAGCGGCCAGCTCGTCCTGCAGGAGTCTTATGTCGTGTCGGCGCAGAGTCAGGTAGTTGAGAAGGTTCTCGACGCTCGGACGCCGCTCGTCCGAGTAACTCGAGACAGGGTCGGTCTCGGCCTCTACCGAAGCCACCAGCTCCTCCCGGACTTGTTCCAGAGAGCGGCTGAGAGTTTCGAGCCGGTTCTCGGCGATCGGGTTGGCCGTCGACTCCAAAGCCAGATCCGTTTCGCTCATGCGTCGACCTGGAAAGAATTCCTAGGGCCCGGACATGAAGTTTCTATGAAGGCCGGTCGGTCTTTCTCGTGCGCTTGCGCCGTGGCGGCCGCTGGCTTCTCGGCGAGCCGACGAAGACCGCCGTCGTCTCGCGACACCCGGCCTCAGCGCAATGGAGGACGAGGCGACGCCGCGGCCCGATTTCCTCTTCCGCAGTGATCTGCGTCGTGTTTTCGTGTCCGTTCCTGCAGCGCGCCATGGGTGGACCACGGATCGGACTATCACTCCTCGGCCCGAGGTCGGCGTGAAGTTCTCTTCCCTGCCGATTGGAACTCAGCCTCGGCTGCGAGACCAAACTCGGGCAGGCCGGGGCGACCCGCTTCGTCGGCAGGTTTTACGCCGGCTCCACTCGTTCTTCGCTACCGCCGACGATGCTGTCTCTCCGGAAGGAGATCTGGATGATGACCGAGGACTTCACCCGGCTTCCGGTTGGATCGCTGGTTTCCTTTTCGAGGACCGTGATTCGGTGTCCCCAATGCCGTCGACCCGGCGTTCTCGAAAGCCGCAATGACGGGGCGCGGAGCTGCATCCACGTCGAGGTTTCCGTCCTGACGGGCCTGGTCGCCGAGGTTACGGATCGCTGCGATCTGGCAGCTCCCCGGAACGTCCTGCCTGCCGGCATGAGCGCGCGGCCGCGCGCGTAGGCTCGCACGTCATCGGATGCGGGCCGCCGAGGCGCGAGGTCGAGCGCCCGATGAAACTGGTGGCTCGGCTTGACGATGACGACCCGAAGCTCCGAGGCAGCGGTCATCCGATCCTTCCGCCGGGGAGTTTCGACTCTATCGCTGACAAGCCCAGGTTCTCCCGGGACAACCTCGGCAGACCGGAATCATCTCCTCCAGACGGCGGGTTGTAACAGCGGCGCACGCAGCGAAGCCGATTCGGGATCTCGAAACGGAACCTATATGATCCGCCCTGATTATGGAGGCCAGAATGAAGAAACTCCGGACCGCCCTCGTATCCGCGACGGCCCTTTTCGCCGCTTTCGCACCGATCGCCCTGGCGCAGACTCGCCCCGAACCCGGCAACAAGCCCATCGAGAGTTTCACAGCCCGTGCGGTGCAGATGCAGACCGGCATGACGGGCGTCGTCGAGATGAACGTCACGCGCTGGTCGACGGACGAAGAGCGGCAGAAGCTCCTGGATCTGCTCGCGGAATCCGGGCAGCCCGCGATGATGGCCGAGCTGCAGAAGCTTCCCCAGACCGGCTACATCAAGATGCCGAACACGATGGGAGCGGCGCTCTTCTACGCGCGCGACAACATGCTGCCCGACGGAACGCGGCAGATCGTGCTCGGAACGGCCCGCTCGGTCGGCATGGCGGCCAGGGCGCCGCAGGCGAGCCAGTACGACGCCACGATCGTCGAGCTACGGTTCCCCAAGGGCAAGGACAAGGGCGAAGGCAAGATCGTCATGGCGGGCAAGGTCTCCGTCGGCAAGGACGGCAAGGTCCAGATCAACAACTACCAGGGCGAGCCGGTGCGCTTGATGGACGTCCGGGCCGCGAAGCCGTAACGCCGCCGGTAGACCCTTCTTCGAAGCGAAACGCCGGGAGGTTCTCCTGGCGTTTCGCGTTTCAGTAGACCGCCGTGATTTTCTTTTCGCCGAACTCGTCGATGAACGTTTCCTCCAGCGTCTTGTTCTTCGAGTCGAGCTTCAGGAAGACGAAGCCGTTCTTCGCCCGACGCGGCTCCTCCGGGTCGCCGGCGAGCTGCGTTTCGGTCCACTCGGCGACCGCACCGTTCGCAAGGGGGCCCGCCTTTTCCGGAGCGTAGGGTACGCCTCCGTGTCCGACGCAGCGCCCCAGAAACTGGCGGCCGCTCGGACCGAAGGGAGCGAACCTCGCGCCGATGTGCTCATGCGCCCAGTACCAGAAATGGAACGGCTGGGGCGTGGACGCCTGGAGCATTTGGTTCAGCAGCCCTTCGTCTTTCTTGCCCTTGAAGTCGACGGGATTGTGGTGCGTGAGAACGATGGACTTCTTTCCCAGACGCGCGCCCTCGGCGAGCTGCGCCTGGAGCCACGCGATCTGCTCATCGGAGAAATGGCCCTGCTGGTACAGGAAGTCGGGTGCGGCGTACGCGGAGTCGAGGCCGATGACCTGCCAGCCCGGAAGAGACAGGCAGAAATAGCTCGCTTTCTGATGGTCCTTGAATGGCGAGCGCGCGAGCGTGACCCCGAAGTAGCCCTCCCCTCCCGCGTACATCTCGTGATTCGAGTTGAGAACGAAGGTTCCGAACGTCCCCGTAGGCCAGGTCGGCAGGAAACGGGACTTCACCTCGTTTTGGGTCCCCGAGTAGTAGACGTCTCCGAGGTGGATCGTGAGGGTTGGCTTGAGTGCGGCCATCTGCTGGGCGATTCGAGTGGACGTCACGAGCCCGGTGCCCCAGTCCCCCACCATGGCGATCGTGACGACCTCTTGGTCCATCGGCACCCGAAAATCCTGCAGGGAGGAATGACCCACGAACGGAACGCGGCGGCTGAGCAGACGCTGGACGACGGACGCCGCCCAGCCGGGATCGAGCCCTTCGAACTGATCGAGGCCAGGAACGTCTCTCAGGGTTCCCAACTCTCCCGTCTTGTCGTGGGCCTCGGCCATCTGACTGAGAACCAGGGAAAGGGCGAGGCTGTCGTTGTGGAGAAACCCGGGAAGCGTGGGCTCATCCGGCGGGAGCTTGTCGATGGCCTTGCGCGCCTCCACGAGGAGCTGCTCGGTCACCGCCTTTTCTTTTTCGGGATCCACTTTCCCCGCTTTCACGGCCGAGAGAAGCAGCTCCTTGCCTCCGTCGTCCGACAGGAGAAGGGACCCGCTCGGATTCAGGCGATCGAGCTCGGCGACGATTTCCTTTCGGACGACGCCTTTCGGCGGTACGGCTCCGCCTCTGAGCTTGGGACCCGCGCGGTCGTCGGGCATCTCGGACTCCTCGCGCAAGCCTTTCACGAAACCGGCGATCCGCGTCCATCGGAAAAGCGATGCGAACTGCGCCTCTTTTTTCAGAGCCAAAGTCGCGTGGAACCGCGATTGTAGAAATAGGACGTTTCGCCCCGCGGTATTTGTGCGCAAACGCGAAGCGGGAGGCCATGGCATCACTCTCGCCCAATGAGAAGGCGCTGATCCGGAGCCTCGTGGACGCATTTCGCGCGCCCGCGCTGGCCATTTCTTCGGATCGCATCGGGGAGCGCGGGGTGAAGTTCATCGAAGACCTCGCGGCCTCCGGATCGGACCGGGTGGATCAGCTGCGGCTGACCCTGGCTCTCCTGGATGCCAGCATGAACTTCCTGGACCGAACCAATCGAGACGCCGTGCGGGGCCGGCTGACGGAGCTCGAAAATGGGAGCGGGGCCTTCGGGCTGCTCCCCGCGCAGGCCCGCGATCTTGCCCGATTCGCCCAGCGACTCGCGTTCATCCTGATCTATGGAACCCTGGACGACTCCAATCGATCCCCGGCGTCGGAGGCCCTGGGATACGAGATCTTTCCGAATCGGCCTCAGGCCGCCGCCGCCCCGCAGAAGACCGAACCGCTCCTTCCGAAGAACATCCTCGTTTCCTCGAACGAGGAGATTCCGGATCACGTCTACGACGTCGCGGTCATCGGCTCGGGTTCGGGCGGCGCCGTCGTAACCCGGCGGCTCGTCGAAAAGTTCGGTCTCGACGTCGCACTGATCGAAGCCGGGGAATACGTCCCGGAGGGCGAGAAATCCGTTGGCCCCCGCGGCGAGCGGCGACCCATCCCGTGGGACGAGCTGGAGACGCTTCGCCGGTACTACAAACATGCCGGCCTCCAGTTGACGCTGGGCCACCCGATGTTCGTGTTCCAGGGTCAGTGCCTGGGAGGAAGCAGCGTCGTCAACAACGCCGTGTGCTTCCGGATGCCCGACAAGGTCCGGCAAACGTGGAAGAACGACTTCGGAATCCCGTGGGTCGGCGCCGAGCTCGACGCCGCGTACGACCGGATCGCGACCGAAGTCGGCATCATGGCGGACGTCGACGCCGTCGTCGGCGGCTTCCTCAACCCCTCGGGCAAGTACCTGCGAAGCGGCGCCGTGCGTATGGGGGTCGAGTCCTCGCTGCATCCGTGCGACGTCAACGTTTCGCACGACCCCAAGTGCCTCGGATGCGGCTATTGCAACCTCGTCTGCGCCTATCTCCGAAAGAACTCCGTTCTGCAGACGATGCTGCCTGCGGCCGTCAAGAGCGCGCAGGCAGGGCGCGGCCGCCTCACGGTCTTCACGGACCGGCGGGCCGTGTGCGTCTCCGGAGACGTGCGCAACGGACAGTTCGAGGCCAACGGCGTGACCGTCCGGCCGCGAACGCAGCTCTTCCCCCGATCCGTTCTCCACGCCAAAAAGGTCGTCGTTTCCGCCGGGGCGATCGCGAGCAGCGTCATCCTCGAGAGGACGGCTCCCTTGAACGTCTCCGGTCTGCCGCTGGGGAACCGGTTCGCCTTCAACTTCGGAAGCCCGATCCACGCCGACTACGACGAGGACGTGCGGGCTTTCGACGGAATCCAGATCGCCCACTACTTCCGACCCGAGACCAACGACGGTTTCGTCATCGAGACCTGGTTCAATCCGCCGGCGACGCAGACCCTCGCGCTGCCGGGCTGGATGGACGACCTGCAACGCAACGTCGACCGCTATCGCAACTACGCATGCGCGGCTCCGCTGGTCGGATCCCAGTCTCTCTCGTCGATCGATGCGCACTGGCTGGGCGAGGGCGAGGACATCACCGTGACCCTCGACGATACGGATCTCGCCAGGATGAAAGCCGGCCTCCGGACGACCTGCGACCTCTTCTTCAATTCCGATCCCGCTCCCCGCCGCGTGTTGATTGGCGCGTTGGACGACTGGGAGCTGAAGAAGGACACGTATCGAGATCGCATCGACCGGCTGACGGGCTTCGACCAGTTCCAGATCGGCACCGGGCATCCGCAGGGAGGCAACTGCCTCGCCGCCGTTTCGGGTCGCGCGGGAGGCCCCGGCGTCGTCACTCCCGGCTTCCAGGTTCACGGAACCAAAGGACTCTACGTGGCCGATGCGAGCGTCTTTCCGACGAGCCTCGGTGTGAACCCCCACTGGACCGTGATGGCGATCGCGGACCTCGCCGCGTCCAAGATCGCCGGCGACTAGCGGGTTGCTGGAAAAGGGTGTGGGATGGCGTTACGAGCGCCTGAGTGATGGAGATCAGCCGGAAACAAGTCTCCGCTCTCGTCGGCGCGTCGAGCGCCGCTCAAACAGTCCGCGGATGGACCGAGCGCGTCGTTCCTTTCACCGCCGGCGACGGCCTCGCCTGCAACCTGATCCAGGTGCGCGGGCGCGAGACGCCTCGAAAGGGCCCGGTTCTCCTCGTCCACGGAGCGGGTGTGCGCGCCAACATATTCCGGCCGCCGGTCGATACGACGTTCGTGGACTTCTTGGTCGAGCAGGGATACGACGTCTGGCTCGAGAACTGGCGGGCGTCGATCGACCTGCCGGCGAACCCGTGGACCCTGGATCAGGCGGCGCTCTTCGACCATCCCGAAGCCGTGAAGACGGTGGTTCGGGAGACCGGCAAGAGCTCGATCCAGGCGGTCGTGCACTGCCAGGGCTCGACGAGCTTCATGATGTCCGCCGTGGCCGGGCTCCTGCCGCAGGTGACCACGATCGTCAGCAATGCGGTCTCGCTGCATCCGGTCGTTCCCGCGTTCTCCCGTTTCAAGCTGAAATTCGCGCTGCCTCTCCTTCGATTCCTGACCCCGGACTTGAATCCCCACTGGGGAGTGGATGCGCCGACGCTTCCGGCCAAGCTCGTGTCGCTGATGGTCAGCCTCACGCATCACGAGTGCGACAACGCCGTCTGCAAGCAGGTCAGCTTCACGTATGGCAGCGGCTTCCCCGCGCTGTGGCGCCACGAGAACTTGAACGGCGAGACGCACGAGTGGCTCAAGCAGGAGTTCGCGAGCGTTCCCCTGACCTTTTTCTCGCAGATGGCGCGCTGCGTCGAAAACGGCTCGCTGGTTTCGGTGGACCCGTCCGGACGCTTGCCCGCGGATCTGGCCGCCGCTCCCCCTCGCACGGACGCGCGCATCGCGTTGTTCGCGGGAGAACGGAACCTCTGCTTCCTGCCGGAAAGCCAGAGGCACACGTTCAAATACCTCCGAGAGACCCGCAAAGAGCCCTGCACGCTGACGATTCTGCCGTCCTACGGACATCTGGACGTGTTCCTGGGCCGGGACGCCGTGCGCGACACCTTCCCGCGACTGTTGTCCGCGCTCGAGTCGTAAGCCCGAGGGGGAGGCGATGCCGGTTTCCAGAAGACTCCAGCAACAGGCCGGGCGATTCGCGCTGGTCGACGGGATCCCGTTCACGCTCCCCGTCCGGTGCCGGAAGTCCCCGGCGTTGTTCGCCGTCTTTCCCATCGACGCGGAAAAGGCCCGGCAGCTCCTGCCCGGGAACGAAGTCCATCCCCTGCGGCTCCGGAAGAAGGGACTGCTCGTCGTCAGCGTCATCGACTACCGGGACACGACGATCGGCAAGTACATCGAGTTCTCGATCGCCATCGCCTGCACGCACGGCCCCCGGCCGGCTCCCCCGCTTCTGCCGGTATTGTTTCGGAAGTCGTATGGAACCGGTCAGTTCGTCATCGATCTGCCCGTGAGCACCGAGATTTCGGTCAAGGGCGGAAAGGGAATCTGGGGGATGCCTAAGCACCAGGCCAACCTCAATTACGCCGTCGGCGACCGGGTCGTGAGCAGCCAGTACGACCAGGACGGCCAGCTCTGCGTCCGGATCGAGATCGATCGGCCGCGCGGGATGGGGCTCACGCTCGACACCAACGCCGCGAACTACTGTCAGTTTCGCGGGATGCTCATGAAGTCCTCGATCCACTTTCGCGGCAAGGCCGGCTTTCAGTTCCGGCGCAAGGGCTCCGCGCGTCTGACCCTGGGCAGCCATCCCAGGGTGCAGCCCCTGAAGGAGCTCGGGATCGAGCCGGATCCGATCCTGACGGCGTTCATTCCCGAATCCGACGGCATCCTCGACGACCACATCGATAGTTGGTTCTTGAGCTACCCGGAGGCGCCGACCGAGAATCCCGACGGCCTCGAGTCGATCGTGAACCTCGGCCTCGGCCGCGAGTGGCTCCCTCCTCCGGGAGCCGTCGCCGTCCATCCTCCGGAATCTCGCGAAGCCATTCACTAAGCGGCGCACGAACAGGAAGACGAGCGGGACGACTTCTCGAACGGGAGAGAACCTCATGACGGACGGAGCGGTCGGAATCACGTTTCAGGAAAAGATGTCGGGCGGATTCGCAATGGACGTGACGGATCCAGCGGAGGGACAGCGCAAGGGAAGGGCCAGCGGCCAGGAGCTGACGCTGTACGCCGAAGTCTCGATCGACGACGTGCGCCGCTTCCGCGAAGATCCGGAGCACGCCGGGAGCCTCGCCGGCCAGATCGACTTTGCGCCCCTGGGCGGCCGGATCCAGGGAAAGAACGGAGTCTTCAACCTCTTCTCACCGACGGACCAGCCCGGGCTGAAACTGATGGTCTACGAGCTCGGCTTCGAGTCCGGCGGCAAGGAGTACTACTTCGCGGGCGCCAAACAGGTGCACAAGGATACGGGCTTCGATCTCTGGGCGGACACGACCACTCTTCTTTCCCGGCTCCATCTGGGAAAGGACAAGAGCGGGCCGGTCGTCGGCGCCGGAATCCTGACGCTCGGCGTGGGCGACCTGCTCAAGCTCACCTCCACGATCCGCACCACCAACGCGAAGGACCCGGCCCAGAGCGTGCACGCGATCGCCGAGTTCAGCGAGTTCTTCCTCGGCCAGCTCGCGGATTCGTATCTGAAGCCGGCACCCGCCGACTCCCGGAAACCGGGAGCCTGAGTTTCGTGCCGTACGACGCGATCGTGATCGGCAGCGGGTTCGGCGGCGCCATCACCGCCTGCCGGCTGGCCGAAGCCGGATACCGCGTCCTCATCCTGGAACGCGGCCGCCGCTGGGACCGCAAGACCTATCCCCGCAAGCCCGAGGATCCGTGGATCTGGAACGCGGCGCATCCCGAGCGCGAGAACGGCTGGATCGACCTGCGCTGCTTTCCCCACATGACCGTCGCGCAGGGAGCGGCGGTCGGCGGGGGCTCGCTGATCTACGCGAACATCTCGTGCGAGGCTCCGAAGTCGGCGTTCGCGGGCTGGCCGCCCGAGATCACCTACGACGAGCTCAAGCCTCACTACGACACGGTCGCGTCCTTCATGAACGTTCAGAAAGTCCCGGCGAACCAGCCCACGCAGCGCATGAAGCTCATGAAGGACGCCGCCGATGCGATCGGCCACGGCGACCGATTCAAACGCCTCGAGCTCGCCGTCTCGTTCGACCCCGAATGGAGCTACGAGCAGCCGGACCCGCACGCCCCGTCGAAATCCCGGCGATTCGTCAACGCCCAGGGTGTCGAGCAGGGAACGTGCGTGCACATTGGCAATTGCGACATCGGCTGCGACGTGGACGCGAAGAACACGCTGGACCGCAACTACATACCGTGGGCCGAGAAGCACGGCGCACAGGTGCGGCCGCTCCACCTGGTGACGGACATCGCTCCCGCCGACGGCGGCTACGAGGTCCGGTTCGATCGCCTCGCAGGCGGCGTGCGGATTCCCGGGCGGGAGCGGTCACGGATCGTGATCGTCGCGGCCGGCTCCCTGGGTTCGACGGAGATCCTTCTCCGCTGCCGCGACGTCAGCCGAAGCCTCCCGCAAATCAGCGCCCGGCTCGGCGGCGGCTGGAGCAGCAACGGGGACTTCCTGACGCCCGCGTTCTACATGGGCCGGACGGTTTCGCCCACCCGCGGCCCGACGATCTCGAGCGCCATCGATTTCCTCGATGGCAGCGAAGATGGCCAGTCCTTCTGGATTGAGGACGGGGGATTTCCCGACCTCGTCATCGACGGTTGCCGGCGCTGGGTCGATGACCCGCCCGAAGGGTTGCGCGCGCGGATGCTGGTCGATTCCCTGCGAAATCTCCTTCGAACCAGCGAGTCCTTCCAGGGCGTGATGCCCTGGTTCGCTCAGGCAGTGGATGCGGCCAACGGCGACTTGCGCCTCCGACCTTCCAACGGCGGACACGCTCTGGATCTGGACTGGGACATCGCGAAGTCGCAGAGGGCCGTGGAGGCAGTCGTCAAGATGCACCTGCGCCTCGCCGCGGCGACGGGAGGAATCCCGATGGTCCCCCCGGCCTGGTTCTTCGCGCGCGACCTGATCACGCCGCATCCTCTCGGCGGCTGCAACATCGGAAGCGGCCCTGCCGACGGGGTCGTCAACCACGCGGGCGAGGTGTTCGGCTACGAAAACCTCTACGTCGCCGACGGCGCCGTCGTTCCGAGAGCACTGGGGGTCAATCCGTCGCGCACGATCGGAGCCCTCGCCGAACGGACCGCGAAGATTCTGGTCTCCGAGAGCCGCTGAGACTCAGGCCTTTCCGGACGGCGTGACGTCGCTCATCTTGCGGACGCCCGAGCCCCACTTCTCCAGCTTCACCCTCAGCGATTGCGCGACCGTCGCCAGGTTTTCCTTGCGGCGTTCGAGGAGCATGGCCACGTGCGCGCTCAGAAGGCCGAGGACCAGACCGGCGACGATGTCGGCGATCCAGTGAATCCCGAGCACGAACGTCGACAGAATCACGATCAGGCCGAGGATCAGCACGGGCCAGCGCAGCCGGAGCTTGTAGCGAAAGCAGTAGGCGATGAAGATGACGGTCAGGGACACGTGGATGCTGGGAAAGCAATTGTCGATGGCGCTGATCGGCCGAATGGCTTCGATCAGCCGCGTCGACCATTGATCGGACAGGAGAATCGCTTCGGCATCCGGATATGACCACCGTTCGGGAACCGGAAAGGCCAGGAAGAGCGGCAGGGTGATCGCGTAGTCGAGAGCCACGGCGATGGCGAATGACCGGTAGGCCCACGCTCTCCTCGTACGCGCCAGGGCCACCGCGACGGCGAGGCCCAGGATCGGGAACAGGAAGAAGTAGGCAAAGGAGTAGCCGTAGATGGCGATCGCGTCGGCCAGGCCCTGATACTCGAAGCTCAGGTTCCTCTCGAGCTCGTGGAAGTTGTAGGCGCTGAACAGGGATCTCTGCCCGTTCCATGACCGCCAGCCCGGCACCGCCGACTCGAGGGCCGTTTCGAACCAGTTCACGAGAAAAACGAAAACCAGGAGGACCGTCGGAGGGAATCGCGGGGAACGCACGATGCGGGCGAAGAGGCCGGGCTTCGGCGGCGGAATCGCGGGCCCCGGCTCCGACATGAGCGGGACAGGAGCGACTGTCGGCGGGGCTTCTTCCTCGGCGGCAGGGATGGCGGTCGATCCCGTGGAGTCCACCGGTTGCGGGAGCAGGGCGAGACCGGCTTTGACCTGGTCGTCGTTCGGG
This sequence comes from uncultured Acidobacteriota bacterium, assembly GCA_963733815.1. Lineage (GTDB taxonomy): Bacteria > Acidobacteriota > Thermoanaerobaculia > UBA5066 > Gp7-AA6 > DAHUXD01. The sequence goes on along the minus strand of CAVTEG010000014.1, from coordinate 168,106 downwards.
CTGATCTCCGCGGCCGCCTTCAGCTTGGCCCTTGCCGTGTCCCAGTCCTGGGCGGCGATCGCGCGCTCCGCTTCGGACATCCGCTCCGCGGCCGCTCGTTGCTGTGATTGGACGAACGCCAGCTTCTCTTTCGCGCGCTCGTCCGTGGCGTTCATAGCCAGGACCGCATTCAGCTTGGCGGTCGCATCCTTCCAGTCTTTCCTCGCGATCGACCGGTCGGCATCGCTCAGCGTAATCTCGACGGTCAACCGGCCCACCTCGAAGAGACGGCCGTCCGGCGAGCGCATGTAGAGGACCGGCGCGCCCCATTCGGCGCTCAGGGAGCCGAAGAGGACCTTCCGCGCCGACGCCAGCGCGGCGTCCACCGGCGCCCCCCGGGCCAGGGATTCGTAGAACGTTTCCGAGAAGTCCTGCGCTCCGCCTTCGCTGATCTCCGACTGCATGGCGATGACCGCCGGCACGCCCTGCTGGATCAGGTTCTGGGCGGTTCCGCTCAGCATGTCCGTGCTGTCGGAAATCGCGCCTTCGCAGGAGTTCAGGACCACCAGCCGGAGCGAGGCCTCGTCGTGGACCAGCACGCCGAGAGCCTGCGAGGTGATGGGTTCGGCGTTGCCTTCCTCGTCCTCGAACAGCAGAACGCCTTCGTCTCGAGCGCGGTCGTACTGTCCGTGACCCACGAAATGCAGGATGTGGTACTGCTCTTTGTCCAGCCTCTTCATCAGACTCGAGAACGACGGCTTCTCGAGCTTTTCGAGAACGACCAGTCCCGTATCCGTCAGCCGCTTGAGACCGTCCTCGAGCTTCTTCCATTCGCGCTTGACGTCGAGAGGAGCCTGGTCCTTCGGGCTCGAGATGACGACCAGCATCCGTACAGGAGGCTTGACGGCGAGCGAGCGCGCCTCGACGGGCAGCTCGAGATAGCGCACCACAGGCGTGTCTTTCGAGAGCGCCAGAAACTGACCCATCGACGGCTCGTAGAGATACTCCCAGGGCAGATTGATCAGCTCCGGAGCTTTCGAGAGGTGAATGCGGACCCGCAGGCCGACTTCGCCCGGCTTCATCTTCTGGAGGCTTCGGACGAGGCAGCCGTTGACCTCGTCGACGAAGACGGCGTTGAACAGCTTCTGGCCGAACTCCCGGGCGCCCCGCATCTCGTCCGGTTCCGCGCGGCGCAGGTCCGGGCGGGCGCGCGTCGTCTCGAGACGGAAGATTCTCAGCTCCTGTTCCGTGATCGGAGCACAGAACTCGCAGTCGGCTTCTCCTCCCGGCGAGTTGAGCACCTTCGCGCGGAATTTGTCGCCGGAACGCTCGATACACAGATCGAACGTGAGGTAGTTCATCCGGCGCGCCTCTCGGCCGCCGGAGTCATGGCCCGGGGCTGCGGCGCCTTCCGATACAGCGCCCAGACCGTCCATGCCAGCGCGAGCAGGAGCAGCGCGACGAACGCAAACGAGAAGATCTTCAGCCACGCGCTCGCAAGCGGCGGGCGGACGAGCACCGTGCGATAGGCGGCGTTGCTCAGCGGATTGAATTGAAGAGGCGACGCGGGCTTGAGCCCGAACTTGTAGAAGTCGGAATTGGCAACCTGGGCGTCGAGAGTCCCGCCTTCGTTGAACTCGTTCCGGGATGGGTCCACCCAGGCGATTCTCGAGATTTTCAAGGAGCTCGCGGGGGGCAGGGCAAACGCGACGTCTCGCAGGATCGTCGGCGGGTCGTCCTTGTAGGGCCAGATGTAGCGAATCCGGTTCATGCGGCTGTGGATGAGTGCGCTGATCCGCACGGTCAGGTCCTCGGGCGACGAGAAGCTGATCGTGAACTCCTGGGGCGCGACGTCCGGCGGCAGGTCGATGCTGCTGCGAAGAAGGACCGCGCCGTCATGAAGCGTCGTCAGCTTCCAGACGACGTCGGGATTCTTGTGAAAATCCGGATCGAAGACGACGAACTCCGTTCCGGCGAGCCGGATGGCCTGGCGCGACGCTTCGACCAGCTCCTGAAGGTGAGGGTCCGCCGCGTCTTCGACTCGGATCGGCACCGGCGCCGGCGCCGCCGCCGCCTGGCGGCGCAGGTTCCAGAGGGCCGCGCTGGCCTCGTTCGCGTCGCGGATGTCGTTCCACCAGAGGAAGTCCCCGATGTCGATTCGCTCGTCCTGCTTGCGCGCGGCCCGGATCCCGGCATGGATGCGCTCGATGGCGGGCTGGCCGAGGGAATGGGACGCCACGAGGAGGTCGTTGGGCAGCACGGCGGGGTGCTGAATGAAGTAGACCAGGCTCCCTGTGGCCTTGAGCTCGGGTGTGTCGTCGAACCTGGCCTTTCCGACGTCCCCCACTGCGGCGAGCGCGGCCTCATCCCTCGCCACCGCTTCGACCAGCGGCGTCCCGCTGCTCGTTTCGATCTTCTTGACGGAGATCGGAATGAGAGTCTCGATCGGCTGGTCCATCGCGAAGATGCGCCGGGCTCGGAACCAGAGCGAGGGCATGAAGTAGCTCGCCGTGCTGAACCGGTCGTGGTAGACGAACACCGGAGGCTGTGCCGACTTGAGCTTTCGCAGATATCCCGGAATGTCGGCGAGCCTCGGCGGATTGGTGTCGGTGCTGTTCGCCCGCAGGGTCTTCCGAAACGTCTCGCGATTGATGACGAAATAGGCGTGATAGGTCTCGGCGTTGGTCGCCTTGCTCTGATACGTGCCGATGATGTCGAAGTCCGCTCCGAGCATTTCCGCCGCCACGCATGCGAAGGGCGTCAGCCGCGCGACATAGCCTGCCTTGCGCTTGTTCAGGTCCAGCACCAGCGCGACCGCGTCAGAGTTGCTCTCGGGGACCCGTCGATCGAAGGTAAAGCCCGATCCTTTTGAAAGCGAAGCGATGAGCTTGGCGTCGGCGGCCCGGTATTCCTGATCCGGGGCGACGCCGACGAACACCGCGCGGTCCGCGGCCGACGCCGGAGCGACGAAGGCGACACCGACGAGCAGCGCCAGGAAACGCGAGGCGACTCGATTGCGGCTCCTGCGCTTCATCGCCGTAGGGCTCCTTTCCGCCTCGCTCGCGCGAGAGCCTCTTCCAGTTCCCTGCGGGGATCGTCCGCGGCAAGGCCTTCGGGCGTTGCGAGGGTTCCCGCGGACCGCATCGGCTTTTCGGCCAGCACTCGCTCGGCGGCGCGACTCACATCCTCGAGCGCTCCTCGGGTGTCCTCGGCGTCGGTCTTCGCCGCGTCTGCGACCGACTGCGCCTGCTGGCGCTCCTCGGCCGCCTTTCGCAGGTCCGCCGTCGCGTGGCGCGCGGTGTTCTCCGCGTTCTCGGCGCGGGCCTCCGTGCTGACCTTGTTGAAGTAGTAACCGATCACGACTCCGAGAACGGGGTTGATGATCAGAAGCAGGTCCTTGGTTCGGTCGAATTGCTCCTTCTCCCCGATGTGCCGGAAACCGAGGAAGAGCATCGTCAGGGACGCGCCGACCACGACGACCGCGATCAACGCCGCGACCCCCTCCCGAAAACGCGAGAGGGGCGCGTCGGGTCCGGGCTGTGGCGGAACGTCGTCGGAACCGGGGCGGATGGGCATGGACCGTATCAGGCCGCGATCAGCTGCGTGTCGCCGTCGCAGTACAGGGCGTAGAGGAGTCCCAGCAGGTTGTTGTGCTCCTTGTAGAACGTCTGGCGCAGGTTCAGGAAGATCTCGCCGACCGGCTTTCCTTTCAGGAACTCGTCGAAGAAGCGCTCCGCCCACTCCGCCGCGAAGAGGGCGGGCGTCAGACACTCCGTGCCGATCACGCCCCGCGCGCCTTTCGCCATGAAGTAGGGAACGAATCCGTCGTAGAACAACGGGGACAGCTCCGCGGATTCGCAGGCGTTGATGAAGATCAGAGGCGAACCCTTCAGCAGCGTCTCCGTCGGCGCGAAGACCGCGAGATCTCCCAGAGTGAGCTTCCCGTCGCTGAACACGAGAGCGGAGGCGTCGGGTCCGCCTTGCGAGAGCGATTTCGACGACGCGTGACAGTAGAAGTAGAGCAGCTGGTCCGGCAAGGAAGGGTTCGCCAGCGCCGTCTTCACTTCGTCGTCCTTGTCGCGGACCGTCACCTCGGTTTTGCCGCCCTCCCCCACCTTCTCCCAGTACGTCCGCTGGCGCGCGATCACACCGATCCCCATCACCGTGTCGATCTCGGAATTCAGGTTCAGGCTGACCTGGAAGCGGGGACGGCCGTCGATCTCGGAGGTCGTCACGTGCAGGCCCTGCTGCAACGGAAGGTGCTCGACGATGTGCTTGAGTCCGAGAAAGAGGTCCGGATCGATGTGGTCCGGATCGAACGCATCGGCCATATAAAGGATGCCCCAGGGCAGCAGAAAGTCCTTGGAAACGATCTGGAACTTCAGCTTTTTCCCGCGGGCCATTTCCCGGATCGTCTTTCCCACCCGCTTGGACTGCTCATCCGCGGCCGGCCCGAAGAACATCCGCTGGAACAGGCGGAATCCGGCCTGGGCCACCTTCTTCAAGGCATCCCGGTTGACATCCTCGGGGATCGTCAAGCCGGTCTGGTAGACCTTTCCTCCCGGCGCGTCCGACTGGACGACGGCGAGGAGCGCTTCCCGTGCCTGGGAGATCATCTGGTCGAGCTCCGCTCTCTGGATCGGAAGCGAAGCCCACGCAAACACGGGACTCGCGAGGGTGGCCTTGAACCCCTGGTTGTCGCTTTCCAGAATGAGAGTGACGTCGCGCGGCTGCACGCCGAAGCCCGCGTCGAGCGGCCGCCCCAGAGACTCGGAGGTCACCGCGGCGGCTGCAACGCCGACGGACAGATGCACGGTCATGAGCTGAATGAAGTTGCCGTTCTTCAGAAACACGGCCTGGATCGTTCCCGGTCCGTTCTTTTTCGGCGTGATTTCGAAACGGGCCTTGTTCTTCGACTTGCCTCGACGGGGAACACGCAGCTTTTGCGACTCCGGCGGAACGTCGAAGTCGTCGCTCGAGAGTTGGACGGTCAGCTCGATTTCCGTCTCGGACGGCGCGAAGGTCCCGCGAAAGCCGACCGCTCCGACCGCCGTGGGCCGCGCCTCGACGTCGACGTCGAAAGCCATGGTGTAGCGCTCGCCCACTTTCAACGGCTCTTTCGCGTCGTGGTCCTCGAGCTCGGCGTTGATGAAGCGCTTCTCGTCGACCGGTTCCGCGGGCGCACTCGCACCTGTGCTGCGCGATGGCGACGGCGCGGCTTCTGCTGCGGTTTCCTCGACGCCGAGGGTCAGGGACGGCGTCGGTTCGGCAGCCCGCGGGCTCGCCGGGATGGCGGTCTCGCGTGATCGCGTTCCCCGTGTCGGACGGACGGCTTCCGCCGGCATTGCTGCGCTCGGCGGCGGCATCGCCGGCTGTGGCGGGGGCGGCATCGCCCGTGTCGTCGGCGGCTTCGACCGAGTCGTGGGCGGTCGCGTCGCCCTCGACGAAGCCGCGGGCTCCATCCATTCGAGGTCCGTCTCTCCCGGCCCGCGCCGTTCCTGCGCCAGGATGCCCGCGACCTTTCCATTCCGGAGAACCACCCAGCGGCCCGATGGTTTCTCCCGGAAGAGAGAACGCACCCGCCCCGGGGACAGGTCCCCTTCTTCGGCCGTGCCGCACGCCTGTTGCGAGAGAAGGTCGGACTGGCTCGCGAGCGGCAGCGACAGAATGCGGGGGTCGAACCTCGGGTTGGATGCCCTGAGTGCCGCAATCAGATCGTCGAGACGAAAAACGGAAAACTTCCCGCCGACATCGGCGACCACGTAGACCCAGAGGTTCTGGAGCGATCGGATCTTGTCTCGAATCTGGCCGATCGTGGTGGACCCGTCGATGAGGACGAAGTCCCTTTTGATGTCGCTGGCCTCAGCCTCCACCGCCGCCCCTCTCCCAGGGCACACTCCACCCTGATGGCAAACTGCTCCACCAAGTACAATCCGGGTGAAGGCGGTTTTGGGTTGGGAAAAGGAGTCGGCCCGCTACCGTGCTCGGCCGGCGAGCCTCCGCAGGCACTTCTTCTCGATCTCCCGAACGGTCCCCCGCGTCAGGTTCGTCGTCTCCATCAATTCACGCTGGGTGTAGCCCTCCTCGAAACGCAGCTGGCAAAAACGACGGAGCCGCGGAGGAAGCGCGCGCACGTGCGCGTGAACGAGAAGGGCCGCTTCGCATCGGCCCGACGCAGGAGCGTTCTCGAGAACCGGTCCCATGGCCGCCGACAACCGGTCGGCTCGCCGCGCGCGCCTCGAGATCTCGATCGCGAGGTGATTGGCGGTGTGAAAGATCCAGGTCGCGTTGACCATGCGATCCGAACCCGCCTTCCACAACGCGAGGCAGAGGTCCTGGTAGAGGTCCGGAACGTCGGTATCGGAGACGTGGTAGGTGTAGGCGACACGCCGCGCGACTTTTCTCAGGTAGGGCAGAAACCCCGGGCCCAACCATACGCCGACCGACCGACCTGTCGTGACACCTTCTCTCTGGATGTCCATACCGACCTCCCCGGAACGAGGTTGCTGCAGCAAGTGCACGACTCCTACATGGCCCGAGAACGACGAGAAATGAGGACCGCGGTCGAATCGGGCTCTGCGGCGCGGACAGCCGATCGGCCACCTGGTGACGTCGCTACGGTCCCGACGTTCCAGTCAGCGCGACACGAAGGCGCCAACGGCACGGCGATCATGATCTTCTCGAAAGCCAATCGGATTCTTTCACAAACGCCGACGCGGTTCATCCGTCAGGAAACGCAAGCCACCGTCCTCGAAGCGCGACGCCGGGAGCCTCCTCCCGGCGTCTCGAGTCCGTGCGGTGGAACCGATCGAATCCTAGTTCGTGTTGGGCCAGTAGAGCCCGAGCGCCTTCGCGAGGAAGACTGCCATCTGGCGCCGCGTCAGGGTCGCGTCGGGACAGTAGTTGCCGTTGCCGCAGCCTGCGGTGATCCCCGACGCGACCAGCGCCTCGATAAACTGGAAGCCCGGATCGGAGGGCGGCACGTCGCCGAAGGTTGGCGACCCGGGAGCGGGGCTCACGCTGCGGTGCCACCAGACCTCCCCGTGCCGCCAGCGCACCGAGGCGTCCATCGGACCGCCCTCCCAGTTGATGAAAAAGTAGAAGGCAGTTCCGGCGTTCGCCCCGACCTGGTGTCCGATGAGATTCGAGGTCGTGAGCGCGCACCCGTTTGTGACCGTCGTCGAGACATCTGCAAAATCCATGATGCCTTCGCCGAGTCCGAAGACGAGCGGAGCGGCCGTTCCGTTGTCGTTGCAGACATCGAGTGCGACGTAGTCGATGATCGCTCCTTCGGGGACCTGCAGATTCGCCATGAATACGGGCCCGCTCACGCCCTCCGGCGAGTCGGCGAGCACGACCGGCGGATTGGTGGGCCACATGGCGCCCAGGAAGGAGGTGTAGGTGATAAACGAGGCGAGGGGACGAAAAGCCTGGGGAATGAATGTCGAGACCGTGTCGCCCGCCGCACCGAAGTCGTTCGGGCTGTTCGTCAGACCGGGCGGAACGGGTTGGGCGACGGCTCCGGGTCTCGGAGTCCCGGTGTATCGGCCCGTGTCCGGAGTTGCCGCCGCCAGGATCGCGGACGCAACGAAACAGAGAGCTGCGAAGAACACGCGCGGCCTCATCTTTCCCTCCTCTTTTCGAGAGATGGTAACGCGGATGTGCGCTTCGAGCGAAAAGGGAAGCCCGAGTGAGTTCTTCGCCAATTGTCTCTAGCCTTTCTTTTCCTCTCGGAGCGATTTGCGCCGTTCCGTCGGGCTACGGGATCCAACCCTGGCTCTCGAGCACTTCGTGGAAAGCCGGGTCCTCGAGAGAAACCACCGGAAAGTACTCGCCCTTGAGCTCCCGCTTCCACCATGCGCCCGTGCTTTTGCGCTCACCCGGAGTCGTGAACCGGTATTCGTACAGCCGCGCACGCACGAAGCGAGGAGGCTTGTCGGGAAAAGGATTCCCGGCGATCAGAGAGAGCGTGCGCTGGTCGTTCTGCAGGAGCTTCGCCATGAAGTTCACGAACCAGGGCTCGTACTGGTAGGGAGTGAAGCCGCAAAACCACATCAGCCAGTCCAGCCGCAGGTGATACGGCGCGATCTGGGGCGGCCGGCGGTACGGGTCGCCCGGCTTTCCTTTGAACGTGTATTCCTGCCACTTCGTCCCGGGACCAATCGCCTCGGCATCCGTTCCCTCCACGATCACCTCGTACCTGGGACGCGTGATCGACCCGAAGGCGCCGTAGGTGTTGACGAGGTGGAGAGGCTCGAAGGACGTATTCATGGCCTGGCGCGGAGACACGAGATTGAGCACCGGGCGGATGCTCAGAAGCGCCACCAGGGCCGCGAGGCCTACGACCGCGTAACGGTGAAGAACGGGCGACGACAACGGCGCGCGGGGTCGAACGCGGAAAAGCCTGCCGAGCAGCCGGTCGTCCAGTGTCGAGGTCGCGAGCACGATCGTGAGCAGTCCGAGAAACGAAAAGTTTCCGCTGAAAAAGAGCCAGAGATGGAACCAGATCGTGATGAGGCCGGCGAAAGAGGCGATCGGCTGGACCGCGAAGTAGCCGGCGGGCACGACGAGCTCCGCGAAGTGATTGAACAAGACCCCGAATCGATGAACCCATTTCGGCAGCCAGTGGAAGGACCACGAAAACGCATTGGGCATCGGCTGCGTTTCGTAGTGGTAGTAGAGGCAGGTCAAATCCTTCCAGCACGAATCCCCTCGGAGCTTGATCAGCCCGGCTCCGAACATGGTCCGGAACAGCATCCATCGGATCAGGAGAATCGGGATCAGGTGCGGCGCCGTTTTCGCGTCACCCAGAAAGATCGCGAGAAACCCGGCCTCGAGAAGCATCGTTTCCCAGCCGAACCCGTAGAAGATCTGGCCGACGTTCACGAAGGACAGGTACAGAACCCACATCGCGCTCCAGACGAGCACCGAGACGAGCAAGCCATGCCGCTCCGAGAATCCGGTCAAGGCCAGGAGCGAGAGCGCCACCCCCAGCCACGCGGTGCCGGTGAAGGCCCAATCCTTCGGAAGCAGGAAGAAGAGGCTCGGTGAAGCAAGGACGGGAACCTGCTTCACGAACAGGGGCACGGGAAGAATCCCCCTTACACCGAGGAGCGGCACGAACTGATTGACGGCGACGACGAATCCGAGGAGATAGACGAGGGCGAGGCCGCGCTGAAAGACGAGCCGGGTCAGCCAGTAGCCTTGCCCGGACGAGGAGTCGAACAGCTTCCGCAGAGTTCCGGCCATTCGTGCCCATCCTCTAATACCAGGGACAGGGAACTGAACTGCCTGCACCACCACCCGGAGTTCCAGAGACTCGTCCGTCGCAGCGAGCCCGCGGCGACTCAGGTCCCCTGGACAGTGGCCGGTGGATCCACCGCTAGCCTGGCCGCCGGAGAATGAGGAACGCGACCGGCGAGAGCGCGAGGCCCAGCAGTGCCGTCATCGGCGGGGCGAGCGTCGGCACGGCCGCGGCCCCGAATCCAAGGAAGAACACCTCAAGCCTCCTCGAGAATGCGAGTAGGGCGGCCGAGACAATATCGAGATTCGGATGCATCAAGTGGCCTGGCCGCGGGTCGGAGCGAGTTATCTCGCTGCTATCGCGCGCGCCAGCACAACGCCGGAACCGGCGGCCATCTCCTCGTAGTAGCCGACGAAACGTCTCGGCTCTACTGCGTCGTACCCCTTGAGATTCATCGCCCAGCGATAGGCGATCGGTTGAAACCACAGCTCGACTTCTACCTGGAACGGACCTTGCGCATCGCCCACGGCAATCGAGTACCGGATCCGATCGCTTCCACCCAGGAAATCGGCGTCCCCTTCCGCGTCTCCATGGACGGCCACGTCTTTATCCGCCGAGCCTTTGGCGAAGCCGCGCGGTAGAAGGCGATTGTCCTTCACGTAGCGCACGGCCGTCAGCAGCCCCGTGGTCGGTATCCCGTCCTGGCCGACCATGATGGCCTCGTAAATCTGGACCTGGTCCTCGCGCGTGATCTCCACATAGTGCGGCTCGAAGCGGCCGGGGTCGTCGTCGTTGTCGTTGCCCTGGATGGAGCCGTTCGGCCGCAGAGCCCCGGACTCGAAGACTGCCTTGCCGTCGCGATCGCGCACGGTCACATGCAGCCACGCGCGGCGTGATGGGTACGCCGTGGGCAGCTTGTGGCCGGCGAGGTTCTCTACGGAGACGTTCGGCGTCGAGGCGGCCGGCGCGAACCTCCACATTCCACACCGAGACCGCGGCGGATTCCGATTGCAGGTGCGCAATCGTGCGGTTCGCGGCGGCGTCCATCTCCTGAGGCTCCGCGGCGACGGCGAGGTCGTTGCGAAATCGGTTGAGCATCCGCTGCATGAAGAAATTGCCGCCGAGGAACGTGTGGCGCGAAACGCCGGAACGGGGCTCACCGAATACGGACGTCATCGGCACCTCCTCCTTGACGTCCGGCATGTGGCAGGATTGGCAGCTTCGCGTCTCCTTGAAGTCGCTGTGCAGCCATTCCTGATACGGCACCTGCTCCGGCAGTTCGCCGATCACGGTGCCCCGGGCATCGAGCGCCTGCGTCACCAACGTGTGGCATGTGGCGCACAGCTCCGATGAACGCATGTGCTTGGCCTCGGTCGGTTGGAACCCGGACGACGATTTCATGATCGTCGTGTGGCCTTTATCGATTTCAAACGGACCATAGGCGCGGCGATCGTCCGGCCCGGCTTTCTCGTCGATCTTGAAGCCGCCGACGAAGCTTTCCCGCCGGCCCAGATTCTCTTCGGTGATCTGGTGACACACCGAACACGAGACTCCGTCGTCGGCGAGCCGGTCGGCGAGCTTTCGGGTGTCGGGCGGGAGATGCGCGAAAACCTCCCCCTCGCCGCCGGCCAGCCTGGCTTCGTACCGCATCATCGGCATGTGGCAAATCGAGCATTCGTCTTGAATGACCGCGGAGGCGGTGGGATGGTCGATCATTTCGCGCCGCACGCCGGCCATCCAATACGGATCGCGACCCGAGTTCGCCATCATGCTGGTTCGCCAGTCGGTGCCGATCGAGACGCCTTCGCCGGTTGGAGTCGTCATGCCGTTGTGGCAGGCGAGGCAACGATCCGATGTCTGGAAGTGCGCGCCGTAGCTCTTCCGGGCCTCGATCTTGTCGGAAGCAGCCGTCCCCGACGGCGGGACCCGCTGCGGCTGCGCGCGCACCGACGAGCTCGCCGCGAGCGCCAACACGAGCGGGATGAGCGATCCCAAGCTCTTGACCATCGGATGCTCCCTCACCACCCCTCCGTGAGACTCCCGTCCGGCCAGTCCCACAGCAGGTAGAACATCACCTGCTTGGGCCGATCCGCGGTGTTGTTCACGGGAATCCGGTAGCCGACGTTGCCCAGAATGTGCATCCGTTTGCTGATCGGAATCTGGATTTCGACTGCGACGTCCCAGTTCGTCGACGCGCCCTGAACCAGATCACGGTCGGCGATGACTTCCACCATCGGCGACCACCGGCGGCCGAATCCACCGTCCGTGCTGAACGTTTTGCCGATGGCCGTTCGCAGGAACCAAGCCCTGGAAACCGCGTCCGGGTCCGTGGGCAACTCGATCCCCGCCTGCACTTGAAGAAAGCTATCGGCTGGCAGAAGTTGCCCGTAGGCTGCGAACAATTCAAAGACGGTGGATTCCCCGCCGGTACCCAGAGTGGGGTCGCCGGTGGGGGCGCTCACCTCACCGCCCACGCTGAAGATCGACCCCTTCTCGACGCTGTGAAACAGCTCCTGCTTGTAGCCGAGCGCGACGTCGCCGAACGCCGAGCTCCGCGTGCCGTTGTCCTGTGTGAACTCGTACGGCACGATGGCTTCGATCATGCCGGAGGCGCCGATGCGCTTCTCCCAGAGAGCCGCCATGGCGGCCGTTCCGTGCCCGTCGAACGCGCCCGTGATCACCGCCTCGTTTTCGGGAAAAGCCTTCTCCGTGATCAACGGGCGCGGGAGATTCAGGTTGCCGCGGGGCCAGGCCTTCTCGGTACACAGACTGCGAAGGTAGTCGATGACCTTGCCGATTTGCTCCTGAGTCAACTGGTCCTTGAACGACGGCATGATCGCGGAGAAGGCCCGTGCCGGGCCGCCGTTGGTGATGATGGCGCGCCACTGGCTGTCCGGCTCGGGGGTCGAGGTGGAGCAGTTGCTGAAGTCCGGGAACGTGGACGGCCGCTCAAAGCCCACGAGGCTTTGAGGCTGTCCCTTCCCGAGTGGCCCATGGCAAGCCGCGCAGCCGCTGTCGTAGATCTGTTTGCCGGTCCCGAGCCTGAGCTTGCCGGCCGCGGTTGGCTGAGCGGGCGTGGCTTGCGCCGTCAGCGCCGCAGCCGGCAAGGCGAACATCCCGATGGAAACGACCACCAGCCATCGCGCGGCACGACACGCGCGCTCACACCAAGGCGGCGCACTCGGCCGGCCTGACGGCCCGTAATGAACAGGTCTCTCGCCCCACAGAGATGGATCACGCTCGGCGTTGTGATCGGTGAAGCCCGATACGCGCGTCGTGAGAACGACCCTCATTTGCGCTGGAAGGCTTACCCCGGGCCCACCGCTAGCTCTCCTTGCGAATCAGTTTCCACAGCGCCGCCCGATCCGGCACGAGCAACTCCTCGATGCGCGTGTGGTTGACGTCGGCGACGATGATCTGTCCGACCTCGGTCTGCACGTCGGAGAAAAGGCCGTGCGACTTCATCTTTGCGGTCTGGTACTGGTTGTCCTCGCTGGGGGTGACGTAGTGCACAGAGTCGGCGTTGTACCGATGCACCAGCCAGAGGTGGACCAGAGTCATCAGCCGTTTCTTGCGGAGAGCCTCCTCGAAGGTGTTCTGATCGCGAACGGAGAGGATGCTCCGCCCCCGGCGATCCTGGATGGGAGCGAAGACGACGTTGGCGAGCTTTGGGTCGGTGCCGCTGCCGATCGCGAGCTCGAGAAGCTCCGATCCGGCGCGCTGCGGCAGGAGGCTCACTCGCAGTTTGTAGGGAAGGTGGTAGTGGTCGACCCACATCGCCAGCCACTCCTCCAGAAGTTTCTTGGGCACCTCGGTTTGGACGAGGTGCTGATGCTGGGTCGACCCCTTGCCCATCGCCATCGTGGTGGCCGTACGGCCTGAGGACGCCAGCAGGGCGGCATCGACGCGGGGTCCTCCGACGAGGGTCTGCGGCGTCTTGTAGGGCGACTCGAGCAGCCGAATCTTGCGCTGCAGGCGGGCGAGGGCCAGCATCCCCTCCTGCTTCAGCGCGGTCGCAAACTCTTCGGCGGCGATGCCGTCGATCTGATGGCCGCCGTAGGTGATGAAGTTGAAGACGAATCCCATCCGGCCGAGCTCCTCGGGAAAGCGTTCCATCTTCTCGTCGCTCATGCCGGTCGAGTCCCAATTGAAAGACGGCGAGAGGTTGTAGGCGAGCATCTTCTCCGGGAATTCGGCATGGATCGCGTCGGCGAATTCGCGGGCGTCGTTGAGGTCCGCCGTCTTGGTCTCCATCCAGAGGATGTCGGCGAAAGGCGCGGCGGCAAGCGACTTGGCGACGGCATACGGGATGCCGCCCCGGACCTGGTAGTACCCCTCCGGAGTCTTGGCGTGCTCGCAATCCCAGATGATCTGGATGCCGAGCGCCTTGGCTTTCTCCTTGGCCGCCCAGAGAGAGGCGCGCTCGGAGAACTGGCGCCATTGCGCAGCGCTGATCTCGAGCGACTCGCCCTCTCCGGCTCGGAACTCGATCACCTGAGCCACCGCCTCGCCGTAGGTCTCGAGGCCGCTCTCCTCCTCCCAGGCTTCGAGGAAGCGGGCCGCGACCCCGTCGAAGGCCGCGTCGACCGTCGGGTGCTTGCCCTGTTGATACGCCGCCGCGCTATCGGCGGCGAGTTTGGCCAGTCCCCTGTGCTCGAGCCAGCTGTTCGCAACACGGTACTCCGCCTCGGACAGCTCGTAGAGTAGATGACCGTTCAGCTCGCGAACCCCGAGGTCATAGAAGAGCTTCAGCAGCGCCACATAGGCGGTCTTGTAGGGCGGCAGGCTGACATTGGTAGCGCCCAGAATGAACGGTTGATCGCGTTCGTCGCCGCGGCCGTCGAGCAGCGTCGCCGCCTCGGCGTCGGTGCGGGCGACGATGATGCCTGGAACTTTCATGACATCCAGCTGGAAGCGCGCCGCGTTCAAGCGCTTGATCTGCTCGTCCTCGGGCACCAGCACCTTGCCGCCCTGATGACCGCACTTCTTTGTGCCGGGTCGCTGATCCTCGATGTGGTAGCCGGGCACGCCGGCTTCGACGAAACGCCGCACGAGGTTGCGCACGTGGGGATCCCCGCCGTGGCCGGTATCGGCGTCGGCGATGATGAAGGGGCGATAGTCGTAGGCCGGCGTCGCACTGCGCTGCTTCTCGGACATGCGCGAGCGCAGGTACTGCTGGTTGCGATCGGCGCTGAGCAGGGCCCGAACGAGCGTCGCCGCCTCGTCGGGCACCTGGCTCAGCGGGTAGCTCGCCAGATCGGGCCCGGGATCCTCGGTGGTCGAGCCCCTGGCCGATGTCGCCCAGCCGCCGAGATAGATTCCCTCGATCCCCAGGCGCTTGATCACGACGGCCTGGCCGGGTGAGTAAGGGCCGAACGTCGTGACGCACTTCTTGTCAGCGAAGAGTTCGCGCAGACGGTCGTAGAACGCCACCGCTGCCTCGCGCGCCACTGTGTAGTCGCGGGCGATGGTCCCGCGCTGCTCGACCACCTGGCGAGCCGTGTAGAGGCGGGTGATTCCGTCGAATCGCGGGCTGCCGAACCACTGCTGCGTCTCAGCGACTTCTCGCTCGAACGAAGTCATGGCGTCTCCGCCAGGTTTCTTGGGGACCTCGGCGATCTCTTTCTCGATCGATGCCATGGCGCGCTCCTGCGGTTAGGGGATTGGCGAAGTCTATCTCCGGCGACCGCTTCGGGAGTTCCTTTGCGGTGTCTCAGGTCTCGAAATCCGGGTTTTCGGTCAGCCGCGTGCCGTCTCGCCGGAACGCGTCGATGAAGCTCGAGATGCGTTTCCTGGCCTTCTCGAGGTCGTGATTGTTGAGGTTCAGGTTCAGCAAGTCGATGTACCAGGGCGGCTTGGACGGCTCCTTCACGTAGGCCTCGACGATGGCGCGGGCGATGGGCAGCGTCGTCTGCTTCGAGTCGTCGTGCACGTCGCGGTTGCCCGCCCGCAACAGCTTGGCGTGCTCCTCCTCCAGAAGGCGCGCGAAGAGCGGCGCCGTGAAACGATCACTGGCGCGCACTCCGGTCTCCGGATCGTCGGCGGTCAATCGGGCTTCCTTGTGCAGCCACTCCCAGAGGATGCTCAACCGGATCTCGCCGGTCGCCATGTCCTCCATCAGATAGAGCTCGTCGTCGTTGCCGAAGAAATCGGCGGGCTTGAGCGCGGCGGCTTGGAAGCCTCGTCCGAAAGCGTTCCCGTACTGAAGAGCGACGCTCAGGAGATCGCGCGCCCCCCGGATCGTTCGCGGCGCCGGCTCGAGCAGGGTCAGGCCGCGGGCGTCTTCCTCGGTGCAGGTCAGCGGCGGGAATTGCCGGCCGAGCTGATTCTCGGCGGCGGCTCTTTCCCAGACCGGGCGAACGATCGGAACCATCTTCCAGTGAGCCACCCACTTTCCGCTCGCCCCCTCACGTTGCTCACGCTCGGCACCCGCGACCGCGCGTTTCATCCCGGCCGCGACTCCCGCCTCCGACCCGACCGGGATGTTGGTCTCCATTCCTCCCTGCCAGAGCGCGCAGCGCCCATCGAGGTCGGGAGTGTTCACGGCCCGGCGGACGCGGTCCTCGTAATGGCGCATGTAGCCGTAGGTCATGACGATCGCGTCGATGTTGGGATTCACGAACCCGGGATCCCATGCCATGGCGTCGGAGACGCTGTTGATGTAGTCCCAGCGGCCCGTGTTGAAGCCGACAAAGTGCGCACCGAGCGCGGCACGGATCTCCATCAGCTGAAAGCAGGCCTCGATCTGCTCGACGAGGACGTAGGCCTTGATCGTACCCACCGCCAGCTCGAGATGCCGCTCCAGCGCAACGAACATGTCGCTCCAGAAGGCGGCCTCTTCGGCCGTCTGGATCTTCGGCAGGTAGAGGACGATGGACCGGCCCTCGCCCCTCAAGCGCTCGTGATTGTTCACGACGTAGAGCACGAGATCGACGATCGAGGCGGACAGGCCGGTGCCGTCGGACTCCCGTACGTGGCGGTCGTCGAGGTGAAGCCCGCGCGCGCGAAAAATCCGGGTGGTGAAGTCGAGCTGTCTGCGCCAGTCGTCGATGATCGGCCGTCCGAAGAATTGTCGCGCCCAGCCGTTGATCTCTGCGGCGACCTTCTCCGCCACCTGCAGAAAGGCGGGGGCCCTGGCGATGGCGAGCTTGAGATTCCTCTGGTTGTCGAGGGACATGGTTTCCGTCTGTCCCAGGGCGTCCTCGCCGTCGAACATCCAGCCGTCGGCGCCGGAGAGCAGCGCGTAGGCGACGCTACGCAGCCCGTCCTCGGTCGAGGCCCGCGGCTTGGTCGCCGGGCCCGTGCCCTGGATCCACTGCCGCCGCAGGTCGGCCGGAATCTCGCCGCCCGTGAAGCGTCCGGCGCGCGCATCGCTCACCCGGATTTCGGTGCGCGGGATGACCGCATCCGGCTCACAAAAGGCGAGGCGCCGGCGATAGACGGCCCGATCGCGCCGGCGCTCGATGCGCTCCGCCATGATCCGCCGCCGGTCTCGATTGAGCGGAAGCAGTGCCGAAAGCGCCTCCCGCGCCGCCGGTGTGTAGACGTCGGGGTAGGCCGTCAATGGACCCTTGCGGAACTCCACCTCGCTCGAAATCGCTGATCCTCTCGTCGAGCGGACTCTATCTCGCCCCCGCTGTCTCGCGCCCCGAGCTCGCGGCTCCAAATTGATGCAACCGCATCATGAAAATCACCTCGGGCTCGTGCCAGCCTGAGACTTGACACCATGGATCGCAGCCATTACGAATCCGCGCGCACGCCCATCTTCAGCCGCGAGCAGCTCGAAAGGCTCGGGCTTCGGAGTACCGCTCACGAGCCGTTACACGTCTTTTGCACCAGCTGCGGGATCGAGATCGACCCCTTGAGGAGAAAGTCCTGGGGGCCGCAACGCTGGTGGCAGTGCCCGCGGGGCTGCAACGGCCGCGTTCACTGATCCTCTGACAAAAAGCGTGGCACGGTAATCGAGTCGACTGGAGTCGGCCCGAGTCGGCCGCAGGCCACCCGACTTTCGCTCGAGTGTGAAGGGGATCACACGGCACGCTGCCCTTCGAGTCGGCGCACCCCTAGTCGAAACCTCTGTATTTATTGACTTTTCTGCACCTCCGCGCTAAATTCGATCCAACCAATCAACAAATGGAGAGTGACTTGCGCCGGTACGGGGCGTTCGCCTGCGGTGTTCTGTGGACGCTCCTGGCGTCCGCCTCCGGCTTCGCCGCGGAGTCGACCAAGAAGAACACGGCTTCGATCACCGTCGGGCACTCGTCTAAAAACGACGTCTCGCCGGCGTTGCGCGACATTCCTCCGAAGGTCGGACTCAAGCCGAGGCACCTGCAGCGCGAACCGCGCGGCATGCCGAGCGACGTCCAGACCCAGGTGGACACGGTGGTGCAGAACCTCCTCGCTCCCGCGGCGATGCCAGCGCCCATCCTCAACTTCGACGGTGTCGTGTTTCCCGGAGTCAACTGCAACTGCGCGCCTCCCGACACCGACGGCGAGGTCGGAGCCACGCAGTACGTGCAGATGGTCAACGAAGGCCTTCAGGTCTTCGATAAGACGAGCGGCGGTTCGGTGCTCGGGCCGATCTCGATCGAGACGTCTGTGGTCGGGCTTCGGAGGCGTATGCGAGACGAACGGGCACGGCGACCCCGTCGTCCTCTACGACCAGCTCGCCAACCGCTGGGTCGTGTCAGCAGTTCGCGGGCACGCCGCCGACGAGACGAGTGCATCGCCGTCTCGACGACGAGTGACGCCACCGGAACGTGGTACCGCTACGACTTCCACCCTCAACAACACCAACTTCTACGACTATCCGAAGCTGGGCGTCTGGCCGGACGCTTACTACATGTCGATGAACGTGTTCAACACCGCGGGGACGGTGTTCCTCGGCCCTCAGCCCTTCGCGCTCGACCGGACGTCGATGCTCGCCGGCCTGCCCGCGACGGGCGTCACGACGGCAACGCCGCTTTCCACCTCGCTGGGGACGCTCATCTCCCGCCGACCTCGACGGCGGGATCCTGCCGCCGTCGGGCGCGCCGAACCCCTGGCTCAGCGCCCGGGGATCGCCGTGGAATCTCTATCGCTTTCACGTGGACTGGGGCACTCCGGCCAACAGCACGTTTACGCTCGGCGGCAGTCCTACTCCGGCGGGGTTCACAACGCTGTCGGCGGCTGTACCCCAGCTCGGGACCACCGACCTCCTCGACAATCTCGCTGACCGGCCCATGTTCCGGCTGGCGTACCGGCGATTTCCGGATGGCCACGAGGCCCTGGTGGGCAACCGCACCGTGAGCTCCGGCGGAGTCGCGGGCATCCGCTGGTGGGAGATCAACAACGCGACGAGCGGCACACCCGCGTTTACGCAGCAGGGCACCTATCAGCCCGACACGACCTGGCGCTGGATGGGCAGCGCCGCCATGGACAACGCGGGCGATCTCGCTCTCGGATTCAGCGCTTCGAGCGCGACCATCCACCCTGAGATCCGGTACGCGGGGCGCCTGGCCGGCGATCCCGCGGGCACGCTGGCCCAGGGCGAGGCGACTCTCCTCGCGGGCGCCGGCAGCCAGACCGGCACCGGAGGGCGCTGGGGCGACTACAGCGACTTGACCGTGGACCCGGTCGACGACTGCACCTTCTGGTACACGCAGGAGTATTACTCGACCACCAGCGCTTTCAACTGGCGCACGCGCATCGGCAACTTCAAGTTCTCCGGCTGCACCAGCCCGCCGCCTCCGACGAGCACACCGACCGCAACGGCGACCAAGACGCCGACGCACACTCCGGTACCGCCGACGTTCACACCGACCTTCACGCGGACGAACACGCCGACGAACACGCGGACGAACACGCCAACCAACACCGCGACGAATACCCCGAGTCGCACTGCGACTCCGACCAGCACGCCGTCGTCCACTCCGACCAGTACATTCACTCAGACGCCGGTGCCGCCGACCCTGACACCGACCAACACGGCGACGAATACCCCGACTCGGACGGCAACACCGAGCAGCACGCCGACGGCGACGCCGACCAACACGGCCACTCAGACGCCGGTGCCGCCGACGTCCACACCGACCAATACGCCGACCGACACGCCGACGAATACGCCGACCCGTACGGCGACTCCGAGCAATACACCGACCGCGACGGCGACCAATACGCCAACGCAAACGCCGGTGCCGCCAACCCTGACGCCGACCAATACGCCGACCGACACGCCGACGAATACGCCGACCCGTACGGCAACGCCGACCAACACGCCCACGGCGACGGCGACCAATACGCCGACTCAGACACCGGTGCCGCCGACGTCCACGCCGACCAATACGCCGACCGACACGCCGACGAATACCCCGACGGCAACGCCGTCTCGCACGCCAACTCAGACGCCCACGAACACCGCGACCAACACGCCGACGAGGACGCCGACGCAAACACCGACGCCCACGGGGACGCCGACGGGCACGAATACGCCGACTCGGACGCCGACGAGCACGGCGACGCCGACCTCGACGGTTACGAGCACGCCGACGCCGACACCGCCGCCGCCCACACCCACGCCGACGCAGACGCCGGCGCTTCCGGCGGCAGCCGCGCTCACGGTGGACGCGCACGGCAGCGGAGCGACGTCAAATCTCAATGGTGTGCTCGAGTCGGGCGAAACCGTCGCGGTCGAGCCGGGCTGGCAGAACCCGACCAACGTCACTCTGACATTCACCGGCGCCGCCTCCAACATCTCGGGCCCGTCCGGCCCTGCGTACGGAATCGCGGACGGCGCCGCGGACTACGGTTCGGCCACTCCAGGCTCGACGACGGACTGCTACAACGCGACGCCGTCGCACGACTGTTACCAGATGACCGTTTCGGGCGCGCGCCCCGTGCCGCACTGGGATGCGACATTCGCCGAGGCCCTGAGCCTCGGCGGCCCGCAGAAGAGTTGGACGCTCCATGTCGGCGAGAGCTTCACCGACGTTCCCACGTCGCAGCAGTTCTACAAGTTCATCGAGAACATCTTCCACAACGGAATCACGGGCGGCTGCGGCGACGGCATCTACTGCCCGACGAACCCGGTGACGCGGGCGCAGATGTCCGTCTTCCTGCTGAAAGCCAAGCACGGCCTGGCCTTCGTTCCGCCGCCGTGCTCGGGCATCTTCTCCGACGTGACCTGCCCGAGCCTCTTCGCCGATTGGATCGAGGAGCTCTACACCGAAGGGATCACCGGCGGATGCGGCGGAGGGAATTACTGCCCGAACAACTCTGTGACGCGGGCGCAGATGTCGGCCTTCCTGCTGAAGGCCAGCCACGGCACCTCCTACCTGCCGCCCGCTTGCGCCGGCATCTTCACGGACGTGACCTGCCCGAGCCTGTTCGCCGACTGGATCGAGGAGCTTTACGCCGAAGCGATCACTGGCGGCTGCGGCGCCGGGATCTACTGCCCCAACTCGCCGAACACCCGCGGCCAGATGGCCGTCTTCCTCACCAAGACGTTCGGGCTGCTCTTGTACGGACCCTGACGCTGCGACGCGTCCCGCTTTTCACACCAGCCCATAGGCCTTGAGCTGCGTGGACGCGCTCGCGGCGAAAGCCTTTACGATGGTCATGGTTGGGATTGCGAGCAGCAGTCCGGCGAGGCCGAACAGGATTCCCCCGCCCAATACTCCGATGACCACGACGAGCGGGTGAAGCCTGGCAGCGCCCCCGAGCACGAAAGGCTCGAAGACGACGTTCTTCAAAACCTCGGCGAGACCGACGCCGAGGACCAACCAGACCGCAACGTTGTCGTCGTGGATCATCGGCAGCACCGGATGGATCTTGTCCGCCAGCAGTGTGTAGGAGAGACCCGCAAGCAGAGCGATCGCGGAACCCAGATAGGGAATCGCGTTGGTCGCCCCCGCCACAGACCCGAGGAGGATCGCCCAGGGCAGAGGGATACCGACCACGGCGAAGACGACCGCCACGGTGAGGCCCAGGAAGCAACATTCCAGGAAGAGTCCACGCACATAACCACCGAGGGCCCGATCGAGGTCGTGCAGCACCGCCAGCGTCGGCTCGAAAAGCCGGTTGGGGATGAGTCTGAGAAAGCCACGCTTGATTTCGCCCGTATCGCGAAGCAGAAACAGGAAGACGACAGGGGCGACGATCCACACCGAGAGAACTGCGGCCAGGGCAGCGAGAGGAGTTTTGCTCGCTCGCCCCGCCGCCCCGGGCCCCTGGGGTGCCTCCCCCCGAGCACTGGATCGAGCCACTGTCTGGAGGCCGCGCCGCTCGAAGGTCTGGAGGTTCGTGTGGTCATATTCCAGCAACGTTCGCGAGTTTTCGTCGGCTTTCCCGGAGTGTGACTCCAGGAATCGGGACCGTTCCTCGGGCGTCAACGCGAGGAGACGGTTTGCCCGATCCACCACGGGATCCAGATCGTCATGCACGAACTGGTAGAGCCGATTACCCTCGGACGTCGCATCGAAACCCATGAGCTGTTCGTAGCGCCGGTTGAGCTTGAAGAGCGCGCGAGTCTTGAAATCGAGAGTTCCGATCTCGGAGGACACGCCGGCGCGAATCCCGATGGCCAGGACCACACCTACGGACAGGAACGCGACCATCAGCAGCACAATCGCCAGGCCCCGCCCCAACTTGTAGCTCTCCACGCGCGCCACGAGGGGGTGACAGACGTAGGCGAGAAGACTGCCGACGGCGATCGGAACGATCAGGCTTCGAAGCCCCCAGATCAGGTACGCCGCAACGAGAGCGCCGGCGACGGCCCCGAGCCATCGGCCGATCACTTTGCCTCGGTCGAGGGACTCTGGGCAGCAGGGGCGGGTTCCGGCTCCTGGGAGTCCAGGTACTGGGCCTCCACGAGGAGTTGGAGTCTCCTCGCGGTGATCTCGGACAGCTTCCGGAAGATCTTGTTGGCGATCGCCGGCGAGGTGCGGGAGAGGACATCCAGGTCGGGCCTCCCCAGAGCGACCAGAGTCACCGGCCCGTGAGCCCGAGCCGAGCTCCAGCGAACCACGTCGCATCCCATGGCGGCGAGCTCCTCGAACGAAGCCGGCGGTTCCAGGATCGCGAGAGGAAGCTCGTCGCCGTTTCTCTTCCGCCGGGTGAGCTCGACGATCCCCGAACGCAGGAGATAGAGCGCCAGACCGGGCTTTCCCTGCTGGTAGATGGTCTCGCCGTCACGGTACGTCCTCTCGTGGGTGATCGAAGCCAGCCTCTTCAGCTCCGCAGGCCCGAGCTCCTCGAAAAGGTGCACCTGTCCCAGGAAGTCCAGAAGGTCGCGGCCCCTCTTGCTCGCCGCCGTCTGCGGCGCGGGCCCGAAGAGGGCCCGGAAAGCGCCGACTGTCTTCAGCGACTCCGCGTCCTTCGGAGGCGGCAGCAGGATCTCTCGCAAGCCCCGAAGAGTGAGTCCACCCTTCATCGGAGCTCAGTATATGTGGAGCGCCGGGTAGGATTGTCTCGTGCGGCCTGCCCCCGGGAACCGCGAAGCGTCCGAAGCCAATCCGGCTCGATCCGGTTCTCGGCCACCGTCGCGAGCACATGGAGAACGTTGCCCAGGTCGGTCCAGCCGGGAGCGCTCGCCCGCGACATCATCGGCAATCCTTTTCGAGAGAGCCGGCTCTGTTTCGCATATTGCTGTCCGTGGTGGAGAGAGCAATTCGCGGGCCACACTCGCGAAGCTGCCTATGTGCATGGCTCCGGATGGTTTGAGCGCCGATGTGCGGTCGAAGACTCTTCCGCCGGTTCGCCGGCGAGCGTGAAAGCTTCGCGAGCCTTCGCGAGAATACGAAGCTTCGCGATCCTTCGCGGTTGCGCAGACCATGACACTCCGGTGCCGTCCACGGACCAACTCGCTGAGCCTCAGGGAGATCTGGATCCGCTCCGGCGAAATCGAGGCTCTCTGGCGCGTGGTCCAGGACTTGCGCATACAATCCCGCGAGGTGCTTCCGAATGGGAGCCTCACAGCCAAGGAAGGCCGATATGAAAAAGTTTGAGATTGCCGTAGTAATTGCGGTCCTGGCCGTCTTCGCCCGGTGCACGACGTCCAGTCATGCGAGAAACGTGACGCCGAGCGGGTTTCTCGGTGACTCGGCTTCGCTCCTCAAGAAGGGCGGCAAAGACGATGTCCTGCTGGTCTATCACAACCCGAACGCCAACTTGCCGTCGTACGACAAGATCATCATCGACCCGGTCGTGATCTGGGATGTCGAGAACTCCAAGCTGCCGCCGGACCAACTGGCCGACTTCCAGAAGCTGGTGGACGAGTTTTACCGCACGCTCAAGGATAAGCTCTCGAAGGACATCGCCATCACCGATACGCCAGCCAGCGGCACGATTCGACTCCAAGTCGCCATCATCAACGGCAAAAAAGCGAACGCCCCGCTGAAGGTCGCCAAGACCGTCGCGCCTTACGCGGGAAGCGCGGACACGCTCTGGACTTTCGCCACAGGCAAACCGGCTTTTGCCGGAGAAGTCTCGATCGAGTTCATGATCAAAGACTCCCAGTCCGGAGAGCTCCTCGTGGCCGGGGCCGATCGTCGGGTCGGCGGCAACCAGCTCGGCAATGCGACGTTGAAAACGTGGGGGGATGTACAGAACATTTTGGTCTATTGGACGGACGAGGCCAGGTATCTGCTGTGCGTCGATCGGAAAGCCAAAGACTGCGTGAAACCGAAGGCCGGGCTGGTCGAGAACCCCGTGTCGTAGTGCGTGAGCCTTCCGGCGAGAGTCGGCGGAAGTCCAGCGGCGGCTTCGTCCTGGTACGGCCAGCTATTCGAAGGTGGTCCAGCGCATCCCCGCGAGGATCCTCGTCAAGGACCCAGACGAGATCCCGGTACACCGCGAGAAACGCCAACAGCGCGGTCGCATGGCTGCCCTCCGACTCGACGCTGCGTACGCCATCGGTTCGCCGTGTGCGATAAGACCCGGCGACTTCGAGCGGAGGCCGCCATCGTCCGGATGATGCGGTCTTCGCTCCGCTTCTTCGCCTGACATACCCCTCGCCGTGAGCCCGCTGCAGGGCTATCAGAGCCCGCGACGGGGACCAGCGTCTTCGCCTTTGTCCGCCGGCTCGCCGGCGGGCGGAACGCTTCGCGAGCCTTCGCGAGAATACGAAGCTTCGCGATCCTTCGCGGTTGCGCCGACCATGACACTCCGGTGCTGTCCACGGAGCAACTCGCTGAGCCTCAGGGAGATCGGGATTCGCCCCCCGCGAACTCAAGACTCTCGCGCGCGTGGTCCAGGACTTGCCCTGACAAGCCCGCGAGGTGCTTCCGAATGGGCCCGACCCACAGGGTGGTCATCATCGGCGGAGGATTCGGAGGGCTGCGTGCCGCGCAAGCCCTGAAGAACGCGCCCGTCGACGTGACGCTGGTCGACAGGCGCAACTTCCATCTGTTCCAGCCTCTGCTCTACCAGGTCGCGACGGGCTCGCTGTCGCCTGGCGAGATCGCGGCTCCTTTGCGGGGCGTGTTGGGCCGGCAAGCCAACACACGAGTGCTCCTCGGCGACGTCAAGGACATCGATCCCGACGCCACGCGGATTCGGCTCGAGGATGGAGGTGAGCTCGAATACGACTCGCTGATCGTCGCTGCGGGCTCGCGCAGCCACTACTACGGCAACGACTCGTGGTCGCAGTGGGCTCCCAGCATGAAGTCCATCGAAGAGGCCACGGAGATACGCCACAAGATCCTCTATGCGTTCGAGGTCGCCGAGCGGCTTCCCGACCCGGAGGAGCGGCGGGCCTGGCTCACCTTCGCGATCGTGGGGGCCGGCGCGACGGGCGTCGAGCTCGCCGGTGCGATCGCCGAGATCGCGCGGCAGACGTTGAAGCACGACTTCCGCTCGATCCGGCCGGAGGAGGCTCGGATCGTCGTGCTGGACGGCGGTCCGCGCATTCTGGCGGGGTTCCCCGAAGGCCTCGCGGAGAAGGCGCACGCCACGCTCGGAAAGCTCGGAGTCCAGGTGAAGACCGGTGTCATGGTGAAGGGCATCGACCAGGAAGGCTTGACGGTCCAGGGCCCCGACGGCGAGGCGCGGCTTCAGGCGCGCACGGTCATCTGGGCGGGAGGCGTGACGGCGACGACTCTGGGCCGGACCCTCGCCCAGCGGACGAAGGCGGAGACGGACCGCGGCGGGCGAATCAAGGTCGGTCCTCAGCTCACCATCGCGGGCTACCCCGACATCTACGTGGTCGGCGACCTCGCATGGTCACTCGATGCGAAGGGCAATTCTCTCTCCGGCGTCGCCCAGGTCGCGATGCAGCAGGGGACCTACGCCGGCAAGGCGATCGTGCGGAAGGTTCTGGCCAGACCCGATCCTCCGCCGTTCCGGTACTTCGACAAGGGCACCCTCGCCGTGATCGGCCGATGGAAAGCCGTGGCGAACGTGTTCGGGGTCCACCTGTCGGGCCTGCCGGCCTGGCTCGTGTGGGCCGTCATTCACATCACGTATCTCGTCGAGTTCCAGAGCCGCGTGCTCGTCTTCATCCAGTGGGCGATCCAGGACCTCACGTTCAGCCGCGGCGCGCGTCTGATCACCGGAGCGGCCCCGACGGACTTCCGCTTCGAGGAAGCGGTGGCCGGGGCCAAAAAGCCTCGCGCCCCGCTCGCCTTGAATCTCGGGGAGTCCGTCGGCGCCGCCGCAGCCACGACGCATGGGAACCCGATGCGAAATCCGTCGACGTCGTCGAGCACGCTCACGGTCCTCGGTCTCCTCGCCACGGGTGCCGTCCCGTTCATCGGCTTCTGTCTGTGGCTGCTGCTGTCCATGGGCCGCCATGTGCCCGCGGCCGGTGGCGGGGACGTCCCGAGCATCTTGTCTCCCGCGTCCGGCCACGCGCAGTCGCTCTTCGACCTGTCGATGTTCGTCCTGGGCGTCACCGGCGCCATCTTCGCGGTGGTCTACAGCCTGCTCACCAACGCGCTCGTCCGGTCCAGGCCCACTTCCGCGAACGCCCTTCGCGAGCCGCCTCAGGTGTACGGAAGCTCGCAGATCGAGCTGGCCTGGACGATCGTCCCGGCGTTGATCGTCATCGTCCTGTTCCTGGCGACGGCCCGCGTGATCCACGCCGTCCAGGATGCTCGCAAGCCGGCGAACGCCGTCGACGTCACCGTCGTCGGTCATCAGTTCTGGTGGGAGTTTCGCTATCCCGCGCTCGGGATCGTGACCGCCAACGAGCTGCACGTTCCGGTCAGCGACCCCGCGCATCCGCGGCCGACGTTCTTGAAGCTCCTCTCCGCGGATACCGATCACAGTTTCTGGGTTCCCGAGCTCGGCGGAAAGACCGACCTCATTCCGAACCGTGTGAACGGGACGTGGATCGACCCGCACAAGACCGGACTCTTTCTCGGCCAGTGCGCGCAGTACTGCGGAATACAGCACGGGAAGATGCTGCTGCGCGTCGTCGTGGACAGCCCGGAGGCCTTCGACGCCTGGGCGCGCGCACAGCAGCAGCCGGCTATTCGTGACGAGCAGGCAGCCGCCGGCCGACGCATCTTCGAGACCACCGCGTGTATCAACTGTCATGCGATCGATGACACCGTCGCGACGGGACGCTACGGGCCGGACCTCACGCACCTGATGAGCCGGAGCACGATCGCATCCGGCGCCGCCGAGAACACGCGGCAGAACCTGCGCCGCTGGATCGAGGCACCCGACAGCATCAAGCCCGGTTCCCTGATGCCGGCGATGAAGCTGGCGGAAGGCGACCTGGAGGCCCTGGTCGCCTACATGCAGACGCTGCGCTGACGAGGGATCGGAGACACACGATGGCATCCGAGGTGCTGGCCCTTCCCGACGAGCGGACGGAGAGCCGAAGCTGGATGGAGGGACTGCACGGCTGGGTGACGACCGTCGACCACAAGCGGATCGGCGTTCTCTACGTCCTCTACGCGCTGCTCATGATCGTCGTCGGCGGCTGCGAGGCCCTCGCCATGCGCATCCAGCTCATGTTCCCGCACAACCACTTCGTGCCGCCCCAGGTCTTCAACCGCCTGTTCACGATGCACGGGACGACGATGATCTTCTTCGTGGCCATGCCGGTGCTCATCGGGATTGGAAACTACCTGGTACCGCTGATGATCGGCGCGCGGGACATGGCGTTTCCCCGCCTCAACGCCTTCAGCTTCTGGCTGACCGCGCTGGGCGGCCTCCTCCTCTACTTCAGCCTGCTCGGGGCGAGCGGTCTCTACGGCGCGGGCAACGCGCCGGACGTCGGCTGGTGGGCCTACGCGCCGCTCGCCCTCAAGGCGTTCTCGCCGGGCCACAGCACGGACTACTGGACCATTGCGCTGATCGTCTCGGGGTTCGGCTCGATCGGCTCGGCCGTCAACTTCATCGCCACGGTGATCTGCATGCGCTGTCCGGGCATGCGGCTCGGCCGCATGCCGCTGCTCGCCTGGATGAACCTGGTGATGTCCGCGCTGGTCCTGCTCACGATCACGCCGCTGACCGCGGCGCAGTTCATGCTCCTCGTCGACCGCTATCTCGGGGGCCACTTCTTCGACACCCAGGCGGGCGGCTCCGCCGTCCTGTGGATGCACTTCTTCTGGATCTTCGGCCACCCCGAGGTCTACGTCCTCGTCCTGCCCGCCTTCGCGTTCATCTCGGAGATCATCCCGGTCTTCTCGCGCAAGCCGATCTTCGGCTACCCGGTGATGGTGGCGGCGACGATCGGCATCGGCTTCGTCAGCATGAGCGTCTGGGCGCACCACATGTTCACGGTCGGCATGAGCTCCTACGCGAACAGCTTCTTCGCGATCACCACCATGGCCGTGGGCATTCCGACGGGCATCAAGATCTTCAACTGGCTCGGCACGATGTGGGGCGGGCGCATCCAGTTCCGCACCCCGATGCTCTTCGCCATCGCCTTCCTCTTCCAGTTCCTGATCGCCGGCCTCACCGGGATCATGCTAGCAGCGGCACCGGTCGACTGGCAGCTCAGCCTGTCCTACTTCGTGGTCGCGCACTTCCACTACGTGATCGTGGGCGGGATCCTCTTCGCGCTCTTCGGCGCGTTCTACTACTGGTATCCGAAGGTCACGGGCCGGATGCTGAGCGAGACGATGGGCAAGTGGCACTTCTGGCTGTTCGTGATCGGCTTCCACCTGACCTTCGACCTGATGCACATCCCGGGTATCCTGGGCATGCCGCGCCGCATCTACACGTACGAGCCCGGCCGCGGCTGGGACACCTGGAACTTCTTCATCACGATCGGCGCCTTCATCCAGGCGGTCGCGATCCTCATCTTCGTGGTGAACCTGATCGTGTCCTACTTCCGGGGGCCGCTCGCGGGCAACGATCCGTGGGACGCGTGGACGCTCGAATGGTCGACCAGCTCGCCGCCACCCGCCTATAACTTCGCGACGGTTCCGACCGTCGCCAGCCGCCGACCGCTCTGGGACATCAAGCACCCCGAGGATTCCGACAGCCAATACGAGTGAGGACCATGAGTTCAACGATGAGCGCCGTCCCGATTCTTCGCACCGAGGCCCCCGACACCTGGCGCCTCCCCTATCGCGGCACCGTGGGAATGGCCTGCCTCATCATCGCCGAGTCGGCCATCTTCACGATCTTCGTCGTCGCGTACCTGTACTACATCGGCAAGAGCCTGAGCGGCCCGACGCCCCGGCAGGTGCTGGAGACGCCGATCTTCTTCACGATCTGCCTGCTGTCGAGCAGTCTCACGATCCACATCGCGACCAAGGCCCTCGAGCAGGGGGCGCGCCGCAGCTCGTTCCTGTCCCTCTGGCTGCTCACGCTCGTGCTCGGCGGCCTGTTCCTCTTCGGCACGGGCCTGGAATGGCATCGCCTCATTTACGAGCACGGGCTCACCATCTCGACGAACCTGTTCGGGACAACCTACTACTCGCTCGTCGGCCTCCACGCGTTCCACGTCACCGTCGGGCTCGTCATGATGGCCATCGTCGCGCTTTTCGCCCTGGCCGGGCGCGTCGGTCGCGAGCACTCCCGGCGCGTCGGCGTGCTCGCACTCTACTGGCACTTCGTCGACGGGGTATGGATCGTCGTCTTCACCGTGGTCTACATCATCGGCCGCTGAGGAACGTCGTAATGCAACTCGACACGTCGACACGACAGGAACCCATCGAGATCGAGCTTCCCGCGCCGACCGCCTGGCCGATGGTTTTGGCCGCGGGGGTGACCTTGATGTTCGCGGGCCTGCTCACGAGCGTCTCCGTCAGCATCCTCGGCGTCGTGCTCGTCGGGGCCGGGTGCGTCGGCTGGTTCCGAGAGGTGCTTCCCGCCCCGCACGAGATCGCCGTGACTGCGTATCCCGAGTTCGTCCGCCTGACGACCGAGCGCGCGGAGGTCGACCGGCTGCCGGTCGCCCCGGAGCAGGTACGAGCCTGGCTGCCGGTCCACACCTACTCCGTCGCCGCGGGACTGAAGGGCGGGTGGGTCGGCGGCGCGGCGATGGCCCTACTCGCCTGCGCGTACGGCGTGCTGAAGGCCGGCAGCATCTGGGTTCCCATCAACCTGCTGGCCTCCGTCGTCTACGCGCAATCGGTGAAGCTCGGCCCGGATCAGCTGCCCCACTTTCACGCCGACAGCTTCGCGCTCGCGGTCCTCCTGCACGCCCTGGGATCGACACTGGTCGGGCTCCTCTATGGCGCGATGCTGCCGATGCTCCCCCGCCGACCAATCCTGCTCGGCGGGCTCATCGCGCCCGTGCTCTGGTCCGGCACGTTCTACTCGATCCTCGGCCTGCTGAACCCCGTGCTCCAGAGCCGGATCGACTGGCTCTGGTTCATCGCGTCGCAAGTGGCCTTCGGCGTGGCGGCGGGGCTTGTCGTGGTGAAGCAGCAGCGCGTGCCGACGCGCGAGAACGTCGCGTTCGCGCTGCGCGCGGGGGTCGAGGCGCCAGGGATCGTCCCTCCTCGGGGAGACGAAGAGGGGCGCCCGTGACGAGCCGGCGCCTGTGGTGCATGATCGCGTCGCTCGGGTCGCTGGCCGCCCTGGCATCCTGCGACACGGCCCTCGACACGGCCCCGGGCCGCCCATCCGCGGGCTCCGAGGTCGTGGCTCCGAGCCAGGTGGTGGAGTTCCAGCCCCTCTACGCGGCGAACTGCGCCGGTTGTCACGGGAAAGAGGGGCGCGGCGGCGCTGCCCTCGGACTCGCCGATCCCGTCTACCTCGCCATCGCCGACGACCGCGTGATCCGGAACGCCATCGCGAACGGTGTACGGGGGACGGCCATGCCGGCGTTCGCACAGGCCGCCGGCGGCATGCTCACCGACGCACAAGTCGAAGCGATCTCGAAGGGGATCCGGTCCTGGAGCCGTCCGAGCGCCCTGGAAAGCGCCAGCCCGCCCTCGTACGCGGCCACAGCTCCCGGCGACCCGCATCGCGGCGAGGCGGCTTACGGAGTCTTCTGCGCCTCCTGCCACGGCCCTCGAGGCGAGGGTACGGTCAAGGGGAGCGCCATCACGAACGGCTCGTTCCTCGCGCTCGTCAGCGACCAGGGGCTGCGGACCCTCGTCATTACCGGCCGCCCGGAGCTCGGTGCGCCGGACTGGCGCGGAGACGTGCCCGGCCGGCCGATGTCGGACGAGGAGGTCACAGACGTCGTGGCCTGGCTGGCCTCGCGACGAGTCCAGGACCCTGGTCAACCCTACCCGAACGCCGCATTGCCATGAGGAGCCGACTATGCCCGATGAAATGACGCCCGATCAAACCACAATCACGCGCCGCGGGATGCTGGTGAAGATCGGCATTCTCGTCAATGCAGTGGTCGCGGCCGCGATCGGATTCCCGATCGTTCGCTATCTGCTGTCATCGCTCTCCCGCGGCCGCGGGGGCGCGTACCTGTCGTGGGTGCCGCTGGGCGAGGTCACCCGGTTCCCCGAAGGAGAGACGCGCCTGGCCACGTTCCGAAATCCCGTGGTGATGCCGACGGACGGCAAGACCGTGGACACGGCCTGCTGGGTCCGGCGGATCGCGGGCGATGAGTTCCAGGTCTTCGCCGTCAACTGCATGCACCTGGGCTGCCCGGTGCGCTGGTTCCCGCAGTCCGGCCTCTTCATGTGCCCGTGCCACGGCGGTGCGTACTACCGCGATGGAGCGCGAGCGTCGGGACCGCCGGAACGGGGACTCTTCGTGTATCCGTCGAGGGTGAAGGACGGAGTCCTCAGCATCCAGGCGGGCGAGTTGCCGACTCCGGGCGGCGCAGCAGCCATCCTCAGGGGGTGACGCGATGCGCCTGATGTTCGCTCGGATCGGTCGGTGGTTCGACGACCGGCTGCAGCTCGCCCAGCCGATTCGCGAAATGACGGTCGAGCATCGCGTGCCACGCAAAACCGCGAGCTGGTTTTACGTCTTCGGCAGCGCCGCGCTCGTCGTCTTCGCCTTGCAGTTCGTTACCGGAATCCTGCTCGCTCTCGTCTACGTGCCGTCGGGAGCCGAGGCATGGAGCAGCCTGCAGGCCCTGAACAACGAGGTGGCGCTGGGCTGGTTCATCCGCGCCCTGCACGGATGGGGATCGAACTTCATGGTCGCGATCGTACTCATCCACATGGCCCAGGTCTTCCTCTTCGGCGCCTTCAAGTTTCCGAGGGAGCTCACCTGGATCGTGGGGGTCTTCCTGCTGCTCATGACGCTCGGGATGGCCTTCAGCGGGCAGGTGCTGCGCTTCGACCAGGACGCGTACTGGGGCCTCGGCATCGGAGCGTCGATCGTGAGCCGCGTTCCGGTGATCGGCCCCGCGGCCGTCGAGCTGATGCTGGGCGGGCCGATCATCGCCGGCGCGACGCTGTCCCGGTTCTTCGCGCTGCACGTCTTCGTGATCCCCGGACTGCTGATCGCCCTGGTGGGACTCCATCTCCTCATGGTCCTGAAGCTCGGCATCAACGAATGGCCGATGCCCGGCCGCGTGGTGCGGCGCGCGACATACCTCCGCGACTACCACGCGCTCACGAAGACGGAGGGCGCACCGTTCGTCCCCTACGCCGTGTGGAAGGACGTCTTCTTCGCGGCGGCGATACTGCTGGCCGTCGCGCTCTGCGCGCTCGTCTTCGGCCCGTTCGGGCCGACGGGAATACCGGACCCCACGATCATCCAGACTGCGCCCAAGCCCGACTACTTCTTCCTGTGGCTCTATGCGCTGCTGTCTCTGCTTCCGCCGGCGCTCGAGACGCCGGTGCTCCTCATCGGGCCTGTCGTCGTGATCGCGCTGCTGCTCCTGCTTCCGTTCCTGGCCGGTGAAGGGGAGAAGAGCTGGCGCCGGCGCCCGATCGCCGTCCTCACGGTCCTCCTGGTCGCCGTGGTGCTCGGCACGTTCACGCGCATGGCCGAGTTGGCTCCCTGGAGCCCGCGCATGAACGCCTGGAGCGGTGATCCGATTCCCGATCGGATGCTGAAGGGCTCGACCGCCCTCGGGCGTCGAGGCGCGCTCGTCTTTCAGGTCAAACAGTGCCGCAACTGCCACGCTCTCGGCGGCCTCGGCGGACAGCGCGGCCCCGCGCTGGACGACGTGGCGGTGCGCCTCACCCAGGACCAGCTCATCCGCCAGGTGCTCCAGGGGGGCGGCAACATGCCGGCCTATGGCAAAAACCTGAGCCCCCCCGAGACGACGGCGCTCGTCGCGTTCCTGATGACGATGCATCCTCACGGTCAGGCCCCGGCGCGCGACGCCGCACAGGCCGAATTCTCGAACGAAAAGCCAGGCGCAGGCTCAGCCGCCGCCCCATAGGACCCGAGATGCATCATACGCACCATCCGTCCGCGATCTGTGTCGGCCTTGCGGTGGCCGCGGTCGCGGCGGTGTACGTGCTCGGATTACGCCGCCTCGGCGCGAGATCCCATGGGCTTCCGCCCTGGCGCGCCGCGGCTTTCCTCCTCGGAGTCGCCACGATCTGGGCCGCCCTCGGCTCGCCGCTCGCATCTGGCGACGCCGGCTCGCTGACCGGACACATGATCCAGCACCTGCTGCTGATGACCCTCGCGCCGGCGCTGATGCTCCTCGGCGAGCCCGTGAAGGTGTTGGTGGGCGGCATGCCTCGGCTCCGGCGGGCGATCGGGCGCCGCTTCCCCAGGCGCACCTCGCTTCGAGCGGCCGTGGCGTGCTGGCTGGCCGGAACGGGAATGCTCGTGCTGTGGCACGTCCCCGCCGTGTTCGCGTTGGCCTTGCGCTCACCCACGTGGCATGCGATCGAGCAGGTGTCCTTCCTCGTGACCGGACTCTTCTTCTGGTGGCCGGTGATCGAGCCCTGGCCGGGTCGGCCGCTCCCCTCCTGGTCCATCGTTCTCTACCTCTTCCTGGCAACACTGCCGTGCGACATCCTCTCGGCTTTCCTGGTCTTCTCGGACCGGATCGCCTATGCCGTCTACCTGTCGGGGGACTCTTCCGCCGCCGTTCTCGCCGACCAGCAGCGCGCCGGCGCGCTGATGTGGACGTGCGTCACGATCATCTATCTCGTGGCGGGAACGCTCGTCAGCGCGAGGCTCCTGACGTTCGGGCACTCTCCGGATCGGCCCACGGAGCCGGCGCGCGCCACCGGAGCGGCGTCGCGTTCTGCGGTTCGGGCCGCACGGGTGACCTGACGATGCGCGCGGATGGCCTGACGATGGCAGCCGAATCCATCGCGGTGGCGCCGGCGGGCGCGATCCGGCGCCAAGGGGTCCACCGCGCAGTCTGGCTCGACTACTGGGCCCTTACGAAGCCGGAGGTCAACCTCCTCATCGTGATCACGACGGCCGAGGCCTTCTGCATGGCCCGGCCGCGCGTGTTCGCCTCGCTGCCGCTCTCACTCCTGCTGCACACGCTCGCCGGGACGCTGTTGGTGGCCAGCGGAGCCGCGACTCTCAACCAATGGTTGGAGCGCCCCTTCGACGCGCGCATGCGCCGGACCGTTCGGCGACCGGTCGCCGGCGGCCGCATTCCACCGGCGCACGCCCTGCTGTTCGGCGTGCTCCTCTCCCTCGCAGGCATCGGCCAGCTTCTGCTCGCCGTCGGGCCGGTGCCGTCGCTGCTCGCGCTGGCGACGCTCGTGAGTTACCTCTTCCTCTACACCCCCCTCAAGCGGATCTCTCCCCTCTGCACGCTGATCGGCGCCGCCCCGGGCGCGATTCCCCCGCTCATCGGATGGACGGCGACGGGTGCCCCCCTGGACTCCGGCGCGTGGCTGCTTTTCGCGATCCTGTTCCTCTGGCAGTTCCCGCACTTCATGGCCATCGCCTGGATGTACCGCGAAGATTACGAACGGGCGGGCTACGTCGTCCTTCCTCGCGGGGAGGCGCGGACTCGCTTCGTGACGCTGCAGACCCTGTTGCCCCTCCTCGGCCTCATCCTCGTAACGGTCCCCTTCGGGGCCCCTGCCCTCCTCCTCGACCTCGCGTTCCTCTACTTCGGCGTGCGGTTCGTCCTTGAGATGTCCGCTGCGACCGCACGCCGGCTCCTGCTCGCGTCGATCGTCTATCTCCCTGCGCTGCTGACACTGGAGGTCGTCTTCCGGTTCCTGCGGTAAACGAAGCGCCGCACTGGCGATCGGGAGCGGCTTCCCCGTCGACGTCATCCCGAGCGGTACGAGGGATCCCGAAGTCGGCAGGCTGCGAGCCTCGAGACGGATCGACCACAGCATCCGCGGCTCGGCGAGTCGGTTCCCTCGTCGCTACGCTCCTCGGGATGACGGACTGAAGGACGTGCGGCGGAGGGGGCCGAATGGATCTACGGGTAAGGATGCGGAACCAGGCCTCAATGGCCGTCAGGAGGTGAGAGCGACAACACGCTGGCTTCCTTCCACGAGCCGCCGAACGAGAGGAAGACGCTCTTCGTCCCCGGAATCAGGCATCGGGACGCCCCTCTTCGCGTCGCGGGCGACGCTCTCGGGTATTCGTCCCGCCTCGGCGGCATCGGCCGTGCGGCTGAGATGCTCCGCCACCGCGCCTCGCGCGGCCAGATCGGCAGATTGCGCGGCGGCGTCGAGCCGGGACCACTCCTCGAGCCCCGCCTCGCCGGCGAGGATCGCCGCGGTCAGGTAGATCTCCTGCGCCCCCTCGGTGATCTTCCGAGCCTTCTCCGGTGAAATGCCCTTTGCCGCGAGGGGCTCCGCGCCCTCGAGAGCCGCCAGCTCCGAGAGACCCAAGATCCCGTTCAGATCGCCCGGCAGATCGCCACGAAGCTTCTCCGCAGCGTCCCTCTCGGCGTCCTGAGGCGGAGGCGGAGACGTCGCCGGAATCCGCACGAGCTGTGCGAGCCGGCGCAGCATTCGAACGAGCGCGACCCGCATCTTGACGATCGCCCATTCGGGCCAGACATAACGGAACACCGTGGACGAGACGACGATCCCGAGCAGGATGCCGACGACGCGGTTCCGCGCCGAGTCGAAATCCGTGTCGGGCGCGAAACCTTGAAAGATGCACAGGTAGAAGGCGAGCCCGAGCTGCAGCCCCGCGTAGGAGACCCGTTCGCTTCCGGCGGCGATCCACCCGCCGAGCGCCGTTCCCGCCGCGGCGAGGAACGCGAGCGAGACGATGCTCTCCATGTGCGGCACGAGGTAGAGGAGGGACAGAAACCCCAGCCCGGCGCCCAGGGCGCACCCGGTCAGGCGCAGGATGGATTTCCGGGTAGTCGCACCCGTGCTCTCCAGCGCCACGAAGCAGCACGTGATGAACGACGTTTTAATCCCGGGCCAGTCGACGCTCATGTAGATGACGTAGCAGGTCATCGCGGCGAGGGCGACCTTCAGCCCGAACCGAACGTGATCCGGATTCGAGAACGCGTCGGGAACGAACAGTCCGTGCCGCGCCTTCGGACCGGCCGCGGACACGCCCGCGTCGCGGGCACCGAGCTCGTCGTGGAGACCGAGGAAGGCCCGGTGCATCTCGCGCAGCTCGGGGAGCGTCGGGGCAACGCCGTCGGCGACGGCGGCTCCGGCGGAGGCGTCGCCATCGAGGGGATGCCGCTTCAGCCGGGTCAAGGCCGAGACGAGTCTCTCGGCAGCGAGGCGATCCGCCTCCGGCAGCCGGATGGGATCTCGTAGTCCCAGATTCGCAGCCGAGACCAGGAGGCGATCCATTTCGCGGATCGCCGCGGCCAGAGCCGCGCTTCGCGCCTTGACGGCCGGATCCTGGAGCCCGGACAGCTTCAGGTCCCCCGCCAGGGAGGCGCTCCCGCGCGAGGCGAGGTCGACCAGCGCGGCGTCCGCGTGTCCGCCGACGACGTTCGAGTCGAGCATTCGCCGGAGCGCGGCAATCGCGAGCTCGAGCCGGTGTCGCAGCTCTCGGTCGAGCGCCGTCCACGGATCGGCCGGCAGGAGCGCGAAGTTGACGACGACGGTGATCGCGAACGGGTAAACGATGATCACCCACAGCCAGAGGAGGCCCCGGACGAGCAGGTCGGCCGTAGGGATCCCGTCCGCCAGGCTCTGGGTCAGCGCGACGACGAATCCGATGGCGAACGCGAGCGGCCCGATCGTCAGCACACGGGACAGCCACATTCCGCCGAATACCATCAGGGCCATGGCCGGAATCCGGTATTCCGGGTAGTCGAACGTGTACTTGTAGATGAAGAGGCTCAACGCGATCGCGACGGTCACGCCGACGGCGAGCAAGACGGCCGTGATCGTCGTGATCACGCGGTTCTCCTTGGT
Organism: uncultured Acidobacteriota bacterium; assembly: GCA_963733815.1. Taxonomy (GTDB): domain Bacteria; phylum Acidobacteriota; class Thermoanaerobaculia; order UBA5066; family Gp7-AA6; genus DAHUXD01. The sequence goes on along the minus strand of CAVTEG010000014.1, from coordinate 131,290 downwards.
GACGAAGAAGACCATGTAGGCGGAGTACGCGGTCACCGGCGTCTGGAGCGCCATCGACACGACGACGACGATCACGACGGCGACGACCATACGAACGCTCATCTTCCAGCGCTCCTCCGAAGGGGCCATCTCGCGGACCAGCCAGAGCCACTTCGTCGGCGGCGCGTGCAGAGTCTCGAGGCTCTCCGAGAGAGCGCTCATCGGACGGTGACGACGGCCGAAGCGCCCATCCGGAAGATCTCCGGGTCCGGCTTCTCCACCTCGATCCGAACCGGAAATCGCTGGGCGATGTGCACCCAGTTCAGCTCGCGCTTCACGAGCGGCAGGCCATGAGGGATGTCGATCTCGTCCGTGGGCTGGACGGCCCAGCCCACACCCTGCACGGTTCCGGTAAAGCGAAGCTTCGGCTGGGCGGACAGGTAGAGCTCGACGTGCGTCCCGGGAGCGATGTGCGGGAGCTCTCCTTCCCGAAAGTTCGCCATGACGTACCACTTCCGTGTGTCGAGCAGGGAGAACACCGGAATCCCGGCGGAAGCGTATCCGCCGGCGGAGATGTTGAGGTTGACGACGCGGCCGGGAAACGGCGCGACCACCTTGCAGTACGAGAGGTTCAGGGCCGCGAGATTGACCGCGGCGACGGCGCCCTCACGCTGCGCGATCAGCGTTTCGAGCGCGCTCAGGGCCACGCGCGCCTGATCGAACCTCTTTTCCTCGGCCGCCACCGACGAGGCGGCGACGCGCTTGGCCGTTTGCGCGCGGTCCACGTCCTCGGCCCGGGCGAAGCCGCTCGGGAGGAGCGGCTGAAGCCGGTCCAGCGTGTCCCCCGCCTGCTGCAGCTCGGCCTTGGCGCGCTCGACCCCGGCCTGGGCGGCGCCGACTTGGAGGTGCAGCTGCTTATCCTGGGAGCGCGCGACGACGATCTGCCGGTCCAGCGTCGCCAGCGCCGCCCGCGCGGTCTTCAGCCCGAGCTCGTAGTCCTCCGGGTCGATCTCGAAGAGCGGGTCTCCCTCCTTCACCGCCTGGTTGTCCACCACGTGGAGGGCGATGATCTGGCCGCGCACGCGCGGCGCGATCCCGACCACGTTGGCCCGCGCCACCGCGTCGTCCGTACGCGGATGCCGCTCTTTGAGTCTCCAGACCCAGAACGACAACAGGACGGCAGCCGCGATCACGGCGATGCTCAGGAGTCGGCCCGCCAGGACGCGAGCCGGGCTCGGTTTGGTCTTTTCGGCGTTCGCGGGGGAGGCTTCGGATTCGTGCATATGAGCCTCAATAAAAAACGAGCCGAATGCTCATGGCGAAGACGACCCACAACGACAAATACACGAGCCCGGCGGGACGCAGTTGAGCATCGATCTTGAGGGCCACGAGCACCTGCCGTACGGCCACGGTCAGGAAGATCCCGACGACGATGCAGACCATCCAGGCCGGAAAGTAGGATCCGAAGACGTCGATCTGCGGCGAATGTCTCATGGCTGCACTCCTGGGTTCGGGGCCGGTCTCGCCAGGTCTCCCACGGTCAGCGCCAGGTTCGTGATGCTGGTGTAGACCGCGGATCGGGTATCCACCATGACGCTGCGCGCGGAGGCGACGCTGCGCTGGGCGTTGGCGACCTCCACGTACGTGCCCAGCCCGTGTTTGTAGGCTTCGAGCGACGCGGCGAATGCGCTTTCCGAAGCGGCGATGAGCTTCTCGGCAGAGTCGAGTTTGTCAAGAGCCGTCTCGACCTGCGTCCGGGCCCTCCAGACCTCCCGCATGACGGAGTCCCGCGAGTGCGTCAGCTCGTCCTCGCTCGCCTGGAGCTCCGCCTCCGCGATGCGCAGCTTCTCGCGACGGGCGAAGCCGTCGAAGACGGGCACGGACGCCAGGATTCCTGCTCCGTAGACCGGTTTATCGCCGCCGAAATAGGGAGAGCCCGCCGCGCTCATTTTCAGGTCCAGCCACCCGACGTGCGAGTCCAGGACGAGCTTGGGATAGTAGGCGGCCCGCGCTCCCTTCACTTCCGCTCTCGAGGCGAGAACCCTGGAAAGCTTGGCGACGAGGTCGGGACGCTGTACGAGGGCCCTGCCGATGAGGTCCTCCAGCGACTCCGTCGCGACCCCGTCGAAGGATCGCTCGGGGAGCGCCGCCACCTGCAGCTTCGCGGTCGGCAGGATTCCCAGGCTCTCCACGAGCTCCACGAGGGCGTCGCTCATCACGCCGCGCGCGGCCACGAGCTCGAAAGCCTCGCGCGCGGCCTGCTCTTCCGCCTGCAGGACCTCCGGCCGAGTCGCGAGACCGTGCTCGAAACGCAAACGCGCCGATTCGGCGACGGTGTCCGCGGCGCGCTGCGAGATCTCGGCCGACTCGACTCTCTGGCGCGCGGAATTGAATTCGTAGTAACGCCGCGCGACAGCAAAGACGACCTGCTGATGGACGGCATTGAAGCCGACGTTCGCGGCCGTCAACCCCTCCTCGGCCACGGTCTTCGCCGCGCTCCGTTCCCCGAAATCCAGGAGCAGCCACTTCATGTCGAGGGCGACCCGTGCCGACTTCAATTCAAAGCCCAGGGTTCCACCCCCGACGACCGACACGTCCGAAGGGCCCGGGCCCTGTTGGAGGGTCGGGAAAGGAATGAAGGCCTTCTCGTAGCCCGCGAAGGCGGAGGCGGCGAGATAGGGGTAATAGGCGCTCTTGCTGAGGCCGACGGCCGCGGCTGCCTGTCGAGCCCGTTCCCACGCGACCCGGGTTTGAGGATTCGTGGACTCGGCGATGTCGATCAGCTCGGGGAGGTCGTAGACCTTGTCGGGATCGATCTCCGTCTTCTCGTCGCCGGAGCGTCGACCGGCCAGGTCCTTCTCGTACACCTCCAGCCCCGGTGGCGACCAGGGCCTGTCCGGAGACGGCGGTGTCGCCTGGGCTCGGAGACCGCTGTTCCCGACCGGGCCGACGATCGAGATCAGGGTAGAGAGGCAGAGGAGCTGGACGCCACTCTTCATGGGAGGTTGGCCAGCCAACCGCCCCTTGGTTTCGTGCTCACGACGTCACCTCGTCACGTCATCTGCTCGAGCGTCTTGCCCTTCGTCTCGCGCACCGCCTTCCAGACGAACGGCACCGAGACGGCGGCGGCCAGGGCATAGAGCGCGTACGCTCCGGACAGGCCGGCCAAGCCCATCAGCGGCAGGAACGTGACCGTCACGGCGAAGTTGGCCGCCCAGTTGCTGGCCCCGGAGACGGCCAGGGCCGCGCCGCGCATCTGGTTCGGGAACATCTCACCGAGGAGGACCCACATCACGGGCCCCCACGACATCGCGAACGCCACGATGTACAGGTTGGCCGCCGCGAGCCCCACCACCGCCTCGCCGTGCGTGAGGAGCGGCTTGCCGTCGGCGCCCTTCCCCGCGGTCGCGAAGACGATGGCCATGGCGCCCAGGGTCACGGCCATGCCGGCCGAGCCCGCGAGCAGCAGCGGCTTGCGGCCCACACGGTCGATAAGGACGATCGCGGGAATCGTGGCCAGGATGTTGACGAGGCCGGTGAGGAGGTTGATGCGGAGCGCCCCCAGCTCCGTCGCCCCCGCCGCCTTCCAGAGCACCTCGCCGTAGTAGAAGATGATGTTGATCCCGACCAGCTGCTGGAACACGGCCAGCCCCACTCCCACCCATACCACCGGAGCGAGCCGTCGCGAGCCGGCGACGAGCAGGTCCGAGAAACTCGGCTTGTGCTCGCCGCGAAGGCCTTCCTCGACCTGTCGGACGAGCGCGTCGGCGCCGGCGTCGCCGCCAATGCGAGCGAAGACCCGGCGCGCCTCGTCGCGGCGACCGCGGGCGACGAGGAAGCGCGGAGACTCCGGGATCAAGAGAACGCCGACCAGGAACGCGGCGGCGGGGACGGCCTCCATCCAGAACATCCAGCGCCAGGCGGGCGCGCCCAGCCAGAGAGTGGCGCGCGCGCCGCCGGCGATCCGGGCGAGGATGTCGTTGCTCAGGAAGGCGCAGAAGAGTCCCAGCACGATGGCCATCTGCTGCAGCGAGGCCAGGCGGCCGCGTATGGCCGCGGGGGCCACCTCCGAGATGTACATCGGCGCCAGCACGCTGGCGGCGCCGATGGCCACGCCGCCCAGGAGCCGCGAGCCGATGAAGAAGCCGGCCGAGCCGGCGGCGCCGCTGGCGAACGCGCTGACCAGGAAGATGACGGCGTTTAAGAGCATCGTCGGGCGCCGGCCGTGGACATCCGCGACCCTCCCGGCCGTGAAGGCTCCGATCGCGCAGCCGACCAGCACCGACGCGACGGCGAATCCCGTGGTCGCGGCGCGGGTCCCGAACGTGCTGGCCAGGGCTTCGACGGTCCCGTTGATCACGGCGCTGTCGAAGCCGAAGAGAAAGCCCCCGAGGGCGGCGACCGCGCTGAGCCCGATGACGTACTTATGGCCGGAAGCCTTGGGTTCCTCGAGCGCCTTCAAGCTCGTCGGCGGCGCGGCGTGGCCCGTGGTGATCTCGCTCACGACGACATCCTCTCTGCCTGCGACCCCGCGTTCGCTTTGCGGAGGCTCTCCAGCCCGTAGGCCGCGGCTCCCAGCAGCGCGGCGCGGGTGGTGATGACGTGGATGGGCATGCGCGCCATCACGTCCTTGAACCGACCTTTTCGCGTGAAGGCCTCCATGAATCGCGGCTCTCGGAGCGAGCCCAGGAGATGCACCGCGATGCCGCCGGCCACATAGACACCCCCGGTCGCGAGCACCTTCAGCGCGAGATTGCCGGCTTCGCTGCCGAGGATCGTGACCAGCATCTCGACAGTGGCGCGGCAGCGTTCGCTGGACTCGTGCGGATCGGCGGCGGCATCGAGGATCGCGCGCGTCCGATCCTTGGCCGCCGCGATCTTTGCCGCGACCGCCGGACTCTCGGGCAGGTTCTCCTTGTCGCCGAGGTAGTCGTAGATGTTGGGAACGCCGATTCCGGAGCCGACTCGCTCGAATCCGACGTGGTCGAAGCGCCCCAGCATGTATTCGAGGAGCCCGATCTGGCGCGCGTCGGTGGGCGCGAAATCGGAGTGACCTCCCTCGGAGCCGTGCGCCCGGTACTGCCCTCCATCCCAGACGAGGAACGATTCCCCCAGACCCGTCCCCGGAGCGATGATCGCGATCGAGCCCCGCTCGACTGCCTTGCCCTCATTCAGCGTGACGAGGTCCCGTGGGCGGAGGGTGGGCACGGACCGCGCGACCGCCTCGAGGTCGTTGATGAGGCGGACAGACTTGAGGTTCAAGTCCCGGGCCAGCGAGCGCTCGTCCATCACCCAGGGCAGGTTGGTCGTCTTCACGCTGCCGTCGATGACCGGGCCGGCGACGTCGAAGCACGCCGTCGTGACCGTCATCTTTACCTGGGCGAGAAATTGACCGACCATCGCCTGCAGGCTGGGATAGTCGGCGCTTTTCACCTCCGTCTGTGCCAGCGGCGCATGCGGTCCGGCCTCGCTCGAGTAAATCGCCAGGTCGGTCTTCGTGCCGCCGATGTCTCCCGCAATCAGCATGGCTGCCTCCGTTACCACCACGTCTCGGCCTGGATTCCGTAGGTGAAGCCGCTCGTCCGGTCGGCGTAGGGCACCCCGCCCACGAAACCGCGGAGCCCCTCGGACCAGTGCGCGTAGGTCGCGAACAGGCGCAGGACGGGCCGGCTGAAGAACTTGCGGCCCGCTCCGACCTGCGCGGCCACGGTGAACTTCTCGAGCCAGCCCTCGTACTGGCCCGTGCCGCTGCGCGTGTGGTCGAACCCCGTCTCCAGGGCGAGGGAGAAAATCTTGGTGAAGAAAAACTCCGGCCGCGCGCCGAAAGAGACCCACTCGTTCCAGCCGCCATCGGGAGTGCCGTCGCGCTGCCGCTGGTAGACGAAGATCGGCGAGATTGCGAAGCGGTCGTTCGGCTGGATGAGGACTTGCTCGGTGATGAGGAGACGCTCCGCGCTGTCGAGGAAAGGATTGGGGTCGGGGATCGCCGTGGTGAAGTTGCTGGCGGGGCCGGTCCCGTACTGAATTCCAAAGACCTGAAAGCCGCCGAGCCATTCGAGGGTTTGGTACCGCAAGCCGACGGCGTATCCGGTGCTGCTCGGGATCACATCGCCCATCGGGGTGGTGCCACCCCGGCTTGTGGCCACGTCGAACCAGAGGCCTAGAGTCCCGCCGGGCGCTTTGACGTCGTAGAGACGCAGATCCAGGTTGCTCCGGGCGTAATTGCCGTGTTGCGTCGTGATGTCGGGTCGGGCGCCGGCGAGGTAGGAGGCGGCCACATTGCCGAACCCGACATTGAGGTCCTCGAAGCCCCCGCCGTAACCGCTCATGTCCAGAGGGTAGAAATCGTCGATCTCGATGTGCTGGCGGCGGTAGTACCGCTCCCCCGCCCAGAGCTTGAGGTCCGGTTGACTTTCGAAGAGGTTGCCGGCGCGAACGAACGCTTCGCGGAGACGAAAGTGGTCATTGAAATCGGTATCGACGAAGTTCGCGAAGTTCGAAGAGTTGTTGGTGTTCGCCTGGACAAGGACCTCTGTCTTGAACCAGGCCTTGTCGGTGTGTCGCTCCGGGTTCAGCCAGTTGTTGACGAGGATCAACTCGGTATACGTCTCGGCCTCGTTGCCCAGCCGGTACTTCGCGTCCGCGCCCGGGGCCTGGAACGCGACCTGCTGGCCACCGACGCCGTTCAAGCCGTAGCCGGAACGGAGGTAGCCGTGGAACTCGAAGAGCTTGGCCTGCGTTTCGAGCCCCTCGATTTTCGTCTCCGCCTCTCGCAGCTGGTCGTAGGTCGGCGCGGCGGGAAGCTGACCCTGGAACTTCGCGCCGACGTCGAGCACCTGGCTCAGGAGCGTCTTCTGCGCCTCTTTGGCAACGCGGGCCGCGGTCGCGGCAGCGGTCTCCTTGGACTCCTGGATCTGTTGCTCGAGGGCGGCGATCTGGCGCTTGAGCTCCTGCGTGGTCGCCTCGTACTGCTCCTTGAGTTGCTGGAGCTGTCGCTGGAGATCCTCCGGCGTCTGTGCCCGCGCCGGAAGAGCGCAGGAAGACACGAGCGCCGCGAAGCAGAATCGTGCCCGTCTCAAGTCCGGCCCACCAGCTCCCGGGCCGTGGCCACGATTCGCTCGGGCTGGAACCCGAACTTCTCCTGAAGAGCCTTGAGGGGCGCGGAGGCCCCGAAGGTCCTCATGCCGATGACCCGGCCGGTGGTCCCGACGTATCGCTCCCAGCCGAACGTGGACGCCTGCTCGACCGCGATCCGGGCCGTCACCGCGGGCGGCAGCACGCTGTCCCGGTAGTCCTGCGGCTGTTCTCGAAGATCTCCCAGGACGGCATGGAAACGACGCGCGAGCGGATGCCCTCCGCGAGCAGCTTGCCGTGGGCTTCGACGGCGAGGCACAGCTCGCTGCCGGAAGCGATGAGGATCAGCTCGGGGTTCCCATCGGGCGAGTCCGCGAGCACATAGGCGCCGCGCGCCACACCCGCCGCCGGCGCGTACTTGCTCCGATCGAGCGTCGGCAGGGCCTGCCGCGAGAGCGCGAACACGGCCGGCTGGTGGCGCAGCTGCATCACGAATCGATAGGCCTCCACGACCTCGTTGGCGTCGCCGGGCCGCAGCGTCGACCAGCCCGGGCATCGCGCGCAGCGACGCCAGGTGCTCCACGGGCTGGTGGGTGGGTCCGTCCTCGCCGTCCCCCATGGCGTCGTGCGTGAACACGAAGAGCGTGGGCAGCTCCATCAGCGCGGACAGACGGATGGCGGGCCGCGCGTAGTCGCTGAAGATGAAGAACGTTGCGCCGTACGCCCGCAGCTTCGACAGCGAGAGGCCGTTGACGATCGCCGCCATCGCGTGCTCGCGGATGCCGAAGTGGAGGTTCTTGCCGCCCGGGGTCGCGGCCTGGAAGCTCCCCGCACCCTCGTAGGTCAGCAGGGTCTTGTTCGACGGTCCGAGGTCCGCCGGACCCGCCGAGGAACCACGGGATCCTCCGCGCGAGTGCGTTGAGCACCTTGGCCGAAGCATCGCGGCCCGCGATGCCCTTCGGGTCCGCCGGGAACACGGGAAGATCGTGATCCCAACCGGCCGGGAGCTCTCGCCGCTGCATCTGATCGATCTCGTTCGCGAGCTCCGGGTGAGCCACCCGGTAGGCCGCCAGCAGCTCCGTCCACCGGCTCCGGGCGGCCGCCCCGCGTGCCCCGATCCCGGCCGCGAAGTGTTCGCGCACGCCGTCCGGCACGAGGAACTGCGCGTCCTCCGGCCAGCCGTAGCTGCGCTTGACGAGGCGGACCTCGTCGGGTCCGAGCGGCTCGCCGTGGGCCGCCGAGGTGTCCTGCTTGTGGGGAGAGCCGTAGCCGATGTGGCTGTCGAGAATGATGAGCGTGGGACGCCCCTTCGTCTGCCGGAAGACATCCAGGGCGTGCTCGATGCGCTCCCGGTCGTTGGCGTCGCCCACGCGCAGGACGTTCCAACCGTACGCCAGGAACCGCCCCGCGACGTCCTCCGTGAAGGCAAGGCTCGTATTTCCCTCGATGGTGATGTGGTTGTTGTCATAGACCCAGCAAAGGTTGTCGAGCCCGAGGTGGCCGGCCAGCGACGCCGCTTCGCTTCCGATGCCCTCCATCAGGCAGCCGTCGCCGACCACGGTGTAGATGTCGTAGTCGAAGAGGGGGAAGTCCGGCTTGTTGTAGCGCTCGCCGAGCCATTTCCGGGCGATTGCCATCCCCACGCTCGTCGCAGCGCCCTGGCCGAGGGGCCCGGTGGTCGTCTCCACGCCTGATACCCAGTGGTATTCGGGGTGACCGGGGGCTTTGCTCCCGATCTGGCGGAAGCGGCGAATGTCCTCGAGCGACACCGAAGGCTCGCCCAACCGTTCGTACTCGGCGTTCACGGCCCGTGTCCCGCTCAAATGCAGCACGGACCACAGCAGCATCGAGGCGTGGCCGTTGGAGAGCACGAACCGGTCGCGGTTGGGCCAGATCGGGTCCACAGGATCGAATCGCATCACGCGGTTCCAGAGCGTGTAGACGAGAGGGGCCAGGGCCATTGGCGTGCCGGGATGTCCGGACTTGGCGCGCTCGACCGCGTCGATCGAGAGCGTGCGGATGGTGTTCACCGCAAGCTCGTCGAGATTCGCCGCGGTCGGGTGGGTCGTCGGGGTCGCCGTCGTAATCGTCGTGCTCATGAGTTCGTCCTCGTCGATTCGAGCTCCAGGGACGCCACCTTCGCGAGGCGGCGCAGATGTCGCGGGTCTTTGCTGAACTTCGCGGCCATGCTCATCCCTCCACGCTCTGGAGCGGCGTTGATGTCGCCTCTCCCGACTTCGCCGCGGCGCCCTGGTCGGCAAGAACCAGCGCCCGCTCCCTCGCGATCCGTCCCGCGGGAATCGACCGATCGCCCGCCAGAAGGCGCGCCAGCATCTCCGCCTTCTCCGTCCCGGTGACGAGGAAGACGATTTGCCGCGATCGATTGAGCGTGGGGTACGTCAGGGTCATCCGGCGCCGTCCCTGATAGCTCCCCGAGAGAGCGACGGAGGCGTCCGTCACGCCGAGCACCGGGTCGCCGGGCACGAGCGACGCGGTGTGGCCATCGGGTCCGAGGCCCAGGAGCGCGAGATCGAGCACGGCGGGCGAACCGGCGACGAGCTCCAGGAGCTCCGCGTACCGCGTGCTTCCGGCGGCGAGGTCCGCCGATTCCACGGGCATGGCGTGGACCTGCTGCGGGGGGATCGGACAGCGAGCCAGCAGGCTCTCGCGGATGTGGGTGAGGTTCCGGTCGGGATCTCCGTCGGGCGCCACGCGCTCGTCCACCTGGAAGACGTGCACGCCGGCCCAGGGCACGTCTTCGTCGGCCAGGGCCCGAAGCATCGTCCACGGAGTATGGCCCCCGCTGAGAGCGCAACGATGAAGCGGCCGCGGGCGGCCACCGCGGCGCGCGCCTCCGCAGCGGTGAGCGAGGCGGCTGTCCGCGCGACCGCCTCGGCATCGGCCAGGACCTGGATCCTCATGACGCCTTCACCAAGGGATCCTGCCGCCCTCCGGGAGGCGAGACCGTCGACTCGACTTCCTTCGGTCCCACCACGGGGTCCTGCCACCCCCCGGGAGGCGAGACCCTCGATTCGACTTCCTTCGGTCCCCAGGTCCCCGGCTCGTACTCGTAGACGGGCGTGCCGGCCTTCAGCATGGGATCGACGATGCGCCACGCCTCTTCGACGTAGTCCTCGCGGGCAAACAGGGTGGCGTCGCCCTGCATGGCGTCCCCCAGCACCCGCTCGTACGCGTCCATCTCGTCCGGCCCGCGGATGCCGGGTCCCCAGCATTTCTCCGGTGTGGCTGCCCGTCTCCTCGCTCGGCGATGCACGTTCGCGCCGATCGCGATCGTGACGTCGGGGCTGATCCGGAAGCGGGAGTAGTTCGGGCCGGAGGTCGAAGCCGTCGAACATCGTGGGCGGCTGGCGGAGCCGGACGACGACCTCCGTGCACGTGACGGGCAGGCACTTGCCCGGCCCGGATGTAGAACGGCACCCCCTGCCAGCGCCAGGAGTCGATCTCAAGCGCAGCGCGGCGAACGTCTCGACCTCGGAGTCCGGTGCCACCCCCGTTCTCCGTCGCGGTAGCCGCGGAACTGCCCGCGGACGATGTCGCTCCGCGCTCCAGCGGCGGGATCGCCTTCAGGACCTTGACCTTCTCGTCCCGGATCGATTCGCTGTCGTGCTCGGACCGGCGGCTCCATGGCCAGGTTGGCCAGGACCTGGAACAGGTGGTTCTGGACCACGTCGCGGATGGTGCCGGTCTCGTCGTAGAAGCCGCCGCGGCCCTGGACGCCGAAATCCTCCGCCATGGTGATCTGCACGCTCTCGACGTGGTTGCGGTTCCAGAACGGCTCCAGGAACGCGTTGGCGAAGCGGAAGAAGAGCATGTTGTGCACCGGCCGCTTCCCGAGATAGTGGTCGATGCGGAAGATCGACGCCTCGTCGAAGGCTCCGAGCAGGACCCGGTTGAGCTCCTGCGCCGAGGCGAGGTCGCGGCCGAACGGCTTCTCGACGATGACGCGGGCCCCCTTGGCGCAGCCCGACTTGGCCGAGCTGCTCGACGACCGTCTCGAACAGCACGGGCGGAATGGCCAGGTAGTGCGCCGGCCGCTTGCGCCGACCCGAGCTCGCTGGCGGATGCGCCTGGAAGGTCGCCGGCGTCCTTGTAATCGCCATCCACGTAGCGCAGCAGCCCGCAGAGCTTGTCGAACGCCGCCGGATCGAGCCCGCCGTGCTTCTCGAGGCTGTCCCTGGCCCGGGCCTTGAGCTGGTCGAGGTTCCAGCCCGCCTTGGCCACGCCGATGACCGGCACGTTCAGGTGGCCGCGCTTCACCATCGCCTGCAGCGCCGGGAAGATCTTCTTGTACGCCAGGTCGCCGGTGGCGCCGAAGAACACCAGGGCATCGGATCGGAGGCCGTTCGTCGTCATCGCGTCCTCACTGTTCGCTCGACGCTTTCTCGACGTGTCCGCCGAACTCGAAGCGCATGGCCGAGAGCAGCTTGTCCTCGAAGTCCGCCTCGCCGCGCGAGCTGAAGCGCTCGTAGAGCGCGGAGGTGAGCACCGGGGCCGGCACCGCCTCGTCGATCGCCGCCTTGATCGTCCACCGCCCCTCGCCGGAGTCGGACACGCGCCCCGCGAACTGCTCGAGCGCCGGGTCCTCGACGAGCGCGGCGGCCGACAGGTCGAGGAGCCACGAGGCGATGACGCTGCCGCGCCGCCACACCTCGGCGATTCGCGGCAGGTCGAAGTCGTACTGGTAGTGCTCGGGGTCGCGCAGCGGCGTCGTCTCGGCGTCGACGGTCGTGGTCCTGACGTGCCGACATTGGCGGCGCGCAGGATGCCGAGCCCCTCGGCATACGCGGCCATGATGCCGTACTCGATCCCGTTGTGGACCATCTTCACGAAGTGCCCGGCGCCGTTCGGCCCGCAGTGCAGATAGCCCTGCTCGGACGTGCCGCCGATCTTCTCGCGTCCGGGGGTGCGGCGGATGTCGCCCGCGCCGGGCGCCAGCGCGCGCGAAGATCGGATCGAGGCGCTCGGACCACCGTCGGCTTCTCCGCCGATCATCATGCAGTAGCCGCGCTCCAGTCCCCAGACGCCGCCGCTGGTTCCGACGTCGACGTAGTGGATGCCCTTCGTCGCCAGCTCCTCCGCGCGGCGGATGTCGTCGACGTAGTACGAGTTGCCGCCGTCGATGAGGATGTCGCCCGGACTCGAGGAGCGGCATGAGGTCGGCGATGGTCGTGTCGACCACCGCCGCCGGGACCATCAGCCAGATCGGCCCGCGGCGCATCGAGCTTCTTCACGAAGTCCGCGAGCGACGAGGCGCCCTTCGCCTTGCCCTGCTTCAGCTCGTCGCATGGCCTTCTGAGACCTGTCGTAAGACGACCACTGTCGTGGCCGCCCGCTGATCAGCGCGTCGCACCATGTTGGCGCCCATGCGGCCGAGTCCGATCATTCCGAGCTGCATATTCGACTCCTTTGTGACGGGGCCCACGCGACGGTGCTCACGTGTTGGACGCCTCGTAAATGCTGCTGAATGGACGTTTCCAGCCGGGCGTTGAACTCGGCGTCGGACTGCTGGACCGACAGCCCCTCGACCAGCGCGCGCGAGAAGCTCGCCACGACGCCGTGATTTCTGCGCAGGCGCTCGTTGCCTTCCTCCCGGGTATAGCCGCCCGACAGCGCGACCACCCTCACCACCTTGGGATGCTTGACGAGCTCGGCGTAGAGGTCGTCCTTGCTCCGGCAGCGTGAGCTTGAGCATGACGAGCTGGCCCGCGGGCAGATGCGTGAAGCTCCGCCAGGATGGCCGCCTTGAGCAAGCTCCTCGGCCTTCGCCCTTCTCCGGGCAGTGGATGTCCACCTCCGGCTCGATGATCGGCACGAGGCCGGCGGCGATGATCTGCCGGGCGACTCGAACTGCTGCGTGACGATGTCGCCTGATGCCGGCGCCGTCGGCCTGCTTGATGAACGAGCGCATCTTGGTTCCGAAGATGCGCTTGGCCCTGGCCTTGTCGAGCAGGGCGGCCAGGTTGGGCATGTCCTTCAGGAGCTGCACGCCCCGGCTCTCTCGCGGCCAGGCCCTTGTCCACCTTGAGGAACGGCACGACTCGCTTCACGTCCCACAGATAGTCCGCCGCGGGCTTGCCCGCGATGTCCCGGTCGATGGTGTCCTCGAACAGAATGGCGCCGATGATCCGGTCGCCGGTGAAGACGGGGCTGGTCATGATGCGCGTGCGCATCTGGTGCACGATCGCGAACATCTCCTCCTCGTTCGACCACGCGTTCTTCCGCGATGCCGTAGGCCCGCAAGGCGTCGGGCGTGCTGCCGCCGCTCTGGTCCAGCGCCGCGAGGAACCCCGGGTGCGTCTGTATCCTCCGGAGCTGCTCTCCTGCGGAGCTGATCTTCGAAGTCGTCCATTCGGCGCTCACCGGCGTTTCACCGAGCTCATCGCGCGGCTCCCTTTCGCATGCCCGGTAGCGCCGGATGAGATTGTTGGTGGAGCTGTCGTGGCCGAGCCGCGGGCTCTGCCCCGCCCTCGAGCTCGGGGATGATTCGCTGGGCCAGCGCCTTTCCCAGCTCCACGCCCCACTGGTCGAACGAATCGACGTCCCAGATCACGCCCTGGGTGAACACGCTGTGCTCGTAGAGCGCGACGAGCTTGCCCGAGCGTCTCCGGGGTGAGCCGGTCGGCGAGGATCGTGTTCGACGGGCGGTTGCCCAGGAACACCCGGTGGGGAACGATGCGCTCCGGCGTGCCCTCCGCGATGACCTGCTCGCGCGTCTTGCCGAAGGCCAGCGCCTCGGTCTGCGCGAACACGTTCGCCAGCAGCATGTCGTGGTGCCGGCCGAGCGGGTTGAGCGGCTCCGCGAACGCGATGAAGTCGCAGGGGATGAGACGGGTCCCCTGATGGATGAGCTGGTAGAAGGAATGCTGCCCGTTGGTGCCCGGCTCGCCCCAGTAGACGGGGCCGGTGGCGTAGTCGACGTCCGTCCCTTCCCGCGTGACGTGCTTGCCGTTGCTCTCCATCGTCAACTGCTGCAGGTACGCGGGGAAGCGTTTCAGGTACTGCTCGTAGGGCAGGACGGCCACGGTCTCGGCCCCGAAGAAGTCCGTGTACCAGACCGTCAGCAGTCCGAGGAGCACGGGCAGGTTGCGCTCGAAGGGCGCGGTGCGGAAGTGCTCGTCCATCTGGTGAAAGCCGTCGAGCATCGCGCGGAAGTCCTCCGGACCCACGGCGAGCATGGTCGAGAGGCCGATGGCCGAGTCCATGGAATAGCGCCCGCCGACCCAGTCCCAGAAGCCGAACATGTTCGCGGTGTCGATCCCGAATTCCGCGACCTTGGTCGCGTTCGTGGACACGGCCACGAAGTGCCGCGCCACGGCCTTCGCGTCGCCGCCCAGGCCGGCGAGCAGCCAGCGCCGCGCGCTCTCAGCGTTCGTCATCGTCTCGAGCGTCGTGAAGGTCTTGGAGGACACGATGAAGAGCGTCTCCGCGGGGTCGAGGTCGCGCGTCGCTTCCACGAGGTCGGTCCCGTCCACGTTCGACACGAAGCGGAAGGTCATCCCCCGGTCGCTGTAGTGCTTGAGGGCCTCGTAGGCCATCACGGGCCCGAGATCGGAGCCGCCGATGCCGATGTTGATGACGTTGCGGATGCGTTTGCCGGTGTGGCCCTTCCACTCCCCGCTGCGCACGCGGTTGGCGAACGCCGACATCTCGTCGAGCACGGCGTGGACGTCGGGTACGACGTCCTGGCCGTCCACCCGGATGGACGTGCCGCGCGGGGCGCGCAGCGCGGTGTGCAGGACGGCTCGGTCCTCCGTGAGGTTGATCTTGTCCCCCCGGAACATGGCGTCGATGCGGCCCCTCAGGCCGGACTCCTCCGCGAGCTGGCGGAGGAGCTTCAGCGTCTCGTCCGTGACGCGGTTCTTGGAGTAGTCCAGATAGAGGCCAACCGCCTCGGCGGTCAGCCGCTCGCCGCGCTTGGCGTCCTCGGCGAAGAGCGTCCGGAGGTGCAGCCCCTGGACCTTCTCGTGGTGGGCCCGCAGCGCCTTCCACGAGGCGCGCGCGGTCAGTGGCTCATTGGTTGTCGTCGTCGTCGTCGCCATGTTCTGCTCACCTTTCCGAGGACCGCGCGCAGTCGGGCGGCCCTTGGTCGTCTTGGTCTTCGTCGTCGTCGTCGTAGTCATGTTCAGCTCGCCTTTCCGAGAACCGCGCTCTTGGACGCGATCACGCCCATGAGCTCGCGCCAGGAATCGACGAAGGACTTGGCGCCCTCGTCCTGGAGCCGGCGCGCGAGCGCGCTCACGTCGACGCCGGCCGAGGCGAATTGGGCCAGGACGGCATCGCTGTCGCCGCCGTCCGCGCTCAGCAATCCGCCGAGCGATCCGTGGTCGCCGACCGCCTTCAACGTGGCCTCGGGCATGGTGTTGACGGTGAAGGGCGCGGCCAGCGCCTTCACATAGAGGACGTCCGAGGCCGCGGGATCCTTCGTGCCCGTGCTCGCCCACAGCAGTCGCTGCGGCCGGGCGCCTTCGTTGAAGGCGCGCTGCCAGCGCTGGGAGGCGAGCAGGCCGCGGTACGCCTTGTATGTTCGCTTCGCGATCGCGATGCCGAGCTGATTGCGCAGCGCCTCCGGCACGCGGTCCTTGACCGCCGCATCCCATCGACTGATAAACACGGACGCCACCGAGCCGACCTCGGCGGGGAGCCCGGCGTCGATGCGGTGCTCGATACCGCGCAGAAACGCTTCGGCCGCGGCCAGGTACTGCTCGTGCGAAAAGAGCAGCGTGACGTTGATCGGAATGCCCGCGAAGATCGCCTCCTCGATCGCGGGCAACCCTTCGGGGGTGCCGGGGATCTTGATGAAGAGGTTCGGCCGCGCCGCGCGGGCGTAGAGGGATTTCGCAGCGGCGAGCGTGCTCGCGGTGTCGCGGGCCAAAAGCGGCGAGACCTCCAGAGACACCCAGCCGTCCACGCCGCGAGTCCGCTCCCAGATCGGCCGGAACAGGTCGGCGGCGCGCGTGAGGTCCTCGAGCGCCAGCTCGAAGAACAGCTCCTCTCCCGACTTGCCCTCCGCGACCTTCTTGCGGATCGCGGCGTCGTAGGTCGGGCTGTTCTTGATCGCGTGATCGAAGATGGTCGGGTTGGACGTGAGGCCCGTGACCGCGAGCTCCCGGATGTAGCGTTCGAGCGTCCCCGTCTGGAGCAAGTCGCGGGTGATGTTGTCGAGCCAGAGGCTCTGGCCTTCTTCGTGGAGGGTTTCCGTTGCTTTCATCGTGCTACCTCGTGTGGTTGTGTGAGTTCCGCCGCCGGCCGCGGCGATGCGGCCGGTCGGTTCAGGTAAGACGTCTCGTCCCAGACGCGAATGACGCGCTGCGACCGGTCGTGCTCGTAGCCGACCGCGCTGAGACTGGCGGTGCTGAGCAGGAAGTATCGGCCGGCCCCCGGCTCCAGACCGAGCCAGCGCGCGGCGAACACGCGGAGGAAGTGGCCGCTCGAGAAGAGCAGCACGTCCCCCTCCGTGGCCCGGACGAGGCGCACCACCCGGTCGGCCCGCGCTCCGACGTCCTCCGGCGATTCCCCTCCGGGGCCGCCATCCCGGAAGAGGTCCCAATCCCTCCGCTCGACCTGGATGTCGTCGCTCGTTCGACCCTCGTAAGCGCCGTAGTTCCACTCGATGAGGTCGGGCACGACGGCCGCCGCGGGACCGAAGCCGGCCAGCTCGCACGTGCGGCGCGCCCTCTGCAGCGGGCTCGTGAGGACCGCGGTGAAGCTCAGCCCCCGGAGACGCTCTCCGAGGCGGACCGCCTGCGCTTCGCCTTGCGCGTTCAACGGAATGTCGGTCAAGCCGGTGTGCTGTCCGGAGATGGTCCAGGGCGTCTCGCCGTGTCGCGCCAGGTAGATGACAGGGAGTTTGTTCGTTCCTCTCAAGCGTCGGCCTCCTAAGCCCGACGTGTCCAATGGCAAGGGTGGTGCCGAGCTCGAGCTCGTGACACGCGGCCGGCGAAGTCCTGTCGCTGGAGCACGTTCGCCGGAAGCGAGAGCGGCCACGCCGGCGGGATTCGCGAACTCTCGCATGCAGCGGCTCGCGAATATCAGCCGACTTCCAGAGAACAGCAAAGGGCCGGACCGGTCCCGAGGAGATCAGTGGCCCGGCTCGACACTCGAATCCAGGATTCGAACTTCAAGATCGAGGAGACACGTTTCCGGCAGCAGTCGGCAGTAGCTCTCGGCAGATCGCCGGTTTTCGCGTTCTTTCGCGACCTTTCACGAGATTCTCGCCGGGAATCCCGGTCGAATTCGCACGCGGCCAGCGACTTAGGGCGTGGCACTGGCGTTGCTCTACCCCATCCGGCAGGAGGTGAGTAGCCGACAACGATAAGGACCAGTTCATCGCCCAGCGGCGACCGGGGTGTCGGTCGCGCACCTATGAGTGGTCCCGATCGACGCCCCGAATCGTCTCGTTCGGGCAAACGGCTGAGATGAAAATGAAGAGCGGCTCAATTGAAGCCAGTCCGGCGCTCCGAGCGCGCGCGGTCGTGCGGAAGGACCCGGACGGAGCGACTCTCGCGATCTCCGGAACTCTGAGTCTCGAGACCGCAGCGGCCGCACGCCGTGAGGCGCGGGCCGCTCTGAGCACGTCGACCGGTTCGGCGCTCGAGGTCGACGCGAGCGGGGTCGAGGTCGGCGACATGTCCGGAATGTCCGTAATCTACGAGCTCGCGGAGGGCCGTCTCCTTCCGGGCGTGCGCGCCACCGTGAAGGGACTCAAGCCCGAGTTCCGGATCCTGCTCTCCGCCCTCCCGACTCCCGCCGCCATTGAGAGCCTGGAGGCGCCGCCGCCGCGCCGCTCCCTCCTCGGCGAGCTGGGTATCGGAGTGATCTCGCTCGCCGGCGACCTCCGGCAGCAGTTGACGTTCCTGGGATCCACGATTCAGGCAGTCGCGGCGGCTCTTCGGCATCCGCGGACCCTGCGCTGGCCGGAGGTCCTGGTCGTTGTCGAGAAGGCGGGCGTCAACGCCGTACCGATCGTGTCGCTCATCTCGCTTCTGACCGGCGTGATCATCGCGTACGAGGTCGCCCAGCCCCTGTCGATGTTCGGCGCCAAGGCCTTTACCGCGGACATCATCGGGATCGTCATGGTTCGGGAATTCAGCCCGATCTTCACGGCCATCGTTCTCGCCGGGCGATCGGGCTCGGCGTTCGCTGCCGAAATCGGAACGATGAAGGTCAACGAGGAGCTCGACGCCCTCACCACGATGGGGCTCGAACCGATGCGGTTCCTCCTGGTGCAGCGCGTGCTGGCGGGGACTCTCCTGATGCCGGCGCTCACCGCGTTTTCGATGCTGGCCGGCGTATCCGGCGGCGCGGTCGTGATGCTGGGGATGGGGTTTCCGTTCGATCAGATCTGGTCGCATCTGTCCAAGTCGGTGCACGTCGGGGATGTCCTCGTCGGCACCCTCAAAGCGATCGCCTTCGGTGCGATCGTGTCGGGGCTCGGCTGCCTGCGGGGCATCCAGACGAAGGAGGGTCCGAGTGCCGTCGGCGACTCGGCCACGCGGGCAGTCGTGTCGGGAATTCTCATGATCATCATCGTCGACGCCGTCTTCGCCGTGCTAACCAACGTGCTGCAGGTATGAGCGCGGCACCGGCGGCGATCGAGGTTCGGGGAGTCACGGTCGGCTATGGAGACACGATCATCCAGCAGAAGCTGGATTTTCAGGTTCGCAAGGGCGAGGTCTTTGCCATCCTGGGGGGATCCGGCTCCGGGAAGAGCTCCCTGCTGAAAGTCATGATCGGTCTCGTTCCGCCTTTGTCCGGAGAGGTGCTCTTCGACGGAGAAGACCTGGTCCGTGCCGAGGGCGACGATCGTTTGCGACTGTTGCGGAAGTTCGGCGTCATGTATCAGGGAGGAGCCCTGTTCGGCTCCATGACGGTCGTCGAGAACGTTCGCCTTCCGCTGGACGAGTTCAGCGACCTCGAACCCGACGAGCGCGAGCTCGTGGCCCTCGGCAAGCTCAACCTCGTGAGCCTTCTGCCCGCCGCCATCCGTATGCCCTCCGAGCTGTCCGGGGGGATGAAGAAGCGCGCGGCGATCGCCCGGGCGCTGGCGCTCGATCCCGGCATCCTGTTTCTGGACGAACCCTCGGCCGGTCTCGATCCGATCACGTCCGCCGAGCTCGATCAGACCATCCGGGAGCTCTCGCGCGGCCTGGGCATCACGTTCGTCGTTGTGACCCATGAGCTCCAGAGCATCTTTGCCATCGCCGACCGGTGCATCATGCTCGATGCACGCCGCAAGACGATCATCGCGGCGGGCACGCCTGCGGATCTGCGCGATCACTCTCCGGACTCCTGGGTGAGGCAGTTTTTCGCGAGGCAGGCCCAGCCGGTTGGAGCACCGTCCGGAGGGAGCGGCGCATGAGCGCGAAGGCCAACCCGCTTCGCATAGGGATCTTCGCGGTGTTGGGCGCCGCGATTCTCGGGGCGGCGCTCTTTCTTTTTGGGATCCGGAGCGCGTTCCAATCCAAGTATCAGATGGAAACCTACGTGGTCGGCGACGTGGAAGGACTCTCCAAAGGATCGGACGTCAAGCTGCGCGGAGTCGTCGTCGGCAAGGTGACCGAGATCGGTTTCAGCTGGAAGCTCTATAGAGATGTGCCTCCGCGGTGCGTCGTGGTGCGCTTCACGATCGAGCAGGGCGTCACGCCCGTGGGCTGGGGCGGTGATCCCGAGGCGGAGCTCAAGAAGGCCGTCAACGATGGCCTGCGGGCGATGGTGCAGGCCGAGGGAATCACGGGGACGAGCGTCGTGGCGATCCAGACCCTCGACCCGAAGCAATACCCCCCGCTCTCGGTGCCGTGGAAGCCACGGTATTACTACTTACCCTCCGCTCCGAGCGCCTTTGGCCAGATCCTCACAGCCCTCAATCAGACGCTGTCCCACCTGGCGACGCTCGACATCGCGAAAATCGGGGAGAGCGCGGATCGCGCTCTCGACTCGGCAGACGCGGCGTTCCGCAAGATCGGCCAGCTCGATACTCCGGGAATCTCGCGCGACATTCACGGCGTCGCCGGGAAAGTCGGCTCCGCGCTCGGGGAGTACGAGGGCCTCGGCCAGGACGCGCGGCGGACGTTGCATGCCATGCAGCTCGACAAGCTGGGCCCGGATGCCGATGTCCTCGTCAAGGACACCGACGCTCAGCTCCGGGTATTGCTCGCAAAGCTCGGCGCCATCGACATCCAGGCGCTCAACGACACGCTGGCCGGAACGCGGCAGGCCGCGAGGAACCTGAACGAGGCGCTCGAGGCTCTCCGTGCCCACCCGTCGGGTTTTCTTTTTTCCGGACCGCCGCCTCCGGTGTCGGAGCGGGATAAGGGGGACCGATGAGACGCGAGGCCTGGCGCATCGCAGCTCTGCAGCTCATGGGAGCTCTTGCCACGACGGCTTGCCTGACCTCACGCGGCCCGTCCACTCGTACTTTCACGATCGAAACGCCAGAGCCGAAGGGCCCCTCCAACGCCGGGGGCCTGATCGTCGCCGTAGCCCGCGTGGAGGTGGTTCCCGAGTACTCGGGGGAGGCGCTCGTCTATCAGACGGGAGACCACGAGCTCGTTCGCGATCCCTACGCCCGTTTTGCGGCGCCTCCGAGCTCGCTGCTCGATACCGCAATTCGAGGCTACCTCGCGAATGCGGACTTCATCGGGGACGTCGTCTCTCTCGAGAGCGGGCTTCGGCCGCAGGTCACGGTCGAAACCTCCGCAGTCAAGCTCGCGGGAATTCTTCGCTCCACGGAATCGTCGTCTCTTCTGACGATTCGGTTTCGAGTGCTCCGGGACGGGAAGGGCCCGGCGCCGGCCACCGAGTTGTTCCTGAAGACTTACTCCGCGACATCGAACAATCCGAGCGCCACTTCGAGAGCGGTGGTCGATGGCTGGAACCGGGCTTTGGCCGAGGTCATGGGCAACTTCGAGTCCGACCTCAGGACTTCTCTCGTTGCAGCGGGTCTGCTTTCGGGGGGTCCGGAGCCGACCCCGGAGACGAATCGGACCCCCGCGGGAGACTAGTCATGGATGCAGCGATAGTCGGTGCCGCGTCGGCCCTCCTCGGCTCCCTGGTCGGAGGGTTCGCCTCGATGGCGACGGCATACATGACCCAGATGACGCAGGCGAGGAGGTCCGCAGTTGAGGCCGAGATGCACAAGCGCGAGCATCTCTATACGGATTTCATCGCGGAGTGCTCGAAGCTCGCGCTCGATTCGATGGAGCACAGCCTCGACAGTCCGGAAAAGTTCCAGCCGGCTTACGCCCTCGTGAACCACATTCGGCTCGTCTCGTCCGATGCCGTCCTCCAGGCTGCAGAGGCGGCGCTCGAGGAGATCTTCGAGAGGTATCGTGAGCCGAATCTACCGGTCGAGAAGCTTCGCGAACTCTCCTCGCTCAAGAGTCTCCACGATCCCCTCAAAGCGTTCAGCGAGGCGTGTCGAAACGAGCTACGGTCGCTTCAACGAGGCGATCCGGCCGGAAACGTCGTTACCGCCGGGATAGGCAGAGTGAACTGAAAGACGGCGCCGCGCGGCTCGTTCGCGCTCGCCCACAGTCGTCCGTCGTGGGCTTCGATGATCGAGCGGCAGATCGAGAGCCCCAGCCCCAGACCGCCCGGCTTGGTGGTGTAGAAGGCCGCGAACATCTGCTCCGGCGCCCCTTCCGCCAGTCCCGGACCGGTATCTGCCACCGTGACGCGCACGCTCCCCGCATCGTCTCTCCGGGAGCGGATCCGCAACTCTCGCGCTGCCTCGCCCTACCCGTCATCGCCTCGATCCCGTTGATGATCAGATTGAGGATCACCTGCTGCAATTGGACGCGGTCTCCCTGGACCAGCGGCAAGCCCTCGGCGAGGTCCGTCCGCACCCAGACGCCGTTCTTCGCCGCCTCGCCACGGGTCAGCTCGACGACCTCGCGGATCACGTCGTTGATCTCCACGGAATCCTTTCGGGCCGGGGCCTTCGTGACGAGCGCTCGGATCCGGCCGATGACGTCCCCGGCCTGCTTGCCGGCCCGGACGATGCGAGAGAGCGCCACCCGCACCTCCCCCAGTTCCGGCGGCCGGGCTTCGAGCCAGCGGAGCGCGGTCTGGGCGGACGTCACTGCGGCCGTGATCGGCTGTTTCACCTCGTGCGCGATCGACGCCGTCAGCTCTCCCATCGTCGTCACCCTCGCCACGTGAGCGAGCTCGGTGTACGCCTCCCGGACCTCCGCCTCGGCGCGCTTCCGGTCGTCGATGTCCGAGAGCAGGGCGTACCAGCGGACGACCTGCCCGCGCGTGTCGCGAAGAGGGAGGTGACGGACTTGAAACCAACGGTAAACGCCATCAAAACGCCGGATGCGCGCCTCGTAGCCGAAGGCGTCGCCCGACGCAATCCCCTGCCTGCTGAGCTCGACGACGCGAGGCAGATCCTCAGAATGAACCGTTTCGCCCGTGCGCCACCGCCTCAGGGCATCCAGCGGCTGGCCGCAATACTCGACGAGTTGGTCGTTGACGACCTCGACGTCGTTGGCCGGAGTCAAGACGGCGATGAAGCCTGGAATGCTGTTCACGATCAGGCGCGCCTCGCGTTCGCTCTCGCGCAAGGCCTCCTCCGCCCGCTTCCGGTCGTCGATGTCGGTCATTAGAACGTACCAGCGAACGACGCGACCATCCCCGTCCCGGAGCGGCATGGCATGCGAGTAAAACCACCGGTAGGCGCCATCCGCACGGCGCAGGCGACTCTCCATCTCGTAAGGCTCTCCGGTCTCCATAGCGCGGGTCCACAACGAGACCAGACGTGGCAGTTCATCGGGATGAACCGCATCACTCGTAATCCAGCCCTTCATGTCCTCCAGCGTCCTGCCGAAATAGGCCAGGAGCGGTTGATTGACGAATTCGATCTCGCCTTCGCGTGACATGACGGCGATGAAACCCGGAATGGCGCCGATGACAAGGCGAGCCTCGAGCTCTCTTTCGAGCAACGCCTGCTCCGCGCGCTTGCGCTCCGTCAGGTCGACCACGAAGGCAACACCCTCGTCCACCTTCCCTTCGAAGCTCGCCACACCGACGAGTACGGGCACGCGGCTGCCATCTTTCCGGAAGTACTCCTTCTCGAACGGCTGCAGGGACCCGCTCTCTCTGAGCTCGTGTGTCAGTCGTTCGTCGCGATCACGCCATTCCGGAGGAGTCAGGTCCGTCCAGCTCAAGCGACCAGCGGCGAGATCCGTCCGGTCGTAACCCACCATCGCGAGGAACGCCTCATTCGCCTCGAGAATCCGACCCTCGAGATCCCAGATGAGGATCCCGACGATGTTGGCGTCGACCAGGCGCCGGATCCTCGATTCACGTTCCGCGAGATCGCGGTACAACCGGGTGTTCTCGAGCGACATCGCCGCTTGCGATACCAGCACGTTCAAGACGGCCATTCGAGCGGGGGTGAACACGCCCGCCGCGAGGTTGTTCTCGAGATACAGCAGCGCCATCACCTGGCCCTGTCGCAGAAGCGGCAGGCACAGGACCGAGATCACATGCTCGCGACGGACGTAGTCGTCGTTCTCGAACCCGCCTCGCGTCGATGCGTCGGCGAGTTGGACACTCTCTTTCGCCCGGGCGGTGTAGCGAACGACCGACTCCGGCACCGTCGCGCTGCTGATTGGGATTTCCCGGATGCGGACATCGACGGCGCCGCCGGACGTCCTCCCTTCCGCCTGGATCCAGAGCTCGTCGCCCCGCGGCACAATCAACACGCCGCGGTCGGCGCCCGCATGCTCGATCGCCGTGCGCAATACGATGTCGACGAGCTTTTCGAGCACGATCTCGCCCGAGACGGCTTGCACGACCCTCAACACCGTCGCGAGCTCCAGCCGCTCGACCGGCTCGCCGATCGTCGCGCGCGAGTCGGGGGTCGGTTCTTCGTTCCCTCAGGCGCGGGTACCGCTCGTCCAGCTGGCGCACCTTGCCGTCGGCGCCCCATCGCGCGTAGCAACGTCGGGCACGCCGCAGATACAGATGCGCGATCTCGTCGAAGCCGCGCGCCGCGTAGAATCGCGCGGCCAACTCGTACGCCAGTCCCTCGTTCTGGACGAATCCGTGTTCATGGGCCGACCGGATCGCCTGTTCGTACAGCTGCTCGGCATCCACGACGCGGCCTTCGAGGCGAGCGATCTCTGCGCCGACCAGTGCCGATGCGGTTCTCGAAATTCTCTGGACAATTCGTCTGCCCAGATTTCGAGCTGTCGTGGTGGGCGGACAACGCGGCCCGATGCTGCGGCGCTCGTCCGGCGAATGTGCAGTGACAAAATGCCGCCCGGGCGAGCCCGCCATAGAATTCATATTCCGCCGTCTCGAAGAAGGATGGCGACGTCCAGAGCAGCGGTTGAGCCTTCGACGCTGCATCGACGGCCGAACGATGGTCCCCGGCAGGACGCGCGCCTGCAGCTTCCGAATCCAGTACCAGCACTCCGCCAGTGCCAGATTCCGCTCGCTCGCCAAGTGGTGTTCGAAGCGGCGTTCATCGAACTGCTCATCGTCGAAACATCCGAATGCCGGCGTCAGACCACGAAGCGTCCGGATCAGTTGGAGCTGCGCGGTGATGATCGTCAATGACGAGGCCGAATCGGGCCTTCTGCGCAAACTCGAGGCCCTGCTCGGCCTCACGTTGCGTTTCGGTCAACGCATCTCCCGCTGCAAGAAGGTTCGTGTTCAGATTGTTGCAGCTGTATGCCGCAAACGTGAGGTCGCCGGTCTTGTTCGCGACATCGAATGCGCGACGGACCAGATCACGGCCGGTGCGCATGTGCCTCGTCCAGGGCATGACGAAATTGCCGAACGCCATGTAGGTTCGGGCCTGATAGCGATGCAGTCCGCGCTTTTCGACCAGCTCATAGCCCGAGCCGGCCGAACCGGAATCCAGCCTGCGTAGTTATCGAAGTGCGGTCCGGCAATCATGCCGAGGAACACATAAGCGAAGCACGATGCGTCGCTGTTGCCGTGCTCGAGACTGAGATTGACCATCCGGCAGATCACGAGCGAAAGCAGATTGCGGTCGGTGAACAGTGCCGGCGGCACGACCTCGGTCAGCACGTCCAGCGTTGCGAGGCATTGCCGGGTCGCTCATCAACGGCAGGTCGAACAAGTCCTCGATCGAGCGGCTGCCGAGCCGTGACCAGATGCGCTCGTATTCGCGCCATGCCTGTTCTTGTGTCGGATGCGGCGACCAGTCGACTGCCCAGATGCCGCAGGTATTCGAGGCACACCTCGACAGCACGGTCGCTCCGATCGAGCGTCGTGTACAGCTCAACGCGCAGGCACGCCACGGCGGCTCGTTCGACAGTATTCGCCGCGCGGGCTGAAAGCATGCGTCAACCGCTCCTCCGCCACCGCCAGCTCGCCGGTCAGGAACTCGCATTCGGCCCGGTGCAGCTCCAGCGCGAAAATGAGCTCGTGCCGGCGCTCCCAACAGTCGTCCGCCAACAGTGCCGCACCGGCGATGAGATAGTTCAGCGCCGAGGCGTAGGCCGTAGATGCCTTGGCGCGCTTGCCCGCAATCAGATTGAGCTCGGCCAGCTGCTCGCGCTCGTCTCGCGAGGTGATCAAGGCCGCGCCGCGGTTGAGCTGATTGACGATCTCGAAGATCGCCTCCTCCCGCTTCTCGGGAGGAGTGTGCGCCGCGAGCAGCCTCCCGATTCGAAGGTGCGCCTCGGCGCGCTGCTCTTCCGGGATCAAGGAATAGGCGGCTTCCTGAACGCGATCGTGGAGGAACCTGTAGGAGCCTTCCAGGCGCTCGAGCAGCTCCAGTCGAACCGCCTCCCAGAGATCCGCATGCAGCTCCTCCTCGGACGATTTCCCGAGGATGACGGAAAGCGTCCGAACTCGGCGCTGTTCCCGAGGCAGGCGAGCTGCCTGAGCGCCTTCTCGTGTCGAGCGGCAGGCGGTTCAACTTCCCCACCATCAGGTCCACGACGTTGTCCCGCGTACCCTTTGGCGTGGATGCGATCGATGTCCCAGGACCATCGCGCCGTTCGCCATGATCGAACGCGAGCCAACCTTCTTCGGCGAGCGCAGAAAAGAACTGAATGGCGAAGAAATGGATTGCCGGCCGTCTTCTCGTGCACAGTTGCGCCAGCGGGGCGGCGCGCTCCGGCTCGCAGCGAAGCGCATCGGCAACGAGCTGTCGACGTCTTCGGCGGCGAGGGGCGCGAGCATGATCTCCTGCACGCTCGCTCCCGCGCTCCGGATCGCTTCGAGCTTGCGCATCAGCGGATGGGCAGCCGTGACCTCGTTGTCCCGGTAGGCGCCGATCAGCATCAGGTGCTGCACGTCCGGCTGGAGTCAACAGATCCTCGAGCAGGTCGAGCGTCGCCGCGTCGAGCCACTGCAGGTCGTCGAGGAAGAGCGCCAGCGGATGCTCCGGCCGCGCGAACACGCCGATGAACCGCCGGAACACCAGTTGGAAACGCCGTCGCGCGTCCTGGGGCGGCGAGCTCGGGAACCGGTGGCTGATCTCCGATGATGAGCTTGAGCTCCGGCACGAGGTCCACCATGAGCGGCCCGTTCGGACCCAGCGCGTCCAGCAAGGCGTCGCGCCAAATACTCACCTCGGCGTCGCTCTTGCCGAGAAGATAGCGAATGAGGCTCTGAAACGCCTGCGCCAGCGTCGAATACGGGATGTCGCGCTTGTACTGATCGAACTTGCCGGACGCAAACAAGCCCGCGCGGCGGCACCAGCACCTTGTGCAGCTCGTTCACGACCGAGGATTTGCCGATGCCCGAATACCCGGAAACGAGCACCAGCTCCGGCGTCCCGCTCGCCACGACGCGCTCGAATGCTGCGAGCAGGGTGTCGATTTCGCGCTGCTCGCCCGTACAGTTTTTCGGGAATCACGAGCCGGTCGGGCGTGTCGTCTTCGGCCAGCGGGAACGTCGTCGATCCGTCGCTCGGCGTCCCACTGCGCGAGGCACCGCCGAAGGTCGCGCTCCAGCGCCGCCGCTGTCTGGTAGCGCTCCTCGGCGGTCTTGGCGAGCAGCTTCATGACGATTGCCGAGACGACGCTCCGGTATACTCTTTCAGCCGCTCGGCCGGCGGCACCGGCTGCCCCGCGATGTGGGCGTGCACCCACCCCATCGGATCCGACGCCGTGAATGGGAGACTCCCGGTCAACATTTCGTACAGACGTCACGCCGAGCGCGTAGAGGTCGCTGCGCGAATCGATCGATCGATTCATCCGCCCGGTCTGCTCCGGCGCCATGTAGGGCAGTGTGCCGGCAATGAACTCGGGCGGCTCCGGCTGGCGGCGCTCGCGCGGGAGTCGCGACGCGATGCCGAATCCTCGCAACCACACCCGACCCGTTGTCCCGTCGGTCATCACGTTGGCCGGTTTGATGTCTTTGTGGATCAGGCCGCGGACGTGCAACTGGCGGAGTGCGGCCGCCAGACCCGCGCCAACGCGCAGTGCCTCCCCGACGTCCATCGGCATGCCCGCGCGTCCGGCGAGCATTTCGCCACCCGGATCCTCGAGGACGAGTGCGGGCTGCCCCTGTCGGGTCGTCAGAGCAAGGGACCGAATCGCCCACGCGGAATCCAATTCGTCCCGCAGCGATTGTTCGTTCTCGAGCATGCGAAGGGCTTGCGGTCGCGGATGCTCGGACCGCGGCATGACGACGAGCGCGGAACGCGCCGGGGTCGTATCTGCTGCGCCGCCGCTTCGGTACAGGATGAACTCACCGTCCTCGAGAACGGCCTCGAGCCGGTCGGAAGAGAGATCCAGCGCTGTTGCTTCCATGCGGGCGAAGGCCCTTGCCCGGTCTCCTCGCTCCGGCGCCGTCCACGAGCTGCGTGCACCGGCGGGTTCGGCTGCCGAGCAAGCGGAAGGTGGAGGACGTCGAAGCGCCGGCCTGACAATACGGCTCGGCCAGATCGAGCGTCAACGATGAAATACGGCCAGCGCCGCATGGACGCGGCGGGGCTATAGTGACCCAGGGTGTGAGTCATGAGTCCCTCGGGACCGGCGCCAACGGTGTTCGTCGTCGATGACGACGACGACGTGCGGGTCTCGATCGCCGAACTGTTGAGGTCGGCGGGCTTGCGGGCCGAGACGTTCGTCACGGCGCAGGAGTTCCTGGGCCGTGAGCCTGGAGAGGGGCCGAGCTGCGTCGTGCTCGACCTCCAACTTCCCGGTAAGGACGGTCTCGACGTCCAGCGCGAGTTGGCCACCTCCGGCGACGCGATGCCGATCATCTTCCTCACCGGGCATGGCGACATCCCGACAACCGTCAAGGCCATGAAGTCCGGAGCGGCCGAGTTTCTCACCAAGCCCTTCGACGACGAGCACTTGCTCGATGTGATCCACCAGGCGCTCGAGCGCGACCGGGTCGCGCGGCAGGAGCAGCACGATCTGTCGACGCTGAAGGACCGTTACGCCAGCCTGACGCCACGGGAGCGCGAGGTCATGGCCCTCGTCGTGTCGGGGATGCTCAACAAGCAGGTCGCCGCGGAGCTCGGAACGAGCGAGATCACGATCAAGATCCATCGCGGCCGCGTCATGAGGAAGATGCGCGCGGGCTCGTTCGCCGAGCTGGTCCGGATGGCGGCCAGGGTCGAAACGACGCCAGGGCAAACCAAAGGATAATTGCGGGCCGCCGAGCTGGTCCGGAGGCCGGCCGGGTCGAGACCGCGCGACGTCAAACCAAAGGATAATTGCGGGCCGGAACCTGCCGCCAAATACTCCCCCGTATGGCTCCGCAGGACTCGGTATTGGTCGCCATCATCGATGACGACGAGTTGATGCGCGGCGCCCTGCGAGGCCTGCTGAGAGAAGCGGGATTGCCCGCACGAGCTTTCGCGTCCGCCGAGGAGTTCCTGCGCTCCGGCGCGCAGCACCTGTCTTCGTGCCTGATCGTCGACGTCCGCATGCCGGGCATGTCGGGCATCGACTTGCAGGCCAGGCTCAACGCGGAGCAGATCCGGATCCCCATCATCTTCATTACGGCTCACGGAGACGAGCGATTGCGGATGCAGGCGCTGAGAGCGGGCGCGGCGGACTTTCTGGCCAAACCATTCGACGACGAGGTGTTGCTCAGAAGCGTCCGAGCGGCTCTGGGGCTTTGAGACCCGGGAGGAGGCTCGCGGCGCGAGGGAGTCCATGGACGTTTTCGAGGTCGTGAACGCAGCCTTCGATCGAGGTACCGCGTGGGACGCGGCGGCGGGATCGAGGGCCCACGGTTCCGGGTCCATTGGCCCGGATGGAGGTGAAGCATGAGCACCAGCGTTGCCGGGCCCCTCGTTTGTGTGGTGGACGATGATTCCCTGATCCGGGAGTCGGTCGAAGGACTGTTACGGGAGGAAGGCTTCCACGTCCGCACGTTCGAATCCGCGGAGAGCTTTCTCGACCGGCCGCGGCAGGAGCCGCCGGCCTGCATGATCGTGGACCTCGCCCTTCCAGGCATGTCGGGCCTCGACCTCCACCAGGAGCTAACCCGGACCGGGATGGATGCTCCGACCATGCTCTTGACGGCGCACGGGGACGTCCCCACGTCGGTGCGCGCCATGAAGGCGGGGGTCCTCGACTTCCTCACGAAGCCCTTCGACGATGACGACCTGCTCGCGGCGGTGCGCCATGCCGTGTCGGGTCGCTTCCCCGCGCGGCTGGCCGGCCGGGTGCCCCGGATCGGCGGGATCGTGGGAGAAAGCGAGGCGCTGCAGGCCGTGCTGCAGCAGGTCGAGCTTGTGGCGGACACGGATGCGACGGTCCTGATCACGGGCGAGAGCGGCACCGGCAAGGATCTGGTCGCCCGCGCCATCCACGAGCGGAGCCGTCGAAGGAACACGCCGTTTGTGAGGGTGAACTGCGGGTCCATCCCTGAAACCCTCTTCGAGAGCGAGCTGTTTGGTCACGTGAAGGGCGCCTTCACGGGTGCGCTGACCGACCGGACCGGACGCTTCGGAGCGGCGCAGGGCGGCACCCTGATGCTCGACGAGATCGGCGAGGTGCCGCTGACGATGCAGCCCAAGCTTCTGCACGTCCTCCAAGAAAAGGCGTTCGAGCGCGTGGGCGAGACACGGACGCGGAAGATCGATGTGCGGATCGTCGCCGCCACGAACCGCGACCTCGCGGCGGACGTCGAGTCGGGACGCTTCCGCGGAGACCTCTTCTACCGGCTCAACGTGTTCCCCATCGAGAACCCGCCGTTGCGCGACCGCCGCGAAGACATTCCGCTGCTGGCGGAGCACTTCATCCAGGCGTCCGCGCGCCGGCTCCACCGCCAGCCGCCGCGCCTCACCGAGGCCGCTCTGCGCCAGCTCATGAGCCGCGATTGGCCGGGCAACATCCGGGAGCTGGAGAACGTGATCGAGCGCGCCATCATCCTCGCCCGCGATGGGCAACTTCGGTTCGAGTCAGGGCCCGCGGTCGCGATGCCACAGCCGCCATCCGCGTCGAGCTCGCTTCCTTCGTTGTCGCGCGCAGCGATGGAGAAGCACCAACGAGATGCGATCGTGGCCGCTCTCGACCGGAGCGGAGGCCGCGTCTCCGGGCCGCGCGGCGCGGCCGAGTTGCTCGGGATGAAGGCGAGCACGCTCTTCTCCAGAATGTCCGTGCTCGGACTGCGACATCGATCCATGTAGTGGGCGGGGCGGGCTTCCCGTTGCCAAACCCCTGCAAGCCCTGAGGAGCATTGAGCGACGCGCGCCTTGCAATTCACCGAGTTTGGCCCGGTCTCGAACCTGCGCTTGATCGAGTTGCCGGATCCCAAGGCCGATTCCGCAACAGCGATCGTCAAGGTCGCGGCGGGAGCGATCAGCCCCAGCGATGTGAAGAACGTCGAGGGGAAGATGGAGCTCACGACCTCGCCCCGCGTGCCCGGGCGCGACTATGCCGGCATAATCATCCACGGCCCGGCCGAATGGCTTGGCGTGGAGGTCTGGGAAACCGGCCCTCTCTTCGACGGTCGCGCGGCCTACGAGCAGGTGGCCCGTGGTGAGCTCACCACCCGGGTGCCGGCCTCTCTGTTAGACCGACTCGCGCTCGGGCCAGAGCGCCGTCATGGCGAGGCCAACCGAAATTCCGATCGAAACCTCCAGAAAGCGGTGGAGCGCGACGACGACCGGTCCGCCCGGGCGAGTCACGAGGATAACGATCGTGAACGTCAGCCCTGCGAACCGATAGGCAGACTTATCGAGATGCAGGCCCGCGCAGATCAGTCCGAGCGCGAAGATCCCCGCGCCGTACACGAGCCAGCTTGGCGCGAGGAAGCTCGCGACCAACGCGCCGAAAGCGCAGCCCAGCGCGGTGCCTGCGAACCGCTCGATCGATGGCGCCCACGCGGCGCCCAAGGAAGACTGCATGACGACGATGGTGGTGATCGCGGCCCAGTACGATTCGGGCATCTTCAATAGCTTCGCCAGGGACAGAGAGGCGACTGCGGCGATGGCCGAACGGGCCGAGTGCATCACCCAATCGCGCGTCCGGATTGATGAAAGCCAGCGTGCCGGACTCAACCGCATGCGACGCCTTCCTCTTCGAGCGGCGGGCCCGCTGGAGCTCAGTATATGTGGAGCCCGGTATCACGGACCGTAGAGAGGGAGACCAAATGTCTCGACCGGGGAGCTCTCTGCTCACGCGTCATCGCGTTCTGAACCGCGAAGATCGAGGACTCTTTCGCTGTTGTGGAGGGGGTGAGTAGCAGTGAGCGCCCCGTGAAGACCTGCCTGAATTCGCCTCGGCGAATGGCCTCGCTTGTCCTCGTTCTTACCCTCTCCCTAGCCGCGGCGGTTCCGGCTTCCGCCCAGATCCCTGCCGGTGATCAACGCCGCCCCGCCCCCGTTATGGGCGCGGGGGGAGCGGACTGGCTCGAGCGGCCTGGTCGCGACGAGGAACAGAAGCCCGACGACATCATCCGGACCATGGGCTTGAGGAATGGCGACGTGGTCGCCGATCTCGGCGCCGGAACCGGCTACTTCACGCGGCGCCTGGCAAAGGCCGTCGCCCCTTCCGGCCGCGTGTACGCCGTCGACATCCAGCCCGAGATGCTCTCGCTGCTGAAGAACAACGTCGAAAAGGCCGGAATCCGGAACGTGGTGACGGTCCTCGGCGAGACCGACGACCCGAAACTGCCGAAGAACTCGCTCGACTGGGTCTTGCTCGTCGATGTTTACCACGAGCTCCAGCAGCCGAAAGCAACGCTCGCGAAGATACGCGAAGCCTTGAAGCCCACCGGCAAAGTGGCGCTCGTGGAGTACCGCCTCGAAGGGCTGACCGCGCTCCACATCCGGGAGGAGCACCGCATGTCGACCAGTCAAGTGCTCGCCGAGTGGACCCCGGCCGGATACCGACTCGTGACGCTCCACGAGTTTCTGCCCGTTCAGCACTTCTTCGTCTTCGAGAAGGCCCCGGATCGCTGATCCGCGGCCGGTTCCCCATTCTCGGGAGCCGCGCACAGTGGAAATCGAGGTAGATACTTGTCCCAAATGCCGAGATCGTCGCGGCTATCTTCGGCTGAGGAGGGACGCTGATGGAAGAAGTCAGGAAGGGGCAGGAGGCCGGGCTGCAGCCAATGTCCGTGCCCTCGCTGGCGGGGCTGTCGGGACGGCTACGGGTCGACGTCGCCGGCCAGCCGGCGTGGATCCTGGAGATCCGTGATGGAACGATCTCCGGCAGGCCGACCGGGGATGCCGAGGACGCGTCCGCGGTCCTCAAGTGTGACAGCGAGAAAACGCTGGCGGCGTTCCAACGCGGGAAGCTCAACCCGCTCGTGGCGATGCTGCAGGGACGCGTCCTCCCCGAGGGCGATGACGCCCTGGCCATTCGGGTCATCCTGGGACTGCAGGCGGTGTTCCATCCCCCACCCGCCTCCGCGCGCGCGCTGCAGGTCGACGGCGGCGCCCGAAACGAACGCTGAGCCATGCCCAAGGACACCGTCAGCATCCTGGACGGCAACGAGTTCGTGGTCAGCGACGCCCGGGGGGACATCGATGACTCGGCCACCGAGACCCTGGGGCTGTTCCGCGACGACACCCGGTTTCTCTCACGCTGGATTCTGACCATCAACGGCCAGCGCCCCAAGCTGCTGTCCACCGACGACCTGGCGTACTACCGGGTCGGCTTCTTCCTGGCGGTGGCCACGGGGACCATCTACCTGGACTCTCACCTGTCCGTCCAGAGGCAGCGCTGGGTCGGCGACGGCCTTCACGAAGAGCTGACCCTGGTCAACCACGACAAGGAGCCGGCGGAGCTGACCGTACGTCTCGAGGCGGCCGCGGACTTTGCCGACCTGTTCGAGGTGAAGGACCGCAACCCGAACAAGAAGGGTCAGGTCTACCGGCGCGTGGAGGACGGCGTCCTGACCCTGGGGTACCGGCGCGATACCTTCCAGCGCGAGACCACCATCACCAGCAGCAGCCAGGCGGAGGTGAGCGAGGAGGGCTTGCTCTACCGGATCACCATTCCGCCGCAAGGGAGCTGGAGCACTTACGTGGACGTAGGGGCGATCTCCAACATCCGGTGGCGCTCGGACGGCGGCGCCGGGAAGTCCAAGAACTGGCACGGCGCCGCCGAGGCGCGGCCCAAGGGGGACGCGAGCATCCAGGAGTGGATCTCCGCCGCGCCCAAGCTGGTCTCCGTGCGGACGCCGCTCGAGCGCACCTACCAGCGCAGCCTGGTGGACCTCGCGGCGTTGCGCTTCCAGAGCGTCATCTTCCCCGGCGCGCTGCCCGCGGCCGGGCTGCCCTGGTTCATGGCCATCTTCGGGCGCGACAGCCTGATCACCAGCTTTCAAGCGCTGCCCTTCGTCGCCCGAGCTCGCGTCGACCACGCTGCGCACGCTGGCCCTGCTCCAGGCGCGGGTCGACGACCCGTTCCGCGACGAGGAGCCGGGCAAGATCCTCACGAGCTGCGCCTCGGCGAGCTGACCGCCTTCGAGGAGCGGCCGCACTCGCCGTACTACGGCGCCGCCGACAGCGACCATGCTGTTCCTGATCCTGCTCGACGAGTACGAGCGCTGGACCGGCGACCGCGGGCTGATCGCGCTCGCTGGAGCGGGAAGCGCGCGCCGCCGTCGACTGGATCGACGACTACGGCGACCGCGACGGTGACGGCTACGTCGAGTACGAGCGACGCAACCGGAAGACCGGCCTCGACAACCAGTGCTGGAAGGACTCGTGGGATTCGATCGCCTTCGCCGACGGCACGCTGGCGCCCACGCCGCGCGCCACCTGCGAGCTGCAGGGCTACGTCTACGACGCCAAGCATCCGAACGGCGCGGCTGGCGCGTTTGGTCTGGGGCGATCCGGCCTGGGCGGATCAGCCTCGAGCGCGAGGCCGCGGAGCTCAAGCAGCGCTTCAACGAGGACTTCTGGATCCCCGAGCGCGGGTTTTTCGCCCTGGCGCTCGATGGCCAGAAGCGCAAAGTCGACTCGCTGACCTCCAACATCGGCCACCTGCTGTGGAGCGGGATCGCCGATCGGGACAAGGCCAGAGCTGCGTGCGCCACCTGATGAGCGACGCCCTGTTCTCGGGCTGGGGCGTGCGCACGATGGCGGTCGGCGAGGGATCCTTCAACCCGATCGGCTACCACGTGGGCACGGTTTGGCCGCACGACACGTCGATCGTCAGCGTGGGGCTTGCGGCGTTACGGCTACCGGAAGGAGGCGGCCCGGCTCGCCGTGGGGATTCTGGAGGCGGCCGAACTTTTCCATGACCGCTTGCCCGAGGCCTTCGCCGGCTACGCGCGCGAGACCACGAGGTACCCGGTCGAGTACCCGACTGCGTGCAGTCCGCAGGCCTGGGCGACCGGGGCGCCGCTGCTGTTGCTGCGCACCCTGCTGGGCCTGGAGCCCGAAGGCGATCACTTGATCATCGACCCGGCGATGCCCGAGGCGATCGGCGAGCTGCAGATACTGGACATCCCGGGCCGCTGGGGCCGCATGGACGCCTTCGGCCGCGCCCGCCACCTGACCTGAGGCGTTACCTCGAGGCAGGCAGCCGCAGAGTTCCCCTGACGATCTCCTTCGTGTTCGCTTCGCCGTCTACGGCACCGGGCACGGCCGCGTGTTCCAGATCTCCGCCGCATACTCGGCGATGGTTCGGTCGCTCGAGAACCGGCCGGAGGACGCGACATTCAGGATCGCCTGACGGGTCCAGGCCTCCGGATCTTCGAAAAGGGCGCCGACCCGGGCCTGCGCCGCCGTATATGAGGAGAGGTCGGCAAGATGCATGTATTCGTCTCCACGCTCGAGAAGGGTGTCACGGATCAAGTCGAATGCGCCGGGCTCACCGGGGTTGAAATGGCCCGATAAGAGCAGGTCGAGGGCGGCCCGAGTCTCCGGCTCCTTCTGGTAATGCCAGTGCGGGTCGTACCAGCCGCGGCTCGAGGCGACCTGTTCCGCCGTGAGGCCGAACAGGAAGAAATTCTCCTCCCCGGCTGCCTGCGCCATCTCGATCGTCGCTCCGTCACGCGTACCGACGGTGAGCGCACCGTTCATCATGAATTTCATGTTGCTCGTGCCGCTCGCCTCGTAACCGGCGGTCGAGATCTGCTCCGAAACGTCGGTGGCCGGGATCAACCGCTCCGCCAGGCTGACGTTGTACTCGGGAAGGAACAGCACCCGCAAACGTCCCCGCGATACGGGGTCCGCATCCACTACCGCGGCGACGCTGTTGATCACCTTGATGATGACCTTCGCCAGCCGGTACGCCGGCGCAGCCTTCCCGGCAAAGAAGAAGGTTCGCGACGGAAACTCGCTGCTTGGGTACTCGCGAAGGCGATTGTAGAGAACGATGATGTGCAGCACGTTGAGCAGCTGCCGCTTGTATTCGTGAATGCGCTTGATCTGGCTGTCGAACATCGTGTCGGGATCGACCTCCACCCCGGCGCAGGTACGGAGCCAGTCGGCGAATTTCAAACGGGCCTCACGCTTCGCTCCCCGAAAACGCTTGCGGAATTCGGCATCGTCGGCCAGGGGAGTCAGGTCGCGGAGCCGTTCGAGGTCCGTGACCCAGCCTTCTCCGATGCCCTCGGTGATGAGGGCCGCGAGCGAAGGATTGGCCAGCCGGAGCCAGCGCCGCGGGGTCACGCCGTTGGTCTTGTTGTTGAAGCGCTCGGGGTACATCTCGGCGAAATCCTTGAGCACGTGCGTTCGCAACAGGCGCGAGTGAATCTCGGCCACCCCGTTGGTGCTGTGCGTGCCCACGACCGCCAGGTGCGCCATTCGGACCTTGCGAACCGGCGTCTCCTCGATGAGACTCATGCGGCTTCGCCGGCCGTCGTCTCCGGGATGGTGGCTGCCGACGTCGTCGAGGAACCGCCGGTTGATCTCGTAGACGATGTCGAGTTGGCGAGGCAAGAGGTCTTCGAACAACCGGACGGGCCACTTCTCGAGCGCCTCGGGCAGCAGGGTGTGGTTCGTATAGGCGAGAGAACGGCGCGTCAGGTCCCAGGCTTCGTCCCACCCGAGGTGCGCCTCGTCGAGCAAGATTCGCATCAGCTCCGCCACGGAAAGCGCAGGATGCGTATCGTTGAGCTGGATCGCGACGTGATCCGGTAAAGCGGACCAGCCCGGCCCTCGACTCTGGCGGAATCGCATGACGATGTCCTGCAGAGAGCAGCTCACCAGAAAGTACTGCTGAAGGAACCGCAGCGTCCTGCCCGCCTCCGTCGAATCATCGGGATAGAGCACGCGGGTCAAGGACTCCGCACGCACGTTCTGGATCACCGCGCCCGCAAAATCCCCATGCGAGAACTCGGCGAAATCGAAGGAGGAGGGAGCCGCCGCTGCCCACAGCCTCAGGGTGTTGACGGCGTGGGCCCCGAACCCGGCGACCGGCCGGTCGTACGCGATGCCGATGAGCGTCGAGGGGCGGTTGGGGATGATGCGGATCGAGGAACCCTCCAACTCGATGCTTGCGTTGATAGTCACGGGGTAGCGTTTGCCGGAGCGGCGGATTTCCCAGGGGTCGTTCTGGCTCAGCCAGTTATCCGGCTCCTCGACCTGGTAACCGTTTCGGATCGACTGCCGGAAGATGCCGTACTCGTACCGCAGCCCGTAGCCGATCGCCGAGTACTGCAAGGTGGCGAGCGAATCGATGAAGCACGCCGCGAGGCGCCCGAGCCCTCCGTTGCCCAGACCCGCGTCGGGCTCCCTCTGGAGAAGCTCGGCCAGGTCCCAGCCTTCGCGTTCCAGGACCCTCTGTACCAGCGGCTCCGCGGCCAGGTTCAGGATGTTGTTGTTGAGGGTACGGCCGATGAGGTACTCCATCGACAGGTAGTAGACCCGCTTCGGATTGGCAGCCTCCCGGACACGCCGCGTCTTCACCCAGCGATCGGCGAGCAGGTCGCGAACGAATCGGGCGAGGGCTTCGAAGCGCTTGCGGTTCGAAGCCAGCGTCGGATCGACCAGGAAGTTGCTGAGAAGGTAGCGATCCGCCCATTCGTCTTCCCTGCCCGCGAGTCCCAGCCGTTCGAGCGCGCGCTCGATGGTCTCGTCGGCCGCCACGGGGCCGTCTGCCGCGATGGACATGTCGGGTGCCCTCCGGTTGCCGGCCTAGGCTCTCCAGAGGCAGCTAAGTCGGCGTGAAGTTTCCGCGCACTTCAGCCGGGTTGGCCGGATGATCCGTTTGGTCGCGGCGGCCTTGGTGGCGCGGGGTGCGCCCACGCGCTGCTCGCTTCCGACCGACCCAGGTCGAATTCCCGGTCACACTCCGGACATCGCGAAGGCCTCGGAGTGTCTCCGGTCACGAGGGTTCTGGTCCAGCAAGCGGGGCACTGAATCTGGACGTACCGCGTGTTCGCCATTGGGTCACCTTTTCTGGTTGGAGTAGCTCGACGAGAGTTACTGAGAGGACCTCGTATCGGAAGTGGAGGGTGTGGAGGCGATGACACTTCGCAGTCCCGATCAGCCCGTTCTCGACATCCGCAGGCAAGTCGACCTTTACGAGGTCGCCACACTCGGGACACTTCAGCGGCCAGGTGTTCGAAAGCCTTCCTGCCACGGTCAGCCCCTCGCTTTGCTGTCGCCGGCGGCGGCGGGCTCGAGCAGGGTGCGCTCGTCGTAGGTCATCGTGTGGCCTTTCGAGCAGGTCGCGCGGCGCTCCTGTCTTTCGTCAGGATTTGCCGGGATCACGATCAGCATGCGGTCGTTGCACTCGGAGCAGGTGAGAAAGAACTTCTGCGGTCCCTCGGTCATGGCTGGCCTCCGCGGGGGACCCTATCGGGCATGGATGAAGGCGGGTTGAACGTGTCGGGAAAATGGCGGGAGGAAGGCGGCTCAACTCTCGAGGCCTCGGTTTCCCCGGCGGGCTTCGCTCCACGTTTACCCTTTCCTTCACGCGAGGCCGATAGGTTCCGTGGGGAGGGGCTCGATGCTCGAAGCTTCCCGGTGACTGAGCCGCGGTTCGACCCTTCCCAGGTCACGCGCGCGGAGCTCATCAACGCCCTGGTCCATCTGTACCGCGGCGAGCTCGGCGAAGCGGCAGCATGGCGAAGCCGAATCGATACGACCTCTCACTGGGCGATCGTCGTCAGCGCGACGGCGTTGACGTTCGTCTTCAGCGACCGCGGCGACGAACGTCACGCCATCATCCCCATCGTCACTCTCTTCTGTACTTGCCTGCTGCAAATGGAAGCTCGTCGCTACCGATTCTTCGACATCTGGCGCTCGCGCGTGCGCATGCTCGAGATCAACTTTTATCGGCCCCTGCTCGATGGAACGGCGCCGGCTCTTCCCGACTGGGCCGACCGGCTCGCGCAGGACTTGTCGTGGCCGCGCTTTCACATGCCGTGGTGGGAAGCCGCGGGCCGGCGCCTGCGCCGGAACTACCAGTGGATCTACGGGACCCTACTCGGCAGCTGGGTGGTGGTGTTGATGAGCCATCCCACGGCGACGACGTCCCTGGAAGAAGTGACGAGA
This sequence comes from uncultured Acidobacteriota bacterium, assembly GCA_963733815.1. GTDB lineage: Bacteria > Acidobacteriota > Thermoanaerobaculia > UBA5066 > Gp7-AA6 > DAHUXD01. The sequence continues at coordinate 92,358 of CAVTEG010000014.1, read as the reverse complement.
AGAGCCGCCATCGGGCCCTTGCCTGGCGGCGTCGTGATCCTGTTCATGGGGCTTTTCTACGGCGCACTCGCGTTGCTGGGCGGCTACAGCTTCTGGATGAGCCGGGTGAAGAAGACGCTGCCGGCCGGTCATCCCGAGCGGCTCAGCCCCGGGATGCACCGCGAGGGCTGATCGACTCATGGCGCCGGTGGCCTGGGTTGGGTCGGCTTCGGGCCGAAGGCTCGTTTCGTGTCGCGCTGCGGGCGACTCGTTCGCGACAAGGCTGTCTGACGCTCCCATTCCCGCTTCCCGAGGTCCCGATATTCCGGACTGGTCAGCGACGCCAGAAACGCCACAAGGTCGTCGATCTCGGGCTCGGTCAACGCCAACGGCTGGATGTCCTCGTCCAACCACGGATCGGTCCGTCCGTCGCCCTTATTGTAGTGATCCATCGCGTCCCACAATGTCGCCTGCGAGCCGTCGTGAAAGTAGGGCGCCGTCACCATCACGTTGCGCAGGTTCGGCGTCTTGAAGGCGGCGGTATCGGCATCCTTTCGCGTCACGAGAAAGCGACCGAGGACGGACAGATCCGAATCGATGGCGGCCTGGTCCACCGCGGCCAGCGTTCCGAGAGCGACCTCCACTTCGGCTTCGCGCTCCGAGGCCGCGACGTGGTGCTTCAGGATGCCGATGCCGATGTTGTGGTAGTCGAAGTCCGTGAAGTTCGTGACGTCGCGCTCGCTGTCCGAACGGGCATGACACTTGTTGCAGCGGGCCTTCGTGTTGAAGAGCTCCCAGCCGCGTCGGGTCGCAGCGTCGAGGGCGGCCGTGTCACCCGCGACGAAACGGTCGAACGGAGAACCGAACGACGCCAGTGTTCGCTCGTACGCGGCGAGCGCGCGCACGAGATCCGGGCCGCTGACGGGACGGCCGAACGCCTCCCGAAAAGCTCGCCGGTATTCCGCGACGGCGGCGATCCGGGCCACAGCGGCATCGAGGGTGGGCTGCCCCATCTCCGAGGGGTTGGTGATCGGAAGCGCGGCCTGCTCCTCGAGAGTGTCGGCGCGGCCGTCCCAGAACTGCGCCTTGTCGAGAAGCGCGTTGAGAACGGTCGGCGAATTGCGCTGGCCCGCGCGGCCCCGAATGCCGATCGAGACGGGGCGGCCGTCGGTGAAGGCTCGAGCCGGGTCGTGACACGTGGCGCAGGCCACGGTACCGTCGGCCGACAGCCGCCCGTCGAAGAAGAGCTTCCGGCCGAGCTCGATCTTTTCGGGAGTCTGCGGATTGTCCGCCGGCGTCGCGTCGTCGGTCAGCCGGACCGGCATGCCGACCTGATGCCGCGATCTCGGATCGGCGAGAGGCCCCGCAGGCGGGATCGGAGGCGGGCGACGCGAAACGTCCGTCGGCGTCCCGGATGGGACGGGTGTTCCCGTCTGAGCGCGCGCCGCTTCCGGGTTCGCGATGAGCCAGGCCACGATCGAGGCCATCAGCCGGATGGCAATTCGGGCGGTCTCCGGCTTGATCTGCTCTATCCGGACCATCCGGTTCCCCGAAGGTCTTTCCACTGACCGCCCTTCGCGTAGCGCTCGGGATGCAGGATCCTCGGACGCGGGTCCTCGGCGGTATCGAGCTGCAACACCATCCACTTCGGGTACGGAATACCCGGATCCGACGCCGCATCCAGTTGTCGAACGTCCTCGTCCGACAGTCGCAAGTCGACGGCACGGATATTGTCTTCGAGCTGCTCCGCCTTCCGGGCGGCGACGATTACGCTGCGGACCGCTCGTCGGCCCAGCAGCCACGCGATCGCGACGCGCGCCGGGCTCGCGTTGCGGCGGGCGGCCACCTCCTTCAGCGCATCCACGACGAGGTAGCCCTTCTCCCTGTCGAACGGAACGAACTGACCCGCGTCGAAGAATCGGCTGCCGGCGGGCGGCGGGTTGCCGCGCGTGTACTTGCCCGTCAGGAAGCCGCCGGCGAGCGGGCTCCAGACCAGGATGCCCACGTCGTGGTACTCGGCGAAAGACTGGAACTCGAATTCGAGGCCCCGGCCGACGAGGCTGTAATACATCTGCGCCGTCGCGAATCTTTCCAGTCCGAGGCGCTCCTGCAGCCTGATCGCCGTAGCCGCCTGCCACGACATGTAGTTGGAGAGCCCGATGTAACGGACCTTCCCCTGGCGCACGAGGTCGTCGAGCGTGCGCAGGGTCTCCTCCAGCGGCGTGTTGCTGTCCCATCCGTGCACCTGGTAGAGGTCGATGTAATCGGTCTGCAACCGCTCGAGGCTGCCCTCCACCTCTCGCAGGATGTTCACGCGCGTCGCGCCGCTTCGATTGAATTGCTCGGCTCCACCCATGGGAAGCCGGACCTTCGTGGCCAGGACGATCTCTTGCCGGATGCCCTTCAACGCATTGCCCAGAAGCGTCTCGCTCTCGCCGAGGCTGTACACGTCGGCCGTGTCGACGAAATTGACGCCGTTGTCCAGGGCGACCCTCACCATTCGCGTCGTGTCCTCCTGGCCGAGGTTGCCCATGTTCATCTTGCCGCCGAACTGCATGCTGCCCAGCCCCACCTCGCTGACGATGAGCCCGGTATGTCCCAACTTCCTGTACTTCATGTCCGAATCTCCTTGCGCCCACCCGGCTCCTGCGGACGATTCTCCATACTCTTGCGGGTCGGCTCGGGTGGCTTCCCTCCAATCGTCGCGACGACCGCCGAGAAGTCGAGGTCGGCGGCGCCCCGCTCCGCGGCTTCGTCGAACCAGGCGCGATTCGCCCGGGCCTGCTTGAGGTCGCCGCCTCTGGCGGCCGCCGCTTCGGTGACGAGCCGGAGATCTTTTTCAGCATGCCGCAGCTTGAAGCTGGAGGGAAAAGGCCGGATTCGACATTGCCTCGCTTGGCCGCGACGATGGGTCCGATCGGCGAGCCGGCGAGGACATCGAGAATGACGGCCTGCTTGAGCTCGAGCGACTCTCCGAGAGAGAGGGCCTCCCCGAGCGTCACGATCGCGGCACCCAGAACGAGATTCGCCACGAGCTTCATCGCGGCTCCTGCTCCGGGTCCTCCCGTATGCCGCACCGCGCCGAGAACCTCCAGGATCGGCCGCACACGCTCGTAGTCCGAGTCGGTCGCGCCAACGAAAATGTCGAGTTTCCCGGATGTGGCCTGCGGCACGCTGCCCCGTACAGGCGCATCGACGAGGGATGCGCCCTCGGGAAGCCGAGAAGCGGCCGAGCGGACCTCGTCCGGCCCCACGGTCGACATGTCGATCAGGATCTGGCCGGGTGAGAGCGCGGCCGCCAGCCCCGCGACTCCGAAGAGCACCTGCTCGAGGGCATCCGGCGTCGCGAGCATCGTGATGACCACATCTGCACCGGCGGAGACTTTCGCGGGAGTCGCCGCGACCGCGGCGCCCTCCTTCGCCAGGGGTGCCGTCTTCTCCGGGCTGCGATTCCAGACCGTCAACTCATGACCCGCTTTGAGCAAGCGCCCGGCCATCGGCGTGCCCATCTCACCCAACCCCAGGAATCCAATCTTCGCCATGACCGGCGTCTCCTATGACGCCGGGGCTCTCCGGCTTTTGCGTCCGCCTCTTCCCGAGGGCGGCGTGTTCGGCCCTTGCAAAGGCCCTCCCGATCCGCCGCTCGAGCGCCTTGATGAGACTCGACGCTGGCCCTCATGCCGCAAATCGATGGTCTGCGCCGAGCAGCAGCTGGTTGCCGAGCAGCGTGGCGCTCGGCGTCGATGACGAGCAGGTCAGTCCACCAGCCCGTACTTGAACTGCGCTCGGGCGATGCCGGAGGTAATTCTGGACGCGTCCACGGCCCCGCGCAAGGTCTCGACCTCGTCGGCGAGGGCGTCCAAGTCGGTCAGCGCGTCCTCGACATCTTCCATAGGCGATCAGAACCTGTTCGGACATACGCCGCCACGGTTTCGCTCGATACTGGGCCTTCGTCGCCGCGAGATTGCGCCTTCAGCCGTCCGACCCTGGAAATCGGGAACGAGATGCTCGGCAGGAGCGAAGCGACGCGGCTCCGCCCAGTTGAACATGATCGCTCGCACGGGCGGCTTTCGAACCCGCGTAGCCCGTCAGACATGAACCGCGCATAGAAGTCCGCCGTGGCGACTCCGATCCTGGGCGTTCGCCACCACGACGTTCTGCTCCGCCTCGGCGACGTCCGGCACGGCGGGTCAGCAGGTCGGCGGGCAGACCGGCCGGCACGCAGGCAGCGCCGTACTTCCAGCGGGCGTACGGGGAGCGCGAACGATGGCGCGGGTCGCCCGCACAGGATGGCAAGAACATGTTCCAGGTCCGCCCGCGCTCGCTGGACGTCCCGCTGGAGGGCCTGCGCGTCGTCTGGAACAGCGCTACTGCGCCTGATAGACGGCGATCGAACTGACGAGTCCGATCCTCGAGCTGGACCGAAAGGATGGGCAACCTGCCTTCCCGACAGGCCTTGACGGTCTGCGTCAGATCAATCCTGGGCGTCGAGCGAGCGGATGTTGTGAGGTACAGGGTGGCCACGTCCGCCTGGACCGTGAGCCGAACGACGGCTTCGTCGTCGGCTGCCGCTTCGGCGGTTGCCCGTGAGGATTCGAACGACCGGCGGACGCGGCCCCAGACGTCGATCTGCGCAGGACAGATCGGCAGTGATGATCCAGTCGCTGATCGTCGCGCCCCCGGTCACGGGCTCACCGGTGATGGTGCTGTCGCGCGTTCCCAGAAACGCGTCCGAGAGAACGCGGATTCGCCGAGATCCGACGGGTAGAGGTAGCTCCCCGCAACCCTCGCGAGCGCTCGCGCCTGGTCGAACGCGCGCCACCGCCTGGCGAAGAGTCTGGGTTCGAAGCGTTCGCGGCCGCAATCAAACTGCGTGAGCTCCGGATCCGCATAGAGCTCCCACCAGCCGGTCTCGGGAAGCGCCCAGGGCGAGGCCGGGAGCTCGGACTTGAAAGCGGGCGGCTCCTCGACCGGCGGCCGCGAATAGTTCGGGCCGACCATGCACGCTCCGGTCATCACGGCGAGAAGCGGAAACGCCAGCGACGGCGCACGATCGCAGCGGCGGTCCGGAGAACGGCCCCGCATCGCCGATCAGCTCCCGGCGCCCTTGGCCGCGATCGGGTTGACGACCTGGCCCTCCTGGAGCGAAACGGTCGGCTGCGCCACGATGGTCTCGCCGCCCGCCAGGCCCTCCTGAATGTCGATGACGTCCCCGAAGTCGCGTCCGAGCACCGACCGGTAGAAAGCGCAGTCTGATCTCCCCGTCCTGACGATCGCGACGCGGGTCCCCTTCGCGTCAACGATGACCGCCGTCGCCGGAACGCGTAACCGTATCCCGGCAGGGGCCGATCTTGAAGGCGACGTACACGAACATTCCGGGAAGCATCCGATGGGTCGGATTGGGAATGTCCACCTCCGTCAGCAGCGTGCGCGTCGCCGGATCCAGCGCTCGGGCGGTGCGCGTCACCGTGCCGGTGACCGGCGTTTGGAGCTGTCCCCGAACCGTGACTTCGACGGGGAGACCGACCTTCACGTTCGGCGCATAGACCTGGGGAACGTTTCACAAACACGCGCAGCTCGTCGATGCGCGCGACCTCGAAGAGCCCGTTCGCCTGGCCTGTCACGCTGGTCGGAGCCACGGCGGTGTTGTCGGTCGGGCTGCCCGCGGTGACCAACGTCCCGACATCCACGTTGCGTTCGGATCACCGTCCCGGCGAACGGTGCGACGACTCGCTGAAAGCCGGTCAAGTCCACGAGCCTCTGGACGTTTGCCCGATTCGATTCGACGCTCGCCTCCGCCGCGGCGACGGCGGCCTCCGCCGTCCGGTAGGCCGACACGCTCTGATCCACCGCCTCGACTGCAACCGCCCCCTCCTCGTCGGCGCCTTTGTAGCGATCCATGGTGACTCGATTCAGATCCAGAGTGGCTTTCTGAAGGTCCAGGTTCCTCTCCGCCTGTCCGCAGATCCGCCCGGGCCTGCATGAGCTGCTGGTCGATCTCCGGGGAGTCGATCTCCGCCAGGAGCTCGCCGGCTTTCACGTCGTCGCCGATGTCCACATAGCGCTTGCGAACGCAGCCGCTCGTCCGGGCATAGATGATCGCGTCCTGCATGGCCTGGGTCGTGGCAGCGATGGAGAGGCCCGCTTCGGAGGCGGCAACAGGCGAGACCACGTGCACGCTGGTCACCGCGGTGCGCACGGACTGCGCCGCCTTCGCCAGGCGGTGGCGGTTGATCACGCGCGGGATCACGCTGACGACCAGAAGGACCGCAAACAGAACGAGGATGCCGAGGCCGATGACCTGCATCGTTCGCGTCCGGGCGCGCGGCACGGAATGGTCGACGTGCGAGGGTTCCGCCGCCGCCGGTTCTTGCTCGATGCCGCTCGAATTGCTCATGACGGCTTCTCCGGTTGCTCCGGCGGCTTTTTCTCCGGCGGGTACTTCTTCGGCGGCTCCTTTTCCGTTTTCTCCTCGCCCGTTCGAATCGCGGCCAGCGGCGGCTTTCGCTGCAGCACGCTGTAGGCGGCCGGGACGAAGAACAGCGTGTAGAACGTCGCCACGCAGCAGGCCGCCGATCACGGCCCGGCCGAGCGGCGCGTTCTGCTCGCCGCCCTCGCCCAGCCCGAGGCCATCGGCAGCATGCCGAAGAGCATGGCGAGCGCCGTCATCAGGACGGGGCGCAGCCGCGTGCGGCCGGCGATCAGCGCGGCCGTCCCGCGAGTCCTTCGCCGACGCCGGGCGCGCTGCTCGTTGGCGAACGTGACCATCAGGATGCTGTTCGAAGTCGCGACGCCGATCGCCATGATCGCGCCCATGAGCGACGGTACGCTGAGCGTCGTGTGCGTCACGAAGAGCAGCCCAGAGACTCCGGCGAGCGCGCCCGGGCAGAGCGGTCAGGATGATGAAGGGGCCGAGCCACGACTGGAAGTTCACGACCATCAGGAAATACACGAGGAGGATCGCGAACAGATGCCCGAGCGACATCTGGGCGAACGACTGCTTCATGCTCTGCGATCTGTCCGCGCACGGTGATCGTGCTGGCCTTCGAGATCTTCGCCGTATGCCGGCGACGATCTTGTCGATCGCCTTCGACGACGCTTCCGAGGTCCGTCCCCTGCACGTTGGCGGAGACGTCGAAGACGGGCTGCACGTTGTAGTGGTTGAGCGACAAGGCCGTGGACGTTCGCCGAATCGTGGCGAGGTTGGTCAACATCTGCGGTCGACGTCTGCCCGGCGGCGAGGAGCGGGGTGCGGCCGCAGTTCGTCCATCGAGGTCGAGGTGGTGCTGCTTGCGTTTGCACGACGACCTGATACTGGACTCCATTCTTGTAGTTCAACCAGAAATTCGGTCGAGGCTGCCCGCTGCCGGAGAGCGAAACGGACAGGCTGTTGGCCATGTCCGATTCCGTCATGCCGTTCTGCTGCGCCAGGACCCGATCCGTTTCGACCATGAGGCGCGGAGCGCTCACGATCTGCTGGATGTGCACGTCCACCGCGCCGGGAACGCCGGCGAGCTCGCTCCGCGATCTGTTGGGCGATCGCGTAGTTGCACCGGCTTGCGCGATCGGCCCGCTGATCTGGATGTCGATCGGCGCCGGCAAGCCGAAGTTGAGGATCTGGCTGACGATGTCGGCCGGCTGCAAGAAGAACCTCAAGGTCCGGGAATCGCTTCGGCAGTCCTCGCGCAGCGTCTTCAGGTAGCTCGGCCGTCGGACGCATGGCTCGGGTTTGAGAGCCACGAGGATCTCCCCGTCCGACGGTGCCGATCGGTGGCGCTGTCGCTGAGCGCGAGGTTGATGCGCTGTTCGGCATGCCGATGTTGTCGTTGACCACGGACGAGCTCGTCGGCCGGGATCACTCCGCGGATGTAGTCCTCCACCCGCTGAAAGTACGCCTCCGTCTCCTCGATCCGCGTCCCGGCCGGCACGCGCACGTGTAGCCGGAGCTGCCCTGCGTCGACCGTCGGGAAGAAGTCGCGGCCCACGAACGGGAACAGTACGACGCCGAGCCGACCGGCGAGATCCAACGAACGCGAGAACGCGACGCTTCCGGTTCGCCAGCACCCAGTCGAGCGTTCCCTGGTAGCGCGTCGCGCGAGCGCCGTCGAAGCCGGCCTCGATCCGATCGGAGGCTCCGGGCGAAGGAGCGCGGCTTCTCGTTCTTCGCGCCCTCCATTCGGGCCCGCTCCCTCGGCGCATCAGGTACAGCGAACATCGTCGGGCACCAGCGTCCGGGAGAGCAGATAGGAGGCGAGCATCGCGAAGACCACGGCCAGCGCGAGCGGCGTGAAGAGATAATCCGCCGACGCCGCCCAGCAACACGACCGGGACGAACACGATGCAGATCGACAGCGTCGACGACGAAGGCCGGCGCGGCGATCTGCTGCGGCGCCGTCGAGAATCGCCTGACGGCAGCGCGCTGTGCCGAGGCCGATGTTGCGATGGATGTTCTCGATCTCGACCGTCGCGTCATCGACCAGGATACCGACTGCCAGCGCGAGACCGCCGAGCGTCATCACGTTGAGCGTCTCCCCGAGCACGCGCAGCACCCCGACGAAGCGAGGATCGAAAGCGGAATCGAGATGATGACGATGAGCGTGCTTCGCCAGGAGTGCCAAGGAAGACCAGAATCATCAGCGCCGATCGAGGCAGGCCGCAATCGGTCCCCTTCGTGCACGCCCGGCGATCGCCGCGCGAACGAATACGCTCTGGTCGAACAGCGAAATCCACCTTCAGGCTCCTGGGCAGACCGGCCTGGACCCTCGGCATCAGGTCTCGTTGACTCCGCTCGACGACCGTCGAGCGTCGAGGCGTTGCCGCTGTTGAGAATGGGGCATCAGGACGCGAATGCCTGCCGTCGCGCCGCACGAGGTTCGTCTGCGGCGCTGAAGCCGTCGTGGACGAATCCCCACGTCGCGGACGTAGACCATGGCTCCGTTTAATAGCGGATCGGAATGTCGTTGAGGTCCGCCAGGACCTCCGGGCTGCTATTGATGGCGACGTCGTACTCGATCGACCCCCATCTTGATCGTGCCGGCGGAGACGACGATGTTCTGGTTCAGCACGGCCTTGACGACGTCCTGGGGCGACAGACTCCGCGCGTAGAGGCCGTCCGGATCGAGGTCGACGTTCACCGACGCGGCTCACGCCGCTGTAGGGAAGAAGAAACCGCCGCGCCTTGCACCGTCACGAGCTGCGTCCGGATGAAGTTGTTCCCATAGTCCCAGAGCTGCTGCTCCGAGAGCTGATCGCTGCCGAGGCTCAGCATGATCACCGGCACGTCGGCCGCGTTGTACGCGATGATCAGCGGCGGCGTGATGCCCGGAGGCAGGGGCCGAAGCAGCGTCTCAGAGATCGCCGTCACTTGAGCCACCGCGCCGTTGACGTCCGTTTTTGGCTGCAAGAACAGCTTGATCACGCTGGTCCCCCGCACCGACAGCGACTCCATGTGCTCGATGTTGCTGACCGTCGTGGTGAACGCGCGCTCGACGACCGTCGTGATCCGGTCCTGCATCTCTTCCGGCGAGAGACCGCCGTAGCCCCAGATCACGCTGACGACGGGAATGTCGATCTTCGGGAAGATGTCCGTGGGCATGGCGGCGATGGACAGCACCCCCAGGACGGCGATGAGGAGCGACACGACGACGAACGTGTAGGCCGGCTGAGAGCGAGTCGGACTAGCCACATGCTCTAGGTCCTTCGACTCGTCCTCGGATCGGGTCAGCCTCGGATCGAGGTCTGCCTCGAACGTCGAACGGGGTGCCATGCTATTCCCCTTTCGTGGCCCGTTCCACCCGCCCTGGCCGACGGGCGCACGCGTGACCGTTCCTCGCGAGGGCAAGCCAGAGGAGTACGATCGGGCCTCCCGCGCCGGAGGCGGCGTGGAAAGGCCCGACCTCTCCGACATGCCCAGAACATCCACAACTCGCCTGGGACGCGTCGTGCGTGCTTCTCTCGACCCCGGCAAGATACACCTCGCCCGCCACAGAGCCGCACAGCGCAAAGAACTCTCTCGAGGGATGTGATTCTGGGTGGACAGGATGGCCTGGTCAACATGTTGGGTATCGCATTGGGCGTCGTGGCCGCCGGCGGGTCTAGCCACGTTCTCGTCGTCACCGGAATTGCCGCGGCACATCACGGAATCGATTTCCATGGGTGCGGTGGCGTACACATCGTTTGGTTCGGATCCGTGACTTCTATCTCGCGGAGAAAAAGCGCGAGCAAGATGAGATCTCGTCGCAACCCGAAGAGGAACGCGCGGAAATCCGGGAAATCTATGCGGCCAAGGGCTTCGGAGGGCAGTTGCTCGAGGATGTCGTTTCCACGATCACCTCGAATCGGGAGGCTTGGGTGAGCACGATGATGGACGAAGAGTTGCATCTCCAGCCGGTCAAAGAGCAAAGCCTGCTGCGTAGCGCAGTGATCGTCACGGTGGCCACACTCATCGGCCACTTGATCCCGTTGATCCCTTTTATTGCGTTCGCACGGACACCGGCGATCGTTGCGGCGATATCGCTCAGTGCAGTGACGCTCTTCGCCGTGGGCGTTTACTCCGCGAAGACTCTGATCGGGGACTGGCGTCGGAGCGGCTTGCAGATGGTGGCCATCGGCCTGGGCGCTGCCGCGGCCGGATTCTTGATCGGCCCGCTTGTTCCACACAGCCGGGGGTTGAGTTGTGGGCGGATGGCCCGGTGTCAACCTCAACCCGCCGTGAACCGACCTCGTTCTAGGAGCGCTGCGCACGCCTTCGGGCAGGTTGCCGGCATCGCCTCCTTTACGGCGCAGCTTCTCAATTTCCTCAAGAACACAGCCATGCCTGGTGGCTTGCTGTTTATCGCCACCACAGAATCCCGGCGGTACGGATCCGAGACGGAGGCGTATGCACCTGACTAGTTGCCCGAATCGCGCGGGAACCCGCGGTAGCCCGCGGCGAGGGTGACGCCCAGCAAGAGGATCGCGACGGCCAGTGCCGCCCGGATGCCGGAGACGAAGTCGCGGTCGGCGGCGGCGATGACGGCGTCGCGGGCGGCACGGTCGAGCTGGGGAATTGGCCGGCCCGGTCCGATCTCGGCGGCGTAGGCACGGGGATTCGCGTTGGCGACGATGACGGCGGTCAGATCGCGCGCGCTCGGACGGGTTCGGCACGGCGCCGGCGAGATGACCGTCCAGTGTCGCACCGAGCCAGGCGGCGAGGATCGAGCCGATAACGGCGAAGCCCACGGTCGAGCCGAGGGCCCGCTGGACGCTCACGATACCGGAGGCCATTCCCGCCCGCTCGGGCGGAACCGCGGCCACCGCAAGCGCGGTCGACGGCGTCATGGCCAGGGCGCGCCCGGCCCCGACGATGACGAGCCCGACCACGACGGCGATCGTGCTGGTCGCCAGGCCGCCGATCATCACGGCCAGCCCGACGATCAGGGACAGGAGACCGGAAAGGATCAGGCGGCGCGACCCGACGATGCCCACCAGACGCCCTGCCTCCAACGAGCCAACCATCGTCGTGAGGCTGGAGGGCAGGAGCAGCAGACCGGCCTGGACCGGCGAGAACTCGCGAACGTTCTGCAGGTATTGCGTGATCACCAGCAGCATCCCGTAGCTCCCGAACATGACGACGAAAATGGTGGCGACCGCAAGCGAGTACGTCCGACTGCGGAAGAGCGTGAGGTCCATCATCGGATCGGGGATGTGGCGTTCCCATCGCACGAAGGCCATGAGCGTTCCCACCGCGAGAGCGAAGAGAACGAGGATCTCGGCAGAGAGCCAGCCGGCCCGCGGCCCCTCGATCACGGCGCCGGCGAACGAGCCGATCGCCACCGCCAACAGCAGCTGACCGGGCACGTCGAAACGGCGCGCCCTCGAATCGCGTGATTCGGCCACGAACCGCCGCGTCAGCAGGACGACGACCAGACCGACGGGCAACGTTTACGAGAAAGACGCTTCGCCAGCCGATGTGTTGCACCATGAAGCCGCCGAGTGTGGGCCCGATGGCGGTCGCCGTGTTCGCGATTGTGGTCCAGATGCCGATTGCCAGAGCCTTGAGCCTCGGCTCGGGGAACGCTGCGCTGACGAGGGCGAGAGACGTCGCGGTGACCGCCGCGGCGGCAACACCCTGGATCGCGCGGGAGATGTTGAGAAACCCGAGCGACCAGGCCAGGCCGCAGGTCGCGGAAGACGCCGTGAAGAGAGCAATGCCCGCGAGGTAGAGCTTCCGGCGCCCCTGAAGATCGGCCAGCGTGCCCGCCGACATCATGCACACCGCCATGCCGAGACTGTAGGCCGTGACGACCCACTGCAGTCCCGACTCGCCGACATGAAAAACCGCCTGAATCGACGGCAGCGCCACGTTCACGATGTTCGAATCGAGGAAGATCATGAAAAGACCGAGGCCCGTGGCGAGGAGCGTCCAGCGCTGGGTCCTCGTCATCCGGGTCGATTCCACGCGGCGCGTCGGCGGTCCCGCAGGAACGGCAGGCTGTGGATCGAGCATGGGACTCGATGGCCCTCGAGGAGAGTCTAGTCGCTTATCGGCTCCTACCGACGTGCCGAAGCGACCCCGTCCGGAGCAGCGTCACGAGGGCATCGGCTCGCGCTCGGGCCATATTGCGGTGAGCGCGAGTGCGACTGCGATTCCGATCGAGACCTCGATGAAGCGGTGGAGCGCGATCACGATCGGCCCGCCCGGGCGACTCAAAAGGATGACGATCGTGAACGTCAGCCCCGCGAACCGATACGCCGATCTACCGAGATGCAGGCCCGCGCAGATCAGTCCGAGCGCGAAGATCCCCCCGCCGTACACGAGCCAGTTTGGTGCGAGGACGCTCGCGACCGACGCGCCGAAAGCTCAGCCCAGCGCGGTGCCCGCGAGCCGCTCGATCGATGTCGCCCACGCGGCGCCCAAGGAACTGCATGACGACGATGGTGGTGATCGCGGCCCAGTACGATTCGGGCATCTTCAACAGCTTCGCCAGGGACAGAGAGGCGACTGCGGCGACGGCCGAACGGGCCGAATGCATCACCCAATCGCTCGTCCAGACTGATGAAAGCCAGCGTGCCGGACTCGACCGCATGCGGCGCCCTCCTCGTCGAGCGGCGGGCCGGCGCTCGCCCGCTCCGGTCCGACACCTCAGTATGGCGTTATTGCCCGGCATCTCGCCCAGTCGCCCGGGGAATCGCCGCTGCACCCCGCACCTTCCGCTGCGGGGCGGACCCGCGATAGTCTGCGCGAAGTTGCGGGATCCTGAGCCGTCATGAAGCCAACCGAGCCCCAAGCGATCCTGACCCCACTCACCGACGCAGCGATTTTCCTCACGATGACGCTGGATCCGGGAGGCGAGGACGCCGTTCGCGCGGTGCTGTCGGATGTCAGCGGGCTCCGACGGTCGGTGGGCTTCCGGATCCCCGAGGGACAGCTCAGCTGTGCGGTCGGGGTCGGTGACGCCGTCTGGAACCGGCTGTTCGGCCTACCCCGTCCCGCCGCCTTGCATCCGTTTCCCGGATTCGCCGGCCCCAGGCACACCGCGCCCGCGACGCCCGGCGATCTGTTGTTCCACATGCGGGCTCAGCGGCTGGACCTGTGCTTCGAGCTCGCGCAGCGGCTGATGGATCGGCTCACCCGGTATGCGCGGGTCGTCGATGAAGTGCACGGATTCCGCTCGTTCGACGAACGCGACCTGCTCGGGTTCGTCGACGGGACGGAGAATCCGGAGGGAGCGGCGGCGCACGCCGCCGTCCTGATCGGAGACGAGGACCCGCCGTTCGCGGGCGGTAGCTACGTCGTCGTCCAGAAGTATCTCCACGACCTCGACGCCTGGGATGCACTGCCCGTCGAGGCACAGGAGCGGGCGATCGGCCGGACGAAGCTCAGCGACATCGAGTTGCCCGACGAGGTGAAGCCCGCCAACTCGCACGTCGCCCTGAACACGATCGTCGACGAGAACGGCGTGCAGCGCCAGATCATGCGCTTCAACATGCCGTTCGGGTCCGTCGGCGAGCGTGAGTTCGGGACCTATTTCATCGGCTACGCCCGAAGCCCGGACATAATCGAGCAGATGCTGACCAACATGTTCGTCGGCAAGCCGCCGGGCAACTCCGACCGGATCCTCGACTTCTCCAGGGCGGTCAGCGGCAACCTGTTCTTCGCACCCACGTCCGACTTCCTCGACGATCCGCCGACCCCGGCCGCCAACGCGGTCTCCGAGACCGAGGATGTTTCCGGGAACGGTTCGCTCGCCATCGGGACCTTGAAGGAGATTCAGCGATGAACCATCTGCTCCGCAAGTTGGCGCCGATCAGCGTGTCGGGCTGGGAGATGCTCGACGGCGAGGCGAAAGAGCGGCTGAAGCCGGCGCTCGCCGCCCGGAGGCTGGTCGACTTCTCCGGGCCGCACGGGTGGGAGCACTCGGCGACGAACCTGGGCCGCACCGATCCTCTGCCGTCGGGCCCGCCCGCCGGAGTGACCGGACTCCAGCGACGCATCCTGCCGCTGGTCGAGGTGCGAGCGGACTTTCAGCTGTCCCGGGCGGAGCTGCGAGACGCCGATCGTGGCGCGGATGACATCGACCTGGGGGCGCTCGACAAGGCGGCGCATCAGATCGCGGTCGCCGAGAACGTCGCCGTGTTCCACGGCTGGCGGGGCGCGATCCGCGGCGTCGCCGAGATCTCGACGCAGGAACCGATGCCGCTCGGAAAGCCGGACGGGTATCCACGGCAAGTGGCGGGCGCCGCCGAGCGCCTGTTGCAGAGCGGGATCGGCGGGCCGTACGGGCTCGCGCTCGGAAGCGAGCAATACCGTCTGGTCATCGAGACGGTCGAACACGGCGGAACCCTGCTGTTGGAGCACCTTCGCAAGATTCTCGAGGGCCCGATCGTGTGGGCGCCGGGCGTGACCGGAGCCCTCGTGCTGAGCATGCGGGGCGGCGATTTCATCTTCGACTCGGGCCAGGACGTGTCGATCGGCTACGCCTCGCACGACGGCGACGTCGTGCGTCTGTACCTCGAGGAGAGCTTCAGCTTCCACGTCACCACGCCGGAGGCCGCCGTGGCGCTGACGGCGTAGCAGCCTCTCGAGAGCTCGGTCTCGTGTGTAGTTCGACTTTACGTCCGGTCGATACGGTCAGCGGGGACGCTGCGGAAAGCCGAGGAACGCTGGAGGTTTCTATGGAACTTGGGGAGACGTGGAAAATCTGGCCGCTTCGCTGTCCCGAGTGCGGCGATCAAGTCATCGTCGAAGTACCTGTGAGCGACAAAGACCCCCGCATCGGCACAACGGAGTGCGCCAGCGGTCACGCGGTCATGTACAAATTCGACGGCGTGACGTTGGTTGCGGTCAAACCGGGAGAGAACGGATAGACGTTCGACCGCGTCAGTCCGCCAGCATCGTTCCCCGGCAGCTCGCGGCACCGCAGCGACAGGAAAAGAGACGTCTTCTCGCGCGCGAAGCGCCCTTCTCGATCTCCAGCGCGTAGTCATACGTCAACTCGACCCCGGGTTGAATGTTCCGGATTGCTCGGATCCAGATGGTTCCCTTCCAGCTTTCGGCTTCGCAGGATGGGTCGCACGAATGGTTGATGAAGCGCGCATCGTTTCCAGCCACGCTCGCGTCGATATAGCGATCGCGCCCGACGTGGAAGAGAAGCGTGTGCGGATCTCCCTCCGCCGCCTTGTAACGCGCCCGAACACCCGCGGACGTGAGGGCCTGCCCCTCGTAAGCAATCAAACGACGCCCGACGCGAATGCGTCGGGTCGCGAAAACGCCGAGCCCGTGGATCCGGGAGCGCCGTTTCGCGAAGGGTGGCCGAGTCCGTCGCCGGGACATGGCTCTAGAACCGACCTCGCTGGCGAAACCAGAGCGTCATCCCACCCACGAGGCGGAGAGTCCGTCCACGTTGATCCAACGCACTCGGACCCATGCCGGACGATGCTGCCCGACGAAGGCCTCGAGATCGTCGACGCTCCGGGTCTCGGAGCGATCGGGCCCGTAGTCGATGCACCCCACCGGTACCGCTGGTCCCGCCGGCATTCGCTCGAGCTCGGCCGGGCCAATTCCGGGTTGCATTCCCGGCATCCCATGGTCGAAGCGGGTGGGTAGCGCCAGTCCTTCCGCTGGGCTTTCCGGCTCCGCCATTCGAGCGGAGCGTAGCCGTGCGAAAGTTCAAGCCGTGCGTAGGCGGCCGGTATGGCGTGTGAAGTTCAAATGCACGATACCGCCTCGCTGGACCAGCTTTTTTCGCTCACCGTCCAAATTCAAACGGCCTTCAACTATCGTCGGTAGCGTGCTCGATCCCGGAAATCCTTCGGTATGGAACAATCACATACGTAAGTGTGTTTTTGCAGATGGTATCCGTATACAGTAGGTCTTTCGGCCTTGATGGTTTGGATATCAGCGGCAGATGGTAATCATCTGCGCTCATTTGAGCCGATAAGCTCGGAGCCCTTTGATGGATCGAGTGAGAGCATCCTCCTGAAGGCTTCAGAAAGGTCGATATGACTGACGTTCCGTTGCCGCTTCAATCCGCGCCCGTCGTCCGCGCAGAAAAGTGGACCTCGGCGAGATCGAGATGGGCCGAGTCTCCGGCTTCCATTCCGCTAGCTCCACGAGCGAGCGTCGCCAGATTCAAGGCCATAGAGGCGAGAATCGACGCATACGAAAAGAGCCACCACCTCCAGCCTGGCGGACACTGAAACTCACGATGAAGGTCGTGGACATGTAAGCGCTGGCTGCTGAATGCCCCAGTTGCTCTAAGGTTTCGCCGCGGCCGGAGCCTTGGGCTCTGCGGCCTTCCCACCGGGTGGCGCGTTCTTGACGTACGTGTCGAACCAGCGCAGCTCCTCGTACGCGAGCTGCTCATTGGACTCCATCGCCGCGTACCAGTGCGGCTCGTGCGGCAGCATCACGAGCCGCGCCGTTCCGCCGTTGCCGCGGATCGCCTCGTAGAGCTTGACGGCCTGGAGCGGCGTCGTGCCCGGGTTCGCGTCGTCGGCGCCGTGCATGATCAGCAGCGGCAGCTTGATCTTGTCGGCGAAGAAGAACGGCGAGACCTGAAGGTACACGCTCTGGCCCTTCCAGACGGAGCGGCGCTCGTTCTGGAACCCGAACGGCGTGAGCGTCTTGTTGTACGAGCCGCTGGTCGCCACACCGGCGCGGAAGAAGTCGGTGTGGGCGATCAGATTCGCCGTCATCAGCGCGCCGTGGCTGTGGCCGGTGACGCCGATCCGGTCGCGATCGACGACTCCCGTCCCGACGGCGGTGTCGACGGCCGCGCGGGCGTCTTCGACGAGTTGCTCGAGGTACGTGTCGTACGCCTGCTTCGGATCGCCGACGATCGGGAACGCGGCGTTGTCGAGGATCGCGTACCCGGAAAGAAGCAGCAGGCGGTAGTCGTCGATGCGCATGAACTCCCGCTCCGAGCCGCTGATCTGCCCGGCCGTCGAGGTGCTCGCGTAGTCGAGCGGATACGCGTACAGGATCGCCGGGATGCGCGTGCCCTCTTTGTAGCCGGGCGGCGTGAGAAGGGTGAACGAGAGCGGCGTGCCGTCCTTGCGCTGGTAGGTGACCAGGCGCTGCTTGACGGAGCGCACCGCAGGCGTGGGATCCGGGATGTGAGTTACGGCGCGCGCCGTCGAAGCGACCGCGGGCTCACCGGGTTTCGGCGACGGGAGCGGCTTGCCCAGCGTGCGGACCATCGCGTTGGGAGGATCCGTCGGCGACTGGTGCCACGTCAGGAACGCGCGGCCGCTGGCGTCGGTGAACGCCAGAAAGGTCTCGAGGGCGGTCTTGTCGCTGCGGAACAACCGCACGGACTTGCGCGACTCCAGGTCAAAGCGATCGAGGAACGGCCGATCCCCGTCGACGGACGCTCCCTCGCCCCGGAGGAAGATCGCGGAGCCATCCTGCCGCACGACCCGCTGCCCGTTCGGCAGCGTCTTGTAGACCGGCTGACCGGGGTCCTTGTAGCGCTCGTCGCTCGACATGTCCCACACCAGACTCGGCTTGGTCGCCGGATGGTCGACGTCCGCGAGGAAGGTGCGCTGCCAGTGCTTGTTCTCGTCGTACTCGTGGAGCAAGGCCACGCCGCGCCGCTCGCACCATTCGTAGCCGACGAACCGCTGCTCGGTACGGGCGATCTCGGCGGCCGCGCCGCGTGAACGGCGCGCCGAGCGTCATGACCTTGTCGCGTGCGGGGACATTGACGTTCCAGTCGCCGCCGTCGAGCGCCTCGGCCCAGACGAGCGTCGCCGGTTCCGTCGGACGCCACTCGAAATCGCGGGGGCCGGTCGGCACTCCGGCGATCGGTACGCGGTCCGCGAGGGGCAGCTTCGCGAGCGTGTGGATCTTGCGGCCAGTTCGGTCCCAGAGCTCCACGTCGTGCGCGAAATTCGGGTACGTGGTGACGTACGAGTACGGCTTGTGAATGGTGGTCACACGAAGGTTACTGACCATCGGGCGAGGGATCGACCTCGGTGATGATCGCCGGGGCGCCCAGCGGCGTGATCGCACCCGAGTCCGCATCGACGAAGGCGAGATGGCTGGCCGCGTAGTAGTCGAAGAGGTCCTCGTCGTGCTTGTTCGAAAGCGTGTCGCGCGTCTCGTAGGTACTGCTCTCGCCGGTCTCGCCGGTCGTCTCCTGGATGCTCGGGCCGTCGGACTCGACGGCCGCCGCAGGAGCCGTCCCGGCGTTCGCCGGCACGAGCTTCACGAGGAGCGTCTTCTGGTCGGGCATCCATTGCAGCGCGCTCCCCAGCATCGGGTTCAGCCGCGCGGCGCCGAGGCGCCGAATCGCGCCCGTGGCGGCGTCGCCGATCCATAGCTCGCACGGCATCCTTTGAGGTGTTTCGGAAAGCGAACCGCCGCCCGTCGGCGGCCCACACGACGCCATCCACGCAGCCATCCGGCGGCAGCGTCACCGGGACCTCGCGGCTGGTGGCAACGTCGACGAGCGTCAGCGTCTGCGCGCAAGGCGCGATTCCGTAACCGCCGGGAGTGTCGTGCTTGCGCCGCGTCCGCGGCTCGACGCGCACGCCCGCGAGCTTGAGGAACGGCTCCGCGACCTGCGCGATGGGCGGGTACCAGACCCACGCCACGAGAAGGATCCGGTCGCGCGTCGGGCTCACGTACGGATTCGGCAGCGCAGGCGCGTGCAGCACGTCGAGCACGTTCTGCGGCGGCTTGTCGTAGCCCGATCCCGCCGATCCCGCCGATCCCGCCGCGGGCACGCATGCAACGAGGACCGCAAGGAGCGTGATGAGCGCGGGGCGCGACCGCACAGCGAAAGCCTAGCATGCGATGCGCGTCACCCCGCCTTCTGCCGGACGGCCGATTTGTCGCCCGCTTCGGGGCCTGTCATCCCGAGGAGCGCAGCGATTGAGGGATCCCGAGTCTTGATTCGGACTGCGGCTCATCCAGTCCGGGATCCCTCGCTTCGCTCGGGATGACACCTGGGCAGAAACAAACGAAACGCCGGGAGCTTCCTCCCGGCGTCTAATCATCATGGTTGCGGGGGGAGGATTTGAACCTCCGACCTTTGGGTCATGAGACCTCGCCGATCGTCGACAGGGCGCGAAGAGATCCGTGAATCCGCGGCTTCCCCTTGGCGTCGATTCGCCTGGAGTCGATCCGAATCGGCTGGAGATCGCCCGACTTTCGCTCTACCGGGCGGCTACAAGGGAGCCGCCCAGTTTGGTGCTGGAACCCTCGCCGCGGAAATGGACGCTCTGAGGCCTCAATAAGCCGATTCGCACGAGGCCGCCAGCTGGACCAATTGTCGGCCCGGGCGGGCGGGCTCAGCAGGGGCTCCATCGCGCGTGAGCAGTATGGTCGGGACAAAAAAAGGCCCCGGCTTTCGCCGGGGCTCGAAATGAATACCAAAGGGATTCCTTAGTACATGCCGCCCATGCCGCCTGGCATGCCGCCGCCGGCAGGGCTGGCCTTCTCCTTGATCTCAGAGACGAGAGCCTCGGTCGTGAGCATCAGGCCGGCCACCGACGCCGCGTTCTGGAGCGCATTCTTGGTGACCTTCGTCGGATCGATGATGCCCGCCTTGAGCATGTCCTCAACCCTCTCGCTGTTCACGTTGTAGCCGTAGTTGCCGCCCTTGGACTTGAGCTCGTTGATGACGACCGAGCCCTCGGCCCCGGCGTTCGCCACGATCTGGCGAGTCGGCTCCTCGAGAGCACGCACCACGATTCGGGCGCCGATCTTCTCGTCGCCCGACAGGCCAGTGGCCGCCTTCTCAACGGCATCGATCGCGCGCAGCAGCGCCACCCCACCGCCCGGAACGATGCCCTCCTCGACAGCCGCCTTGGTCGCGTGCATCGCGTCCTCGACGCGCGCCTTCTTCTCCTTCATCTCGGTCTCGGTCGCGGCTCCCACCTTGATGATGGCGACGCCACCCACGAGCTTGGCCAGCCGCTCCTGCAGCTTCTCGCGGTCGTAATCCGAGGTCGTGTCGTCGATCTGGGTCCGGATCTGCTTGACCCGGCCCTGGATCGCCTCCTGCTTCTTCTTGGAGTGGTCCACGACGATCGTGGTGTTGTCCTTGTCGACGGTGACCTTCTTGGCGTCCCCGAGGTCTTCCCACTTGACGTTCTCGAGCTTGATGCCGAGATCCTCGGAGATCAGCTTTCCGCCCGTCAGGATGCCGATGTCCTCGAGCATGGCCTTGCGGCGATCGCCGAAGCCCGGAGCCTTCACGGCGCAGACCTGGAGCGTGCCGCGGAGCTTGTTGACGACGAGCGTCGCCAGCGCCTCGCCCTCGATGTCTTCGGCGACGATCAGCAAGGGCTTACCCTGCTTGGCGACCTGCTCGAGGAGCGGAAGGAGGTCCTTCATGTTCGAGATCTTCTTCTCGTACAGGAGAACCTTGACGTTCTCGAGGACGCACTCCATGCGCTCCGCCTCCGTGATGAAGTACGGTGAGAGGTAGCCGCGGTCGAACTGCATGCCCTCGACGATCTCGAGAGTCGTCTCGAGGCCCTTGGCCTCCTCGACCGTGATCACGCCGTCCTTGCCGACCTTGTCCATCGCCTCGGCGATGATCTTGCCGATCTCCGAGTCGTTGTTGGCCGAGATCGTGCCGACGTGGGCGATGTCCTTGCCCTCGACCGGCTTGGAGAGCTTGTCCAGCGACTCCACCGCGGCCTTGACCGCCGCGTCGATGCCGCGCTTCAGCTCCATCGGGTTGGCGCCGGCCGTGACGTTCTTGATGCCCTCGCGGTAGATCGCCTGCGCGAGCACCGTCGCCGTGGTGGTTCCGTCGCCGGCGACGTCGGAGGTCTTCGAAGCGACCTCGCGCACCATCTGCGCGCCCATGTTCTCGAGGGAATCCTGGAGCTCGATCTCCTTGGCGACCGTCACGCCGTCCTTGGTGACCGTCGGGGACCCGAACTTCTTCTCGATGACGACGTTGCGGCCCTTGGGACCCAGCGTCACCTTGACGGCATCCGCCAGCTTGTTGACGCCGTGGAGGACGCGCTGCCGCGCCTCCTCACCATAAATGATCGTTTTCGCTGCCATGATGTCCGCTCCTTACTTCTCGACGACCGCGAGCACTTCCTCCTCCTTGAGGATAAGGTGCTCTTCATCGTGGATTTTGATTTCGGTGCCGGCGTACTTGCCGATGAGAATGCGGTCGCCCTTCTTGACGTCCAGGGGAAGCTGCTTGCCTTCCTCGTTGATCTTTCCCTTGCCGACGGCGACGACCTCCGCTTCCATCGGCTTCTCCTTGGCGGTGTCCGGGATGATGATGCCGCCCTTCTTCATCTCGCCGGTCTCGAGCCGCTTGACCAGAATCCGATCGTAAAGTGGCCGAATCTTCATGACGTTCCTCCTGAATCCGTTGTGTTTTGTGGGTCCGGCGCACTCGCGGATCCGGGGGCGCGTCGGGTTCCCATATCAGCACTCCCTGATCGAGAGTGCTAATCGCTGGCGACCCGGCCAGGTCGCGCTCGTCGGGGTTGGAGATGCGAACGCCGTGGATCGTCTCCGAGGCGGACCGCGCAGCCGCTACGAGGTTTCCGGATGGGTGCGACACCGATTCGTTCCGGGACTCCGTCGCCGGCCGCACGAGCTCGGGTTCCAGCATCTTGCAGGGCAAAGAAACGCCGAGCCGGAAGCCGGCTCGGCGAAAGACTGGAAATCAGCGACAGGTCAGGCGGTCGGAGGCGACTTGACCTGGAGATTGTTGATTACCCGGACGACCCCGTCGACCTTACGGGTCTCTTTCTGCGCGTCGGCCTTGACCTGAGCGTTCGGGACCTCTCCGGCCAGCGTCACGATGCCGTTGGTCACGTTGATGTCGATGTTCACGATGTTCGAGAAGCGTTCGGAGGTGAGCTTCGCCGAGACGGCGGCGTGAATGCTGGTGTCGTCGATCTGGCGGCCCGCGGTCTGGGTCGTCGAGCAGCCCACGACCAACAGGGCGAGCGTGATGGTGACGGCAACCGTCAGGATTCCTCGGGTACGACGATTCATGAGTTCCTCTGATCTTTCCGAGCGGCTCCGTCGACGGGGCAAATCCGGGTCGATCGGAACCGCCAGTGGGGACCACTTCAGGGCAGAATTCTGAAGGGCCATGGCTCCGAAGAAGAGATAGAAGACCTGAACGGCCGGGTGGCAGACGTAGGCCTTGTGTGCGAAGCAGCGGTGGTAGCCCGCCGTCACGGAAAAGCTCACGAGACCGAAGAGCACGACGAAGAGCGCAGGCTCCCACCAGCGGACCCCGAAAGCGATTGCATAGGCCGCGGTGCCCACGATGCCAATGACTGGAGTCAGCGAAAGGAACAGGATGTTGACCCAGCTTCTCCGACTTCCCTGTACGGGATTGGCGATCTCGGAAGGCCTTTCGATCCTGCGAATCACGAACCTTCCCTCCCAATCCCGCAACGACGGCTCGGAGAGCGTTGCCGGGCGGCTGGTCTGCTCTGTTTGTTCGTTGTCACGTGCGCTCCATCCTGGCCTCGCACTGAAATGTGGTGGGCGTCTCGATCATGTGGCGCCGGCGAGAGCAGATCCAATCGTTTGTTTCGCTGGCGTTGAGACCTCAGAGCGATTGAAGAGTCGTCACTGAGCGGCAGAATCGAATCTCAAAACCGAGCTCAGAACTCAGAACAAGGAAGGGCCGCTAACGCCCCCGGTGCGGGGCGCGCGGCTTTTGGAAGAGTTCCCGGGTTTTGCCGGGTGGTTCTCCATTGTCGGCGAAGGAAGTTCGCGCCGTCCAATCGTTTTCTTCGCTCGACTTCAGACGAAGCAACGATCGATGCCGCTTCGCTCGCCGCTCGAATCGAGAGTGCATCTACGTCGTGGACCGCTTGCGCTGACCTTCGCCTTGGCCGCCCGCCGCGTTCGAACCCCCGCCCCGGGTCCATTCGCCGGAGTCCTCGCCCTCCGGGAACGGAGGCGGCGTCTTCAGTCCCTAGGTGCCGGATTCTCTTTGAACCCTTGAGCATCTCGGGGATTCGGCTGCTTCGCCTCGTCACTCGATCCTTCGTGATTGCGTGTTTCGTCCATGGCCCCTCCGAGTCGCCGACAGCGCCGCCCGATGCACCGAGGCGCAAGTCATCACGAGCCGCCTGCCGCAGCCTGGACTGCCGGGAGCAACGTCGCCAGACCGAACGCACTCTCGTGTTGCAGGGAATTGATGAAGAAGGTTGGAACCTCAACGACGCCGCTCCGAACGCCTTCTTTCCGCACCACGCGAACCCTCGCCAGATGAACGTGTCCCCGCATGTCTCGCCGAAACTGACGGGCATCCAGGCCGACCGCCCTGGCGTGCTTGGCCAACTGAAGCTGGGTCGAAGCGCGCTGGTTCTCGAACATCCGATCGTGGATCTCCCAGAACTTTCCCTGGGCCCCAGCGGACTCCGCTGCTTCGGCGGAGCTCTCGGACTTCTCGTCAAGGGAGTCTTGAGGAAAGCTGCGGAAGACGTAGCGGAGCCGGGAGCCCATTTCCGCCTGGATCTTCTTGACGTCTCGATACGCTTTCGCACAGTCCGGGCACGTGAAGTCTCCATAACCGACGAGAGTGACCTTCGCGAGCGGGGACCCCCGGACGTGGTCCTTCGAAGAGACCGGGGACTCGAGCTTTCGCGCCCGATTCATTTTCTTCATTTGCACCTTTCACCGGGGTCAGGAAGCGGAATTTCGGTCCAAGACCGCCGGAGCTTCCCTCGGAGGCCTTTGAGATCCCGGAGAACGAGCATGGGCGCCTGGCCGGCGCAGGTCCAATCGTTTGTTCCGATAGAATTCAGCCCGCCTAACGATCAAAGAGGATCTTATGGAGCTTCGTCATCTTCGATATTTCGTCGGGGTCGCCGAGGAACTCCATTTCGGCCGCGCCGCGAACCGTCTGCACACCTCGCAATCGTCGCTGAGTCAGCAGATCCGAAATCTCGAAAAGGAGCTCAAAGTCGACCTGCTGCGGCGCGTCAAACGGCACGTCGAGCTCACGCCGGCCGGGAAGCGGTTTCTCCAGGAGTCGCGCGAGATCCTGGCCGCGGCCGAGCGTGCGGCCGGCTTGGCGAGAGAGGCGGCGCGCGAAGAGTTCCGGAAGATCGTGATCGGCATTTCCCCGGAAACGGATTGGGCGTTTCTCGGCAGTGCGCTGCGGCTCTTCCGGGAGCACGCCTCCTCGGTCGAGGTTCTTTTTCAGAACCTGACACCCGAGGCCCAGATCGCGGCGCTGCGCGAGGGTCTCATCGACATCGGATTCGTGGGACTGCCGATCGAGGCGGAGGGCATCGCCAGCGAAGTCACCGCGCGCGAGAGACTCGTGGCCGCAATCTCGGAACAGCATCCCGTGGCTCGCCGGGACCGCATCGGGCTACGAGACCTGTCCAAAGAAGCCTACACGCTCTGGCCCCGGCACCTGTCGCCGGGCTCCTACGACCACCTGTCGGCGATTTTTCAGCTCGCCGGGTTCGGCCCGCCGATCACGATGGAAGGCGGGCTCCCCTCAACCGAGACTGTGCTGGGCATGGTCGCCGCGGGTTTGACGATCGCCCTCGTCGACCCGGCGATCAAGCTGCGGGCGATGCCGGGGGTCGTCTTCCGTGACATCGAGGACCGCGAAGTGTTCACCGAATCCGGGGTAATCTACCGGCAGGACGACCTCTCGCCGCTGTTGGCCTCATTCCTTCACGAGATCCGACTCACTCCTCGCCGACAGCCGGACGTCCCGGCCGGCGCCGGGAGAAGAATGGCCGCTCCCTCGAAGCCACGGGCCGTTCGGCTCTGGGCCCGGCCGAGCCGCAAGCGACCCCAAAAAAAGAGCGCCGGAAGATGATGGCTTCCGGCGCCGACGCGTCGATTGGCTGAAAAGGGGTTACTGCGGCTCGTCAGACCTTACCGGGGTGTGCCACGATCGTCGTGGCCTTGTCGCCGTTGTCCGACTTCGTGAACGTGACCTTGACGCGCTCGCCAACAGTCACGGCGCTTTTCAAGGCGGCCATGTCGGTCAGATCAAAACTGTAGTCCTTGGAATCGGGCCCCGTCACCTTGATCGACTTGCCCGCCTCGTATTCCTTCACGATTCCGATGACGACTTCCGTTTTCGTCTCCGTGCTCGCTGTCGTGCCGCTCATCTTCGTCGTCGACTCCGAATGCATCTTCGGAGCGCCGGCCGCCGTCACTGCATTGGCCGTGGCCTCGGAGACCGCGACGACAGTTTCCTTGCCGTCGGTTCCCTTCGTGTAATTGACCGTGGCCATCTGGCCGATGACGATCGCTCCCTCGACCCGAGCGTTCTCGCTGAGATCGAATGAGTACGATTTGTCGCCGGGACCGGAAAGCTTGATCTTCTTGCCCGCCTCGTACTCCCGGACCGTGCCCGACACGGATTGCGCCTCAGTCTTCAGAGTCGGCCCGGCGCCGGTCTGCTTCGTCGTCGTCTCGACCGCCTTCTTTTCCGGCGTCTGCGCGAAGACCTGTGATGCGGCCAGCAGGCAAAGACCCGCCGCCGTTCCGATGATTCTCTTCATGATGCTCAACCTTTCAAAGAGCGGACCGAAATTGGCCCGCACGCATGTGGCACCGAACGCCGAAGCGATCTGAGAGCGCGAAGCCGCACTGTTAGCGGTTCGGCCTCCATGTCCTGACTGGCGCCAGGACCCGCCGCCAGTGAATACAACCCGAGCCTCTCGTGAGTGAGGACAGAAGGCTCGACGCGAACCGATACAGTTTCGGTCCCCATGGGTAGAGGGGGTGAACTTCGGCCGTGTCTGTACAGTACTCGCACTTTGCGGTCCCGTCGCGCGCCACTGCGGTCTTGTTGTGCCGGCCGCAGTTGCGGCAGTTCCAACGTCGGAGGAGGGACGTCATAGTGCACCGGCCCCGCTCGCGAGCGACTTCAGCTTCGACCCGATCAGGCTGATCCGCCGGGAATCGGCCAGGCCCCAGTCGCCCACTGCAACTGCCGTGGTCGCCTTCCCTACGAAGGCCGGGCCATTGGTGGTCCAGTGGCGAAGCACTGTCCCCTTACGGCGCCGCGAAGACGCCGCACATGCTTCACAAGTTCTGACCTGATCCTGGAGCCAGTCGGAATCCAACGGATGTCCGCAGATTGCACAGCTTAGTCGTTTGAACTCGGTAGCCATGATCCAAAACCCCACTTTCTTCGCCGAGACCGGCGGGGGGCCACTCAATTGTCTTGGGGAGTCGGTCCATCCGGAGGAGTCGGAATCCACACGTTATCACACATCGGCCGTTGGCCCTCGCGATCATCCGGGACAGCACGGAGGGAGAAAAAGAAGAGGCCCCTTTCGGGGCCTCTGAACCATCGGCGCGTCGCCGCGCCGAATCTCTGAATCAAGCCGTGACGAACTCGAGAGTCGTGACAGTCACCTCGTATGTCTCGAGCCTCGGTGTTCCGACGAGCACCGGCTGCAGGATCTCGACAACCTTGGGATACGTCGACGACTGATAGGCCTCGGCGTTCTTGCGGTCTTCCCAAAGGCTGATTCCGAGGGCGCCGTCTTTGTTGACCAGCGTCAGCTCTTCGAGAAACCCCTTCTCCTTCCGGAGCATCGGGATGACCTTCTTCTCGAGGAGAGTCTTGAATTCCTGTTCTTTACCGTTCTTGATCTGAAAATGGACGTTTCGTGCGAATCTCATGACAGTGAACTCCACAGTCCTTGAAAGCGATGATTCTGAGTCGGAGAACCCGACGGTAAGAACGGCGACGACAAGGTTTCGAAGCCGACCCGACCTATTGAACCACCCGGAGACTACCACATAGGACTACTACATACGAGATGACGTCAACGGGACCCAGCCGACGCGATGGTCCTTGAAGCATGATGAGAGCCTGCCCGTATGATGCGAACGCTCTTGTCATCCCCACCGGGGCTCGGTAGGTCGCTCCGAGCGTCCCGCTCTTCCTCGTACCACTGCTTCGCGCCGAGAAGCCTGATCTTTGTCGCGGCGGGCTCCAGCTCGAGGCCGACGCTCAGGCTGCCGGACTCGATCAGGAAGGCGCCGTCCCGGGTTGTCTCGTCGCGGAGATAGTGCCCCTGGATATGAAAGCTGCCGCCGCGGGCATCGAGGCCTCGGAGGCGGGTCAGTGACGGCCCGAGGGAGACTGTGCCCGTCGCGGAGAAGGTGTCGAGGTTCAGGAGGTCCCGAGTCCAGGCCGGGAGGTCGGCCGCGAGCAGCGCGAGCAGCGGCCGCGCATCCCGAGTCTGGGCGTCGATGCGGGCGGTCGTGGTCGAGCCGATCTTCCCCGATCGAATGTCGAACCGGCCCCACCAGCGCCGCGAATCATCCGAACCGGAGGCGCGGACATTCGAGAAAGCGGCCCGGCTGCCCGAGATCTCGAGGGGACCGGTCGCCAGATTCCACGCGGGAATGAGCAGGCGCAGGTCGGCGTCGCCCCGGAGCCCGAGCTTGTCCAGACGCACCGACCCGTCGTGAACCTCGAGGCCGAGCTCGCCTTTCGCAATTCCGTGCTCGATGGCAGCCCGGAATGTTGCCTTGCCGGCTCCCCCTTCGAGGCGCGTGCGAGCCCGAGGGACGAGGTGCTCGAGCGACTCGAGCCGGTCGAAGCGGGCGTCGAGGTTGACGGCTCCGAATGTCTTCTGCCAGACCTCGCTGCCGTGCACCTTCGGCGGCTCGAACGGCTCGAAGGTTCCGTCGATGCTCCCCGATACGGAGACGCCGACGGGCGCCCGTCCGATGCGCACCTCGCCGGTCTCGATGGCGACGCGCGCCGGCCCGATCCAGACCATGAGGCCCGGCCGCAGGAAGAATGCCCCATCGAGGCGCGCCGTGCCCTGGTAGTGGTAAGCGTCGAACCAAACGTCGTCGAAGTGTTCGACGCGAATGTTTCGGACGTCGATTCGCCACGGATTGCCGGGGGCCTTCGCCCCCTGCGTTTTCGGCGAGCGCAGCGGCGGATCGGCGAAGCCTGGAATCGGCGGCAGAACGGACAGGTCCGCGTTCTTCGCCTCCCCAGCTTCGAGCTTGTTGCGGACGGAGAAGGACAGACCGGTTCCGCAAACGCGCTCGGCCCGAAAGGTTCTTCCCACGAGAGCCAGCACCGAATAGTCGACACGCGCATCGGCCAGCCGGACGATCCACTGCACGTTGTGATCGCTGCCTCGGATCCGGAGGTTCCGGATCGTGACGCGGCCGGGCCAGAGCGACGTCGCATCGTCGTAGTCCAGAGTCAGCGTCTCGGGGTCCGTGTTGATCAGCGAGCGGAGCCCGGGTCCCGAGAGAAGCCAGCGGGCCGCCGCGACGTAGACGAGGAGAGGCAGGAGCGGGCCGAGGACCAGCAAGAGGAGCAGTCGTCGCGGACGTCGAATCCGCTGTGACAGCTTTTTCCGAAGACGCCCCTTCCGGCGCGTCAATGAAGAGAGCAGGTCGAAGGGCATCCGTGACTACGGCGGGGTGCCCGCTCTAGTCGACCCCAATCCCCGCGCCGACGAGCTCTATGTTGACCCGGCATGCCGCCTGGAAGCGCTCGGCCACGTCGGCCCAGTTCCAAACGTTCCACACCGCGTCGAAGAACTCGGTCTTGCGGTTCTGATACTGCAGATAGAACGCGTGCTCCCACGCGTCGAGCACGAGCAACGGAGTGCCCGCCTGGGCGAGATTCGACTGGTGATCGTAGATCTGAGTGACGAGCAGCTTCTTTCCGAGCGGCTCCCACACGAGCGCCGCCCAGCCGGAACCCATGATGCTTCCAGCGACGGCGTTGATCTGCTTCTGGAGCTTCTCGAAGCTCCCGAATTCCTGCTGGATCACAGTCGCCAGCTCTCCCTGCGGCCGTCCGCCCGCCTTCGGAGCCAGGTTGTTCCAGAACAATGAGTGCAGCACGTGACCCGACAGATTGAACGCGAGGGCTCTCTCGAGAGCGCCGATGTTGTCGAAGTTGTCCTTGTCGCGCGCCTCGCCGAGCCGTTCGAGAGCGGCGTTCGCCCCCTTCACGTAGCCGGCGTGGTGTTTGTCGTGGTGAAGCTCCATGATCTTGCCCGATATGTGGGGCTCGAGAGCGCTGTAGTCGTATCGAAGCTCGGGAAGCGTGTATGTCGCCATTAGAGATCTCCACTCAAAGCCAAACGACGCCGACCGTCATGCGCGCCTTACTGGCCACCTGCCGGCGGAAGAACACGGAGGCTTCGTGTTGTGCCCCGCAGGCCCGGCAGCTCACCTCGACGATCTTCCCGGCCTCGGCATCGGGATCGATGATCGTCTCGTGTCTCAAGCGGCAGTCGGGACAGGTCCAACGCATGTCCTGTATCCGGGGCACTTCGACTTCGAGCCTCGCCGGCGGACGCGACCAGCCGGCGATGAGCTCACGGCACCGCATCCGAAGGCGGCGCGTCAATTGCCTTTCACCCCCGGATCGGGTCTGCGCAAAGCCCGAGGGCTCATCCACCACATCCACCGTCACGCCTCACCTCCGGCCTCACCCTGTCTTTCCAGTTCGCAGAGCAGCTTGCAGCATGTCCAACCGCCGCCGGCGCGTCCAATCGTTGTTTACGCTCAGTTCGTGACGCCAAATCGATCGACTCGGATCGCACCTGCCGTCATCCAGAGCCGACGGCGCTTCGGTACGAAGGTCCGGGCTCAGACCACGCGCCGGGTTGGCGTGGTGGTCCCCCACGCCGGGAGGCCGCCTAGGCCGCCGTCCCGAACAGCGCCCCGACTCCCGCGGTCAGCGCCATGGCCAGCGCACCCCAGAACGTGACACGCAGCGCGCCTTTGAGCACGCCGGCGCCGCCCACGCGCGCCGCCAGGCCGCCGAGAAGCGCGAGGAACAGAAGAGACGTCCCCGAGACGAGCGCGATCAACCCGGCCGGGGGGGCCATCACGGTGACCAACAGAGGCATGGCTGCTCCCACCGCAAAGCTCGCCGCCGACGCCAGCGCCGCCTGAATCGGGCGAGCGCGGAAGGTGTCGGAGATGCCGAGCTCGTCGCGAGCATGCGCGCCGAGCGCGTCGCGGGCCATCAGCTGATCGGCGACCTGCCTGGCGAGCGACCGGTCGAGACCGCGAGCGACGTAGATGGCCGCCAATTCCGAGCGCTCGCCCTCGTCGTCCGCCTTCAGCTCCGCCCGCTCGAGCTCGAGCGCCGCTTGCTCGCTATCTGCCTGCGAGTGAACGGACACGTACTCGCCGGCAGCCATCGACATAGCCCCGGCGACGAGGCCCGCGACTCCGGCGACCAGGACGTTGCTGTGGCTCGCATGCGCGGCAGCGACACCGAGCACGAGACTCGCCGTGGAGACGATGCCGTCGTTGGCGCCCAGCACGGCCGCGCGCAACCAGCCGATGCGCCCGGTGCGGTGCCCTTCCGCGTGGCCCCTGGAGACCCGGGATGACCGGCCGAGCGATCCCGCTCTCACAGGGGGCGTGCTCCGTCTGTTCCGCGAATCGCCGCCGGGCGACCGCCTGCCGGTGATCGATCCACTATGCGACGCCTCGTTTCATCGTGGCATCTCCCCGGCCGAGGTCGCCGTGCGGCATGGGTCAGGCTCTGCGCTCGACGCTGACGTCAGGCCCGTCTGCTCCGGTACCAGTATCCTCCGCCACCGAGAAGAAAGAGTACGATCAAAACGATCACTACGGTTTCCGTGTCTTGTCCCTTCTCGTTCCGAGAGTCTTCATCGACGAGCGGATCATGTACGCTCCGGCGCTTTCCTTCCAATCGTTTGTTCCTCTCGATTTGAGACGTGAAAAATCGGAAGCGGGAGAGCAGCGCGCAGGGCCCGGCTTCCGGGCGCGACGGTCGATCGTTACGACGCCTTGAATCGAGTAGAACAAACGATTGGACGCCGTTCCGCGGCGGCTTGTAATCTGCGACGTGATGGCCGCAAGGGGCTCGATGGGACCACTCCATGAGACGCTGGATGCCATCTCCCGCCGGGGTGAGGCGATGTTTGCGATGGACGCGAGCAATCGCATCATCCATTGGAACAAGGCTTCCGAGGCGCTCTTTGGCCAGCCCGCGAGAGCCGTCATGGGAAAACGATGCTACGAGGTCCTGGACGGCCGGGACGCCAACGGGAACCACTACTGCCAACTGAGCTGCCCTGTGGCGGGTCAGGCGCGGACCGGACGGGATCATCACGTTTGTCCCTTCGAACTCGAGGTCAAGACCGGCGACGGGTCGAGAAAGACAATTGCCACTTCTCTCTTCGCGATCGAGTCTTACCATCCGGCATTGGCCACTCTCGTGCACATTTGCCGGGAACCCGAAATACGGCGGTCGGCCAGCGAAACGAAAGGCCGTTCCATGGACATGGACTCGCTGGAACCGGCCCGAACTCCCGACGGGGGCACGATCACGCTGACGTGCCGCGAGACGGAAGTGCTGCAGGGCCTTGGCCGTGGGTTGAGGTCCGCTGAGATCGGCGAAGCGCTTTCCATCGCGGAGGTCACCGTTCGCAACCATGTGAGCAAAATCCTGATCAAGCTCCAAGTCCACAGCAAGCTCGCGGCCGTGGTGTTTGCGTACCAGCACAACCTGATCGGACGGCCCGCTCCCGTGTGACCCTCGCTGAGGGCGGGAGTCGATTCCCGGCATTCGCCGAGAAACTCTCTCTCGCACTGTTGGACCGCTTGCTCTGTCCCTCCGGTCCGGCGGACTCGGTGATTCTGGCCTGACAGCGGCGACGCGCCGGGCGACCGAGGGAGCGCTCCGTGACTCCGATCGGGGCGCATCTCTCACCTAGCCCAGCACGACCTCGATCCGATGCTCGCGGCCATCATCGGCCAGCGGGATCTCGCGGCCCGTGACCGGTCCGCCGTCGAGCGAGATGCTGGTCACGCCGCGCATCGCGCCCCGTGGGTTCTCCACCGAGAGCCGGTAGCGGGCAGAATGGTAACGAAAATCGATCTCGTACCGCGGCCACGCGCGGGGGATGCATGGGTCCACGTGGAGGACCGTGCCGCGCAGACGGAAGCCCAGGATCCACTCGACGCCCGCGCGGTACATCCAACCGGCGGAGCCCGTGTACCAGCTCCAGCCGCCCCGGCCCGCGTGGGGGAGCTCCGAGTAGACATCGCCGGCCATCACGTAGGGCTCGACCTTGTAGCGATACAGGCCCGAGCGCGTGCTGGCGTGGTTGATCGGGTTCAGGATCGCGAAGAGCTCTCCCGCCTTGTCGCCGTCGCCGAGCGCCGCAAAGGCGATCATGGCCCAGACCGCGGCGTGCGTGTACTGTCCCCCATTTTCGCGCACGCCGGGGACGTATCCCTTGATGTACCCGGGCTCGAGGGCCGTGCGGTCGAATGGGGGGGCGAAGAGCAGAACGAGCCCGTCTCCCCGCCGGATCAGGTGCTCGTCGACGGCCGCCATGGCCCTCCGGGCCCGATCGGGATCCGCGGCGCCCGAAATGACGGCCCAGGACTGCGCGATCGAGTCGATGCGGCACTCATCGTTGCTCGCGGATCCCAGCGGCGTCCCGTCGTCGAAGAAGGCGCGGCGATACCAGTCGCCGTCCCACCCGTCGCGATCGAGCGCCGTCTTCAACGAAGCGGCGTGGTTGCGCCACACGCCCGCGCGCTCGCTCTCTCCGCGGCACTCGGCGAAAGCGGCGAACTCGACCAGGTTGGTATGGAGGAACCAGCCCAGCCAGACGCTCTCGCCCTGACCCCCTGCGCCCACCCGGTTCATCCCGTCGTTCCAGTCTCCGGTGCCCATCAGCGGAAGCCCGTGGCGGCCGACCTCGAGGCTCCGATCCAGGGCTCGCGCGCAATGCTCGAAAAGAGACGCCCTTTCGGACGACTCCCCGGCTGGAAGTACCGATCGGTCTCCCCCGGCTCGAGTGGCGCCGCCACGAGGAACGGAACCTGCTCGTCGAGCACGCCGTGATCGCCGGTGATCTCGACATAGTGGTGGGTCGCGTAGGCGAGCCACAGCAGATCGTCGGAGATCCGGGTTCGCACCCCCCGGCCTCCGGGATCGTGCCACCAGTGTTGAACATCGCCTTCCTCGAACTGGCGTGACGCCGCGCGCAGCAGGTGCTCGCGCGCCAGCTCGCGGCGCGCGACCGTGAAGGACATCACGTCCTGCAGCTGGTCGCGGAAGCCCCAGGCCCCGCCCGCCTGGTACAGCGCGGCGCGCGCCCGAAAGCGACAGCCCAGCGCCTGGTAGAGAAGCCAGCGGTTCAGCAACAGGTCCATCGAACGATCGGGCGTCCGGACCTCAAGCGCAGCCAGCGTGTCCTCCCACTCCTGCCGCACCGCGGCCACTGCGAGGTCATGATCCTGCGACCGATAACGGGCGACGAGCTGTCGCGCCTCCGGAAGGTCGCGACCCTGGCCGAGCAGGAAGACGACATCCTCGCGGTGACCCGGAGCCAGGCGCAGCCGCACCTGCAGTGCCGCGCAGGGATCAAGGCCGGCGCCGGCGCGCCGCGAGAGGATCACTTCGCGCGCCAATCCCGCCGGGGCCTCGAGGCCGCCGTTGCGTCCCAGAAACTCGGTGCGATCGGCCGTCCACGCGGTCTGTGCGCCCCCGACGTCCGCGAACGCGACTCCTCCGGCGTGCGCCTCGTTCCAGGAGTTGCGCGCAAAAATCGCGCCCGTCTCGGCGTCGAGGTCGGTGACGACGAAAGGCGCGGCGGCCGCTCTCTGCGGGCCGAGAGCCCACTCCGCGTAGGCGGTGACGGTCAGCGTCCGGGTCGAAGCGGATCGGTTCTCGACCGACAGGCGCGAGATCTTGACGGGGTCCTCCCGGGCCACGAAAACGGTGAGGTCCGTGGCGACTCGTCCGTGCTCGTATTCGAAGCGGCTGTAGCCCTGGCCATGGCGCACTACGTAGGACCCGTCGCCCCGAGCCGGCAACGGCGTCGGGCTCCAGATCTCCCCCGTCTCTTCGTCCCTCAGGAAGAAGGCCTCTCCCGGAGGATCGCTCACCGGGTCGTTCGACCAGGGCGTGAGCTGGTTCTCCCGGCTGTTTCCGGCCCACGTGTAGCCGGATCCCGATTCCGAGACGAGACAGCCGAAGTTCGCGTTGGCGAGGACGTTGATCCAGGGCGCCGGGGTCCACTGGTGGCGCTCCCCGAGGATCGTGACGTACTCGCTACCGTCTTCGGAGAAGCCACCGAGCCCATTGAAGAACTGCAAGGGAAGGCGCGGAGGAGGGATGTCCAGGTCCGGCGCCCGAGCGAGGACCGCCTCGGGCGCCCGCGGCGCGGGAGCGCGTCTCAACAGACGCAGGACCTGCTCCGCCAGCGTGCCATGCCGCGAGAGAAGGACGACCCGAGCGGCCGCGGCGAGCGCGTCGCGCTCCTCGCCCGAAAGCAGCTCCCCGCGCAGCACGAAGACCTCCCCCACCGTGTGCTCCGTCGCGACGCCGAATGCGCGGACTCCGGCGCGAACGAGAGACTCGAGCGCGGTGCCGAGCTCCGGAGAGTAGGAGGCGGGCGATTCGTTGACGATGACCAGATCCACCGCTCAGCCCTTTCAGTCTCCAGTACTCGTGGGCGCGCAACAGCTGCCGCACGATTCCCT
Organism: uncultured Acidobacteriota bacterium; assembly: GCA_963733815.1. Taxonomy (GTDB): domain Bacteria; phylum Acidobacteriota; class Thermoanaerobaculia; order UBA5066; family Gp7-AA6; genus DAHUXD01. The sequence goes on along the minus strand of CAVTEG010000014.1, from coordinate 57,425 downwards.
GGTCGTCGACCTGGTCGATCCGCACGAGCACGATCGGACGATCGCCGGAGATTCCATGTCTCCAGAGAGCCGACGGCCCCCGGCGGTTGCGGATCAGGGTCTCCACCGGAGCGCGCAACGTGGGATCGGAGTAGAGGATGCGGGTGGCGACGCGTTGGAACAGGTGCGCCTCGTCGCTCGTGATCCCGAGATGCCGCAGTTGGACCTGGGCCTGCGTCCACGCCAGGTTGGAGACACGCTCGAAGATCGCGGGGTCCCGGTACTTGTCGGCCAGGGCGATCGGCGCCTTCGCGGGTGTCGGCCGCCATCAGCGCAAGTTGCACCCGTGCCGTGGCGCCGGGGGCGAGGCGGAGGCGGCGACGAATGCTGAAGATCGGATCCAGGACCGTGCCGACCGTATTCGACAGCGGCCGGCGATCCTCGATCGGCGCTCGGATGACGGATCGGCGGCCCCGCCCCAGGAAGCGCGCGCGATCCGTGTCGTACTGCAGCATGCCGACGAACTCGCCGTGCACCGTCATCACGTGTGCCGCCCAGACCGGCTCCTCGCGATCGCGAGGCCGGCGGCTGGCCAGCAGGGCCTCGATCTCGGGGACGAACTGGGTCTGGACGAAGAGGTTCGAGAACGCCGGATGAGCGGCATCGGCCGCGGAGGGAGCGAGAACGATCTCCGCATACGAAGTGATGTCGATCTCTCGGGCGCGCAGACCCGAAGTTCGTCAGCGATATTTGCCGCATTTCCGCGTCGTCCTCCGTCGAAACGACGGTCCGCAGGCTCGTCGCGATGGTCACCGTCCCGTCGGTGGATCTCGACGCGGTCTTCCGAATAGATGGCGTCGTACTGGTCGGGCTCGACTCCCGCCGGTTGATATCCGGCCGACCACGTCTTGACCGGACTCCCCGTCGCTAAGAACACGAAAGTCCCCCAGGCGTCGCGCGTCGTGTCCTCCCGCCAGCGCGTCACGTCGAGCCCCCGCCAGCGGCTGTAGCCGGAGCCCGCGGCGGTCATCATCACCGAGTACCCGCCGTTGGACAGCAGATGCGTGCGGGGCGTCGGATCGTGCGGCGATCGGAATCGCCGCAGAACCGGCGGAACCTCATCGCGCACGTGGAGCCGCAGCTCCCCTTCGCCGATCGGGGCGCGCGACCGCCACGGTGCGGGGCGTGCGTTCCTGGAGCAGGAGCTCGGTAGCCTGAACGGCCGGCTCGTCCCGAAAGCGCCCGCGCATCACGGATCCCAACAGCACGTTCGCGAGCGCAACGATCGTCATTCCCTGATGGTGGGCCATGAACGCGCGAACGATCGCAAAGGCCGCGCCCTCCGGGACCCGGGTCGGCGTGTAATCAATCGACTCGTAGTACCCGTACCGACCGAGCGCGCCGATCGAGGCCAGGCGCTCGAAATTCTCCAGCGCCTCGACCGGCTCGACCATGGCAGCCAACGCTGTGGCATAAGGGGCCACCACCAGATCCTCCGAAAGGCCGCGCTTCAACCCCAGGCCGCTGACGCCGAAGTTGGAATACTGGTAGGTGAATTGGACGTCCCGCGCGTTGTAGGCCGCCTCGGAGGTTCCCCAGGGAACGCCCCGCTCCTCTCCGTAACGGATCTGGCGGCGCACGGCGAGCCGATTGGTCTGCTCGAGCAGGCTCGCGGGTGGGGCCTCGAGAACGAGGTCCGGCATCAAGTACTCGAACATCGATCCCGACCACGACATCAGCGCCGAACCGCGCCCGACCGGGGTCAAGGGGCGGCCGAGGTGAAACCAGTGCTCGACCGGCACGTCACCGAGCGCGATCGCGACGAAGCTGGCCAGGCGCGCTTCCGATGCGAGCAGGTCGTAGTGGCCCGGGGTCCAATGTGCCGTCGGACATGCGATAGCCGATCGCGAAGAGCTCGCGAGACCGGAATCGTAGAGGAACGCGAAATCCATCTCCTGCGCCATGCGTCGCCGCGGTGGCGGCGATGGAGGAGAGCTCCTTCGGGCGAACGCCTCCTCACCCTCGGCGCCTTGCTTTGCTCCCGGAGTCGCGCGCATGGCTCGCCGACGCAATCGCGAACCGCCCTCGCCCACTCGAGCACGGCGCTCCGCCTCGGACCTTCCGCCTTCCTGCACGAGCGCGAGACCGATGTCGACCAGGATCTCGGCGCGGCACGACAGCGCCCGAAGACGCTCCGCCCATTCGTCCGGCGACGCGGGCGCCGGCGAGAGGAGCGCGGCGGTCTCGCGAACGGCCTCTTCCAGCTGGCGATACGTAACGACGCGGCTCCCGATTCCGCTCGGATACCGCCGCCGCGGTCTCGCGCAGGATGATCGAGCGCTGCCGCGACGCCCGGCAAGCGCCCGCTCGATCGAGGCGGGCTCCTCCAATCGATCCAGACACGCATTTCGGAAGGCGATCAGATGCCCGGCGAGATTCCCGCTGTCGACCGTGGAGACGTAGCGGGGCTCCAGCGGCAGAAGGCTCTCGGTGTCGTACCAGTTGAAGAAGTGGCCTCGATACCGTTCGAGCTTTGCCATCGTCGCGAACGTCGCCTCCATCCGCTCCACCATTTCGCCGGTTCCGATCCAGCCGAAGTCGTTGGCGGCGACCGTCGACAGAAGCGCGAGCCCGATGTTGGTCGGCGAGGTTCGCGGGGCGACTTGCGGCTCGCGGCACCTCCTGAAAATTGTCGGCCGGGAGGCCATGGGAATCGGGCCCCCCGAACCGCTCGAAGTAACGCCAGGTTCGACGGGCGATCAGGCGCAGCTTCGCGCGCCTGGGCCTCGTCGATCTGGGCGCCGTCGATCTCCCGCGGCGGCTGGCTGACCCACCAGGCAACCAGCGGCGAGACGAGCCAGCAGGCCAGGAAGGGCACGGCCCATGGCCAGGAGGCCTTTGCCCGGACGCGGCGACCAGGAAGCGCCGCCACCGCGGCGACCCCGAGGGCCGAGCGCATGCGACGGTAAAAACCCGTAAGCCTCCAGGTCCAACGTCGCGCAGCGACTGCGCCGCCGGGCACCCACTCCAGCAGCCGGCGCCGCGTCACCGCCACCCGCCAGAGTGTCCGCGCGATCGCGTCCAGTCCGGAGCCAGGCGGTGTGGGCGAGGAAGACGACTCGGAGAGCCGACTGCGCGAGGCCGACGGCCAGATCCGCCACGACGCCGCGCACGAAGCTCCGCTTGGCGATGCCGCGGCGGTTCGGAACGAGGTTCGTGAAGAACGAGAGGAGCGTCGGTAAGCGAGAGAATCGGCGAGCACGAAGAGCGTCCAGAGCCTCGGGCTCGCCTTCGGCAGGCACCACCCGGCGAGCAGGGTCGCGAGCATCGCGGGCGCCGAGAGGCTGCGGCGGAGGTTGTCGAGCATTTTCCACCGCCCCATGATGGGGATGGAGCCGGCCGCACGGCCTGCCATGGGGCCGCGTTCCCAGAATCCACGGCAGCAGCTGCCAGTCCCCCCGGACCCACCGGTGCTGGCGCGACGCGGCCACCTCGTAGTGACCCGGAAATCCCTCGAAGAGCTCGACGTCGGAGGCGAATCCGGCTCGGGCGAAGAGGCCCTCGAAGAGATCGTGCGAGAGCTGCGTGTTCTCGGGGACGCGCTCGCCGAGCGCTCTCTCGAAGACGTCCACCTCGTAGATTCCCTTGCCGGTGTAGATGCCTTCGCCGAAGAGGTCCTGGTAAACGTCCGACACCGCGAAGGCGTAGGGATCGATGCCGCGGGGTCCCGAGAAGACGAGCTGGAAGATCGTTCCCCACCCGGTTTCGGCGAGGGTCGGAGTCACGCGCGGCTGCAGGATCGCGTGCCCGTCGACGACGCGACCGGCCGCGGCATCGAAGATCGGGAGATTCAGCGGATGGGAGATCGTGCCCACCATCCGGCGCACGGCCTCTCGCGGCAGGCGGGTGTCCGCGTCGAGCGTCACGACGTAGCGGACTCCGGAGGGCGGGGCCGCGCCGTGATCCTGCGGAAGAAAGGACGTGTCCGTCGCGCCTCGAAGGAGCCGATTCAGCTCGCGGAGCTTCCCGCGCTTGCGCTCCCACCCCATCCAGGCCCCCTCGCTCGGGTTCCAGAGGCGCCGGCGGTGGAAGACCCAGAATCGGTCGCCGCCACCCGCCGCGCTGCCGTGCTCCTCGTTGAGCTCTCGGATCGCGGCGCGCGCGACGTCGAGGAGGGCCTGGTCCTCGGGCAGGCTCTCCGAGGGCGCGTCCGACCAATCCGACAGCAGCGCGAACCGGAGCTCCGGATCCGGATTGCCCAGGTAATGCACCTCCAGCCGCTGGACGACGTCGCGGATGTCGGACTCGTCGGTCAGGAGCATCGGGACGGCGACGAGGGTGCGTCGAGCCCTCCGGGACCCCGCCGGCGAGCTCGAGCTTGGGAAGGCGGCGCGGACCGACGAGCTCCGTGACGAACCGTTGGACGAGGCTGGTCGCCAGATCCGAGGCCGGGACGAGGGCGAGGAGGGTGAGGAGGAGCGAGAGCAATCGGGGTCGCCCGCGGCCGCGGCCACCGAGACCGGGACGGCGAGGATCGCGGCGGTCCAGAGGACGATCGAGGACAGGTAGAGGGGAGCCGCCGCGCTGGAACCACGTCGCGGCGCAGCCACTGGCGCGCGGGCAACCGGTACTCCAGCACCGCATTCGAGACGCGAGCGGCCCCTGGAGATGAGGTAGTAGCCCGGGTCGGCCAGGCGCGGCTCGAAGGACGGCGCGTCGGGAGGACGAGGCCTGCGCGTCGAGCGCCATGCGGACGGCCCCGCGCGCCACCTCGACCTCGTCCTGCGCGCAGCCTCGCGAGAGCTCCTCGACCGCGTGCCGGTAGCGGTCCCGGGTCGCGAAGTCCATTTCGGCGACGCGCGTGCCCGCGCAGAGCGCCTCGTGAACCAGGCTGACGCTCTCGAAGAAATCCGCCCAGTTGACGGCCGACAGCAGCCGCATGCTGGTGATGACGTTGCGCACCGTGGCATGGGTGGCGACCTGGGCCTGGTGCTCGGTGTGAACGATCTCGTCGGTCGTGGTGCCCTCCCGGGCGAGCCGTCGGTCGAGCCAGTCGAGCGCCGGCGTGACCGCGGGATCCTGCTCGCGAAGCCTCTGGGCGAGCTGCACCGCGAAGGCCTTCGTGAACGGCCGCTGCTCGAGCATCTGGATCATGGCCGCCGGTCCGGGCTTCGGGGCGCCGTCGGTGCCCAGCTGCGCGTCGGCGACGGCATCCGCATGATCCCGCGCGATGCCTCGCGCGGCCACGCCCTCCGCCATGCGCCGTAAATTCTCCACGAGCACGAGGCGCAGGGAGATCGCCAGGGCCCACAGCTCCCCGATCGTGAGCGGCTGTACGCGTTGATAGGCACGGACGAACCGCCCGAGCGTCTCGAGCTCGATTCGGCTGTCGGTGTGGGATACGAATTCCCAGGCGAGCGCGTAAACGCGCGGAAAGTCCTTGAGCTCTCCGGACGCGAGCTTGGGCAGCTCGCGATAGAACCCGGGAGGCAGATCCTCCTGAATCTCGCGGATCTGCTCCTCGACGATGTGGAAGTTGTTCAGCAGCCACTCGGCCGCGGGGGAGATCGGAGCGAGTCTGCCGGCTCGCCTCCGCGATCAGCCGTTGCGAATGCACCAGGACCCTGGCGTTCTCGCGCAGGCGCGGCAGCAGCCGCCGGCCGCGCCTCTTTCCCGGAAAGACGAGATGCTCGGCCGCGAGGGCGCCGGCAAACTGCTCCAGGTGCTCCGTCGAGAAGAGCTCTGACCGAATGGGCGAGGTCGGGCGCTCGCATTACGCTCTTCTTACCACGCAAAAAAAAAGGGCCCGCGGGCAGGCCAAGTCGGATTCTCCGGGCGATGCAGCCCTGCACGCAAAGCGACCCGGGCCAGAGAGCGGGTTGATGCGCTCGCGTTAGCCCAGAACTTCGCAGGTAGCTCGTACGAGACGTTTAGGCCGTGGCCTCCGGAGACGGCGATAAGCCTTCTACGGGCTGTTCTGGGCTAATTCACGGACACCGGCGCGGACCGGCCTACACGGCAGACGAGAACAATCACAAACACGAGGGCGTTTTTGCAGATGGTATCGCTGTACAGTAGGCGTCCGGCCTTGATGGTTTGGATATCAGCGGCAGGTGGTAATCATTTGCGCTCATCTGAGCCGATAAGCCCGGAATCCTTTGATGCCTTTGCATCAGATGCGGCCCCGGATCGAGTGAGAGCATCCTCCTGAAGGCTTTCAGAAAGGTCGATATGAGTAACGTTCCGTCGCGGCTTCAATCCGCGCCCGTCGTCCGGGCAGAAAAGTGGACCTCGGCGAGGTCGAGATGGGCCGAGTCTCCGGTTTCCATTCCGCCCGCTCCACGAGCGAGCGTCGCTAGATTCAAGGCCATAGAGGCGAGAATCGACGCATATGAAAAGAGCCACCACCTCCAGCTCGGCGGACACTGAAACTCACGATGAAGGTTGTGGACATGTACGCAGGTCGAACGTCACCTACTGAGCATCCGTCCCGTTATCCAGGCTTCTCTTGACACCGAAATAGAGGCATTCGCCGGGTCGCGAAAGATCGAGGCTCGCTTGGCCGCGACGAGTTCTCTGATACTGCGAGCGGCCCTCCACAGGACTGAGGCCTACTCGCCTCGTTGGACTGGCAGTCGGCGGCAAACGGAGAAGTCGCCGCGAATCGGCCCAGCAGAGAAGAAGCCACAAAACGCGACTCGATCAGGCGTTCGAGTCGTCAAATCCGTCTCCTGTAGACGCCCAGATCGCCCGACCTTTCGCCCCACCATCGCTAGTCCTTGAGGACGAATGTCACCTTCATGTTCACGCGATACTCGGTGATCTTCCCATTCTCGACCTTCGCCTTCTGCTCCTGGACCCAGGCGCTCTTGATGTTTTGCAGGGTCTTGCCCGCACGCTCGATCCCAATGCGAACGGCGTCATCGAAGCTCTTGGTGGATGCGGACCAGATCTCGGTGACTTTTGCGATTGCCATGTCCACGTTCCTTTCGTAGTACGTCGGCGACTTCCCTTCAAACTCCAAACAGAGAGGCCTTCGCGAAGTGGCGTTGTCAGGCGGCCGGAGCGAGCCAGAACGCGAGATTATGCACGTATCGCTTGATATCCGTGAGGGCACGAGGCTCGTTCCTCATGCCCTGTCCCTCGGGTTCCGTCACGAACGAGGGAGCTCCGCGGCTCGTGTCCCAGTTGTAATCGGCAAAGTGGTGGAAGCTCGACTCCGCAACGGCTCGGCCGAGCGTGTTCCCGTTGTCATCCTTGCTCGATTCGAACGCCACCGCGAGGTTGAAGGGACGTCCGGTCGCCAGGCTCGTGCCCGTGGCGATGACGCGCGCCTCGTCTCCAGGAGGGGCGTTGACGGCCCCTTCGTGCGGGTGCGAAGGAAAGAAGTCGATCCAACCGGAAGGAGAGTCCGGGTTGCGAAGGAGCGGATGCGACGGCTCGACCCGCGCGATCCGATGGAAATCGCCGTTCTTTCCGGAGTGGTAGTTGGGCCAGAGGATGCTCGGTGTCCCGCGGTCGTCGGACGTGAGGCGTGCAGGATCCGGCTCGGGGTTCTTCGTCTGGAAGTGGTGCGCGGCACCGATCTCACCGAGCGCACAAAGAGAGACGCCCATGTCCTGGTGATCTCGCGCGGCAAGAATGCCTCCGCCGCGCTGGCGGAATCGAGTGATTCCCAGACAATCGGCGGGCGTGAGCCCATCTCCCCGTGTCCAGGGCGAAGAGCCAGAGCTGGTCGAACGACGAGCGATCCAGAGACGCGAGCACCGGATCGTCGCCGCCGGACGTGGATTCGCGATTTCGCGCGGTCACGTCGAACCGAGTCTCCTCCTCCCGAACCGACGCGAGGTGTCCCGTGAGAAGCGAAAGGCTCTCGACCGACCAATCGTCCCGCCCGCCGGGAGTGGTCGTCTGGATGAGAATGCGAATCGTTCTTTCCACTCTAACGCTCCCGTTGGCGGTCGATGAGCGCTCCGAGACCGACAGCGACGATCTTCAAACTGTGCCTCTGCGTGCGCTCGGAGGTTTCTGCGGAAGTCGAGGGTCGGGTACTGCCCGGGCTGCACGCCCGCCGGACGTAAACCGCTTCACGAACTCGAGAGCCTTCTCGGCAACCTCTCGCCAGCCGGCGTCGATCGTCAGCGCGTGCCCCCGCCCCGACATCTTCACGATCTCGGTCACGCCCTTGTTGCGCTTCTGCTTCTTGTAGGACGCGTTCGCGATCGCCCAGGGGACCGTGTGGTCGGAGTCGGCCGAGATGACCAGCATCGGACCCCGCTCCGGGTTCATCGAGTCGACCTTTGCCTCGGACCACGGGTTGATGTTCGCGGACGCCGCCTGGAAGAGCGGCTCGCCGGCGCCGGGAACGGAGTAACCGAGGTACAGCTCCTTCGCCTCGTCCTCGCCGACCACGTTCGCGAAGCTGTAACGGAACTGCTCGTAGCTGAGCGGGACCGCGCGGTTCCAGTTCGCGGGGTTGCGCAGGGCGACACTCGCCGAGCGCAGTGCCGCGATCGGCAACGGGAGCACGCCGCGGAAGGGAGCAGGGCTGATCGCGACCGACGCGGCGGCGAGCCCGCGCCCCGCGAGGATCATGGTCAGTAGTCCCCCGAAGGAGTGGCCGATGATTACGGGCTTCCGATGCAGGCGGCGGATGATTGCCTCCTCGTAGTCGGCGATCTCGCGGATCCCCTTGCCCGCGAACACCTCAGGTCGCTCTTTGGCCTCGGCGACGGTCTCGGGATCGTCGGGCCAGCCCGGTGCCAACCCCACGTAGCCTGCCTCCTCGAACAGCGTCACCCAGCGGTCCCAGCTCGAGGGCAACAGCCAGAGCCCGTGAACGAAGACAACAGGTGTGGTGCCCGAGGCATTCGCGCGGTCGACCTGTGCTGCCTCGTGGTCAGTGATGGTCCGTTCGGTGGTCGCGATGGTCATTTCTTCCTCCTCGTCTCTCGTGACAACAGCACGCCGGAGTCGAGGCGCTCTGTCGACACGGCAGGTTCATTATCTGGCGAACAATGCCTTCATGCTAGGTAGGACCGAGCGGCATGTCGCGACGTGACAACGCGTCGTTCCGTCACCAGCGCGTCTGGACCAGAGCCTGTCGCGACTACCATTTGACCATCGGCAACGGCGACAGCGGATGAGTGCGGAATCTTTCGAGAGTCAACTGCACCAGGCGCCGATGAAAACCGGCGCTCGGCCAACCAGCGAGGACCGACCGAATCAACGGACGTGGAAGCCCGAATGTTCTCAGGCCGCGCGTCACGTCGATCCAATCGGCTCGTCGGAATGGCTCGACGAGCGAGTCCTGATTGGCGTGGGAGGGCGTGATCTTGTGGTGGTCCACGATCATCCCTTCGATCTCAGCGATCCAGGCCGCCCGACTGCTTGCGGCGAGGTACGCGCGTGCGAGCGCGACGGACGGCGCGATGTAGTCGAACGTCCTGTTGGTCCAGATCCCGAGGTCGTGGAAGACCGCGGCAACCGCGATCCTCTCGAGGTCGACACGGTCTTTCACAATGGCGGCGCACAGGTTCATGACGCGGTACGCATGGTTCCGATAGGCGTATGAAGTCGTGCCCCAACTCCGACGCGTGATCGTGCAGAACTTCATCGATCGTCGGGACGCTCGTCAGGAGGCTGGGGGACTGCGTCATCGGTGTCGAACTCCATCAGCAATGCGAGCGATATCGCACTTCCCTGCGCCAGGAGCAGCGAACGACATGCCTGGCCGGCTCAAGGGTCCGTGGTCAATCCTTGGAACCGGATTCGATCATCGACGAACTCGCACCCGGCGACCGCATCTAACGCGTCGTGGTCGAGATGGGCTGCGACGAACGACGCGCCGGCGCGCGGCGGGACGCTTCCAATGAGCATCCGGCGAACGTTGCGGGCCCGCGGCCAGAAGCCGGGGGAACACGGAGCGGTCGACACCTGCCACGCGGCGATCGTCACCGGCCAGCCGTTCAGGGCGCGCACCAGTTGTGCTGCGGCGACCTCGGCGGAGATGGCGCAATAGGGTCTTGGGGTTCACGGCACTTCATCCTCTCCCACTCGTTCGGTCGCGTACCGTGCCGCTACTCGATCCTGTCCGACCATCCGCCTCGGGGAGGAAGCGCGTCGTCACCCCTGGCGCCGTTCTCCTTCGGGGGTGATTCGCCCAGGAAACGGCAAAAACGGGCTCGCGCGCTCCTCCCCTGGGCGGCCGATGGACCGGTTCATGAATTCGTCCGAGTGCCTCCGTTCAGCCTGCGCAGCTCTTCGAAAACCTTGCCCCGCAGGCGCGTTGGACGCCGGGTACCCGATCTTCCGAGGCCCGCCTGCGTTGGTGAAGACCGGGAGGCACTCCGGGATGTGACACCCGCGGCGGGCTTCCAAAGAAATCGATAGAACGGGGCTACGAAATCCGGCGCCGATGTCACAGAACGGCGATGGATGAGGTCTTGTAGTTGCAGCTGCCGAGGCGAGCAGCAGGCCTCTTTGGAGGGTCTTCCTGGCCACCGGGCTCCGGAACGATAAACAATTACGGCGACGCGTCGTCAAGCGATCAACGAGGGATAATTCAAAGCCAGTGCGAAGCAAAGGAGATCTCCGATGAGTGAACGCATGGTCCAGGACAGACAGCCGGCGGTTGCGTCAGCGACGGCCTCCACCGATCGGAACGCGCCCCCGACACGACTGATTGCGGGCGTCACTGTACCCGACGGTCCGCTCATCACGGCGACGATCGAGTACGCGCGGCGGCTCTCCGAGCCGTATCTCTTCAATCACGCGATGCGTTCGTGGCTCTTCGCAGAACTGATGGGCCGCGCAAAGAAAATCGACTACGATGGCCACGTCGTCGCTGTGGGCACGATCCTCCACGACATCGGCCTCACTGCGGGTGTCGCAGGCCCCAACCGCTTCGAAGTGAACGGTGCCAACGCGGCTCGGTCGTTCATCACGGGCCGTCTCTCGGATCGCCAGGCGCAACTGGTCTGGGACCTGGTGGCCCTCAACTCGACGCCATCGCTCGCGTTTCACAAGGAGCCGGAAGTGGCGGTCGGCACGATGGGCATCGGCCTCGACTACGGCGGCTTTGGCCTTGACGCTCTCCAGACAGCCGATGTCGGTCGCATCCTCGATGAATTCCCCCGTCTGCGGATGAAGGACAGATTCAGCGAGACGTGCGGTCGCCTCGTCAGGGAGAGGCCCGAAACGAGTCACGACAATTTCCTGCGCGACTTTGGCGAGCGCTTCGTGCCCGGCTACAAAGCCGTGTCGACTGTCGACTTGCTGATCAATGCCCCCTTCGACGAATAGCGCCGCACACGGTTCGGGCACGCACGAAGAGGCCGGGACATGCCGGGGCTGCGCATCATGCCGCACGAGGCTGCCTGCCGTTGTTGATCCCTGCGGCGTTGATCGTGCGAGCACACCCGAAGCTGACTCTTGAGACGTCAGACGGGTCCTCACTCTAGCTAAGAACCGGGATTAGAGTTCGATGATGCCACGCTTCGCCGCCACCGTGACGGCGTGGGTCCGATCGGCGACGTCGAGCTTCAAGAAAATGGTCTTGAGATGCGCCTTGATGGTTTCCTCGGCCAGCCCCAGCTCATAGCCGACCTGCTTGTTGGCCTTTCCCATCGCGACGAGATCTTTCTGGACCGGGCATCGCGAACGCCGATACGGACACTCTCGACCTTCAGCTCGACTGAACAGAAGCCGTCGGCCTTCGACTAGCGAATGGCGCCCGGCACGATTTCCGGTCTTAAGAAAAAGGGGTCACGTCTCAAGACGTAACCCCTTGACTTGCTCGGGACCGACCCCGGCAATTCCCGTTGCACGCCTGCAGGCTCCTGCATCTCAATCACGGGCGCAGCCTGACCTCTGCCACGCACGGGCTTTTGTCGAACGTTCAAGCGCTAGACTGGCAGCGATGAACGCTGGCCTCCTCCGCCTGGCCGCGCTGGCGGCCTGCGCGGCCACCGGATCGGCAACGGCTGGCGAGCAAGGGCCGCGGAAGCCGCCCGCGGCCTCCCGCTTGCTTGAGCCCTGCGACGTCCCCGGAGTGCAGGGCAAGGCGCGCTGCGGCACGTACGAGGTGTACGAGAACCGCGACACGCGCATAGGACGGAAGATCTCGCTGAAGATCGTGGTGGTCCCCGCCACCGATTCCGAACGCCTCTCGGATCCATACGTCTTTCTCAATGGTGGGCCCGGCGAGTCGTCCACGGAAGCGGCCGCGCCTCTCGCAAGGGAGTTCGCAAAGCTCCGCGAGCGGCGCGACATTCTCCTCGTCGATCAACGCGGCACGGGGGGCTCGCATCCCCTCAACTGCGAGATGTTTGTTCCCGCGGACAACCTGCAGAGCTATCTCGGCTCCTTCTTTCCTCTTGCCGCGGTTCGGCAGTGCCGGGCGGAGCTCGAGAAGAGCACGGATCTCACTCTCTACACGACGTCGATCGCGATGGACGACCTGGACGATGTGCGGGCGGCTCTTGGCTACGACCGTTTGAACCTCCTTGGAGGCTCCTACGGTACGCGCGCCGCGCTCGTGTACCTGCGACAACACCCCGACCGCGTCCGCACGGTGACCCTGCAGGGCGTGGTGCCAACCGACGACCGTATGCCGCTGCACTTTCCGCAAGGGGCGGAGCGAGCGCTTACGGGAGTGCTTGCGGAGTGCGCGGCCGAGGCGCCTTGCAAGGCAGCCTTCCCGAACCTGGGCGAAGAGGCAAAGCGCGCCTTCGGGCAGCTCGCGCGGGAGCCCGTGACCGTCCGCGTCCTCCATCCCCAGACCGGCGCGCCGACGGATGTCACGTTGTCACAGGACCTGGCCGCGGAAGCTGTTCGATACATGCTGTACTCCTCCGGGACCGCCCGCGAGATTCCCGCCGTGCTGCACCAGGCCGCCGGAGGCGACTTCACGCCGCTCGCCGAGTTCGCCCTATATGGGCGCCAGCGTATCGTCGGGAGCGGTTCGATGGGTCTCTACCTCTCGATTACATGCGCCGAAGATGTCCCGTGGATTGAACCCGGCGAGGGAGAGCGCGCGGCCCAGGGAACCTTCCTCGGGGAGTACCGCCTAAAGCAGCAGCGCGAGGCGTGTGAAATCTGGCCCCGCGCGCGCGTCTCCCGAGACTTCCTGAGCCCGGTGCGCGCGAACGTGCCGGTGCTCCTGCTCTCGGGAATGTGGGACCCCGCCACACCGCCCTCCAACGGCGAGGAGGTGGCGAAGCACCTTCCTCACGGGCTCCACGTCGTCGTACCCCACGGCGGACACAACTACGAGGGGCTCGACGGCCTCGACTGCGTGAAGAACCTTCAGATTGAGTTCGTCGAGCGCGGCGCGACGAAAGGGCTCGATACCGCCTGCGTCGAGAAAATTCGCCGCCCGCCTTTCCGCACCGAGCCGATGGAGATGCAGGTCGTTTCCCTGCCGGACGCGGATCTGGCCCGGCTCGCCGGAAGCTACGTTGCCGAGGGGGACTCGGCCGAGGTGACGCTCGAAGTGAAGGCCGGCATGCTCGTCCTCACCTTTCCTGGCGAGGACCGCCTTCTGCTCGCCCCGGTGGCGCAGACGCGATTTCGCGTCGCTGGCGCCCCTGGTCTCTCCGTTCGATTCGAGGTGGTGGACGGCCAGCGTCGGTCGGCCACGATCATCGAGTCCGGCAGCCCCGTCATGAAGCTCCTTCCGAAGCCCTCTCGGCCGAAGGACTGACCTCCGTTATTACCGGAGAAGAGTCGCGATCGCGCCTTGGCCCACCCTTTGTGACGGGCCTTGCGGATGCCCCTCGTCGCCCAGCCAGCCTCTGCCTATCGAGCAGTACCTCGGCAGCGAATGAGCCTGGTGCTGATGTCGGGGCGCTGCTCGGCGCCTGACTACAAAAGAGGCCCCTTTCGGGGCCTCGCCATCGTGGGAACGACGCGCGCCCTATCGGTCAGATTGCGGCGCGAATGTAGCTGGAAGCCGTCTCGTAGGTCTCGACCTTCGGTATTCCGTCGATCACGCCGCCGAGCTTCGCCAGAACTTGTGGATACGTCGTGGTCTGGTAGGCCTCGGCGCTTTGTCGATTGTCCCAAAGGCTGATGCCGACGGCATTCTTCGGGTTGACAAGCGTCACCTCCTCAAGAAAACCGCTCTGCTTCCGAAGCATCGGGACGACTTCCTTCTCGAACAGATTCGTAAACTCTTTCTCCTTACCAGTCTTGATCTGAAAGCTAACGTTTCTTGCGAATTTCATGACACTCCTCCTTTTGGAGTGACCAACATGCCTCGAAAAGCATCGCCTGTCATGACCCGGATGCATCATTTTGGAGCTCGCTGTGGACGCCGAACCCTCTTCGCCGCTTCGCGGCGCGGGAGACTTCCCGCAGGGTTCCCATCAGAAGCAGCACCGGGAGCGCGATCCCTTGGTTAGGGCGCGGCGAAGATTTTCCGAGCGCTCCGATGATCCGGTTCGAACACGCTTCGCGTACCCGTCCGATGCCACTGCGTCCTGGACGGTCGATCTTGACCAGCCGGGTGAGAGGACGTCGGGGATCCTCGGGAGCGGCTCGAGGGCCCCGATCGAGAGACTCGGACGAAAAGGGCGAGGTTCGACTCTAAGGCACTCACGCGCCGGGGATAGCTTGGAGCGGGAAACGGGGTCGAACCCGCGACATCCACCTGGGTGCGCGTTCGCCCCCGGGGAAGCCGGGGCGCGTCGTTCTCATCATGCGGAAGAGGGGGGGCCTCCGAACGCACTCGCTGGACGTCGAGACAGGGAAGCCGAATCGATCAACTATGGTCGCCGTGAGATCTACAGGATCGAGAGTTAGCGGGAGGAGCCCCGTCGAATCCGGTCTTCGCCAGGCCGGGGTTCATCAGACGTCTGGACCAACTCTTGTTTCAGGGACCGTAGAGCACGAGACCAAACGTCTTGGCCAGAAACGGCGCCATCTGGGCGCGCGTCGTCGCCTTCGTGGGACAGAAATTTCCTTCGCCGCAACCGGCGGTGATCGCGCGCATCGCACAAGTCCTCGATCCAATCGGCGAAGAGGCTGGGGCATGCGACGTCGGCAAAGAGCCCGGAGCAGGCCGGCGGCGCGTAACCGGCAGCCCTCGAGCGTGAGCAGCAGGAACACGGCCATCTGCTGCCGCAAGACCGGATCGTTCGGGCAGTACTCCTGGGCTCCGGGTCCGACGCAACCCGCGACGACGCCCCGGTGATAGAGCTCCTCGATCCACGGGGCGAACGGGTCGCTCGCCGGGACATCGTAGAAAATCCCCGTTGCCGGAGGGGGCAGGTATGCCGCACCCTCTTTCGCTTTCAGCACGAAAACCGCCATCTGCTTGCGCAGCGCCGGCTCCTCGGGGCAAAAGTCGGTGTCGCTGCAGCCGGTCGTGACGCCGTGATGGAAGATGTTCTCGATGTGCGGGTAGAAGACGCTCGGGGTCGGCACGTCGCCAAAGCTCTCGCCGATGTGCAGAGTCCAGGTCTTGTCCAGGGTCGACGAAAGCGACTCGGCGAAAATCGCGTCCCAGTGAGGCACGGGCCGCGGTCCGGAGACGGCGAGCTCGTAACAGTCCTGCGTGGCGGCGAAGCAGTCGCCGGACGTTCCGGCGGCGAGGGTTCCGTAGTCCGCCGCGCCGTCGACGATCGTGTACGTCGTTCCACCGGCGGGCGGGCCCTCGAAGAGGGAGGCGGTGCCGGTCAGCCCCAGAGACGCCGCGCTGATGTTCAACCAGGCCGGTTCCACGACGACCGACTCGCCGGGCTCCAGCACGCCATTGAGGTTGGAGGAGCCACCGGACCCGTGGACGTCCAGCTTCAGGGACGCGCCGGCGAGCGACCCGACCGCGTCGGTCAGCACCCAGTAGTCCGTGAGAGCCGGCGCCCCGGTATCGTCATCGCCGCCAAAAACGAGCAGCCTGCGTGTCGCCGGGTCGTACAGCTGGTAATGGTAGAAAACGACCCTTGCGTCCGGCGGCGTTCCCATCGGCGTCGCCAAACTCCAGGCGGCCGGCCCGCTGCCGGCCCCGTTCGCGTTGTCGAGAACCCAGACGTCGTTCCGGTACCCCGAACTCCCGGAGCCCCCAAAAACGACCATGCGATTGCTCAAGGGGTCGTACGCCGCGGCATGGAAGGCGCGAGCCTCGGGACCGTCGGGAAGCGATGTCCAGACCGGAGTGGTCGGCATCCCAGTGCTCCTGGCGAGACCCGTCGCATTCGCGAGGACCCACGTGTCGCCGGCGACTCCTCCCCCCGGACCGACTCCGTCCGAGATCATCAGTCGATTGCCGGCCGAGTCGAATGTCGAACTGTTGAGGTAGCGAGCGCTCGGCGGTTCGCCGGAAGGAAATAGCTCCAGCCAGGCTGGTGCGCCACCGAGGCCGTTGGCGTTCGTCAGGACCCAGACGTCGTTTCTTCCCCCGCACGGATCACAGGTCGCGCCCCCGAACACGATCATCCGATTGGTGATCCCGTCGTAGACGGCGCTCGTGAATTCCCGGCCCGGAAAGGTGCCTCCCGGCGGCGGCCCTCCGGTCGGAAAAAGCGAAACCCATGCCGGAGTTCCTCCCAGCCCGTTCGCGTTCGTCAGGACCCACACGTCGGTGAGATCCGGGAGGCTGACGAACGTGCTGTCGCCGCTCCACACGATCATGCGATTGGTCGCCGTGTCGTACGCGGCCACGTGAAGAAATCGTGCGGGAGGAAGCGGACCGGTCGGTGTGAGCTGGCTCCACGCCGGCGTTCCGACTCCATTGGCATTCGTCAGCACCCAGACTTCATTGGTCGACTGCGTGACGCTCTGGCACGTGCCGGCCAGACAGCCGCCGAAGAGGATCAGCCGATTGCTCGTCGGGTCATAGACGGAGCTGTGAAAGCGTCGTGGAGCAGGCGGTCCGCCCGTCGGAGTCAAAGGAATCCAGGACGACTCGGAAGATGCGACCCGCGGGATCAGCAGGAGGCCTGCCAGAAACAGGACGCCCGGACAGGTGAGTCTTCTCAAGAGGCCGGTGTGATTCGGTTGCTGCCGGCGCTCGCCGGAGCCGGCGAGAATCGCGCCTTTCCCGGAAGGAGACCACCTCCGTGTGTCGGGAGCGGGTCGAGCCGGCTTCAAGAGAAACTCCCTAACGTTCCATCACGCTATCACGGGGCCACCGCTTGTGCCTCGGGCGTCGGCGGTTGTGGCAACGCCGGATTTGCGGTTCAGAAACAAAACGGCCGGGGTCTCCCACGGAGCGCGGCGCGGATCTCCATGAGCTGAAAGCAGGCCTCGATCTGCTCGACGAGCACGTAGACCTTGATCGTCCCGACCGCAAGCCCGAGGTGTCGCTCGAGCGCGGCGAGCATGTCGTTCCACAAAGCGGCCTCTTCGGCCGTCTGGATCTTCGGGAGGTAGAGGACGATGGACCGGCCCTCCGCCTGCAGTCGCTCGCGGTTGTTGACGACATAGAGCACGAGGTCGACGATCGATGCGGAAAAGCCGGTGCCGTCCTCTTCGCGCAGGTGACGGTCGTCCAGGTGCAGTCCGCGAGGACGGAAGAGCCGGGTGGTGAAGGCGAGCTGCCGGCGCCAGCCGTCGAACATCGGCCGGCCCAGAAAGTCCCATGCCCATTCGTTCATCTCGGCGGCGACGTCATCGGCGACCCGCAGGAAGATCGGCTCCTCGTCAAAGGCGACTTCAGATTCCGCTGGTTGTCCAGCGACAACGTGTCGACCTGTCCCAGAGCATCCTCGCCGTCGAACATCCAGCCGTCGGCGCCAGAGAGCAGCGCGTACGCGACGTTGCGCAGCCCGCTCTCGGCCGTGGCGCGCGGCCGCGTGGCGGGCCCCGTTCCCTGGATCCACTGGCGCCGCAGATCGGCCGGAATGTCGCCACCGGTGAAGAGGCCTTCGCGGGCATCGCGCACGCGGAGGTCGGTGCGCGGGATGAGAGCGTCGGGCTCGAGAAAGTCCATCCGATGACCGTGGATAGCTCGCTCGCGACGCCGCACGCTGCGCTCGGCCATGATTCGACACCGATCGCGATTCAGGGGCGCCAGCGCCTCGAGCGCCGTCCGCGCCGCCGGCGTATAGACGTCGGGATAAGCGGCGAGCACACCGTGACGGAACTCCAAGGTACTGGACATCGCGGCCCCCCCGTGCGACCCAGCCGATCCTCGTTCTGCGGAGGCCTCCGCCCGGTCGCTACGGGCTCCGGAGAGCGCCCGAGATGACGTCGAGCACCGACTGTTCCTCGGTGGAGACGCCGCTCCCGACTCCCAGCGCCTTCGCGATGCCGCCCGATGCTTCCGAGACCTCCCGGCAGCCCTGCACGATGCTCGCGATGCGCTCCTCGCGCTCGTTCGACGGAAGGTGCGAGAGGCCGGCCTTGATGACCTCGATCGCCGCCTGGAAGACCGCATCGTCCGGGCGCCGATCGAGCCACACGAGCAGCTGGCCCTCGGCGGGCGAGCCCTTCTCGACGCCGCGTCCGGCCGCGAGCCGCAGGACGGTCTCGCGCTCCTTGTCGGTGACCTTGCCTTCGGCCCAGGCCACCTGAACGAGCGGCGCGAGAATCAGTGCCGACCCCGTGCTCATGTTGATTCCGAGGTCGATGACACGGCGCAGGAGCTCCGGATTCTCGACTTGCAGAACTTTCGCCAGCTCCGCGACGATCTCGTCGAGCCTGGCCTTATCCCGCATCTTCTCGATGAGCTTGGCGTCGCTCTTGCGGAAGAAGCCTTCTTCCAGCCCGCGCTCGCGGTCCTTGAAGGGGTCTTTGGTCACGGTTTACCTCGCATGCGTGACGGATGATATCCGCTACCTCGCCGCGACGCGCGAGGCCGAGCAGAGCCGTCATCGGCGGGGCCAGCGTCGGTACGGCCGCGGCCGTTCCCGGACCTGGGGTCGCCGTCGCTGTCGGCGTCGGCACACCGGTCGGTGTTGCGGTGGGCGTCGGCGTTCAGCGCCGACCCTTCCCGGCCGCTTCGCGGCGCGCCGTGTGCGAGTCGGCGATTCTCGCTCCCTGTCGACGGCAGATCGCCCGGCATTGCCCGACCGGACCTGACCGGCGGCCGAGAAATCGTCTCGCTCTCGAAGCCGGCTCACGCGGGGAAACCGATATTCTTGCTGCATGACCGCCGCGGCACCGCCCGAGGCTTCCCTTCTCGTCGGGGGCGAGCGTTCCGAAGGGGCAGCGGGCGAGCGCCGCCTGGTCTTCGATCCCGCCACGGGCGAGCCGATCGCCTCGGTGGCGCAGGCCAACGCCGAGGACGTGGATCGCGCCGCTCGGCTCGCGGACGTTGCGTACCGCGAGGACTGGAGGCGGCGCACGCCGAAGGATCGCGCCGCGGTGCTCTTCCGGCTCGCCGCGCTGATCCGCGAAAAGGCGAACGAACTCGCGCGACTCGAGAGCCGCAACACGGGCAAGCCGATCGCCTCGGCGCGCGGCGAGATCTCGCTCGGCGCCGATTGCTTCGAGTACTACGCCGGAGCCGTCACCAAGTTCGGCGGCTCGACGATTCCGGTGTCGGCGCGCGGCGCGAGCGTCACGTTCCGCGAGCCGCTCGGAGTCTGCGGCCTGATCGTTCCCTGGAACTTCCCCTTCGCCATCGCTACCTGGAAGACTGCCCCCGCCCTCGCCATGGGCAACACCGTCATCCTCAAGCCCGCCAGCGACACGCCGCTTTCGGCCCTGCGACTGGGTGAGCTGGCGCTGGAGGCCGGAGTTCCGCCGGGCGCGTTCCACGTGTTACCGGGGCCGGGCGAGATCGTCGGGGCGGCGCTCGTCTCGCATCCCGCCGTGCGAAAAATCTCCTTCACCGGATCCACGGAGGGCGGCAAGAGCGTGATGCGGCTGGCCGCCGATGGGCTCAAGCGCATCTCGCTCGAGCTCGGCGGCAAGTCGGCCTGCCTGATCTTCGAGGATGCCGACCTTTCGACATGTCTGTCCTCCGCGCTCTGGAGCGTCTTCGACAATGCCGGCCAGGATTGCTGCGCGCGCTCGCGCTTCCTCGTTCAGCGGACGATCTACGATCGCGTCGTCGCCGACCTCGCGAAGATGACCGCGGCGATCCGCGTGGGGAACCCACTTTTGCCTGAGACGGAGATGGGACCGCTCATCACGCCCGCCCATCGCGAAAAGGTACGCGCGTGGATCGCCATCGGGGACGCGGAGGGCGCCCGCCGAGTGACGGGCGGAGAGGTCCCGACCGACCCGAGGCTCTCGAAGGGATCGTTTCTCACTCCGGCAGTCTTCACCGACGTGGACAATGAGATGCGCGTCGCGCGCGAGGAGATCTTCGGGCCGGTCGTTTCGGTCATCCCATTTCGGGACGAGGAGGAGGCGGTGCGCCTCGCCAATGCCAGCCGTTACGGCCTCTCCGGCTCGCTCTTCACACGAGACCTGGGGCGCGCCATGCGCGTGGCGCGGGCCGTCGAGACGGGCGTTCTGTCGGTCAACAGCAGCCGGAGCGTGTTTCTCGAGGCGCCGTTCGGCGGCGTCAAGGAGAGCGGCCTCGGGCGAGAGCTGGGGCTGGCCGCCCTCGAGCACTACACCGAGACGAAGAGCGTCTTCTTTTCGGAGGAGTGAGGCGATGGCGGCGGGGCGCATGACGCGCGAGGAGCTCCTCGACGCGATCCGACAGGAGGCGATCGAGACCGTGCTCGTCGCCATGCCCGACTGGTACGGACGACTGCTGGGCAAGCGCCTCACGGGACGCTTCTTCGCGGAGAGCGTGGCCGAGCGCGGCTGGCACGCCTGCGACTACGTGCTCGCGTGCGACATGGAGATGGACCCGGTGCCGGGCTACGCCTTCGCGAGCTGGGAGAAGGGCTACGGCGACATCCGTTGCCTTCCGGACTGGGGGACGCTTCGCCGCGCGGCGTGGCTGCCGAACACCGCGATCGTGCTCTGCGACGTGGTCACGGAGGGGGGGCGCCGGTCGAGGTCTCCCCGCGCCGGATCCTCCAGCGCCAGGTCGAGCGCGCGAGGGAGATGGGGTTCGTGCCGAAGGGCGGGGCCGAGCTGGAGCTCTACCTCTTCCGCGAAACCTACGACTCGGCGCGACAGAAGCACTGGCACGGCCTCGTCCCGTTCGGCAACTACATCGAGGACTATCACCTGCTCGCCGGCACTCGAGAAGAGCCGGTCGTCGGCGAGCTCGTCCGCGCGCTCGTCCAGAGCGGCATTCCGATGGAAGGCAGCAAGGGCGAGTGGGGACCGGGACAGCAGGAGCTGAACGTGGAGTACAGCGATCTCCTGGAGCAGGCAGACCGCAACGTCCTCGCCAAGCACGCCGCGAAGGAGATCGCATACTCCAAGGGACTCGCGGTGACCTTCATGGCGAAGTGGGACGAGAACGTCGCGGGCAACGGACTTCACCAGCACATCTCGCTGTGGGATGCGACGGGAAGAGCCAGCGTCTTTCCGGGCGAGGGACGGCTGGGAGGAATCGCCTGCGCCGACGCGTTCCGATATTTCCTCGGCGGTCTTCTCGAGCACGCGGCCGAGCTCACGGCCTTCTGGGCGCCCTCGGTCAACTCCTACAAGCGGTTTCAGAGCGCCTCGTTCGCACCGACCACGATCGCCTGGAGCGTCGATAACCGGACGGCGGGGATCCGGGTCGTCGGAGAGGGAAGCACGCTGCGCATCGAGTGCCGCATCCCGGGAGCCGACGCGAACCCCTACGTCGCCTGGGCCGCGACTCTCGCCGCGGGACTCGCCGGGATCGGCGGGCGCATCGAGCCGCCGCCTCCCTTTGAAGGCGACGTCTATTCGGCCAAGGCGTTGCCGAGGGTGCCGGGGAGTCTGCGCGAAGCGATCGGCCTTCTCGAGTCGAGCCGCCTGGCGAAGGAGGCGTTCGGCGAAGACGTCGTCGCTCACTACCTGCACTTTCTGCGGACCGAGCAGCGCAAGTTCGACGAGGTCGTCACGAGCTGGGAACGGGAGCGGTTTTTCGAGAGAGGCTGAGGTGCGAATGGGCAGACTCGAGAACAAAGTCGCCATCATCACGGGCGCCGGCAGCGGCATCGGGCGCGAATCGGCGCTTCTCTTCGCACGCGAGGGCGCCCGAGTTCTGGTCGCCGAGGTTAACGACGCGACCGGGCGAAAGGTGGTGCGCGAGATCGAGAGCGCCGGAGGTCAGGCCCTCTTCGTCCACGCGGACGTCTCGGTCGCGCGGGACGCGGAGGCGATGGTCTCGGCCGCCGAGAAGAACTGGGGCAAGCTGGACGTCCTCTTCAGCAACGCCGGCATCTTCCCCGCCGCCGACGGCTCGGTCCTCGACACCGACGAGGAGACGTGGGACCTCGTCCTGCGCGTGAACCTCAAGGGCGTCTTCTTCGGCTGCAAGTACGCGATCCCAGCGATGCTCCGCGCGGGCGGAGGCAGCATCGTGAACACGGCGTCGTTCGTGGCGCTGGTGGGGGCCGCAACGCCCAGATCGCCTACACGGCGAGCAAAGGCGGCGTGCTCGCGATGACGCGCGAGATCGCGATCGAGTTTGCGCGCAAAGGCATCCGCGCGAACGCCCTCTGCCCCGGTCCCGTCGATACGCCGCTCCTGAAGGAGCTCTTCTCCGATCCGGCGCGCCGGGCGCGCCGCATGGTGCACATTCCGCCCGGGAGGCTGGCGCAGGCCAGGGAGATCGCGCAGGCTGCCCTCTTCCTCGCCTCGGACGATTCGTCTTACGTCAACGGCGCGACGTTCACCGTCGACGGAGGCATTACCGCCGCTACGTGACGCCCGAGTAGATCCCGACGAGCAGGTTGCTGAAAAAGGGTGTGGGATGGCTTTACGAGCGCCGTGGGGTCAGACGCAAGGAAGCGCGACGACGGCGATGCCTTCGCATCGTCGAGGAGCGATGACGCCGCAGATGGCCCCGCGCCGCCGTAACCCGAAGGGTGGCCGGCACTTTGCCGGCGCCCGTGGAGAAAGAGTGAAGAACGGAGTCGCGACAGTCCGAATCGGGCGCCGTTTGCAAAGTGTCGGCCACGACGCCCGCATCCCTTTTTCAGCAGCCTGCTAGAGAGATGCCGAGCCGAGAGGAGCTCCTCCGACGCGACGAGGAGGACCTGTCGCGGCTCGGTTATGCCCAGCAGCTCCTCCGCGAGATGGGCGGCTTCTCCAACTTCGCGATCAGCTTTTCCATCATTTCGATCCTGACGGGCGCCGTCCTTCTCTTCGGCTACGGGTTGAAGCTCGCCGGCCCGATCATCAACACGGCCGGCTGGCCGGTCGTCAGCCTCTTCACGCTCGCGGTCGCGGCGAGCATGGCCGAGCTGGCCTCTCTCTACCCGACCGCCGGCGGCCTCTACTTCTGGGCGTTCCGGCTGGGCGGGCGCGGCTGGGCCTTCACGACGGCGTGGTTCAACATGGTCGGCCAGGTCACGATCACGGCCGGAATCGACATCGCCGCCGCCATCTACCTGATCGGCACGGTCGACCCGCCTCCTGGGCCTGCCCCCCGACGCGGGCTGCCGTCTTCGGCACCGTACGAGCTGGAGCCTTCAGCTCTTCGTGATGGTCTTGATTCTCATCCCCCAGGTCGCCATCAACGTCTTCGGCATCCGCCTGACCGCGAAGCTGAGCGACTTCAGCGTCTGGTGGCACATCGCCGGCGGTGCGCTCATCGCGATGCTGCTCGCCTTTCTCGGCACGCATCACAACCCGCGCGAGTTCCTGACGCGTTTCGCGCCGGCCGTGACGCCCCTCGAGGCTTCGTCGGCGCCGCTCCCCGACGGACGCGTCGGACCCGCCGTCGTCGTCGGCGAGCGCGCCTTCCCCTCTCCCCTCTTCGCGCTCTTTCCGTCCCTCACGGCGTTCTATGCCGCCGGACCGTTCGCGCTCGCGTTCGTGCTCGGACTCCTGCAGGCGCAGTGGACCTACACCGGCTACGACGCCTCGGCCCACGTCGCCGAGGAGACCGTGATGGCGCGAAAGAACTCCGCCTGGGGCGTCTTTCTCTCGGTGGCCGTGTCCGCCGTGTTCGGCTGGGTGATGCTGCTCGTTCTGACCTGGTGCATCCCGGACGGCGATGTGGCTCGGACCGCCGCCGATCCCTATCCGGTCCTCTACATCGTCGACCACAACCTCCCGCGTCCGCTCGCCAACCTGGTCGCGGTCGTCATCGGCGGCGCCATGTGGCTCTGCGGGCTTTCGTCGATCACCTCGATGGGCCGCATGTGGTACGCATTCGCGCGCGATGGCGGGATGCCGGGCTCGACGCTTCTTCGGAGGATCCACTCGCGCTGGAGGACGCCCGTCCCGGCGATTCTCGTCACGAGCGTGCTCGCCGTCGCGATCTGTGTCTACGCCGCGGCCGTCCCCGTGATCACCTCGATCAGCACGATCGCGCTCTATCTCGCCTACGGGCTCCCGATCCTGCTCAATCTGTCCAACCGCGTCCGCCGCAGAGGCGAATTCGCAACGCCGAAAAACGCGCCGTGGAATCTGGGCCGTTTCGCTCCGCTCTTGAACGCCATCGCCATCGTCCTGGGTGGCCTTCATCACCGTGGTGTTCTGCCTCCCGCCGAACGAGCTCGTCCTCTGGACAATGCTGTTCTTCTGCGTCTCGCTCGGCACCTACTGGCTCGTTTCGGCGCGACGGTCGTTCCGGGGACCGGCCGGAGGCTGAACGAGATGCTCGATCCGGCGGAGAAGGATCTGGCTCGATCCGTCGAGGCGCGCCTCGCGGAGGAGCTCGCGTTTCTCGAGAAGGTCGTCAACATCGACAGCGGGACTCTCAACGTCGCCGGCGTCCGGGAAGTCGGCCGATGCTTCCAGCATGAGCTCGAGGCGCTGGGGTTCGCGACTCGCTGGGCGGCCGTGCCGGACGCGATGGACCGAGCCGGTCATCTCGTCGCGGAGCGCGTCGCGCCGAGCGGGGCCGCCGGAAAGCGGGTGCTCCTGATCGGTCACCTGGATACGATCTATGAAGGCCGCGGCTTCGAGCGAGCGGGAGACACAGCGCGGGGAGCCGGTGTCGCCGACATGAAGGGAGGCGACGTCGCGCTTCTCTTCGCCCTCAAGGCGTTGAACGAGGCCGGAGCCCTCGCGAACGCGACGGTGCGCGTCTTCCTGACCGGAGACGAGGAAAACCCCGGCCGCCCCACGGAGATTTCGCGCCGCGACCTCGTCGAGACCGCGCGACAGTGCGACGTCGCTTTGAGCTTCGAGTCCGACTCGGGCCGAGTGGCGATCGGGAGGAGGGGGCTCAGTCTCTGGTGGCTGGAAGTCGCCGGAGCGCAAGGACACTCGGCGTCCGTCCTCCGAGAACGCGGCGGCGCGGGGGCGATCTACGAGGCCTCGCGAATCCTGGACGGCTTCCGGAGGGTGTTTTCCGCGCATCCGAACGTCACCGTCAATCCGGGAATCCTGCTGGGCGGAATCGAGGTCAGCCACGACGCCGACCGGAGCGCGGGAACCGCGGCCGGGAAGTTCAACGTCGTCGCGAGGGCGGCCACCGCAAAAGGCGATCTCCGTTTCGTGAGTGACACAGAGCGGGAGGAGGCGAAAACGCGGATGCGGGAGATCGCCGCCGCGAATCTTCCTGGGACGACCGCGCGGCTCTCCATCGAGGACCTCGTGCCGGGCTGGCCGGCGACCGACGGCAATCGTGCCGTCCTGAAGCTGATCGATGCGGCCAGTCGCGACCTGGGTCAGGGGCCTCTCGAGGCGGACGATCCCGGCTCACGCGGCTTCGGCGACTTCAACTTCATCGGAGCCCTGCTCCCCGGCGCCGACGGCCTCGGCGTCAAAGGCGGGGGCGAGCACAGCCCGGATGAGACAATCGATCTGACTTCTCTCGCCCCCTGTACCGCGCGCGCCGCCGTCGTGATCTCAAGACTCCTCCGGCGATCCTGATCTGCGGAGCCTCCCGGCCTCAAATCGTCAATGGTTGCGGGGGAGGGATTTGAACCCTCGACCTTTGGGTTATGAGGGCCCGCCAATCGTCTACAGGAAGCGAAGAGAGCCGACAGGGAACGACTCCCGGAGCCCTTCGAGTAGGCTGGAGTAGGCCTGAGTCGGCTGGTTTCCGCCCGACTTTCGCTCGACCGGAAGAACCTTGATCTCGCGCCCGGTACGCCTCGCCCACTCTGCCGTCTAGTGGTCGGCGCCATCAACGGACCACCCGCGTCTGGCGCGATCTTCCTCGTCTTGTCGGAGCGCGCTGGCCGAGCGTCCTGTCGCTCATCGCGTCATCACACGGAGTAGATGCCCTGCCCGAGCATGTCGGGAGTAACCAGCGTGATGCCGTTGTCGGTCACGGAGAAGCGGCGGCGGTCATGCGCCGCATCGACCCCGATCTCCATGCCTTCCTTGATCTCGCAACCCCGGTCGATCACGACGCGCTTCAGCACCACGTTGTTTCCGACCCTGACGTTGGGCAGCACCACCGAGTCCTCGACCACGCTACGGGACTCGATCCGCACGTCGGTAAACAGCAGTGAGCGCCGCACCGTAGCGCCGCTGATGACGCAGCCGCCCGACACCATCGAATCGAGCGCCATACCGCGCCGGTCGTCATCGTCGAACACGAATTTCGCGGGCGGCATCTGTTCCTGGTAGGTCCAGATCGGCCAGGTGCTGTCGTACAGGTTGAGTTCCGGCACCACCCTGGTCAGCTCCATGTTGGCTTCCCAGTAGGCGTCGATCGTGCCGACATCGCGCCAGTACGGCGCGCCGCCCGTAGTCACGCCAATGCAACTGTCGGCAAAACTATGCGCAAACACGCGATTGCCCGACATGACGTGCGGAATTACGTCCCTGCCGAAATCGTGCGATGAGGAAGCATCATTGGCATCGCGGATCAGCTGTTCGTTCAGAAACCCCGCGTTGAACACGTAGATCCCCATACTTGCCAGTGCCCGCTCGGGCTGGCCTGGAATCGGTTGCCCCTGCGCGGGCTTTTCTTCGAAACTCACCACGCGCCCATCCCCATCGATGCCCATCACGCCAAAAGCGCTGGCATCCGCGAGCGGCACTTCCGCACACCCCACCGTCAGGTCAGCATGGCGCGCAACGTGAAAAGCGAGCATTCGGCCGTAGTCCATTTTGTAAATGTGGTCGCCGGCCAGGACCAGCACATACTTCGCCGAATGCCGGTGCAGCATTGACAGGTTCTGGAAGACGGCGTCGGCCGTGCCGCTGTACCATGCTTCTGTAGCCTGCTGCTGCGCCGGCAGCAGTTCGATGAACTCGTCGAAGCGGCCGTTGAGAAAACTCCAGCCGCGCTGGATGTGGCGAATCAGGCTGTTCGCCTTGTACTGCGTGGCCACCCCGATGCGGCGAATGCCGGAATTCACGCAGTTAGAAAGCGTGAAATCGATGATGCGGAACTTACCGCCAAAGGGCAGCGCCGGCTTGCAGCGCCAGTCGGTGAGTTGTTTCAGCCGGGTGCCGCGCCCTCCGGCGAGCACCAGCGCGACAGTGGAGTGCGTGAGCTCGCTGACGAAACGAATCGCCTCAGGTTGGACGTTGCCTGGGCTGTAATCTCCGTGCCGACGTTGTTGATCGAGCGTCATGTTGTTTCTCGTGACGGACTACAGTAGCAGCCCCGGACGATGGCCCCACCATGACGAATTCGGCCGGATGTGTGCCCGGGACAGCGGGGCCCAGCCGCCGTCGATCGGGCCGGGAGCCAATTCGCCGCGGCGACGTCGAACCCCGCGACTTTCACGGCGCCGTGGTCTTGTTTGCGCCGCCCAGTCCCGCGGCGAGACCGAACCACGGAGGCCTGTCGCCAACCTCGACCGCATGTCTTGACTGCGGACGGCGCAGCCACGCGCGCCGCGAGGTGACGGTCTCGGCGCTGATCCAGATGTCGGGCACTGCTCGGCCTGAGCCACAAAGAGGCCCCTTTCGGGGCCTCATCGTTGTGGGAGCCGCGCGCGCGGTTAGATGGTGGTGCGAAGGTAGCTGGAAGCCGTCTCGTAGGTGTCGACCTTCGGTACTCCCTCGATCACCCCGCCTAGCTTCGCCAGAACTTGCGGGTACACAACGGCCGGGGTCGCCCCCGACCGTTTATTCACTTGGTTGCGGGGGGAGGATTTACCGCGGTCCTCCGGACCGCGTTCGCGCCCCGCGCTCGCGGCTGACGCCGCGGCCGGTGCGCCGAACCTCCGACCTTTGGGTTATGAGACAGCACAAAAGTCGCCTCAAGTAGACAAGAAGCGACAAAACGCGACTCGATCGAGCGTTCGAGTCGTCAGCTTTCGCTTCCTGTAGCCGCCAAATCGCCCCACCTTCGCTCCACCGGGGAGAATGCTTCGCGAGGGCATGAGCTCATCAAGCCGTTCACGCAGAGGTCTCAGGTGAGCAGGGAGACTCCGAGAACCGCCGCCTCGGGCCAGTCAGCGAACCCCGGTGTCGATGTCCATATCGACGCGGATAGTCTGCCGCGAAATCACCTTGAATCGTCTCGGTTTCGCGCGAAGGTGACCGCGCGTGCGCCCTTCCGCATCCAGCACATATTCGCCCGGCGGCAATGCCGTCCGGTAGTTTCCATCCCCGTTCGCGGTGACCCGGGCGATCTCCTTATTTCCGTCGCCGCTCAGTATGACCAGCGGATACCTGGCGTACTCTTCCGCCGTGACCGCCGGAGCGTTTCCCTCGGCGAGGTCGACTTCCCTGGGCGAGTAGATCTTCAAATGCCCTTCGAGGAAACCCGGCGACGCGGCCTGGACCGACGCGGAACAGGCCAGAGCCAGAGAGAGCCACGCCGGAAGAAGGTTCTTGAAAAATGACGTCATCGCCGGAAAATTGGGCGGGATAGCTTTCACTATCCCGCCCAAAGAGTAGCCCAACCTCTAGGGCAGTGTCAGCTGCCAGGCGCTCCTGCCGTGCGTTGCGGCGTAGAGCTTGCGGGCATTCGGCACGATCACCAAACCAGCGACTTCGACCATGGGGAGGCCCGTGCCGGCAACTACCCAGTCCGTCGAGCCATGTGCCCGCATCAGGACGCCCCAGTCCGTCCCGGCATAAAGATCGCCATTCGAGTCACTGGCGATAGCCGTTGCCGGGAAGTCGGGGAAAGCGGTAGAGCCGGATCCGTCGAGATTCGTCCAAGTTGCGGTGCCGGCATTCGGATCGTACGTCACCGAGAACACGTGGCCGGGGGTCGTTGGAGTCAGCGAGCTGTAGCTCGAGTACGAGATCCAGGCGTGATTCGCGTTCGCGGGATCAACGGCGATGCCGCTGATGAACCTTGCGGGGCTGTTTGCATCGAGCGAATCGAGCCGCGTGTACGTGACGCTGGTATTGGCCGCGTCTGCGTTCTTCGAGATGAAGACACGCCCTGCCGTCGTCGCCGCCCACAGCGTCGCCGTATCCGAGGTGCCGCGCGCGACGGCCGCCACGTTACCGCCGGCACGCGTCGTTCCCCGATAGTCTGCCGCGCTCGCCGTCAGAGTCGTCGCGCCAGCGGGCCCGATGCGGACGAAGTCGCCGCAAGCCGGATTCGCTCCCGAGGTCGTGAACTCGGGGCAGTTCGCTTCGAGATACGCCTGGTCGCCGGCCCAATCCTGGGTCCGCCAGACGCTCAGAGAGCCCTGGAAGATCGTGCCTGCGCTGACCGGGTCGGCGATGATGGGAGAGTAAAACTGCGCGCCTTCCCCGCTGGCCACGATCGGACCGCTCGCGATGACCCATTTCAGAGGGTCGCCATTCTGGAAGTTCACGTCGTGGAAATTCGATGTAAACGAGTTGAACCGGAACGCCGAGTTGCCGACATTGAACCCGGATTGGCCGCCGTCGCCGTAGATCTTCTGCGGCCATGTGGTCGTCGAATTCGACGGCTTCTCGAAGGTACCGTTATCTTGCGTGCCGCCCATCAGGTTGTTCGCGTTCGCCGGGTTAACCGAGACGCTTTGAAATTGCAGCGTCGAGAGCCCGTCGTTGTAGGTTGGATAGAGATTCGTCGGGACGGCGGAGAGCAACTGTACGCACGTCGCAAGAGTCGCGCCGGTCAACCCTCGAGTCGTGCATTGCGAGGAGATGTCCGAGAAGGAACCATCCGAACGCATGACGCCGCCGTCTGTCCCGAAGAACGCAGCATCGGTGCCGGGGACCTCCACGATCGCGTGCGAGTCCGGGTGTTGACCGTTCGGCGCGATTGGATTCGGCTGGCAGCACGTGTCAGGCGGCGTGGGGCCCGTCGTGGCGTCCCAGGTCACATCCGCAAAGGTGACGCCCGCATCGGTCGAGCGGATGAACGCGCGGCCGTTGTTTCGGAAGCCGTAGTTGCCATAGTCATACGAGCCGCCCAGGTACACGACGTCGGGTTTGCCCGGTGGAGAGTAGACCACGTTGTCGTACCAGCACTGACCCGTGCAGTAGCCGAGCGTCTGGTTCGGCGCCGAAGAGGCCTGCTGCAGCGCCGTCAGATCGGTAAAACTTGCGTTGGTTGCGTGGACGGCATCGTCGGTGCGATACAAGCGCGCCGCGGGAGCGCCGGCATTCCCCACGCCGACATACATTCGGGTAAATCCGCCCGTGAGCGGTGCTACGGCGAAGGACGCCCGATCGGTACTTTGCGTGGCGTTGAGTGCACTCTTCACCTGCTCCCAGGTCCCGCCGGCATTGGTCGAACGCCAGACGCCGCCATTGACGTTGGGTGGGCAAACGCTGTTAGCCGGAAACGGAGCAGCATAGACGATATTCGGATTGGTCGGGTCGAGCGCGGCCTCATGCACGCCGCGCGTTGAGCCGAAGCTCGCCTGGACGATTCCGGCGCTGCTCGGGAGTGTCGGGTTCAGGCAGACATCCTGGACGTTCCCCAGCAGCGTGAAGGTGGCT
This sequence comes from uncultured Acidobacteriota bacterium, assembly GCA_963733815.1. Classification (GTDB taxonomy): domain Bacteria; phylum Acidobacteriota; class Thermoanaerobaculia; order UBA5066; family Gp7-AA6; genus DAHUXD01. The sequence goes on along the minus strand of CAVTEG010000014.1, from coordinate 26,693 downwards.
CCGCCGTCGGTGGACTTCCAGAGCCCGTACGGGGGAAGGCCGGGAGCGAGCGTGACGGCGCCGCCGCTCGAGACGGAGCTGATGCCACGCACGGCGCGAGCGGATGCCACGTAGAGAACGTTTGAATTGTTAGGATCGACGACGATCGAGGAGATCGCACGGCCATCGAAAGCCGGACCGCTGTACGCCGGCGCGATCTGAAAGCCTCCTATCCCGACGGCGCACGTGCAATCGACGCCCGCTCCGGCCGGAACGTCAGTATGGGCGGCAAGGTGGGTCCATGTCTTGCCGCCATTGGTTGACTTGTAGATGCCGAAGCCGGCCTCCGAGTCGGCGGATGCATTCGGCTCACCGGTTCCAGCGTAGAGCGTGTTTCCAGACGGATCCGTCGGATCGATCACCAGTGTGCCGATCGCGTTGGTGGCGAAGCTGTCGGAGATGAATTCCCATTTCTGGGAAGGATTCGTGTGAAGTGCGTGGTCCGTTTTCCAGATGCCTCCCCCAGCTGCCGCGAGGTAGAGGTAGCAGTGCCCCTGTCCGCAGTTCGGCGCGATGGCGAGAGCAGTGACTCGGCCGGAAGTCGTGTACGCAGCACCGCTGAAAGTCAGCACATCCGGAAAATCTGCCGAGCTCGGTCCGACGAGCGTCCAGGCTCCCGCCTTCGCCTTGTTCTTGTTCCCTTTCAACTTCCCCCAGGCCTTGTTCGCATTCGACGTCAGCTGGAACGGGATGTACGCCGCCGGGAAGGCTCGATTTGCGTAGTCCTCTTCCGCTGCGGCCATCGGCCCGCCCTCGAGCTCCGGGCCGGGCATGGCCATCTTGTTTCTCAACTTTCCGGCGTCGTGTTGGCTGACTTTCATGACCGCCGGAGTCTTGCCGGCTGAACTCGCTGCCGACAACAGGCGGGAGGCGTTCGCCGCCATAAGAGCCACCACAGCCACTGCCGACACCAGAGTCAACGTACCCGCCAAGCGCCCTCGTTTCATGAGTACCCCCTCCGTCTCTCGTTAGACCTGCTAGCGAATCGCCAGCTCTAAAGAATCTCGGATCTCAGCTCTGCCCACCACGGAGTCAGCGATCGACTTCGTTTTGCGTGTGAGGGTCTCGGCACTGTTCGACCGGCCCGGCACTGAGGTTGCACGCCAGACTGACAGGAGGTGCGCTCCAGGGACGTCCCTGAACATCGCAGACTAGCGAGACTATTTCGCAGGGAAGGGCCCGTCAAGGGTTTGCTTCATCCGATGAAGCCGGCTCCCCTCGAGCCGGGGCAGCTGGGTCTCTCAGCCCGGTGATCGGCGCAGGCGCCGGCTCTGAGGCAGTCGAGGTAATGCCGCGCGAGACCAAGTCCCAGGTCCTCGTGCACTCGGCGGCTGGGAGTCTCGCCCAGGGGGCGTCCCGGAAACCAGAAACGCCGGGAGCTTCCTCCCGGCGTCAAATGAACTTGGTTGCGGGGGAGGGATTTGAACCTCCGACCTTTGGGTTATGAGCCCAACGAGCTACCAGGCTGCTCCACCCCGCGGCAGAGCCGCGAACCTTATCGAAGCGGCCTCGCCGCGTCAAGGTGACTCAAAACCACCGCGGTCCGCCCCGGAAAAGCCGTCTCGCGATCGTCGCGGCGGCAACGACCCCGGCAGTCTTCACGAGGGTCGGATGCCTTGTGTAGAAATCCTTGGCCCTTCGAACGAGCTCGGGCCAACCCTCCCTGGCGATCGTATCTACCTTCTCGATGGCGGATTGAGCGGGCTCGACGGTGGGTGCCGGCGGCGTGTAGGGCAAACCACCCGGCTCGACCTTGTCGATCGATTCGGGCTCCAGCGTCGGGTCTTCTTGAAACTCCATGAGACCTCCCTTGAATGAAACGCGAAATCAGCTTTGCAAGACAGGTGCCGCGGTTGAGTCTTCGTCCGCCGCGGGCGCCGCGTTGGGACGTTCAGCGCTTGGGGACCGGCGACACGGCCGGCGCGGCGCCGGCGCCCGGGGTCGTCGTGGGTTTGGTCAGGCTTCCGGGAGGATAGAGAAGAACGACCTCGTCGGGTTCGACTAAGTGAAGCTCCTCGCGGGCGACCTTCTCGGCTGGGAACTCGTGGCGGTTGGCGGCTTCGATGGCGGCTTTCAGGTCCTCGTTTTCCTTTTTTCGCTCGGCGATCTGGCGATCGAGGAGCTTGACCTCGTCGCGGGCCCGGCGCAGCTCGAGAACCCGGCGGTCCGACAGCAGGAGCACGCCCAGGAGCACCGAGGAAATCGCGAGCGAAACGAGGAATGCCGTCATCGGCCTCGGCCCCTTGGAGATGTGCTCGGCGTTTCTCACCGCGCGAAAACTTCCGCACCGGCGAAGCGGCCGGCGCTCTCGAGCTCCTCTTCGATCGCGAGGAGCCGGTTGTACTTGGCCAGCCGCTCTCCGCGGCAGGCGGATCCGGTTTTGATGAGGCCGGCGTTGACGGCGACTGCGAGGTCGGCGATCGTGTCGTCCGGCGTCTCGCCCGAGCGGTGCGAGGAGATCGTGCGGTACCCGTTGGTTTGTGCGAGCCGCACGGCTTCCAGAGTCTCGGTCAGCGTCCCGATCTGATTCAGCTTGACCAGAAGTGCGTTCGCCACACCGTCGGCGATGCCGCGCGCGAGGATCTCGGGGTTGGTGACGAAGACGTCGTCGCCGACGAGAAGGATCTTCCCGCCGAGCTCCTTCGTCACCGCCTGCCAGCCCTTCCAGTCTCCCTCGGCGAGGCCGTCTTCGATCGAGGCGATCGGATACGCGGCGACGAGGTCCGCCCAGTAGCGGATCATCTGGTCGCTCGACAGCGTCTTCTTCTCCCCTTTCAGGACGTACTTGCCGCCTTCGTAGAACTCGGAGGCCGCGGGGTCGAGAGCGATGACGACGTCGCGGCCGGGCTTGTGGCCGGCGGATTCGATCGCCGTGATCAGGAGGTCGAGCGCTTCCTTGGACGACGCGATGTCGGGTGCGAAGCCGCCTTCGTCGCCGACCCCGGTCGAGAGTCCCTTCTTCTTCAGGATCGCCTTCAAGGCGTGGAACGTCTCCGTCCCGGCGCGCAGGGCCTCGGCGAACGTCGTGAAGCCGACAGGACACACCATGAACTCCTGCGGGTCGAGCCAATTGTCGGCGTGCGCTCCCCCGTTGATGACGTTCATCATCGGCACGGGGAGCGTCGTCGCGCCGGCGCCGCCGATGTGACGGTAGAGCGGCATGCCCGACGCTTCCGCCGCGGCCTTCGCGACGGCGAGCGAAACGCCGAGGATCGCGTTGGCGCCCAGGCGTCCCTTGTTCGGCGTGCCGTCGAGCTCGATCAGGATCCGGTCGAGGAGCGCCTGATCGCGGGCGTCCGCGCCCTCGAGCTCTTCCGCGATCTCGCCGTTGACGTGCGCGACGGCCTTGAGCACCCCTTTGCCGCCGTAGCGCTTCTTGTCCCCGTCGCGCAGCTCCAGCGCCTCGCGCGTTCCGGTCGAGGCGCCCGACGGCACGCCGGCGCGGCCGGAGGCGCCGCCGGAGAGGAGAACTTCCACCTCGACGGTCGGGTTGCCGCGCGAATCCAGGATCTCTCGCGCGTGAATCCCCTCGATCGAAAAGCTCATGCGATCAGCTCCCGTCCCGCCCGCGCGAGAGCTTCGAGGTCGGTTTCGGAGTGCGCTTCGATGTACACGCGAGCGACGGGCTCGGTGCCCGACTCGCGAATCAGAATCCACGAACCATCCTCGAAAATCAACTTGATTCCGTCGATCTGGTTGACCGACGCGACGCGGCGGCCGGACAGGGTCTGCGGCGGCGTCTTCTTCCTCTCGGCCAGCCGCTGCCGCGCCTCCGGCGAGAGCGCCAGATCGATCCGGCGGGTCCAGTGCGGCCCGATCTCTTTCCAGAGCTCGGCGCGCAGCTGGCCGATCGTCTTCCCGGTAGCGCCGACCAGCTCGGCGGTCAGGAGATCCGCGAGGATCCCGTCCTTCTCGGGTACGTGGCCTTCGACGGTCAGGCCGGCGCTTTCCTCTCCTCCGAGCACGATCTTTCCTTCGAGCAGGAGCTCGCCGATGTACTTGAACCCGACGGGCGTCTCGTAGAGGGGCACTCCGTACTTCTTCGCGATCGCGTCGAGAGCGTGCGTCGTCGCGGCACTGCGGGCGACGCCGCCTCGCCGGCCCTTGCGACCCAGGAGGTCCGCCAGGATCAGCGACAGGATCTCGTTGGGCTGGACGTAGGCGCCCTTCTCGTCGCAGATCCCGAACCGGTCGGCGTCCCCGTCGGTCGCGAGGCCCAGGCGCGACCCGCCGCCGCGGACGTCTTCCGCGAGCTCGTCGAGCTCCGCCTCGCCGCACTGCGGGGAGCGCCCGCCGAAGAGCGGATCCGCCTTCGCGTGGAGACGCGAGAGAGCCGCGTCCGTCGTCTCGAGATACGCGTCGAGAAAACCCGCCGAAGTGCCGTACCGAAAGTCGAGTGAGAAGCGCGGCCTCCCGCGTCCGACCGCGGCCGCGTCGACCTTCTTCGCGAGATCGGAGAGATACGGCGGCGCCGGGTCGAAGCGCGTCACCGCGCTCTCTTCCGGCTCGGGCTCCGCGTTGATCTTCTCGATCTCCGCTTCGATCTTCCGTGTCACCTCCGGGAGCGCGGGCGCTCCGTCGGACGTCGAGAACTTGATGCCGAGATACCGGGGCGGATTGTGGCTTGCGGTAAAGTTGATCGCGCCGGCGCCGCCGCGGCGGCGGATCTCGAACGCCAGGACCGGCGTAGGAACGGGCCGGGCGCTCACCTCGGCGGCAAGGCCGTGGCGGGCGAGGATCCGGGCGGCTTCGAGGGAAAATCGGTCGGCGAGAAAGCGTGTGTCGAATCCCACCAGAACCGGGCCGCGCGAACGGCCGTCCGACGAGAGCACGCGCGCGATCGCTGCGACGACGCGCCGCGCGTTGGAAAACGTGAACTCGTCGGCGATGACCGCGCGCCAGCCGGAGGTCCCGAAGCGTATCGAGGCAGTCATCCCGTGAAACTAGCACGAGTATGTGCGGCGGCCGTGTTGCTGGCGGTTGCATGCGCCGCGGCCGCACCGCCGCCGAAGACGCAAACCGAAAAGCTCTCGATCCGATCGCCGAACCTCCAGAAACCGGGCCGCGAGAGCTCCCCCGCTCGCGCCTTGCCCGAGGATCCGGTGAAGGCCGAGATCCTCTCGCGCATCAACAAAGACCGCGCCGACGCGCAGCTGCCTCCCGTCGAATGGGACGAAGCCGCGTCCCGCGTCGCCGACGCGTTCGCCGAAGCCCAGATCGCCGAGGGCACGCTCGGCCACTACCTGACCAACGGAATCCCGCCCTACGCGCGAACGGCCCTCGCCGGCGTCTTCGGCATGGGCGCCGAGAACTCGGTTTCGTGGCGCACGACCGGCCCGAAGTTCAAGGAGTCCGCCCTCGAGCTCGCTCTCGCGGGTCAGGCCGACATGATGCGGGAGAAGCCTCCCTACGACGGCCACCGCCGCACGATCCTGGACCCCAATGCAACCCACGTCGGTGTCGGATACGCCATCCAGGGAAACAACTTCCGAATGGCGCAGGAGTTCCAGACCCGGAGGCTCCAGGAGCTATCGCTCGAGCGTTCCGGCGACAACCCCGAGACCGTGCTCTTCCAGGGGCGGTCCGTCGCGTCGCACAGCCTGCGCTTCGTCACGATCGCCCACGAGCCGTCGCCCCGGCCGCTCTCGAAGGCCGAGGCCAGCGCCCGGACCAGCTACGCCTATCCCGATCCCCAGCTCGCGTACGTCGAAGAGGGACACAAGTCGATGCGGGTCGTGGGCGCGACGACCGAAGACCGCATTCACGAGAATGCCAATGGAGAGTTCTCCTTCCGATTCACGCCCACGTCCGCGGGCCTTTGGACGTTCGTTTTCTACGTCGCCGAAGGAAAGGAGAAACCGATTCCCGGCGGGCTCGCCGTGCTCTGGGTCGAGAAAGCGGCGGCGAAATGATCACGATCCTCGTCGTCGGCGAATCCGCCGCACAGCTCGCGGTCTTCGGGTCGGGACATCCCTCGATCGAAGTCGTCACGGCGTCCGACGCCGAGGATGCCCTCGACCGGCTGGCGCGCAACCGGCGCATCGACGCCGTCCTGCTTCTTTCGGAGGCGGCGGCGTCCGCCGCGGCTCGCCTCCTGCGGGAAGAGGATCCCGGAGGTCCTCCGCTCTTCGCGGCATGCGCCGCCCCGGGCGTCGTGAAGATCGAAGCGGCCTCGCCCGAGCGGATGCTCCTCGACGTCCTCGCGAAGCTGTCCCCCGAAGGCTGAGACTTGAAAAAAGGGGCGGCCGCGAGGCCGCCCGGATCACGAGGACGGGCGCCGAAGCGCCCGCCGATCTCCTCCTCACGCCCCCCGCGATGAGCGTCGCGAAAGGACGCAACCCACCCGGAACCAGCCGACGGGAAGAGACTCGAAAAGTCGGCGGTACGGTATTCGGCACCGGCCCACCTGTCAAGAAGTACAGGTTCGGAGTACAGGGTGTCCGCTTGGCCAGGGCTGAGATCTGCCGGCGCCACCGACGGGTCATGGTAACTTCTGGCCCGGGGGTATTTCCGATGGGTGGCTGCGGCAGCGGCGGCGGCTGCGGGGTAGGCAATGCCTACAACCCCGGCCAGTACGTGGGTATCCGGATCAACGAACACGAGGACGGTCGAAACGTCCTCTGCGACACCATGGGCATCGACGTCTCCCGCGGCCAGCGGGTGATCGTGGAGGGCGACTCGGGTCTCGAGCATGCCCAGATCACGAACATGCGGCCCATGATCCTGAAACAGTGTCAGTTACGCGATTCCAAGCGCCTGGTTCGGGTGGCCTCGGACGCCGATCAGGCGGCCTACAAATCCAAGGTCGCCCGGGAGGGAAGGTTCCTCGACGACACCCGGACACTGGCATTCGAGAAGCGTCTCACCATGAAGGTCATCCGCGCCGAGGAGACGTTCGACGGCCGAAAGGTCACGGTTTATTACACTTCCGAGGCCCGGATCGACTACCGCAAGCTCGTATCGGACCTGGCGATGAAGCACCCCGTCCGCATCGAAATGCGGCAGGTGGGGCCCCGGGACGAGACGAAGATGCGAGGTGGCATCGGGCCCTGCGGACTGACCCTCTGCTGTTCGACCTTCCTGAAGTCCTTCCACCCGGTAACCATCAAAATGGCGAAAAACCAGAATCTCTCGCTCAATCCCTCCAAGATTTCGGGGATGTGCGGCCGGCTGATGTGCTGCCTGGCCTACGAGGACGAAGGCCCCCCTCCGCAGCCTCGAAAACAGAATAATCCGATCGAACTACCTGTTTGACCCATCAAAGCGTCCCACCTTTTACCGGGACTAAAGAGAGTCAGCCGTGGTCAACAGAAACTCCGGCGGCGCCTTCCGAGGCGATGACGAAGGAGCAGCCGCCAACCGCAAACTGATTCGACCCAACCTCAGCGATCTCGCGGACCGCTACCCGACGCGCTCGTTCGCCCAGCGCAAGCAGGTCCCCCCAGAGCAGACCAACGCCGAGAGCTACTACTACCTCAAGCAGATGGCGGCCAAGACTCCTATGGTCGTCGTCTTGACCGACGGGGAGCAGATCCACGGGTGGATCGAGTGGTACGACAAGGGCTGCTTGAAGGTCAATCGGGAAAAGGGTCCCAACCTTCTGATTCCGAAGGCCTCCATCAAATACATGTTCAAGGAGTCCGAGGCCGGCGGGACCGTCGAGACGAACGGGAATCGGTAGGCCGCGCTGACGCGCGGCGTTCCAGGTTCCGGGTTCCAGGTAACTCTCGGAACTCGGAACTCGGAACTCGAAACCTCTACCTCGCTCCCCGGCCGCTCAACACGGCCGGGACCGTCTTGAGCAGGATCTTCAGGTCCAGCAGCGGCGACCACGTGTCGATGTAGGTCAGGTCCATGGCCATCCACCGGTCGAAGTCCACCTCGCTCCGGCCCGAGATCTGCCAGAGGCAGGTCAGACCGGGCTTCATGCTCAGCCGCCGCCTCTGCCAGGGCTCGTAGCGGGCGACTTCTTCCGGCAATGGGGGTCTCGGCCCGACCAGGCTCATGTCGCCGACGATCACGTTCCAGAGCTGCGGGAGCTCGTCGATCGAGAGCCTCCGCAGGAGCCGGCCCACAGTCGTCATTCGCGGGTCATGCGAGGCCTTGAAGACCGGGCCCGTCATCTCGTTTAAGTGCGAGATCTCCGACAGTCGCTCCTCGGCGCCCGTCTCCATCGTGCGGAACTTCAGCACCGTGAAATGGCGGCCGTTGAGTCCGCAGCGGACCTGCCGGAAATAGACCGGAAACCCCGAGGTCAACAGGATGCCGAGCCACGCGAGGACCTGGATCGGCAAGGTCAGGATGAAGAGGACGAGCGACAGCGCCAGATCCAGGGCCCGCTTGGCGACCAGCTGGCCGGGGTTCGAAGGCGTCGTCGTAAACGTCAGCAGCGGGATCCCGTCGAGCTCCTCGAGCACCGGCCGCGCAAGAACGTGCGGGAAGATGTCGAGCGACACATGGGCCCGGACGCCGTGGCGCTCGGCCACGAGCAGCGCGTCTTCGTACTCCTCGAGCTTGCCCTTCTCGATGACGAAGATGACTTCGTCCACGACTTCGCTGGAGAGAATCGTCTCCATGTCCGCGATGCGGCCCAGGCACTTCCACTGATCCTTCAGGCCGATCTCAGGCCCGTTGTCGTCGTCGATGTACCCGATCACGCGGAAGCCCCAGTGAGGGTGGGCCTCCAGAAAGTCGGCGAACTGGGTTGCCTTCGCGCCCGTGCCGACGATCAGCGCGGTTCGGAAGTTGAACCCTCTCGAGCGCACCCACCGGGACGTCATGCGCAGCGCGACCTTCTCGGTGGCGAGCAGGGCGAAGTTGACGACTCCGAAGAGGACCAGGAACCAGCGGCTCACGAAGTCCATTCGCAGGCCGTAGATCAGCACGACCAGAATCGCCGGCCCTCCGAACGCGACCTTGGCCGCCGCCCAGATCTCCTCTCCGAGCGGCAGCGTCCGGTGGCTGCGATAGAAGCCCGCCGCATACAGCAGAAGGCCCCAGATCGGCAGGATGAAGAACAGGAGCGGCAGATACTGTTCGAAAGGCGCCAGCGGAAGCGGGAAGAGCCTCGGGAACAGTTGCGTCAGCCATCCATGGCGCAGCGCCCACGTGATCGGAAAAGAAAGCGCCGTCAAGGAGAGGTCCGTCAGGAGCACTCCAATAGCGATGGCGCGGGCTTTCTGCTTCAGCATCGAACGTTACCGGGGCAGGGCTCGTAGCCGGTCTCCGGGATGTTATGAGATGACGCGGCGTCCTTCAAGGACGGCCTCGTATCGCTCAACCACATCGTCCCAACGATATCTCTGTCGCGTCCGTTCCAGTGCTCGTTCCTTCCATACGGAGTGACTCGCCGGATCGTCCAGGACCGCGGTCAACAGGCGGGCCAGGGAGCCCGGCGCGTGCACGTCGAATGGAAGCGCGGCGCCGGCCGCAACTTCTTCGTTCTCCGGAGTCTGGTTGTAGCAAACGACGCGCCCGAAACCCAGGGCTTCGACCAGCGCGGGATGCGTTCCGCCGACCTCGGTCGCCTGGACGTACGCGGCCGCGTGGGCCAGCAGTTCCCGGTATCCCTCCCCGTAGATCGCTCCGGGCAGGAGCACGCGCGCGTCCGCAGCCGCGCGGATCCGCGCGATGGTGTCGGAGGCGTACGGCGCGTCCCCGACGACGACGAGGGGCGTGGATCCGGGCACGCTCCGATACTCGCGGACGACCTCTTCGGCGTTGTTCTCGGGCTCCAGCCGCGATACGTACAGGACGTAGCGCTCGGGCGAGAGTCCGAGGCGTTGGAGGGTCGCCGTGCCCGACGGGGCGGGCAGGTCTCCTCCGTACGGGATGAACACCGAGTCGATCCCATGGCGCGCGCGGTAGTACTCCTGGATCACTCGCGCGTCGGACACGACGGCGTCAGGCAGAAGTGTCGAGAGCGTTTCGGAAATGCGATAGGCGAGCTTCCCGGCGGCGTTCCACTTGCGGCGATTGCGCTCGAGGCCGTCCACGTTGAGCACGACGCGCGTCCGTCCCGAGAGGCGCGGCACGAAGGAGACCGCGGCGTTGATCGCGTTGCAGACGAGGACCGCATCGAAGCGCTCGAAGACCGCGTCGATGCTCGAGAGAACGCCATGGACGACCGTGTCGAAGTACTTCGACGGGATCGTCGGCAACGTGCGGATCTTCGCTCCGCGCCACTCGGTCAGTCCCGGCTCCGCGTAGCGCGTGCGCGTGTAGACGATGACGTCGTGTCCGCGGGCGGCGAGCCGCGCGGAGAGCTCCTCGGCGAGCGTTTCGAAGCCGCCGTAGCGCGCCGGGATGCCGCGGGTGCCGAGGATGCCGATGCGCATGCGCCTATCTATGTCATTCCGAGGAGCGAAAAGACGAGGATTCGTGATCGTGATCGCGGCTCGTCGAGTCCGGGATTCCTCGCTGCGCTCGGGATGACAGGCGTTGGATCTCCCTCCGCTTCGCCCACAGACGCTTCCGGTTCTTCCAGAGCCATCCAAACGCCGGAAGCGAGCTCCGCTCGACGGTCAGGCAGGCGCCGAGGACGACGAGGTCGCGCGCGAACGTCGGCACGGCCGTGCGCAGCGCCTCCGCGGCGGTCTGGTTGTTGATCCGCAGGAGGAATCGGTTCTTGACCGAGTGCAGGTTCGCGACGGCGGACATATGGCTGCGGCGTTCGGGGAGGTTGCGGCGCCGGTGCGCCGCGACGGCCGACGGTACGTAGAGACACCGCCAGCCCAACAGTCGGAGCCTCCACGCAAGGTCCGCGTCCTCCCTGTAGAGAAAGAAGTCGGCGTCGAAGTAGCCCGTCGATATGCGCGCGCTTTCGAGGGCCGTGCGGCGGTAGAAGCCCGCCGCCCCGGACGTTCCCGCGACGTCTCCCTCGGACTCATACCGGCCGGCCGCGAGCTCGCCGCTGCCGCGATCGAAGTGGCGGCCGGTCGCCGTGAATCGAATGCCGGTGGAGTCGAGCCGGTCCATCGCGCGCAGGTCCGGTCCGTCGGCACGGTAGAGGCGCCCCGACGCCGACCCCACGTCCGCGGCGTCCGGCGCGTCCAGCCGGCGCGCGAGCACCGCCGCGAAGTCCGGCTCGAGACGGCAGTCGGGATTCAACGCGAGGACGTATCTCCCGGTGCTCGCCTCGATTCCGATGTTCATCGCCGCGGCGAAACCGACGTTCTCCGGAAGAGCCAGGAGCCTCACGGCCGAGCCGAGCCGGCGCGCCGCCTCGCGGGACCCGTCGGTGGAGGCGTTGTCGACGACGAGCGTTTCGGTAGAGACGCCGCGCTGCGCCAGCGCCGAGCCGATCGACACGGGAAGGTCGTCCGCGTCGTCCTTGGAGACGACGATGATGGAGACATCCGGAGTCATCGCGACAGCGCCTCGCCGAGGACGCGGACGTAGGCGTGCGCGGCCTGGGCCCGCGGCCGCGGCACCTTTCCGCGCAACGGGAGAACCGCGAGGCGAAGCAGCATGCCGGCGGCGAGCAGCACACGGTAGGCAGCTCTGGCCCCGGGCCCGTAGCGGCTCGACCGATAGCGCATCGCGTTCCGATAGAAGAGCGGCAGGAACCGATCGTAGCCGAGGCGTGAGGCCGACTCTCCCCCCCGGTGCCCGACGCGCGCCCCGGGGACGTAGAGGATCTCGCCTTCGCGTCCGAGCCGGTCGCACAGGTCCACGTCCTCGTACCACGCCGGCACGAAGCGCTCGTCGAATCCCCCGACTCGCGCGAACGCGTCTTTCCGCACGGCCAGGGCCGCGGCGGCCGCCTGTTCGACGGCGAACGGCCGCTCCCGATCCGCGTCCGCGTAGCGAGAGAACCGGCGGCCCGGATTGTTCGGCCACAGGTGATCGAGGAGCAGGAGCTCCCGGGCGTCGGAAGCGAGTGTGGGGAGACGGCGCAGCTGAAACGTCGCCTGGTCCTCCTCCGCCGGAGGCGCGAGGCGCAACGGACCCGGCGGCGGCGCGCTCCCGTTTATGTCCACGAGCCGGGGCGCGACCGCGACGGCGCGGGGAGCTTCGTCGAAAGCCCGTGCGATGACCGTGAAGGGCTCACCCTCGGCACGTGTGTCGGGATTGAGGAACAGAACGACGTCGCCCGGCGCGGCGGCCGCGGCCTGGTTGGCCGCCGGACCGAACCCCCGGTTCGCCGCGTTGACCAGCAGGCGCGCTCCCGGCCAGAGGCGCTCGATCGAGGCTCCGTCCAGCGACCCGCCGTTGTCCACGATCACGAGGGAAACCCTCACTCCCCCGCCGGGCACCTTCGCGGCCGCACGCGCGAGCGACGCGACGGCGGCGGAGAGATCCTCCGCGTCGTTCCACGATACGTAGATCGCGGTGATCTCGTGGATCACCGCGGTCCCGCGCCGGTCCCCGGAAACCGCGACAGTCTTCCCGGCTTCGCCCTCTGCCCCAGAGCCATGAACGGCAGGCGCGGCCAGACGAGGAGCGGCAGCGCGAGGCCCTTCCAGCCGATCGTCCGCGCGTGCGCCAGGTCCGCGGCCAACAGCGGCCCGAGGCGGCGCGCCAGAAGACCCGGCGCGAAGTTGCGAAAGAGCGTGCGCCAGCGGTTGCGCATCGTCCAGAACGCGCGCCGGAACGGCGTGCGCCGCCCGGTGCGCGAGCCTTCGTGACGCGCGACCGCGCGCGGATCGCAGAGAAACCGCCATCCGTCGCGCGCGAGCCGCAGCGACAGGTCCACATCCTCGTAATACGCGAAAAACGAATCATCGAAGGCCGCACCCTGGGGGCCCGCACGCTCCAGCGCCTCCCGGCGATAGAGCGTCGCCGTCGCCGAGACGCCCGAGACCTCGAAGGCCTCGCGCGGCGCCATCGACGCGTCTTTCCCCCCGAGCACCGGCAGCGCCTCGCCGCGGCGGTTCCACTCGAGGCCCGCCGTGTCGATCGTCCGGCCGTTGCCCGAGAAGACCAGCCCCTGGGCCGCGGCGAGTCGCTCGTCCAGAGGCGAGGCGGGCGGCCAGGCGCGCGACGTAGTCGGGCTCGACCACTGCGTCGTTGTTGAGCAGCAGGACGAACGGGGAGCGCGTCCGGGCGATCCCCTCGTTGGCTGCGCCGGCGAACCCGAGATTGCGCGAGAACGCGATGACGCGGGCCGAGGGCGCCTCGCGCGCCAGGCGCTCCCTCTCCTCGCGGCGTGATCCGTTGTCCACGACAACCGCCGTCAGCCCCACGCCGGTCTGCCTCTCCAGCGAGGCGAGGGCTCGGAAAAGCGAGTCTCCGCCGTCGCGGTTGACGACCACGGAATCCACGTCGGGAATGTGAGACGACCCGCTCAAGCGGTTGACTCGATCGGCGTGCGCGATATGAAATCGCGTTTTCATGCTACCACGCGAGTATTTGCGGGAGAATGCGGACCGCCTCCGCGCGGAAATGCCGGAGCGTTTCGGCAAAGCCGGGCTCGAGACCTACACAGCCATCGAAGCCGAGCGCCGCGCCGCCGTCACGCAGCTCGAGGAGAAGCGCCGCCGGCGCAACGAGCTGACCTCCGTCCGCGGCAAGCCTTCGCCCGAAGCCCTCGAGGAGATGAAGGCCCTGAAGGAGGAGATCCGCCAGCTCGAGCTGCGCACGGACGACGCCGACGGCCTGCTCGCCTCCGTCGAGAAGCGCGTGCCCAACGTGCCGCAGGACTCCGTGCCGCGCGGCCTCGACGAAACGGCCAATCGCGTGGAGCGCACGTGGGGCGACCCTCCCCGTTTCGACTTCAAACCGCAGGCCCACTGGGACCTCGGTCCGGCGCTCGGTATCCTCGACTTCGAGCGCGCCGTCAAGATCGCGGGAACGCGCTTCGCCGTGCTCACCGGCGACGCGGCGCGTCTTTCCCGGGCGCTGATCCAGTTCTTCCTGGACGTGCACGTGGACGAGCAGGGATATCGCGAGGTGCTGCCGCCCTTTCTCGCCAACGCCGAATCGCTCTTCGGCACGGGCCAGCTTCCGGCGCTCGAGGCCGACCTCTTCCAGACGCGCGAGGGGTACTACCTGATTCCCACCGCGGAAGTCCCGGTCACCAACCTCCACCGCGACGAGATCCTGGACGCGTCGCAGCTCCCCCTCCGCTACACGGCATACACGCCTTGCTTCCGGTCCGAAGCGGGCGCGGCGGGCCGGGACACGCGGGGATTGATCCGCCTCCATCAATTCGACAAGGTCGAGGTCGTCCACTTCGTCAAGCCCGAAGACTCCAACGCGGCGCTCGAGCGGCTCACCGGCGACGCCGAGGATCTTCTCCGGCGGCTGAAGCTGCCCTATCGCGTCGTGTCGCTCGCGACGGGAGATCTCGGGTTCGCGTCCGCCAGGACGTACGACCTCGAAGTCTGGCTTCCCGGAATGGACACCTTCAAGGAGATCTCGTCCTGCTCGAACTACGAGGCGTTCCAGGCGCGCCGCGCGTCGATCCGATTCCGCCGCGCGCAGGGAGAGAAGCCCGAGTTCGTCCACACGTTGAATGGGTCCGCCCTGCCCGTCGGACGAACCATCGTCGCGATCCTGGAGAACTACCAGCGCGCCGACGGCTCGGTCGAGATCCCCGACGTCCTGCGCCCCTACATGGGCGGACGGACGGAGATCCGGCGACAGGGCTAGTGCCACAGGCGCACGTTTTCGCCGCGGTACTCCGCGCGGCGCGGCGGCTGCCCCGATACCCGCGCCTGCGCGTCCTCGATCTCTCGGCGGGCCGCGGCGAGATCCTCGCGGCGCTCACGTCCGACGGCTGCACGGTGCGCGGCACGCACTTTCGCCACGACGACTACAAGCTCACTCAACTGCCCGACGCGATGCCTTCGGACAGCCTCACGCTCGACACCGCCGTCGACCTGACGCGGCCTCTGCCGTACGACAACGGATCCTTCGATTGTGTCGTGCTCTGCGAGGTCGCCGAGCACCTGCCGACCTACATGCCCGTCGATCGCCGAGATCGGGCGCATCCTTACCGTCGGAGGTCATCTCATCCTGTCGACTCCCAACGTGGCCCGGCTTCATTCCCGCGCGCGCTTCCTCTGGACCGGCACGCACAAGCTGATTCGCCGCCGGGTCGGATGGGACCTCTCCTCCGACGATCTCTACGCGTACCACATCGGCCCCGTGGACTTCCCGCTGCTCCACACCCTGCTCCACCAGGCCGGGCTCTCGATCACCCGTATCGACACGACCCGGTTCAAGGCGCGCCACGCGGCTTGGATGCTCGTCTACCCGCTCGTCTGGCTCGCGACGCGCCTGGAGACGCGCCGCCATCGCGGCAACGCCGAGCATGCCCGGGGAGAAGAGAACCTCTTTCGCTGGATGGTGTCGTTCCCGATGCTCTTCAGCGAGCAGTTGCTCCTGACGGCGCGACGGGAGCGTTAGAGCCGGGGGGCACGAGCGCGCCGGCGGACACGATCATCTTCATCGCCTGCTCCGGCGTCATCTCGAGATAGGTCACCTTCTCCTCGGGAACGACCAGGAGAAACCCCGTCGTCGGATTCACGGCGCTGGGGATGAAGAGGCTGCAGAGCTTCCGGCCGGTTTTCGTCCCGGCTTCGCCGCTCTCCGTGGACGTGACGAAGCCGAGGCCCCATGTGCCCGGCGACGGAAACTCGACGATGGCGACCCGTCCGAAGGACCCCACGCGCGAGGGCCCCAGAAGCAGCTCCGCGATCTGGCGCAGCGTCGCATAGATCTTGTTGATCAGCGGGACGCGATGCATCAGCCGGTCCCAGACCCCGAAGATGCGCTTGCCGAAGAAATTGGTGGCCACGAAGCCGAGGAGGAGCAGCACGAGGTTCAGCAGCACGAACCCGAGGCCCACGACCGAGATGCCGCGCGCGCGGAGCTCGCCGCCGAGGATGTCGTCGAAGAACTTGAAGAGCGTCCAGACGACCCAGAGCGTCAGAGCGGTCGGCGCGAGGACGAGGATTCCCGCGACGTAGTAGCGGCGCAGCCGCACGCCGAAAGTCGCCGGCATCGCACTCATCCTAACCGAGGGGGGACCCGTACAATGAGAGGCACATGCGCCCGTACATCCGATTCGCTCTGCTCGCGGCGGCCGCCGTGTCCGCCGCGCTGCCCGCCGCGGCCTCGCCGGGCTGGTCGACGTCCGGTCCGCCTCTCCCCCTGGTCAACAGCGTTGCCTCCGCACCGGATGCCGATCACATCGTCTACTCCACCGGCTCCCAGCTCGAAGCGAAGGAGAGCGCGATCTACGCGAGCGAGGACAGCGGGAGCACGTGGACTCCGCTCTTCGAAGCGCCGCAGGGTGACTACTGGTCGGAGGTCTTCGTCGACCCGCGCGACACGCAACGGCTCTTCGCCGGCGCGCAGACAGCCGGCCAGACGACCACGATCTATCGCTCTACCAACCGCGGCCAGGTCTGGAACATCGTTCTGACCATCTCGATCGTCTGCGGACCCTCGTTCGCGGTGGGAAACGGCCCCGACTCGCTTCTGATCGCCTGCGGAACCCGGTTCTTTCACACTCCCGACGCCGGCCTGACCTGGGATGAGCGGCCCACCCCGTTCACCGAAACGACCCGGCTGACGCCCGGTCCCGCCTCCGTCGTCTACGCCTACGGCGCGTCGCGCGTTTTTCGAAGCACAAACGAAGGTTCGTCCTGGCTGGACGCGGGCGGCGCACCCGACGCCTGCCCCGGGATTCTCTCCCTCCGCGTGGATCCCGCCAACGCGCAGCGCTACATCGCCGGCATCGGGGCGCTGGGAGCGGGCGGGTTTCGGTGCGGCGGAGTCTTCACGAGCGCCGATGCGGGCGCCACATGGACGGCGAGCGATCTCTCCGGCGTCTACGTGACCGACGTGCGCCTCGACCCGAGCGACCCTCACGGCGTGTACGCGTGCGCGAGCTACATCGCCGGCATCCTGCCGAAGGGCGGAGCCTGGAGAAGCTCCGACGACGGTCGCACCTGGCAGAGCCTGCACCTTCCCGTCAACGGAGCCTCGCGTCTCGCCGTCTCCGCCGACGGGACCACAGTCCACGCTGCCACTCCCTCGGGCGCCTACGACCTCGCCCTGCGCAAGACCCGCGTGATCGCGCCGCGGTAGATGGGGTCAGGTCTTGCCTTTTGCCACCCTCCCCCTGTTCAAATACCAGACCTGACCCCCATAGTTCCCTATGGAAGCCTGATCCACTAACATCGCCATCCTGACCACTCGCGGAGAGGTGGGTGAGTGGCTTAAACCAGCGGTTTGCTAAACCGCCGTAGGGGCTTAAACCTCTACCACGGGTTCAAATCCCGTCCTCTCCGCCACTTCAATCATTGCGACGCGATCGCTCGCAACGTATCTCTTCGCGGAGCGCCACAAAAAAATCGGAGGCGCCGCATAGAATCCTGCCAGTAGCCCCGGTACATCCATTCGAGAGGAGTGCCATGAAGACACTGCTCCGCCTGGTCCTCGCGAGCCTTCTCACATACCTCCCGAGCGCCGAGGCACAAACCCGACAAACCGCGGCACGCAAAGAAAAGCCGTCGAACACACCCGGCATGAGCCTCGCGTACGAAGAAAAATCGCGAGGCATCGAACAAGGCCTCGAAATGGTTCACTACGCTCTCAAGACGGATGGCTTCCCCAGGGACCAGCGTTATGCGCTGTACGGCCGGTGGATGGATGGACGCTCGACAGAGATGAGTCGGGGAATCCGCATCGACGAATCGGGCCACGTACGGGCACCGGACGGAGGCGAATTCACGCTCAAGCTCGGAAGGATGTTCCCGGGCGAGTACGCGGTGTTCGCCCTCGTCTCGGAAGACGCCGCCTCGAAGGCCTTTGTCGAGATTACTCCGTTCCCGATCCAGGCCGAGGGAAAGGGAGGATGCCGCCTGTTCGTCCGGCCGATGGAAGCGAGCGGTCAGGCATTCGTCATCACGGGCTCCGGGTTCCAGCCGAACAAGAAGCTGAAAACGTTCAGCACCTCGGTCAACGAATCCGACCACGGCACGCGAGACGGCCGACCCGACGGGACGCTCAAGGAGATCATTTTCCCGGCGGTCGTCGGTCGGACCGGCGGCGACGCGAGCTTCGAGGCGTCGGACTCCGAGTGCTCGGTCAAAGTGCTTTACAAGTGGGGCGATCAGATGAGGAGGTCAGACCCCGCCCGCTCTCCAACCGACCCCGTAGAATTCGGCGCTCGACGGCCGCGCTACCATCCACGACGGTGCGAAAGGCCGCCGCCCTCTTCGGGTTCATCCTCCTCGCCGCCGCGGGCTGGTGGGTCTACAAGAACGCGTCGATCGAGCGGCTGCGCGCCGAATACCGGCCGTGGATGGAGAGGCTCGGGCGGTGGCGGGACGCCAACGAGGCGATCCGCCGCGCGCTGCGGAGCCGCGAAGCGGCTTCCGCCGATCCCGAAGGCGTCGCGGCTATTCGCACGTGGGCCTGGTACGGCCTCGAACGGCTGGGCTACGTGGACTACCGCGTCGAGAAGCCGACGCACGATCTCAGCGGCGGCGGCGAAAAGACCGAAGGGCGCGTCACCTTCACCGTCGGAGGATTCCGCTCGGACGGCGCGCGCGTCGAACGTGCGGCCGCGGCGCTCGTCACTCTTGTGAACGGGCGGGCGTCCGTCCACGTCGAGCGCCCGCTCTGGAACCGGGTTGAGCCCTCGCCGCGCTTTCGCAACGCGACCGCCGAAGCCGGCCTGGGTGCTCCCCGCCATGACCCTCCGATCCCCAAGACCAATCACCTGATCAACGACATCTGGCCGGGGTCGGGCGTCGCCGTCCTCGACTTCGATCGCGACGGAAACGAGGACCTCTTCGTCGCGGACGGCGTGCGCTCGATCCTCTACGAGGGCGACGGCGCCGGCCACTTCACCGACGTGACGGAGAAGGCCGGTCTCGCGAAGTCGGCCGACGACGGAATCCCCGCGACCGGCCTCGCCGCCGGCGACGTCGACGGCGACGGCTACCCCGATCTCTTCATCACCAACGCCTTCGGCCCGGCGAGGCTCTTCCACAATCGTGGCGACGGCACGTTCGAGGAAACCACGGCAACTTCGGGCATCTCCGTTCCCGGCAACGCGCGCTCGGCCGCATTCGCCGACGTGGACGGCGACGGGGACCTCGATCTCTTCGTCGCGGTGACCGGCGACTACTACAGCCAGATGCCGGATCCGGCGTTCGACGCCAACGACGGACGCGAGAACTTCCTCTACGTCAACGACGGCCACGGCCGCTTCATCGACGCGACGAAGGCCTGGGGCCTCGCGGGCATGACGCGCTGGACCCTCTCGTGCCTCTTCCAGGACTACGACCAGGACGGCCACGAGGACATCCTCGCGACCAACGACTTCGGCCTGAAGAACCTCTACCGCAACGAGGATGGCCGGCGGTTCGTGGACGTCGCGAAGAAGACCGGCACGCAGCAGCGGGCATATGGAATGTCCGCCGCGTGGGCGGACTTCGACGGGGACGGTCGTCCCGACATCTACTCGACCGGAACCGACACTCAGTGGTACTTCGTCCACGAGTACCCGTCGATTCCCGTGACCTTCTGGGGCCGACTCTTTCTCTCGACCGCCGTGCGCTGGTGCGAGGAGATGGCCTCCGGCAACGCGCTCCTTCTTCAGAAGCCCGACCACACTTTCGAGAACGCGACGGCGCGCTCGGGCGCGCAGCACGCCGGCTGGAACTGGAGCTCGATCGCCGCGGACCTCGACGACGACGGCTGGCCCGACATCTATTCGACCAACGGAATGTGGGGAGACGGACGGGATCGCGACGTCGAGCTCGAGTTCTGGTGGGAGACGCTCGCCTACTGGGACGACTACGTCGCGGGCACGAAGACGTTCGATCGCAAGGGCGCCGGTGTCGCGGGGATCGAACGCGACCGCTACTTCCGCAACCGGGGCGGCGCCGCGGCGGGCGCACCGCTGTTCGAGGAGCGCGCGTTTCTCGACGGTCTGGACCTGGAGACCAATGGCCGAGCCGCCGTGGCGTTCGACGCCAACGGCGACGGCGCGCTCGACATCTTCGTCCGCTCCGTGCAGGCGCCCGAAGCACTGTTTCTGGGCTCGCGCCGGCCGAACGAGCACTTTCTGCGCCTGCGGTTCGAGGGGTCACCCGGGAAGGACAACCGGGACGGGATCGGCGCGCGAGTCACGGCGAAACTGCCCGGAGGCCGCACGATCGTCGTCGAAAACGCCAACGCGAGCGGATACCTCTCGACCGGAAGCCCCATCGTTCATCTGGGCCTGGGGCCGGCGACCCGCCTGGAGAGCCTGTCGGTGCGCTGGCCTTCCGGCTTCGTGCAGGAGCTGGGCGCCGTGGACGACGTGGATCGCACGATGGTCGTGAACGAATCCTCTCCGAAGTAAACTGGTCGGCGCTCCATGGAAACACGGGCCGAGACCGGCGCTCTCGCTTACGACGTGGTCGTGGTCGGCGGCGCGGTCGCCGGCGCTTCCACGGCAATCCTCTTGAAACGCGGCAAGCCGGATCTGCGCGTTCTCGTCGTCGACAAGACCGAGAAGTTCGACTGGAAAGTCGGCGAGTCGACGGTCGAGGTCTCGGCGTATTTCCTGACGCGCGTCCTCAAGCAGTACCGCCACCTCTCGCAGGACCAGCTTCCCAAGCAGGCGTTCCGGTTCTGGTTCCACAACGACCAAGTCACCTGCCTGCAGGAGGCGTCCGAGACCGGTCCCACGGCGCTCGCGCGTACGCCGTCGTTCCAACTCGACCGCTCCAAGCTCGACGAGCACCTCCTGAAGGTCGCCCGAGAGGAGGGCAGCGAGGTCTGGCGGCCGGCGAAGGTCACCGACTACACGCTGGGCGAGGGCTCCGGCCCGAACACGCTGACGATCGAGAAGAGCGACGGTTCGACGGCGACCGTCTCCTGCCGCTGGCTCGTCGACGCGACCGGACGCCAGGCCATGTTGGCGCGCAAGCGCGGCGGCGTCACTCCCATCGACACGCATCCGACGGCCGCGATCTGGGTCCGCTACCGCGACGTCCCCGACATGGACGGCGTGGCCATCGCGGGAACCGATCCTGCCAATCCCTGGGCGCGCGCGGTCCTGACGGCGCGCCGGCTCGCGACGAATCACTTCACGGGATGGGGCTACTGGATCTGGTTCATTCCGCTCAAAGACGGCGAGACCAGCGTGGGGCTGGTCTGGGACAAGCGGCTGCTGACGCCGGAAGGAAAGACGCCGCTCGAGAAGCTGATGCGGTTTCTCCAGACCAACCCGCTCTCGCGCCAGCTCGTGGAAGGCGCGACACCGATCGAAGGCGACTGCCGCTACTACGCCCACCTCCCCTACTTCGTGGACAAATTCATCGGACCCGGTTGGGCGCAGGTCGGCGACGCCGGCGGATTTCTGGATCCGTTCTATTCGCCGGGACTCGATCAGATGGCATTCTCGGTCTGGAGCCGCGCGAGGCTGATCCTGAAGGACCTCGGCGGTGCGCACGCCGACGAGATGGCGAAGGACTACGCCGACCACAACCGGCGCTACGACCGCTATTTCAAGTACTTCTACGAGTCGATCTACCGGGACAAGTACTACGTCATGGGCGACTACGACACCATGACGATCGCGTTTCTGCTCGACACCGCGCTCTACTA
The DNA here is from genome assembly GCA_963733815.1 of uncultured Acidobacteriota bacterium. Lineage (GTDB taxonomy): Bacteria > Acidobacteriota > Thermoanaerobaculia > UBA5066 > Gp7-AA6 > DAHUXD01. The sequence goes on along the minus strand of CAVTEG010000014.1, from coordinate 5,090 downwards.
CTTCGCCGCCGTCATGCCGATCTACCGCTGGTCCCACGAGCGGCTGGGTGTGCCGCCGTTCTTTCAGGACGGCGCGGAGATCGGCTACTACCCGATCCGCTTCTACAACCGGCGCATCGTGAAGATCGCGCAGCGCAAGAAGGCCCTCGGGATCTATGGCAACCACAACAGAGGCATCCGTCCCAGGTTCGTGGGCTTTTCGGTGCGCAGCTCCATGTGGGTGATGCTCTTTCACGGTCTCCTTCGCTGGGCCAAGGCCGAGCTGGCCAACGCGTGGACGTACGTGGTCAAGCCGAAACCCATCGCGAAGTCGGAACCGGCTCCAGCCGCAGCATCCGCGCCGAGCGCTGTGGCTCGTTGAGCTGTCATCCCGAGCGTAGCGAGGGATCCCGAACTCGACACGCCTCGTCTCCGATCAAGTTCGGGATCCCTCGGGCCTGCGGCCCTCGGGATGACGTGCGCTTGACGAGGGCCTGAACAATGCCGACCGCCCTCGTCACCGGCGCCTCGAGCGGAATCGGCCTCGAGCTGACCAAGCTCCTGGCCCGCGACCGGCACGATCTCGCGCTCGTCGGCCGGGATCGCGCGCGGCTCGACGAGCTCGCTTCGAGCCTCTCGAGGCAATTCGGCGTCGCGGTTGTCGTCCTCGTCCACGACCTCGCGGATCCCGCCGCGCCGGCCGCGATCGCGCGGGAGCTGTCGGAGAAGTCGATGACAATCGACGTCCTGGTCAACTGCGCCGGCTTCGGCACCGCCGGCTTTTTCTCAAAGACGTCGGTTTCGACCGAGCTCCAGCTCATCCAGGTCAACGTCGTCGCTCCCACGCACCTCACGGCGCTCTTTCTTCCCGGGATGGTCGAGCGGCGCCGCGGCCGCATCCTGAACGTCGCCTCGACCGGGGCCTTCCAGCCCGGGCCGTTCATGGCGGTCTACTACGCGACGAAGGCCTACCTGCTTTCGTTTTCGGAAGCGATCGCCGCCGAGCTGCGCGGAACGGGCGTCACCGTGACGACGCTGTGCCCCGGCACGACGCGGACCGAGTTCCACGACCGCGCGGGCCTGAAGCCTGTGTTTCCCTTCAAGGGCCCGATGGTCAGCTCCGCCGAAAAGGTCGCCCGCGCGGGCTACGCGGGTCTCATGCGCGGCAAGCGTCTCGTCATTCCGGGTCTCTCCAATCGCTTTTTCGTCCACGCCCAGCGTCTCGCTCCCCGCCGCCTGGTCACCGCGATCACGCGACGCCTGCAAGAATCCCGCATCTGAACGAAGGAGGTCTCCGAATGCTCCGTGACCGACGACTCTCCCCGGTCGCTCTGGTCTTCGCTGCGCTCGCCGCCCTCGCCGTACCGCTGAAAGCCGCGGATGCGCCCCTGGCCCAGAAGCCCGAGGTCGCCGCGGCGCTCGAGGTCTTCGACGCCTGGGCAAACTGGACGGTCCGAAACCGCGAGCAGCCGGCCGTCTCGATCGGGATCATCCACGATCAGGACCTCATCTGGGCGAAGGGCTACGGCTACGCCGACTTGCAGAAGAAGACCCCCGCTACACCGGCCACCGCCTATCGGATCGCGTCGATCTCGAAGACGTTCACCGCCCACGCGCTTCTCCAATTGCGCGACGCCGGAAAGCTCCAACTCGACGACCCGATCACGAAGTGGATCCCCGAGCTGAAGCTCGCGAAAGTGGATCCGCAAAGCCCCCCGATCACGATCCGGCATCTTCTGACCCACACGGGCGGCATCCCGCGCGAGGTGGACGGCACCTACTGGAACGACATGAACTTCCCTTCGCGCGAGGCGATGCTTCCCGTCCTCGCGAAGATGGGTGTCGTGTGGGCTCCCGAAAAGGAGTGGAAGTACTCCAACGTGGCGCTCTCGCTCGCGGGATACATCGTCGAGGCCGCGTCCGGCGAACCGTACGCCGAGTACATCGCGCGCCACATCCTCGCTCCTCTCCAGATGAACGGAACTCGCGTGATCCCGCCCCGCGACATGCCGACCCTCGCCGTCGGATACGGAATGCGAGTGGCGGGAGCGTCTCGTCGGGTGGAGCCGTTCTTCAACGGCGCCTACATGACGCCGGCTTCCAACCTCGCCTCCACGGTCGAGGACCTCGCCAAATACGTCGAGCTTCAATTCCGCACCGGGCCCGCGGGCGGAGCGCAGATCCTCAAGGGTTCGACGCTCGCCGAGATGCAGCGCATCCAGTGGCTGCGGCCCGACTGGAAGAGCGGCTGGGGGCTCGGCTGGGGGATCTCGCGGCGCGACGACCAGACGCGGATCGGACACGGAGGCTCCGTTCCCGGCCACCGCACGCAGATCTCGTTCGTGTCCGCCGACAAGTTCGGCGTCATCGTTCTCACCAACTCCGCGGACGGACGGCCGGGGACGTACGTCAACCAGGCGTACGCGATCGTCGCGCCCGCCATCGCGAAGGCGACCGCCGCGGAAAAAACCGCCGCGACGGCCGAGTCGTCCTGGTCGAAGTACACCGGCGTCTATACGTGGGAAGACGAGGAGATCCACGTGGCCGTTCTCGACGGCAAGCTCTCCATGTTCGATCCCGCCGAGGACAACCCCTGGGAAACGAAAGTCACATTGGAGCCCGTCTCGGGCAACGTCTTCCGCCAGGTCGGCGGCGACGCCGCTGGCGAGACCGTCACCTTCATCACGGATTCATCCGGCAAGGTCACGCGGCTCGAGGCGCCGGGGTATTACCTGGTTCGGAGACCGTAGCCGGCCGTGAAGGAGGCTCGAAGCAGCGCCCGGAATCGCTTCCACGCGGTCGCCGCCGGCTACCTCGGCTGGACGATGGACGCGTTCGACTTCTTTGTCGTCGTGTTCCTGGTCGACACGCTGGCGGTCCGGTTCGGCGTCTCCAAGAAGGAGATCGTCTGGACATTGACGGCGACGCTGGCCATGCGCCCCGTGGGCGCCGTGATCTTCGGCCTCCTCGCGGACCGCTACGGGCGCCGCATTCCGCTCATCGCCAATCTCCTGTTCTTTTCGACCGTCGAGGTCCTCTGCGGCTTCGCGCCGAACTACACGACCTTTCTCGTCCTGCGCGCGCTGTTCGGCATCGGCATGGGAGGCGAGTGGGGCGTGGGCGCCTCGCTCGCCATGGAGAGCGCGCCGCGCAAATGGCGAGGAATCCTTTCGGGGGTGCTGCAGAGCGGCTACTCCACGGGCTACCTGCTCGCCGCGGTGGCCGCCCGGCTGGTCCTGCCTGCGTGGGGCTGGAGGGCGATGTTCTGGATCGGCGGCGCTCCCGCGCTCCTCGCGCTCTACGTGCGCTGGCACGTACCCGAATCGGAGGCCTGGCTCCAGAAGCGCGCGCCGAGCGTTCCGGCGATCGCGAAGGTGGTGCGCCGCTTCGCGCCGCGCCTCGTGTACCTGGTCGCGCTCATGACGATGATGATGTTTCTCTCGCACGGCACGCAGGACCTCTATCCCGACTTCCTGAAGATCGAGCACGGGATCGCGCCGCGACCGTCGCCGACGTCGCGATTCTCTACAACGTGGGAGCGATCGCAGGGGCGATCCTCTTCGGCCAGCTTTCGCAGCGCATCGGCCGCCGCCTTTCGATGGGGAGCGCCCTGGGCCTGTGCCTGCTCGCGATGCCCAGCATGGGCCTTCGGAGGCTCGCTCGCCGCGCTCGCCGCGGGGGCGTTCTTCATGCAGGTCGGAGTCCAGGGAGCCTGGGGCATCATCCCGCGCACTTGAACGAGCTCTCCCCGACGAGACCTGGCCTGGTCCCCGGTCTCGCCTATCAGCTCGGAATTCTGTTCGCCTCGCCGGTCAACACCATCGAGTACGCGCTGCGCGACCGGATCGGCTACGGCTGGGCCCTCGCGGCCTTCGAAGGCACCGTGATCCTCGTCCTCTGGGCGCTGCTCCGCCTCGGCCCGGAACATCACGGCAAGACTTTCCTGGAAGAGGCGGTGGCCGAGGCGCGGCCGTAGGCGCAGCATCGACTAGACTGAATTCAAGGAGGAGTGACCGAGTGGTTTGGGCCGACCACCAACGGCAGACCCCCGGCTGTAGGCGGCGCCGTGCGCAGCACGGCGACAACGCGGCGGGAACCGCCGCCTCGCCGAGGCGTCGATCGCATTGTGCGTCGACTAAACTGAATCGACGGAGGAGTGGCCGAGTGGTTTAAGGCGGCGGTCTTGAAAACCGCTGTACCGGAAACGGTACCGGGGGTTCGAATCCCTCCTCCTCCGCCATGACCCTTTTGCCGGTCTGCTACCGGGGGTTCGAGCCGACCACCGACCCGACCACCGAAGGCAAACCCCCGGCAGTAGGGAACGCCGCGCCGCGCGCGGCGGTAACGGAGATCCTCAGCAGTAGGCAACGTCGCGCGCAGCGCGGCGGCTCCCTCTCCTCCGCCAATGCAATGCATTCGAGCTTACCGGCTTCCCCGGCGTCAACTCCGCCGCGAGCTGCGCTGCTTTCTCCGTCTTTCCCCACGACCGGTACATGTCGACCTGCTCGTGGATCGCCTTCTGCGTGTTCAATCCCGTCGCGCCTTCCTTCTTTCTAAACGCGTCCTCCGAAAGCCGCAGCACGTCCTCCGCCTCCGCGTACTTCTTCTGTTTGGCGAGCACGCCGCCGAGGATCAGCCTCGTGCGCGCGATGTCCTGACCGTCCGCGGACAGATTCGCGACGCGAATCGCGAGCGCACGGCGGAGCGGGTCCTCGGCCTCGGCGAACCGGCCCAGCCGCTGGAAGTTGCGGCCCTGTGCGGTGAGGACCTCGGACACGTCGAGGTTGTCCGGCCCCAGGAAGCGCGTCAACTTCTCCACCGCCTCCCGATAGAGCGGCTCCGCCTTCGCGGCGTCTCCGCTGCGCGACAGCTCGATCGCGAGGTTGCCGACCGAGCGCGCAACCGGCTCCGAATCTTCGCCGAACGCACGCCGGCGGATGACCAGGACCCGCTCCAGAGTCTGGATCGACTCGGCGTACCGGCCCCGCAGCGACGCCACGTAGCTCAGGTTCTCCATGTTGATCGCGACCTGGGGATGATCCTCGCCGAACAGGCGCCGATTGATCGCCAGCGCCTCCTGGAGGAACTTCTCCGCGGCGGCGAGGTCTCCG
>CAVTEG010000013.1:0-28521 GCA_963733815.1 uncultured Acidobacteriota bacterium | reverse complement strand
TTCCCGCTATGCGTTCAACGTCCCACCCGGCGACACGCAGGTGGTCACCGATGCCTTCGGAAACATCGGAACGGCCTTCGCCGTCGCCAACGGGGCCGTTCGCGTGCGGACGCTGACCGGAACGGCGGACGATCTCGAGGTCTCGGTGCGTTCGTTGCGGATCGTGCCGGGCGGCGCGACGTTCGGATATGCCCTTGCGGGAGCGTCGGCGGCCGAGAGCCTCGGACAGGGATCCGCGACCACACTTTTCCTGGGCGCCCGATCGACCGAGGTCGCCGTCCTGGGTCTCTATTCACCGGGCGGCGGAGCAGGCACGCTGACCCTGGTCGCGCCCGACGGCACGGTGCGGGGAACGCGGGGTTTCGACGTCGTGTCGAACATCCGTGAGGAGTACAACCCGGCGGCGTCGGCTTTCGGCGTCGAGGCCGAGCCCGGAGACGTTGTCCGCGTCTCGGTCACGAGCGGCTCGGTGCAGCCGTATGTCAACGTGCTCGACCTCGGCACCATCGACGTCGCGACCTCGGTTCCGGTCACGACGGGCACGAGCTTCGTCGTCCCCATCGCCGGCGCAGTCGCCGGCGTCGGAGGAACGAGCTTCGTGTCGGATCTCTATCTCTCCAACCCCGGCTCCAGCTCGGCCACGGTGGGGATCACCTACTCGCCGATCGCGGGCTCCGGCCCGACGCAGACCCAGGCCGTCGTACTGCCGGCGGGCACGAGCCAGGCGCTGCTCGACTTTCTCCCATCGCTCTTCGGGATCCCGTCGGGCCAGGGCGCGGTCCTTCTGGCCTCCGACGTTCCGTTCGCGGCGGCCGCCCGCGTCGCGTCGCGCATCGAGGCGGGTGACTACGGAGGCTTCGCCGCCGCCATCCCGGCCTCGGCGGGCATTCAAAACGGATCGGCGATCGCCATCGGTCTGCCGCAGACGTCCGAGCGGCGAACGAATCTCCTTCTCTACAACGCCGGAGCCGAGGGCTCGATCGCCGTCACGGGCTTTCGCGCCGACGGCTCGCAGGCCGGACCCATTTCCGTCGCTCTGGGCGCGCAGGAGTCGGGGCGCCTGAATTCCGTCTTCGCGACGCTGGGTGTGGCCAATCAGGAAGGAGGCCGCATCCGCATCGACGTTCCCGCCGGAATGAATGTCTACGCGTGGACGGCCGAGGTCGACGGACAGACGGGCGACGTGGATCTGTTCCCGCTGCGCTAACCGTCGCGGGAGCTTGCTCAGGATCTGGCTGACGCCACCGGCGCTCGGCTCGCCATACGGGGCTCGACCGAGCGCCTGATCCTTCGTGGCGCTCCCGCTCCCGCGGCGCGAGGCTCCTCCCTCGGTTACTTCGGGAGACTCCTCGCGCCGCGAACCTGCATCGATCTACCCGACCCGACTTAGGATGGAGTCGCCGATCGAAAGCCGGGGTCTCAGGTCTAAAATCGATTCGTGCCTCCCCTGACAACCGTTGTGCGCGGGTCCGGCATGTACGTTCCGGACGGCGTCGTGACCAACGAGCGCCTCTCGCGCCTGATGGACACGACCGACGACTGGATCCGCCAGCGCACCGGCATCGAGGAGCGCCACTTCGCCCGCCGCGGGCAGTCCTCGTCGGTCCTCGGCGTCGAGGCCGCGCGTAGAGCCTTAGACGACGCCGGCCGGGAGCCGCGGGAGATCGATCTCATCATCTTCGCGACGATGACACCGGACCACTACTTCCCCGGCAACGGAGGGCTGCTCGCCGCGGCACTCGGACTCGAGTCGACGCACGCCCTCGACGTCCGGATGCAGTGCGCCGGCTTTCTCTCGGGCCTGCACGTCGCCGACGCGTTCATCCGATCGGGAGGCGCCCGGCGGGTCCTCCTCGTCGGCGCGGAATGCCACGCATCCCTGTTTCCCTGGAGCGACGCGGAGTGGGCCGTGCTCTTCGGCGAGTCCGACGGTCCGGTCTCCGCGAAGGCGCGCGCGTGGGGCACCGCGCAGCGCGACCGGGCCGTGATCTTCGGCGACGGCGCGGGGGCCTTCGTCCTCGAGGCCAACGACTCCGGCGACGGCCGCGGGTTCCAGGGCTTCCTCATGCGCACCGACGGCCGGGAGTGGGACAAGCTGTACGTGCCGGGAGGAGGGTCGGCGAGCTTCCCGTATTTCACTCCCGAGATGTACGAGGACAACCGCACCGTTCCCGTCGTGGAGGGCCGGCAAGTCTTCCGCCTGGCCACGACCGCGATGCCCGCGATCGTGCGGGAGATCCTCGAGCGCGACGGCCGCGGCTTAGACGACCTGTCGCTTCTGCTGATGCATCAGGCGAACCTGCGAATCAACGAAGCCGTCCAGAAGCATCTGAACCTGCCCGACGAGCGGGTCCACAACAACATCCAGCGCTACGGCAACACGACGGCGGCCACTCTTCCGCTGGTCTTCCACGAGGCGAAAGCGGCGGGAAAGGTCCGCCCGGGAAGTCTCGTGGCGTTCACCGCTCTGGGCGCGGGCCTGCACTGGGGCGCGGGCCTGATGCGGGCGTGATTTCGGACGCATGACCCAGGGAACCTTCGCCCTGCTGGCCGCCCTGAGCGTCCCCCTGTCGTGGGTCGTGGCGGTCCTCGCCGCCGCCGTGGCCGCGGCGGCCGCGGCCTCGCTCGCCTGGAAACGGGCCCTGCAACTGAGGCACGTTCAGCTCTCCGAGCGCGACCAGCGCTACAGCAAGCTCCTCGAGCAGACGCAGGAGGCGATCTCGGTCGGAGTGGACGGCAAGGTCATCTACGCCAACCCGGCCTGCGTCGAGATGTTCGGCTACGAGCGGCCGCTCCTCGGCGTTCCCATGGCCATCTTCTTCGCCCCCGGCTCGCGCGAGCAGGTTCAGGAGATCCACGACGAGCGCCTGCGGTCGCGTCCCGCCCCCGAGATCTACGAAGCGGTCGGGCTCCGGGCCGACGGGTCGACGTTCGACGTCGAGGTTCGCGTCACGCCCGTGGATTTCGAGGGCCAGCCGGCCCACCAGGCGATCTTCCGCGACATCACCGGACGCAAGCGCATGGAGGCCGGCCTGCGCGAGTCGGAGGAGCGCTACCGGCTGCTCTTCGAACGCAACCTTTCTGGCGTCTACCGCTCTACGGCCGGCGGCCGGATGCTGGAGTGCAATCGCGCCTTCGCCACGATGATGGGCTATGCGTCTCCCGCCGAGGCGATGACGCAGCCCGCCTGGGAGTTCCACGCGACGCCCCGCGACCGCGAGCAGTACCTCGCGCGCGTCCGCCGCGAGGGCAGCCTGATCAACTACGAGAACCGGGCGCGGCGCAAGGACGGCAGCCTGATCTGGGTGATCGAAAACGTGTCGCTCCTGCGAGACGAGGATGGCGAGGAGACGCTGCTCGGCACCGTGTTCGACATCAGCGAGCGCCGCCGGCTCGAGGAGCAGCTTCTCCAGTCGCAGAAGATGGAGGCGGTCGGCCGGCTGGCGGGAGGGATCTCGCACGACTTCAATAACCTGCTGACGGCCGTGACCGGCTACAGCGAGCTTCTCCTCACCGAGCTTCCCGAGGGAGACGCGCGGCGCGAGTTCGCCGAGGAGATCCGGAAGGCCGGCCAGCGGGCCGCCGGGCTGACGCACCAGCTGCTCGCCTTCAGCCGGCGTCAGGTCCTCGAGCCCAAGGTCCTCGACTTGAACGCCGTGATCGCGAACATGGAAAAAATGCTGCGCCGGGTCATCGGCGAGGACGTGGAGCTGACCACGGCACTCGAATCCGAGCTCTGGCGGACGCGGGCGGACCCGGGCCAGATCGAGCAGGCGATCCTGAACCTGGTGGTCAATGCGCGCGACGCCATGCCGCGCGGAGGCCGGCTGACGATCGAGACCGCCAACGTCTCGATCGACGCGCAGTTCGCGCGCAACTACGAGACCGTGCAGCCCGGACCGCACGTCATGGTCGCGGTGTCGGACACGGGCGTGGGGATGGACGCCGAGCTGCAGTCGAGGCTCTTCGAGCCGTTTTTCACGACCAAGGAGCGCGGCAAGGGAACCGGATTGGGTCTCTCGACGACCTACGGGATCGTCAAGCAGAGCGGAGGGTCGATCTGGGTCTACAGCGAGCCGGGGATCGGCACGACGTTCAAGATCTATCTTCCTCGCTCGGAAGATCCCCTCGACGTGGCGGCGCCGGCGCCGGCGCCCGCGCCGCGGGCCGGAAGCGAAACCGTGCTGCTCGTCGAGGACGAGCCCGAGGTGCGGCGGTTAGTCGAGAAGCTGCTCCGAATGCAGGGGTACGCCGTCCTCTCCTGCGCCGGACCGGCGGACGCGATCGCCGCGGCGAAGAACGCCTCGGCGAAGCTCGACCTGCTCCTGACCGACGTCATCCTGCCCGGCATGAACGGGCGCGAGCTCGCCCGGGTGCTCTCGGACGCCCGGCCGGGACTCAAGGTGCTCTACATGTCCGGCTACACCGACGCGGCCATCACGCAGCAGGGCATCCTCGACCCGGGGACCGCGTTCCTGTCCAAACCGTTCGCACCCGATGCGCTGGCGCGTAAGGTGCGCGAGGCGCTGGACGCGGAGGGGAACCTGAAAATCACGTGAGTTCCGCTGCAAGCGCTCGGACGGCGTCTAGGCTCGGCCCGGACGGGGGCGGGCAGAGTAAGGAGGAAGGATGAGGAAGAAGGCGGCCGCGTTCGCCGCGGCAGGTTGGATCGCGCTCGCAACCGCCCGGACGGCGACGGCCCAGGAAACGCCCCCTCCGGAGCCGACCCCGACGCCGGCGGCGGGGGAAACGCCCGAGGCCGACAAGAAGGAAAGGGTCGCCTTCCGACCCATCGAGTCCAATCGCATCGTGGTCCTGCCGTCGGTGGAAGTCGCGCCCAAGGGCACGCTCGAGCTCATGGTCACGCACCGCTTCACTACGCCGATCCAGGACGGCGACATCAACAACTTCTTCACGCTCGACGAGGGCAACGAGTGGGGCTTCGGCCTCTGGTTCACGCCCGTGAAGAATCTGCAGCTCGGCGTCTTCCGGTCCTCCCTGCAGATCGGAATGGACATCTACGAAGTCGGCGCCGAGTACGAGTTTCCCAAGTGCGCGGGCTTCGCCGCGTCGCTCCGCGTCGGAGAGGACTGGCGTACCGACGTGGCTGCCCGGAATCCGCAATCGAGCTTCTTTACGCAGGCGATCCTGTCGTACTCGTTCGGCCAGTATGTGCGTCTGACGGCGGTTCCGACCTATCTCCAGCGGACCAACGGAGGCACCCAGACCTATTTCCCGCCGACCCCGCCGCCGCCCCACGACGACAGCTGCCGGCCGGTTGGAGACAGCGGCGTGTCTCAGTGCAAGGGCCTCTACGACCCGGTCTGGAATGTGCCGGTCGGGGCCTCGATCGCGATCACGCACTCGATCACGGTGCACGGGGAAGTCTACCCGCGCTTTTCGCGTTACGACGCGGCGGGCGTGGGCTGGACCGTCTCCGTCGAAAAGTCCCTCCTGCGGCACCGCTTCGCATTCTTCGCCGGCAACCAGCGCTACGTGACTGTCGACCAGTACACTCCGGGAATCCACCCGAACCAGAAGGCCGGCAACATCTACATCGGCTTCAACCTGTACCGGGCGTGGAAACTCATGTGACGCTTCGAGCCGCGTGAGCGGCCCCGATGCGTCATCCCGAGGCGCGCAGCGCCGAGGGATCCCGGACTTGATCGCGAGATCGGCTCGTTCAATTCGGGATCCCTCGCTCCGCTCGGGATGACAAAAGGTGCACAATCACGCCGCATGCCGCTGGCCGTTCCCGTCCTGGAGGTCCCGCTTCTTTCCCCGACCGACCGGCTCGTCGCGCTGGCTCCGATTCGCTTGAGCGATGCGCCGACGGGCGCGCGGCCGCGCCTCTCGACATCCGTGCGGGCGGGCCTGCGTGGCGGCGCGCTGTGCGTGCGCTTCGACGCGCGCGACGACGGCGTCGTGGCGACGCTGACGGAACGCGACGCGCCTCTCTGGACCGAAGACGTCTGCGAGGTCTTCCTGTCACCGGAGGATCCGGCCCGTGTCTACTACGAATTCGAGGTCAATCCTCTCGGCGCGCTGTTCGATGCGCGGGTCGCGTCGCCGGACCTGCGGCGCGACTCCATGTGCGTCGACCGCGGCTGGACCTGCGACGGCTTCTCAGCGAGCGTGACGCGGCGCCCGGGCCGCTGGTCCGCGAGGCTGACGATTCCGCTGGCCCCGATGTGTCGCGGAGAGACGGCGCCGCAGGTCTGGCGCGCAAACTTCTACCGCGTGGACCGCGGCGCGCGCGACGAGTTCTCGGCCTGGTCTCCGACACTCGCCGTTCCGCCGGATTTCCACGTTCCGGAGCGGTTCGGATTCCTGCGCCTTCCCGGTGGCTCCGAGCCGATCTAAGTAACGAGCGTCGAGGCGACCGATTTCTAGGGAGAGGGTCCACGTGCGACTTCCCTTCTCATTTCGGTTGGCCCGCGAAGCGGGCCGCTAGAGTCCGAGCCTACTGCGCGATCCGGTTTTCCTTGATCCACTCGACCGCGCGATCCCGGGCCCGCTTCTCCTTGAACTGAAAGAAATGCGCCTCCTCCTTGGGATGGCGGCGGAGGGCGTCGCGGAACGCCGGCGGCGGATCGGGCGATTCGAGCGCCTTGCGCAGATCGCGCTGGCAGTCGGCATCCTCGCAGTGCGCGGCGAACGCGTCGAGGTCGCCACGGGAACGCTCTCCCTGGTCCTTGGGCAGCGCCGCGTAGCGCGGATCCGCGGAGAGCGCGGCATGCCGCGCCGCGTCCGTCGCGAGGACCTGGACGACGTCGCCGGTCTGGCGGTCGAAGAAATGCGTGATCTTCTGGGAGCGGTTCTCGAACGCGACGACGAGCCCCTCCCAGTCGATGTCGAGCGGCATAAACCGGATATGATAAAGGTTTCGCTGTGGATGCACTGCCGGAGTTTTCCTTCGGTGGTCGGTTCGGGAGAGAGATGAAGAAGATCGCGACATTCGACGACTGGATCGACTCCTTCCGCTCGTGGCAGAAGGACATCGGCCTGCAGTTGCCGAAGTATTCGGACTACCAGTTCGAGGCCAAGTACGGGGATCTCCCAACCGACGAGATCGAGTACGGCGATTTCCGGGGCGCCCGCAAGTGGGAGCGGGTCACGCAGATCCCCCATCAGCCGATCCGGGACGCGCTCCTGAACCTCATCGTCTACCAGGGCGACACGGAGTTCGCCTCCGTCGAGCAGCAGCGCAATCTGCTGCGAACCTCGCCGTCGGACTACGACACCGACAGCGTCTGCCGGATCATGGTCGAGGAGATGCGCCACGGCTGGCAGATGTGCCATCTGCTGGTCAGCCACTTCGGCGAAACCGGCAAGATCGAGGCGCGCAAGCTCCTCGAGCGCCGGTCCTGGCAGAACAACCGACTGCTTGGCTCCTTCAACGTCGACGTGGACGACTGGGTGGATTTCTTCACGTACACGGAGTTCGTGGACCGCGACGGCAAGTTCCAGCTCAACATGCTCTCGACGTCGGGCTTCGCCCCGCTGGCGCGCTCGATGGGACCGATGCTCAAGGAAGAAGGCTTCCACCTCGGCACCGGCCACATGGGACTCCAGCGGATCGTCAAGGGCGGCCGCGTTCCGCCCGCGCTGCTCCAGAAGTACATCAACAAGTGGCTCTCGACGGCCTACGACCTCTTCGGCAAGGACTCGTCCTCATCGGCGGAGTGGTTCTACGTCTGGGGCCTGAAGGGCCGATACGACGAAGCGCGGCAGGCGGCCGATCCGGACAAGTCCCACTTGAACGAGCTCTCGCGCGACCTCTACAAGCAGGAGGTCGACAAGCTGCTCGAGTCGATCAATCGGCTCCTTCCGCCCGGCGAGCAGCCTCTCCTCGCGCCCGACATGAGGTTCCACCGGTCCATCGGAGAGTTCGCCGGCCAGACTTACTCCGTCACGGGCGAGCGCCTGTCGGCGGAGGACTACGCCAAGCACGCCGCCGAGGTCCTGCCGAGCGAGACCGAGAAGGCCTTCATTCACGGCCTGATGAAGGAGCCCGGCTGGATCGCGCCGCGCTCGGACGTCACGACGGTTTGAGCGGCGCTCGACGCGCCGACGAGAGCGGAGAGTTGTCCCCGGCTGCATTCTCTCAGCCCTCGCCACGATCCGCCCTCGCCCGCGCCCTCCTTGCCTGGTTTCGCCGTGAAAAGCGCCGACTCCCCTGGCGCGGGACCCGCGATCCCTACCGGATCTGGGTATCCGAGGTCATGCTCCAGCAGACGACGGTCGGGGCCGTGCGGGGACGCTACGAGGCGTTTCTCCGTCGTTTCCCGAACGTCGCGTCGCTGGCGCGGGCACGCGAGGAGCAGGTCCTCGCCGCGTGGTCGGGGCTCGGCTACTACGCCCGCGCGCGCAACCTCCGGGCGGCGGCCCGGGAGATCGTCGCCGTTCACGACGGCCGCGTCCCCCGCGATCCGGCGGCGCTGCGACAGCTCCCGGGGTTCGGCGAATATATGGCGGCCGCCGTGGCGTCGCTGGCGTTCGGCGCGCGCACCGCGGCCGCGGATGCGAACGTGACCCGGGTCGTCTCGCGTCTTTTCGCGATCGAGGGTCTCGCGGGCACGCGGGCCCATACCGAAGAAGTGCGCCGCCGCGCCGCCTCCCTCCTCCCGAGGAAGCGTCCCGGGGACGCCACGGCAGCGCTGATGGACCTGGGGCAACAGATCTGCACGGCACGCGCTCCGCGATGCCCGGTGTGCCCCGTCGCCCGCTTCTGCGCGGCCCGCCGGCGAGGCCTCGCGGAGCGGCTCCCCCTGCGGAGGCGCAAGCCGAAGGCGTGTCGCGTGCACTACGCGGCGGCCGTGGCGGTCCGGAGAGGCCGGGCCCTTCTCTTCCGCGAAGAGGGCTCGCGTCTTTCGGGCCTGTGGAGCTTTCCCTCCGCGGAAGGGAGCGACCCCCGCGCCGCGCGCGAACGTCTGGCGCGGGCCGCGGCGAGACTCGGGCTTCGACTGACCAACGGCGCTCCGGAAGGCGCCGCCCGGCACACGATCGTCAACCGGCGTCTCGAGATCCGCGTGTATCGCGCGGAGACGAGGACGAAGTCGGCGAACCGCGGGCGCTGGCTCACGCGCGCCGCATTTCACGCCGCCGCGATTCCGACGCTCGCCCGAAAGATCGCGCGGGCAGGCGGCTTCGGCTGAACCTGCTACACTTTGCGCCAACGGAACCCTCGTCTTGGCCATACTGAGTGAAGGTGCAGGCGCCCGCATCCTGATCGTCGACGACGACGAGCAGGTTCGAGGTCTTTTGCGCCGGGTTCTCGCCGCGGCCGGCTATTCCATCGAGGAATTGTCGTCCGCCGAGGACGCCCTGGCTCGGATCCGGGAGGATCCTCCCGACCTCGTGCTGCTGGACCTGAACCTGCCCGACAAGAGCGGCCACGAGGTCCTGGAGGCGGTGCGCTCGGAGCCGGCGACGCGCCTGCTGCCCGTGGTCATGATCACGGGCGCGGCATCGACCGCCGAGCGATTGCGCGCGCAGTCCGTGGGCGTGACCGACTTCCTGACCAAGCCGTTCTCCTCCGAGGAGCTGCTGCCGCGCGTCCGCGCCTTAGTCCTCCTGAAGCGTTTTGCCGACGAGCACGAACACACCGAAAAGGTCATCCTGATGCTCGCCAAGACGATCGACGCCCGCGATCCCTACACGGCGGGGCACAGCGGCCGAGTCGCGGAGTACGCCGACCGCCTCGCGATCCGCATGGGTGTGGAAGTCGACGCCCGCCTCGAGATGCGCCGTGGCGCGCTGTTTCACGATCTCGGCAAGATCGTGATTCCCGATTCGGTCCTGCTGAAGCCCGGCACGCTGACCCCCGCGGAGCGCGAGATTGTCGAGGAACACCCCACGGTGGGACACGAGCTGCTCTCCCCCATGCGCACGATGCGCCGCACGCTTCCCGTGGTGCAGCTTCACCACGAGCGCCTCGACGGATCCGGCTACCCCCAGGGCCTTTCGGGGTCGGCCATCCCCCTGCCGGTGCGCATCGTGACGGTCGCGGACATCTTCGACGCGCTCACGACGGACCGCGCCTATCGCGGCGCTCTCTCGACCGAGACCGCCTTCGAGATTCTCCGCGACGGCGTGCGCCGGGGATGGTGGGACAAGGACGTCGTGGACATCCTCGCCGCGCTCGTCGAACAGGAGGGCCGCCTGGGCGCGGCTTAGGTCTCGCCGTCATCCCGAGCGCAGCGAGGGATCCCGCACTCGAATCCCCGCCCCCGGAGTCCCCGCCATAGAATGCTCCCGTGGAAATCGACTGGAACGGGTTGGCGGCCCGAGTCCGGGAGATGGGTGAGGGCCCCACGGTCGTGCTCGTCCACGGGTATCCGCTCGACGGCGCCATGTGGTCCGGTGTCGCCCGCGCGCTGTCGTCCCGCTTCCGCGTGCTGAAACCGGATCTCCCGGGCCGCGGCGAAACTCCGGCGGACTCCGCCGGCACGATCGACGGATACGCCGACTTTCTGGCAGCCATCCTCGAACGCCTCCCCGAGGGCGCCGGCCTCGCGGGCTTCTCGATGGGAGGCTACGTCGCGCTGGCGCTTATGAAACGCCGCCCGTCGAACCTGAAGGCGCTCGCGCTCGTCGACACCCGCGCATCGGCCGACGACGAGGCGGGCCGGGGCAAGCGCGACGAGGCGATCGCGACGGTTCGGTCGGGAGGAGTCGCACCGATCGCGGAGGCGATGGTCCCGAAGCTGCTATCTGCCGACTCCCTGTCGAACCGCGATCTTGTCGAGCGCCTGCGGCGAATCATCTCGAGACAGAAGCCGGCGACGGTCGAGGGCGACCTGACGGCGATGCGCGATCGGCCGGACTCGCGCGATTCCCTGGCGCAGATCTCCATCCCGACGCTGGTCCTGGTGGGCGAGGCCGATGCCCTCACCCCGCCGGCTGACTCCCAGGCGATGGCCGCGGCGATTCCCGGGTCCAAGCTCGTGACCGTCCCGGGAGCCGGCCATCTCACGCCGATGGAGAGGCCCGGCGCCGTCGCCTCCGCGCTCGGCGAGTTCTTCGGCGCGGCCCTGGGTCAATAGAGAAGACGCTCGGCCTGACCACCTCCGTCCTAGAAACCCAGTTTCGCTCCGAAGCGCACCGAGAAGGGCAGCGTGCGCGCGATCGCCTTGCCGTAGGTGGCGTTGCAATTGTTTTCGCTGCTCCCCGGCGGACAGATCTGGGTCGGGTCCTCGAACTCCGAGGTGTTGTACCTCTGATCGACCGCGAGAATGCGCTGCGTGTTGAGGATGTTGAAGAAGTCCGTCAGGAAAGTCAGGGTCGCTGGCCCGAGCCGCAACGGGTAGCCCAGGTGCAAGTCGGCGTCGTAGGACGACTGCACGCGGCCGTCGGTGCCTCGACGCGTGAGGTAGAACTCGTACCGCGTGTAGGCGTTGGAAAAGCCGATTCTCGAGATCGGGATTCCGGTCTGGTAATAGGCCACGAGGCCCACGGTGAGATTGAAGGGCGTCAGGTACAGACCCGAAAGCTTGACCACGTTGCGCCGGTCGTTCGAGAGGTCACCGCTCGCCGTAAACGGCTTCGCGACGCCGCCAACGACGGAACCGCTCGTGAAGAAGTCGTAGTAGTCGTAGAGGGCCGAGATGTTGGGATCCGCGGTGCCGCGCGGCTGTGTGTAGGGGGAGAACAGGCCGTCGTAGTTGCCCTTGAGCGTCGAGTACACCCATGAGGCGAGCAGCGACCAGTTGTCCGAGAACTGCTTGTTCACGTCGAGCTGGAACCCGCGATAGATGCGAGACGCTTTGGGCGCCGGGAACGTCGAGTTGTAGTCGAGGGAAATGAGGTTCGCCATCCGGTCTTCGGTCGGATTCCCGACGCAGTAGTCTCCGTCGGTCGTGCAGAGATAGTCTTCGACGACTCGCGGCAGGTCTCGATAGACGAAGCGGGCGCCCACCGCGATCGTGGGGAAGATCTCCCGCTGGACTCCGAACACCCCTTCGCGCAGGTACTGGCCTCCCAGGCCGTTGTCCGTGAGGTCGTTGAACCCGCCGAAGATCTTGCCGCCGCCCTGACGGATCGCATTGGGATCCGTGATCGTGCAGCAGGCCGTGGCGGCGGCGACGTCGGGCACCGTCGAGGTCTGGTCGTAGTTGTAGATGACCGCCTGGCGCTCGTTACTGTAGGAACGAATGACGAGGTCCATCGGGATCTGCTCGTAGAAGTATCCGAAAGAGCCGAAGACCTTGGTCCGACTGTCCCTCGTCGGATCCCAGACGAAACCGAAGCGCGGCGCCCAGTCGCTGGTGAGGTTGATCTGGCGCGTCCCGTCGCCCGAAAAAATCTGCTGGTTGTCGTACCGGATGCCCGCGTTGATCGTCAGGTTCGAGAGAACGGTCCAGGAGTCCTGCAGATAGAACGAGTACGTCCGCTGATAGGGCGTGGCGTTCAACTCGGAGGTCGGCGCGTTGGCCACGGTCGCGTCGACGGTCGTCCAGTAAAAATGCTGGTAGACGTTCGGCCCCCCGGGCGTGACCGCGTCGGGGAAGATCGTGACCAGCTGCCCGCCCGACTCGCGCTTGATGACGTCCGACTGATCGTTCAGGTATTCGAATCCGCCCTTGATCTCGTGATCCGCCAGGTACCGCGTGACGGAAGCGGAGCCGATCCAGCGCTTGAACTTCTTTTCCTGGATCAGCCCGAAGCCGCCCGATTGCAGATCTCCGTTGGTCGTGTCGACGTACTGAATGTCGTCCCCGCCCGGCAGGCCGGGATCGACCGAGTTCTGCTCTTGATGGAGCGCGCCCTGACCAGCGAAGACCCAATTTGCGCCGATCAGGCCGGTGTACCGCAGCGAGTAGTCGCTCCCGCCGAGGCTCTGCAGCCCGATGAAGGTCGTGTACGGTCCGTTGACGGGGTGCGCCCCGTCGTTGACCGCGCCCGTATCGCCGCGGGGATCCTGAAAGTAGCTGGCGACGACCGTGTTGGAGGGGTTCACCATCCAGGTCATCTTCGCCGAACCGAGCTGCCTGAGGCTGTCCGTGTCCGCCGGCTGCCCGGCGATCGGGCCCGAGGTCACAGTCTGCTTGGTGGTGTCCTTCACATGGTCGTAGGCGCCGAAGAGCCAGAGATTGTCCTTGATGATGTACCCGCCCAGATCGAAGCCCCAGTCCAGGCGGTTGTAGCCCGAGATGAAGGAGTAGAGCTCCGAGTCCTCGGGATGTTTGTTCGACGCCTGCAGCGAGTTGTTGCTGTCGTAGGAGAACGCCTCGCCGTGGTACTCGTTGCCTCCCGACTTCGTAATGACGTTGATGATGCCGCCGGTCGAGCGCCCGAACTCGGGCTGGTACCCGCCGGTCTTGACCTCGACCTCCTGGATGAACTCGTAGTTGAGCTCCTTGCCCTGCGCGCCGTACTCCACCCCGCTCGTCAGCACGCCGTCGATCACGAAGCCGTTCTCCAGGCCCGTCGAGCCGTTGACGACGATCGAATTGGCGAAGGCGGCCGTGTTGGAGGTCTGGGTCGAGACGCCGGGAGAGATCTGCGTGATGGCCGTGTAGTTGCGCCCGGTCGGCAGCGACCGGATCTGCTGGTTGTCGATGTTGGCGCCGATCGTCGTCGATTCCTGGTCAACGAGGGGCGCGGCGGCCGAGACCACGACCTCGGCCGTCGCCGAGGGTCGCAGTCGGAAGTCGCCTGTCGAGGTCTTCCCCAGGGAGACCGTGACCGTCGACTGGAGCGCGCGAAGCCCTGCAGGGTCGCGGTGACCTTGTACGTCCCGGGCGGCAGCAGGATCAGGCGGTAGGTTCCGGTCGCGTCGGTCACCGCGGTCCGCACGCCCTGGAAGGACGGACTGCGGCCCTCCACCGTAACGCCGGGCATCGTTCCACCTTGCTCGTCGAGGACGCGTCCCGTGATGTCGCCGGTGGTTTGCGCGAGGATCGGGGAGGAAAGGAAGAACGGGAGCGCGAAGAGGATTGCCAGCAGGAACCGTCGCATGGGTCCTCCTAGATTTTTCACGATCCTAACACGCCGTTCACGAAGGCTCCGCAACTCGACGCGTCGACGCGACTGTGGTACACCGGCGCGCAATGCGCCTCTTTCGGAGAGATCGCGGATCGCCGGCTGCGGCGTCGTTGCGCCCGACGCGCCTGCACATCGGGTGCGGAGCACAGTCGCTCGCCGGCTGGATCAACATCGACAACCAGGGATTGCCCGGAGTCGATCAGGTGCTCGACGTCCGGCAGGGCCTTCCGTTCGCCGACGTGGTTTCGATCTACGCGGAGCACTTCCTCGAGCATCTCGGCCTCGCCGACGGTCTCGAGTTCCTCAAGGAGTGCCGCCGCGTGCTTCGCCCCGACGGGGTGCTTCGCCTGTCGACGCCCAACCTCGACTGGGTCGTGCTGACGCACTACCACGGCCCCGACCTCGAAGACGCGGCCGCGCGCGTGGACTGCATCCGATTGAATCGCGCCTTCCACGGCTGGGGGCACCAGTTTCTCTACAACCGGGCGACACTCGAAGCCGCGCTGCGCGGCGCGGGATTCGCGAACGTCATGTTCTGCCGGTACGGCCAGAGCGACCGGCCGGAGCTCGCCGGCCTCGAGCGCCACGAGACCTGGGCCGACACGCCCGAGCTGCCGCACGTCCTGATCGCCGACGCCTCGGGGTTTGCGGAGAATCCCGAGGGGATCCCGAAGGATCTGCTCGAGGAGTACGTGAGGGACGTCGGAGCGCGGTAGACAGAACGCTATCATCCCGAGCGTAGCGAGGGACCCGGACTATCGAGGCCGGGATCCCTCGTAGCGGCGCTCCTGGGGATGACCGGCAATGCCCGTCGCCCGCAGATACTGCGTCCCTTCGCCGCGGAGCTCGGTCACGCGGAATCCGCAGCGTTCCAGGCGGCGGTGGAGCTCGCGCGCCGAGAAAACCACGCCCGACCAGGAATCGGCGACCCAGCGGCGGACGAACGGACGCGTCCGGCCGTCGACCTGGATGCGCAGAATTCCTCCCGGTTTGAGCACCCGGTGCGCCTCGCGCAGGTAGCGCTCGGCATAGCTCTTTCGGGGAAGGTGCTGAAACACGATGTGCGAGAAGACGAAGTCGAAAGCGCGGTCGGGCAGGAAGGAGAGTCCTCCGTCCGTGCGATGAAACGCGACGTTGGGTAAGTCGGCGCAATACTCGCGGCCACGGCGAATCATCTCCTCGGACAGGTCCACTCCGACCGCGTTCTCGACGCGCGTCGAGAGCGGTCGGAGGAGGCGTCCGATACCGCATCCGATCTCGAGGACGTTCCACCGCGGCGACACCTCGAGCCCGTCGAGGACCTGTTCGGCGAGGTCCTTCTCTCCCGATGCGGCGAACGCCTCCGGCGTATCGGCCGCCGTCGTGCAGATGTAGAACGACGCGTTCTCGCGGGCGCGCTTCTCCCAGTCGGCGCGCATCGTCGAGCGGCGGCGCCAGAGCCGTCCCGGCAGCGAGCGGGTGAAGGGTACGTCGCGCATCCGGCGCGATGCTAGCAGCGAAGCAACGCCACGGTTTCTCACTCCGTAGAATGCTCGAGATGCGATCGTCGGCGGCGGAAGTTCCCGGCAGCAAACCGCCGCCCGGCCCTGGGCTCCGCCGGGCCCGTTATCTCGGCGCCGTTCTGGGACTTCTGATGGCCGGGTTCATCGGCACTGCGATTCCCGAGCGGCCGCCAAGAGACTCTCTGCCGGGATTCGCGGCCCAGAATGGACTCGACGTCCACCGGCAGGTCCTCGTTTTCTTCCTCGCGCTCGCCCTTCCCATCGCCGGGGGACTCATCGCGAGCGCGTGGTCGCGCCGCCGGGGCGGGCGCCCCTCCGAGACCGCGAGGGACACGCGGGCGTTGCCCGCGATGTCGCTCGGTTTTCGCGCCTCCGCCGTCGCCGCGCATGCGGTCACGCTGTGGATCTTCGTCGGCTCCGGCTTTCCCGGAATCACGGGCCGGCTCGAATGGGTCCTGGCCGGAGTCCTCGGCGTCTCCGCGATCCTGGCCTTCCTCCTGCATCGTGGCGACTCGCGCTACGGAATCCTCTGCCTCGGAGCGGCGTCTCCGCTCCTTCTGCTGACGCTGATCGGGAAACGACCGATTCCGCTGTCTCGCGAAGCCGCGGTCGCCGCCGTTCTCCTGCCGGTCGCGGCATTCGGAATCACCCGCGCGCTTCCCTCCGCCGCCGCCCTGTGGCGGGCGCTGACGATCGGCGTTCTCCTGCCGGGGAGCGTCATGGCGTTCGCGGCGGGCGCGGTCCTCGGGTCGCCGCCGATCGCCGATGTCTTCGAGGACGGCCACGCGCTGCTCCCGGCGTCGGAGTACCTCCGAGGCGAGCTTCCCTACCGCGACATCGTTCCCGGCCACGGCCTCCTGAGCGACGGCCTGTATGCCGCGCTCAGCATGAAAAGCCTGGGCGACGATTATCGGGGGTTCGCCCGGGCGGGAAAGGTCCTCGGAATTCTCTTCTGGCCGGGTTTCTACGCGCTCGGGATCGCGGCGACGGGCAACCCGGCGACCGCGTTCGCGATCGAGGTCTTCTCCTTCCTGGTCTCGCCCCAGTTCTCGTTTCCGCGACTGATCGCTTCGACACTCACGCTCGCCCTGGCGCTGTATGCCTCGCAAACCGGGAAGGCGAAGGTCTGGCTCCTGTGCGGGGCCGCAACCGTGCTGTCGTTCGCGGTTTCCGTGGATTTCGCCGCCTACGCCTCGGCCGGAGTCTTGACGGCGCTCGTGACGTCGCGCGGCGACCGCCGGCGCAGGACCCGAGCTTTCGCCTTTGGCGCCGTCGTGGCCGCGGCCGTCGTCCTGGCGGCGCTCGCGGCGCTCGGTTTGATTTCGAACTTCTTCCGCATCACGTTCTCGTTTCTTCCGTCTCTCTTCCCCGTCTATGCCCAGGGATTTCCCGGGCTTCCCGTCGCGCCCGGCGATTTCAACGAGCCGCCGGCCCTTCCGGTTCCGTGGATCTATGCGCTCGTGGCCCTCGCCGTGATCCTGCTCGGCGCCGAGCTTCCAAGGGGAGCGCGCGTCTCGGATCCGGCGCGCGCCGCTCTCCCGGTGCTCGCGTGGCTCGTCCTCTCCATGCTCTCGGTCGCGGAGCGCCGGCACGTCGGCTACGTATCTATGATGATCCCCGCAGCCCTGGTGCTCCTCGCGCGGTGGTTCTCCGCGCCCGGGCGTGCGCGGCCCGTCAGGATCGCCGCGGCGGCGTGTGCTCTCACCGCGGTCGCGATCTCACATCACCCTTTGCAGCTCGGTGCCGCGGCGACGCGCGCGATGCAGAACCCGGGCTCGCCTCCCGATGCCTCCCCGCTCGACTCTCCCCGCCGCGCCCGGGGCGCACTGTTCCGGCGCCGGGATCGGACGCTGATTCAGAAGACGGCCGAGATGATGCAGCGCGCGGGGTTCCGAGACGGGGACACCTGGCTCGACTTCTCGAACGCTCCCGGCCTGTATTTCTTGTTCGACCGTCCCTGCCCGATCCGATACTACGAGCCGGCGTTCTACGAATCCGACGAGGCGCAGCAGGAGGTCATTGACGCAATCGCGCGCAATCCCAGGCTGCGCGCCGCCCTCATCATCGGCTCACACCCGCCGGTGGACGGCATCCCGAATGCGGTCCGCGCGCCACGCGTGGATCGATACCTTCGCGAGCACTTCAAGCCGTTCCTCGTCGAGGACGGCATCGAGTACTGGCTGCGGGAGCCGTAGTAGTCTGCCGGCCGTATGGCCGTCTCGTTCGCGCTGGTCGCCCTCTTCGTGGCGGGCGCGGCGGTCACAGCCGGCATCGCGTCGTTCCTCTCCCGGCCGATTCCACGCCCCGCGCTCTTCGCCTTCGCACTCGCCGCGGTTCTCCCCTTCCCGCGGGCGTTCGTCACGAACTCGACGATTCTTCCGCTCGACCACGTCGAGTACACGATCCCCTGGGCACCCCCCCACGCCGTTCCGGCCTACAACCCTTACTTGAACGACGTCGCTTCCCAGATCCTCCCGTGGGCAAAGGCCGCGCGCGTGGCGTGGAAGGACCACGAGCTTCCCTGGCGCGACCGCTGGAACGGGTGCGGCATGCCGCTCGCCGCCAACAGCGTGTCGGCGGCCCTGTCGCCGTGGACGTTCCTCGGACTCCCGCTCCCTCTGGCGCGGGGCTACACGCTGATCGCGGCGCTCAAGATCCTGATGGCCGCCGCCGGAATGTTCCTCTGGGTCCGCGAGCTCGGCGCCTCCGTCCGAGCGGCGTCTTTCGCCGGCGTCGTCTTCGCCCTCTCCTTTTCCTTCACTCCTCCGTGGCTGTTGTTTCCCCAGTCCGTCGAGATCGCCCTGTGGACCTGGGTCCTCTTTCTGGTCGAGAGGCTGCGCGACGAGCGTGGGAGGCCTCGCGTGATCGCCGCGCTCACGCTTCTCTTCGTGGTGGCGGTCCTGGCGGGCCACCCCGAGACGGCGGCACTCGGCTTCGTCTTCGCGGGCCTCTGGCTGGCGATCCGGGCGATCGCGCGCGACCTGCCGCAGCCCGGCCGTGTCTTCGGCGCAATCGCCTTTTCCGCGGCCGTCGCCCTCGGGCTGACGGCGTTCCTGCTCGTGCCGTCGCTCTACGCGATCGCGGGATCCGGGAGGCTGGTGGACGCCCAGAAGCCGTACTGGGCGCCGCTGCTCTCGCTCGCGCCTCATGCGCCCGCGTGGCGGATGCTGCCGACCTCCCTGTTTCCGCACACGCTCGGAAACGCGATTGTGTCGCCGACACTCCCGGTCTCCTACGCCTCGTTCCCCGAAAACACGCTGGGCTACTTCGGGATTGTCGGATGGGCGGCGGCACTTCTCTTCTTCCGGCCGGGATCGAAGCGGACGCCCAGAGAATGGACGCTCTTCGCGTTGATCGTCACGGGCTGGGGCTGCTCGGTGGGACTCTGGCCCTTCGCCGAGATCTTCAGCGTGACTCCGGGGCTGAAGTACCTCTTTCCGGTGCGACTTCATTCCTGGGAGGCGCTGGCCGGACCGGCATTGGCGGCGCTGGAGCTCGACCGCCTCCTTCGCGACGCGCACGAGCGCCGCGTCGGCCTCATTGCGGCCATCGCGATCCCGGTGGCGCTCGGCGCCCTGGCCATCGCCGTCTACCTCGCCTTCCGTGACGAACACGCCGCGGCCGGCGGGCTCGGGCCTCAATTCCAGGCGCGGCGCCTGGCGCTCGCCGTCATCGTTCTCGCCCTGACCGGGTTTCTCCTGGCGCTCGCTCGCGTCCGTCCGGAGGCGGCGATTCTGGCCCTGACCGTGCTCGCCGCGGGCGAGCTCCTCTACCAGTGGAGGCTGCTGTTTCGTCTTTCGCCGCCCGAGCAGCTCTTTCCGGAGACGCCTCTGGTGTCGTTTCTCAAGGCCCGCCCACTCCCGTTCCGCGTCGTGGGCAAGGGGCCCGCAATGTTCCCGAGCACGAACGTCTTCGCGGGTGTCGAAGACATCCGCACGCACGATGCCGTGGAACGGCACGACTACCTCGAGTTCCTGGACCGCACGTCGGGGTACGCGTACCAGTACTTCAAGAGCATTCGCGACCTCGATGCTCCGGCATTGAACTTCCTGAACGTCCGGTATCTCGTCACGGCGCCCGGTTCGGAATCGCCCGGACAACGTTGGAGGCTCGTCTACGACGGCGCCGACGGTCGCGTCTTCGAGAACTCCGCAGCTCTGGAGCGCGCGTTCGTGCCCGACGCGGTCCGCCGGGTCGCATCCGGAGCCCGCGCCGACGCGCCGCTGTCCAACGCCAACGCCGCATTCGGAGAGAACGCCTTTCGGGACATCGTCGCGAACACCGACTGGAAGAGTCGGGCCTGGATCCTCGGCGACGGCGAGGGAGAGACCTCCGGCGGGAGCGCGGAGATCTCGGACTACGGAGAGTCCACGAACACCGCGACCTTCCGGGCGCAAGTGACCGCCGCGCCCGCATACGCCGTCCTCAGCCTGGTCCAGGACGGTGGTTGGTCGGCCGAAAACGACACCGGCGCAAGACTCCCGCTGTTGCGCGCGAATGGTCCCTTCATGGCGGTCAAACTTCCGGAAGGCGAGACGCGCGTCCGCCTTCGCTATCGGCCTCCGGGATCCGGCATCGCCGCGATCGCCGGCATTTCCGGAGCCGCGCTCCTGTGCGTCGCGGGAGTCGCCGTGTCGCGACGCCGACGCGCGCGTGCCGTATGAACGATCCCGCCCTCCCCTTCTGGGTCCCATCCGCCGCGTTGCAACGCCACCTGAACCGCACGGCGACGGGCAACCCGAGCCAGGACTGGCTCTCCCACGTGCGGATGCATCACCTCGGGGCGACCGTGCGCAACGTTCTCGTCTTGAACTGCGGGTTCGGATATCTCGAGCGCGCGCTGGCGCGTCAGGGCGGGATCGGGAAGATCGTCGCCGTCGACGCCAATCCGGACGCTGTCGCGCGAGCGCGTCTGCAGGCCGAGCGGCTCCATCTCCCGGTGATCTCCTATGCCGTCTTCGATCCGGAGCGCGACCCGCTGCCGGCGGGCCCCTGGGATGCGGTGCTGGCCGAAGGGCTTCTGCACCACATGCTCGGCCTCGAGGACCTCTACGCACGCATCCACGCGGAGCTTTCGCCGCGCGGCCGCGTTGTCTTCTCCGACTACACCGGACCGGCGAGGTTCCAGCACGGCGAGCAGACGTGGCAAATGGTCGACCGTTACTTCCGTCTCCTGCCCGAGCACGTCCGCCGCGATCCGCAGTCCGGGCGCGTCGAGTGGAGCCGCGAGCGCGTCGACGCGGCGAGGCTCTCGCGCGAGCTTCCGGCCGAGGCCGCGCGGAGTGTGGAGATCCTGCCCCTCGCGCGCCGGGCGTTCGCGCGCCGCGCCGAGCTTTCCGGCGGCGGCGGGCTTCTCCATCCGCTCCTGGGCGGCCGGGCGATCCTGTTCCGCGCGGGAGAGGACGAGCGGCTGCTGGAAGTCCTGTGCGCGGCCGAAGCCGAGCTCGCGGCCACCGGTGTCCTGCCCTCGATCTTCACGGTCTTCGTCGGCGAGCGCCGAGGCCCGGTGACATAATCCGGCCGTGGACCGGCCTCTGAACGTCATCATGGACCTGACGTCGCGCTGCAACCTCAAGTGCGTGATGTGCTACTTCGCGAACACGGATCGGCTCGCGTTCCCCCCGTTCGACACGCAGCTGTCCACGGACGGAAACATGCCCGTGGACGTCTTCGAGAAGATCGCCGCGGACCTGTTTCCGAAGGCCTGGCGGGTGGCCCTCGGCTGCGCGGCCGAGCCGATGATTCACCCGAAGTTCAAGGAGCTGATCGCAATCGCCGGGCGCTACGGCGTGCCGGACCTCTGGTTTCCGTCGAACCTGCTGGCGCTGACCGATTCGACCGCGAAGGCCCTGATCGACGGGAACGTGACGACCGTCGCAGCGTCGATCGACGGCGTCACCCGGGAGACCTACGAGAAGATTCGCGTCCCCGCGAAGTGGGAACGCCTGATCTCCTGTCTCGACACGCTGGCGCGAGTCAAGCGCGAGGCCCGGTCGAAGACCCCGCACCTGCGGATCATCTTCACGTGGATGAAGTCGAATCGGCGGGAGTTGCAGGACCTGCCCGCCTTCGCGGCGGCGCACGGGGCGCGCGAGATCGACGTGCGCTACGTTTCACCGACCGTCGGCGTCGACGTCGGACCCGAGATGCTCTCCGGTGTCGATCCGCGCGAGCTCAACGCGGAGCTCGCCTCCGCCGCTCGCGAGGCCGTGCGCCTGGGCCTCAAGATCTCCTCCTATCCCGACTACGAGCCGACGGAGGACCGGCCCAAGAGCGTCTTCGGCCGGATCCGGCGCGAGGCGTTTCGCCTGCGCGCCGGGCTCGATCGCCCCGAGTACTGGCGCTACCGCCGCAACCAGCGCCTCTACGGATGCGCGTACCCGGACCGCAACTACGTCGTGCGGCCCAATGGCGCCGTTAATCCGTGCATCTACTGGGAGGAGAACCCGATCGGGTTCTATCCGGCGAACACGGTGTCGGAGATCGCGGCCGGCGAGCCGCTGCGGCGGATCCGCGACGGACTGCGCTCGGACCACCCGATCGGCACCTGCGCGACGTGCGGCGAGCGCCGCAACGCGCTCTACAAGCTCCATGCCCCGCCCGAGCCCGCCCCGGCGGGCTCCCTTCCGACGCACCCGGGCTAGGTAGCCGGGACAACGTCCTCAGCTTTTGCGCGGGTAGGGATATCCGCCCGCGAGCGCCTTCTCGAGCGCCGCGTCGTGGCCGTAGTAGTCGTCGACGAAGTACACGACACCCTTCGAGTCGACGTATGCGGTGTCGTAGAAGATGATGACCTTGAGCTTCGACGGGAGGTTCACCTGTGTCGGCCGATCGCCTTTCATCGCCGCTTCGATCCGCTCGCGGGTCCACTGCGGATCGGCCCTCAGCACCCATTCCGCGAGCCGCGCCGGATCCTCCAGCCGGATGCAGCCGTGGCTGAAATCGCGCCGCGAGCGGGCGAACAGCGCCTGCGCGGGCGTGCCGTGCATGTAGATGTTCTGTGAGTTCGGAAAGATGAACTTGGCCAGGCCCAGCGAGTTCTTCTCGCCGGGCTTCTGACGAATGAAGAGCTTGCCCGCCGCCACCTTGTCGAGGTTCTCCGGTGTCGCGGCGAGTGCCGGCGCGTCGTCGGAGCCACGGGCGACGATCTCCATGTTCTGCTTATTGAGGTAGGAAGAATCGCGACGGGCCTTCGGCAGGATCTCCGAACGGAGGATGCTGGGCGGCGGGTTCCAGTAAGGCCGGAAGACCACGTACTCCATCTCGTCGACGAAGACCGGCGTCTCGGTGCGGAGGGATTTTCCGGCCACGATGTTCATGCGCAGCGGCTCGTCCGGGCGATTCGGGTCGTAGGCCCAGAGACGGAAGAGCGCGACGTTGACGAAAAGAAGCGGCTGCTTGCGCATCTCCGGAAGCCAGCGTTCGCGCTCGAGCGCGAGCTCGAACTGGCGGACGCGGGCAGAGGCCGGCACGTTCAGGACCTGGATCGTGCCGGGTCCGATGACCCCGTCGGGCTCGAGATTGTGGCGGCGCTGGAAGAGCTTCACCGCGTCGACGAGAGCGCCCTCGTAGAGCGGCGTCCCGTCGGCCGCGGTCTTCGGCGCGGGAGCGCTCGCGGGCAGGTCACCGAAGGCGCGGAGTCTCGCCGCAAGCGCCGGGACGCCGGTCCAGGATGCTCCCGGCGCTATCTTCGTCTTTCCCGCCGGAAGGGCCGGTACGGCGGGCGGCTCCGCAGCCGCCAGCGCACGGTACTTGGCGAGCCCCTTGATCATGCGCTGGTAGACCGGGAACTGGGGCTCGGCGGCGTCCAGGGCGGCGGGCAGCCCGGCTCCGTCGCGCGCCGAGCGAAGCTCGGCCGCGAGGTCGAGCCGTTCCGATGTGACGTCGTAGTCGAACCCGACGTTGCGCGGGTCCACGCGTCCCCAGTGCACCGCCTGGAGGAGCCGCCCCGCTGAGATCGTGACCGCGACGTCGAAGAGGGCGCGATCGGCCGGGGACGTTGTGGCACCCGCCGTCTTCATCGCGGACCATTTCTGGGACAGCGTCGCCGCGTCGTAGTCGGCAGGCACCAAACCGACTTCGTCGCAGTGGGCAATGGCTTCCAGGGCCGGTTCCAGCGCCGGGCGAGGCTTCTCTCCGTCGAACCAGAAGAGCCCGCCCGCCTCGGCGGCGTACAGCGTTTTCAGGTCTGCCAGCCCTCCCCCCACGTCCGGCCACGTGAGCCACGGGTGCCGGCCCGAGTTGAGCACTCCCTGAATGGCTTCGCGGGCCTCGGCTGAGCCTGCGGCCCCGGCCGGCGCGGCGCTCTGCGCTGCAGCGACCTGCGGCTCGGCCCGGCCGCATGAGAGTGCGACGGCGATGACACCGAGAGCGAGAGAGGCGACGCGCATACCCGACTCCGTTTCCTGCTGTTTTCGCTGCGAGACTACACCCGCAGCCCAGACAGTCCGGCAACTGCCTCGTCTCTCGCTATCGAGGAGGATGGCCGGGCGGCGGAAGCTCCCACAGCGACGCGGGGCCCACGCTTTCCAGGAATCGCCAGTTTCCCGGAGCGGCCCGAGCCGCAGGGTTGGCTTCGTGCGGCAGGACGATCCCGAGGATCCGGTATCCCTTCTCGGCGGCCTTCGCGCGCAACACCGCGAACGTATCCGGAGACAGGTATTCCCACCGCACCGGCGTCAGGCGGGTGTAGAAGCGGATTGCGGCGGAGAACTCCATCCCGACGACGAGCGCCTTCCCGTCGGGCGCGAGCGCTTCCAGCCGGCGGCAGCCGTCGGGAAAGAAGGACTGGCCCCGCGCGCTGCCGAGCGGCCTCACAAGCCGCTCGGCGCGGCGCTCGAAGAACAGGACGGCGCCTATCGCGAGCGCTGCTGCGAGGCCGCGATACGGAACGCGCCGGCCGCGCAGGACGAAACCGCCTTCGGGAAGGCCGCTCAGCGCGTTGCGCAGAGTCAGCAGAAAGCCGATCAGCAGGGCGGGCGCCGCCGGCAGGAGGTAGCGGCCGAAATACCAACTCTGCGCCGAGCTCATCCACAGGCAGTAGAAGACGAAGAAGGCGCCGAACCAGGATAGGAGCAGGGCGCGGTCGCGCGCGGGCACGCGGCGATCGGCGGCGATGGCGATCCAGCCCAGCGGCACCAGCGGCGAGAGCTGGATCAGGATCCACCGGCCGTAGACGCCGACGCGCGACAAGAGATAGGACGCGGAGAGCTCGTCGGCAAGCTGCTGCGTGTATCCGGTCCGGAACGGGGATCCGTACGCGGCCCGATTCCAGAGACCGAAGAAGACGGCGAAGGGCAGGCCGGCCGCGACGAACAGCGCCCAGGGGCGCCGGGTCCGCGGCATCGCGAGAGCCAGGGGCAGGATCAGAATGACGTCGGCAGGACGAATCAAAACCGCCATGCCGAAGGCCGCTCCGGACGCCGCCCCCCAACCCGGCGCGCGCCGGGACTTCAAGGCGCAGAGCACCGACGCGGTGCACCAGGCCGTCGCCGCAACGTCGCTCATCGGCTGGATCGCCTGGACGATGAAGGGCGAGCACCCCGCCAGGAACGCCGCAGCCGCGAACGATAACGGCCGAGACAGCGTCAGCTCGCGCGCCAGCAGATACGTCAGGAGCAGCGCCGCGATCGCGAAGAGCGGGCTGACCAGAAAAGGCCCCGTCTTCCAACCCGCCAGGAGGGAAAAGAGCGCGATGTGCAGCGGGAAGCCCGGCGGATAGTACGGAACCATCGTGCCGGGCCGCGGCCCCGGTTGCTCGGCGAGCGGTATGAAGACGCGCAACCAGCCTTCATCGAGCCCCAGCCGGGCGAGCGCCTCGACCGGAACGACGATCCGGCCCGCCACCATGTCCCGCGCGGTGTTCGCGTATCCCGCGGAGTCGGATCCTCCGACCCCGCCGCTCAAGCTGTCGAGGAGAAGGACCGCGTAGCCGGCGATCGCCACGGCCGCGATCCAGCGAAACGTCCGCTCCGACCGCGCGAGGGTCATCGTGAGCCGTTCTATCGCACGGATGTGTCCCGACGCCGATCAACCCGCTCTGGGAGCGGTGGCTCGTGCGCCTTTCGCGAACCGGTACGCGAGCGCGAAGAGAAGCGCCGCCAGGGCCACGAGGATGAGGGCGCGCACGAAGACGTAGTCGACGATGCCGCGCACCCGCACCGTGGCGTCCTCGATGGATCGTCTCGAGATCGCGTCGACGCCCGCCAGGGCGGCTGCCCGTTCGCGGGCGACACCCTCCAGAGCGGCCCGTCGTTCGTTGCTGACGGTAGAAAGCGCGGCTTCCCGTTCCGACGTCACGAATCCGGTCAGGTTGAGCCGTTCGCGGTCGATCGCGGCCAGCAGCTCGTTGCGCTGCCGGTCCAGCAGCTCGCCCACGGGTCCGCTCGCCCCGCGCACGGCTCCGGGAAGATCGGCGAGGAGAGCATTGCCCCGGCGGGCGACTTCTCCGATCGCGTCGACCTGGTCGAGCGTGCCGGCCAGGCTTTCGCGGCCGGCCAGATCCTGCACCGTGATCTCGGCCTGCCACTTGGTGACCTTCGGCAAGAGCGTGACGTAGGCGTTCAGCCGCAATGAGACGTCGGCCAGCGTCTCCGTGACTTCCCCGACTCCGGCCAGGACGCCGGAGCTGTCGGATTCCGAAAGACGCGCGAGTTTCAAGATGGCGGTCTGGCGAGAGGAAAGCGGGCCGTCGATCGGATGCTCGCGAGCGAATTCCTGGACCTGGGCCCGTCGTCGGACATAGGACTCGTGGTCCACGAAGAGCGAAGTGGCCGTTTGGTCGACGAGCGTGAGCATGCTCTCAGTGGCGGCGAGAGCGATGGACTGCTGCGCGCCGAAGGCGTCCTTGCCAGCGCCCACGCGCAAGTAATCATCGAACTGGAAAACGAGCACCCAGAGGTCGAGTGCCCCGGCGAGCGGGTCAGGCCGCAGGGCCGCGGCGTAAATCGTCGGGAGCCCGTCGGCTTTCCAGACCTGAGCGCGGCGCCGCACGCCCGGATCCGAGGATTCCGCCCGAATGCGATCCGCCGCGGTCTCGACGATTCCCCCCAGCTGTGCCGGGAGCTCGTAGAGCCGGAGCCGAAGCTCCTGCGCGCTGACGCCTCCGGGCTGACCCGCTTTCTGCTGGAGAGTCGAGCGTTTCGGTCCGGACGTGCTCGCGCACGCCGACGCAAGACCCAATGCGGTGAGAACCGTCGCGACCCGCTGCCAGTGTGGAACACTCGTCATGAGGCCGCCTCCTTCCGAGGCACCGCGGCCGGAAAGCCGCCGGGCTCGCGCGGGGATGTATCCCGGCGCGCGCTCGGCTGTCAAACGGAAGTAGCATTCCGCATGGCCGAGGACGAGCCTGCCCAGCGCGTCGCGGACCAGCTCCAGCTGGCCCTGGAGCGGACCCTGGCCGCATACGAGCGCACGCTGCTGGCCTGGATCCGAACGGCGGGGTCCCTCATCACATTCGGGTTCGCGCTGTACCAGTTTTTCGAGTACCTCAACCAGCACGATCCGGATCGCGTTCGCAATCAGGTAATGACGGTCCGTACTTTCGGAATCCTGATGATCGTCGTCGGCATCGCCGCGCTGGTTCTCGCGACGCTCCAGTATCGCCGCGCCATGAAGCGGCTCGAGAGGCAGTGCCCGGAAGCGCCGTTCCCGTTCGCCCTGGTTCTGGCGGCGCTCATTTCCCTGCTCGGCCTCGCGGCCCTCTTCGAGACGGTGTTCCGACACCTCTAGGGCGCACGACTGAGCGCCTCGGCCGCGTCCCTCCGCAGCGGCGATTGGGCGAGACGCTAGCCGCGCAACGAACAGAGCCAAAAAAAGAAAAGCTCAGGAACGAGTCCTGAGCTCCAAAATAATTCCCCGGCGACGTCCTACTCTCCCACGAGGTTTCCCTCGAAGTACCATCGGGGCTGAAGGGCTTAACGGCCGTGTTCGGAATGGGAACGGGTGTGGCCCCTTCGCTAAGGTCACCGGGAAACTCTGTTTCAAAGTTTCCCTGCTTAACAGGGTTCAAGAGAGTCGGTAAGTAGAAGGTATGTACCTACGATTCGCGCCTTAAATATTTTATGGTCAAGCCACACGGCCGATTAGTACGGGTCAGCTTCACGCCTCACAGCGCTTCCACACCCCGCCTATCAACGTGGTCGTCTCCCACGGGCCTTCAGGGGATTGCTCCCGGGATATCTCATCTTGAGGAAGGCTTCCCGCTTATATGCTTTCAGCGGTTATCCTTTCGAACTTCGCTACCCGGCCGTGCCGCTGGCGCGACAACCGGTGCACAAGAGGTTCGCTCGTCCCGGTCCTCTCGTACTAAGGACGGATCCTCTCAATTTTCCTGCGCCCACACGAGATAGGGACCGAACTGTCTCACGACGTTCTAAACCCAGCTCACGTACCGCTTTAACCGGCGAACAGCCGGACCCTTGGGACCTGCTTCAGCCCCAGGATGCGATGAGCCGACATCGAGGTGCCAAACCTTGCCGTCGATGTGAACTCTTGGGCAAGATCAGCCTGTTATCCCCGGCGTACCTTTTATCCGTTGAGCGATGGCCCTTCCATGCAGAACCACCGGATCACTAAGCCCGACTTTCGTCCCTGCTCGACTTGTAGGTCTCGCAGTCAAGCTCTCTTCTGCCTTTGCACTCTACGGCTGGTTTCCAATCAGCCTGAGAGAACCTTTGGGCGCCTCCGTTACAGTTTAGGAGGCGACCGCCCCAGTCAAACTACCCGCCAGGCATGGTCCTGGACCCGGATTATGGGTCTCAGTTAGAACTCCGGCGCCATCAGGGTGGTATCTCACCGTCCACTCCCCCGAGGCCGAAACCCCAGGTTCAAAGTGTCCCACCTATCCTGCGCAGACACCGCCAAAATTCAATGCCTGGGTATAGTAAAGGTGCACAGGGTCTTTCCGTCTACGTGCGGGTAACCGGCATCTTCACCGGTGCTACAGATTCGCCGAGCGCGTTGCGGAGACAGTGACCAAATCGTTACGCCATTCGTGCAGGTCGGAACTTACCCGACAAGGAATTTCGCT
>CAVTEG010000012.1:0-141825 GCA_963733815.1 uncultured Acidobacteriota bacterium | reverse complement strand
GGCCCGCATAGGAAGCCCAAGTAGCCCGCGCTCGAGACCCCGGCGATGCCGATCCCGGGTGCGAGGCCTGCGAGATGGCCGGCGGCGCTGACCACGATCGGGACGACGTTGGCGAGCCCGAGGCCCCTCCCGGTGAAGCCCGCCATCGGCACGGTCGGATGGCCGACGAGCAGCGCGCCGCCGAGGGTGCCGGCGCCGATCAGGGCGCCCGCGGCGAGCCCGCCCGCGGCTGCGAAGCGGCCGACCACGCGATCCCGGTCAGGCGGCCGACCGCCATCGCGAGCGAGAAGGCGGCAACCCCCAACGCCGGGTGCCGGCGGTGGCACCGAGGTCCATCCGGAGGTAGACTGCCGACCAGTCGCCCATCGCGCCCGCGGCCATGAGCCCGATCACCGCGACCAGACCGAGCCCGATCAGCGGGCCGCGCGGCAGCGCGAACGCGGGGCCGTCCGCGACCGCGGGCGCGGTCGGCAACCGCGCCGGCCAGGCCGCCAGCACCGTCACGCCGAGGACCGCCGCCGTGACCGCCAGGCGCGCCCGCGGCGGCAGGCCGCCTTGCATGGCGCCGCCCGCGCGCGCGCGCCGACGAGCCCGCCGAGGCTGAACATGCCGTGGAACGACGACATGATCGGCCGGCCGTACCGCGCCTCGACCAGCACCGGTGGGCGTTCATGGCGACATCGAGGCTGCCGGTGCCGACGCCGAGCAGCGCCAGGGCGGCCAGCAATGTGGCAAAATCCGGGCGAGCAGCGGCCGCGGCAGGGGCAGCGCAGAACAGGAGTGCCGGGGCCCGGGTCACCGGCCGGCTGCCGAAACGCGCGACCAGCGCGCCCGCGACGGGCAGGGATGCAACCGCACCGGCCGCGATTGCCAGGAGCGCCGGCCCGAGCACCGCATCGGAAGACCGTGCCAGAGCTTGACGTCCGGGATGTGCGGGACCCAGCTGCCAAGCCCGCAGCCGCTGGCGAAGAAGACCGTACCGACCGCGAGCCGGGCGCGCCGCAGGGCCAAAGCGCACGGGTCGTCGGAAGGGGCTCGGGCAGGCATGGTCGTCTGGTCCTTCTCAGAGTTTCCCACTCAATCCCGCGTAGCTCACGTCCGTCGGTGCTGCCCGGACCTCACCACCCAGCCGCTCATCGGGAAGGGAGCCGGACAGCGGCAGCCGCTGCGGGCCGCCCGGCGGCGAAAAGCCAAGATGGGCCGCAGGCCGGCACACCGTCGGGCGGGGATCCTTCTGCGCCGTTCGCCTGCCCGGACGCTCCGCCCCGACTGGGCACCCGCTATCGCCTTAACCGGACCTTAACCTTGGCGGCGTCAGCTTCCTCGGATGGTCCATGAGACCCTGGGAATCCGTGCCAGGCTTTGGGCCCGCCGAGCGGACTCCCAGGGTCGCATGGACCCGTCAGCACCTTAGGTGACCAGGGTTAACGGCGGGTTAACCAGATCAGCGATCGCCGAGACCGGCAGCGATTGAGTGGCAGTGCCGTCTCGATCCTGCCTTCGGGGCTCCTCACTTAGGAGTTGCAGCTTCTCGCTTCAGGGGGCGCAGCTCTCCCCACTTCAGGTGCTCATTTCGGGGTTGCAGCTCCTCGCTTCAGGGGGGCGCAGCTCTCCCCACTTCGGGTGCTCACTGCAGGGTTGCGCCTCCTCACTTCAGGCACTGCAGCTCCTCACTTCGGGGCTACGGGCTCCTCACTGCAGCGGCTGCAGCTCCTCGAACATGCCGGGGATCATCTCGTAGACTGTGGGGTGAATGTGCATCGCCCGCTGGACCACGGTGTAGGGGGCCTTGGCGTACATCAGGTCGAGCAGCCCCTGGACGACCTCGTCGCCCTCGATGCCGAGCAGAGCCGCACCCAGGATCTGCTTGCTCTCCGCATCCACGATGATCTTGATGAAGCCCTTGGTCTCGCTCCTCTCGTAGGCGCGCCCGACGTCCTCCATCGGCATCCTGGTGATCAGCGCCTTGATGCCTTTGCGCCGCACCTCGCGCTCGGTCATCCCACAGCGGCCGAGCGGCGGGTCGATGAACAGGCCGTAGGTCGGGATCCGGTCCTCGACCCGGCGCGGATCGCCCTCGAACAGGTTGGCGGCCACGATCTCGTAGTCGTTGTAGGAGGTATGGGTGAAGGCGCCCCGGCCGTTGCAGTCGCCCAGCGCGAAGACGCCGGGGACGTTGGTCCGGAGCGCGCCGTCGACCTTGATGTAGCCGCGCTCGTCGGTCGCAATGCCGGCCCGGTCGAGGCCGAGGTCGTCGGTGTTGGGCCGCCTGCCGGTCGCGACCAAAAGATGCGAGCCCGCGACGCTCATGGCCTTGCCGCCGGCGGTGACCGCGACCGCGATCCCGTCCGCGCGCGGCTCGACGCGCGTGGCGTCGGCATCGGTCAGGATCCTGATGCCTTCGTCCTCGAGGATCTCGCGGATCGCGGCGCAGACGTCCTCGTCCTCACGCGGGATGACCTGATCGTTGCGCTGGATGATCGTCACCTCGCTGCCGAAGCGCCGGTACATCTGGCCGAACTCGAGGCCGATGTAGCTGCCGCCAAGGATGACCAGGTGCTCGGGCAGGAAGTCGACCGCCATGATCGAGGAGTTGGTGTAGTAGGGCACCGTCTCGATGCCAGGGACCCTCGGCACGTCGGCGCGGCCGCCGACGTTGATGAAGATCTGCCCGGCCTCGAGCCGGTCGGTGCCGACCTCGACCGCGTGGGGTCCGACGAAGCGGGCATGGCCGACGTAGACCGTGACGCCCGGGTTCTCGCGCAGGCTCTCCTCGACGCCCTCGTTGGAGACCCGGACGACCCTGTCCTTCCGCGCCTTGACCGCCTTCATGTCGACCCGGACCGGGCCCTCGATCACCACCCCGAACTCGGCCGCCCGGCGCGCGACGTGCGCCGCCCGGGCGCTCGCGATCAGGGTCTTGGTCGGGATGCAGCCGTTGTTGACGCAGGTGCCGCCGAAGCGCTTGCGCTCGACGATCGCGACCTTGCGGCCCTCCCGGACAAGGCGGCCGGCCAGCGACGGCCCCGACTGTCCGGTGCCGATGATGATCGCATCATACCGCGTGGTCATCGTCCTGCTCCCTTCCCGCGCGCATGGTTCACATCCGACCCCGACCGGCAGCCTGCCGCCCGTTGCCCGTCCCTCCCTGAGAAAAGTGGCCGGCGCGGGGCCGGCCATGAAGGGAGGGAGGCACGGACATCATCACGAATCGGCCGGCCACGGGGAAATGCCGATTCCGTATTGACTTGATGCTCGCCCCTCATGACCATCGCCTCGACATGTGAGCGCTGCCAGCGCCCACCCGGCTCCCGCAAGCGGCCATGAGCGGTCCCGACGGCCGCAGCCGTCGCTCGGTAGTGCGCGTCGGCCGAGGCGATCGCTCCTGCCGGGACGCCGAATTCGCCTGGCTTCGCCGTGAATTGATGCCGCTTGGGCCGCGAAATCGGGCAGCATCAAGCGGTGCGCGCCGTTTGGGAGGAGAGCGCCTTTGGAAATGCATCAGATTCGCTACTTTCTTGCGGTTTGCGAGACCTTGAACTTTACCCGCGCGGCCGAGCAGTGCAACGTCACCCAGCCGGCCCTGACGCGCGCGGTCCAGAAGCTCGAGGAGGAACTGGGCGGCCTCCTGTTCCGGCGCGAGCGTCACCTCAGCCACCTGACCGACCTCGGCCGCCTGATGCGCCCCCAGCTCGAGCAGGTCTGGAAGCAGACCGAGGCCGCCAAGACCACGGCCAAGAGCTTTCTCAAGCTCGAGAACGCGCCGCTCAACGTCGGTCTCAT
Source organism: uncultured Acidobacteriota bacterium (assembly GCA_963733815.1). Taxonomy (GTDB): domain Bacteria; phylum Acidobacteriota; class Thermoanaerobaculia; order UBA5066; family Gp7-AA6; genus DAHUXD01. Next base: position 138,042 of record CAVTEG010000012.1, on the reverse strand, counting down.
GTGCACGATCGGGCCCTTGCGCGGCATCGGCTTCCTCAACGACTTCCAGCGCAATCACCCGGGCGTCGAGGTGACGTTGCTCGAGGGCGTGCCGAGCCGGCTCTGCAGCCTGCTCCACGACGGCGAGCTCGACGTCGCGGTCATGGCCCAGCCCGAGTCCCTCGACGACCGTTTCGTCGTGCAGCCGCTCTATCAGGAGAACTTCCTGCTCGCCTTTCCGACCGGCCACCGCTTCGAGACTCAGAACGCGATCGAGATCACCGATGTCGCCGATGAGACCTACCTGGTGCGGATCAATTGCGAGTACCGGGGCCACATCGGCGCCCTCCTGCGCGAGCGCGAGGTGAAGATGCGGGTCGGCTACCGCAGCGAGCGCGAGGACTGGATCCAGGTCATGGTCATGGCCGGCATGGGGATCTGCTTCATCCCCGAGTTCTCGCCGGTCCTGTCCGGCCTGCACACCCGGCGGGTGATCAACCCGGAGGTGACCCGCGACGTCTCGCTGGTAACGGTCGCCGGCCGCCGCTACTCGCCCGCCGTGGCCGCCTTCGTGCGCGCGATCAAGGCCTACCCCTGGCCGGCTCCCGCGGGCGACGGCATCGTCGTCTGACCGCGCCGGCCCGCCGCGCGGCCATCGGGTCAGGCATCCAGGCGCGCCTCGATCCAGGCCGACCAGGCGAGCAGGCGGGCGTCGTCGTTGCGGGCGCCGACCGTCTGCACGCCGACCGGCAGCCCGTTCGGGCCGGTGCCGGCCGGGAGATTGAGGCAGGGCACGAGCAGCCCGGTCCAGAGGCGGTTGAAGGTCGCATCGCCGGTGCTCTCCAGCCCGCGCGGCGCCTCACCCGGCGCGCTTGGCGCGAGCAGCAGGTCCGCCCCATCGAAGACCTGGGCCGCCAGCCGCCGGCACTCGGCGATCCGGGCCTTGGCCGCAAGATAATCGCGCCTTTGGATCCGGCTGCCTGTCTCGAGCTCCTCGAGGGTATCGGGGGCGAGCCGGTCGGCGTGGACCCTGCGCTCGTGGGCGAGCGCGCGGAATGCCTCGAACCGCAGGATGGCGGAGTGGGCCTCGTTGAAGCCGTCGAACGCGGCCGGCAGCGCCACGTCCTCGATCCGGACGCCCGCCCGGCCGAGCCGATCGGCGCTCGCCTCGAGGACCTTGCGCGTGGCGGGCTCGGCGCGGGGCCAGGATGGCGTGCGGCAGACGCCGATCCGCGCGGGCCTGACCGGCTCGAGCGGGTGACGCGCGGTCTCGTCGCCCGCGAGCACCGCCGTGACCAGGGCGACATCGGCGACGCTGCGCGCGAACAGGCCGACGGTATCGAAGCTCTCGGCCAGCGGCTTGACCCCGGCGCGGTTGATCGTGCCGAAGCTCGGCTTGTAGCCGACCACGCCGCAGAACGAGGCCGGGCGGATGATCGAGCCGCCGGTCTGGGTCCCGAGCGCGACCGGCAGCATGCAGTCCGCGACCGCCGCGGCCGAGCCGCTCGAGGAGCCGCCCGGCGTGTGCGCCGGATCGCGCGGATGAGTGGTCGGGCCAGGGGCGCGGAAGGCGAACTCGGCGGTCACGGTCTTGCCGAGGACCACGGCGCCGGCCGCCCGCGCCAGCGCGACGCAGGCGGCATCCTGGGCCGGCCGGTTGCCGGGGTAGACCCCGGAGCCGTAGGCGGTCGGGAGGTCGGCCGTGTCGATGATGTCCTTGACCCCGAGCGGCAGGCCCTGCAGCGGGCCGCGCGCGCTGCCGGCATCCCGCCTGCGCGCCTCGGCGAGCGCCAGTTCAGGGTCGAGATGGGCGAACGCCCGCACGACGGCCTCGCGCCGCGCGACGCGCTCGAGGCAGGCCCGCATCAGGGCTTCGGCCGTGAGACGGCCCGCCCTCAGCTCCTCGAGCGCCGCGCAGGCGGTCAGCTCGTTCGGTCTCGGGGCCATCGGATGATTCTCGGGATAGGACGATCCCTGGGAGGTTGATCCTGGTCAGTGCGCCCGCCGGCGCGCTGATTTGGCGTCTCGAACCTAGCCGATCGCCCGACGATCGCAATCCAGCAGGGTGAGCCAGCGATGAATGGCCGGCATCGTGGAACTTTCAACTGCGGGCCGGCGTTGGTGCGTCATGTCGAAGCTTGCCCGAAGCGCAACGCATGGCTGACCGACGCCTCGAAGCCTATCGCGAGCGGCGCGATCCGGGGCAGACGCCCGAGCCCGGGGCACGGCGCGGCCGGCCCGGCAAGCGGCCGCGCTTCGTCATTCAGGAGCACCAGGCGCGCGCGCACCACTTCGATTTCCGGCTCGAGGTCGATGGCGTGCTCAAGTCCTGGGCCGTGCCCAAGGGGCCGTCGACCGATCCGCGCGAGAAGCGCCTCGCCATGGCGGTCGAGGACCACCCGCTCGACTATGCCGATTTCGAAGGCGTGATCCCCGAGGGCCAGTACGGCGCCGGGGCGGTGATCGTCTGGGATCGCGGCGCCTACGACAACCTGACCGAGACGGATGGTGCGCCGAAGCCGGTGGCGGAGGCGCTCGCGGACGGTCATCTCGTGATCGAGCTGCATGGCAAGAAGCTGAAGGGCGGCTATGCGCTCCAGCGCCTCGGGCCTGCCGACGACCCGAAGTGGCTTCTGATCAAGCTCAAGGATCAGGCGGCCGACGCCCGCCGCCGGCCGACCTCAAGCCAGCGCCGATCGGTCGCGAGCGGCCGGACGGTGTCGCAGCTCGCCAAGGCCGCGGCTCCCGGGGACGCCGATGGCTGATCTGCTCGATCAGCTGGATGCCGAGGATCGCGCCCGGATCGTGGCAGCGCCCCAGCCCGACTGGTATCCGCCGATGCTGGCCAGGCTCACCGACCGGCGGTTCTCGGATCCGGACTGGCTGTTCGAGCGCAAGTTCGACGGCGAGCGCGTGCTCGCCTTTCGCGACCGCGGTCGGGTGCGGCTCCTGAGCCGCAACCGTGCGGCGCTCGAGGGCAGCTATCCCGAGCTGGTCGATGCGCTCGGCCGGCAGCCCTGCCCCGACTTCGTGGTCGACGGCGAGGTCGTCGCCTTCGAGGGGCCGCGCACCAGCTTTGCCCGCCTGCAGCAGCGGATGCAGATCGAGGATCCCGAGCGGGCGCGCTCGAGCGGCGTGAAGGTCCACTATTGCCTGTTCGACCTGATCCATCTCGAAGCCCATGATCTCCGGCCGCTGCCGCTCCGGCGGCGCAAGGCTTTGCTGCGGGACGCGCTCGCGTTCGAGGCGCCGCTGCGCTTCACGCCGCATCGCAACGCGGCCGGCGAGGCGCTGTTCGGCGAGGCCTGCTCGAAGGGCTGGGAGGGCCTGATCGCCAAGCGCGCGGGCGCGCCCTACCAGGCCGGCCGCACCACCGACTGGCTGAAGCTCAAGTGCGGCCAGGGCCAGGAGCTGGTGATCGGCGGCTTCAGCGCGGCGCGCGGCAGCCGCCGTGGCTTTGGCGCGCTCTTGCTCGGCTACTACGAGGGCACGGGCTTCCACTATGCGGGCAAGGTCGGCACCGGCTTCGACGACCGCACGCTGGTCGACCTGCGCCGGCGGCTCGACCGGCTGGCGCGCCCGGGCTCGCCGTTCGCGGAGGACGTCGGCGAGGCGGCGGTCACCTTCGTGCAGCCGAAGCTCGTGGCCGAGATCGGCTTCACCGAATGGACGGAGGACGGGCGGCTGCGCCATCCTCGTTTCCTCGGCCTGCGGCGCGACAAGCCGCCCGAGGAGGTCGGTCGCGAGAAGATCGAGCCCTGATGGCGGACCCCAAAGCCAGCCCCAAAGCGAGTGACGTGCTGGAGGTCGATGGCCGCCGGATCGAGCTGTCGAACACCGCCAAGGTCCTGTTTCCGAAGCCCGGGCTGACCAAGGGCGACCTGATCGATTACTACCATCGGGTCGCGCCGGTCATGCTGCCCCACATCGAGGGCCGGCCGATCTCGTTCCAGCGCTACCCGGACGGGATCGAGGCGGAAGGCTTCATGCAGAAGAACGCGTCGGCCTATTTCCCGCCCTGGATCCGGAGGGCGCATCTGGCCAAGGAGGGCGGCGCGGTCGACTACGTCCTGGCCGGCGATGCCGCGACCCTGGTCTACCTCGCCAACCAGGCCGCCGTGACCCTGCACATCGGCCTTGCGCGTGCGGACCGGATCAACCACCCCGACCGGCTGGTGATCGACCTCGATCCCTCGGACGACGATTTCGCCAAGGTCAGGCGCGCCGCCAAAGCGGCCCGCGCGCTGCTCGAGGCGGTGAACCTCGTGCCGTTCGCCCAGACCACGGGCTCGCGCGGCCTGCATGTCTGGGTGCCGCTCGACCGCGCCGCCAGCTTCGACGAGGTGCGCGCCTTTGCGGGCGATGTGGCCGAGCGGCTGGCCGCGCGCGCCCCCGACGAGCTCACGACCGCGCAGCGCAAGGCCGCGCGAGGCACGCGGGTCTTCCTGGACGTGGGCCGCAACGCCTACGGCCAGACCGCGGTCGCCCCCTACAGCGTCCGCGCGCGGCCGGAGGCATCGGTCGCCACGCCCCTGGACTGGGCGGAGATCGACGACTCCGGCCTCGACCCGAGGCGCTATACGATCGCGAACCTGTTCCGCCGGCTTGGCCGGAAACCCGACCCCTGGGCCGCGATCGGACGTCACGCGCGCCCGCTCGCGGCGGCCGCGGCGCGGCTGGCGGCGCTTCCGGACTGAGCGGCCGCCGCCCGTTCGGTCCTCGCTCGAGCCATCAATCCCTGAGCTTCGGCTTGTCCGAGTAGACCTTCAGCCCCGGATGCGGGTCGGCCGCCGCCTCGCCGCCGGACGCCTCGCCGAATCGCGCCGTCGCGGCGCCCTCGGGCGGTGGCAGATCGTCCCTGGCGACGACGCCGATCAGCTTGTGCTCGGCATCGAGCACCGGCAGGTATTCCACTCGCAGCGCCGCCATCGCCGCCGCGACCTCGGCCGCATCCTGCTCCGCGCTGCAGTGGAACACGCCCGGCCCCATGACGTCGCCGATCGCCACCGCGCCGAGATCCATGTGGTCGTCGTATTCGTGCCGGGCGATGTCGTGATCGCTGATCATGCCCAGCAGCTCGTCGCCGTCGACCACGGGCAGAGCGCCGGTGCCCGCGAGCAAGATGCGGTCGGCCGCCGCCGCCAGGGTCTCCTGGACATGCGCGACCTCCACGGTCCGGACCATCCGGTCCGCGACCCGTGGCCGTGCGTGCTCGTTCATCGCCAACTCCTCTGACCGGTCCGCGGATCGCCCGCGGGCTCGAACCTGGCGCTCGCCGGTCCGAATCCAACGGGTCGGGATCGGGCCGGGTTCCCGCCGGAACCTTCGCCCCGCAGCACCCGTTTCCCAGGCGTCCCCGGTCGTTGAGCCGGGCCCGTCTGGTGAGGAGAGGCGAGGCATGCTGGTCAGCTTCGAGGACATTCGCGGTTACGGCATTCGCGCCGTCGACGGCGACATCGGCGCCCTCCGCGACGTCCTGTTCGAGGACGCGGACTCCGCGATCCGCTATCTGGTGGTCGAGACCGGCGGCTGGCTGCTCGGCCGCGAGGTCCTGCTGGCGCCGGCGGCCGTGGGCGCGGTCGAGCCGCAGCGGCGCGTGATCGCGACCGCGTTGACCACACGCCAGGTCAAGGACAGCCCGGTCCTGGACGACCAGCAGGCGCTCTCGCGCGAGCATGAGGAGCTGCTGCATCGCCACTACGACTGGGCACCCTACTGGCAGGGCACGACCGCGGCCGGGCTCGCGCCCCAGTGGGGCCTGCTCGGGCTGCCGCCGGCGCCGGCGCAGGACGATCCGATCCTCCGCGAGCTCGCCGCCGCCGAGCTCGAGCGCGGCGAGCCCATGCTGCGCAGCGCGCGCGAGGTGGTCGGCTACGACGTCGCGGCGACCGACGGCGACATTGGCCATGTCGAGGATCTGCTCATCGAGGATGCCAGCTGGACGATCCGCCATCTGGTCATCGACACGCGCAACTGGCTGCCCGGCAGAAAGGTGCTGATCGGTCCCGACCGGCTACGCTCGGTCGACTGGGGCGGCCGCCAGATCCTGCTCGATCTGACCCGGCACGAGGTCGAGGCCAGTCCCGAGTACGACCCGGCGAGCGCTGCCGCGCCCGTCTGAGCCCGTTTCCCCCGGCCCACGAAGGAGGCGACCGCCCGTGAACCGCAAGGACTACGAGAAGGCTGCGATCAATCCGGCCAAGGCGTTCGCCTCACCCGAAGCGCTTCTGGCGCGCGCCGATCTCAGCCGGTCGGAGAAGCTGGACCTGCTGCGTCGCTGGCACGACGACGCCTGCGAGCTTGCGGTCGCCGAGGAGGAAGGCATGGGTGGCGGCGAGCCGTCCCTGCTCGAGCGCGTCAGCGCGGCCCTGGCCAGGCTCGAGGACACGCCGCCGCGCTGAGCCTTGAGATGATGCACGACTGGTTCGCGGGGCTCGGCGCCGGCGGCTGGCTCGGCCCGGGCACGATTGCCGTGCGCCTTGGCGCCGCGGTCCTGCTGAGTTGCCTGATCGGCCTCGACCGCGAGCTCAAGGACAAGCCGTTCGGCCTGCGCACCAACATGCTGATGGGCCTCGGGGCCGCGAGCTTCTGCGTGATCGTGACCGAGCTCCTGCACGACCCGGCGCCGGGTGCCAACGCGCGGCCGATCGATGCCGGCCGGGTGGTCGCGGGCGTCATCGGCGCGATCGGGTTCCTGGGCGCGGGCGCGATCATCCAGGACCGCCAGCGGGTGCTCGGCGCCACCACCGGCGCCGGCATCTGGGTGGTCGGGGCGATCGGCATGGCCTGCGGCTTCGGCCTCTACCTCGAGGCGGTCGCGGTCACCCTGCTGGCGCTGTTCGTGCTGACCGTCCTCGGCTTCCTCGAGCGCCACCGGCGCCCGCCCGATCGATCGGGCTAGGACCGGGATCGGACCGCGCGCTCGTCGGGCCTCCTCTGCGCATAGAGCGGCGCGCCTTCCAGCAATCTTGACCGCCCGGGCGGCGCCAGCTGATGTTGATCGACGCGCATCCCCAAGCCAAGCCATTGGGCGACCTTTCTCGGGTTCGTTTGGTTCAGGCGAGGGACGCGCAAGGTTGCGCTCGATTGGCCGTACTCTCCGCCGTCAGCCCCTGCTTTCTGAGCGCTTCTCGGGTTCGTTTGGTTTTTGGGCTGCAAGCAGCCTTGCGGGCCCTGCGAACGGACGCGCACCATGACGCCCGGTCGGTGGTCATGCTTCGTGATCTCCCCCCGCAGGATCGACTGCGCGGCGGCCAATCCCGCGCACCGCGGAGCGTGCAGGCGGCGCTCCACATGTGCCCTTAATACCAAATTATAGGAACATATGCAAGGATCGCCGCATCTCGATGCCGCTTGCTTCGAAGCCGACCACGTCCGTCCGAAGCGAGCGTCTGGCGCTCAGGCTCGCCCTGGTCCCAGGGCCGCTTCCCGCTCCGACGACCTCCTGCGGTCGGCTCCTGGGAGCCAGGGAAGGGTGGTCGGCCCGGAGCAGCAAGACCACCAAGGCCTGCCGGAAATGGCGCGCAAAAATTCCTTGCTACCGGAAGTTGTCGGGTATATTGTACTTGCCGTACCCACGAACCGGGTTATTTTTGGGCTTCTTCAGACCGGTCCGCGCCCAGTTTGCGCGCGGCTTCGATGAAACGTTGCGACTGACGAAGAGGCATATCGTCGCACCTCATGTCAGACTTGCGTTTATGACTTATGGTGAGTTCCCATGGCGGCCACCCCAAGTCGGCTTTGGTAAGTTCACGATAGCTCTCCCGAATTTCAGAAAGCTGCTCGTCCGTGATCCCGAAGAGCCGCGCCGTTAGCACGTCAAGCTTGCCGTCGAGTTCGTCGAGCGGCGCCGCGACCTTAGCCGCTTCGTGGAGGCGTCGGGAGCATTCCGAGATGGCCTGATGCGGTCGATTGCCATCCTCATATCGAGGAATTGCCAGGTTTTCCAGGATTGCGGTGCTGGTCGAAATATTGAGGATGTAGCTCGCCACGCTGTACCGACTGACGATATTTCCGAGCATACCCGCGAGATAGTGGGCCTCGGCCGGACTCTTCGTTGCAACCATCATTAGTTTGTGGTCCGGGATAATCGGGCGATCCCCTGACACGACCGCCGCAACAGTGAACTCTGATGTCTGCTCGCGCCAGACAACCTTGTTTTCTGAGAACGTATAATCGCCGACCGAAAACAAGATATAGAATGGGAGGCGATCCTTTGTCTGTTGATACCAGCCACTCTTCCGTTCCAGGAGGGAGTGCGAAACTCGTGAAGGTATCGAAAGGTCTTAGGATGATTTCGTTGCATTCGCTCCTCCGATAAAGGGCGCCATCCAGTTTCAGGCGTATGCGGAAGGATTACACTCGCGGAAGCAGCAGAACGCCACCTCTGAACGTCTCGCCCACGCAACAAGGGGTAGACAATGTCGGGCTCGATGTCCGCGGTTATGGATCTTACGCTCCTCCGAATCCCTTCCGTTAGGTTCTGAACAACAACTATTTCGTCGGGCCTCTCATGGAGCACGCGGACAAAGAAGACGCCGTTCGCTCCGCCTGTGTTGATTCCCTCATGAGCCCGATAGTGCGACCTGCCAGTAACCGCGCGCAGCGCCGCGATACCTGCGGCTCGCCCCATTATTCATGCGGAGGCTCTGTTGTCTGATCGAGACTGGTTCCGCAACAAAAGTCAACCTTCTAGTTTGAAGTTCCTCCTGCTTCCGACAGAGAGGCACCTTGATTAATTGTCTGTCTCGGAAGAGATTTCTGCCAAACGATATAAGGTACGGGGTATTGCGTCATCGCACCTTTGCTCCACACAAAAACACTCGTTCTATTAGTCGCGCGCTCAAATGGTTGTAAGTCAACAAAATCAGCTACCTTCTCCACCTTAAGATGCACTTCGTCTGGACCTCTAACGACAAAGCTTCGAAAGCCGTCACCTCCGGTACTTTTGAATACAGTCTGAGTGATCACAAAACCGAGTTTTCCATTCGCGGCCAACAGTTTATCAGTAACAACATAGCTCATAAGCATAGAGATATCCTTCTTGGGCCGGTCCAAGGACAGTGCGAAGTCCTCGCGTCTCGAAAATTCCAGACTTCTGCCAGAGCGGTGCGGTAGAAGTCCGGTATTCTTCCGGCAAATTCTGCCAGTTGACCCACGGAAGGATCGCCAGCAATGTAATGAACGCGCTCAGAAACAAGGGCATGAAAGCGTTTTGGAGAATCCGCGCCCAGATGCCATCGATTCCTGGCCGTGCAGGTTGACCAGGTGTTCGTACAAACCCCGCAAAACCACTTTGGAACCTTCCCCGCAACCTGCTCCGCCCACCAAGTCCATGTCGGAGATACCAAGAACGCGTCGGCCCTGTCAAGGAACACAACCACGTCGACTTGGTTTGTGACGCACTCCTCAAGGAGATTGCATAAATTGTCGATTTGCTCGCGGGTCTTAAGGCTACCGGGATATCAAGCTGCCCAACGACCGTGGCGATTTCGTACCGATCTTGGTCGAGAGTTCGAGCACCTGTTGCTGGAACCAGGATCGAGTTAGCCAGATAAACTGGAATATCAATCTCGCTAGTACGATGGGTTAAGAGATCGCCAAGTGCCAGAAGGTAGTTGGTTCGCGCGGCAATCGCTGCCAGCGGATTGAGGTCGATGCCGACGATGTTCTTTAGGATCGTCTCCAACGTTTCTTGTTCGTTGAGCCCTTCGCGAAAACACCGATTGCGTAACCGCTTGATGGCTAGAATGAGGAATGTTCCTGAACGACAAGCCGGGTCGAGCAACCGCCTGTCGGTCTGCCCCTCGTAACCAAGCCGTTCAACACTGCTCAGCCACGAATTGGGCGTGTAATACTCGCCGAGGTCGTGGCGTATTTCCCGCGGCATGAGGCGGTGATAGAGCTTCTTGAGTAGGTCGCGGGCCTGGTCGGGGCTAACCTCCAGCGTGCCGGGATCATAGTCCTTCAGCAGTTCGAGCAGAGTGCGGATGGCTCTGGCGATGTCCGCGTCCAAGCGTGCAGATACCACTTGAAGAAGTCGCCTTCGAGGAAGTTGCGGATGCCCAGCGTGCGGAAGATTCCGCCTTGCTCAAGCTCGTCCATCTCGCGCTTTAGCTCGTCGTCGGGAAGCTGGTACATCGACCCAAACCGGTTGCCGAATCCCGAAACGAAGCGCGAGAGCGCGTAGTAGGCGATGAGTTTGATCAGCAATGCGAAATACGTGTGAACGGTGAAGAATAGCCGCGGCGGGTCAACGGTGCGCACGTCTAGGCCCATGCCGCGGGCGAATTGCCGTAGTTCGGGCCGGTTTCGCAGTGGCCTCGAACCGTAGCCAGTCACCTCACCGAAAAAGGTCTGCCACTGCTCGAACAGCTTATCAACGATGTCGATTTGCGCGTCATCCAGCGTCCGACTCAGGGCCTGATAGAGCGAACTGGCGATTTGCCGGGCGTGGATGGTGTTGCTGCCGAAGTCCTGGACTAGGTTATCTGGCAGTAGTGCCTTGCCTGAGGTCAGGGATACCAAGCCTGAGAAACCGAGCAACCGATTGCTCGTTGACCGGTTCGATCTCGGGGGCGGTCCAATGGCCCTCAACCTTGCGGACGTAAATGAAATAGCAGCCGTCGATCACGACCCCAATCAGTCGGTGAACTTGCTGGCGTTCTTGTTGGGCGACCCCTTCTACATAGTCCATGGTCTGCTGGATTGCGTGGGCTGTGGCGACGTGGTTTACGTTGTGTCGCAAGCGCCCAGGAGCTTCGTATTCTATGATCATCCTGTTATAGGTTGCATCGGCACGACCGGTAGCGAGTGTTCGTTCTTCACGCACCACTAGAGCAATATCGAGCGCCACCACCCACGGCTCAATGATTTGAGCGAAAACGGTCCGAAAACGGGCTTCGCTGCCCTGACTTGCGATGACGGCGTCACGGATGCGACGTGTCATTCCAGGAGCATCCTGGCTAATACGTTGCCTGAGAACATCTAGCCTAGCGGCAATTACAAGCTTCCGCTCAACCATGCCAAGCTCCCTCGGCAGGCGTCACTCTGGGCGAGAGGCTGCCTTGCGCGATCTCTCGTCGGTCGTGTCCAGGCGCCGGAGTGGCCACGGTTCGATTGTTTCGTAGCCGATAATGCAGGTCCATCAGCGTCTCGATCCTACACTCTCGGCCCCGCTACGACGTGTGCATATTACCATATACACAACCAAAAAGAGGGAGTGTCAATACCCTGGTGCCGACAGAGACCGCAATTTTTCATGTAAGAATAGCTTGCCGCTAATTTAATAATTAGGCACCTACTTGACATACCCAAAAACCAGCTTATATTCGGGTTTGCAAGGAGATGCAAAGCCATGTCGTCCGTTCTCTCTGATCCCCACTTCCATGACGAGGCCGCGGCTTACCGGCTGATCGAGGCGCGGCTTTGGCCGAAAGGGCCGGTCTGCCCGCACTGCGGCGGCTTCGAGCGCATCAGCAAGATGCGCGGCGCGAGCACCCGGATCGGCACTTATAAGTGCTATCAGTGCCGCAAGCCCTTCACCGTCAAGATCGGCACCATCTTCGAGTCCAGCCATGTGCCGTTGCACATCTTGCTTCAGGCCATCTTTCTGATGGCATCGAGCAAGAAGGGAATCAGCTCCAACCAACTCCACCGGACCCTTGGCGTCACCCTCAAGACCGCCTGGTTTCTTTCGCATCGTATCCGCGAAGCAATGCGTGCTCGAGCTGCGGCCTCTCCGTCCGGAGGACTGGGAAGCTCTCTATGCCGTGGCTGCGGACCCGCTGATCTGGGAGCAGCATCCGGACAACGAGCGCTACACGGAAGCCGTCTTCCGAGACTTCTTCCGCGGCGCCCTCGAATCCGGAGGAGCGCTGGTCGCGATCGACCGGAGCGACCGGCGAATCGTCGGGTCGTCGCGATACGCCGAGTACGACGAGGCGCGCAGCGAGATCGAGATCGGCTGGACATTCCTGGCGAGGTCCTACTGGGGCGGCCGGTACAACGGCGAGATGAAGCGGCTCATGCTCGGCCATGCGTTCCGGTTCGTCGACAGCGTCGTTTTCGTCATCGGCCCGAAGAACGTCCGGTCGCAGCGGGCCATCGAGAGGATCGGCGGCGTCCTGGCCGGCACGAATTTCGCTCGCGGGCGGGAGAATCTCGTCTACCGCATCGTCCGGCCCGCGCCCGCGCGCATCCTGAGCATCGAGCACGTCCAGCTGGCGATGCCGCGGGCCGAGGAGGACAAGGCGCGCGGTTTCTACTCCGGGCTCCTCGGCCTGACCGAGGTCGCGAAACCCGCCGAGCTCGCAAAGCGGGGCGGCGCCTGGTTCGAGAGGGGAGCAGTGAAGGTGCATCTGGGGGTCGAGACGGAGTTTCGCGCGGCAAAGAAAGCGCATCCCGCCTTCCTCGTGCACGACCTCGAGAGCCTGGTGCGGCGCCTTCGCGAGGCCGGGGTCGAAGTGGTCGACGACGGCCTTCTTCCGGGATACGAGCGTGTCTACGTGACGGACCCTTTCGGGAACCGTCTCGAGCTGATGGAAAGAAAGGATCGGTGAGGACCGCGATTCGTCGAGGCGTATTCGAGAGCCCGCGCGGCGAGGGACCGGCCTTAGCATGAAAGGCGCTCTGGTAGTCGCGGCGTCGACGCTCTTCGCGTTGGCCTGTGCTGGACCGGAGGCGAAGGCGACTCGGGTCGTCGTACGGAACCCGGACTATCTCGTGGTGCGCTCGATCCGCCGGGAGGCGGACGCGGAGCACACGATTCCGGTCGAGCTTCCCTATGCCGGCGCCGGTTACGGGTTTGCGTCGACCGCGGCGCTCCTCGATCTGAATTCCTTCGACCCGGGCGCCGCCGCGTTCGCGGGCGGACGGACGAGCGTCGTCGGCGAGGCGACGCTCTGGCTGCCGCTGACGCCGGAGGGATCTCGCCGCCTCGAAGATTGGTCGAACAAGACCGGCGAGAAGCGTCTCGGCATCTTTCTCAACGGCAAGCTCGTGGCGGCGCCGGAGATCAAGAGCACGATCGGCGGCGGGATCCCCATGCGAGTGGCGAGCAAGAGCGATGGGGACCGGGTGCTGAGAGAGCTGCGCAACGGCGGAGTCGTCGAGAGATGACGGTTACTTGGGCGGCGTCGCCGGAAGCGGAGTTCTCGAGTACATGCCCATCGGGTGGCCCGCCGGATCGGTGAAGAGGCCGATGGCTCCGGTGCCGTCCAGCAGGTTGAAGGGGAAGCCGGGCGCGAGCGTCCCTCCCAGCTCCGCCGCCTTCTTGCAACTGGCCGGGAGATCGGTCACCTGGACGTAGACCACTCCGTTGAACGGGCTGATCTTGCCTTCGCCGACGCGAATGGTCCCGATCGGAGTGCCGCCCGCGACGATCTCCGCGGCCTGGTCGCTTCCCTGGACCGGGTTGAACTGCCAGCCGAAAAGTTTGCCGTAGAACTCCTTCGACTGCGCGAGGTTGGTGGTGGTGATGTCGAACCAGGCGATGCGGCCGGCTCCGACGTCGGGCGGCAGATTCTTCCTGGGCATGGAATGCAGCGGCGCGCTCGCGAGAATCAGGATCACCGTGGACACCAGAACCGCTCTTCGCATCGTCCCCTCCTTCGTTACGTCGCGACTCGGATGGCCGCATGCTAGTGTTTGGCCCCGGCCGCGACAAGGCGACCGAAGCGTCGAGGAGCTCCTCATGCCGCTGGTACGCATCGACACCCTCGAGGAATACACCACGGAGCAGAAGGCCGCGCTGGGCGACGGAGTGCATCAGGCGCTGGTCGAGGCGATCGGCATTCCGCCGCTCGACCGGTTCCAGGTCATCGCGAGCCACGCGCCGGGCGACCTCGTCTACGACCCCGCGTACCTCGGCATCCCTCGGACGACCGGGATCGTCTTCGTGCAGATCACGATGAGCGCCGGGCGCACGCTCGAGCAGAAGCGGGCTCTCTACAGGGCGATCGCGCAGAATCTGGCCGCGCGGCCGGGTGTTCGGCCGGAGGACGTGTGGGTCAACCTCGTCGAGGTCGCGAAAGAGAACTGGTCGTTCGGCAACGGCATCGCGCAGTATGCGCAATAGATAGGCCTCAGCCGGAGGGACCGTGTCGAAACTGCGTGTCTATTGCTTCGCGCTCTCGGTGGACGGATACGGCGCCGGGCCGAATCAAAGCCTGGAAAACCCGCTCGGAGTCGGCGGTACAGAGCTGTTCGACTGGTTCTTCCAAACGCGGACCTGGCGGAAGATGCACGCGGGCGAGGGCGGCGAAGAAAACCTGGACGACGCGATCGCGGCGAAAGGCTTCGAGTTCGGCGCCTGGATCCTGGGGCGGAATATGTTCGGTCCCGTCCGCGGACCGTGGCCGGACGAGAGCTGGAAGGGGTGGTGGGGCGAGGAGCCGCCGTACCACACGCCGGTCTTCGTGCTGACGCATCACCCGCGGGCGCCGCTCACGATGAAGGGTGGCACCGTGTTCCACTTCGTCACCGACGGGATTCACTCGGCGCTCGACCAGGCGAAGGATGCGGCGCAGGGCCGGGACGTCCGCGTCGGCGGCGGTGTTTCCACGATCCGGCAGTACCTGAGTGCCGGACTCATCGACGAGCTCCACCTGGTCATCTCTCCGGTGTTGCTGGGAAAGGGAGAGCATCTCCTTGCCGGAATGGACCTGCGCGCCCTGGGTTACGAGTGCGTGGACCACAAGCCGGGCGCGCGCGCCGCCGCGCACGTCTTTCTACGGAAACGCGCGTGAGCTTCTACGCCAGGTGCGTACTGCCGAAGTTCATCGACCTGGCGATGAGGGACAAGGCTGCGGCGGCGCGCCGGTCTGTACTCGTTCCGAAGGCGACGGGCTCCGTGCTGGAGATCGGCATCGGGTCGGGGCTCAACCTTCCATTCTACACCTCGGCGGTCACGCACGTTCGCGGAGTCGATCCATCCGCGGAGCTTCTCGCGATGGCGCGCAAGAAGATCGACCATTTGCCTTTTCGGGTGGAGCTCGTCTGCGAATCCGCCGAGCTGCTGAGCGTGGATTCCGGAAGCATCGACACCGTCGTCATGACCTGGGTGCTCTGCGGCATTCCGAATCCGCTCGCGGCGCTTTTCGAGATGAGGCGCGTGCTGAAACCGGAGGGGAGACTACTCTTCGTCGAGCACGGCCGTTCTCCGGACCCGGGGGTGGAGGCCTGGCAGCGTCGCCTCAATCCATTCTGGAAGAAGTTCGCCGGAGGCTGCAACCTCGACCGCGGAATCGAGGAGTTGATCCGCTCGGCGGGCTTCCGAATCACGGAGCTGCACAACGCGTATCTACCGG
Organism: uncultured Acidobacteriota bacterium; assembly: GCA_963733815.1. Taxonomy (GTDB): domain Bacteria; phylum Acidobacteriota; class Thermoanaerobaculia; order UBA5066; family Gp7-AA6; genus DAHUXD01. The sequence goes on along the minus strand of CAVTEG010000012.1, from coordinate 122,755 downwards.
GCCCTCGACCCATGTCGTACACGTACGAGGGCTCGGCATCGACTTGAAGTGGTGAAGGCCGGTGGGGGGAGCCGCGGAGCTCAGTTCGCGACGTCCGCCAAACGGCAGATGAATCCCCAGCCGCCGCCGAGCTCGCTCAGCGCGAGGACGAGCTCGTTGCGACCTTTCTTCAACGGAAGATAGACGGCGTCGTTCTCGGGGTTGACGATCCCGAGAAACCTGGGGTCGCGGAACGCCTGGGCGCTTCGGCCGCGCCACAGGATCTTGCCGTTCAAGAACACGCTGACTTCGTCGCTGTAGCCGATCTCGAGCTTCTTGACCTGATCCCGGTCGGAGTCGATGTTGGTCCGCGCGTACAGGACCTTCGTTCCCGGCTGAGGCTGGAGGCGCGTGGAGAAGTCCGTCTGAAATGTGACCCGCGGATGCGGTGCCTCGCGGTAGCGATAGAGAACGACGAATCCGGGCGGCTCGGCCTCGACGTCCTGCCACTGCATCGCGCGGGCCTCGTCGGCGGAAAGCGGGCGCTCGAGATTTCGCGCGAGCGCGTCGAGCGACGGCGAGATGTTCCACTTCGTGAGCGTCCCCGGCGGCATTGGCGGCTCGTGCCGCACCCAGGGCGCGTCGGGCGTCGTGCGGACCTCGAAGTTGGAGACATACGTCGCGCCGGTCAGGACATAGACGGCCAGCAGCCCCTCCTGGACGCCGGTCTTCAAGTCGTCGATGACCAGCGCGGGCTTGTCCATGTCCTTGACGTAGAGCTTCGCCTGCGCGCCGGCCACCGCGAGACGCATGTGGAACCATTCGTTCTTCGGTATGTCCACCGCGGCCGTGAAGCCCGGGCCGTTGTAGATCTGCCAGTTCGCCCCGGTGTGGAGGACCGGCGTGTACTGGATGGCATCGGGATAGCCGGATTCGTGCGGCCGCAGGTAGACCCGTTCCGAAGTCGAGCCGTCCTCGGCGAGCCGGAAGTCCAGGCCGACGAATCCGCGGACCGCGGTGGTCGCGAAGTCCGCGTCGATGACGCCGTCGCGCATCTGGAAGTCCTTCAGGATCGCTGCGCCGCCATCGAGGAAGAGGCACTTGCGGCCCTGATACTCGGCGGGCCGGGCTTCGCCTTCCAGCTCCCAGCGCGGGGAGTCCGGCGGGACGGACAGGGTCTGCGGCGTCTGCGCGGGGAGCCCGGAGACGGAGAAGAGTCCGAGCGCGAACGCAAGCGTCGCGATCGAAGCGGATCTCGGTCCTCTCATCGTGCGAAAAATACTCCCCGAGGATTTCACACACCGAAGCCGGACGTATGCGCCGCCGTGCCCAGTCCAAGGTGGAAAGGACGAACGCGCTTCCCGCCGGGATGAAACTCCGCGGCGGTCTCGCCTCTGAGGCGCGGAGGCGCTGACACTTCCCTGATCGGGTAGTCTCGGCCGTGTCGCGAGGAGGTGCGGCATGGCACGGCTCGATGCGGATCGCGCGCGGGCGAGACTGGCGGTCGTGGAAGAGCACGTCCGGTGCGAGAACCTCCACGACGTGGACGCGGTGATGGCGACCTTCGGCGGCTCGGCGCGGTACGACGACGAGCCGTGGAACGACCGGCGCGCGGGGCACGACGGCGTGCGGTCGTACTACACGGAGCTCATGCGCGCGCTGCCGGACTTGTCCATCGAAATCGTGCACCGGCACGCGGGAACCGAGAACGTGGTGCTGGAGGTCATCATCCGGGGAACGCACCGCGGACCGTGGCGCGGCCTGCGTGCCACGGGCCGGAGGGTCGAGTTTCCGCTCTGCGGGATCTTCGCGTTCGACGCGGAGGACCGTCTGGCCGGCGAGCGGATCTACTACGACCGCGCGTCGGTGCTGGGCCAGCTCGGTCTATTTCACGAGCCCGAGCGAGGTCTGGGGCGCGTGGTCACGGCGCTCACCCACCCGGTGACGGTCGCCCGCGCATACCTGCGCCGCCCGGCGGACCAGGCCGGGGACGCCGGGGAAGCAACCCGTTGAGAATCGGCCGCTAACTCGCGCGCGTCGCGGAGGAGCTCATCGCCCGCTCCTCGTCCGCGGCCTCGGTGGGCGCGGGCAGGAACGAGCTCTTCTTCAGATACTCCAGGATGCTCAGCGTCGCGTCCTCCGCGGTCTGCTTCACGGTCTCGATCTCGATTTCCGCCTGGATCGGCGCCTCGTAGGGATCGTCGATCCCGGTGAATCCCTTGAGCTGGCCCGAGCGCGCGCGGGCGTACAGGCCTTTCACGTCGCGGGTCGAGCACACGTCGATCGGCGTGTTGACGAACACCTCGATGAACTTGCCCGCGTCGAACTTGGACCGGACCTGATCCCGGGTGGCGCGATACGGACTGACCGCGGCGCACAGGACGACGCCCTCGTGGCGCACGATCTCCGACGCGACGAAGCCGATCCTCAGAACGTTGACCTCGCGATCCTCGTGGCTGAACCCCAGGCCCTTGGACAGGTGCGTCCGGACGACATCGCCGTCGAGCACGGTGACCCTTCTCCCATGCTCGGAGAGCCGGTTCGCGAGAATCTGGGCAATCGTCGATTTGCCCGCGCTCGGCAGCCCGGTAAACCAGATGCAGAACCCCTGCCGATCCCGCGGGGGGTGCGCTTGGGTCAGGATGTCGGCGACCTCGGGCCGGGTGTACCACGGAGGCAGGAGCCTTCCCTTCCGCAGGTAGCCTTCGCGCACCTCGGTCCCGGAAATCGTGTGCGTCGTTTTCTCTTTCGGGACGGATTCGCCTTCCTCGTAGCGGTCCTCGTCCGGGAGATATACGAATTCCCGGAAGAACAGAGGCTGAATGCCGATCTCGTTGTGGTGTTTCTCCGCGAGATGGTGCGCGGCGTGCGGATCGTAGAACGGGACGCCGCGCGAGTCCTTGCCGGGGCTGGCGTGATCCCGGCCGATGATGAACGCGCTGGCGCCGTAGTTGCGCCGGATCGTCATGTGCCAGAGGGCTTCCCTCGGCCCGGCCATACGCATCGCGAGGGGAAGGATGGAGAGTTGCGTCCGCTTGGGGTCGTAGTACTTCGCGACGAGAGCCCGGATGCAGCGGATGCGCGTGAAGTAGTCGATGTCTTCGAGCCTCGTCACACCGACCGTCGGGTGGATGAGCAGGCCGCCGTGCACCTTCTGCATCGCCCGCTTCGTCAGCTCTTCGTGGCTCCGGTGCATCGGATTGCGCGTCTGGAAAGCCACGACGTTGGAGAATCCGAGCTCCGTCAGGCGGCGGCGCACCTGGGCCGGCGTCAGCCGGAGCTGCGGGAAGCTGTAGTGGTCGGGCAGTTCCAGGACCTTGAGGGGCCCCGACGCGTAGAACTTGGGCCAGCGCGTCATCTCGGATGCGAGGGGATGACGCGTGTCGAGCGTCCCCGTCACGTTCTGGACCTCGTGCTCGTAGTTCCAGCCGAAGATCTCCTCGACTTTCATCAACGCCAGCATCTGGTTGGTCGGGCTGCGCAGGACGATCTCGCGTCCCACGTCGACGGTGCCGTCGCGCTCGACCGGGAGCGTGATGGGCATGGGATACAGCGTGCCGTCGGCCAGGCGCATCTCCTCGACGACTCGCCAGTAGTCTTTCTCTCCCATGAAGCGGTCGAGCGGCGAGAACGCACCGATCGCCAGAAGCTCCAGGTCGCAGATGGACCGCGCGGAGATCTGGATCGACGGCAGCTGGGAGGCGTACTCCTTGAGCTCCGCCCGCTCCCGCGCGCTCTCCACCATGAGATTGACCAGCCGCGAGCCGTACGGCGCGATCAAAGGCGAAGAACTGTCGGATTGCACGTGTGGAGATTCCGAGCTACGTTCCCGAAGGTCCATCCCACCCTCCTCTGATGCCCTACCCTCTCACAGGGGAGCCGGCTGTCTTTTGAACATCCTGATAATATGACGGACCACGGTCGGAGCGAAGTCCAAGGTTCTCTTATAGTTAGCCCGATGACGACCTACGACGTCTTCAACGGCGACGCGGACGGGATCTGCGCCCTGCAGCAGTTGAGGCTGGCTTCTCCGGCCGAAAGCACGCTGGTGACGGGCGTGAAACGCGACATCCGGCTGCTTGCCCGGGTCTTTCCGTCGCCGGGCGACACCGTGACCGTCCTGGATGTGTCGCTGGACAGCAACCGCGACGAGCTCGTGCGGATTCTGGACGCGGGCGCCGAGGTCGCCTACTTCGATCACCACTTCGCCGGAGAGGTGCCGGCGCACGGGCGCCTGTCGACTCACCTGAGCACCTCGAAGGACGTGTGCACGAGCCTTCTCGTGGACGGGTTTCTTCGCGGCCGATTCCGCGCGTGGGCCATCGTCGGCGCATTCGGCGACAATCTGGACAGTATTGCCTCCAGGCTCGGCGTCTCCATGCTCACCGAGGGTCAGCTCTTGCAGCTGCAAGAGCTGGGCCGTCTGCTGAACTACAATGCATACGGCCGGGCGGTCGAGGATCTTCATGTCGCGCCCGAGCGCCTGTACCGGCTGCTGCATCCGTACGAAAATCCGCTCGACTTCGCCGCGGATCAGGGCGTGTTCCGGCAGCTCCAGGAGGGGTACGCGGCGGACATGGCCCAGGCCGCCGCGCTCGAGCCGGAAGTCGCGGCGGAGCGGCTGACGGTCTACGTCCTCCCCGACGAACCGTGGTCCCGACGAATCTCGGGCGTCATGGCCAACGACCTCGTCCGTCGGCAGCCCGAGAGGACCCACGCCGTCCTCGTCCCGAACAGTTCCACCTGTTATATGGTCAGTGTTCGAGTTTCGGGAGACAGTCCGGTTCGAGCCGATGAGTTCTGCAGGCAGTTCGACTCGGGAGGGGGAAGGCCGGCAGCCGCCGGAATCAACCATCTGCCGCGCCGCCGACTCGATGACTTTCTGCGGATGTTCCGACAGTCGTATTCCTGACCTCGCCCGAGGTCACGGTCCGCGGTCATGAAGCCGGAATCCCTGGACGGCTACCACGTCACGTTTCTCCACGGCGCGCGCGTTCGTTCGGGCTCGAACTATCTCGGCAAGGTCATGAGCTGCAATCCGCACATCCAGCAGGTTCCTCCGGGCCGGACGATGTACGAGTTCCCGCTCATGAGCGACCTGGGCGCATGGGCGAGCGCGTTTTCCACGTTCCTGCACAAGTACACGGGGGCGAAGGAGCATTTCGAATTTCGCCGATTCTCCCCCCATCTGGGCAACGCGTGGTTGACGTACCTGATCGAGACGTTTTCGCTTCAACCCGGGCACATCTTCATCAAGAACTCGAACGTCCGGAACATCGACAAGTTCTTCGACGTTTTCCCGGAGTCGAAGCTGATTCTTCTCGTCCGCGACGGGCGCGACAACGTGGCCTCCTTCGTCAAGGCGTCGCTCGCGACACGCCACAACAAGGGTCTGCTCGCCAAGGTGCGGATGCGGCTGAGCCATCTCCTGATGCGCGACTTCCGATCCGCCGCCCGGGACTGGTCGGCGGCCGTTCGCCGGATCGTCGAGTTCGACGAGGAGTTCAAGAAATCTCCGCGGGCGTCGCGGTATCTGCTTCTTCGTTACGAGGACGTGTTCCAGCGTCCGAGGGAGATGGGCGCGCGAATCTTCGAGTTCATGGGCGTTCCCTTCGACGAGGCGGTGCTGGACGCGGTGGAGAACGCCGACGTGGTCGGGTCCTCCTTCTTCAGCCCGCGAGGGCAGGAGGACGCCGACAAGCCCAACTGGCGCGCGACGCCGAGGACGGAAGCCTTTCAGCCGCTGGGGCGTTGGAAGAAATGGAGCTCGTCTCAAAAGAAGATCTTCGACCGGATCGCCGGAAAGCAGCTCTTCTCGATGGGCTACGAGACCGATCCGAACTGGCACCTGTCCGCGGGCCCGCCGGGCGCGCCGCGGCGGAGGGGACCGGTCTTTGCCACGGTGTCCGCTCTCGCACTGGCTGGCGTCGCGTGGGGTTTCGTGCTGCATCCGATGAAGCTGCGAGCCGCCCAGATCAAGAATTGCTCGCACCTCGCCTACTGCAGCCAGGTCGTCGAGCAATACGCGAAGACGAAGGGCCGGTACCCCGAAAGCTTGCCGGAAGCGTTGGCGCTCGCCGGTTCCCGCCCGCCGGAGGTACCCGATCCCGAGCGCGACGTCTGGGGAAACGAGCTCGTCTATCGGACCGACGGCAAAACGTTCATGATCGTGAGTCTGGGCCGGGACGGCGAAGCCGACAATCCGGATCACCTGGAGCTGCGAACCGTCCCCGTGGCGGACTGGCAGGCGGAAGAGCAACGATGCGCGGACTTCGATGCCGACTCGATCGTGGTCGGCGGCGATCGATCGCGCTCGTGCTGCAAGGCGGATTGAGCCGGGGCAAGTCGAGCCGCCAGGCCGGGCTACGGGACGTTCGGTGATCGTCGCGCTTGCCTCGCCGCGCATCGCCTCGTCGCTCGAGGACGGCCTGGAGAAAGTCCGCAGGCTGATGTCCGAAGCGTCCGGCTCGCGGCGCCGAGATCGTGTGTTTTCCGGAAGCCTACCTGCCGGGCCTGCGGGGCCAGGACTTCGACGTTCTGCCGTTTGGTCCTGCGGAGCAGGAGCGTACGCTCCGCTCCGTGGCGCAGTGGGCGCGCGAATACGCCGTGGCGGCGATCCTCGGAACCGAGAGGCTCACGGAGAGGGGCCGGCAGATCGTCTCCTACGTCGTCGACGCACGCGGGGAGGTCCTCGGCTACCAGACCAAGAATCAGCGGGATCCCACCGAAGACCGCTTCTACGTCCCGGGAGAGACGCGGCGGCTCTTCGAAGTCAACGGGACGAAGTTCGGCGTCGCGATCTGTCACGAGGGCTGGCGGTATCCGGAGACGGTGCGATGGGCCGCGGTGCGCGGCGCGCGGATCGTGTTTCATCCGCAGCACACGGGAAGCGATCGGAGCGGCGTGACTCCGAAGACCTGGGGCGACGCCGGCGGCGCCTACTACGAGAAGGCGATGGCGTGCCGCAGCCGCGAGAACACGATCTACTTCGCCAGCGTCAACTACGCGATGCGCTTCCCGGAGTCGGCGACGAGCCTGATCGCGCCGTCCGGCGAGTGCCAGGCGTACCTGCCGTACGGGGAAGAGGGAGTGCTCGTGGAGGAGATCCGGGCCGGGGAAGCGACCGGCCTGCTGGCCTCGCGGTACGCGCCCGGGCGGTATCGCGAAGCGGGCGAGGGAGGCTGATGCGCGACCCGTGCCGTAACCTCGCGTCGAGTCGTCGGTTCTGAGTGAGGAGTGGTGGCATGAAATCCAGGAACAAGAAGGCCGTCCGCGACATCGACGACTACCTCGCGCCTCTGAGCGCCGACAAGCGGGCGGCTCTGCAACGGCTGCGAAAGACGATCCACGCCGCCTACCCGAAGGCGGAGGAGACCATCAGCTACGGGATCCCGGCCTTCCGACTCGACGGGAAAGTGATCGCCTGGTTCGGCGCCGCGGCGAAGCATGTGTCTTTCTATCCGGGCACGTCGTGGAAGGGCTTCGAAAAGGAGCTCGAAGACTACGAGACGAGCAAGGGCACCATCCGTTTCCAGCCGGATCGTCCGCTGCCGGCGGCGCTCGTGCGCAGGCTGGTCAAGTTGCGGATCGCGAGGAACGCCGCCCGCGAGACAGAGAGAGCGAAAGGCTCCGCGCCGCGGCGCGGCAGGCTGAAAGCGGCCGGCCGCGGCCGACGCATGGAGGCTCCATGATCGCGATCGAGAGACTCGGGCCGGAAGACGCCGCGCGCGCCGAAAGGGCCGTCCGCGCGTTCAAGACGGCTTCGCGCGCCGCAGCCTCGCTCGAAGCGTTCCTGCGCAACCCCGCGAATTACCTCCTGGTGGCGGAGCAGGATAACGAGTCGATCGGCTTTCTTCTGGCCTATCGGCTGGAACGGGCCGATCGCGAGGCGAGCCAGATGTTCGTCTACGAGGTCGAGGTCGCGCCGGCGTGGCGGGGACGGCGTCTCGCGTCCGCGCTCATGGAGAAGATCAAAAACCTGGCGCGCGCGGAGGGAATGTTCGAGGTCTTCGTCCTGACGAGCCGGAACAACGACGCCGCCCGAAGACTCTACACGCGCACGGGAGCCGTCGTGGAAGACGATTCCGCGATCCTCTTCGTCTATCCGATGGGACTGGAAGGGGCGGCGTGAGGGAAACGGCGCGGCGTGAGGGGTACGGCTCTTCGATGAAAACGTCCGTCTTCGTCGGCACGAGCCTCGACGGCTTCATCGCGCGCGCCAACGGCGGCCTCGACTTCCTCCCACCGGGCGGCGGCGAGCCGCACGGCTACCACGAGTTCATGGCCACGGTGGACGCCCTGGTCATCGGCCGCAACACCTACGAGACGGTGCTGGCATTCGACGAATGGCCCTACGGCGAGAAGCGCGTGTTCGTCCTCAGCACGCGAACGCTCGCCCCGGCGCCGCAAGGCGCGGTGGTCGAGCGGCTCTCCGGAGAACCGACCGAGATCGTCGCCCGGCTCGCCGCGCGGGGCGTCGGGCATGCCTACGTCGACGGCGGCATCACGGTCCAGCGCTTTCTGCGCGCCGGGCTCATCGACCGGCTGATCGTCACCCGTGTGCCCGTGCTCATCGGGGAAGGAATCCCGCTCTTCGGCGCGCTGTCGAAGGACATCCCGCTGCGCCACTTGGCGACGCGGCAGTTCGCGAGCGGTCTCGTCCAGAGCGAGTACCGCATCGGCGGCGATCGAGGCTCCGGCGAAGATTTGCCGCCTCTCTGGCGATGACCTCTGGGGCGCGGATGAGAGGTGCGATCTCCTGGCTCCTGGAGGGAGACCCGGCGATTCGGTGGCAAACGCTTCGCGACCTCGTCGGGGCGCCGCCGCCGCGCGTCGAACGGGAACGCCGCCGGGTCTCCCGGGAAGGCTGGGGCGCCCGTCTTCTGGCGAGACAGGGACGCGACGGGAGATGGGCCGGGGGCCGCGAGCCCGACCGCGGGATGTACGGGCCCAAGTGGATATCGACCACGTACACCATGCTCCTCTTGCGCGACTTCGGTCTTCCGCGGGAGAACCGGCAGGCGCGCAAGGCCTGCCGGCTCCTGCTCGACCGCGGGCTCCGCGAGGACGGCGGTGTGGACTACGGAAGGTGGGCGCAGTGGACGCGCCGCGGCGAAACGTGCGTGACCGGGATGGTTCTGTCGCTCCTCGCGTAATTCGACTCCGACGACGCGCGCGTCGACACGATCGCCGCGCACCTCCTCGGGGAGCAGATGCCCGACGGCGGATGGAACTGCGCCCGTTCTTCGGGGGCCACGCACTCCTCGCTCAACACGACGATCAGCGCGCTCGAGGGCCTGCGGCTCTACGAGCTCGGCCGTGGGCGCGGGAAGCGAGGGCTTCGCGCGGCGCAGCGGCGCGGCCGCGAGTTCCTTCTTGCGCACCGGCTCTTTCGCTCTCACCGCACGGGCGAGATCATCAGGCCCGCCTTCACGCGTTTCGCCTTCCCTCCGCGCTGGCACTACGACGTCCTTCGCGCCCTCGACCACTTCCAGGCGGCGGGCGCGCCGCGAGACCCGCGACTCCACGAAGCCATCGAGCTCGTTCGCCGGAACCGGGGCGAGGACGGGCGATGGCCGTTGCCGAAAGGGTACCCGGGGAGGACGTACTTCATGCTCGAGCGCGTCGGAGGACCCAGCCGGTGGAACACGCTCCGGGCGCTGCGGGTCTTGAAGTGGTGGGGTGAGAATTAGTCGCTCGAGGAGAAACGAACCGATGAAAGCCTACCTGCTCGTTTCGGGAACGATCTTCGCGCTCTTCTTCCTGATGCACGTCTTCATCGCGATCCAGCACTGGCGCGTTCCAGAGGCAGGCCTCTGGAACGGCCTCGGGCCGATGCTGGTCGGTCTCCCGGCCGTCGCGCTGGCCATCTGGGCGTTCCGGCTCCACCGAGCGGCGATGCCGACCCGCTGACCGTGCGAAGGATCGCGATGAGCCGCTCGAGCCGTCTCGCGTTCCCGGCCCTCGTGATGGCGCAGGCCGCGCACTCGATCGAGGAGTACCGGACGCGGCTCTACGACGTCTTCGCCCCGGCGCGTTTTGTCAGCGGGCTCGTATCCACCGACCGGCGCGTCGGCTTCATCATCTTCAACGTTTCTCTCTTGGCCTTCGGTCTCTGGTGCTTCCTCGGTCCCATCCGCGGCGCTCGTCCATCCGCGCGCTCTCTCGCGTGGGTTTGGGCGGCGCTCGAGGTCGGCAACGGGCTCGGGCACATGGCGTGGGCGCTCGCCGCCGGCGGTTACCGGCCGGGACTCGCGACGGCGCCGTTTCTCGTGGCGATCGGTCTGACTCTGGCGGCGCTCCTTCGCCGCGACGCCCGACAGGGTTGGACGGTCGTGCGCGGGGTCGCGGGGGCGCTTCTCGCATCGATCCTGCTCTCCGCGACGGCCGCCGCGCAGGAGCACGTCGATTTCCCGACGGAGGACGGAGGCTCGGTCTTCGCCGACGTGTACGGCAAGGGCGAGCGCGGCGTCGTCCTGGCGCACGGCGGCCGGTTCGACAAGGAGAGCTGGGCGAAGCAGGCCCGCGCTGTCGCCGACGCGGGCTTTCGGGTCCTCGCTCTCGACTTCCGAGGATACGGACGCTCGCGCGGTCCGGGCCAGGAGGATCCACTGAGCGCGCCGCTAGACCTCGACGTTCTCGCCGCGGTCCGATACCTCCGCCGGACGGGCTCGGGGACGGTCTCCGTCGTCGGCGCGAGCATGGGAGGAAGCGCGGCCGCCGAAGCCTCAATCCGCGCCCCCGGCGAGATCGATCGTCTGGTCCTCCTCGCGGCCACGGCCGGCGGGCCTCCCGAGAAGCTCGAAGGGCGCAAGCTCTTCATCGTCTGCCGCGACGATCTCAATGCCGACGGCACGCCGCGGCTGACGCAAATTCGCGCGCAGTACGAGGCCGCGCCGCAGCGCAAGGAGCTCCGGATCCTGGAGTGCTCCGCGCACGCGCAGTACGTTTTTTCGACGGACCAGGGAGAACGGGCGCTGCGAGAGATCCTGCGGTTTCTTTCGGCGCCGTAGAGCCCGCGGCGGCCGTCCGGCGATCTTGGACGCGCGTGTTGGGTTTGCCTATCATCCCGGGATGGGCGACCGAGTCCTGGTGCTGGGCGACGACAACCGAAGCTGCCTGACGATCGTTCGATCGCTCGGGCGGCGGGGGCTGGAGGTCTGGCTCGGCCCGGAGACCCGAGATTCGATCGTTCCGCGCTCCCGCTTCGTCCGGCGGACGATCCCGATGCCCTCCACGAAACACCGCGTGGATGAATGGCTGGACCGTCTCGAAGAGCTGCTGTCCCGGGAAAAAGTGGACCTGGTGATCCCGTGCTCGGATCACGCGCTGGTGCCGATGGCGCAGCAGCGCGCGCGGTTCGAGCCCCTCGCCCGGCTCGCGATCCCGGACGACTTCGGATTCGAGCACACGTACCTGAAGAACAAGACGCTGGAGCTGGCCGACCGCGTCGGCGTGCCGATCCCGCGGACGACCCTCGTCGAAACCCAGCGCGATCTCTCCGGCATCCTGGACGAGAGTCCCGCGTTTCCGCTGATCGTCAAGCCCGTGTCTTCGAACGTCTGGAAGGACGGGGCGCGCTTCGATCTGAAGGTCCGCACGGCGACCGACGGATCGTCGCTCGAGTCGATTGCGCGCGGCCTCCTCGAGATCGAGCCGGTTCTGATCCAGAGCTATTTCGAGGGGCGGGGCGTCGGCCAGGAGTTCCTGACCTCCGAGGGCGAGGTCGTCGACGTGTTCCAGCACGAGCGCGTCCACGAACCGCTGAGCGGCGGCGGAAGCAGCTACCGGATGAGCGTGTCGCCGGACGAGCGCATGCTGGAATGCTCGAAGCGTCTTCTCTCGGCTCTCGGTTGGACCGGGGTGGCCATGGTGGAGTACAAGCAGAACGTCTCGACCGGCGAGTTCGTGTTGATGGAGATCAACGGACGCTTCTGGGGATCGCTGCCGCTGGCGGTGGCGTCGGGCGTCGACTTCCCGTATCGCGCGTATCGCGTTCATCGGAAGCAGCCGGTCGCGCCGGCCGCCGCCTATCGCCGGGGGCTCTACTGTCGAAACCTCAGCAAGGACTTGGCGTGGTTCAAGGAACGCGTCGCCGCCGACGAGGCCTCCGAGCTCCCTTCGGTGGGACATGAGATCGGAACGGGCTTGAAGAATCTGCTCGCCGGCCGGGAACGGTGCGACACGATCACGCTCGACGATCCGTTCCCGGGAATCGCCGAGCTCTGGAGTGGACTGAAGGCGTCCGGGGCGAAACGCGCCCGGAAGACGGTGTATCGCGCGGTCCGGACCGCTTTCGACCTCGAGACGAGGACCGAATCGTGGCGCCGATCCCAGCGGCGCAAGATTCGGCGGCTGCTCGGCGCGAATCCCCGCTTGCTGTTCGTCTGCCGGGGCAACATCTGTCGCAGTCCCTTCGCCGAGCGCTACGCGCGGCGCAAGCTGGATGAGGCCGGGCTGACGTCGATCGAGACCGCTTCGGCCGGAAGCTATCCGGTGCTGAACCGCCCGTCGCCGGACACCGCGCGGCAGGTCGGCCGTGAGCTCGGCGTGCCGCTCGAGGATCATCGCTCGACCGTGCTCGACCTGGGGATCACGAGCTGGCCGGGGGCCATCCTGTGCATGGATCGCGACAACGCCGAGGACCTCCGGCTCGAGTTTCCCGACGTCGGACCGAAGATCTTCTATCTCGGCGCCTTCGATCGGACCACGCGCCGGCTGTTCATCGACGATCCGTGGAACAAGCCGGCCGCCGAGTTCCGGAGGGTGTACGCGGAGGTCTTGTCGAGCGTCGATGGTCTGGTCGCGGCCATCCGGAGCGAGGCATGACGAAGACGGCGTTTCTCATCACGATCGACACCGAGGGCGACGACATCTGGGGTCATCCCGGGCGGATCACCACCGAGAACTCGCGGTTCCTGCCGCGGTTCCAGCGCCTCTGCCAGGAGCACGGCTTCAAGCCCACGTACCTGGTCAACTACGAGATGGCGATCGACCCGCGGTTTCAGGAGCTCGGACGCGCGGTGCTCAAGGAAAACGCCGGGGAGATCGGTCTGCACGTTCATCCGTGGAACTCGCCGCCGGTGCCCGACGGCCGCGCGGACGACGCCGCCGGCGATCACGTCTATATGTATGAAGTCCCGGACGAGCTGCTCCACGCCAAGGCCGCGTTCCTGACGAACCTGCTCGGCGATACGTTCGGCGCCGCGCCGCGCTCGCATCGCGCCGGGCGCTGGGGGTTTGACGAGAAGGTCGCTCGCGTCGTGTCGGACCTGGGATATCGGACCGATTGCTCCGTGACTCCGGGCGTGTCGTGGAAGAGGCACAAGGGCGCGGCGGACGGAGGCGGCGGCCCCGACTTTTTCGGGTTTCCGGAGAAGCCCTACTTCCTGGACCTGGACGACATCCGGCGTCCGGGAACCTCGCGCCTGCTGGAAGTGCCGATGACAATCCGGCCGAACTACCGCCGCCCGGTCGAGAAGGTGCATCACGCGTTTCGCGAGGGCCGCATCGGGAAAGCGATCCGCAACATTTGGGGGAAATCCCATAGCTGGCTGCGCCCCAACGGGAAGAACCTCGACGAGATGCGCTCCGTGACGGACTGGGCGGTCGACCGCCGGGCGCCAGCGCTGGAGTTCATGCTGCACTCCTCGGAATTCATGCCGGGAGGCAGTCCCACGTTCGACACGGCCGAGAAGATCGAACGTCTGTACGACCACTTGAAGCGGCTCTTTTCCCACATCGCGTCGCGCGGGGTGTCGGGTCAGACCCTGTCCGAATTCCGGGAAACGTGGGAGGGTTCCGGCCGCGCAGGAGCCGAGTAGTGGCAGAATCGATGCGAAATGGCTGCCGTGACTCGGGCGGCGACCGGTGCGCTGGGGCTCTGGATCTCGCTGCTCGGAGTGTCGCTGTCCGCACCGGTGCCCGAAGGCCCGCCTCCGCCTCCCGAGCCCATTTTCGGAGTCTGGCGCGGTACGTCCGCGTGCATGGACCGGGAGCGCGCGCCGGCCTGCAAGGACGAGGAGGTCTTGTACACGTTCACACGGCCGGCGGACGGCGCCGAGGGGAAGGCGCATCAGAAGGCCGACAAGATCGTCGACGGCAAAGTGGTTCCGATGGGGGAGCTCGACTTTACCTACGATCCCGACGTGCACGCCTGGACGTCCGAGTTCGAGTCCCCACGCTTCCACGGCCTCTGGAGCTACTCTGTCGCCAGCGGGCGTTTGACGGGGACGCTCCTGGAACTGCCTTCCCGCGCGATCCTTCGAACGGTGTCCTGCCTGAGGCCGTGACGTGAGCGTGACGCGGCTCGTCGCCTGGACGTTTCTGTGGCTCGGAGGCTGGGCCCTCTTCCTGATCGACCCCGCGAGCCACTCGGACATCGGCACGGCGCTTCTCATCGGTGCGGCGGCGGTCATCCTGATCCGGCGGCGAGAGAAGATCCCCGCTGCGCAGGTCCGGGTCGGTGAGGCGATGCTCGTCGCGCTGGTCCTGCTCTTCCTTTTGATGGTGTTCGTGCTCCCGCCTTCGTACACGTGGCAGTTTCCGAGCAACCCGCTGCTGGTCTCGGGGCTGAAGGTATTCGGCGTGGCCGTCGCGGTCTTCGGAATCGGTGTGAACTGGCGGCAGTTCGCCGGCGGCCCGGCGGGAGCCTGACCCGCGGAACCGGATCGGAGAGAATCGAATGGCGGGCCGGCACGTGGCGTTCCTTCGCGGAATCAACGTCGGCCGCGCGAAGCGCGTGGCGATGTCCGACCTGCGCAAGCTCGTCGAGGATCTGGGTTATCGCGACGTCGTTACGCTGTTGAACAGCGGCAACGTCGTCTTCACGGTTCCGAGCGGCGCGCGCGGCGATCCCGGGGCGCGAATCGAGCGGGGAATCGCCGAACGGCTGGGTGTCTCGTCGAAGGTGACGACTCTGACGGCCGAGGAGCTGGCGGATGCCGTCCGCGCGAATCCGCTTCGTCAGGTTTCGGACAATCCCAGCCGGTTCCTCGTCGCCGTCATTCGGAAGGCTTCGGACCGGGCGTTGCTCGTGCCGCTGACCCGGCAGAAATGGGGCGTGGAAGCCTTCGCGATCGGAGATCGGGTGGCTTATCTCTGGTGTCCCGAGAGGATCCTCGAGAGCCCCCTGGGCGTAGCCGTGGGAAGGGCGCTCGGCGACGGCGTGACGACGCGCAACTGGAACACCATGGTCAAGCTGCTGGCCCTGGCCGGAGGCGGCGGTCCGGCGGACGGAACCCCCCGCACACGGGGGAAGAGGCGCTGAAGGATCGCGTCTCCCGCCCGGGCGCTGTCGCTCCGGACCAATCTGGTGTACAACTTGTCAGACTCCGCGCCGCAGCGATGCCGCGATCGATCTGGCCTCTCGGTCAAAACGCCCGAGGCTCTCGGGCCCGGCGGAACGCTCCCGGCTGAGGCGATGAGCTTTCCCGAGGACTACGGCGAGGCGGATCTGATTCAGCTGGCGGAAGTCGTGCGTGACTGGTCCCTCGATCCTCCGGGGGCGTACCTCGTCGAGGCGCGCTGCCGTCCCACCGGCCGAATTTTCATCAGCGGATATCACCCGAGGGACCTCGATATTACGCGGTTAAAGATGGTGCACTGTCCGCACTGTCGGGAGTGGCATCGGCTCGTTCTGGCGGTCGAGCCGATCATCCGCGACCCGATTCGGCTGGTACGCAGCGCGTAGCGAGGATCGGGCCGTGGGGCACTTCGGCCGCCCAAGGAGGCGTTCATGGCCAGGACGAGAAGGTCGATGCTCAAGTCGGCGATGCACGGGTGCGCGGGGCTGGCCGCGATGGCCGGCGCTTCGGTCGTTGCGGCTCCGGAAGGCACGGGGGGCGGCGGCTCGCCGGCAAAGTACCTGCTCGTAGGGCTTTGCGGCTCCGAAAACCCGACGCGCGCGAATTTCCCTTTCGTCTGGGCCTCGGCGCTGAAGGCCGCCGGAAACGACGTCCGGATCGAGCTCGCCGGGGACGCGACGGTCCTGATGCGGACGCCCGTCTCCGAATCGGTCACGCCGGTGGGTTGGCCGCCGTTCAAGGAGGCGCTGGCGAAAGTCGTCGAGGCGAAGATCCCGATCTTCGTTTGAAAGGCCTGTGCGACCGCCCGTGGGGTGGTCGAGGGGGACTTCGCCGGCAAGAACGCCCAGTTCACCAACCCGCAGCTGACCGCCCAGACGATGGGATGGGCGAATAAGATTCTGGTCGTTTAACGGGAGGTGACCATGCGGGTGCCGTCGGTCGAGGGCGTCATCCGGAGACGGATCCTGGTGAACTTTCGGGTCGATCCCGAGGTGATGCAGGCCCAGATCCCGGCGCGCTTCGCGCCGAAGCTGCACGATGGGAAAGCCATCGCCGGAATCTGCCTCATCCGTCTCGAGGAGATCCGGCCGCGCTCCCTGCCCGCGTTCGTCGGGCTCGCGAGCGAGAACGCCGCTCATCGCGTCGCCGTCCGCTGGAGAGGCGAGGGCGGAGAAGAGAAGGAAGGCGTCTTCATCCCGCGGCGGGACACGAGCTCCGCGATGAATCGCATCGCGGGCGGCCGCCTCTTCCCCGGCGAGCACCACCTGGCTGCGTTCGAAGTGGACTGTTCCGACGACGAGATCCGGCTGGAGATGGAGTCGTCCGACGGGCAGGTCGCGGTCCGAGTGCGCGGGAAGACGGCGGCGGCCCTTCCCGAAAGCTCGTCGTTTTCGAGCGTCGCCGAAGCGTCGGCGTTCTTCGAGCCCGGAAGCCTCGGATACTCGGCGACCTCGGATCCGTCGCGCCTCGACGGCGTGATGCTGAAAACGAAGACGTGGAAGGTCGAGCCCCTCGCGATCGAAGAGGTCTACTCGAGCTACTTCTCCGACGAGCTCCGCTTCCCGAAGGGAAGCGTCGACTTCGACTGCGCCCTGCTCATGCGCAACATCGCCCACGAGTGGCACGGCGCCGGAGACCTCTACGTCTGAGTTGCACCTCACGGCGATGCTCCGCGGGGCGGTCCTCCTCGCCGGGGCGGCATGCGGGTGGGGGTGCCAGGGCGACGCCGACTTCAGCGACGCGATGCCGGCGGCCGTCATCCTGAACGCAGACCAGTACCGCCGGGAAATCACCGACATCGACCGGCTCGTCTTCGCGCAGGGACTGTTCGACGCATCCCGGCGCGAATCGCTCGGCGGCCGGCTCGAGGAGCTCGCGCGGCGCATGAAGGCCTCCTCCGACTCCCGCTTCATCGCGATCGAGGTTCTGGAGGTGCGCAGACTCGCCGAGGTCGCGAAGCGTGCGCCCGCGAACCCTCCGCCACAGATGCTGAGCAATCAGTGGATGCGCATCCGCGCGAACGTCTTCGACGATCGGAGCTGGTTCGCGCGGAGCGCCGCGGACCTCGAGGAGGTTCCCGCGAGCGAGCCGTCGCCGATGCCCGTGGCGGCGGGAAAGCCCGCCTCGGAGGCCGTTGCGGCGGCGACGCCGGAATCGTCCGTGAATGTTTCGATCGCTCCATCCGGTCTGAGCGGCCGCTGGCGCGTGAAGGAGCTCTACGGAGACGGGAAGTCGACCCACGACAAGGATCTGTCCGGCAGCCACTGGGTCTTCGCCGGCGAGGAACTCGCCATGTCGAGTCCGGCCGGTACGTCGGTCCGGTACACAGTCACACCGATCCACGACGCTCGCGGGTTCGCGCTCTTCCTGCGGGCTCGGGAGCCCGTGGAAGGCCGGCTCGAGACGGGCTGGATGATCTACGAGATCGCCGGAGAAACGCTGACCGTGGCGTTTCACGATGGCCTCGGCGAGAGGCCGGCGGGCTTCGAGCCGACGGCCGGGCACAGCGAGCCGATGCTCGTGAAAGCGGTGCTGGTCCGCGAAGGCGCCGCAGGCACGCCGCCGCGCTGACGCACGATCCCGGCCGGATCCTTATATTCTCGCGAGCCAGCAGGGAGGTGTGACGTGCTCGTTCCGACCCTGTGGCTCGGCATTGTCCTGTCCCAGGCGGCGGCGCAGACGGCTTCGGCCGCATCGCTGCCGAGCGTGGTCCTGCCGCCCGAGCTCGCGCGGGTGCTGACGGACTACGAAGCCGCGTGGGGAAGCCGCGACGCCGCGGCGCTGGCGCGTCTCTTTGCCGAGGACGGGTTCGTTCTCCAGGGCGGCAAGCCTCCGATCCGCGGCCGCGCGGCCATCGAGGAGGCGTACAAGGGAAGCGGCGGACCGTTGTCTCTTCGCGCGCTCGCCTATGCCGCCGAAGGCGACGTGGGGTACATCATCGGCGGCTACACGCATACGAAGGGTGCGCCGGACGACGGGAAGTTCACGCTGACGCTGAAGAGAAGCGGTGGACGGTGGTGGATCATGTCGGACATGGACAACGGGAATCGGCCGCCGCGCAAGGACTGAGAGGAGGATCGCGATGGTCTCGAGCAAGGCCGCCTCGGTTCAGGAGTACCTGGATGAGCTCCCGGAGGATCGCCGCGCCGTCGTCTCCGCAGTTCGCAAGACGATTCGAAAGAACCTCCCCGCCGGGTACCGCGAAGGGATGCTCTGGGGCCTGATCGGCTACTTCGTGCCGCTGGAACGCTTTCCCGACACGTACAACGGGCAGCCACTCTGCTACGTCGGGCTGGCCGCGCAGAAGAACCACTACGCGGTCTACATGACCGGCGCGTATCAGAATTCCGGCGAGCGCAAGCGCCTCGAAGAAGGATTCCGAAACGCCGGAAAGAAGCTGGACATGGGCGGCTCATGCGTTCGCTTCAAGAAGCTCGAGGACCTGCCGCTCGACGTGATCGGGAAGGCGGTGGCGAGCGTGCCGGTGGAGAAGTTCCTGACGCGTTACCAGCAAGTCAAGCCGGCCATGAAGTCCGGGACCAAGAAAAAGAAGAAGGCCTGACGGGTCCGTCCGAAGTTGGCCCGTTCCTTGCGGATGACCGTCCGAATGCGAGTCATCGTGCGCGCCGCGCTGGCGGCGCTCCTCCTGGCGGTTCTCTTCTTCGCGGGCTACGCGGTCGTGGCGCGGCGCCTCCTGTCGGGCCCGAAGCTGCGCGCGGCGATCAACGTCAAGGCGGACGAGTTCTTCATGGATTGGGACGAGGCGACCTCGGTGTGGCCCGGCCGTGTCACCGTGCGGAACCTCCGCATCCGTGGGAGCGACCCCAACGTGCAGTGGATCGTCATGGTTCCGGAGGGAACCATCCGGTATTCGCTGCTGACGATCTTCCGACACAAGTTCCTGGTCACGGAGATGCGCCCGCAGTCGATCCAGTTTCGCCTGCGGCAGAAAGTGAAGCCGGAAGACGCGAAGGACCCGAGGCTGAAGTACCTCCCTCCGATACCGGAGTTCTCGGATCCACCGCTTCGCGAGGGCGGGACCCTGCCGCCGCCGGAGGCCAATCCCTTCACGGTCGAGGTCCTCGCCGTTACGACGCCGGCGTTCGACGACATCTGGGTGGACGGGTACCGCTACCGGGGACCCTCGACGCTCCATGGCCGATTCCGGTTGAAGCCGGGACACCGCGCGCAGATCGGGCCGGCCTCCGTCGAGTTCCGCGGGGAGAGCTCCAGATCAACGAGACGCCGGCGGTGACGCCTCTCGAGGGCCGGCTCGACGCGACCTTCGAGGACTGGGACGTTCAGGAGCTCCTGGAGAACAAAGTCTGGAAAGTCGTGACCGCGAAGGTCTCGCTTTCGGGGCCCACGCCGTCGGTGAACGCCATCGATGGTCTGCTGAACCTCGGCAAGAGAGTGCACGTCTCCGACGGGCCCGGCAAGCTATCGGTCGCGGGCGAGATCGACCACGGGATCGCGAAGGGGTCCGTCGACCTCACGGCGAAGGACGGTCGATACACGCGTCCCGATCTCAAGCTCCTGGGCAGCGCGGATGCCCACCTACAGATCTCGGACTGGAAGCTCGACGGCGGCGCTCCCGAGATCGGCGGCAGCTCGTTGAAGCTCTCCGACGTGTTCGTCGCGGGAGAGAAGGACCGTTCGCGGGGCTGGTGGGCGAAGTTCGAGATCCCCTCGGGCAGGCTGTCGAACGGCCTGACGGCCAAGGTCGGGATCCATTGCCGCGACGCTCGTCCCCTGTTTGCCTTCCTGGGCGACGACACTCTCCCGAAGTGGGCGCAGGGAATGCTCAAGCTCGAAGGGCTCACGGCGACGGCGGACGTCGTGTTCTCGGAGCCACGGACGACCGTTCGGAATCTCGAGGTCAAGGGCGGGGAGTACGCGATCGAAGGCGAGTACGACCGGCGGGGCGAGCGATCGCGCGGCGCGTTCTTCATCGAGGGGAACCTGCTGAACGTCGCCGTCGAGCTCGTTGACGGAACCCCCAAGCTCCACGTTCTCGGCCCGAAGAAGTGGTTCGAGACGCAGCGCGGCCTCACGGTCGCTTCGCGCTAATCTTCGGGCTCATGAGACGAAACGCACGCATTCCGTGGCTGGTCCCCGTCTGCCTGGCCCTCGCCGCCGGAGCCCGAGGGCAGGGGGACCCTCTCGACTACGCGCAGCCCAAGGACTTCTCGGCGCACCGATCGTCTTCGAGCAACGAGGATCCCAACTCCAACAACGACAGCAAGCACCCGATCCCGGGCGAAGAGATGGTCCTCGCCGATCTGCAGGGTCCGGGGATGGTGACGCACATCTGGCTCACGATCGCCGCCAACGAGTACGCGTGGCCGAGGCTCTTTCGCTTACGCGTCTTCTACGACGGCAGCTCGGAGCCGTCCGTGGACACGCCGGTCGGCGATTTCTTCGCCGTGGGCCACGGATTGGAGAGGATGGTCAAGTCCGAGATGGTTCGCGCGAGCTCCGACGGGCGCGCGCGCAACGCGTACTGGCCGATGCCCTTTGCGAAGTCGTGCCGGATCACGCTGACGAACGAGGGGAAGCGGCGCGCCGACCACGTCTACTACCACGTGGACTGGGAGAAGCGGCCGTCGCTTCCGCCGGGCACGCTCTACTTTCACGCGCGCTACAAGCAGGAGCTTCCGGCGTCCGCCGAGAAGCGCTCCTACACGTTCCTCGACGTGAAGGGCCGCGGCTTCTACGCCGGCACCGTGCTTTCCGTCATTCAGCCGTCGGCGGGCTGGTTCGGGGAGGGCGACGAGCGCTTCTACGTCGACGGCGAGACGACTCCCTCGATCATCGGCACGGGGTCGGAGGACTACTTCAACGACGCCTGGGGGCTTCACGTCGTGGACGGGCTGTACTACGGCGTGACTGTGGCGGACGGGACGGGGCTCGGCTCGCGCATGACGGGGTATCGCTGGCATATCAAGGACCCGATCCCCTTCCAGAAGTCGCTGCGGTTCGACATCGAGCATCTCGGCTGGACGTTCAACGACGACGGGTCGCTCAAGTCCGCGTTCGGAGAGCGCGACGACCTGATCTCCTCGGTGTCGTTCTGGTATCAGCAGGGAGTGGCGACCGGCCTTCCTCCGGTGCCGTACGGCTCGGCGCGGCTGCCGCAGGGAAACGCGCAGCAGATCGAGGTCGAAGCCGCGATCGACGCGACGCGCGCCGAGAAGGGGAAGGCGCAGGTCTTCAAAGACCTCTTCTGGTCCAAGGACGTCGTCGTGTTCGCGGCCGAGGGGCCCGGCGCGAAGCTCGAGGTCCCGTTCGAGGTTTCCGAGGCCGGCGACTACGAGATTTATACCCAGGTGGCGCAGGGCTCGGACTACGGCATCTACACGGTCCTTCTCGACGGTAAGAAGCCCGAGGCGCCGGTGCTCGAGCACGAGCCGGGCGCCGATGTGCGGCCGCAGCTCTCCTTCGACGGCTACGCCTACGAGACGTACGTGGGCATGGACTACCAGGTCGGCTGGCCGCGGCTGACGAAAGGACGGCACACGCTGACGTACGTCTGCCTCGGCAAGAACGAAGCCTCGACCGGGTACCTGCTCGGCGTGGACAACATCGTGCTCGCGCGCGTGGGCAAAGAGGGCTGGGCGAAGGCCGAGGCCGTACGGCCGCCCAACGTGCCCTCGGATCTGGCGGGGCTGACGAAGGCACTCTCGGATCCCGATCCCGTCGTGCGGGGACTCGCGGCGCGCGCCCTGCAGAAGATGGGAGGCTCGGCGGCGCCCGCGACGGCGGCGCTTTCGGCGCGCCTGAAGGACCCGGATCCCAACGTGCGCCAGGCCGCGGCCGAAGCGCTCGGCGCGATCGGCCCCGCGGCGTCTTCGGCGGTGCCTTCCCTGATCGCCGAGTGCAGCGTCGCGGACGACTCGGTTCACGTCCTGCGCGCGTGCGCCGCGGCGCTCGGCGACATCGGTCCGGCGGCGTCGGGGGCTCTGCCGACGCTGCGCAAGATCGCGGCGAACCCGATTCCACACGTCGGAGGCGTCATCGACCTGACTCCGGCCTGGGCGGCCTCGCGCGCGATCGAGAAGATCGAGGGCAAGAAACCGAAGTGAGCTCCGGGGCGGAGCGTCCGAACGCCGAACGCCTGGCGCGCGTCTTCTACGAGTTCTGCGCCGTCACCGGCGCGGCGCAGCTCGGGGCCGTGGCGCTCTCGGCGTCGGGGATGCTGTCGCTGACGAGAACGGCGGCGGCGGTCTTTCGCGCGCTCGTGTTCCGGTTCGGAATCGTCGCTCCGGTCGCCGTCGGGTCGGCGATCGCTCTGGTCGCGGCGCTGCGTGGAACCGGGCGAAGCGCCGCATTCGCGGCGTCCCCCTCGTCATTCGAGGGCTCTGCGTGACCACCTCCCTGGCCTTTCTCTCGACGGAGATCGGAAAGGTCGCGCATATGGACGAAATGCGGAGCTTCTTCACGACGTCGGGGTATCCCGTGTGGTTCCTGTACGTCGTCATCGTGTTCGAGACGATCGGCGCCGTGGGCCTCCTCGTTCCGACGGTGCGGCTGGTGGCCGCATGCGGGCTCGCGGTCGACATGGTCGGCGCGATCGTCACCCACGCCCGCAACGGCGATCCGTTCTCGGACTCGTACGAGGCCGTGCATCTGCTGGTCATCCTGGTGTGCATCATCCTTCTCGGCCTGCTGCAGGGGCGAGAAGTTCGGGATCCCTCGTCGCTCCGCTCCTCGGGATGACAGGCCCCAGTCCGTCATCCCGAGCGAAGCGAGGGATCCCGGACTTGAAACGACGTCCCGCGTCATAAGATTCGGGCGCATACCCGGAGGGAATGGATGGGCGAGGGGACGAGCCGGCGGAACTTTCTGGCGGCGGGCCTGTGCGGCGCAGCCGCCCTGCCGCTCGCGAGGCTTTCCCGCCTGGGTTTCGCCGCGGCGCCCGCATCGGTGCCGACGACGTTCCTCGAGCCCTTCGACTACGAGGGCGTCTCGCTTCTCGACGGTCCGCTCAAGGCGCAGTTCGACGCCATGCGGGCCTACTACTTCGCCATTCCGGACGACGACATCCTGAAGGGCTTTCGCGCCCGGGCCGGGCAGAGGGCGCGAGGCGAGGACCTGGGCGGCTGGTACAGCGGCGATCCGAAGCGTCGGACGTGGTGGTCCAACGGCGACACGTTCAACACGTTCGGGCAGTGGCTCTCGGGCATGGCGCGGCTCTCGCGCGCCGCCAACGACGCCGAGGTGCGCAACAAGGCGATCTTCCTGATGTCCGAGTGGGGCTCGACGCTCGAACCCGACGGCTGGTTCTTCTACTCGCGGCGACCCTGGCAGCCGCACTACATCTACGACAAGCAGGTCGGCGGCCTCGTCGACATGGCGCGCTACGCCGGAAGGAAAGACGCGCTGACGCATCTCTCGAAGATCACGGGCTGGGCCACCGAGAACCTGGACCGGTCGCGCAAGGTGGACTCGGACACCGAGTGGTACACGCTCTCCGAAAATCTCTACCGGGCCTACGAGACGACGGGCGATGCGAAGTACCGAAGCTTCGGCGATGTCTGGCGCTTCACCGACTACTGGCGCGCGTTCTCCGGCGCGGGCCCGACGGCGGTCAAGCGGCACGGCCATCACGCCTACAGCCACGTCAATACGATGTGCTCGGCGGCGATGACGTACCAGGTCACCGGCGAGGAGGAGTTCCTCAAGGCGATCGTGGCCGAGCACGACTGGCTCCAGAAGACGCAGTGCTACGCCACCGGCGGATACGGCCCCGACGAGGACCTCGTGCCGGAGGACGGCGAGCTCGGCCGGCGCCTGGACACGACCGCCTTCTCCTTCGAGACGCCGTGCGGCTGCTGGGCGGGTTTCAAGCTCTCGAAGTACCTGATGCGCTTCACGGGCGAGGCGCGCTACGGGGACTGGATCGAGAAGCTGCTCTACAACGGCATCCTCGGCGCGCTTCCGATGGGGGCAAAGGGCCAGACGTTCTACTACTCGGACTACCGCATCGGGGGAGGCCGCAAGATCTACCACCTCGACGGAACGTGGCCGTGCTGCTCGGGAACGTATCCGCAGGTCGTGTCGGACTACCACGACGTCATCTACTTCAAAGACGCCGAGGGCCTGCTCGTGAACCTTTTCGTGCCGTCGCGCGTGCGGTGGAATCAAGGCGGTGCGGAGGTTGCGGTCGAGCAGGAGACGGCGTTCCCCGAGTCCGATCCGACGACGCTGACGATCCGACCGGCGAAATCCGCGACGTTTGCCGTCAAGGTTCGCATGCCGGCCTGGGCGACGGGCATGTCCGTGGCCGTCAACGGCGCCGCCGTGCCGGCCAATCGCGACGCGCGCGGCTGGGCGGTCGTCGAGCGGCGCTGGAATCCTGGCGACCGGTTGACCGTCAAGCTGCCGATGGCGCTCGGGCTCTCTTCCGTCGACGCGCAGCACCCGAAGCGCGTGGCGGTCACATACGGGCCGCTCGTACTCGTGCGTCCCGAGAGCCCGATGCCGGCGCCTCCGGCCGGCGACCTGTCCCGCTGGATCGAGCGGCGCGGCTCAGGCCTCGAGTTCACCGCGCCCGAAGCCTCGCGCGGAACGTTCCTCCCGTTCTACAAAGTCGGAGCGGGCACGCCTTACGAAATGTACTTCGACCTCTCGTGAGACGAGGAGAATTGATGAGAAGGGCTGTCTTCATTGCGCTGCTCTCGTGCCTTGACGCGTTCGGCGCCGCGGCCGCGACGGCCGATACCCAGCGGCCCATCACGGCGCAGGATCTCTGGGCATTCCAGCGCGTCGGCGCTCCCGTTCTCGCGCCCGACGGCAAGATCGCCATCTTCAGCGTGACCGAGTGGTCGATTCCGAAGAGCAAGAGCACATCGAGCCTCTGGCTCCTCGACGTCGGCGTCGGGACGACCCGGCGCCTGACACAGGGAGGCACGGACGGCTCCCCGGCGTGGAGCCCGGACGGCAGGAAGGTCGCCTTCGTCTCCAAACGCGGCGACGACGAAGTCGCGCAGCTCTACGTCATCGCGGCCGACGGCGGAGAGGCGAGGCGCGTGGCGAATGCGCCCTACGGCTTCCGAGCGCCGAAGTGGCTGTCGAACACCCGGATCGCCGCGCTGACACAGGTCCTGACCGATCTTTCCGGGAAGCTCGAGAAGGGCGATCTCGAGGCCATGCGCAAAGAGATGAAGCGCCGCAAGGATTCCCCGATGACGGGCCGCGCGACCGAAGACCGGCAGTACCGTTTCTGGGACCGCAACCTCGCCGAGGGCGTGGGCGACAAGCTCGTCGCGGTGGACACCGAGACCGGCGCGCTCACGGACTTGACGCCCGGCTGGAAGCGCCTCTTTTCGACAGTCATGGATCCGGGCTTCGACGTGTCGCCGGACGGCAAGACGATCGCGATGGCGGTCAACGCGACGCCGCCGCCGTACCGGGAGCGGAGCAACCTGGACGTGTACGTGATCCCGGCCGACGGTTCCGGCGCTATGCGGGACCTGACCGCCGACAACCCTTTCACCGACGACGGGCCCCGTTTCTCGCCGGACGGTCGGTTCGTCTACTACCTGCGCGAAGCCAGGTACAACGCCGGAAACCGGCGCATCGCGCGCATCGATCTCGCGCCGGGAACGAGCGCGACACTCACCCAGGCCTACGACCGCTCCTTCGATGCCGTCTCCTTTTCGCCCGACGCGAAGACGCTCTGGGTGACGTCCGAGGACCGCGGCGTCGTCGCGATCTTCCGGCTCGCGGCCGACGGGTCGGGTCTCTCTCGCGTCTACGCCGAGGGAAGCTCTTCGGGTCTCTCGGTGAAGGGTGGCGCGATTCTGTTCTCCAACGAAGCGTCCAACCGTCCCGCCGAGATCCATGCGCTCGATCCCGCGCGGGGCGCCGCGAAGCGTGTCACGCGCTTCAACGACGCGCTGCTCGGGACACTCGACCTCGGCCGGACCGAGTCGCGGGAGTTCACGGGCGCCGGCGGCGACAAAGTGCAGATGTGGGTCACCTATCCTCCGGCGTTCGACTCGTCGAAGAAGTACCCGCTCGTCCAGGTTCTCCATGGCGGTCCGGCCACGATGGTCCGCGACGACTTCTCGTATCGCTGGAACGCGCACGTCTTCGCAGCGCCCGGCTACGTCGTCGCGCGCGTGAATCGCCACGGCTCGACGGGATTCGGCGAGGCGTTTCTGGGATCGATCGACGGCGCCTGGGGAGAGAAGCCGACGGAGGACGTTCTGACCGCGACGGACGTCCTCGTGCGCGACGTTCCGGCGATCGACGGGTCGAAGGTAGCCGCGGCGGGAGCGAGCTACGGCGGCTATCTCGCCGCGTGGCTCCTCGGCCACACGGACCGTTTCCGCTGCATCGTCAACCACGCCGGGGTCAACGACTTCATCACCGAGTACGGAAGCGATGCGACGAACTATGCGTTCGACGCGTCGGTCTGGGGAGGCACGCCCTGGAAGGACGCCGAGACGATGCAGCGCAACAATCCGATGACCTACGCCGCGAACTTCAAGACGCCGATGCTCCTGGTCGCCGGCGAGGTGGATTACCGGGTGCCCTACGGAAACAGCCTGTCCCTCTACGGCGTGCTGCAGGCGATGGGGGTTCCGTCGCGCCTCCTGATCTACTCCAATGAGAATCACTGGGTCCTGTCCCCGCAGAATTCGATCTACTGGAACTACGAGGTGCAGCAATGGCTGGCCCGATACATCGGCGGGAAGCCCATGGAGAAACCGGTCTTTCCGGCCGAGGAGAAGTGACCGCCGTATGAGCACCGTCAAGCCCGGCGCGAAGGAGATCGTCCTGGTCGCGAGCGGCGACTCGCGCCTGTCCGCCAATCAGCGCTGCTGGCCCGCGCAGCAGACGCTCGAGAAGGCCGTCGAGAAGGCGTTCGGGGAGCTCGGCGCGAGGATCACACGCGGGCACGCCTATGACGCCGAGAAGAAGCACGGCTTCATCGACGGGCAGGCCAAGGGCATCCAGATTTTTCGCAAGATCGACCCGGTCGCGCCGCTCGTCGTGGCCGAGGCCGTGTGGGAATACACGAGCCACATTCTTGCGGGCCTGACCAAGCACCGTGGACCCATCCTCACGCTCGCCAACTGGAGCGGCGAGTGGCCGGGACTCGTCGGCATGTTGAACGTCAACGCGTCGCTGACGAAGGCGGGTATCCCGTACAGCTCGATCTGGAGCGAGGACTTCGAGGACGGCTTCGCGCGCAATGGGCTCCGCCGATGGCTCGACAGCGGCGCAATCGATCACGACAAGAGCCACGCACGCGCCGTCGACGACAAGACGTTCGGTCCGAAGTACGACGCCGACCGGGCGCGGGGCGCGGAGCTGGGCGGGACGCTCCGGAACGATCAGGCGATCCTGGGCGTGTTCGACGAGGGCTGCATGGGGATGTACAACGCGATCGTCCCCGACGAGCTGATGCACGCGATGGGACTCTTCAAGGAGAGGTTGTCGCAGTCCATGCTTTACGCCGCGATGCGCGAGGTGCCGGATGCGACGGCGCGCGCCCACTATGGGTGGCTGACGAAACGCGGAATGACGTTCGCCCTCGGCCGCGACGAGGCGACCGAACTGACCGAGGCGCAGGTGCTCGAGGGTCTCAAGATGTACGATGCGGCGGTGCGCATGGCGCACGACTTCGGCTGCGCTGCGGTCGGGATCCAGTACCAGCAGGGCCTGAAGGACACCTGCGTGGCGTCGGATCTCGCCGAGGGCTTGCTGAACAATCCCGACCGGCCGCCGGTCCGGGGAGCGGACGGCAAGCCGCTCTTCGACGGTCTCGCGGTTCCCCACTTCAACGAGGTCGACGAGTGCGCGGGCGTGGACGCCCTGTTGACCAACCGCGTGTGGACGGACCTCGGCATCGATCCCTCCACGACGCTGCACGACGTGCGGTGGGGAGCACAGGTCGAAGAGCGCGGCGTGAACACCTTCGTCTGGGTCTTCGAGATCTCGGGAGCGGCGCCCGCCTCGCACTTCATCGGAGGCTACGGCGGCGCGCGCGGCGAGCGGCAGCCGCCGATGTACTTTCCCAAGGGTGGATCCACGCTCAAGGGCGTCTCCCGGCCCGGCGAGATCGTCTTCTCGCGGATCTACGTCAAGGACCACGCGCTCCACATGGACATCGGCCGGGGAGGCGTGGTGAAGCTGTCGCCGGAGGAGACCGAGCGGCGCTGGCAGGCGACAACGCCGCAGTGGCCGATCATGCACGCGGTCCTCTACGGCATTACGCGCGACCAGATGATGGCCAAGCACATGGCCAACCACATCCAGGTGGCGTACGGTCCGGACGCGGCTACGGCCACGCGCGCGCTCGTCCGCAAGGCGTCGATGGCGCGGGCCCTCGGGATCCGCGTCAACCTCTGCGGCGACCTGGAAGACTCTCTCGACCGGCACCAGCCGGCGCAGTACCGCGCGTGACGGCTTCGCGAACGGAGCCCTGCGCCCTCGGGCTCGACTTCGGCACGGCCTCCGTCCGCGCGCTGGTCGTCGAGGTCCGGACCGGCAAGGAGCGCGGTTCCGCGGTCACCGAGTATCCCAACGGAGTGATCGAGGCGGCTCTTCCGGGAACGGGCGCGCGTTTGCCGCCGGATTGGGCGCTCCAGCACCCCGCCGATTGGCTCGAGGCGGTCGCCAAGGCGGTGCCCCAGGCGCGCGCGGCGGCGGGGGTGGACCGCGACGCGATCGTCGGCATGGGAGTGGATTTCACCTCGTGCACCGTCCTGCCGGTCGACGCCGCGAGGAATCCGCTGTGCCTCAATCCGGCGTGGGCCGCGAGACCGCACGCGTGGGTGAAGCTCTGGAAGCATCACGCGTCGCAGCCCCAGGCCGACCGCATCAACGCGCTCGCCGCGCAGAGGCGAGAGGAATTCCTCGCGGACTACGGAGGCAAGACGTCGTCGGAGTGGCTCGTCGCGAAGGCCCTCCAGGTGCTCGAAGAGGATCCCGAGGTCTACGGCGCCGCCGCGGCTTTCGTGGAGGGCGGCGACTGGATCGTCTCGCAGCTGACGGGACGCTTCGTGCGAAACGCCTGCGCCGCCGGGTACAAGGGATTCTGGAGCGCCGAGCGTGGCTTCCCGTCGCGCGACTTCTTCGCCGCGCTGTCTCCCGCGTTCGGCGACATGCCCGAGAAGCTTTCGGGCGAGATCGTTCCGCCGGGCCGCGCCGTCGGCGGCTTGACGCAGGAGATGGCGTCGCTTCTGGGACTCGCCGACGACACGCCGGTCGCGGCCGCGATCATCGACGCGCACAGCGCCACGCCGGCGGCGACCGTCGTCACGCCCGGGCGAATGGTCCTGGTGCTGGGCACGTCCACCTGCCACCTGGTCCTCTCGGAGCGGCGCGCGAGTGTGGAAGGAATCGGGGGCGTCGTCAAGGACGGCATCGTCGAGGGCTTCTACGGCTACGAGGCGGGGCAGCCCGCCGTCGGCGACATCTTCGGCTGGTACGCGAAGCTCGCGGGAGCCGGCAAGTTCACAACTCTCGAGCGCGAGGCCGCGCTCGTTCCCCCGGGCGCGCGAGGGCTGCTCGCGCTGGATTGGTGGAACGGGAACCGGTCGGTCTTAGTCGATGCGAATCTCTCCGGCGCCATCGTCGGCCTGACCCTCGCGACGACGGCGGCCGAGATCTACCGGGCGCTGATCGAGGCGACGGCCTTCTCGACGCGGCGGATCCTCGACGCCTTCGTGGCGCAGGGAATCCCGATCACGGAGTTGATTGCGGTCGGCGGGCTCGCCGAGAGAAGCCCGCTGCTCGTCCACATCTACGCGGACGTCACGCGGCTTCCGATCACGCTGGCCGCGACGGGCAACGCGTCGGCCCTGGGGGCGGCGATGCTCGGCGCGGTCGCCGCGGGTCCCGAGCGCGGCGGCCACCGCTCGTTCGCCGAGGCGGCGCAGGCGATGGCGCACCTGAAGGAAGAACGTGTCCTCTTCGACGCGGATGCCGCGGCCCGGTACGACGAGCTCTACAAGGACTGGCTGGAACTCCACGACTATTTCGGGAAGGGGACGGACCTGATGAAGAGGCTGCGGAGGAGAGGGTGAGAGGGCTGAAAAACACGGGATCCCTCGCTTCGCTCGGGATGACAGTCATCCCGAGGAGCGAAGCGACGAGGGATCCCGAACTCGAAGCGCCGCTGTGATGACCCCTCTCCTCGAAGCCCGCGGCGTGTCGATGCGCTTCCCGGGAGTCGTCGCCCTGGACGGCGTCGACTTCGACGTGCGGCCGGGCGAAGTGCACGCGCTGATCGGCGAGAACGGCGCCGGCAAGTCGACCTTGGTGAAAGTCCTGACCGGCGAGGTCGCCGGCTTCGAGGGAGAGGTGCGGGTGGACGGAACGCCGCGCCGGTTCGTCGCGCCGCGCGAGGCGATCGCGGCCGGCATCGCGGTGATCCCGCAGGAGCTTCAGCTCGCCTCCACACTCTCGGCCGCCGAGAACATCTTCCTGGCGCGCGAGCCGAAGACGCCGCTCGGCCTGGTCGACCGGCGGGCGCTCGCACGCGAGTCCGCGGAAGAGCTCGCCTTGATGGGCGAAACGCACGTCGCGCCCGAGCAGACGATCGAGCACCTCGAGCCCGGCCAGCGTCAGCTCGTGGCGATCGCGCGGGCGCTCTCGCTCGACGCCCGTCTCATCATCATGGACGAGCCCACGGCGGCCCTCGGCAACGCCGAGGCGGAGCGGCTCGAGCGTCTGGTGCGCAAACTCTCCGAGCGCGGCGTGGCGGTCGTTTACATCTCGCACCGGCTCGACGAGGTGCGGCGTCTCGCCACGCGCATCACGGTCCTGCGCGACGGAAAACGGATCACGACCCGCGACGCGTCCGGCGTGGACGAGGCCGAGATGGTGCGGCTGATGGTCGGCCGCGAGATCCCCCAGGTCGCTCTCGAGCCTCCGCCGGAAGGCTCCGAGGAGCGGCTCCGTGTCGAAAACCTCTCGATCGCCGATCCCGACGCGCCCGGAGGGTTCCGTGTCAAGGACGTCTCGCTCTCGGTCCGGCGCGGGGAGATCCTGGGCCTCGCGGGCCTGGTCGGCGCCCGGCGCACCGACTTCCTGCTCGCGCTCTCCGGCGCTTCCGAGCTTCCGGTGACGGGACGGATTCGCGTGGGGTCTGCGGAGGGAATCCCTGCCGATCCCGCGGCGGCGCGCGCGGCCGGAATCGTCCTGCTGCCCGAAGAGCGCAAGGCACAGGCGATCTTTCCCGACCTCGGCGTCGCGGAGAACGTGACGCTTCCCGCGCTCTCCCGCGTGTCGCGCTTTGGCTGGTGGATCCAGCGGCGCCGGGCGCGCGAGGCGGCCGCGACGGTGATGGGCGAGACGGGAGTGAAGGCGGCGGCGACGTCGGTGCCGATCGCTACGCTGTCCGGCGGCAACCAGCAGAAGGCGCTGCTCGCGCGATGCCTCTTCGCGTCTCCATCCGTGCTCCTGCTCGACGAGCCGACGCGCGGGATTGATCTCGCGGCGAAGGCCGAGATTTACGCTTTGCTGCGCCGGCTCGCCGCCGAGGGCTTCGCGATCGTCCTGTGCTCCTCGGAGATGGCGGAGATTCTGACGCAGTGCCACCGGGTCGTCGTGTTTCGCGAAGGCCGCATTGCGGCGGAGCTCTCGCGCGAAGAGGCGACCGAAGAGGCCGTGCTCGCCGCGGCGTCGGGCGCCGGCTCCGGCGCCGCGCGCGAGGAGCGTCTGGGAGGGGGAAACCGCGGTTCCGGACCGCCCCGCCGGGCGCGCCTCGCGCGGTTCACCAGCATTCTCGGTCTCCTCGCGGTCGTCATCCTCGGCGTCGTGTTCTCGCCCGTCCGCGGCGGCCGGCCCGTATTCCTGGGGCTCGGCAACCTGACGGACATCCTGCGGCAGGTGTCCGAGAAGGGAATCCTGGCGGTGGGCATGACGGCCGTCATCGTTTGCGGCGGCATCGACCTCTCCGTGGGGTCGGTCCTCGCCCTCGCGGCGACGTTGACGGCGTGGCTCCTGATGAAGGGAGGCGTCGGACTCGGTGTCACGCTCCTCGCGGTGCTCGCCGCGGGCGCCGCGTGCGGGCTCGTCAACGGGCTCGTGATCGCGCGCTGGCGACTGCCGGCGTTCATCGCGACGCTCGCGACGATGAGCGCGGCGCGCGGCGTGGCCCGCTACCTCTCGGGCGGCACCGCGATCCCGCTGGGCTTCGGGGAAGGCGCCGCGCCCGAGTCCGTGCGCGCCCTGGCGGGGCCGCTTCTTCCGTACGTGCCGGCGCCGGCGGTCGTCTTCGTGGCGTGCGTCGCGGGCATGCATCTCTTCCTGGCGCGCACGGCTCCCGGCCGGGCGCTCTACGCGATCGGCGACAACGAGACGGCGGCGCGTCTGTCGGGTGTGCGCGTGGCCCGCTGGAAGACCGCGGTGTACGTGATTTCGGGAACGCTCGCGGCCCTGGCCGGACTGATCCACTGCGCGCAGCTGGAGCAGGGGAATCCCAACGACGGCGTCGCCTACGAGCTCGACGCGATCGCCGCGGTGGTCATCGGCGGCACGAGTCTCTCGGGCGGAATCGGATCGGTCGGCGGCACGCTCGTCGGCGTGCTGACCATCGGAGTCATCAACAACATCATGGGGTTGAACAATGTGGATGCGAATCTCCAGCTCATTCTCAAGGGCGTCATCATCCTCGGCGCGGTCTGGCTGCAGCGCAAACGCGGCTAGGCTCGTTCTCGCCGCGATGGTCGTCCTGGCCGCCGCGGGGTGCGGCCGCGAGAAGACGGCCAAGCACGTCATCGGCTTCTCGCAGTGCAACCTGGGAGAGCCGTGGCGTGTTTCGATGAACGCCGACGTGGCCAAGCGCGCCAAGGACTTCCCGGACATCGAGATCGCGTACGCCGACGCGCAGCAGGACAACGCCAAGCAGGTTGCGGATGTCGAGAACTTCCTGCGCCAGAAGATCGATCTTCTGATCATCTCTCCCAATGAGGCCCGGCCTCTGACGCCCATCGTCAAGAAGGTCTTCGAGCAGGGAATTCCGGTGATCGTTCTGGACCGGGCGATCGAGGGTGACACGTACACGACGTTCATCGGGGCCGACAACCGCCAGATCGGGAAGGCCGCGGGCGAGGCCATCGTGAAGATGCTCGATGGGAAGGGCGACATCGTCGAGATCAAGGGACTGCCGGGATCGCCGCCCGCGAGGGACCGGAGCGAGGGTTTCCGCGAAGCGATCGCGGGCTCGCCGGGGATCAAGATCGTCCACGATCCCGTCGCGAACTGGCTCCGAGAGGAGGCGATGGCGCAGATGGAGTCGGCGCTGGCGGCGCACGAGCACATCGACCTGGTCTACGCCCACAACGATCCGATGGCGATGGGCGCCTATCTCGCGGCCAAGGCCAAGGGCCGCGACGGAGAGATGAAGTTCGTCGGCATCGATGCCTTGCCCGGACTCGACGGCGGCCGCCAGGCCGTGGCCGACGGCAAGCTCGCCGTGACGTTCATCTATCCGACCGGAGGCAAGGAAGCTGTCGAGATCGCGGACAGGATCTTCAAGGGGGAGAAGGTGCCGCACACGATCACGCTGCCGACCGCGATGATCACGAAGGAGAACGTGCAGGAGTACCTGGCGAAGTAGGATGAAAGAGATGGGACGTGTCGCCGGTGCGCTGATCGCGGTGCTTCTCCTGGCCGCGGCGCCCAGGCCCTCTCCCACGCCGGCGCCTCCGGCGAAGAAGGCGGTCAAAGCGCGCGCGATGCTGGACGTGGTCTCGGGAACCCTGGTGGCGGACGCCGTCGTGCTGGTCGAAGGCGACCGGATCACGGCGGCGGGACCGCGGCTCGCGATTCCGTCCGACTACGAAGTCCTCGACCTCGGCGAGGCGACGCTGCTGCCGGGTCTGATCGATTGCCACACGCACGTCACGACGACGTACGAGTACCTCCTCTACGGCGGACCGATGCAGGACGCCGTCACTTCCTTCTCGCGGGCGCGCAAGACACTCGACGCCGGGTTCACGACGGTTCGCGATCTCTGGGCCAAGGACTACACGGACGTGGCGCTGCGCGACGCGATCAACCGCGGAGAGATCGCGGGACCGCGCATGCAGGTGGCGACCCTCGCCATCGGCTCGACCGGCGGCCACAACGAGGACGTCGAGGGCCTCTCGCCGACCGTGACCGTCGGAGGCGCTTCGGGAATCGCAGACGGCGTGGACGCCGTGCGCAAGCTCGTGCGCGTCGAGATCAAGTACGGCGCCGACGTCATCAAGATCATGGCCACCGAGGGCGCCGGCGAGGGCCGCAACGTCGGCGTCGAGACGCAGTTCTCGCTCGAGGAGATGAAGGCGATCGTGGACGAGGCGCATCGCTACGGCAAGAAGGTCGCAGCCCATGCCCACGGCACCGACGGCATCAAGACCGCCGTGAAGGCGGGCGTCGACTCGATCGAGCACGGAACGCTGCTCGACGACGAAGCCGTGCGGATGATGAAGGAGCACGGGACCTGGCTCGTTCCAACGGGAGCGATCTGGGTCGAGGAGAGCGAGGCGGAGCCGGCGGACGCACCCGCCTGGAAGAAGGAGCGCGAGGCGATCTTCCGCAAGGGAAGCCCCGAGAGCTTCCGCAAGGCGCTCGCCGCGGGAATCCGGATCGCGATGGGATCGGATTCGTCGGTCCTTCCGCACGGCGAGAACGCGAAAGAGATCGTCTGGATGGCGTCCAACGGCATGACACCGGTCCAGGCCCTCCGCGCCGCGACGATCGATGCCGCGGAGCTCCTGGGCTGGAAAGACCGCATCGGTTCGATCGCGCCGGGCAAGCTCGCGGACCTGGTGGGTGTGCGCGGCAATCCGCTCGAGGACATCACGGCCGTCCGGCGCGTGGTGTTCGTGATGAAAGACGGCGTCGTCTACAAGGGCGTCGGCATGCCCAGGCCCTGAGGAGGTTCCCGTGCTGGAGCTGCGACCCAACTGCGAGTGCTGTGACCGCGACCTGCCGTGGGAGTCGCCTGACGCGATGATCTGCACCTTCGAGTGCACGTTCTGCCGCGACTGCGTGACGCGGAGGCTCGGCGGTGTCTGTCCCAATTGCGGCGGCGGCTTCGTGCCGCGGCCCATCCGGCCGCAGCGTTTTGCCGCGAAGTACCCTCCCTCGGCCAGGCGGGTCCTGCGCGAGACCCCGTGCGCGGAGGCGGCGCCATGATCCTGGGACTGCGCACGGTCATCTACAAGGTCCCGGACCTCGAGAAAGCGAAAGCCTGGTACACGAAGATCCTGGGGTTCGAGCCGTACTTTGCCGAGCCCTACTACGTGGGCTTCCAGGTCGGAGGCTTCGAGCTGGGCCTGGATCCGGACATGGCGGGCGCGGCTCCGGGAGGCGGCGTCGTCCCGTACTGGGGCGTGGCCGACGCCGAGGACGAGCATCGCCGGTTGCTCGAGCTCGGCGCGGCGCCTCTGGATCCGGTGCGCGATGTCGGCGAGGGAATCCGCGTGGCCGCCGTCCGCGACCCGTTCGGCAACGCCTTCGGCATCATCGAGAACCCCCAGTTTTCGGTCGCCAACGTCCGGTAGCGTGTGCGCTTGCGCCTCGCCGAAGTGGATGACGTGGAGGCGATCGCGGCGCTGATCCCGCTGTCGGCGCGCGCGCTGTCGAAGGAGTTCTACACCGAGCAGCAGACCGAGAGCGCCATCCGGTTCGTGTTCGGACCCGACCGGAGGCTGATCGAGGACGGCACCTACTTCGTCGTCGAGGACGGTC
Source organism: uncultured Acidobacteriota bacterium (assembly GCA_963733815.1). GTDB lineage: Bacteria > Acidobacteriota > Thermoanaerobaculia > UBA5066 > Gp7-AA6 > DAHUXD01. The sequence continues at coordinate 86,768 of CAVTEG010000012.1, read as the reverse complement.
AACGGCTGGCCGGATGCGGCGGGTGGAGCAAACGCCGTACGCTCTACGGCGGCGACCAGATGAAACCGGCGGAGGACCCGCTGCTCGATCCCGCCACCGAGTCCGCACGCATCCGCGCGTTCTTCGTACACCCCGACTACGCGCGGCGGGGCGTGGGCTCGCGAATCCTCGATGCGTGCCTCTCGGCGGCGCGAGACGCCGGCTTCCGACGGATGGAGCTCGCTGCAACGCTTCCCGGCGTGCCGCTGTACGAGCATTACGGCTTCCAGGCGCGCGAACGCATCGACGCCACACTCCCCGACGGCGTGGTCCTGCCGATCCTCCGCATGGAGCGAAGCCTCGATGTCTCCTGAGCCCCGTCTCGCTCTGGTCGGGTTCCGGTCGGACGAGAGCTCGTCGTACCTGCGGGGAGCGGCCGAGGCGCCGCCTCTGATCCGGCAGGCGGTCTTTCACGAATCGGCGAATCCCTGGTCCGAGAGCGGTGTGGAGGTCGGACGGAGCCGTTTCCACGACGCCGGGGATTTCGGTGAGGCGCCGGGGAAGGACACGCGCGCGACCATCGAGGCCGTCACCGCCGCGCTCCTCGAGGAGGGCTACCGGCCGATCGCGCTGGGAGGCGACCACGCGATCACGTACCCGATCCTGCGCGCCTTCGCACGAACGTACCCACGCCTCTCGATCCTGCACTTCGACGCGCATCCTGACCTGTACGACGAGTTCGAAGGCGATCGGTACTCGCACGCGTGCCCGTTTGCGCGCATCATGGAGGAAGGCCTGGCCCAGCGGCTCGTGCAAGTGGGCATCCGCGCCGCCAACCCGCACCACCGCGCCCAGGCGAAACGGTTCGGCGTGGAGATGATCGAGATGCGGGAGTTCCGGGAGGACCGCGATCTGAAGCTGGAGGGCCCGGTCTACGTCACGTTCGACCTGGACGGGCTGGACCCGTCGTTCGCGCCCGGTGTCGCCCACCGCGAAGGCGGCGGGCTGACGACGCGGCAGGCGCTCGACGTGATTCACCGCGTCGGCGGCCCGATCGTCGGAGCCGACGTCGTCGAGTTCAATCCGAGGCTCGACTCCTCCGGCCTGACCGCCTTCACCGCCGCCAAGCTCGTCAAGGAGATCGCGGGCCGGATGCTCGTGCAGGGCGCAGGGTCATGACGGCGGCCGAGAAGAACAAGGCGCTCGTGCGCGAGATGTTCGAGAAGGCCTTCAGCGGGGGCGATCTCGGCTTCCTCGATGCCGTGATCTCGCCGGACTACCTCGATCACAACACGGTGCCGGACCAGGCTCCGGGCGCGGCGGGCGTGAAGGCCCGGTTTGCCGGACTGCGCGCGGCGTTTCCGGACCTGCGGTTCGTCCTCGAAGAGATCGTGGCCGAGGGGGCGATGGTGGCCGCCCGGTCCCATTGGACCGGGACGCACCGCGCGGTCTTCCTCGGGATCGCGCCGACCGGCCGGCGCATCGCGGTTTCCGTCATGGACTTCTATCGTTTCGAAGGAGGCCGGATCGTGGAGCACTGGGCCAACGTGGACGAGTTCGGGATGCTTTCGCAGCTCGGGGACCTGGGATGAGCCGGGAGCTCTTGCGCCACGCCGTGGCGACGGTCGCGTACCGGGGAGGGAAGGCCGTGCGGGGAGCGCCGTCCTCCTTCGCCGAATTCCGCGTCGCGGAGAAATCCCGGACGCCGGCGCAGATCCTCGCTCACATCGGAGACCTCTACGACTGGGTGCTGTCGCAGGCGATGGGAGCCGAGGCCTGGCACGACTCGAAGCCTCTGCCCTGGGAGCAGGAGATCGCGCGCTTTCACGAGACGCTCGCGCGCTTCGACGCCTACCTGGCGTCGGACGCGCCGCTGCACGCGCCGGCCGAGAAACTCTTCCAGGGCGCCGTCGCCGACTCCCTGACGCACATCGGGCAGCTCACGATGCTCCGGCGGGTCGCGGGAGCGCCGATCCGCGGCGAGAACTACTCGCGCGCCGACATCCGCGCGGGGCACGTCGGAGCCGATCAGGCGGCTCCGAAGCGGGAGTTCGATTGAGAGGCGCGCTCGCGGGAGATTGCCCGTGACGTGCTGGAGCTGCCAGGCGGAGAACGATCTTTCGGAGCGGCAGACCTGCATTCGTTGCGGCGCGCCGCTGATCCGGTCCGGCGGGGTCTTCCGCAAGTGGCTCCTCTTCGGAACGCTCCTCGCGCTGATGGCGAGTCAGCTCGTCTGCGTCCTCCGGCACTTCATCGGATAAGACGCGCGCGATGGGGAGCGCCGCGCGAGAACCGAATCGCAGCCTGATTCTCTACGCATGGGCGATCGGGGCGGGCCTCGCGGCCGGCTTGCTCGCGGTGGCGTTCGAAAAGGCGCTGCTTCTGGCGTTGCGCGCGCGAGAGCTCTTCGAGGGGCTCGGTCCGTTCCTCCACGGGATCCCGTTTTCGATGCTGTGCTCGGCGCTTCTGACCGGTGCGTCGGTCTGGCTCGTCCTGCGGTTCGATCCGGACTGCGCCGGCAGCGGCATCCCGCAGGTGGAGGCGGCGCTGACGCGAGGACGGCAGTTCTCCTGGCTGCGCACGGTCCTGGTCAAGTTCGGGTCCGGCACGCTGGCCATTGCCGGAGGCCTCACGCTCGGCCGGGAGGGACCGACCGTGCAGATGGGCGCCGCGGCGGGACGCGCGCTCGCGGGCGGGCGAGGGCTGGAGGCGGAGCGCACACGCGTCCTGCTCGCCGCGGGAGCCGGCGCGGGTCTCGCGGCGGCGTTCAATGCGCCGATCGCCGGAACCGTGTTCGTCCTGGAGGAGCTGAAGGTCCTGCGGTCTCTTCGCCACGCGGTCGCGGCTCTGCTCGCCGCGGCGACGGCGGACGGCGTCTGTCGCTGGCTGCTCCACCCGACGTCGCTTCTCGGCAAGGCCACCGTCACACCGCCGCCTCTGTACGCACTGGCCTTGTTCCTCGTCGTCGGGGCCGTCTCCGGCTTCCTGGCGTCGGTTTTCAACCGCAGCCTGCTTTCGACGATGGACGCGTTCGCGTGGCTGACCCGTGGAAGGATGCGGCGGAAGGTCCTCCTCGCCGTCGCGGTCGGCGCGCTCGTCGGATTCGCAGGGGGCTTCGAGCCGGGTTGGCTGGGCAACGGGGAATCTCTGATCACGCGCTCGATCGAAGCGGTTCCCGCGGCGTCGGTGGCGGCCACGATTCTGGCGGTCCGATTCGGCCTGACACTCGCGAGCTACTCGAGCGGCGCCGCCGGAGGACTGTTCGCGCCGCTGCTCGTTCTCGGATGGGGGGCCGGCCTCCTGATGAGCCTGGGCGTGTCGGCGCTGACTCCGGCGGCGGGGCTGGATCCGACGGTCACGTCCATCGTGACGATGGGCGCTCTGTTCGCCGGCTCGATCCAGGCGCCTTTGACGGGGGTTCTCCTCATGATCGAGATGACGGGCGCCTTCCGGCTGCTGCTGCCGCTGCTCGTGGCTGCTCTCGCGGCTCGGTTCGTGGCCCGCGCGCTGAAGACGAGGCCGCTCTACGAGTCGCTCCTCGAGCGACTGCTCAACCCGGCGACGAAGTCGGGCGGCAAGGGCGCGTGAAACCGCCTCCGGTCCCGGTCACGCCCGCGGTGCGCGCGCTGCGCGCGGCCGGCGTCGCGTTCGTTCCCCACGTCTACGCCTATGTCGAGCGCGGCGGCACGCGCCATTCCGCCGAGGCGCTCGGCGTGCCCGAGCATTCGGTCGTCAAGACTCTCTGCATGGAGGCGCGCGGGAAAGGGACGGCGTCCGAGCCTCTGCTCGTGCTGATGCACGGCGATCGCGAGGTCTCGACCCGCGAGCTCGCCCGACAGATCGGAGCGCGCGAGGTCTCTCCCGCGAGCGTCGCCGCCGTCGAGAAGCACACGGGCTACGTGCCGGGAGGCGTGAGCCCGTTGGGAACGCGCAGGGCTCTGCCGGTGTACGTCGAAGCGTCGGTCCTGGAGCTTTCGACGTTCTACGTCAACGGCGGCAAGAGGGGGTTCTTAGTCGAGATCCGGCCCGACGATCTCGTGCGCCTCGTTTCGCCCACGCCAGTCCGGGTCGCGATCGCGAAAGGGTCGTGGCATGAAGGAATATGATTCGCCGCAGCAAAGGGGAGGAGACATGAAGAGTCGTGTCGGCATTGCCGTCCTGGCGTGTGCCTTGGGGCTGACGCTCGCGGCCGAGGCCCAGGGGCAGGGGGCCAAAGCCGTCGATGCCGCGTGGCTGAAGGCGGTCAAGGCGAACGACGTCGAGGCGCTCGTGGCGTGCTATGCGCCGGACGCCGTGCTGTGGCTGCCGGGCGCGCCCGAGGCCCGTGGCGCGAAGACGATCCGCGACGCGTATTCGGGACTGCTTTCCGCGAACAAGGTGACCGACGCGTCCCTCCTGAACGCGGCCTACCAGACGTCGGGAGATCTCTCGGCGGGCTGGGGCAACTTCACGCTCAGCCTCCAGCCCAGGAACGGAGGCGCTCCCATCGTCTTGAAGGGACGTTTCGTCGACGTCGCGAAGAAGATCGGCGGGAAGTGGCTCTACGTTGCCGACCAGGCGTCGGCCGATCCTCCTCCGCCGGCGCCTCCGAAATAGCGGTTCCGTGATTTCCGCCTCGGAGAAGGAAGAGAAGGAGACCGGGCGGACCGAGGCCTTCAGCGACGGCGTCTTCGCGATCGCGATCACGCTTTTGGTCCTCGAGCTGAAGGTGCCGCATCCGGCCGACGGAGGCACGGTCTCCTCCCTCGCGCGCGCCCTCGCGGATCAATGGCCCTCGTACACCTCGTTCGTGATCAGCTTCTTCACGATCCTCATCATGTGGGCCAACCATCACGCGATGTTCAACATGGTGTGCCGGATCGACGTGCCCTTCTTGTACGCCAACGGCCTTCTGCTGCTGCTGGTGACGTTCGTGCCGTATCCGACCTCGGTTTTGGCCTCGTACCTCGAGACCTCCGCGGCGCCAGTGGCCGGCGCGTTTTACGCCGGCACGTACGTGCTTGTCGGCGTGGCGTTCAATGTCCTGTGGGCCACGGCGCGGGACCGGCGGCTGCTCCACTCCCGCGTTTCGCAAGAGACGGTGCGCGCGTGGACCCGTCGGAATCGTCTCGGACCGCCGCTCTACCTGGTCGCCACGGCAGCCTCGTTCGTTCACGTGTTCCTCGGGGTCGGAATCTGCGCGGCCCTGGCGATTTTCTGGTTGCTCTCGGGCCGGCTGGATTGAAGGAGGTCGTAATGCTCGGATCCATTCGCTGGCTCCCGGTCCTGGCCGCCGCGGCGGCGGCGTTCGCCCTGGGCGCCGTCTGGTACTCGCCGCTGCTCTTTGGAAGAGCGTGGCTGAAGGCGCACGCCTACACGGATGAAAAGATCGCGGCCATGCGCGCGACCGCTCCGCGCGCCTACGCCGTGACCTTTCTCTGCTACGTCGTCATCGGCGCGGCGATATCCGTCCTCCTCCAGCGCGTCGGCGTCGTCAGCGTCCTGACGGGGATCAAGCTCGGCGCCCTGCTCGGGATCGGGATCGCGGCGCCGCTGGGCCTGACAGCCAACCTCTATTCGGACACCCCGCTCTCCGCGTGGGGCATCGACGCCGGCCATCAGATCGCCCTGTTGACGCTGATGGGCGCGATCCTCGCGGCGTGGCGATAAGGTAGAAGCTCGTGGAGGTTGCGGGATGAAGACGCGTGTGACGGTCGGCGAGGGCCTTGCGAAGCTGCCGGGGCCGAACGGGGAGAGGTGGACAACCCTGCTCGAGCACGGAACGCTGGACGTTGAAATCTATGCGCCGCGGGGACACGATCCCCAGAAGCCCCACACGCGCGACGAGATCTACGTCGTTGTCGAGGGGAGCGGCGAATTCGTCAACGGCGAGGAGTGTCAGCGATTCGCGCCGGGAGACCTCCTGTTCGTTCCGGCCCACGTCGATCACCGCTTCGAGCGCTTCACCGATAATCTGGTGGTGTGGGTCATCTTCTACGGGCCCGAGGGCGGCGAGGAGGCGCTGGCGGGAGCGCCGTGAGGCGCCTCTTCGCGTATCTCTGGGCGGCACCCGTCTCGGCGGCCGCGCTTCCGGCGCTTCCCCTGGCGTTTGCGACCGGTGGCTCGGCCCGCGTCGTGGACGGCGTGCTCGAGATCGGCGGCGGCGCGCTCTCCCCTCTGCTCTCGCACGGGCTGCCCGGGTTCCCGATCTCGGCGATCACCCTCGGTCACGTGGTGCTCGCCGCCGACGCCGGCGCGCACTCCCGATGCCGGACCCACGAGCGCGTTCACGTCCGGCAGTACGAGCGGTGGGGCGTGGCGTTTCCGATCCTCTACCTCGCTTCCAGCGTCGTCGCCGCCGTCTCCGGAGGTTCCGCGTATCGGGACAACGCCTTCGAGAAAGCGGCGTTCCGCGAGGAGGACGCCTGCCTCGCCTAGGAGAGAACGACTTCTCCGAGGCGGTCGCGCTCCATCGCGCGGCCGTGAGCGAGTGCGTGGCCGCCTTCACGGCCGTGTCCGGCGACGCGTGGAGCCGGCCGCTCGCTCCCGGCCGATGGTCGCCCGCCGAGATCGCCGAGCATCTCGCGATCGCGTACGACCCGCCGCTCTCCGAGCTGTCGGGCGGTCCCGGCTTTGTGATTCGGGTCCCGTGGTGGAAGCGCCGCGCGCTTCGGTGGAGCTTTCTTCCCGGCATTCTGAACGGAGGATTCCCCGCCGGGGCCCCGGCGCCGCGCGAGATCCGACCGCAGCGAGCGGCCGCGTCCCCGGTGGAGGCGTCGCGCGCGCTTTGCGCCAACGCGGAACGGTTCCTGTCGACCCTCGCGGAGGCGCGGACCGCCCGCCGGGTGCGGCTGACCCACCCCTATTTCGGCAGGCTGCGCCCGGCGCAGACCGTGATGCTGCTGACGTCGCACGCGCTGCATCACCGGCGTCAGCTTTCGGGGCCAGGCCACTGACGGCCTGCGATATCGTGCGCGTCTGAAGGAGGCGCGGCATGATCGAAAGACTTCGGGAAAGCGGCGAAAAAGCATTCGGTTTCAAGGTCACGGGCCGCGTCACGGCCGACGAGATCGCCGCGTTTCTTCCGCAGATCGAGCGGGCGATCGGAGACCGAGGGAAGCGGACGATCGGGATCCTCGCGGACCTCTCGGCGATGACCGGCGCCGAGTGGGCGGCGCGGTGGAAGGAGATCGAGTTCCTGTCCCGCTATGCCGATCACATCGAGCGTGTCGCCGTGGTCGGCGCGAAGAAGTGGGAGGAGCTAAAGGCCGAGGTTCTCGCGGGCACGGTCTTGATCCAGGCCGAGACGCGCTACTACCCGATGGACCAGATCCTGCACGCGTGGCACTGGGTCAAGACCGGTGACGCAGGAACGATCGCCGGCCAGCCCATCCTGCCCAAAGACGCATTGATGACGGGGTACGTGCCGGAATACCGCGAAGTCTAGAGCGATGCCGCTCGAACTTTCCCGGCTGATGCCGTCCGATTGGGAAGACGTCCGCCGCATCTACTTGGAGGGAATCGCAACCGGCCACGCCACGCTCGAGACCGAACCGCCGTCCTGGGACCTGTGGGACCGGGCGCACCGGATGGACTGCCGGATCGTCGCCCGCGAGGCCGGGCGCATGGCCGGCTGGGCGGCGCTCTCGCGGGTCTCCGAGCGCTGCGCATACGGCGGAGTTGCGGAGGTCAGCGTCTACGTCGCATCCGAGGCGCGGGGAAAGGGCGTGGGCCGGCGGCTGCTCGAGGAGCTGGTCCGCGCGTCGGAAGAGGCCGGAGTCTGGACGCTTCAGGCCGGCATCTTTCCGGAGAACGCCGCGTCACTATCGATCCACCAGCACTGCGGCTTTCGGGTCGTCGGCGTGCGCGAGAAGCTCGGGAACCTGCGGGGGACCTGGCGCGATGTGGCGCTGCTGGAGCGGCGCAGCAGGCGCGTCGGCGCCTGATCCGATCTCGTGCGTGTCCTCGTCCTTGGAGGGACGGGTTTCATCGGCGGCGCGGCGGTCCGCCGCCTCCTCGCGGAAGGCTGCGACATCGCCGCATTTCACCGCGGGGAATCCTCCGGGAGCGCGCGCACGATCCGCGGCGATCGCCGCGACCTCCTCCGGTTTCGCGGGGAATTCGATCGGTTCCGGCCCGACGTCGTTCTCGACACGATCGCGTACACGGAGAAGGACGCCGAGGATCTCGTCCGCGCATTTCACGGGGTCGCGGGACGGACGGTGGTCCTGAGCAGCCAGGACGTCTACGCGCCGTACGGGAGACTCTTGCGGCTGGAGTCGGGCACACGCGACCCGGCGCCTCTCTCCGAAAACGGGCCGCTGCGAGTGAGCCGGTACCCGTATCGCGCGATCGCACGGCCGGGCGAGATGGCGCACGACTACGAAAAGATTCTAGTCGAGCGGGCCGCGGCGGCCGAGCCCGCTCTCCCGGCGACCGTACTTCGCCTGCCTTCGGTGTACGGCGAGGGCGACACGCATCGCCGCCTGCGGCCCTATCTCGAGCGGATGGGGAAGCCCGAGCTGCTCATCGATCGCGCGAAGGCCGGATGGCGGTGGACGCGCGGCCATGTCGAGGACGTGGCGGAGGCCATCGCGCTGACCTGCCTGGATTCCCGGGCAGCGGGGAAGACCTACAACGTCGGCGAGGAGGACGCTCTGTCCGAAGCAGACTGGATCCGCGCCATCGGGAAGGCCGCGGGCTGGGAGGGAGAGGTCCGCGAGGTCGCCTGGGACGAGCTGCCCGAAGGTCTCGCCGAGCCGTACGATTTCGCCCACGACCTCGCGGCCGACACGCGGCGCATCCGCGAGGATCTCGGCTTCTGCGAGTCGGTCGGCCGCGCCGAGGGCCTGCGCCGGGCGGTCGCCTGGGAAATAGAACAAGCCGGCTGACCGCGCGATCCTTCATTCCGCCTTCATGCCGCGTCGAGAGGATTCGGGCGGAGGAGGATCCATGCACGTCACGCGTCTTTTCGAGCACGCGAGCGACACGAAGTCCGTCGCCGCAGGGACCACGATCTTTCGCGCCGGAGACGAACGGGACTTCATGTACGCCGTCGTCGAAGGACAAGTGGACGTTTTCGTCGGCGACGAGCTGGTCGAGACGGTGGAAAAGGGCGGCATCTTCGGCGAGATGGCGTTGATCGCGAATGCGCGGCGCGCCGCGACGACCGTCGCGCGGACCGACGTAAGGCTCGCCCCGGTGGACGAAAAGCGATTTCTGTTCCTGGTTCAGCAGACGCCGAACTTCGCTCTTCATGTCATGCGGGTTCTAACGGAGCGCCTGGGGCAGATGGACAAGCGGCTGGCCGCCACCTAACTCCCGTTTCCTGAGCCCTTTAATGAGGGAACACGCTCGGCCTGGACTTACGCCTTTATTACGCCTAGATTGGTCGCATGGCCGAGAAGCGCACGCGGCCTTCGGGAAATCCGTCCTCGTTGCCGCCTTCGCGAAACCTGGGCGTCGGCAACGCGAGCTGCGGGGGGCACACCGATTCCGGCGATCCGCTCAAACTGATCGTCGCCGCCGGAGCGCGCAAGGAGAAGCTCAAGCAGCGCGACTTCGAAAAACGGGCGGCGCGGACGAGAACTCTGCCGCGTTACGCGGAGATGCGAGCGGCCTCGGCATTCTCGTTTCTCGACGGATCCTCGCTGCCGGAGGACCTCATCGAGGAGGCCGCGCGGCGGGAGATCCCGGCCGTCGCGCTCGTGGACCGCAACGGCGTCTACGGCGCACCGAGGTTCTACAAAGCGGCGAAGGCGGCGGGGATCAAGCCGCTGGTGGGGGCGGAGGTGACTCTGTGCGCCGAAGGCACACTGTCATCCCGAGGAGCCCCTCGACTTCGCTCGGGGCAGGCTGCGCGACGAGGGATCCCGGACTTATCGAGCCGTCTCACCCTCCTCGTCGAGAACCGCGCCGGCTACAAGAATCTCTGCCGCCTGATCACCGCGGGGGCGATGGGGAAGCCGAAGGGGGAGACGAGCGTGACTCTCGAGCAGGTCGCCGCACACGCGGAGGGTCTGCACGTCCTGACGGGCGGCGAGGAGGGGCCGGTCGCGCGGGCTCTCGTGGCCGGAGGGACCGACGCCGCGCGCGGACTGCTCGAGAGGCTCGCGGCGATCTTCCCCGGCCGACTCCACGTCGAGCTGCAGCGGCATCGGCTGCGCGAGGAGGAGCGCCGGAACCAGGCGCTCGTGGATCTGGCGCGCGGGCTCCGACTCCCGCTCCTCGCTTCCAACGGCGTGCGCTACGCGCGTGCGAAGGACAAGGAGCTCCACGACGTGATGACGTGCATCCGCAACCACACGGTGCTCGACGGCGCGGGCCGGCTCCTCGCCGCCCAGCGCGAGCGCCACTTCAAGAGCTCCTCCGAGATGGCCGAGGTCTTCGCCGACCTTCCGGAGGCCCTCGATGCCGCCGCACAGCTTCCGCAACGCCTCGACTTCACGCTCGCGGACCTGGGATACCGGTTTCCCGACTATCCGCTGCCTCCCGGCGAGACGCCGGCGTCGCACCTGCGCAAGGTCGCCTGGAACGGAGCCCGCGCGCGGTTTCGCCCGCTGACGATGAAGGCGCAGGCCCAGATCGAGAAGGAGCTGGCGATGATCGAGAAGCTCGACCTCGCCGGGTACTTCCTGATCGTCTGGGACGTCGTGCGCTTCTGCCTCGAGAACCGGATCCTCGTGCAGGGCCGCGGCTCGGCGGCCAACAGCGCGGTGTGCTACGCGCTGTCGATCACGGCCGTGGACCCGGTGAAGATGGAGCTGCTCTTCGAGCGCTTCCTCTCCGAGGAACGCGGCGAGTGGCCGGACATCGACTTGGACCTCCCCTCCGGGGACCAGCGCGAGCGCGTGATCCAGCACGTCTACGAGAAGTACGGGCCGCACGGCGCGGGCATGACCGCCAACGTCATCACGTACCGCGACCGCTCTTCCGCGCGCGAAGTAGCCAAGGCGCTGGGCTATTCACCGGAGCAGGTGGACGCTCTGTCCAAGCAGCTCGGCGGCTGGAACTTCGGCGAGATCCGCGATCCGCCGGAGGAGCTGGCGGGGGAGATCCGCGCGGCCGGTCTGGATCCCGAGGAGCGGCGCGCCCGGCACTTCCTGCGCCTCTTTCTCCAGATCCAGAACCTGCCGCGCCACCTCGGCCAGCACTCGGGCGGCATCGTCGTCGCGGCCGGCCGCCTGGACGAGGTCGTGCCTCTCGAACCGGCGTCGATGCCGGGACGCGTCGTCGTGCAGTGGGACAAGGATGACTGCGCGGACCTCGGGATCGTCAAGGTGGACCTGCTCGGCCTCGGGATGCTCGCGGCGATCGAGGAAGCGCTTCCGATGATCCGGACGCACGAGAGGATCGAGGTGGACCTGGCGCACCTGCCGCAGGACGACCCCGCGGTCTACCGGATGCTGAACGCCGCCGATACGGTCGGGCTCTTCCAGGTCGAGAGCCGCGCGCAGATGGCCTCTCTCCCGAGAAACGCCCCGAAGACGTTCTACGACATCGTCGTGCAGGTTGCGATCATCCGGCCGGGACCGATCGTCGGAGGCATGGTGCGGCCCTTCTTCGAACGGCGGCAGGGGAGGGCGGAGGTCGAGTACCCGGATCCCTGCCTCGAGCCGATCCTGAAGCGCACGCTCGGCGTCCCGCTCTTCCAGGAGCAGATCCTGAAGATGGCAATGGTCGCCGCCGGCTTCACGGGGGGAGAGGCGGAGGAGCTGCGCCGGGCGATGGGCTTCAAGCGCTCGGTCGAGCGGATGGACTCGATCGAGCAGCGGCTGCGCAAGGGGATGGCCGAGCGCGGGATCGGCCCGGCGGCGCAGGAACAGATCGTCAAGTCGATCACGTCCTTCGCGCTCTACGGCTTCCCGGAGTCGCACGCCGCGAGCTTCGCGCTGATCGCGTACGCGAGTGCGTACCTGAAGGCGCATCATCCGGCGGCGTTCCTCGCATCGTTGCTCAACGCGTGGCCGATGGGCTTCTACCACCCGGCCACGCTGGTGAAAGACGCGCAGCTCCACGGCACCGAGGCGCGTCCCGTGGACGTCGTTCGCTCGGGCTGGAAGTGCCGCTGGGAGGAAGGCGCGGTGCGCCTGGGCATGCGGTTCGTCAAGGGATTGAAGCAGGAGACGGGCGAAGCGGTCGAGCGCGCGCAGGCGGCGGCGCCGTTTTTCTCGATCGACGATCTGGCGCGGCGGTGCCGGCTCAAGCCGGGGGAGCTGGAGCTCCTGGCGCACGCCGGCGCGCTGTCGTCGTTCGGAAGGACGCGGAGGGCCGCGCTCTGGCAGGTGGCCAAGGTCGCGCGGGAGGCCGGTCCGCTCTTCGAGGAGATTCCGACGGACGATCCCTCGCCTCTTCCGGAGATGTCTCCGATCGAGGAGACGCGGGCCGACTACGCCACGACCGAGATCACCACGGGGCCGCACATGCTCGCGCACCTGAGGAAGCCTTTAGCGTCGCGCGGTGTGCTGTCGGCGAAGGAGCTCTCGCGGCGCCGGGACGGCGACCGCGTGAAGACCGCGGGAGCGGTCATCGTCCGCCAGCGCCCCGGTACGGCGAAGGGTTTCGTCTTCCTGACGCTCGAGGACGAGACGGGGATGCTGCAGGCGATCGTGCGCCCGAATCTCTTCCGGGAGCAGCGCGCCGTGGTCGTGGGCTCGGGGGCCCTCGTCGTCGAAGGCAAGCTCCAGCGGCAGGACGGGGCGCTCTCGGTCCGCGCCGAAAGGTTCTGGACGATCCCGGAGTTTGCGAAGCTGCCAAGCCACGATTTTCGGTAGAAGTCGGGCGGGTTCGGATGTCATCCCGAGCGAAGCGAGGGATCCCGAACTCGCCACACCTGACTGGCGCTCAAGCACGGGATCCCTCGGGCTGCGGCCCTCGGGATGACCGCGGGGGGCAACCTTCCCCTCGCCCTCCCGTACCATTCCCCCAATGAGGATCCGCACACTCGCCCTTCTGGCCGTGGTGTGCGCGCCCCGCCTTCTCGCCGCCGACCAGCAGCCGGAGCTGCCGACGCCCCCGACGTATTCGCTGCCGCGGATCACGCAGCCCATCAAGGTGGACGGCGACCTGTCGGACCCCGGCTGGGCCGACGCCCTGGTCATCGATACCTTCTACGAGTTCCAGCCCGGCGACGGGACCGTGCCGCCCGTCCAGACGATCACGCGCGTAGGGCGTGACGACAAGTACTTCTACGCCTCTTTCTGGTGCGCGGAGCCGGACATCGGGAAGATCCGGGCACCCTATGTCGACCACGACGGCGTGACCGATCAACAGGACTATGTCGGCATCCTCATCGACGTAGACAACTCGCGGCGCTCGGCCGTGGACTTCTGGATCAACCCGCGCGGCATCCAGACGGACTCGATGCTGAACGAGTCGCCGTTCGGCGAAGACACGGCGCCGGACTGGTTCTGGGACTCTGCCGGCCGGATCGGGACGGATTCGTGGACGGCGGAGGTGCGCATCCCGCTCGCGTCGCTGCGGTATCCGAACAAAGACCCGCAGGACTGGGCGCTGATCGTCTACCGCGTCTGGCCGCGGGAGTTCAACTATCAGTTCTACAACGTGCGCATCCCGCGGGGGTCGAGCTGTTTCCTGTGCTGGTCGGCGACGGTACAGCAGATTGCAGGGCTGCCCCAGGGGATGCACTACGTGCTGGCGCCGTACGCCGCGGGGTTTTCGGAGACGGTCTATCCGCCGAATCCGACGGACCCCTCCTCGCCCGGCCCGCCCGACACCGTGACCAAAGGCCAGGTCGGCCTCGACCTGAAGTGGCTGCCGGACGCCGGCACGATCGTGGACGCGACGATCAATCCCGACTTTTCTCAGGTCGAGTCGGACGTCGTGCAGATCGGCGTCAACCAACGCTTCGCGCTGTTCTACCCGGAGAAGCGGCCGTTCTTCCTGGAGCAGGTGGACCTGCTGCAGACGCCCATCCAGGCCATCTACACGCGCACGATCACGGACCCGCTCTGGGGCGCGCGCCTGACTTCGCGGGAGGGTTCGACCTCGTACACGGTCCTCGTGACCGACGACCGGGGCGGCGGCACCGTCATCAATCCGGGTCCCATCTTCTCGGGACAGGCCGCGCAGGACTTCCAGTCCTACGTGGGCATCGGGCGCCTGCGCCACGAAATCGGAAATTCGTTCATCGGCGCGGTGGCCACCGCGCGCACTGGCGAAGGCGGCACGTACAACTACGTTTTCGGCCCCGACTTCCAGTGGCGCCCCAACGACGCGGACCTCGTGACGGCGCAATATCTCTACAGCTTCTCGCGGCTCCCGGACCGGCCGGATCTTTCGCCGGAATGGCTCGGCCAGAAGGTCTCGGGTTTTGGACTCACGGCGAACTGGACGCACACGACGTATCACTGGGACTGGCTCGCCCAGTACGACGACTTCGCCGACGGCTTCCGCGCCGACGACGGCTTCGTGCCGCAGGTCGGCTACAATCAGGGAACCTGGGGCGGCGGCTACCGGATCTATCCGACGGGCTTTTTTTCGCGGCTCCGCTTCCTGACCGGGGGCAACTACTCGCTGGATCGCGACGGCGATCTCGTCGCGCGCCGAGCGTTCCCGGGAATCGCGTTCCAGGGGCTCGGCGGAACAAGGGCCGAGTTCGACTACAACTTCGAGGCCGTCGCGATCGACGGCCGGACGCTCGACTACGACCGGTTCGTGTGGACCGTGACCGCGTCGCCGTCGGGACTGCTGCCGGTCGTCGGCATCTCGGGCAACTACGGACAACAGCCCGACGTCGAGAACGTCCGCGTCGGCCGGGGGGGCGACGTGCTGATCACCGCTCTGGTGAGGCCGACCGATCACCTCGGCCTCGACCTGCGCCTCGAGCGCCAGTGGATCGACGAGCGCGTCGGCGACCTCCAGGGCAACGTGTTCACGGCGGACGTGGCGCGGTTGAAGGCCGTCTACGTCTTCAATGCGAAGATGCTGCTGCGCCTGATCGGCCAGTATCAGGAAGTGCGCCGCGATCCGGCGCTCTGGAACCAGCCCGTCCTCGAGAAGGAAGGCGGTTTTGCGGGCTCGGCGCTCTTCTCCTACAAGCTCAACTGGCAGAGCGTGCTCTTCGTCGGCTACGGGGATGCCCGGGCCCTCGACGAAACGACGAACGTGCTGCTGCCCACGGGACGGCAGTTCTTCGTCAAGGTTTCGTACGCGTTTCAGCGCTGACCATCGTTGTCATCCCGAGGCGCCAGCCCAAGGGATCCCGGGATTGATTGTGGGGTCGGCTCGTTAAGTCCGGGATGAACGCGCGGGCTTCGCCCGGCGTGGGTTACCGCTGGCCTTCGGCCAGCGTTGTCTACTGCTGTGGGTTTGCCTCCGGTGGACGACACGCCTACTGCCGGGGGCTTGCCGATGGTGGACGGCGACCTCGCTGCGCTCGGGATGACAAAGAGAGGAACTTTCGCCTCCCGTCGGGTGTCCAACCTAGGCAGAATGACAGCCATGCGTTGGCCGGGAAGAGGAATCGGCGCCGGAATCCTGCTCGCGGGTGTCCTGCTGCTCGCCGGAAACGCCGCGCCCGGCCCGCAACAGAAGAAGGCTGCAATCGTTCCGTCGGTGACTCCGGCGGCCACGCCCACGCCAGCGCCGCCGCGGAGCTGGAAAGAGATCGACGCGCTCGTCTCGCAGCAGAAGTTCCAGGAGGCGCTCAACGGCGTCGAGGTGATCCTGGTGTCGGCGAAAAAGACGAAGGACTCCGTGGAGTGGACGAAGGCGCTGATTCGGGCCACGCAGCTCCGGATGGGTCTTCACGGCGCGGAGGGGGCCGTACGGTTCTTGAA
Organism: uncultured Acidobacteriota bacterium; assembly: GCA_963733815.1. GTDB lineage: Bacteria > Acidobacteriota > Thermoanaerobaculia > UBA5066 > Gp7-AA6 > DAHUXD01. The sequence goes on along the minus strand of CAVTEG010000012.1, from coordinate 71,010 downwards.
GGACGAGCCGTGGCCCTCGGACCTTCCGTCGCGGACGGCGCTCGAGCTCTTCTATGCGCAAACGCTCGTCAATTACGCGCGGACGTACTCGTGGGAGGTCGAGCAGCGCGAGCGCGTGGAGACCTCCGGCAAGGTCGATCTCAAGGCCTGGACGCGCGAGCAGATCTACGACGAGGCCGCCGGTGCGTACTTCGCGCTCTGGAAGGAGCGCGAGACCCTCGGTCAGTACCCGGTCCAGAGCCTCTCGGAGTTCGTCGAGGTCGAACAACTATCCCGACGACATCCGCGGCACGCTTCGCGACGCGCTGGCGTACTTTTACGCCGCGCTGCTCGCCGACACGGCCGGCTGGAGCCCGGCCGAGTCCAACGAGGTCTTTCGGCTGGACTTTGCTTCCCTGCTGAAGCAGGACGTAGAGGCCGCGCGATCGGTGACGCTCGACGATCCGGCCACACATCCGCTCGTCAAGCTCGTCGCCGTTCTCGCGGACCTCGAGGGCTGGCACACCGCGCGAGGCGAGGCCGAGGCCGCGTTCGAAGCAAGGCTCGAGAGGCTGCGCCGCCTCCACGCGTCGTTTGCGGAGGAGGAGGACCGCGCCGCGATCCGGCGCGATCTCGCCGGCCGGCTGCCGGCGATGGCGAAATGGCCGTGGTTCGCGATGGGCAAGGCGCAGCTCGCCCTGTTTCTCGAGGCTTCGCCCGAGCCGGACGCGCTCGTGCGGGCGCGCGCGGTGGCGGCCGAGGGGAGGCGGGCCTACCCGGACTCGCTCGGCGGTCAATACTGCCTCGCGATCGTCAAACGGATCGAGGCGCCTTCGTACCAGCTCCGTGCGATGCGGAGCGACGGCCCGGAACGCCGTTCGGTGCTCGTGGCACACAAGAACGTCGCGGCCTTGAAGTTCCGCGCGTTCCGCCTGGACTTGCCCGCCCGCGTGGACGGCGCGCGCGACTTCAACCGCGTCCTTCCGCAGCAGGACGAGCTCCTCCAAATCGCGAAGCGGCGGCCCGACGCGGAGTGGTCCGTGAGGCTCCCGGAGACTCCGGACTACCGGCTCCATTCCACTTACGTCGTGCCTCCCTTGAAGACCAAAGGCCTCTACGTCGTGGCGGCTTCGGCGGCGTCGTCGTTCGGCGGCAAGGAAGCGCCGACGGAAGCGGCGAGCGTCCTCGTCAGCGACCTCGTCCTTCTGATGTCTCCGAACGCGGAGCCGGGTTCCAAAGGCGAGAGCCGCATCGAGATTCGAGCGCTGTCGGGAGCGTCCGGGCGCCCGGTCCCGGGCGCCACGGTGTCGCTCTACTACGGCGAATGGAATCCGCAGAGTGTCCAGCGCGAGTCCGCGGCGACCTCGGACGCCGAGGGCTACGCGACGCTGTCGGTGCGCATCGATCCCCACCAGTACCGGCAGCGTTTTCTTTATGCCCGCGCGGGCGACGACCTCGCACTGGAGATGAACGCCGGCTACTGGTCGCCTGAGACTCCCGAGCGAAGCGCGACGGCGTCCCTCGTGTTCACGGATCGCAGCATCTACCGGCCCACGCAGACGGTCTTCTGGAAGGTCCTGGCGTATCGAGGCGACGCGAAAGAGGGGCGCCTCCAGGTCTCTCCGCAAACGGCGGTGACCGTTTCGTTGGTCGACGCGAACAACCAGACCGTCGCGTCGCGCACGGCGACGACGAACGACTTCGGTTCGGCTGCGGGCGAATTCGCGATTCCGGCGGGACGGGCGCTCGGCGCCTGGCGCGTCTCGAGCTCGCTGGGCGAGGCGTCGGCCTCGGTGCGCGTCGAGGAGTACAAGCGCCCGACCTTCGAAGTGAAGCTCGAGGACCCGAAGGAAGCCCTTCGGCTCAATCGCCCCGCGCGCCTGACGGGGGAGGCCCGCTACTACTTCGGGCTCGCCGTGGCGACCGGCCAGGTGCGCTGGCGCGTGACGCGCACGCCCCAGTATCCGTGGTGGTACTGGTGGCGGGGGTGGAACCCTACCGTTGCGACGCAGACGATCGACGCGGGCACCTCCACGCTGCAGGCCGACGGACGTTTCACCCTCGCGTTCACGCCGAAAGCCGACGAGCGTCGCAACACCGCTCGCGCGGGAGCCACGTATTCCTATGCCGTCTCCGCCGACGTCGCCGACGAGGGCGGCGAGACACAGTCGGCGTCCCGGACGTTTCGGCTGGGTTTCGTTTCGGTCGAGGCGCGCATCGAGCCGCCCGGCGGATTTCTGCGCGAGGGCGAGCGCGCGAGTGTCAAGGTCGTGCGCACGAACCTCGATGGCGTCCCGCGCGCGGGCAAGGGCTCCTGGAGACTCGTGCGCCTCTCGCAGCCCGATCGGACGCTGCTGCCGGCCGACGAGCCGGTCGATCCGGGGAGCGGATCCGGGGAGGGCAATTCGAAGGCATTCCAGACGCCGGGCGATCTCCTGCGTCCCCGGTGGCAGACCGACTACGCGCCCGAACGCGTCATGGCCCGCTGGGAGGACGGGCCCGAGGTCGCGCGCGGCGAGCTGACGCACGACGAGAAGGGGGAGTCCGCGATCGCGCTTCGGGGTCTGCCGGCCGGCGCGTATCGGATCCGGTATCGGACGGCCGACGAGTTCGGCGCCGAGTTCGAGGTGCCTCGCGACATCGTCGTCGGGGCGGCGCGCACTCCGCTCGCCCTGCCGGGAATCCTGCTCGCCGAGGACAACTCGGTCGAGGTCGGGAAGACGGCGCGGCTCTTCGTCGACTCCGGTCTCTCCGACCAGCCCATCCTCTTTGAGATCGACCGGGACGCGCGCCGGACCGAGGGGCGGCTGCTCCTGTCGGGCAAGAGTCCCGAAGTCATCGAGATCCCGATCGCGGAAAAGGACCGTGGCGGCTTCGCAGTGAAAATCACGGTTCTCCGCGACCATCAGCTCGTGACGCTGACTCAGTCGATCTTCGTGCCCTGGGACGACAAGAAGCTCTCGGTCTCCTTCGCGACGTTCCGGGACAAGTTAAAGCCGGGCCAGAACGAGACCTGGACCGTCAAGGTCGCGGCGCCGGGCGGTCGGCCCGGTCGAGAACGCGGCGGCGGAGCTGCTCGCTTACATGTACGACCGCAGCCTCGACGCCTTCGTGCCGCACAGCGCGCCGGATCCGCTGGCGCTCTATCCGCAGCGCGCCACTCCGGTGTGGGCGAGGCCGAGTCTCGGCGAGACCTACTTCGTGGAGATCGGGGGCGGCTTCCCGGCGCTGCCTTCGCCTCCGGTGCTGGTGCCGGACAGGCTGAAGCTCTACGGCGGCTACGGCATCGGCGGCCCGGGCCGGCGCGGAATGGTCGCGGGCGTGTCGGCTCAAGCCGAGATGGTCGTCGCCGACGCCGCGGCTCCGGCCTCCGCACCGGCCGCGAAAGCCGCGCGAACGCGCAGTGACGTCGGATTCAAAGAAGAGGACAAGGCGCGCAACGTAGCTCCGGCGGAGGCCGCGGTGCCTCTGCGCAGCAACTTCGCCGAGACCGCCTTCTGGAAGCCGCACCTTCTGACCGGCGCCGACGGGACCGCCTCGATCGAGTTCACGGTCCCCGATTCCGTGACGTCCTGGAACGTCTTCGTGCACGCTGTCACGAAGGACCTGAAGGCGGGCTCGATCCAGAAGGAGACTCGCAGCGTCAAGGACCTGATGGTTCGGCCGTACGTTCCGCGCTTCCTGCGCGAGGGCGATCTGGCCGAGCTGAAAATCGTGGTCAACAACGCGTCGACGAAGGGTCTCTCGGGCCGCGTGACGCTCGACATCCTCGACACGGAGACCAACGAAAGCGCCCTGGCGCGCTTCGGTCTGACGCGCGAGCAGGCGACGCAGCCGTTCTCGGCGGCGGCGGGGGGCGGCGCCGACACGACCTTCCGCCTGACGACGCCCTCTCGCGTCGGCATCCTACGCGATCAAAGCCACGGCCGTCTCGGGCGACTTCTCGGACGGGGAGCTGCGTCCCGTGCCGGTCCTGCCCGGCCGCATGCAGCTCGCGCAGTCGCGCTTCGCGACGCTGCGGGGCGGTGAGCGGCGGGCGTTGACCTTCGAGGACCTGGCGAAGCTCGACGATCCCACCCGCATCAACGAGCTTCTCGTGGTCACAGTGGACGCGCAGCTCTTCTACTCGGTCCTCTCGGCGCTCCCGTATCTCGTGAACTACCCGTACGAGTGCACCGAGCAGACGTTGAACCGCTTCGTCTCGACCGGGATCGTCTCGTCGGTGTTCCGCGACTTTCCCGCAGTGGCGAAGATGGCCGAGGAATTCTCCAAGCGTGACACGCGCCTGGAGACGTTCGACGCGCTGGATCCGAACCGGAAGATGGCGCTCGAGGAGACTCCCTGGCTCGAGGAAGCCCGTGGCGGCGCGAAGCCGGGAGGGGACCTCGCTCCGGGTGCTCGACCCGCGGATCGCCGCGGCCGACCGCGCGGCGGCGCTGGCGAAGCTGCGCAAGGCTCAGACCGAGTCGGGCGGATTCCCGTGGTGGCCGGGAGGGCCTCCGTCGCCGTACATGACGCTCTACATTTTGCACGGCTTTGCAAACGCGCTGGAGTTCGGCGTCGACGTGCCCAAGGACATGGTCCAGCGGGCTGGAAGTACGCGGGCGCCGACATCAAGCGCGAACTCGAGTCCTGCATGCATGCCGGAGTCGTCTGCGAGTTCGTGACGTTCGTCAACTACGTGTTGTCCTCCTATCCCGACCAGTGCTGGTACGCGCCGGCCTTCGACGCGGCGTATCGGAAGAGGCTGCTCGACTATTCCTTCGCGCACTGGAAGAGTCATTCGCCGTATCTCAAGGGCCAGCTCGCGCTGACGTTGAAGCGTATGGGCCGGCCGGCGGATGCGAAGCTCGTGTGGGACTCGGTCATGGACTCCGCCAAGACGGACCGCGACCTCGGCACCTACTTCGCGCCCGAGGACCGCGCCTGGCTCTGGTACAACGACACGGTCGAGACGCAGGCATTCGCGCTGCGGATCCTCGCCGAGCTCTCACCCGCCGACGCGCGGCGCGAGGGCTTCGTGCAGTGGCTGTTTCTGAACAAGAAGCTGAACCACTGGAAGTCGACGCGCGCCACGGCCGAGGCGATCTACGCGCTGGTCTGGTACCTGAAGAAGGAAGGAGCGCTCGCCGTGCGGGAGGCGTCACGGTCGAGGCCGGTGGCCAGACGACCACGTTCGCCTTCGAGCCCGACCGCTACACGGGCAAGCACAGCCAGGTCGTGATCCCCGGCGGGAAGATCGACCCGCAGCGCGACGCCTCGATCGGGGTCGAGAAGACCGGCAAGGGCCTAGCGTTCGCCTCCGCGACCTGGCACTTCTCCACCGACAAGCTGCCGGAGGAGGACCGCGGCGATTTCTTCGCCGTGTCGCGCAGGTACTTCCTGCGCGAATCGACCCCGTCGGGGTTCATTCTCAAACCTCTGGCGGAAGGCGCCGCCGTACACCCCGGCGACGAGATCGAGGTCCAGATCTCGCTCCGCGCGAAGCACGCCGCCGAGTACGTCCACCTGCGCGACCCCCGACCGGCCGGGGCCGAGCCCCAGAACGTCCTGTCACGCTACAAGTGGGATCTCGGGATCTCCTGGTACGAAGAGACGCGGGACTCCGGCGCGAACTTCTTCTTCGAGCAGCTGCCGGCGGGGGAGTACACGTTCAAGCACCGCATCCGGGCGAACATGGCCGGCACGTTCAAGGTCTCACCGGCGACGGTCCAGTCCATGTACGCGCCGGAGTTCAACGCCTACACGGCGGGAGCGACGCTGACGATCCGGTGAGCCGTCATCCCGAGGGCCGCAGCCCGAGGGATCCCGAACTCGACAAGCCGGTGAACTAGTACGGGATGAACGCGCGGGCTTCGCCCGGCGTTGCCTACTGCCGAGGGCCTGCCTTTGGTGGTCGGCTGTCTCGCTGCGCTCGGGATGACGTCACTTCTTCACCTTCTTCGCCAGAAGCGCGATGTCGACGGTGACCTTGTTTCCGACGACTTTCGCCTCGGAGTTCCCGGTCCAGGCCATGCCGTAGTCCCGGCGGTCGAACGTGAAAGAGGCGTGGATGCCGACGTGGTCGTCGGCGTTCGGGCCGTCGAACCGTCCCTGGATCGTGAATGGGAGCTTGATGTCCTTCGTCACGCCGTGGAGCGTCAGCGGGCCTTCGGCCTCCCATCCCTTGCCCGTCTTGCGTACACGGCGGCTCTCGAAGCGAATCTCGGGATACTTCTGGGCGTCGAAGAACGCGGGCGTGCGCAGCTTCGCGTCCCAGGAGTCGCTGCCGGTGTCCACGCTCGCCATCTCGATGACGGCCGTGACCTTCGCCTGGGAGAGGTCGCGCGCCTTTCCGGCATTGATCTTCACGTCGTAGCGCATGAACTTGCCGGTGACTTTCGAGACGGCCATGACCGGCACGGAGAACTGCACGTTGGATCCGTCGGGCGCGATCGTGTATTCGGCCGCGGACATGGCCGTGGCCGCAGCGAGCACGGCCGAGGCGAGGCCGGCGGCGATTCGTGACGTCATGGCTCCTCCGGAATGTCGGCGAAGGCTATTCCATTTCGGCCGGGCGTAGAATCCCCGCGCTTCTTCAGGAGGATCAATGAGACGTGTCTTTGCGCTCCTGGCGTTTCTGGCGTGCCCTCTCCGATTGGCGGGTCAGGTCGGCCAGGTCGTTCCCGGCGACCGGCTCCCCGAAGGGCCCGAGCGGCCCGTCCGCGAGAGGTCGTTCCACATCCAGAGCTACAAGGCGGACCTCAAGTTCGACATGGCGAGAGAGACGATCGCGGGCACCGCCACCGTGACCTTTGTCGCGCTTCGGGCGCCACTGGCGACGCTCTCGCTCGACGCTGCCGACCTCGAGGTTTCGAAGGTCGAGCGGGCGGGGAAGGCGCAGGCGTTCAAGACCGACGCGAGCGCGTTCAAGCTCGACATCGCGCTCGATCCTCCGGTGGCCGCCGGCGAGGCGGCGACCGTGGCAATCACCTACTCGTGCAAACCGCGCACAGGGCTGTACTTCTACCCGCAGGAGGGCAAGCTCGCGGCGCAGGCCTGGAACTACGGAGAGGGAGGGCTCCATCGGGGCTGGCTTCCGATCTACGACGACACCAACGACCGCTTCGCCGTCGAGTTCCTCGTGACAGTGCCGGCCGGGCTGACGGCCGTCGCCAACGGCCGCCTGGCGGATTCGCGCGACAATCCGGACGGGACGCGCACGTTCCACTGGATCCAGGAAGGGCCGATCCCGAACTACCTCATGACCTTGGACGTGGGCGCTCTCGTGCGCGTGCCGCTGCGCGACGCGAAGATCGGCGACAAGACCGTTCCGCTTTCGGTCTGGACGCCTCCGGGAACGGAAGGCTCGGTCCCGTACCCGTTCGGCAACACGCCCGACATGGTCGAGTTCTTTTCGAAGGCGATGGGCTATCCGTATCCCTGGTTCAAGTACGACCAGGTCGTGCTTCGCGAGTTCTCCGGCGCGATGGAAACGACGACGGCGACCGGCTTTACGGAATCCGAGCTGCGAAAGGCCGGCGACCCTCCGGAAATGTCGCCCGAGGTCGAGGACGTGTGGCCGACCTTCACCTACGAAGACGTCGTCGCGCACGAGCTCGCGCATCACTGGTTCGGCGACCTCGTCACGTGCCGGTCGCTCGGTTCGATCTGGTTGAACGAGTCGTTCGCGACGTTCTGGCACACGATCTGGAACGGCCACGCGCACGGCGAGGACGACATGACTTACCAGAGGTGGGTCTACCTGACCAAGTACGTGGACTACGTCCGCTCGAGCGGCAGCGTGCGGCCGATGGAGTACCTCCACTACAAGGAGCCGGCGGCGATGTACCAGGAGGAGACGACCTACGTGAAGGGGTCGCTGGTGCTCCACATGATCCGCCACTTCCTCGGCGCCGCCGAGTTCGACCGCATGATCGCGGACTACCTGAAGAAGCATGAATTCTCGAGTGTCGAATCGGCGGACCTCGCGGAGGCGATCGAGCTGGCCGCCGGCCAGAATCTGTCCTGGTTCTTTTCGGACTGGGTCGTCGGCGGAGGCGGGCATCCTCGCTTCGAGGTGTCGTACCGCTGGTCGGCGGAGCGCAAGCAGGCGGACCTGACGGTCAAACAGATCCAGGCCGACCTCCCGTTCGAGAACGATTTCCGCGTCCCCGTCGAAATCGAGATCGCCGAGGCGTCCGGCGCAAAGACGCATCGCGTAGAGCTCTCGGGCTGGGAGACGACCGTGGCGCTGCCGGCGGCGACGCGCCCCACGCGCGTGACCTTCGACAAGGGGGGCTGGCTGGTGTGCGAGGTCAAGTACACACGGCCAATCACTGAGGTCCTGGCCGAGCTCTCCAGCGCGGATCTCGCCGGGAAGCTGCGGGCGGCGAGACAGCTCGCCGAGGACTACCCCTCGGACCCACGCTCGGTTGAGGCCCTTTCGCGGGTGCTCGCCGATCCTTCGGCGCACTGGGGTCTGAAGCAGGAGGCGGCGATGGATCTGGGCCGGATCGGGGGCTCGGCTGCGACGACGCCGCTCACGCAGGCCCTCCGCGGAGCGGATGCGCGCGTCCGGCGCGCGGGGGCGCTGGCCCTCGGTCAGGCTGGTGAGGCCTCGGCGGCGGCGGCGTTGCGGCGCACGATCGAGACCGACAAGGCCGAAGACGTCGTCGCGGCCGCCGAGGTATCGCTGGGCCGGCTCCGGCCGAACGGAGCGCGCGAATACCTCACCAAACAGCTCGACCGGAGCTCGCGCTGGTGGGACTCCGTCCGCCTGGGAGCCCTCGTCGGGCTCGGCAAGGTGGACGACGCGTCTCTCTCGGGTCTCTTCGAGACGTACACCGATCCGAAGTACAACCAGCAGGTGCGCCTGGCCGCGCTGGCGGGGTGGGAGTCGGCGGCTCCGGAGGATCCGAAGCTGGCGGCGAAGCTGCGCGCGCTGACGTCCGACCGTAACCGCTCCGTTCGCCTGGCCGCGATCCAGCAGCTCGGCAAGCTTCATCGCCAGGAGGACGTCGCGCTGCTCCAATCCTTCGCGAAGGAGCCCGATCCCACGGTGGCCCAGTACGCCCGGGAGGGAATCGAAGAAACGCAGAGCTTCGTCGGGAAGCCTGTGAAGTCGGGCGAGTCCGGGAAGCCCTAGCCCAAGAACTTTCCAAGAATCGGGGGAGGATCCTCGTGACCTACACTGCGCCCGACGTGAGAATCCGCCGCGCCGTCTTCGCCGCCGTCGCCGGCGCCGTCCTGGCAATGCCCGCTTCCTCTCAACCGGATCGGATCACGATCCCGGCCGTCGCCTCGATCGTCGGTGTCGCGCCGTTCTTTTCGGACGTGCGGGTGTTCAACACCTCCTACGTTTCAGCCGTCGAGATCACGGCGACCTACCGGTGTTTCCTGAGCGGCTGTCCGGCGGTGCCCGCGAGTGAGACCTTCGTCCTCGCGCCGCGCGAGGCGCGCGCCTTCGACGACATGGTCGCCACGACCTTCCACGCTCCGAATTCCGGTGGGGCAGTCGAGCTGGACATTGAATCCGGCGGGAGCGCGTCGGACGTCGCCGTGACCAGCCGCCTCTACTCGACGGAGCCCGAGCCGACGGTCGGAATGTTCGTCCCGGGAAAGACTTCCGCGGCCGCCCACCGCTATTCGACGCTGACCCAGATCTCCAACGCGTCCGGCGACCCGGGCTTCCGCACCAACGTCGGCGCCTTCAACGGGGAGGACATCGCGGCGATGGTCACGTTCGCGGTGTACTGGGAAGGTCACTGGGTCGGCGAGGTGACTCGGTCGGTAGCCGCGCACTCGGGCGTCCAGATCAACGACGTTTTCGGGCCCAGCGGGATCAACCACCGGCTGCTCGAGACCACGGAGGGAGTCGTGACGGTGAAGACGGACGGTGCCGCCGTGTTCACATACGCGGCGGTGATCGACAATCACACGACAGATCCCATCTTCGTGACCGGCGCGGCGGATGTTCCTCCGGTGCTTTCCGTCGGGGGCGCGTACGACACGCACGTGTCCCTGGGCCAGAACACCTGCGGCAACGTGACGGTGCAGGACAACCCGACGACGGTCGTCCAGACGCCGGGCTCGCACATGCTGACGTTGACGCACGCCGGCACTACGTACGACGGGACCGTCCAGAACGACGGGACGTTCACCACGCAGCCGAAGGCGGTCTCGGCTGGCGGCTCACAGTTCACGATCTCGATCCAGGGACAATTCGGTCCCCAGGGCTTCACCGCCACCGTGCGCGTGGATCAGACCGCGCCCTCGACGTGCTTCTATCTCGTCGACTGGAACGCCGTGAAGCAGGCCGGCGCGAACTTTTTCCCGTAGGAGTCCAAGTCAATCCCGCGATGGCGATCCTCGTTGTCATCCCGAGGAGCGCAGCGACGAGGGACCCCTTTTGAGGCGAGTAATCGGTGAGGAAAGGGATCCCTCGCGCCTCTGGCGCTCGGGATGACAAGAAACAAGCTAGGGCTCCCGCAGCTTTTTCAGCGCCTCTCGCGCGGAGTCCATGCGGGGGTCGAGCGCGAGGGCCGTCTCGTAGGAGCGGATCGCGGAGTCGCGGTCGCCGCCCGCGGCATACGCCTCGCCGAGGCTGTCGTGCGCGTTTGCGGATTGCGGCGCGGCCTCGACGGCGAGGCGGAAGACCTGGACGGCTTCGGGGACGCGTTTTTCCCCGAGCAGGCGATAGCCCAGCCCGATCAAGTCCCGTTCGGGATCGGCATAGGCGTTTCGTGGATCCGCTTTCCACGCGGCGAAGGCCTCGGCGGCCGCGGACGGGTTCTCCGGCGTGATGCTCTGGAGAAGAATCGCCGAAAGCGGCTTCGACGGAGCATAGGCGATCGCGGCGGCGAGGGCGGGGTCGACGTTGGCGCGGTAATCCTCGAAGGTCAGGTCGGCCGCCACGTCGGGCGCCTTCCATTGCCGCTTGTCCCGCTCGTCCCCCTGCCACCAGAGAGATGAGACGCGGACGGTGATGCCGCTGTTGGGGAGCGTGATCTTGCGCGAATCGCCGTAGGCGTTGACCTTGCCGCCGGTCGGCTCGCCGACGAAGATGGCCTCCGTGTATCTCTCGAGGTCGTTGACCAGGAACTGAGCGGCGGACCACGTGCTGCGGCCGATCAGGACGAAGAGTCTTCCCTTCTGATTGACCTTGTCGGACTTGATCAGTGCAAGGAGCAGCGGGTGGTTGAGACCGCCATCGCCGCCGCGGTTCAAGCGCAGGTCGAGAATGAGGCGGTCGACCGGGTTCTCCTCGATGAACGCGAAGAGTCGCTTTGCGAAGGCCTCCAGCGTCTCCGACTCCTTGTTCCCGACCTGGTTGAACTGGACGTAGACGCTTCGCGAGTCCGGCAGGTAGCGGAACCAGAACTTGTCCTTGGGGTCTCGGAGCCAGAGCGGGCCGGCCGACGGCGTGCCGCGCGCGTCTACCCAGGCTTCCCGCGGCGCCCAGCTCGTGTCGGTGTCGGGCGGCAGGAGCTCGGCCGGACCCGCGGGGTGAAGGACGACGGTCCTCCGGCGCCCGCGGCTCTCCAGAGTGAACGAGGCGTTCTCCATGTCGGCGACGAGACCCAGCGCTCCGACGACCTCCGGCATCGTCAGCAGCGCCGGCGCGAAGAACCGGGCATCCATTTCGTTGTCGCGGCCGACGAGATTGCGCGCCGCGGCGTACGCGTCCTCGGCGGAGGCGTTTCCGATTCGGACGACCCGGGTTCCGACGAGATCCGCGTGCGCGCGCTCGGCCGTCCGGATGAAGAGGCCGTCGCGGAAGAGGTAGAGCCGGATCGGATACGTCCGGAATCCGATCTTCGGATCGCGGGTCGGGGCGACGTTCGTGTGACCGTCTCCGACCATGGCCACGATCCGTGCCATCTCGACGATGATCTGGTGCCGCTCGAGCGTCGGGATTCTCGCGTCGAGGCTGGCGACGACGGCCTCGAACTGTTCGCGCGTCATCGTGTGGAAGAGATTGCGATGGCGGCGCGGCATCTCCTCGGCCATGACGCGCAGGTCCTCGCGCCACTTCGAAACGTCCTCCGCGGGTATGGGCGAGGCGAGAGAGCGCGCCGGAAGAACGGCGGCAAGGAGCGCCAGCACGGCGCGGGCGAGGCGTGACACCGGGATTCCGCGGGCGTTTAGGCCGCGGCCTCGCCGTCCCGCACGATGCGCCCGTCGCGAATCTCGACGATGCGGCCGGCGCGGCGGGCGAGCGTCATGTCGTGCGTGATGACGACCAGCGTGGAGCCCTGCTCCCAGAGCTCCGAGAAGAGCGCCATGATGTCGCCGCCCGCGGAGGTGTCGAGGTTGCCGGTCGGCTCGTCGGCGAGGATGACGTCCGGCTGCATCGCCAGCGCCCGCGCGATCGCCACGCGCTGCATCTGGCCGCCGGAGAGCTCGGTCGGCTTGTGGTCCATCCGGTCGCCCAGACCCACCCGGGTCAGGAGCTCCGTGACGCGCTCGCGGCGCTTCTTCGGAGGGACGCCTCCGAAGAGCAGCGGCATCTCGACGTTCTCGAACGCCGTGATCTGGGGAAGCAGGTTGAAGCCCTGGAAGACGAACCCGACGCGGCGGTTGCGCACGTCGGCCAGCTCGTCGCGCGAGAACTTCGAGACATCCTCGCCTCCCAGGCGATACGTGCCGGCGCTTGGCGTGTCGAGACAGCCGATCAGGTTCATCAACGTCGACTTTCCGGAGCCCGACGGACCCACGATCGCGACGAACTCGCCCTTCTCGACCGCGAGGTCGATGCCCTTCAAGGCCTCGACTTTCACCTTGCCGGTGTCGTAGACCTTCTTGATGGACTGCATGTCGATGATGTTCTCGAGCACGGTCTCCTCCGTCGTCATTCGTAGCGAAGCGTCGAGGCTGGGTTGATCGAGGCCGCGCGGCGCGCCGGGAAGTAGCCGGCGAGCAGCCCGCACGTGCCGAGGATCGCGATGGTGGCCAGGCCGATGGGCCACGACAGCGTGGGCCGGCCCATGAACTCGAGGACGTCGTTGCCTTCGATGGGCAGGAACGACAATCCCGTGACGATGACGATGGCGATCAGCGCGCCGAAGAGGCCGCCGACGAGCGTGTAGACGAGGCCCTCCAGGATGAAGGGTCCCGTGATCCAGCCGCGGCGCGCGCCGAGAGCCATCTTCACCCCGATCTCCTTGGTGCGTTCCTTGACGACGGCGTACATGATGTTGGCGACACCGACGCCGCCGATGATCAGCGTCAGCGCGCCGATCACCCCGAAGAAGAGCTCGAGGCCCAGCATGATCTTGCCCGACATCTTCTGGCCCTTGACCGTGTCCCAGAGTCCCCAGACACGAGGGTCCTCGGGGTCGAACCCGAGGCGCGGGCCCATGACTTCGTTGAAGTGCTTCAGCGCCGCCGGCATGTCGTCTTCCTTCTTCACGCGGAAGACGACCACGTTGAGGCTGTCGCCCAGGGTCGCCTTGAACGTGGACTGGGGGATCACGGCGTGCGTGGCGTCCGGCCCGCCGTACGTCGACGACTGGCGCTTGCGCTGCATCACGCCGATGACCGTGAACGGGGAGTTGTTGATCAAAACGGTCTTCCCGAGCGGGTCCTCGGGCCCGAAGATGTCCTTGGCCATCTCGTTGCCGAGGAACACCACGCGCCGCTTCTCCTCCTCGTCGTTGGGGTTGATGAAGCGGCCGCGCGCCTTCGGGAAGTGCTTGCGCGCGTCGCCGTAGTCCCAGCGCGTGCCGATGACGCGGCCGTTGACGGTCTTGCGCCCGTAGGTCAGCGCCGTGCGCCACGAGGTCAACTCGGCCCAGATCGCGTCGAGCTCCGGCAGGCGCTCGCGCGCGTAGTCGATGTCCTCGAGCTTCGGGCGGATCGGCCGGCCCTCGGGAATGCCTTTGTAGGGCTTGGACGTCTCGCCGGGCCACATGATCGCGAGGTTGTTCCCCATGGCCTGCTCGTTGGACATCATCTGGCGCTTCAGGCCCTCGCCGAACGCCAGCAGCATCAGGATCGTCACCGTCCCCCACGCGAGCGAGGCGATCGTCAGCGTGGCGCGCTTCTTCTGAAGCCGCGCCGAGGAGAGGAAGAGCTGGAGGATGACCGAAAAATCGCGCTTCATCGCCGGCACAGGGCTTCATCGCGACGTCCACACATGCTGCGTCGGCGAATACGCGTCGTCATAGCTTCATCGCGACCACGGGATCCAGCCGCGAGGCGTCCCGCGCCGGGAAGTAGCCCGCGAGGAGTCCCGTCAAACCCAGGATCGCGGCCGTCATCGCGGCCACGGAGAGCGACAGGTCCGGATCGCCGACGAATTCGGTGACGCCGAACTTCGGGAAGACGGCGCAGACGGTGAAGGAGATCGCGAAGCCGAGGGCACCGCCCATTCCCGTGATCAGCAGCGTCTCCAGCAGGAGCTGCCGCAGCAGCCAGCGGTCGCGGGCGCCCAGCGCCATCTTGATGCCGATCTCCTTGGTCCGCTCCTCGACGACGACGTTCATGATGTTGGAGACGCCGATGCCGCCGACGATCAACGTGAAGGAGCCGATGATGCCGAGAAAAAGGCGGAACGACAGGAAGAACGTCGCGAAAAACTTCAGGTTCTCCGTCGTGTCCCAGACGGAGAAGGCCTCCTTGTCGGCCGGGTCGAAGCGCTGCCGCTGCGCGATGACGCGGCGCACGTCGTCGGTGACCTGTTCGGTCTGGTCGACGGCCTTCGACTGGTAGATCAGGTTGTCCACCCACTTCTCGCCCGTGATCGCCCGGAAGGTCGATCCGGGAATGAAGGCCTTCTGATTGTCGCGCCCGCTGTAGCTCGAGTTCTGGACCTTGCTCTCGAGGACTCCGACCAGCAGAAACGGCGAGCCTCCAAGCATCACGGTCTTGCCGACCGGGTCGTTGCCCTTGCCGAAGATGTCGTCGGCCATCTTGTTGCCGAGGAAGAGGACGCGGCGTTGCTCGGCCATGTCGCTCGGGTTGATGAAGCGGCCGCCCTTCTGCGGAATCAGGTTGCGCATCGGCCCGAACTCGGGCGAGACGCCGGAGATGTCGATGGCGATCGTTTTCGCGGCGTAGTTGAGCTTGAGCGTCTTGGAGTACTCGCTGGAGATCATGTTCAGGCCGCGCGCCTCGCGGCGGATCGACTCGACGTCTTCCTCGTTCAAGCGGATCTTGCGTCCCTTCCCGAGCCCTTCGAACGGCGTCGACGTCAAGCCCGGCCAGGCGATGCAGATCGCGTCCCCGATCCCGGAGCTGTTGACGATCATCTGGCGCTGCAGGCCCTTGCCGAAGGCCCCCAGCAGACTCACGGACACGGTGCCCCACACGATGCCGAACATCGTCAGGAACGTGCGGAGCTTCTGGCTCCGCAGGTCTCGCCACATCTGGCGAAGGGCGTCGCGCAGGGAAAGCATGGGCGGCGCGCGCTGCTAGTCGACCGCGGACGTCAGCTTCTTGGGCGGCCGCTCCAGGACCTTCGCCCCGAGTGAGAGGCCCTCGGCGACCTCGACGTTGAGCCCGTCGGAGATCCCGAGCTTCACCGCGTCTTCTTCGGCGGCTCCTTGGGCCTGGCGGCGGGCAGCTCGACGAACGTCTTCTTGCCGCCGTCCTCGAAGATCACGACGCGTTCCGGGATCGTCAGCACGTCCTTCTTCTCCCGGATGATCAGGTCCGCGTTGGCCGAGTAACCCGCCCGCAGCGTCACCTTCGTGCCGGGATCGAGCTCGATCTCGATGTCGAAGAGCGTGGCGCCTTCCTTCTGCTGCGCCTGCGGTGCGATGCGCGAGACCTTTCCCGTGACGACGTCGGTCGGAAGCGCGCCGACCTTGATGCGCGCCGGCAGGTTCACGTGAAGCTTGCCGACGTCGATCTCGTCGACCGTTCCCTTGAAGATCAAGTCGTTCATGTCGGCGATCGCGGCGAGCTCGGTGCCCGGCTGGTAAGACGTTAGCGGCACGACCGGCTCGCCGGGATTGACGGCGCGCGTGAGCACCGTCCCGGCGGCAGGCGCGCGGATGATCGACTCCATCCGGACCCCCTCGGTCTGGATGCGGCCGTCACGGGTCAGGTCGCGGTTTTGCTCGGCCTTGGCCAGGGCGACCTTGGCGAGCTCGAAGGCTTCGCGCTTGAGGTCGACGTCGGACTTGGCCACGACGCCGTTCTTGGAGAGCTCCTGCGAGCGGTCGAAGTCGGCCTTCGCCCTCTCGTAGGAGGCGCGCGTCGAATCGAGCTGGCGGTCCACGTCGGTCAGCTCCTGGGGCGTGGGGTCCGGCGCGATCTCGAAGAGCGGATCGCCGACCTTGACCCTGTCGCCGACGTTGACCATGCACCGCTTGACGAGGCCCGAGATCTTGGACTTGATCGAAAACTTCTGGCGCGGCTGTATCTGGCCGACCGCCAGGGCCTTCTCGGTGACCGAGCCCTTCTCGACAGTGACCATCTTCTGGTCGCCGTCGGATTTGCCGCTTCGGGCCAGGGCATAGACGGCGACCGCGGCGGCCAACAGGACGGCGAGGAGCAACAGGGTTTTGAAGAGCTTTGACATGCGATCCTCCGAAGACCAGAACCGGCGGAAACGACCGCTCACGGCGACCTCGCTACCTTCCGATAAGGGAGTTACGCTGCACGTCCGGGGAAGTTCCGCCCCCGCGGGATGAAAAGGTCCCGCGGATCCGATATCGTTGCAGTGGAAGGGGTTGCACGTGATCCGTGGCCATCGGGTCTACCTCAGAGCAGTCGAGCGGGAAGACCTCGCCCGCTGTCATCGCTGGATCAATGACGAGAGCCTCACCGCGACGCTGGCGCAGCGCTATCCGGTTTCCCTGGCCCAGGAGTCGGATTGGATCGAGCGCGCGGCCCGGGGGCAGGACCCCTCGAAGCTGCCGCTGGCGATCTGTCTGGCCAAAGATGACCGGCACATCGGCAACTGCGGCCTGGAGGCGATCGACCGCGACAACCGCACGGCGACCCTGGGCATCTTCATCGGCGAGGCCGACTGCCGTGGCAAGGGACTGGGTGAGGACGCCGTGCGCGCGCTGTGCCGCTACGCCTTCGACGAGCTCGACCTCCGCAAGATCCGACTCGATGTGTCCGTTCTCAATCCAGGCGCCGAGAAGACCTACGTCCGCGTCGGGTTCCGCCGCGAGGGCATCCTGCGCGAGGAAGCGTTTCGTGGCGGCAAGCCCGTGGACATGATCCGGATGGGACTGCTGAAGGGCGAGCTCCTGGCGGCGTCGGCGCCGGCCAGGCGCGCCGCCCGCAAGGCGCGTCGCTCGTGAGTGCTCCCGAGTACCGCTTCGTTTCCCACTGGGAGGTCCTCGGCACGCCCGACGAGGTCTCCGACGTCCTGACGGACACGCGGGAGCTGCCCCGCTGGTGGCCGTCGACCTACCTCGGGGCCGAAGTCCTCGAAGAAGGAGACGAGAAGGGCGTGGGCAAACGTGTACGGTTGCATACGAAGGGTTGGCTGCCGTACACGCTTCGGTGGGAGCTGGAGGTCACCGAGTCCCGCCATCCCAACGGCTTCTCGATCGCGGCGAAGGGAGACCTCGCGGGCGAGGGGATCTGGACGTTCGAGCCCTCGGGCGCGTGGACGCTCGTCCGATACGACTGGCGCGTCCGCGCCGAAAAGCCGCTCCTGGCGGTGCTTTCGCCGGTCTTGCGGCCGCTGTTCGAAGCAAACCATCGCTGGGCGATGGCGCGCGGCGAAGAGAGCCTTGAGCTCGAGCTCGCGCGCCGCCGGGCCGCCACGCCGTCCGAGAAGGCTCGGATCCCGCCGCCGCCGATGCCGACGACGTCGTCGCCTTTGCCGCTCCTTGCGGGCGCCGCCGCCGCGGCGATCGGGGCCTTCGCGGTCGCGCGTCTCGTGGCGGGACGACGGCGCCGCCAGCGCCGGTTCGGACGCGGAGGGTGGAGATGAACTGGAACACCCTGGTCGGGAACTGGAGCGCGGACTGGCACTTTCTCGGCGGCGTTGCCCTCGCGATGGTCCTGGGATCCCTGATCGGACTCGAGCGCGAGTTCGCGGGAAGGCCGGCGGGGCTGCGGACCCACATGCTGCTGTGCGGAGCGGCGGCGCTCCTGACCGAAGTCGGCCTCGCGATGGTCCACCAGGCGATCGCCGCTCCCAACCCGTCCCTGCGAGCGGACCCGGTCGTCATCGTGCAGGCGGTCGCCACGGCCGTCGGTTTCATCGGAGGTGGGACGATCCTGCGACACCCCGAAACAGATCGCGTGGAAGGCCTGACGACCGCCGCGTCGCTCCTGCTGACGTCGGCGATCGGCATGGCGGCGGCGAGCGGCCGGACCATCCTGGCCGTCGGTGCGACTCTGCTGGCCCTTTTGGTGCTGCGCGGCGTCCGCTGGGCCGAGGTCAAGATCGCCAAGCACAAGCCCCGCCTGCATTGACCGAGCGGCTCCTCCGCCGCGGCATCGGCCGGCTCGACGCGACGGCGCTCGTGGTCGGGTCCATGATCGGTTCGGGGATCTTCATCGTCTCGGCGGAGAGCGCGCGGCTGCTGGGCTCTTCGGGCTGGCTTCTGGCGGCCTGGGCCATCGCCGGCGTCCTCACGCTGTCGGCCGCGCTGTCCTGCGCCGAGTTGGCAGCGATGCTTCCGAAAGCCGGCGGCCAGTATGTGTTTCTTCGGGAAGCCTACGGCCCGCTGGCCGGGTTTCTGTTCGGCTGGGCGATGGTGCTCGTCATCCAGACGGGCACGATTGCCGCAGTCGTCGTGGCCTTCGCGAAGTTCCTGGGTGTGCTCGCGCCGGGTGTCACGGACGCCCCCTGGTTCCGCCTCGGTCCGCTCGCGCTCACACCCGTGCGCCTGACTGCGATCGCGGTGATCGCCATACTGACGCTCGCCAACGGGACCGGCCTTCGGGCGGGCACCGTCACGCAGAACGGGTCGACGGCGGCGAAGTTGGCCGTCCTCGCGGCGCTGGCGCTCGGCGGCGTTCTTTTCGGCCGGGCGCTGCCCGAGACCGGCGCGGCGGTGTCTCGGCCCATCTCCACGTCCTTCGGTGTGGTTCTCGCGACGGCAATGGTCGGGCCTCTCTTCTCGCAGTCGGCCTGGAACAACGTCACGTTCGCGTCGGAGGAAGTGAAGGAGCCCGCTCGGACGCTGCCGTTCGCTCTGCTCGTGGGTTGCGTGATCGTGACGGGCTCTTTACGTTCTCACCAACGCGGGGTACGTGCGCACGCTCGGGCTCTCCGGCATTCAGCACGCTCCCGAGGATCGCGTCGGAACGGCGGGCGCCGAAGCTCTCTTCGGAGGCGGCGCGGCGGGAGTCATGGCGGCGGCGGTCATGGTTTCGACGTTTGGCTGCGCGAACGGCCTGATCCTCTCGGGCGCGCGCGTGTCCTTCGCCATGGCGCGCGACGGTCTCTTCTTCCGGCGACTGGCGCGTCTCAATCGCGCCTCGGTGCCGGCCGCCGCTCTCTGGCTGCAAGCGGTCTGGGCGTCGCTTCTGGTTCTGACGGGAACGTACTCGCAGCTTCTGAAGTACGTGATCTCGGCGGACCTGCTCCTCTACGTCCTGCTGGTCCTCGCGGTCATCGTGCTTCGCCGCCGGCACCCGGAGTGGCCGCGTCCGTTCCGCACGCCGGCGTATCCCTGGCTTGCGCTCCTGTACGCGGCCGCCGGCCTCCTGCTCATCGCCGCGCTCCTGGCGGGCAACCCGTCGACGACCTGGCCGGGTTACGCGCTGCTGGCCTCGGGTATTCCGATCTACTACCTATGGAAGCGCGTCTGACGAACCTGCGCGACGGAGCGCTTCTCGTCGAGCATCCCGGACTTGCCGACGACGAGGCAAACCGCGCCGCTGTCCGTCTGGCCCGGGCCCTGCGGAG
The DNA here is from genome assembly GCA_963733815.1 of uncultured Acidobacteriota bacterium. GTDB lineage: Bacteria > Acidobacteriota > Thermoanaerobaculia > UBA5066 > Gp7-AA6 > DAHUXD01. The sequence continues at coordinate 51,218 of CAVTEG010000012.1, read as the reverse complement.
CGCACGTCCGGCGGGTCTGCTCGACGCGATTCCCGGCGCGCGATCGCTCCTGCTGCTGTTCGAGCCGGAAGAGTTCGCGCCGGAGGACCGCGCCGGCGAGATCGGCAGGGCGGCGGCGCGCGAGGAGCCGGCGGACGAAGTCCGTCTTCACCGCATCCCGGTCGTCTACGACGGGGAGGACCTGGCCGCCGTCGGACGGGCAAGCGGGCTCGACGCCGAGGAAATCGCGTTGCGCCATGCGCGCGCGTCCTACCGAGTCGCGTTCGTGGGCTTCTCTCCCGGCTTCGCGTACCTCTCGGGGCTTCCGCCGGAGCTCGCCACGGCGCGGCTCTCCTCTCCCCGCGCGCGCGTGCCGGAGGGAAGTGTGGCGATCGGAGGATCCTGGACCGGGATCTACCCGTCCGCTTCGCCCGGAGGATGGCGACTCATCGGTCGCGCGTCCGTGCGCCTCTTCGATCCGCGGTCGGATCCTCCCGCCCTTTTGCGCGCCGGGGATGGTGTGGCGTTCGAAGTCGTGCGTGCGGACGAGCTTCCGCCGTTTTCCGCGGAGCCGGCTCCCGGGCCGACGGGACGACCTCTCTTTCGCGTGATCTCGCCGGGCCTCTTCACGTCGGTGCAGGGAGCGCCGCGCTTCGGCCTCGGTTCCTGCGGCGTTCCGGCCGGAGGAGCGATGGATTCGGTCTCGCTCGCGGCGGCGAATGCGCTCGTGGGCAACGGACCCGGCGCCCCGGCGCTCGAGCTGACGCTCGCCGGACCGGAGCTCGAGCTGTTCGCGGACGCCGTCCTCGCCGTGGCGGGTGCTCCGCTCGACATCTCTCTCGAGGGCCGGCCCGCTCCATTCGGAGGAGCCTTTCGCGCGAGAACCGGCGAGCGCGTGCGGTGCGGACCGACAACGGGCGGCGCACGCGCGTACCTGGCCGTGCGCGGCGGCATCGGCCAGAGCCTTCCCGGCGAAGCAACGCGGAGAATCGCACGAGAAGCGGTGATTGCCGCCGGCGCTTCGCCGGCGGCGACGGAATCGGCCGCCCCACCGGCATTCGCGATTCCGCCGGAGATCCGGCTGCGCGTGGTGCTCGGTCCCGAAGCCGAAAGGTTGCCTCCGGCCGAGATCGAACGGTTTCTCGGGACCGCGTGGCGCGTGGCTTCCGAGAGCGACCGGCGCGGTCTGCGACTGGAAGGGCGTCCGCTCGAAATGTCGGGGGAGGCCGAGATCTCTCCGTCCGCGATGCCGCCGGGCACGATCGAGCTGCCCGGCAACGGGCTGCCGATTCTGCTGGGGCCGGACGGGCCCGTGACCGGGGGCTACCCTCGGATCGCCGCCGTCATCGGGGCGGACCTGCGCCTGCTCGGCCAGGCCCGACCCGGAGACGCGCTGCGCTTTACAGCCGTCTCTTTGCACGAAGCGCACCTTGCCAGGAGTAGGATGAGTTTCCCTTGAGCATCGACCTGAACGCGGACGTCGGTGAGGGAATGGACGATGCGGCGCTTCTGCCGTTCGTCACTTCGGCCAACGTGGCGTGCGGACTGCATGCGGGCGACCCGTCCGTCATGGACGGAACGGTCACGCTGGCCCTCTCCCGCGGAGTGCGCGTCGGGGCGCATCCGGGTTATCCCGACCGGGAGCACTTCGGCCGCGAGCCGATGGAGATGTCGGGCGATGCCGTCGAGAACCTGGTGCTCTACCAGATCTCGGCGCTGGACGGATTCGTCCGATCGCGCGGCGGCACGCTCACCCACGTCAAGCCGCACGGCGCCCTCTACCACGCGGGCGCTCAGTTTCCGGACGTCGCGCGCGCGATCGCGGAGGGCGTGCGGCGCTTTCGGACCGGCCTCGTCCTCGTCGGGGCCGCGGGATCGATGCTCATCGAGGCCGGACGGGACGCGGGTCTCGAGGTGGCGGAGGAGGCGTTCGCCGACCGGCGTTACCAGGCCGACGGCGCGACCGTCCCCCGGGGACAGCCTGGAGCTGTGATCACGAATCCCGACGAGGCCGCCGAGCAGGCCGTGCTGCTGGCACGCGACCGCGTGGCCGTCTCCGCCTCCGGCACGCGTGTCAGCGTGCGGGCCGATACCCTTTGCCTGCACGGTGATACGCCCGGCGCCGAGGCGATTGCGCGCCGGATTCACGAGCGCTTCCGGGCCGAGGGCATCCGGATTGCACCGCTGGAGCCGGGGCGGGCATCCCGGCGCGGAGAGTACGTCATCCCTCCGGGATAGGCCGAGCTTCGGCGAGCCGCACGCATGAGCACGATCGACGACGAGACCGGCGAAGAAGCGCGGAGCTTCGGGAACAGGGTGTCGGCCGCTGCGAACGCGACCGCCTCTCTGGCGCGAACGCGTCTGGCGATCTTCAAGGAAGAGCTCTCGGTCAAGGCAGCGCTCGCGGGCAAGGGCCTGGGCGCGGCGGTGGCCGCGGCCGCGTTCGCAGGCGCGATGATTCTGATGCTCGGAGCGTTGCTGGTCGCTCTCTTCGCGGCCCTCGTTCACAGCCTGATCCTCGGAATCCTCGCGGCTCTGGTCGTGTATGGCGCCGCGGCGGGCGTTCTCGGTTGGATGGCCTGGAAGGCGTTGTCGCAGGTCAAAGCGGACGAGTTCCCGGCGACCTCCACCGAGATTGCGAAGGACGTCGCCGCGATCCGCTCGGCGCTCGGAGACGAGGCCCCGGACGATGGCGATTTCGTGCCGCCCGAGCCCGACTCGGGATCGGTCGAGGACCTGGAACAGCGACTGCGCGCGGGGGCCGAATGAAATCGAGCGAGGAACGGTTGTCGGCGCTGTCGCGTCGCGCGGCGTGGGAACGCGAGGATCTCGCGACGGCTCTGTCGGAGATTCGCACGCAGACGGTCGCGTTCCGCGACCGCTGGGGATTCGCGGGCCGCACGGCCGCCGGTCTCGCCGCCGCGGCGACGGCGGCATGGAAGCTCTTCGGCAGAAACTCGCTGGCGGCGCGCGCGGGCAAGATCGCCTCGGCGGCGAGCCTGCTCCTCGGAATCGGAAGGGGAGTTCGGCGCCTCCGCCGCTTCTGGTAGCTCCGCCTGGGACCTGGGACCCGGGACCTGGACCCGTTCTATCCCGGCAGCGCCTGGAGAATTCGCTTCGCGATCTCCTCGTATCCTTTCCGGTTCGGGTGGTAGCGATCCGCGCTCAGGCGATCCGCCCGGCCCTGAAACAGATCGAAGGTCGGGATGACGAAGACGCCCGGGTACGACAGCGCGGTCTCGGCGGCGATCGCGTTCCATTGAAGGATGACCGAGGCTCCCAGCCGCCCGGGGCCGCTGTCGGCCTGCGGCCCGCCGCCGAAGGGATCGTAGAGGCCAAGCACGCCGATCGGGGCCGAAGGATTGGCTTGCCGCAGCGTCGACAGAATCGCGCGCAGGTTCCCGGCGTAGTCGCGGCGCGCCGCGGCCACCGCATCCGCGATCGCGGAAGGGGAGCGTGCAACGCCGGCGGCGGCGTGCGAGAGATCGTTGCCGCCGGCCGAGACGAGGATCAGATCGGCGCCCGCGGCGAGGCTGCGCACGTTCGACGACTCGGCCGTGGTACGGATTTCTCCCGATTCGAGACCGTTGACTCCGAGGTTCGTCAGCTCCGCCTTGCCGCGCTTGCGGAAGGCATCGAGCACGTCCACGGCGAACCCTTTTCCGGACTCGTCTCCGGTTCCGCGGGCGAGAGAGTCGCCGAGGACCAGGATGCGGGCGGTGCCGTCGGGCGCGCGGCGGGGCGCCGGTGTCGTCGCCGGAGCGGGCACGGAGGAGAGCGGCTCGCCGACCGAGCCTCGCAGGGCGAAGAAGAGTCCCGCCGCGAGGACCGCCGCCGCAGCGGCGCCGACGGTCAGCGGCAGCGTCCAGAGCCAAAAGCGCGACGGCGTGCGGGCCATGCGGAGGGGGATGATACGTTTTTCGCGATGCCGTCCGGCGCCGGCCCCAGCCGCAATCTCGATCGCGAAGTCGTTCTCTCGGCCGAGGGATTGACCAAGCGCTTCGGAAAGAGGGAGGCCGTATCCGGCGTGTCCTTCGACGTGCGCGCCGGGGAAGTCTTCGGTTTCCTCGGGCCCAACGGGGCAGGCAAGACGACAACGATCCGGATGCTGGTGGGCCTGGCGCGTCCCGACGCGGGGCACGTGCGCATTCGAGGCCTGGACCTCGCGCACGACTTCGAGCGCGCGATGGCGCACGTGGGCTCGATCGTCGAAGCCCCCGACCTCTACAAGTACCTGACGGGCCGCGAGAATCTCCTCCACTTTTCCCGCATGCTGCCGCCGGGCGCGGCGGATCGGATCGAGGAACTGGCCTCGCTCGTGGCCCTCGCCGAGCGGCTGGACGACAAGGTCGCGGCCTACTCGCTCGGAATGCGCCAGAGGCTCGGGATCGCCCAGGCGCTGCTCGGAAACCCGGACATCCTGATCCTCGACGAGCCGGCGAACGGCCTGGACCCGGCGGGCATCCGCGAGATCCGGCAGCTGGTGCGTCGCCTGGCCGGCGAGCGCGGCATCGCCATCTTCGTCTCGAGTCACCTGCTCTCCGAGATCGAGCAGATGTGCGACCGTGTGGCGATCATCCATCGCGGGCGCACGCTGGCCGCGGCGCCCGTGTCGGAGCTGCTCGATCGCGTCGCCGCGGACGTCGTGCGCGTCCGGGCGCGGCCGGCGCGGCGAGCGGCGGAGATTCTCGCGGACTTCGGGCCCACCGAGATCGCGCCCGACGGCGCCGCGGACACCGTCTCGGCGCGCGTGCCTCCGGAAAGGGTGCCCGAAGCGCTGCGGCGGCTGCTGGCCGCGGGCGTGGACGTCTACTCGGTGGAACGGCCGGTGCCCTCGCTCGAGGAGATCTTCCTCGAGATCACGGAGGGCCAGACGGTATGAGATTCCCGGGCCTCGTTGAGAACGAGATGCTCAAGATCGCGAAGCAGCGGCGATTTCGCGTCGTCGTCCTGATTCTCGTGGCTCTGATCGGGCTCGGGGTCTACGGACAGTCTCGCGGCCGCGAGCGCTTCCTGCGCGGCAAGGACTGGCGCGTGCGCACGCAGGAGCGCACGGCGCAGATCCAGAACTGGCTTCGGGACGGCCGCATGCCGCCGGCGTCGCAGCGGTGGGCACGCTTCGAGCTGGGCCGGCTCCAGTACCACCTCGAGCGCAACATGGATCCGGAGGCGATCTCGGGGCCGCTCTTCGTGCGCGGCTTCGCCAACTTTGCGAGCTACCTGCTCCTGCCTCTTCTCGCGATCGTCTTCGCCTCGGACATCGTGTCGGGCGAGTTCCAGCAGGGAACGATCAAGATCCTGCTGACGCGGCCGGTCCGGCGCTCGCGGGTGCTCGCGTCCAAGCTCGCGGCGCTGCTTCTGGCGATCACGCTGACCGTTCTCTTCGGAGGCCTCGTCGCGTACGCGCTCGGGGGCGTCGCCTACGGCTACTCGGGGTGGGACGCGCCCGTACTGACGGGCTTCCGCGTCGCGGGCCAGAACTTCGACGCGTCGGGAATCCGCTCGATTCCGCTCTGGAAGGAGACCGTGCTCGTCTACGGCCTCGCCTGGTTCGCGGCCCTCTGCGTGGGCGCGATCGCGCTGCTGACCTCCGTGCTCCTGCGCTCGACGGCCGCGTCGATGGGCACGATGCTCGCGGCCCTGATCGCCGGCTCGATCCTCCCGCGCATGGCGCCTTCCTGGGACGCGCAGAAGTATCTCTTCGTGACCAGTCTGCCCCTGCCCGACTACTACTCGGGGTCGCCCCCGCCGATCCCGGGTCTGACCGTGGGTTTTGGCGCCGCGGTCCTGGCGGCCTGGGCCGTCGCGGCGACGGCCGCGGCATTCCTGGTCTTCGCTCGCCGGGACGTCCTCGCTTAAAGTCCGGCAGGTCCGCCTGTTATAGACTGCAGTATCCCCGGCGCAACCCGTTGCGGCCTATCGGACCCGAGATCCGACCGAGCTTGAACCGGGCACTAATGGGAGTAGGCTATCCGACCCTGGGACTGATGCCAGAGAGAAGGACCGATCCACCGGCCGGTAAGAAGGGCGCCGTCGAGGAACAGAGGGCGCACCGAAAGCTCAAGCCGGAACAGTACGAGCTAAAGATCCGGTGGGAAAAGGCCCGCCAGGTGCTGGACGTGTCTCCGACCGGCGTGCGCTTCGACTTCGACGCTCCCCTGAAAGTCGGGACCCGGTATCCCGTCAGCCTCACGGCACCGGGCGTTTCGTTCTCCACGACACTCGAGGTCTCCCGCTGCCAGCTCACGGTCGAGCCGCCGAGCGGGCGGTTCTTCCGGGTGACTGGCCGATTCTTCCCCTACGTCGAGTAGGCGAACCGATACCCCGTGTGCCAGGCCGAGAGCCTGGCTTCCCGATCGAAGGTCAATCCCGATTTCGCGAAGGCTTTCCGGAGGTCCTCCGCCTCGAGGCGATGGATCGCGGGAGTGCGCGGGCCGGAGACTTTTTTCAGCGCCGTCACGACCCAGAGCCGGCCGCCGGGCTCGAGACGCTTGAGCGCCGCTTCGAAAACCGCGCGCGAGCCCACTCGGCTCTCCTGCCAGACCAGGATGAAGTCCGCCGGTTCTTTGACGGACCGGATCGCCCGGGCCTCGATCGAGCGCACATCCTGACCTTCGACGCCCGAGGCGAGAACAATCGCCTCGAGCTCGCGGGGCGCCTCGACGAGGAGGATTCGCTTCGCGGCCGAAAGCTCGAGGCGTCCGGCGATCTCGGCCTGGCCGCGGAAGGGAATCATCCGGCGGATTCTACGTGCGGGATACTCTGCCGCGGCGCATGGGCGAGATCCGCTTCGGCACCGCGAGCTTCGCGTACGAGGGCTGGAAGGGGATCGTCTACCACGACCGCTACCGCGCGTCGGACTTCAAGGTCGAGTGTCTCCGCGAGTACGCGCGGTACGAGCCGTTCCGGACGGTGGAGTTCGATTTCCCGTTCTACCGGCCGCCGACCGAATCCCAGCTGGCGCGCTACGCGCGCGCCCTGCCGCGGGGTTTTCCGGTGCTCTCGAAGGTCTGGGAGGAGCTGACGATGCCGCGCTTCCCCGAGCTCGAGCGCCACGGCCCGAGGGCCGGTCAGGCGAACCCGAAGTACCTGGACGCGCGCGTGTTCCTGGAAGAGGTGCTGCCGGCGTACGCGCGCGCCTTCGCCGACAACGCCGCCCCGTTCATCCTCGAGTTTCCGGCCGACCGCCGCCCCTCGGCCTCGAGCCGGCGCGCCTTCGTGGAAGGAATCGACCGCTTTCTCGGAGAGGTGGCGGGCCCCGCACGGCGTTTCGCCGTCGAGATCCGGACGCCGGAGTACTTCGTGCCGGACTACTTCGAGGTCCTGCGCCGGCGGGGCGCCGCCCATGTCTTCAACTGGTGGACACGCACGCCTCCGCTTCTCGAGCAGTGGGAGGCGGCGCAGCCGCTGCCCTCGGCCACGGCGGTCGTCCGCATTCTCGTGCCTCCGGGAATGCCCTATGAGCAGGCCGTCGAGCGGTTTCGTCCCTACGACCGCATCCTCGCGCCCCGGGAGGACATGCGCGGCGACCTCGTGCGGCTCATCCGGGACATCGCGGCGCAGGGTGCCGACGCCTTCATTCTCGTCAACAACCGCGCCGAGGGCTGCGCGCCCCTGACGATCCGGGCCCTCGCGTCGCAGCTCGGAATCCCGGTCCGGGACGAAGGCCCGCCCCGTTCCCTCTTCGACTGACTACTTCTTCGACGCTTTGACGAAGGTGTAGGCGAGGTAGCCGAGGACTCCGGCGCCCACCACCAGGATCAGCGCGCCGGCGGTGGCGGAGAGCTGCTTCATCAGCGTGTAGGTCAGATAGATCAGCACGGCGAAGATGGGAAGCGAGGCGAAGCCGGCGATCTTGACGACGTTCTTGGCGGGCTTGCGGCCCTCCATGGGAACGACCTTCATCATCTCGAGCTGACGGTGGACGTCCGCGGGCAGCCCCGGACGCTCCACAAACTTCAGAGCCTCCGGCTCCTCGAAGCCCGCCTTCAGCTCCGCGGGAATCGCTTCACCGCAGTACACACAATGGTTCATCCGCCAGGCGGCCAGGGGCCGGTGGCAGCGCGGGCAGCGCGGACCTGCAGGTGCAGAGCTCATGTGCTTCTCGTTTGTTCGAAGGTACGAAAAGATTATACGGTGTCCCACACCAATCGCCGGATGGAGGACTCGTGAAAGGCACCCGGAAGACATTCGACGCAAAGGGCTGCGGCACGGCGCTCGTCACGCCGTTTGACGACCGGGGGCGCATCGCGTTCGGGCCGCTCGCGGCGCTGGTGGAGTGGCAAATCTCACAGGGCGTCGACTTCCTGGTGACGTGCGGCACAACCGGCGAGTCCTCGACGTTGTCGCGCGACGAGCGCAAGGCCGTCACGGCCGCCGTGGTCCACGCGGCCGGCGGCCGCGTCCCGGTGATCGCCGGAGCCGGCGGCAATCACACGGCGCGCGCCGTCTTCTGGGCGAAAGACGCGGCCTCGGTCGGCGCCGACGGCATTCTCTCGGTCACGCCCATGTTCAACACGCCGAGCCCGGAGGGTTTGTTGAGGCATTTCTCGGCGATCGCCGAGGCGACGGACCTGCGGATGATGGTGTCCAACTTTCCCGCGCGGACCGGGATCGACCTGACGGTCGAGACGATCCAGCGTCTCGCCGAGATCCCGAACGTGGCCGGCCTGCTCGAAGCCTCCGCGGACTTCGGCAAGATCGCGAAGCTGATGGCCACGCTCCCCGAGGACTTCGCCGTCTTCTCGGGCGACGACGCGACCGCGCTCGCCCTGATCGCACTCGGCGCGCGCGGCGTGATCTCGATCGTCGCCAACCAGATTCCAAAGGAGATGGCCGAGCTCGTGCGCGCGGCGCTCGAAAACGACCGCGCGAAGGCGCTCACGCTCCAGCGCAAGTACGAGCCTCTGATGGAGATGAACCACTGGGAGCCCTCGCCGGGACCCGTGAAGTGCGCGCTCGCCTTGATGAAGAAGTCTCCGGAGACCCTGCGGCTTCCGCTGGTTCCGGTGCGGGACGAGACGCGCAAGCGGATCGAGAAGATGCTCGCCGGCTACCGGCTTCTTCCGAAGAAGGGAACGTCGGCGCGTTGAGCGCCTCGCTCGCCGGGCTTCTCGAGGAGCTCGCGGCCTCGGCGGCCCCGCCGGCCGCCGAGGCGCGCGCGGCGGTGGCGGAGCTGCTCGCGGCCCTCGCGTCGGGCCGCGTCCGCGCGGCCGAGCGCCGCAACGGACGCTGGGAGGCAAATCCATGGGTCAAGCGCGGCATCCTGCTCGCGTTTCGCGTCGGCGTGCTCGCGGAGTTTCCGCCGGCCGGTCCTCTTCGTTTTTTCGACAAGGACACGCTTCCGACGGCATCCTTCACACGGGCGTCGGGCGTGCGCGTGGTTCCCGGCGGGACCTCCGTGCGCGCAGGCGCTTACGTCGCTCCCGGCGTGACGATCATGCCGCCGGTGTTCGTCAACGTCGGAGCGTACGTGGACAGCGGAACTCTCGTGGACTCGCACGTGCTGGTGGGCTCGTGCGCCCAGGTGGGCCGCCGCGTCCACGTCTCCGCCGGCGCGCAGATCGGGGGGATCCTGGAGCCGGCGGGCGAGCTGCCGGTGATCGTGGAGAACGATGTCTTCGTCGGCGGAGACTCCGGGATCTACGAGGGAGCCGTCGTGCGCGCAGGCGCGGTCCTCGCGGCGGGCGTGGTCCTGACGCGGGCCACGCCGGTTTACGACGTAGTGCGCGGAGAGATCTACCGGAGCGCCGAAGGCCGCCCGCTCGAGATACCCGAGAGAGCGGTCGTCGTACCCGGGTCCCGCGCGATCCGCGACGGGAAGGGGGCCGAGTGGGGGCTCTCTCTCCAGACTCCCGTGATCGTGAAGTACCGTGACGCGCGGACCGACGCGGCCGCGGCGCTGGAAGCCGCTCTGCGGTGAGCCGCGGAAAGGAGAGGTTCCGATGCTCTCGCTCGGATTCGCACTGGCGGCCATTCTGATGCCCGCCCCGTCTCCGACGCCGCGCTCCGGCGACGTTCTCGCGCGCGTCGATCACCTCGCTTACGCGACGCCCGACCTTTCGCGCGGCGTGGCGGAGATCGAGAAGCTCCTCGGGGTTCGGGCGACGCCGGGCGGGCAGCACCCGGGGAGGGGCACGCGAAACGCCCTCGTCGCGCTCGGGCCGACGAGCTATCTCGAGATCGTCGGCCCGGATCCGGATCAGCCGCCGCCGAAGGAGCCGCGGTCCTTCGGGCTGGACTCCCTCGCGGCTCCGCGCCTGGTGGCCTGGGCCGCCAACACCTCCGACTTGGACGCGCTGGTCCGCCACGCCGCGAGCCAGGGCGTACACCTGGGAGAGGTGAAGCCGGGTGGACGCAAGAGGCCCGACGGCGTGGTTCTGTCGTGGCGCGTGACGGACGCGACGAAGACGCCAGGCGACGGCATCGTTCCTTTCTTCATCGATTGGGGGACATCCCCGCATCCGGCGGCGAGCGCGGCGAAGGGAGCAAAGCTCGTCGGCTTGCGCGCGGAACACCCGGACGCACCCGAGATCCGGCGCATCCTCGAGGCGGTTGGAATCGATCTTGCCGTAACGCAGGGCCCCAGGCCCGCGCTCATCGCCGTGATCGAGTGCCCGAAGGGGAGAGTGGAATTGAGGTGAGAGTCCCAAGTCCCAGGTCCCAAGTCGGAGCACCTGGGACCTTAGACCTGGGACCTCTTATCTCGGTCCCGCCGGAAGGTTCGTCGTCAGATAGCGCGCGAGAAGCTCGTGAAGGTGGAGCGAGGTCCCTTCGCCCTCTTTGATCGCATGCGTGCGGTTGGGGTAGACCATGAAGTCGAACGGCTTGCCCAGCGCGACCAGCCGGTTCACCAGCCGCTCGGTGCCCTGGTAGTGCACGTTGTCGTCGCCCGAGCCGTGGACGACGAGCAGCTGTCCCTTCAGTCCCTCCGCGAAGTTGATCGGCGAGCCGTTCCGGTAGCCCTCGGCGTTCTCCTGCGGGCAGCCCCATGTAGCGCTCCTGGTAGATCGTGTCGTAGAGCCGCTGGTCCGGCACCGGCGCGACGGCCATGCCGACCTTGTAGACGTCGGGATAGCGGAACATCAGGTTCAGCGTCATCGAGCCGCCGCCGCTCCAGCCCCAGATCGCCACGCGCGCGGGATCGATGTACGGATGCGTCGCGAGCAAGCGCCCGACGGCGGCGGCCTGGTCCGCGCGTCGCGAGCACGCCGATCGATCGCCGTAGATCGACCTTCGCCAGGCCCGCCCCTTCGGGGACGGGGTGCCCCGGTTGTCCACGCTCGCCACGACGTAGCCCGGCGTCGGCGAGCACCCGGTGGAAGAGCGGCCGGTCGCCGCCCCAGCGTCGTTCGACCGTCGGCCCGGCGGGCTCGCCGTAGACGTACATCAGCAGCGGATACTTCTTCGAAGGATCGAAGTCCCTCGGCTTGATCATCCAGCCGTCCAGCGTCACGCCGCCGCCGATGTCCACCGGAAGAACTCCGTCGGCCGGCGACGAACGCCGCCGCGGCCTTCGCCGCGAGCTCGCCGGTTGTCCTCGAGGACGCGAACGCGTCTGGTGCGACGGGAAGCCGCACCAGATCGAGTCGACCGGCGGACGGTCGACCGTGGAGAAGGTGTGGATGCGCCCAGCGCCCGTCGGGCGAGATCTTGTAGGCGTGCGTCCCGGCGGGTTCGGCGGCGTGACGCGCTCGGGCGCGCCCTTGCCGTCGAGCCGCGCGCGGTAGAGGTAGCGCTGCGTGGCGTCTCCGGGAGAGGCGATGAAGTACAGCGTCCCCGTCTTCGCGTCGACGGCCGTCGACCGTGATCGATGTCGAAGGCACCCGGGTGAGGATCCGGAGCGCGCCGTCCTGTCGAGACGCGCCCAGACGTGCCGCCAGCCGTCGCGCTCGCTGACCCAGAGGAGCTCCTTGCCTCCCGGCAGCCACTGCCAGGCGTCCACGACGTCGACCCAGGCGCTGTCCTCGTCGCGGAACATCCGCTTCGTCCGGCCGTCGTCGGCGTCCGCCAGCATACGTCGTCGGTGTTCTGGAGGCGGTTCAGCTGCTGGAGGACGAGCTCGGCGGGAGTCCGCCCACTCCATCCGCGGCAGGTAGTGTTGCGCGGGTCGCCGGGAAGCTCGAGCCAGCCGCACGGCGCCGCCGTCGCCGGGCACGACCCCGATCGTCGACGGCGGAGTTGGTGGTGCCCGCCTTCGGGTACGGAATCGGCGTGAGCGACGGGATAGAGCGAGTCGGTGTCGTTGATGAGATGGAACGTGCCGACGCCTGTGACGTCGAAGTGCCAGTACGCGATCCGCTTCCCGTCCGGGCTCCAGCGGAACGCCGTCGCGCAGACCGAACTCCTCCTCGTAGACCCAGTCGGACGTGCCGTTGATGCTCGTGGCCGAGCCGTCGGCCGTGAGCCGCGTGACCGGCGCCGTCGCCGACGTCCTCGACGTAGAGGTCGTTGGCCTGCACGTAGGCGACGCGCGTCGCCGTCCGGCGAGAACTTGGCGAACATCAGCGTGGACTCGGGCGCCTCGCCGCCGAGCTTTCGGAGGTTCCCCGGGGCGAGGTCGAGCACCCAGTAATCGCCGCGGGTGTTGCGGCGCCAGACTTCCGGGTGTTGGTGAAGATCAGAAGACGCTTCCCGTCGTCGGAGACGGCGTAGTCCTCGATCGGCGAGCGGGGGCTTGCCGGCCGAAGGGACGAGCCGTGCCGAGGGGACGAGCACCCGACGCTCGCCCGTCACGGAGTCGTAGCGGACGAGATCTCGGACGGTCTTCGCGTCTTCGGGCGCGGAGGGCTCGACGGTCGTGAAAGCCTTGCCGCCGTCGGCCCACTGGAACGGCCCGAACTTTTTGGCGGTGTATTCCTTTATCCCGAAGATCCGCTCGAGCTGGGCGTCGAGATCGTCGTGCGAAGCCGCCGGCGAGGCGGCGAAGGCCGCGGCCGCGAGGAGCAGGCCGCCGAAGATCGCGGAAGCGATCCGCTTCAGGCTAGCGCCCCATCTCCGCGATCCGCCGGAAGTAGTCCGCGAACGCGGCCATCCCGCCCTCGGCCTGGGGCCAGTCGAAGTTCTCGTTGGGCGCGTGGTACCCGTGCTCGGGAAGCGAAAGTCCGAGGAAGAAGACCGGGCTCTTGAGCACTTTCTCCATCGAGAGGACCGCCCCGATCGAGCCGCCTTCGCGCACGAAGACGGGTTCCTTGCCGAACGCGAACTTCATCGCGCCGCGCACCGCGTCGGCGTACGGACCGGTGGTCTTCCCCTGGTACGGCGGAAGGGCGTGCTCCGTGGAAACGTGGACGTCGGGGTTCCTCTTCTTGACGAAGTCGCGGACGAGCTTGACGATCTTCTCCGAGCGCATCTTCGGCACCAGGCGGCAGGAGACGATCGCCGTCGCCTTGGGCGGAATGATCGTCTTGACTCCCGGGCCCTGGTAGCCGCCGGCGATGCCGTGGACCTCGAAGGTCGGCATCATCCAGATCCGTTTCATGACGTCGACGGGCTCGACCGTGCGCAGCGACCGGAACATGTGGTCGCGCTTGAAGTCTTTGACGGTGAAGCCGCACTTCTTGAGGTCCTCGATCTCCTTCTTCGTCGGCGGCACCACGTCCTTGTAGAAGCCGGGGATCTTGACCTTGCCGGTCTTTCCGTCCACGCACTCCGCGATCAGCTGGCAGAGCTCGGTGACCGGGTTGCGGGCGGCGCCCCCGGCCGTGCCCGAGTGCTGATCCGTCTCGCCCGTCTGGAGCTCGAAGCGGAACCCCTGCAGACCCCGCAGTCCCGCGGGGCTCGCCGGCCGCGCGCGCGAGACCCAGACCGTGTCCGAAACGACGACGGAGTCCGTCGCGAAGTCCTTCTTGTGGTCGCGGATCGTGGATTCGAAGTGCGGGCTCCCGATCTCCTCCTCGAGCTCCCAGAGGAAGTGGATGTTCAGGGGCAGCCCCTTCTCCCAGGCGTACCGGGCGCCGAAGAGGGCCGTGATCGCCGGGCCCTTGTCGTCGGTCGTTCCGCGGCCACGGTACTTGTCGCCCTCGCGGATGAAGTCGAACGGCGCGGTGTTCCAGTCCGGACCCTCGGCGGGCTGGACGTCGAGGTGGTTGTAGACGGTCACGGTCGGGTACTGCGGTCCGCGTTCGAAGCGGCCGTGAACGATCGGATGGCCCTTCGTCTCGTAGAGCTTCGCCGTCGCGCCGAAGGACTGGAGAAGCGAGGCGGCGGACTCGGCGGCCTTCCGCACGTCGCCCTTGCGCTCCGGGTCGACGGAGACCGAGGGAATCTCGACGAGGTCCTCGAGCACCTGCTCGTACTGGCCTCGCTTGGCGCGCGCGTAGGACCGAAGCTCTTCGCGGTCGAATCCGGATGCCATTCGAGTCTCCTGTTCGGGCTACTTTTTCTTTTTGGGCTGCGCCTTCTTGGCGGGGGAGCTCTTGCGGGCCGGTTTCTTTTTCGCGGCTGCAGCGGCCTTCGGCTTGGCTGGCGTCTTCGGCTTTACGGCGGCGATCGCAGGCTTCCCCTTTCCGGCGGCGGCGGCTTTGGCGGCTGCATTGGCCGCGCGGGCGGCCTTCTTGGCGGCCGCGGCGGCTTCCTTTTTCTGACGAGCGCGGGCCTCGGCTTCGCGCTCCATCTGGGCGAGCATCCCGGAGAGCTCGCCCTCGGTCACGATCGTGGCCTGGGGCAGCCGCTTCTGGACGGCTTCGACCCGGTCCGCCGGCACGCGGAGCAGGAACAGCGCGGCGTCCTTGGTCTCACGGGCCTTCGACATGTAGTCCGCCGTCTCCAGGGAATGGGACGGGGCCTGGGAGAAATCGATCGCGATCGCGTAGGGCTTCTCGCGCTTGGCGAGCTCGAAGAACCCCGGCCAGCGGGGCTCGGCGACGACGACGTGCGCACCGCTCTTCTGGAGCCGGGCCAGGCGCCCGGGTCGCTCATCGGTCTCGAAATGCAGGTAAAGAACGCTCATGGCGGCCCGGAACTATAGCAGGCCGCCCCTATCCATCGACGCGATAGTGACTGCCCCTGGAGACGCGATTGTCCATGGCCGCGTTCCGGATGGCGAGGGCGGTCTGGACGCCGTTGCGCAGGCCCAGCAGGCCGTCCGACATCGTGCCGCGTTTGTAGAAGTTCTCGATCTCGTCGCGCAGCTCCCAGAGGATGCGCCCGGCCCGGTCGAGACGCCGCTCGGACCGCAGCAGACCGACGTAGTTCCACATCGTATGCCGGATGACCATCCAATCCTGCGCGATCAGGGCCGGGTCCACGGGCTCGTGCTCGGGCTCCCAGGGCTTGACCTCGGGCAGGGGCCGCTCCCGCGTCCGCGCCGCCTCGCGGGCGGAGGCCTGCCCGGCGCGCCAGCCCCACAGCAGGCCCTCCAGAAGCGAGGTCGAGGCCAGACGGTTGGCGCCGTGCACTCCGGTGCACGACACCTCTCCGGCGGCGCGCAGGTGACCGAGAGACGTGCGCCCGTTCTCGTCCACCGCCACTCCGCCGCAGGCGTAATGCGCCGCGGGGACGACCGGCACCGGTCCCGCCGTCAGGTCGAAACCGAGCTCCAGGCACCGCGCCACGAGCCCGGGGAAGCGCTCCCGGATCCAGGCCGCGGGCTTGAACGAGATGTCGAGGAGCGCGTAGGGCTCGTCCTTCTCGAGCATCCGCTGATGAATGGCGCGGGCGACGATGTCGCGCGGCGCGAGCTCGCCCGCCGGATGCACGGCGCGCAGGAATTCCCTGCCCGAGGAGTCCGTGATCCGGGCGCCCTCGCCGCGCAGCGCCTCGGTCAGAAGAAGGCGGCCGCGCGGATGAAGAAGCGCCGTCGGGTGGAACTGGATGTACTCGAGGTTCAGGAGCCTGGCCCCCGCGCGCCGGGCCATCGCGAATCCGTCGCCGCGCGCTCCGGGAGGGTTGGTGGTGTGGAGGTAGACCTGGCCGAGCCCTCCGGTCGCGAGAATCGTCTCGCGGGCGAGCCACGGCGTGACGGCTCCGGTCTTGCGGTCGAGCAGATGCGCGCCGATGACGACGGGAGGCCGGTAACGGTCGGTCGGATCGACCGAATCGTGCGAAAGCGTGAGCAGATCCACCGCCGTCGTGCCGAGGAGCCATCGGATCCGCGACTCCGCCTTGCACGCGGCGATCAGGGCGCGCTCGATCGGAGCGCCGGTCTCGTCCTTGACGTGGAGAACGCGGGGCACCGAGTGGGCACCCTCGAGTGTCCAGTGATAGTCGCCGTCCTCGCGGTCGAACGGCACCTGCAACTCGTCGATCAGGAGCCGCCGCACGAGGTCCGGTCCTTCGCGCGAGATCAGGGCGACGGCCTCCGGGGAGCAGAGCCCGTCGCCGGCGCGCTCGATGTCGGCGGCGAGCTTCTCGGGCGTGTCCCCCTGAGGACGCGCGACGATGCCTCCCTGCGCGTAGTAGGTGTTGGACTCGCGGGCTTCGTCGGCCCGCGTCACGATGGTCACGTCGGAGCCCGCGCGCGCCGCGGCCAGGGCGGCGGTGGTGCCGGCGACGCCGGTGCCGAGGACGAGGACGTCGGTCCCGTTGCGGCTCATGCGGGCGCGAGAGCAAGCTCGAGCGAGATGTCGGCCGCCGAGACCGAGTGCGTCAGCGCTCCGACCGAGACCGCGTCGACGCCCGCCTCGGCGTAGGCGCGGACGGTCTCCAGGCGCATGTTGCCGGACGCTTCCAGGAAGGGACGGCGTTCCGACTTCTTCGCGATCGCGGACCAGCGTGCGACGACTTCGGGAGACTGGTTGTCGATCAGGATGCGGTCCGCGCCGGCGGCGAGCGCCTCGCGCAGCTCCTCGTCCGACTCGACCTCGACCTCGATCGGGATCTCCGGAGGCACGGCGGCGCGGGCCGCCGCCACGGCGCCGCGGACTCCGCCGGAGAGGCGCAGGTGGTTGTCCTTGATGAGGACCATCTCGGAGAGATCGTATCGGTGATTGTCGCCCCCGCCGTCGCGCACCGCCTGGCGGTCGAAGGGGCGAAGGCCGGGCGCGGTCTTGCGCGTGTCGAGGACGCGGCAGGTCGTTCCCGCGAGCACGTCGACGAAGCGCCGCGTCGCGGTGGCGATGCCGGACATGCGCTGGAGGAGATTCAACGCCACGCGTTCGGCCGTCAGAATCGGCCGGGCGCGCCCTTCGAGGCGGGCCAGCACCGTACCGCGACCGATTTTCGTTCCGACGGGGACCTCGTCCTTCCAGGTCAGGTCCGGTTCGAGAAGCGCGAAGACCCGCCGCGCGACGGGAAGGCCGGAGACGACGCATTCGGATTTCGCCACGAGCTCGCCGCGCGCGCGCGCCGAGGTGGGAACCGTCGCGCGCGTCGTGACATCGCCCGAACCGACGTCCTCGGACAGAAACGTCCGAAGCGCGGCGTCGAGGGCCTCGTCCGACAGTCCTTGCACGGCGGGGAGGATACTTCAGCGCGCGCGAGGTCGGGCGCACCAGTCGCGCTGGACCGAAACGCCGCGGTCGCTCGGCGCGATTCCGCCGTCATCCCGAGCGATAGCGAGGGATCCCGTACTCGGCAGGCTCAGAGACGGTCGGCGGAACGGACCGCGGCATGCTCGGCGAGTCGACTTCGGGATCCCTCGTCGCTGCCGCTCCTCGGGATGACGGCCTATCGCCAGCTGTCATCCCGAGCGCTAGCGAGGGATACCGACGTCGGCAGGCCTACGAGACGGGGTGCGGAACGGACCGCGGCATGCGAAGCGAGTCGACTCCGGGATCCCTCGTCGCTTCGCTCCTCGGGATGACGGCTAGGACGCACTCCTCGGGATGACGGCTGTCTCTAAGACAGTTCCAGCATCCGCAGCAGTGGCTTCTCGGCCGCCTTGCGCACGTCCTCGGGCAGGACGATCTCGGGGCGCTCGTCGCGCAGGCACAGATAGAGCTTCTCGAGAGTGTTGAGCTTCATGAAGGGGCACTCGTTGCACCGGCAGCCGTTGTCCGGAGGTACCGGGATGTACTCGCGGTCCGGCGCGAGCTTCTTCATCTGGTGGATGATCCCTTCCTCGGTGGCAATCAAGAACGTCTTGAAAGGCGCCGTGGTCACGTAGTTGAGGATCGAGCGCGTGGACCCGACGTGGTCGGCGTGCTTCAGGATCGGCTCCGGGCACTCGGGATGCGCGGCGACTTTGGCGCCCGGGTGCGAGGCCTTGAGCCTCACGATCTCGCGTTCGGAGAACTGCTCGTGCACGATGCAGGTGCCCGGCCACAGCGTCATCGGGCGGTTGAGCGTCTTCGAGAGGAAAGCGCCGAGGTGCCGATCCGGCGCGAAGAGGATCTCCTGGTCCGGCGGAATCGACTTCACGATCTTCTCGGCGTTCGACGAGGTCACGATGATGTCGGAGAGCGCCTTCACCGCCGCCGAGCAGTTGATGTAGGTCAAGGAGACCGCTCCGGGATGCGCCTCTCGCCAGGCCCGGAAGGCGTCGGGAGGGCAGGAGTCTTCCAGCGAGCAGCCGGCTTCGTAGTCGGGCAGGATGACTTTGCGGGTCGGATTCAAAATCTTGGCGGTCTCCGCCATGAAGCGCACGCCGGCGAACGCGATGATCTTCGCGTCGCTCTGCTGCGCCTTGCGGGAGAGATCCAGCGAGTCGCCCACGAAGTCGGCCAGGTCCTGGATCGCCTCTTCTTGGTAATAGTGAGAGAGAAGAACCGCGTTTTTTTGTCGCTTCAGCTCGCGGATCTCGTGCTCCAGATCCAGCCGCGGGTCGATCGAGGACACGTCCGGCGGCGCGGGCCGCTCCCGAAGTGACGGATAGGAAGGAGTTGCGCCAGCGGCGGCCATGGGAGACGAAGCATAACAAGCCCTCTCGTAAACGTTTTGGCCCGTCCGCTCGTAACCTTCATTGGTGGCACGAGTTCTGCTACCGGAGAGAGCGCTTCCATGGAAAACTTGCGTCCCCGTGGACGGCCCGACGTCAAGGCCGTGCTGTTTCTCGCTGTCACTCTGGGGCTCGCCGCCCTGGAGCTGTGGGGACTGATCCGGCTTTTCTGACGAGGTTGCAGGTTCCAAGTTCCAGGTTCCAAGTGGTCCCCTGAAACCTTCAACCTGAAATCTGCAACCAGGCCGGGCCGTCACCGCGCCTCGAAAAACCCCTTTGGTATATTCGCGGCGATGGCCACCGAGGTCCGCTCCGGCAAGCACCGCGGCCTCGACGCTGCCTCCCTCGTCGCCGCCTACCGCAACATCTACCTGTCCCGGCGGTTCGACGACAAGGAAATCCAGCTCAAGCGCCAGAACAAGATCTACTTCCAGATCAACAGCGTCGGCCACGAGGCGGTCGGCACCGCCGCGGGCATGGTGTTGAAAGGCGGCTACGACTGGTTCGACGCCTACTACCGCGACCGCGCGCTGATCCTCCAGCTCGGCGTAACCCCCTACGAGATGTTCCTGCAGTCGGTCGGCGCGAGGGACGACCCCGCCTCCGCCGGCCGGCAGATGCCGGCCCACTGGGGCCACAAGCGCTGGAACATCATCTCCAAGTCCTCCTGCACCGGCACGCAATTCCTCCACGCCGTCGGCGCCGCCGAGGGCGGGTGGAGAAAGAGCCGGATCCGAGAGCTTGCCGGGGAGGGGACCTCCTCGTTTCATTCGGACGAGGTTTCTTACGTCTCCGGGGGCGAAGGACAGACTTCCGAAGGGGAGTTCTGGGAGGCCCTCTCCTCGGCGAGCAACCTGAAGCTTCCGGTGCTGTTCTGCATCCAGGACAACGGGTACGCGATCTCCGTTCCGGTCGAGGTCAACGTGCCGGGCGGCTCGATCTCCAAGCTCGTTCGCAACTATCCCAACCTCTTCGTGGTCGACGTGGATGGCACCGACTTCGTCGAGACGTACGACGCGATGCGCTACGCGGCCGAGTACTGCCGCAAGCGCATGGGCCCGGCGTTCGTGCATGCCCGGGTCATCCGCCCCTACAGCCACTCGCTTTCCGACGACGAGGCGGCCTACCGGCCCAAGTCCGAACGCGAGCAGGACGCGCAGAAGGATCCGGTCGGCCGGCTATCGCGCCTTCTCCTCGACGAGGGGATCCTCACGAAGGAGGACCTCGAGAAGCTCCACGCCGAAGTCGACGCCGAGATCAACGACGCGGCGGACCGCGCGCTCGCGGCCGAGATACCCGAGCCCGAGTCGGCATACCAGTTCGTCTACTCGCCGGACGTCGACCCCACGAGCGCCGCTTTCTCGACGCCCGCTGCTTCCCCCGTCGGGGCGCAGCCCACGACGATGGTGGACCTCATCAACGCGTGCCTCAAGGACGAGATGAAGCGCGATCCGCGCATCGTCGTCTTCGGCGAGGACGTCGCGGATGCCTCGCGCGACGCCGTGCTCGACGAGTGCAAGGGAAAAGGCGGAGTCTTCAAGGTCACGGCCGGACTCCAGAAGCTCTACGGGGGCAACCGCGTCTTCAACTCGCCGCTCGCCGAAGCCAACATCGTCGGGCGCGCGATCGGCATGGCGATCCGCGGCCTGAAGCCGGTGGTCGAGATCCAGTTCTACGACTACATCTGGCCGGCGTACATGCAGATCCGCAACGAGCTGTCCAACCTGCGCTGGCGCTCCGGCAATACGTTCTCCTGTCCGGTCGTCGTGCGCGTGGCGGCGGGCGGATACATCGGCGGGGGAGCCGTCTACCACTCACAGTCGGGTGCGGTGCTGATGACGCACAACCCGGGGCTTCGCGTCGTGATGCCGTCCAACGCGCTCGACGCCAACGGACTGCTCCGCACGGCGATCCGCTGCGACGATCCCGTGATCTTCATGGAACACAAGCACCTCTACCGCCAGACGCACAACAAGGGCGTTTATCCCGGACCGGACTACATGATTCCGTTCGGCAAGGCGTCGGTCGTGCAGGAAGGCAAGGACGTCACGATCGTCACGTACGGCGCGACGGTCTACCGCTCCTGGCAGGCCGCGAAGGCGTTCCAGGAGGAGACCGGAAAGAGCGTGGAGATCCTGGACCTGCGCACGCTGTCACCCTATGACTGGGACGCGATCGCGGCGTCGGTGAAGAAGACCTCCCGCGCGCTGGTGGTCTACGAGGATCCGATTTCCTGGGGTTACGGCGCTGAGATCGCGGCGCGCATCTCCTCGGAGCTCTTCTCATATCTGGACGCGCCGGTCGAGCGCGTCGCGGCGACGGACACGTTCGTCGCCTATCAGCCCCGCGTCGAAGACTTCATCCTTCCGCAGGCCTCGCACGTGCGGAAGGCGCTGGACAAAGTCTCGACGTTTTGAGCGGCCCGCTGTGCGGGCCGACGGACGAGAGAAGGAAGTCGTATAGTTAGTCCCCTCGCCCGCGTAGGATGCGCCTGACCTCGCAGGAGGACTCCGGCGCTCTCCAAGGCGACAGTTGAGCGTATCGGCCTGCAGCTAAGTTGAGGCCTGTGAGTAGTTGCAGTTTGGGTATGAGTCATGCTCAGAAGAGTCCCGTATCGACATGGGAGAACGGCAATGCGAAGACAAGAGGCGGTGCTCGACCTGAATGCTCACCATCGCGCGCTGCGCCGCTGTAACGGCTGCGGAGCATACGCGCGCCCCGGGGGCGAAGTGAATGGGCGCGTGTTCTGCGAGAAGTGCGTGGAGAAGGCTCGGAAGGCCCACGACGGGGAGGACGACGAGGAGATCGGACGCGTGATCGAGGTCTAACTCGCAAGTCGCATAGAATGCGCGCTCGGTGAAGGCTGATCACCGAGCGACACTCCTCCGCCGCCACGTCTACTCGCCCGGCCTCTTTTCCGTCACCCTCCGCTCCCCGGCGCTGGCGAACACGATTTCCCCCGGACAATTCGCGATGGTCGAGGTTCCGGACCGGGTCCGGCCGTACCTGCGGCGCGCCTATTCGGTGGCCGACGCGGATCCGGTGGCGGGGAACGTGGAATTCCTCATCAAGACGATCGGTCCCGGCACGGCCGCTTTGGAAGACCTGCCCCAGACCGCCGAGGTGCGGCTCCTCGGACCTCTCGGCAACTCCTTCGGTGTCTCGGGCTTTGCGAAGGGAGAACGCGCCGCGATCGTCGCCGGCGGGATCGGTTCGGCGCCGTTTCCCCTGCTGCTGAAGGCGCTCCGCCAGGCGGGAGTGCCCTGCGACTTCTACCTCGGAGGGAGAAACACGCGGGAGCTGTCGATTAAGACCCGCTTCGACGGGCTCGTGCGCGGCGAGACGATCCTGGCCTCCGACGACGGCTCGCTCGGCGAGAAGGGTTTCGTGACGGAGGCCCTGCGGCGCCGGCTCGAGGCCGGCGCGAAGTACGCGCGCGTCTACGCGTGCGGCCCGATGCCGATGTTCGCGTCGCTCGCGAAAGTCGTCCAGGCGCACGGGATCTCCGCCGAGTTCTCGACCGAGGCGGAGATGGGCTGCGGCTTCGGCGCCTGCCTCGGGTGCGTGATCCCCGGAACCGAGAAGCCGTTCGTCGTCTCCTGCACCGAGGGACCGATTCTGAGCCCGGAGAAGATACGGTGGTGACGGGCGAAGCGCGCAGCGCTCGCGTCATCCCGAGGGCCGGAGGCCCGAGGGATCCCGTGCTTTTCGAGCGGTTGGCGTGTCGAGTTCGGGATCCCTCGCTGCGCTCGGGATGACAATGACTCGGGCCGTCATCCCGAGGAGCGAAGCGACGAGGGATCCCGTGCTCGACCGCCCGGCACGCGCGATGACAACATGACCCTCGCCGTCCGCCTCGGCCCCCTCGAGCTCGCGAACCCGATCACGACGGCGTCGGGGACCTTCGGCTATGGCCTCGAGTTCACCGACTTCGTGGACCTGTCGAAGATCGGCGGCCTCTGCACGAAGGGCCTGTCTCTCAATCCCCACGCCGGCAACGCGCCTCCGCGCATCTGCGAGACGCCCGCCGGGATGCTCAACGCCATCGGCTTGCAGAACGTCGGAGTGCGCGCCTTCCTGGACGAGAAACTTCCGAAGCTCCGCGCGCTCGGCGCGACCGTCATCGCCAACGTCTGGGGAGATCTCGAGGAAGACTACGTCACCGTCGTCCGCGCCCTCGAAGGCGTCGACGGGCTGGCGGCGGTCGAGCTCAACATCTCCTGCCCCAACGTCGAGCGCGGGGGAATGCTGTTTGGCAACTCGCCGGAGGCGACGCGCGCGCTCGTCGGGCGGGTCCGCGCCGCCACGCGCCGTCCCCTGATCGTCAAGCTCTCGCCCAACGCCCCGGATCTCGTCGAGTCGGCCCGCGCGGCCCGCGAAGCCGGCGCCGACGTCCTCTCGCTCGTCAACACCTTCGTCGGGATGGTGATCGATCCCGAAACGGCGAAACCCCGTACGTCGTTCGGAACAGGCGGCCTCTCCGGGCCGGCGATCCGGCCTCTGGCCGTGCGGATGGTTTACCAGGTGCACAAGGCGATGCCCGACGTCCCTCTCATGGGGATCGGCGGAATCGCCGGGCTCTCCGACGTTTTGGAGTTTCTCGCGGCCGGCGCGACGGCGATTCAGATCGGCACGGCGAACTTCAAGGATCCCGGAGTGTCGGGCCGCCTGGTGGACGAGCTCGCGGCGTACTGCGACTCGAGGAAAACGACGGTCACGGCCCTGGTCGGGCGCGCGCACCGCGCGGGGAAGACCGGCGGCGACGCAGGGGCGGAAGGATGACCGCGACGTCCGCGGCCGATCGCGTCTGCATCGCGCTCGACTTTCCGTCCCGCGAGGATGTTCTCAAAGCCGCCCGCCGTTTCGGCGGCCGCGTGGGATGGCTCAAGATCGGACTCGAAGCGTTCGTGATCGCCGGGCCCTCGCTGGTCGAAGAGGCCGCGCAGACCGGATCGAAGATCTTTCTCGACCTGAAATTCCACGACATTCCCGCCACCGTCGCCGGGGCCGTGGCGTCGGCCGCGCGGTCCGGAGCCGCGATGGTCAACGTCCATGCGTCGGGCGGCCGCGCCATGCTCGAGGCCGCGCGGGACGCCGCGGCGCGCTCGGGTCTTCCGAAGTTGATCGCCGTGACGCTACTGACGTCGCTCGATCCGCGCGCCCTGGCCGACCTTCCGATGGCGGGGAATCCGGAGGGCATCGCGCGGCGCCTGGCGGTTCTGGCGCAGGCCTGCGGACTGGCCGGCGTCGTCTGCGCCGCGGCGGATCTTCCGGGCATCCGCTCGGCGTGCGGCCCGGATTTCTTCACGGTCGTGCCGGGGATCCGTCCGGCGGGCGCCGCCGTGGCGGACCAGAAGCGCATCGCCACGCCGGCTGCGGCCGTCGAGGACGGGGCGGATCTCCTGGTCATCGGGCGGCCGATCACCGCGGCCCCGGACCCGGATGCGGCGCTCGCGGGGATCCTGGCGGAGATCGAGCGGGCCGGCGTGATTCCGAAGTGTTGATCAACAGACATGAGCTGCCGGATCGCACATAATGCCGCGCCGATGAGTGACTGGAAGGCCGCGCACCGATCCTGGATCGTCGGACATCGCGGCGCCCCGCGTCGGGCCCGGGAAAACACGATCGAGAGCTTCGATTTCGCCGAGAGCTTCGGCGTCGACGCCATCGAGCTCGACGTCCGGCTGACGCGCGAAGGCGAGGCGGTCGTTTTCCACGACGACGACGTCGTCCTCGGCACCCAGCACATCCCGGTCCGCACCTTCACCTGGAGGGAGATCGAGAAGCTCGTCATTCCCTCGGAGATGGGGGAGTACCGGATTCCCAAGCTCGAGCAGGTGTTTCACCGCTACGGTCCGAAGATGGCGTACATCGTCGAGGTCAAGAGCGGACTGGGCCTGCCGCTCGGCACCATGGCGCGGCGGATCGCGAAGCTCGCCTCCGTTTACGGTGTGGAGGCCCGCTGCCTCGTGGCGTCCTTCGACGCCGAGTTCTTGAAGCGCATGCGCGAGGCCGCTCCGTCCATCGCGACGAGCTATCTCTTCGATCATCCCGTCGCGTTGCCCACGCCTGGACAGAGTACGCCGCTGTTTCCGCCGGTCGACGCGATCGGACCTCGCAAGGATCTCGTCACGCCCACGCTCCTCTCGCAGGCGGCGATGGTCAACCTTTCGGTCCACCCATGGACCGTGGACGAGCCCGAGGAGATGCAGAAGCTGCTGTCCGCGGGCGTGGCGTCGATTACGACGAACGCCCCGGACGCGGCGCTGGAGATCCGCAACGGCGTCCCGCACGATACGGGACTCGCCTATCCCATCCCTCCGGAGTAAACCGCAGGAGGTCCCATGCAGTTGGCCGGCCTGGTCCTGGTCGGATTGCTCGCCGGAGTCTTCTCCGGAATGTTCGGAATCGGGGGAGGCTTGATCATCGTGCCCGCCCTCGTCCTGCTCTTCGGGATGAAACAGCACGCGGCCGTGGGCACCTCGCTCGGCGCGCTGCTCCTGCCGGTCGGCGCGATGGGCGCCTGGGTCTACTGGAAGAACGGAAATCTGGAATGGAGGTACTCGGCGTTGCTGGCCGGCGGCCTCCTCGTCGGGGCCCTGGTCGGCGCCAAGCTCGTGGAGCCGGTCTCGGACCTCACGCTGCGGCGGATGTTCGGAGGCTTTCTCCTGCTCGTGTCGATCAAGATGCTCTGGGGCAAGTGAGGTAGTAGAGTCGCGCCATGTCGGTGCACAATCCCGGAACGTTCACGCCCCGACGCATCAAAGGCCCCCGGGAAATCGCCGGGATCACGGCACGCCAGGTCCTCGCCGGCCATCCCGTCAACGCCGGAGCGCTCGGGGTCGCCGAGTCGGCCAACTGGCTGATCGCGCACGTGGGCAAGACGCTTCGGCCGCGCGTGCGCTGCTCGTGCTGCGGGCACGAAGGCGTGTCGTTTCTCGCGGTGTTCAACAGCGCCGGCACCGCGTGGAACGCGGCCTGTCCCCGGTGCGACTCACGGAGCCGTCACCGCGGCCTGTCGATGTTGATTCCCAAATTGATCGCCGAGTGGGGAGGCAAGCCGCGCACTCTGCACATGGCGCCCGAGGAGGTGCTCCGGCGCGTCGTCGAGCCCTTGACCGCCGTCTACCACACGAGCGACCTGAAGATGGACGGCGTGACGTATCCCAACGAGGACCTGATGCGCTCGCGGCTGCCGGCGTCGTCCTACGACCTCGTCCTCTGCAATCACGTCCTGGAGCACCTCGAGGACGATGTCCCCGCAGTCGCGGCCATCGCGCGTACGCTGAAACACGGCGGCTTCGCCGTCGTGACCATCCCGGGCAAGTTCTCGCGTCAGGAGACCGTTCGCTTCCCCGACAACTCCTTCGGCGGACACTGGCGCGACTACGGCCTCGACGTCGTGGACCTCTTCCGCACGGCGTTCGACGAAGTCGAGACCATCGACATGAGCGCCTTCGATCGCGGCCCCGGCGGCCTGTCGCACGCGATCCATCCCGGCGAGCCCGCATTCGTCCTGCGCAAGCCCCAGACCCGTACGCATTGAGACGAATCGCCGGTTCGGCCCTCGCCGCGCTCGCGCTCCTCGGCGCCGCTCCGTCTCGCGTCGAGGTTCAAGTCAGCGGGTCGACCGCGGAGCTTCGCGGCCTCGCAGTGCGCGATGCGAGGACGGCGTGGGCGACCGGATCGCAGGGCACCGTGCTTCGGACCCGCGACGGGAAGACCTGGGAGAAGGTTCGGATTCCCGGAGGCGAGGAGCTCGACTTCCGCGACATCGAGACGCCGTCCCGCGACGTCGTCGTGTTGATGGCGGCCGGGCCGGGAGACAAGTCGCGGGTCTACCGGAGCAGCGACGCCGGCGCGACGTGGAAGCTCGTCCACACCAATCCCGAGGCCGACGGCTTTTACGACGCGATCGCGTTCTGGGACGAGAAGAACGGACTCCTCGTCGGCGACCCGGTGAAGGAAGCCCAGGGAGAGTTTCGCGTGCTCCTCACGTCCGACGGCGGAGCGAGCTGGAAGCCGATCGGCCTCGGCACGATTTCCTTCGCGTTGAAGGGCGAGGGCATCTTCGCCGCCAGCGGCACCTGTCTGACGACGGTTCCGGGAGGCAAGCGCGCATGGTTCGTGACCGGAGGAGCTCGCGTTTCCCGCGTCTTTCGCACCCTCGACGGCGGACAACACTGGAACTCCTCGGCCGCACCCGTTCCCGCCGGCAACCCCTCGAGCGGTCTCTTTTCCGTGGCGTTTCTCGACGAAGCGCGAGGCTTCGCCTCCGGCGGCGACTACAAGCAGCCCAAGCTGACGTCTTTGAACGGCATTCGCAGCGAGGACGGCGGGAAGACGTGGACCGCCGCCCCGATCTCCATGTCCGGGTTCTACTCGGCGGTCGTGACCGTGCCCGGAGCCAGAGACCGTTTTGTCGCCGTCGGCCCCGTGGGAATCGCCGTCTCCGACGACGCCGGCAAGACGTGGGCTTCGGTCGACCCGACCCCTCTCAACGCCGTCGCCTTCAGCGCCGACGGCGCGGGATGGGCGGCCGGCCCGAAAGGCAAAATCGTCAAGCTCGAACGAGAACGCTGAGCGAGTTCGGTCTTAATCCCGCTCGAACGGGTTCTCCCGCTCCCGTTCCGCGTGCCCGCTCGACCCGCCGCCCTCGCCCTCGCCCTCCTTCTCCCACGCCTCGCGCGTGAGGAGCTCGATCTTGGGCTGGCCCTTGCGCGGCGAGGGACTGGTTGATGCCGGGAAGCTCCTTCGACGGTCCACGCGTCGAACTCCTTGACGACGTCAGCGAGCTCGCGGGCGAGCGCGTCGGTGCGCTGGACCTGGGTTGCGGAGGGGCGCCCCTCGTAGCTGACGACGCTGGAGTACAGGTCGGTGAGGTATTCGCGCAGGCGTTCCTCGCCGGTGATCATTCCGCCCTCCTTGGTGGCGACGATCTTGCGTGCGGATCGCATCGACGTCGGCCAGAAGCCGTCTGCGGAGCTGATCGGCGAGGGGATCGGCGCCGCAGCTTGGCGGCGCGCTCGTCGAGCCCGGTGCGCACGCGCGTTGATGCGGTCGACGGCGAAGGTCATGTCGCCGAGCTGGCGGTAAAGCTTCATGGCGAGGTCGAACTGCGCCTTGCGGTCTTCGGCGCGTGTGCTTGGAGCGCGGATCGGGCACGACCAGGAGCTTGGTCTCGTAGACGTTCTTGTCCTTGGTCATCCGCACCGTGTAGGTGCCGGGGAGGACGCGCGGCCCGCGGTTGGCGCCGAACGCGGCGGAGGCGGCGGTTGGAACGCGCGGGGCCTTGAGTCGCATGGACCAGCCGACGCGGTTGAGGTCCGCGGCGCTTGCTCGTCGGGATCGAGGACGACGAGCTTGCCCTCGGAGCCTAGACCTCGATCTTGAGATCGCCGAAGATGTGGCGCTTCCTCTGGTAGTAGACGATCTGCGCGTCGCCCGGAGGATTCGGTCCCACGAATGCCGCGTCGCCGTTGCCCCATCCGCCGAAGGCGATGAGCCGCTGTACCGCGGGCTCCGCGGGCACGAACACCGCGTCGCGCGCGAGCATGTCGCGCGGTCAGCGCGCGCAGCGGCGAGATGTCGTCGACGACCCAGATGCCGCGTCCGTGCGTCGCGATGACGAGCGTCGGAGTCGCGCGGGTGGACGACGAGATCGCGCACCGCCACGTTGGGCATCTCGCCGCCCTTGTACTGAGCCCAGCGTTTGCCGCCGTCGAGCGAGATCCAGAGGCCGAGCTCGGTGCCGAGGATAGAGAAGCTTGGCATCCACCGGGTCCTCGCGGACGACGTGCGCGTAGCCTTTGATCGAGCCGTCCGCCGGCAGGAGGGCCGTCCAGGTCTTGCCGAAGTCGGTCGTCCGGAACGCATAGGGCTTCATGTCGCCGAACGTGTGGAGATCGAACGTCGCGTACGCCGTGCCGGCCGTCGAAGTGGCCCGCGTCGACGTAAGAGACCCACGCATTCTTCGGCAGTCCGGCGATGTTGGCGCTGACGTTGGTCCAGGTCTTGCCGCCGTCGCGCGTGAGCTGGAGATTGCCGTCGTCGGTGCCGACCCAGATGACGTTCGGGTCCTTCGGCGACTCGCGAGATCGCGTAGATGGTGCATGTGCATCTCGGCGGCCGAGTTGTCCACCGTGACGCCGCCGGACTGCTCCTGCTTCTGCTTCTCGGGGTCGTTGGTCGTCAGGTCGGGGGAGATGCGGTCCCAGGTCTGGCCGTGGTCGCGCGAGCGGAACAGGAACTGGGCGCCGATGTAGACGACGCCGGGCTGCGTCGGGCTCATGTGGATCGGCGTGTTCCAGTTGTAGCGGAGCTTGCCTTCGTTGTATCCGGCCAGCGGCTTGACGGCTCGGATCTCGTGGGTCTTGCGATTCACGCGGCCGACCTCGCCGCCCTGAGCCTCGGCATAGATGTACGTCGGGATCGGTAGGAGTCGGCGAACATCCAGAAGCCGTCGCCGCCGTACATGTTCTCCCACTGTGCGCTCGCGATGCCGCCCGGAAACGCGGACGCGCCGACCCAGGAGCTGTTGTCCTGCAGGCCGCCGTAGACGTTGAACGGCCGCTCCATGTCGACGCTCACGTGGTAGAACTGCGAGATCGGCAGGTTGTCCGCCTTCCACCACTTGTTCCCGCCGTCGTAGGAGTACCAGACGCCGCCGTCGTCGCCGGCGATCAGGTGGTCGGTGTTCGGCGGGATCGATCCAGACGTCGTGGAAGTCGCCGTGCCCGCCGCCGCCGATGTCCGCTGAAGCTCTTGCCGCCGTCCGTCGCAGGCGATCAGCGCCAGATCCGGCTTGTAGATCTTGTTCTCGTCCTTCGGGTCGACGATCAGGTTGGCGAAGTAGAACGGCCGCCAGATCATCATCTGGCTGCGGTCGCATTGCCTGCCAGGTCGCGCCGCCGTCGTCCGAGCGGTAGAGCCCGTTCTTCGGACGCACGGCCTCGATCAGCGCGTAGACGACGTTGCGGCTTCGACGGGCGCGACGGTGACCGCCACGCGGCCCCACGGCTTTGCGGGAAGACCACTGGCCGATGTCGCTTCGAGCGACGTCCACGTCGCGCCGCCATCGGTGGACTTGAAGAGGCCGCTGCGCTCGGCGCGTCGGGGCCGTCGCCGCCGGAGCGGAACGTCCATCCCTTGCGGCGGAAGTCCCACATGCCCGCATAGAGCGTCGAAGCGGGTCTTCGAGTCCATCGAGATCATCGAGCAGCCGGTCGAGGGGTTGGCGCCCTTGAGGATCTTCGTCCAGGTCTTGCCGCCGTCGGTCGTCTTGTAGACGCCGCGCTCGTCGGAATCGCGCCAGAGCTTGCCGGGCGCGCACGCGTAGACCGTGTCGGTCGCGGTGGGATCGACGAGGATCTTGACGATGCGCTCGGAGTCTTTCAGACCCATGTTGGTCCAGTTGTCTCCGCCGTCGGTCGACTTGTAGATGCCGTCGCCGATCGAGACGCTGTTGCGCGTCCACGACTCGCCGGTGCCGACCCAGACCACCTTGGGGTTCTTGGGGTCGATCGTGATCGGCGCCGATCGACTGGACCGACTGCTTGTCGAAGACGGGCTTGTAGGTCGTGCCGCCGTTGACCGACTTCCACACGCCGCCCTGACGCCGCGCCGATGAAGACCGTGAGGCGGTCGCCCGCGTGCACGGCGTCGATGGCGGCCACGCGCCCGCTCATCACGGCCGAGCCGATGTTGCGGGCGCCGAGGCCGGAGATCGTTTCGGAGTCCACCTTGACCGCAGGCGCGGCGGCGGGAGCCTGCGCACGCGCGGAACCGAGGGTTGCGATTCCGAGCAGGGAAGCCGCGATCGTCGTTCTCAGTCGCATGCGGTCCTCACTTGCCGGGCGCGGCCGGAGCCGGCGCCGGAT
Source organism: uncultured Acidobacteriota bacterium (assembly GCA_963733815.1). Taxonomy (GTDB): domain Bacteria; phylum Acidobacteriota; class Thermoanaerobaculia; order UBA5066; family Gp7-AA6; genus DAHUXD01. The sequence continues at coordinate 20,543 of CAVTEG010000012.1, read as the reverse complement.
GGAAGAGCGAGTCGTCGAGGGTGACGTTCGCCTCGATCTTGTCGAAGACGGTCTTCTGCCGGTTGGGGCTTCCCTTCACTCCCTGCTCGAAGGAGTGGGGGAGTAAACGCCGGTCGACTTCCTTGTAGTCGCCGAGCGAGGTCTCCGACTCGCGCTCCGCGCCGCGGATCATTCGTTTCTTTTCGATCTTGATCGGAACGAAGTCCTCGGTGTCCATGTAGAAGTACTCGACGTCGCCGTTCTTCAACGTCACCTTGAGCTTGAAGGCATCGGTTCCTTCGACCGGCTCGGTGCCGAGCGAGCTCGACGGTGTTGCCCTTCTCTTTCGCAGTCGAATGAGCGGGCCGTCGAAGTCGGCGTCCTCGAGGATCGCCTTCATCTCCTCTTCGCCGAGAGGCTCGACGTCCTTCTTGCCCTGCCACGGCTCGATCTTCCAGCCCGTCTTGCCGTCGTAGGCGGTGATGCCGGTCATCCCCTGAAGGACGAACTCCTGGCGCACCATGTCGGGCCGCTTGTTCTCCTCTACGACCTTCGCTTCGAATCCGCCGCCGCCCGTGTATTTGCCGGTCTTCTTGAGGGTCTTGATGGCCTCGATCTTCGGCATCCCGCCGATCTTGGCCACGTACTTGGCGACGATCTCGTCGGCGGTCTGGGCAGGCAGGGCGGCCGCAGCGAGCAGCAGGCCCGCGGCGGTCGCGGTTCAGTCTCCGCATCTTGGTCCTCCGTAGCGAAAGAAAGGGCCCGAGGGCCCGCGGCAGATTACTACGGGGGAGGGCTCGGAAGGTTCAGATCGGACGGAAGACAGGTCCGGCGGCGAACTCGAAACCGTCGAGGATGACCGAGTGCATGGTGTCGGCTTCTCCGTAGAGGGCCGCGCGTTCGAATCCTGCACTCGAGTTGACTAGGACCTCGATCGTCTTTGCGGCCGGATCGACCAACCACATCTCCCGGACGCCGAAAGCAGCGTAGCGCTTGGCCTTGGAAGCGCGATCGCGAGTCTCGGTCGAAGGAGAGAGGACTTCGACAACCAGGTCCGGGGCCGGCCCGATGTACTTTTCGCCTACGATCGGCCGGCGCGCCGCCGACACGAACAGGATGTCGGGCTGAAGGACGTCGTGGTCGGAGAGGACGACATCGCAAGGGGCGTCCAGCACAATCCCGAGGTCGCCGGCGTTCACGAAGTCATCGAGCAAGCGCTTGAGGCGTCCCTTGACCGCCTGGTGAAACGTCGTCGGCGCCGGTGTCAAGAACAGCTCTCCATCCACGACCTCGTAGCGGCGGTCTTCGGGAAGGAGGCAGTAATCCTCGTAGGTGAACTTCAGCGCAGCCGGCACGCTCATGTCCGGATTTTATGCCTCCTCGCGCCTCTGCCTGTGTATTGTCGCGAGGTCCGTCGGGTCAGACTCGGACTCGGCCTACGGTGCGATGACCAGGTGAGTTCCGCCCAGGACCTCGAGGACCGCACCGGTGATCCCGGCGGCGTCGTCGGAGGCGAGGAAGAGCACGGCGCGGGCGACGTCCCTCGGCCAGAGCTTCTCGGCGAGAGGCTCGGTGTGAAGGGCGTCGCCCTCGTCCTTTTTGTTCTCGACGGTGCCAGGGGAGACTGCATTGACGGCGACGTTGCAGGTGCGGAACTCGCGGGCGAGGCTCTGTGTGAGCCCGATCAATCCGAACTTGGCGGCGCTCTGGGCAGCGACGTTGGCGTCCCCGCGCATTCCGTGGATCGAGGCCACGTTGACGATCCGGCCGCGGCGTCTCTCGACCATTCCGGGCAGGACCGCACGGCAGAACGAGGCGGCGGCGGTCAGGTTGGTCGCGAGAACGCGGTCCCAGTCTTCGGGGGAGAGCTTCAGGAACGGCCTCCAGATGAAGATCCCGGCGTTGTTGACCAGGACGTCCACGGGACCGAACGCCTTCTCGGCCGCCGCAACGCATTCCTCGGCGGCGCCGGGGGATGTGATGTCGGCGGGGATCGCCAGGCTCTTGCCGCCGAGCTGCTCGGCCTGCTTCGCGGTCTCCTGGAGCGGCTCGGCGGTGCGGGCGACCACGGCGACGCGCGCGCCCTCTTCGGCAAAGCGCAGCGCGATCGAGCGGCCGATGCCGCGGCTGGCGCCCGTGACCAGGACCGTCCGATCCTGAAACCTCATCGCGGCTTCACCTTCCCGAGCTCGGCGAAGAGCTCTTCGGAGAACAAACCCTCGGCGTCGCCTCCCGCGAACGTCGGTCCGGTCAACAGCTCCACGTCTCCTTCGTCCTGAGCCGGCCGGTCCACCCGGACGCGCTCGACTGAAAGTGGAAAGACGCGGCGGCCCGGATCCGCCGTCGAGACGCGTCCGTGTCCGGCCCGCGCCTGGACCGACGCCGTGATCGGCCTGTGGAGATAGACGAGCGTGGCCGTCGCCCGCCGAACGAGGTTGAACGCCGTGCGGCTCTCGGCGCGGACTGCCACCGCGAGCTCCGAGACCGAATTCGCGCGGACCTCGCCCAGGGTCAGGAGGGCCACTCTCGGAAATCCCTCCGGGTCCGTCGTCAGCAGCGGAAGCACGAGCCGCCGCCGGCGCCGGAACCCTTCGCCGCCCAGAGCCGCGTGGAGGTCCCGGGGCATCTTTCGCAACTCGGGCATGGCGCAAGTGTAGTTCCAAGTTCCAGGTTCCAGCTTCCAGGTCGATCTGAGTCACCTGGAACCTGCAACCGGGAATATGATCGCGACGTGCAGAGAGTCGCAATGGCGCTCCTTGCAGCCCTCCTGTCGGCATCGCCAGCCGGGCACGACCCGAAGGCGGACGCGGTCGGCAAGGAGTTGATCGCCGCGCTGGGCGGGATGCCGGCGTGGGAGAAGTCGCGGCAATTCCAGTTCGATTTCGTCGTGGCGAAAGAGGGGAAGGACCTCGCGCGTTTCTCTCACGTCTGGGATCGGTACACCGGCGACTATCGGTTGAGGGGCGTCGACAAGGCGGGCGCTCCGTACGTGGTGTACTTCAACGTCAACACCAAGGAGGGCAAGGCGTTCGTCAACGGCGCCGCCGTTCCGGCGGAGGAGAATGCGAAGCGACTCGAGAGCGCGTACGGGCGGTTCATCAACGACTCGTACTGGCTCCTGGCTCCATGGAAGATCTTCGACCCGGGCGTGAACCTGACGTACGACGGCGAGAAACCCTGCCCGGCCGGAGGGACCTGCGACATCCTGAAGCTGTCGTTCGACAACGTCGGCCTGACTCCCAAGGACGTGTACTGGCTCTGGATCACGCGCGACGGGCGCCACATGTTGCAGTGGCAGTACGTCCTGGGCGGCGCGGCCGAGGCTCCCACGACGGTCGCCTGGAAAGATTGGAAGAACATGAACGGCATGCTGCTCTCGATGGACAAGCCGATGCAGAGCGAGCCGTTCGAGATCCGCTTCGAGAACGTCGCGGTCTCTCCGTCGCGAGACGACGCGCTCTTCAAGCCACCGGCCGCCCCCTGATTCGCCGCGCGCTCCTCTTCACGCTGGTCGCCTGCGCCGCCGCTTGCTCCTCGGCACCCGGTCCGGGAATGCGGATCGACCGGATTCCGACGACGGCGCTCCCGAGCGCGCCCGAATGCCTGGTCGTCGTACCACCGTCCTACGAACGATCGCCCGGCCGGCGCTACCCGGTTCTCTACTTTCTCCATGACGGCTACGGCGACGGCCGCACGCTCGTGCGCCGCGGCGTCGCGGAGGAGGCGCTGTCGCGGATGCGGAAGGGGACGCTTCCGGAGTTCTTCATCGTCGCTCCGGACGGGAGCGGAAGCTGGTTCTCGGACTCCTACGACGGAAAGCACCAGTTCGAGAAACTGCTGACCGAGGATCTTCCGCGCTCGATCGAGGAGCGCTACCGCGTCATCCCCGGCCGCGGCGGACGCGGAATCACGGGCGTCTCGATGGGCGGCTACGGCGCGGTCAAGACCGCTCTGAAGCATCCCGATTTCTACGGCTCGGTCTCGGCGCTGTCGGGCGCTCTGATTCCGTTCGGCTGGTCGGACATCCAGCGCTACAGCTGGGTGGCGCGGTTCACGCTGATGCGTGTCTTCGGACGGAAGAAGGAAGCCAACTCGCTCGCGGAAAACGACCCGTGGAACATCCTCTGGGGTCTCTGCTTCGAGACGCCTCCATTTCCCGTGCAGCTGCGCGCGGGCAGCGAAGACTTCTACGGCCTCGAGGGCGTGGCCGCGCAGTACGGGATGCTCTTGAACGAGCGCGGCGTGCCGACGACCGTGATCCTGGAGAGGGGCGGGCACGATTGGGATTATTGGAGCCGGGCGTTGCCGGAGCTGATGGCCTGGCACGCGGCGCGCTTTGAATATGATGCGGAGTGATGGCTGACGGAACGCTTTCGCGCACGAACGGGCACCGCCTCGTCCTCTTCGACATCGACGGAACGCTGATCTCCGCGGGCAAGGTCGCCCGCGAGTCGATCCTCCGATCCCTCGCGGCCGCGTACGGGTGGAACGCCGCCGAGGAGCACTGGAACCGGGAGAAGTACGATTTTTCGGGAAAAACGGACCCCCAGATCGTCCGCGAGCTCGTCCTGGCGGAGGTCGGACAGGAGAGGTTCGAGTCGGGCCTGCCCAACGCGCTGCAGCTTTACCTCCAGGAGCTCGAGCGCCAGCTCACGCCGGAGTCCGTGGTCCCCAAGCCGGGGATCCCGGAGCTGCTCGCGCGGCTGGCGGAGCGGCCCGAGGTCACCCTGGGGCTCCTGACCGGCAACCTCGAGAAGGGGGCGCGCCTGAAGCTCGATCCTCCGGGGTACAACCCCTACTTTCCTTTCGGGGCCTTCGGCAGCGACTCGCACGACCGGTACCAGCTCCCGGCGATCGCCGTCGAGCGCGCGCGGGCCCACACCGGACGCCGCTTCGACGGCAAGTCGGTGGTGGTCGTGGGGGATTCGGTGCATGACGTCGCCTGTGGCCGATCGCTGGGCGTCCGCGCGGTCGCCGTGGCCACGGGGCTGACTTCGGTCGAGAGGCTGTCAGCGGAGAAGCCCGATGCCGTCTTCGAAGACTTTTCGGACACGCGCCGCGCCGTGGAGGCGATCCTGGGATGAGGATCGGCTTTGCGATCCTCGTCGCCTCGCTCGCCGGAGTCCCGGCCCCGACTCCCGTCGCGATGCAGAGCGCCACGTCTCGGGCGCCGTACGACAGCCCTCCGGTCGCGCAGGGAAAAGTCGCGATCACTCTGGACATGCGCGCCGCGCGGGAGATCCTGCACCTGCTCGGGCAGACCGCCTACAACCCGGCGGAGACGAAACAGCTCGAGAGCTTGGTTCCGGTGCAGCTCGCCATCAAGGAATCCGCGCGCCCGCCCGAGTCCTTCGAGCGCGACTTCGCGGCGGCGTTCGATCCGCAGGTTCGCGTCGCCATCTTCGACTTCCGGAAGATTCGCGACGAGAAAGGCCGGTGGGACGAGCTTCTCGGGATGGTGTCCACCCGCGAGGCCGAGCTGACGAAGCTCGCGGCCGACCGGGCGGCGTCGCTCCTGCCGCGCGACATTCCGTTGGACGCTACGCTGCCGGTGTTCCTGACATTCGGGCTCCCCGGCCGGGCCGACCACATCTCGATGCCGATCGAAGGCGCCGAGTGGGCCGTCGTCATCGACCTGTCGCGGGCCCTGTCGGACGTCGAGTCCTCGACCCCCGCCGACCAGATCAAGCACCTCTCGCGGATGATGGCGAGCGAGGCCTACCAGCGCGCGTGGGCGGAGTACCGAGCCAAGAGCCCGGCCTGGCTGAAGCACGACGCGTCCCTCGGCCAGCTCGAGCCGTTGATGCGCGCGGTGGCCGAGGCCGGACCGGTCACGCTCTACACGGTGGACGAGAACTTCTTTCCGCTGTCCGTATGGCTGAAGGAGCCGATGAAGTCGTCGATCGACGCGCTGAACCGCACCGCCGACCGCCTCATGTCGTCGGAGGGAGACCTCGACGCCCGCGTGACGCTCGCTGCGGAGATCCGCAAGCCCGAGTTCACCACTCAGGTCGCCGGGCCCGCGGGCGCTTTTCTCGCGGACGGCATCATTCAGGTGTCCGGCCTCGACGCGTATCGCGCGGCGCTGGCGGGAGGTCCCCGGGCCTTCTTCGAAGCGTACGACCGCGCGACGCAGAAGAAGGGCTCGGGTCTGATCCCTCTCTCGAAGGCGTTTCGGGAGCGCCTGACGGCCGCGGCTCCGCACTCCTGAAGGAGGCCGCATGGACTCGTTCCTCGAGCTCGAGAAGACGCTCCTTCTGCTGTGCGCGGATCTGGCGATCATCATCGCCGCCGCCCGCGTCTTCGGCTGGCTCTTCGGCAAGGTCGGACAGCCTCCGGTCGTGGGCGAGATCCTCGCGGGAGTGATCCTGGGCCCGTCGCTGCTGGGACGGCTCTATCCGGAAGCGATCAAGACCCTTCTGACGCCGAAGACTTCGAGCGTTCGTCGTCATCAACATCGGGGCCGACATGGGAGTGATCTCGCCGGCGGCGTTCTTCTGGCTGGTGGCGATGGCTCTCTTCACGACGGTGATCACGACGCCCATCCTCTCCCGCGCGTGTCCCACGCCGGAGGCGGCGGGAGCGTGGAAGGACACGGCGGCGGACTTTGAACGAGCAGGCTGACGCGTCCGCGCTTCGTTTGGAAAAGGAGAACTCCACGATGCGGTCATTCGGTCAGGGTCTGCGCGTCTTTTTCGCGGCGGCGATTCTGGGGATTGCGGCTCTGGCCGCCTCCGCGCAGACGCCCGCCATCACCCTCGCGGTGGATGCTTCGGAGGCTCCGAGGAGGATCTTTCACGTGCGCGAGACGATTCCGGTCGCGCCCGGCCCGTTGACGCTGGTCTATCCGAAGTGGATTCCGGGCGAGCACAGCGCGGCGGGACCGATTACGGATCTGGTGGGGATGAAGCTCTCGGCCGGCGGAAAGCCCGTGCCGTGGACGCGACAGGCGACCGAGATGTGGGCATTCGATGTGCGGGTTCCCGAGGGAGTCTCGTCTCTCGAGGCGACCTTCGACTACGTAGCGGCGCTCGGAGCCTGGACGACGGCGACGGCGCAGCTCGCGGTCGTGAACTGGTGGAGTGTGCTCCTGTACCCGCAGGGTCCGGGGGACAACGAGACGAAGTTCGCGCCGTCGCTGAAGCTGCCGGCGGGATGGAAGTACGCGACGGCGCTGAAGACGGCGGCGTCGGGAGAGTCCGGGAATCCGGTCACGTTCGCGCCGGTATCGCTGGTCACGCTGATCGATTCTCCGGTTCTCACCGGAGCGCACTTCCGGACCGTGGACTTAACGCCCGGCCAGACGCCCGGCCACTGGCTGCACATCGCCGGAGACACCGACGTGTCCGTGGCGATTTCTTCCGAGGACGAGGCGCACTATCGCCGCCTCGTGGCCGAGGCCCAGGCGCTCTTCGGCGCCCGCCACTACGGGCAGTATCACTTCCTGCTCTCCCTCTCCGACCATCTCGGCTCCAACGGACTCGAGCACCACGAGTCCAGCGACAACCGCGCCGCCGAGGGCGCGTTGACGGAGGATTCCGCGAAGAAGGTGTTGGGCACGCTTCTCTCGCACGAGTACGTGCACTCCTGGAACGGCAAATACCGCCGGCCCGCCGGCCTGGTCTCGGGGGTCTCGGCGGACTACCAGGCGCCGGTCCAGAGCGATCTGCTCTGGGTCTACGAAGGTTTGACCGAGTACTACGGCGACGTGCTCGGTGCCCGCAGCGGGATACGGTCGCCCGAGCTCTACCGCGAGAATCTCGCGCTCCTGGGCGCGGGGATGGATCGGCAGGCCGGGCGCGCCTGGCGTCCGCTGGCGGACACGGCGACGGCGGCGCAGCTGCTCTACGACGGCCGCCCCGAGTGGGCGGACTGGCGCCGCGGCGTGGATTTCTATCCGGAGAGCGCGCTGATCTGGCTCGATGCCGACGTCCTGATTCGCCGGAAGACCGGCGGGAAGAAGTCGCTCGACGATTTCGCGCGAGCGTTCTACGGGCCTCCGAACAGCGGTCCGGCGGTGAAGACGTACGGCTTCGACGACGTCGTCGCGGCGCTGAACGCCGTGGCGCCCAATGACTGGGCTGCGTTTTTCCGGGAGCGCGTCTACGACGTCGCTCCGCGCGCGCCCCTGGGCGGAATCGAGAACGGCGGCTGGAAGCTGACGTACGCGGACGCGCGCCCCGAGCTGACCCGGGCGGCGGAGGAGGAATCCAAGCTCTACGACTTCTGGTACTCGCTCGGCATCGTCGTCCAGGGCGACGGCGATTCTCCCGAAGACGGGACGATCAAAGACGTCGTGCCCGGGTCTTCGGCGGCGCGCGCGGGTGTGGCGCCGGGGATGCGGCTGGTCGCGGTCAACGGAAGGCGGTACAAGGAACAGGGCCTGCGGGACGCGTTGCGCTCCGCGAAGGACGGAAAGGCGCCGATCGCGCTGCTCGTCGAGAATCTGGACACGTTTCAGACGCTGGACGTGGATGAGCGCGGCGGCGAGAAGCATCCCCGGCTGGAGCGGGACGCCTCCAAGCCGGACCTGGTCTCGGCGATCGGCGCGCCGCGGACCCGTCCGGGCTCTTCTTCCGCTCCCTGAAATATGATGACGAGTCCGAAGCGCCATGGCCACAATCCTCGCGGCTCCGCTGCCGGCCGACGAGCCTGAACGGCTCGAGGCGCTTCACCAGTACGACGTTCTCGACACGCCTCCCGAGCACGCGTTCGACGACCTCGCGCTCCTCGCGTCGGAGATCTGCGAGACGCCGATCTCCCTGGTCTCCCTCGTGGACAGCGACCGGCAGTGGTTCAAGGCGCGCGTGAACTTCGACAAAACGGAGACGCCGCGCGAGGTCGCGTTCTGCGCGCATGCGGTCACGGGAAAGGATCTCTTCGTCGTTCCGGACGCGGCGGCCGACCGGCGCTTCGCCGATAACCCCCTGGTCACGGGGCGCGACGGCATCCGCTTCTACGCCGGCGCGCCGCTGGTGACTCCCGAGGGCCACTCGGTCGGAACGCTCTGTGTCATGGACCGCGAGCCGCGGCGGCTGACCCTGCGCCAGTCCGCCGCGCTGCGGGCGCTGTCCCGCCAGGTCGTCGACCAGCTGGAGCTGCGCCGCCGGCTTCGGTTCGAGCGCGCGGAGGCGGGCGAGCTTCTCTTCGAGAAGGAGGAGACGCAGCGCGTCCTGGTGTCGCAGATGCCGGCGGTCCTCTGGATGACCGATCGGGAGCTGCGCTTCGTCGAGGCGACCGGGCGCGGGCCGGCGGCTCTGGGCGATACTCCCGTCCCCGGCCAATCCCTCTTCGCCTACTTCAAGACGACCGATCCCGAGTTTCCCCCGATCGCGGCGCACCGGCGGGCGCTCTCGGAGGAGTCCGTCACCTACGAAGTGACCTGGAAGGGCCGCGCGTTCCAGGCGCACGTCGAGCCCTTCCGCGACGCGGAGGGAGCGGTCCTCGGCGTCATCGGAGTGGCCTTCGACGTCACCGAGCGTAAGGACGCCGAGGAGGAAGGCCGCCGCTCGCTGGCGCTGCTGTCGGCGACGTTGGACGCCACGGCGGACGGCATTCTCGTCGTCGACGCGACTGGGAAGATCGTCCACTACAACCGGCGCTTCGTCGCGCTGTGGGGCATCCCCGAAGACGTCGCGGCGACGCGCGACGAGGCTCAGACCCTCGCCTTCGTTCTCGAGAAGCTCAAGGACCCGGCCGCCTTCGTCAAGAAGGTGATGACGGTCTACGCGCAGCCCTCCGCCGTCAGCCATGACGTCCTGGAGCTCAAAGACGGCCGGCAGATCGAGCGCGACTCGCTGCCCCAGGTCGTGCGACGGCAACACCGTCGGCCGCGTCTGGAGCTTTCGCGACGTCACCGAGCGAAAGCGCTCCGAGGAGAACGCGGAGGCGAGCCTGTCGCTCCTGCGCGCCACGCTCGAGGCAACGGCCGACGGCATCCTGGTCGTGGACAAAGAGGGCCGCATCGTCAGCTTCAACCGGAAGTTCGCCGACATGTGGCGCATCCCCGAAGACATCCTCTCCTCCCGCGACGACAACCAGGCGCTCGCCTTCGTGCTCGATCAGCTCCGCGATCCCGAGCGCTTCGTGCGGAAGGTCAAAGACCTCTACGACGAGCCCGACGCGCGCAGCTACGACTGGCTGGACTTCAAGGACGGGCGCATGTTCGAGCGCTACTCCGCGCCCAGAAGGTCGGAGGCAAAACGGTCGGCCGCGTCTGGAGCTTTCACGACGTGACGCGGATGCGTTTGATGGAAGACACAATCCGGCGGCACGCGCGCGCGTTCGATCACATCAGCGACGGCGTGATCACGATGGACCTGGAGGCCCGCATCGTGGACTGGAACCCCGGAGCGGAGAGGTTGTTCGGCTACACCAAGGAGGAAATGCTCGGACAGACGCCCGACCTTCTCCGACCCGAGGACGTCCAGACGACCGCCAAGGAGCTTCTCGGCACCATGCGGCGGGAAGGCCGGTGGACCGGCGAGATGCGATTCAAGAAGCGGGACGGGAAGGCCGGCGTCGTCGACGTCGTCGTCGTGCCCCTCTTCGACGACTTTGGCCGCACGCTCGCCGCGCTCGCCGTCTGTCGCGACGTCACCGACCGCAAGCACCTCGAAGAGTATCGGCGTCGGGAGACGAACCCGTAACGGCTCGGACTCTGAGCGGCCCGCTTCGCGGGCCGACCGACGAGAGAGGGGAAGTCGCGCGGGAATCCTCTCCCATGAAACGCACACCGGGGCAGGGGGAGTGGGCGAGGGTGTGGGGCGACGCTTCGTTATACTCGCGCGTAACGTATTCCGAATCGAGTCGACGGGCGTCCGTTCCTGACGACGGGAGACACCCCTGATCGATCCGAGCAGCGCCGGCTCCGGGCTCGACGCCGAGACCGTCCTCGGCATCGACAATGTTCCGCTCACGCTGCCGGTGGCGGGTGTGGGTTCCCGCGTCCTCGCGGGAATCCTGGACGGAATTCTCCAGATGGTGATCCTGGTCGTCTGGTTCTTCGCGCTCATCTTCCTCGCCGGGCTGGCCGGACTCGGCGGACCGGTCATTCTCGTGGGCTTCTTTGCCGGGAGTTTCCTGATCGACTGGGCCTACTTCGCGGGCACGGAGATCGCGATGCACGGGCGGACCCTCGGCAAGAAAGCCGTGGGCCTTCGCGTGGTCACCCGCAACGGCGGGGCCGCGAGCGCCGGAGCGCTTCTGACGCGCAATCTCGTGCGCGTCGTCGATCTGATCGTCGGCATTCCCCTGATGGCGATCGACCCGCTCTCGCGGCGGCTGGGCGACCGTCTGGCCGGCACGATCGTCATCCACGACCGCGCCGCCGCGGCCGAGCCGCTCCTGCGCCGCGTTCCGGCCGGCTGGCAGGGCGCCGACGTGGCTCTCGTCGAGTCGCTCCTGCGGCGTTCCCGCGACCTCGAGCCGGCGCGCGCGGACGAGATGGCGTATCGCGTCCTCGAGCGTCTGGAGCGCGAGCAGCCCGCGTTCCTCGAGGGCGCACGCCGCCCCGGCGACATGCCCTTGACGATCCTGCGCCGCGCGTTCGGCGTCGAGTCGTAGCGGATGGACTACGGCGTTTTCCTCGCGCTCCGAGAACCGGGCTGGAACCAGTTCGAAGAGCGGCTCCGCCAGGCCGAGCAGCGGCCGCGCGCGCTCCGTTACGAGGATCTCGAGTTCCTGGCCGTCCGCTACCGCCAGATCCTGCACGACAGCAGCCTGGCGCGCGCCCGCTTCCCGGGGACCGGGGCGGCACGGCGGCTCGAGCGTCTGGCGGTGCAGGCGACCCGCTTCCTGCATCCGGAGCAGCGCGAGAGCGGATCGGTGCTGGCGCGCTTCTTCGGCCGGACCTTTCCGGACGCATTCCGCCGCAACCTGCCGAACCTGGGAGCCGCAATCTTTTTCTTCGCCGTCGCCGCCGTTTTCGGGCTGGGGCTCGCCGCAGTCCAACCGTCGCTGGCGATGTCTCTGCTCGGGCCCAAGGCCGTGGCGGACCTCCAGAACGGCCACCTCTGGACCGAGTCGATCGTGCATTCCGCGCCGCCGTCGGTGACGTCGTCCTCCATCGCCCGAAACAATCTGGGAGTCGCGCTGGTGGGCTGGGCCGGCGGAGCGATCGCCGGGATCGGCGCGCTCTACATCGTCTTTCTCAACGGATTGCTGCTGGGCGGCGTCTTCGGCGTGACGCTGCACTACTCGATGGCCCGCAACCTGTTGGAGTTCGTGTCGGCGCACGGGCCCCTGGAGATCTCGCTCATCCTCGTGTCGGCCGCCGCCGGTCTGCGGATGGGCCGGGTCTTCTCGAGGCGACGGATCAGCCGCGGCGCGACGTCATGCAGGCCGCGGGGCGTGACGCCCTGGTGATTCTCCTGGGGTGTCTGCCGTGGTTCGTGCCTCTGGGTTTCGTCGAGGGCTTTCTCTCTCCGTCGCCGGTCGTGTCTCCCGGACTGAAGGCCGGCCTGGGGATCTGTCTGCTCGGGCTCTTCTTGACGACCGCCTGGAACCCCCTCATGTCAAAGGAGGAACGATGAGCGCACCCGCAATCCCGGCGGAACCGATCCCGTTTCGCGTCCTTCTGGACGAAGCGATGCGGTACACGCGCCGCCACTTCGGCCGGATCTATCTTCCGGTCGCAATCCCTCTCGCGCTGCTCTCGGGGATCGTCGTGTTCGCCCAGTCGATGTGGATGAGCGACTTCACGAGCGGCCGCAACCCGGCGGCGATGTTCACCGGAACGGGCTGTATCGCGATGCTGGTGAGCTTTCTCGCCGCCCTCGTCCTGCAGTTCGCCTCCTACGGCGTGCTGATGGCCGCCGCGTCCGACGGCGTGACCGGGAAACCGATCCAGATGGCGCAGAAGTGGGCGTTCGTGTTTCAGCCGCCCGTCCTGGGAACGCTGGTGCTGGCTTTTCTGGCGGTGGTCGCGGGTTTCATCTGCCTGGTCTTTCCGGGCATCTACGTGGCGTTGATGCTGTCGTTCGTGATGCCGGTGATGGTGCTGGAGGGGCTGCGAGGAAGCGCCGCGCTGTCGCGCAGCTGGAAGCTCGCCGGCTACAACCCCGGAGGCGGGTTCTCGCGGCATTCCGCGGTGAAGATCTTCCTGCTCTATCTGGTCGCGGCCGCGATCGGCTGGCTCGTCGGCTTCATCATCCAGCTTCCGTTCACCGCGATCTGGGGCGTTTCGATGTTCCGCGAGGCGTCGAAGGGCGGTCCCGTGGATCCACAGGCTCTGATGGAGCACGTGCGGTGGTTGCAGCTTCCGACGGCGATTCTCGGATCCCTGGCTTCGACTGCCGTCCGCCTCTACTCCTCGTTCGGGGTGGTCCTGCTGTACCTCGACGTCCTGCGGCGCAAAGAAGGATCCGACCTCGCGGCCGCGATCGACGCCCGGTTCGGCGGGACGCCGCCACCTTCGCCTTCGACGCCGGCGCCCGCATGATCCCTCCGGGTATCGGATTCCTCGCGCAGTCGGCGGAGGCGGCGGCGCCGGGCGTGCCCGCGTTCGCGTTTCGAACGGCCGATCCGGACCTCGTGCGCCGCGTCCTGTCCGAGACCGGCGTGGTCCGCGAACCTTCGGGCCCGTCGCTCGTCGGCTACGTCTCGGCCTGGGGTGAGGCCCTCGCCCGTTGGATCTCGGACTTCTTCTCGGCGCGGCCCGAGCTGGCCCAGGGGATCGTGACCGCGATGGAGCTCGTCGCGATCGGCGTCGTCGCGGCGGCGGCGGTGCTGCTGATGGTTCTCCTCGTCCGGAAGCTCACCCGGCGCCGGCCGGCCACGCCAAGGGACTCGCCGGCGTGGTCGCGGATCGCGGAGCCCTCGGCTGCGGCCGCGCTCGATCGATCGGCGTGGAGGTCCGAGTTCGAAGCCCGTCTCGCGCGCGGCGACGTCGCCGGCGCGCTCGAAGCGCTGTGGTGGTGGCTGGCGGCGTCGCTCGCGCCGGGGAGTCCGGTCGACGCGAGCTGGACGACGCGGGAGCTGCTGACGAGAGCGAGGCGCCCCGAGCTTCTCGGCTTGAGCGCCGCGCTGGACGTTCTGATGTATGGCCGGACCGTTCCGACCCCGGGGGACCTTCGATCGTGTCACGCGCGCTTCGAGGAAGTGCTCGGGTGAAGAAGGGCGCGTGGATTCCCCTGGCTTTCGGCCTCCTGGTGGTCCTGATTTTCGCCGTTCTGCTCCTTGCGCGCCGCAACCCGGCGGGCCCGAGCGCGCTGGCCAGGGGATCCGAGGGATGGCTTGCCGCGCGCGAGTATCTGCAGCAGCGCGGCCACCGCGCGGTCCTGAGCGATCGCCCGCTTCACCGCGCGCCGGAGGGGCCGGCTCTGGTCCTGGCGTTTCCCTATGGGCCGCTGGTCGACGCCGCTGAACTCGCCGCTCTGCGAGCGCGCCTGTCTCGCGGCGACACCATCGTGTTCGGCTACTCCGGAGAGGGAGGGCCCGCAGAGGAACAGTTCGGTAAGGAGCTCCGCATTTCCGACAAGGACGTGCGCGGACGCCCTCCGCTCCACCCCCTGCGCTGGTGGGCGTTTGCGAACGAGAAGTGGACGCTGACGCCCGAGCCGGATCTCGGGACGGACGCGCACGGCGTCGTGATCGCCGCTCCGCGCCGTTTGCCCGTGCCTCCGCCGGCCGCGCGCACCCTGTATCGCGCTCCCGGCGGCGCGCCGGCGGCGTTCGAGTTCGCATCGGGAAGGGGACGCGTCCTCGTGATTCCCGCCGACGCCCTTTCCAACGGCCGGCTCGGAAATCCCGGAAACGCAGATCTTCTGGAATCTCTTTCGGCCACGCTCGGGAGTTCGATCGTGTTCGACGAATACCATCACGGACTCGTGGCTCCCGACGCCCTTGAGAATTCGGGCAGTGTCCGCAGCCTGGACCTGCTTCTCGTACAGCTTGTCCTGCTCTACCTGCTCGCCGCCTGGACCCTCGCGAAGCGGTTCGGTCCGGCATGGCGCGAGCCGACGCCCATTGCGAGCTCGACGACGACGTTCCTTCGGGGCCTCGGCGAGCTTCACCGGCGGCTCGGGCATTCCGGCGGCGCGGCCCTGCGGCTCGTCGAGAGCGCGGAGGCGCTGGATCCTCGCCTCGCGGTGCCCGCCGCGATACGGCACGCGGCGGCGCAGGCGAGGCCGGACGATCTGGTCAAGATCGGGCAAACCGTTTCCCGTCTCCAGGGCCGGAGGAGGGCCTGACGGACATGTCTTCGACACCTTCGGATGGAATCGCATCGGTCAAGGCGGCCGCCGGACGCGTGGCGGAGTCGGTCCGCTCGAGCGTGGTCGGCCAGGACGCGGCCGCCGAGACTCTTCTTGCGGCGTATGTCGCGGGCGGCCACGCTCTGATCGAGGGCGTGCCGGGGATCGCCAAGACGCTCCTCGCCCGCGCCTTCGCCTCGCGCGCTCGGCTTGCAGCTTCACGCGCGCCCAGTTCACGCCGGACCTGATGCCCGTCGGACCTGCTGGGCGCGAACGTGTTCGACCAGGCGCGGCGGCGTTCCGTCTCGTGCGCGGGCCCGTCTTCACGGAACTCCTGATGGCCGACGAGATCAACCGCGACGCCGCCGAAGACGCAGTCGGCGCTGCTCGAGGCGATGCAGGAGCGCCAGGTCACGATCGACGGCGTGACCGCACGAGCTGCCGCCCGTCTTCTTCGTCGTCGCGACGCAGAACCCGATCGAGTTCGAGGGCACGTATCCGCTGCCCGAAGCGCAGCTCGACCGCTTCCTCGTGCGCGTGGACATGGGACTTCCCGAGCGGGCCGCCGAGATCGAGATCTACCGACGGGCCGTGGCGGGCACGCTCGCCGGCTGGGGAGCCGACCCGGCGCTTCCCGGCGCCCGTGGTGCGCCGGCACGAAGCCGCCGCCCTGCGCCTGGCGTCCCGGCTGGTGCACGTGGCGCCGGAGATTCTCGACTACGTCGCGAGCCTGGCCGCGGCGGTGCGGGAGTCCCCCCGCGTCGAGATTCCGGTCAGCCCGCGCGGCGCGCTCGCCCTGATCGAGACGGCGCGGGCCATGGCCCTCATCTCCGGCCGGGACTTCGTCGCGCCCGACGACGTCAAGCGCTCCCTGGTTCCCTGCTGGGCGCATCGCGTGCTCCTGACGGCCGAGGCGGAGCTGGAGAACGAGACTCCAGCGGGAGTGCTCGGTCGGATCGCCGGCGCGGTGGCCGTGCCGCGGTGAGGTGAGTCGATGCCGACGCGTCGCCTCTTGTACGTCTTCGGCGTTCTGGCGCTCGCCGCCGCGGTCTCGGTTCTCGTGCCGCCGCTGCGCTGGGCGGTGCTCGCCGCCGACGTCGCGCTGCTCGCGGCGCTCGGACTCGACTGGCGCGTCGCGAGCCGCTCGCGGCTCGCCGCCCGACGCGTCTGGCCGCCGTTGCTCGTCCAGGGCGAACCCGCGGCCGTCACCGTGGAAGTCACCGCGCCCGCGGGGGAGCACCGGCGGACCGTGTGGCTGCGAGACGGCCTGCACCCCGCGCTCGCGAAAGCGCCGGCGCGCGAGCGGATCGAAGCCGAGCCCGGGAAGATCGCGGTCTGGAGCCACTCGATCGAGCCGAGAAGCCGGGGTGCGGTCCGCATCCTCCCGCTCTCGGCGCGCGTCGAGGGCCCGTGGGGTCTGGCCTGGGCCCAGCGCGAGCTCCTGCCCGAGGAAGAGGTGCGTGTCTACCCTCAGATCCGCTGGGAAGGGCGCGCCGGACGCCTCCTCGCGCTGGCGCACCGGAGGCAGCTCGGGCTCGCGCCGACCCGCCTGACGGGCGTGGGCTCGGAGCCCTACGGCGTTCGCCGGCACGCGGAGGGGGATCCTCCGAATCGGATTCACTGGAAGGCCACGGCCCGGCACGGCCGCCTGATGACGCGCGAGGAGACGTGGGAGAAGAGCGGGCGCCTGGTCATCCTCCTCGACTGCGGCCGCGCCATGGCGTCGATGGACGGGTCGCGCAGCAAGCTCGACGCGGCGCTGGCCGGTGCGCTCGCGCTGACGCGCGTGGCCTCGGCTCGCGGCGATCGGGTCCTGGTGGTCGCGTTCTCGGACCGGATCGAGCGGCGCATCCGCGTGCGGCCCGGAGCGCGGGGCATCGCGTGGGCTTACGCCGCGCTCTACGATCTCTCGGCGCGGCTCGCGGAGTCGGCCTACGACCTCGCCGCCGAGGCCGCCCGCGATGCCGAGTTCCGCCGGTCCCGCGTCGTCCTCTTGACCTCGCTCGTGGACCTCGCCAGCGCCGAGCTGCTGCGCGAATCGCTGGCGTCGCTGCGTCTCCAGCACCGCCCGCTGCTCGTGCATCTGGAGGATCCGGACATCACGCGGCTTGCGCTGGGAGCTCCCGCAACACCGGTGGAGGCGTACGCAAAGGCGTCGGCCCTCGAGATTCTGCTCGGCAACCGCCGTCTGGCCGCGTCGCTCCGGCACAGAGGGATCGAGGCGATTTCGACGTCGGCGGACCGGCTGACGCTCGACACGCTGGACGGCTACTTGAGGTCGCTGCGGGAGCGGGGCAGCGCGTCGGGGCGGCGCGGGGCGCCGCGAACGGCGCCCCCGCCCGACTCGAAAGAGAATCGCGCTACGGCTTCTTCGAGGTGATGCTCTCGAGCATCACCGGCTCGCCCTGGTAGTTCTGGATCCCGGGCTTGCCGGTCTTCGGGTCGATGAAGGCCTTGCCGGCCACCACGATTTTGCCCTCGCCCTTCCCTTCCTTCTTGAAGTGCATCTCGATGACGGTGGCGTCGTACTTGTTGGCGGTGCCCGGCGCGACCATCGCGGCAGCGGAGATCGGGCGGTCCGTGGCGATCACGACGGAGCGGGTGCCGTCGGGATTGTTCGTGGACCATGCGTAGAAGAGCGCGTCGCCCATCGTGTTGGCGCCCTTGATGTAGCCGACCTGCGGGAGGTCCTGCATGATTCGGACCATCTCCTGCGAGCCGGACGCCTTGAGCACGTTCATCAGCAGCTTCTTCTCACCGTCCGTGGACCAGCGATTGATCACGATCTCGATGGCGGTGCCCTGGCCCTGCTGCATGCTGACCGCGAATGCGTTGAAGACTTCGGCGGGCTTGGGTTCCTGCGCGGCGACGCTCCCGGAGAAAGCCAGGACCGCGGCCAGGACGACGAGGATCGAAACGGGGCGTGGCTTCATGAACTCCTCCTCCTTCGAGATATGAAAATCTCCTCGGTGCACGATCCGCCCATCGCGGGACCGGGAGAAGACGGCCGTTGGGGAGGACCCGTGTTGTCCTTTGGTGCAACGCGGCGGCGCGACGCGCCCGGAGCCGCCGGTAGCGCGCCGCCGATCAGAACCCCGGCGGCCTCTCCGCCGCGACCCCGGACGCCTTCTCGAGGGCCATGCCGACGGCGCCGAGAGTCCCTTCGTCGAAGAGGCGCCCGATCAGCGAGACGCCGTGCGGAACGCGCCGCGGCGTCTTGAAGGTCGGCATCGGGTTCTCTGGGATCGGGCGCCCAGTCGTTGCGCGCCTGCGTCACCTGGAGGAATCCGGTGCGGAGCACCAGCGCGGGATGCCCCGTGAAGTTGGTGATGGTCAGGATCTCGTCGCGCAGCGGCGGCGTCAGCAGGACATCCACGTTCTCGAAAACCCTGGCCATGTCGCGCGCCACCATGCGGCGCATGCGGTCGGCCTGGACGAAATCGACGGCCGAAACGAAGCGCGCCTGCCGGAAGAGATTCGGCCAGGCGTCGGGAACCTGCATCTTGAGCTGGTCCATACCGTGGGAGAGGGTCAGCTCCTCGAAGGCCGCTGCGGCCTCGCCGAAGAGAACGGCGTTGAGCGAGTTGTACGGCCAGTCCGGCAGCGTCACCTCGACCGGAACCATGCCGAGGCTGCGGGTCTTCTCTAGGGCGGCCCGGTCCACGTCGGTCGCCGGGCTCTCCTTCATCCACGCCGGGACGTATCCGACGCGAAGCCCCTTCACGCTGCGGTTGGCGTCGAAGTCCATGTGGCTCGGAACGGAGTACAGATCGCCGGGATCCGGACCCGAGACCGCCGCGAGCACCAGAAACGCGTCTTCGACGCCGCGAGTCATCGGGCCCAGTTTGTCGAGCGTCCAGCAGAGCGTCATCGCCCCCGTGCGCGGGACCTTGCCGAAGGTCGGGCGCAGACCGGTCAGGCCGCAGCGCGTCGCCGGATCGATGATCGAGCCGCCGGTCTCGCTGCCGATCGAAAAGCCGACGAGCGCCGCCGCGGTCGCGGAGCCGGGCCCGGCGCTGGAGCCCCGGAGCCTTCCTCGATCAGCCACGGATTCATCGTCTGCCCGCCGAACCAGACGTCGTTTAAAGCGAGCGCGCCCAGGGAGAGCTTCGCCATCAGGACCGCGCCCGCGTTCTGGAGGCGGGCGACGACCGCGGAGTCGGCGTCGGGAACGCGGTTGCGGAACGGCTCGGCGCCGTAGGTCGTCAGGATGCCTTTCGTGTCCAGGAGATCCTTGACGCCGAACGGGATGCCATGGAGCGGCCCGCGGTACTTGCCGGCCGCGATCTCGGCGTCGGCGCGCCTGGCCTGCTCCAATGCGTGGTCGCGCGTCAGCGTGATGATCGCGTGGAGCTTCTTGTCGAAGCGATCGACGCGATCGAGGTAGATCTTCGTCAGCCTCTCCGACGTCAACGCACGCGACTCGATCCAGCGCGACTGGGCCGAGATCGTCGCGAACGCAATGTCGGCGTCGTTCTTCGGAAGCGGACCGGGAGCCGCGGCGCTGCGGACGAACCGATCCTGCGCGGGTCCGGGCGGAATGCCCGGGATCATCGGGTTCCAGAGCGTGGCGGGAGACGTGGTCGTCTCGATCGCGAGCTTCCTCGGTCCCGTCCGGCGCTCCATGGTGGCGGCCATCGAGCGGGGCCAGCTCTCGGCCAGCTGTTGCCGCTGTGCGGCGGTGTACTCGACGCGCGCCAGCTTCTCGGCTTCGGCGACCGTGGCGGTCGTGATCGCGGGCCCGACGGGCGGCGCCGTGCCGAATGCCGGCGGCGTTCCCTCCACGGGCAGGGGCGTGGGATTGGGATCGGGCGCCGCGGCTTCGGCGACCGCTTTGCCCGCGGCAGTGGCTCCCACGATTCCGGCGGCGGTGCGGGCGAGGAACTCCCGGCGAGATGCGCTCATGTGATCTCCCTGCAAAAGTCTTCGCGGGGCCTGACCCCGAAGGGGGTCTGACCCCAGGTCCTGGAACTGGTCGAGATCCTAGCGCGAAAGTCTTCGCGGGGTCTGACCCCCGAAGGGGGTCTGACCCCAGGGTTCCCTAGAAGAGGCTCGGGATCGCCCTTGCTCGGGCGCCCTCGATGGCGAGCAGGCGCAGCTTGGTGGCGACGCCGCCGGGAGCCGAGAAGCCGCCGGTCTTTCCGCCGGCCGCGAGCACGCGGTGACAGGGCACCACGATCGGGAAGGGATTGCGGCCGAGCGCCTTTCCGACCTCTCGCGCTGCGGAGGGCTCGCCGAGGCGCGCCGCGACCTCGCCGTAGGAGAGCGTCGCTCCCGACGGAATCGCTCGGGCGATTTCGTAAACGCGGCGGTGGAAATCGGGGACGTCGTTCATGTCCAGGCCGATGTGCGCGAGGTCCGCCGCCTCGC
>CAVTEG010000011.1:0-5396 GCA_963733815.1 uncultured Acidobacteriota bacterium | reverse complement strand
CAGGTCCTGGCCGTCGGCGGAAAGCGCCACGCTCTCGGAAAAGTCGAGCCAGGTCAGGTCGGCCTCGCGGGAAGCGCCGGGCGAAAGGCACATCATCGTCTCGGGCCAGTCGTCGCTGCGGGCGAGAACGCGCCCGTCCGGCGCGACGTCCTGGACGATGATCAGCTGCGGGTTCTGCGCGACGAGCCTGCTCCTGGCCGGACAAGGAGACCGCGTGAAGCTCGACGACTCCGATGTGGTTGGTCCACTTGCGGCCGGAGAACCAGATTTCCTTCGCCACCGGATTCCACGCGAGCGAAGAGATGATCTCCAGTCCGAGGTCAGGATCCTCGACTTCCCGGCGAGGTCGACGATCCCCACGGCCTGCACGACCCCCCGGCCCTGGCCTTCGAGTCCCTTTGCGACGAGGTAAGCGATCTGCTTGCCGTCCGGCAGAAACCTCAAGGCGAAGACGTGTGTGTCCGGGGCGGCCGGAACGAGCACAGTACCGATGGGAAATTCGAGCTGGTCGTTGCGCACCACCGCCAGGCGGTCCTCTCCCGGGGCGTAGTCCGCGACCTGCTGGGAGAACTGCAGAGCCTCCAGCGGGTCGGCGACGACGAGCTCTCGCGGCGCGCCGCCGGCGAGGGCGACCTCGGCGATCGCGGGGGGGTCTGAGCCGTGGAGAACCAGAATCGCGAGCTTGCCGGTCGCCGAGATCGAGAGCAGGTCGGCGCTCGGTAAGGGAAGAGCCGTCGACTCGGGCGAATCCACTCGCGTCGAATAGATCTGTGCGGGCTTCCCCTCCCAGGCCGCCGAGTAGAAGATCGTCTTCCCGTCCGAGGCGATCCGTGCGTTGCCGATCGCGCCGCGATGGAAGCTCACAGGGCGGTAGGTCGGCGGACCCTCGTGCGATCTCCGCAGCGCGATCGCGGCGGCCGCCGCTCCGACGACGAGACCCGCGATCCCCAGTACCACGCCGAGCCGCGTGGGCCGTTTCGGCGCCGGGAGCGCGGAGGTGACCGCAGTTCCCGAGAGGCTCCCGTCGGTCGCGCCGTCGCGCAGCCGCGCCAGGTCGTACGCGAGATCCTTCGTCGATCCGTAGCGCTCCTCCCGCTCCTTCGCGAGACAACGCTCCACGATCCACCGGAGCGGCAGAGGCGAGTTCGGCGCCGCCTTCGCCAGGGGCTCCGGCTCCTCGCGAATGATCGCCGTCATCGTCTCGGGCGCGCTCGGCCGTGCGAAGGCGCGTTTCCCGGCGATCATCTCGTAGAGGATCGCTCCCAAGGAGAACTGGTCGGACCGGAAGTCGAGCGCCCCGCCGAGCGCCTGCTCCGGCGACATGTAGCCGACCGTCCCGAGCACGACGCCGGCTTCCGTGCCCGCCGAAACCGTCGGAGACTGCGTCACCTCGCCGGTCTCCCCCGTCGGGGACGTCAGCTTCGCCAGTCCAAAATCGAGGATCTTGACGATGCCCTCGCGCGTCACCATCACGTTTTCAGGCTTCAGGTCGCGATGGACGATTCCCGTGGCGTGCGCCTTGGCGAGCCCCTCGGCGATCTGCGCTGCGATCCCCAGGAGCTTCTTCGACGGCAGCGGTCCGGCCGCGAGGAGCTTGCGCAAGTTGTCTCCGTCCACGCGCTCCATCGCGATCCACGAGACGCCGTCCGTCGCGCCGATGTCGAAGACCGTGACGATGTTGGGATGGCTCAGCGCGGAAGCGGAGCGCGCCTCCTTCTCGAAGCGCTTGAGGCGCTCCTCGTTCGACGCGAGATCCGCCGGCAGGACCTTGATCGCAACGTCGCGGCCCAGACGCGCGTCGCGCGCCCGATACACTTCACCCATCCCGCCGGCACCGATCGGCGAGAGCACCTCGTAAGGACCGAGTCGCGTCCCGGCGGCGAGCGCCACGAGCGGGGCGATTATCGCTCACGACCGGTGTCGTGAGTGGGCCCTCCCAAGAGACCGCGTGTGGTTAGCGCTCCGAGGCGCCTCGCCGGCGAAGGTCGATGACCCAGTGGATCTGCCAGGTCTTCCCGCCGTCGAAGGAGCGGGAGCTCTCCCAGTGCGCCGAGTCGCCGGTGATGGCCGACCAGGTCAGGCGAGATCGCACGTGCTTGCCGTCTTCGGCCCACTCTCCGAAGAGATCGATCTTCCCGTCGGTGAAGGCGCCCTTCCAGACGTGGAAGTGGCCGGGCTGGAGGTTGTCGGTCCAGGTGTGTTCCCACTCCCCCGTTTCGCGGTTGTAGGCGCGGAGGCCCAGCCCCTTCAACGCGCCGCCGTGGTAGATGCCCTCGAAGTGCTCGACGGAGACCTTGCCGTCGAGATCCCGCGAGGCCGTCAGCCGGCCCGGCGCCTCTTCCCAGCCGTCTTCCCTCGGAACGCGGCAAAGCGCGTCCCACTGTCCTTCGAGAAAATCGAACTGCCGTTCCGCATCCATGGCCAGCCTCCAAAGATTCGCTACGGCGCCGCCGCCGTTCGCGTGTCCGTCGCGATCCAGTTCAATTCCCACGTCTTCCCTCCGTCGTCGGAGAAGGCCTGCTCGAACCGCCACGAATTCGAATCGAGCTGCGAGATCACGAATCGCACCAGGATCGCGCGGCCACTGTCGAGGGTGTCCACGCCGAAGAATTCCCCGCGACCGTTCTTGAACTCGCCGGTCGTGGGCGTGCTCAGGGTCCCGGTGCGAGCGTTGGAAAAATTGAGGCTCCACTGGCGGGCCTCGGGGTTGTAGATACGCAGGCTCAGCCCCTCAATGCGCCCGGCGGGCCCGCTCACGTCGAGCTCGACGAGATTGGCGCGGCCGTCCCAGACTTTCCGGACCACGCTGGTGCCTTCGTACTCGACCCAGGTCGTCGAGCCCGTCAGCGGGCGCTGGAGACGCTTCAGGTGCGTCTTCCAGGTTCCGATCTCCCAGTCGAAGTCGTGCTGCCCGTCGTGACGGCCGGGAACGGGAGACTCCGGATATCCCGGCAGCACGGCCGGCGGGCCGCACAGCAGCAGACAGAAGACGAGAACGAGCCTCGCCCGATTCACGGCGCCTTCCGGAAATCCGTGGTCCAGTTCGTCTCCCAGGTCTTTCCCCCGTCGGGAGAGAACGCCTGTTCCCAGTGGGCCGCGGTCGGAGTGATGCCCGACCAGATGAATCGAACGCGGATCTTCTTCCCGCGGAGTGTGTCGTCGGCATAGAACGTCCCGACACCGTCCACGAAGCGGCCCTTGACGGGTGGTTCGAGGCTGCTGAAGGGCGTGCGCCCGTCGAGCCACCAGATCGCCCACTCCCCGGTCTTCGGATCGTACGCGCGCAGGGTGACGCCCCGATATGCGGCGCCGCCCGGAATCTCGAAGACGTTGTCGTCGACGTTCGCGTAGCCGTCCATGACCTTCCAGAACGTCTGCGTCCCGTCGAACTCGACCCACTCGTGGCTGCCGGCGAGCCGCTCCTTCAGGCGCCGGTGGTGGGCCGTCCACTTGCCCACCTTCGCGTCGAAATCGTGCAGGCCGGACAGATTGGGTGCCGCCGGCGTGGGCTTGGGGTTGTCCTGGGGAGTGCGCGCCCGGGCCGTGGAGAAAGTGACCGCGGTCAGGACTACGGCGACGAGGAGACTGCGAAAAGTCTTCATGCCTCGAAGTCTTGTTCCTCAAGCGGTCAGGCTCAATAGCCATTTGTGATTGATTCTGAATAGCCACTAAGATGGCCGCGTGAGGAAGACCGCAGCGGGGATCGTGCCGGTAGTCCATCTGGATCGGCGGTCGCGGGCTCCTCTGTATCGCCAGCTCTACGAGGGTTTTCGCGACGCAATCCTCGAGCGACGGCTCCGGGCGGGCCAGCGGATTCCGTCGACGCGGTCCCTCGCGCGGGAGCTTCAGATTTCGCGGCTTCCGCTCTTGAACGCTTTCGAGCAGCTCGCCGCGGAGGGCTACCTCCGCAGCCGCACGGGCTCGGGAACGTTCGTTGCGACCGTGCCATCGAAGAGCCGCCCACCGGCTCGAAGTCCGATGGCCATCCGGGAAAGCGTCCGGTATCGCGGGATACCGACTTTCTTCTCGCCCGTGAGACCGACCCGTGGCTCGGAGGCCGCGGACCGTTCCGCGTGAGCGAGCCCGCCGCCGACCGTTTCCCTCACCAGATCTGGTCGAGGCTCGTCGGCCGGCATGCCCGGGCCGCGCGCGGAAATCTTCGCAGCCTGCACTACGGCGACCCGATGGGCCATCGGCCGTTTCGCGAGGCCGTGGCCGAGTACCTGAGAACGGCGCGCGCGGTGCGCTGCGAGGCCGATCAGGTGATGGTTGTGAGCGGCTCGCAGCAGGCGTTGAGCCTCGCCGCGCGGGTCCTGATCGATCCCGGCGGCCCCGTGTGGGTCGAGGAGCCGGGCTATGGCGGAGCGCACGCGGTCCTGAAGCTGCGCGGCGCGCGCCTCGTGCCGGTGCCCGTGGACGAGGAGGGCCTCGACGTCTCCGCGGGCGTCCAGAGATGTCCGGACGCGTCGGCGGTCTACGTCACGCCGTCGCATCAATATCCGCTGGGGATGGTCATGAGCGCGTCGCGGCGGTTGCAGCTGCTGCAGTGGGCGTCGAAGACCGGCTCCTGGATCATCGAAGACGACTACGACAGCGAGTACCGATACGGCAGTCCTCCGATCGCTTCGCTGCAGGGGCTGGACCGGGACTGGCGGGTCCTCTACGTCGGGACGTTCAGCAAGGTCCTGTTTCCGGCGCTGCGCCTCGGCTACGTCGTGCTTCCCGCGGATCTCGTGGATCGTTTCGCCGCGGTCCGCGACGCCACCGACATCTTTCCGCCGACGTTTCCGCAGGCCGTCCTGGCCGATTTCATCCGTCAGGGACACTTCGCGCGCCATCTCCGAAGAATGCGGGCGCTCTACCGCGAGAGGCGCGACGCGCTCGTCACCGCCCTGCGCGAGGAGCTCGGCGACGCGCTCCAGATTCTCGGAGACGACGCCGGGATGCATCTGGTGGCGACCTCCACCCGCGTGCGCGACGATCGCGAGGTCTCGGTGAGGGCGGCCCGCAAGGGACTCTGGGCGATGCCGCTCTCCTCCTGCTATCTGGAAACGCCGTCGCGGCGGGGCTTCGTGCTCGGCTTCGCCGGCGCCGGCGCGGAAGAGATTCGCAGCGGCGTGCGCCGGCTCCGGGAGGCCATCGGGCGGCCATGAAACTTTCCGGCCGGGACGCGTGTTTCGGACGGACATGAGCGCCGAATTCGCCCTTTTCGATACCGCCATCGGGACCTGTGGAATCGCCTGGGGCGACCGCGGGCTCGTCGGCGTGCAGCTGCCCGAGCCGAGCGCCGGCGAGACGCGCGCACGGATGCGCCGACGCCATCCCGGCGCGAGCGAGACCTCCCCTCCTCCGGATGTGCAGAGCGCGATCGACGCGATCAGCGCGCATCTGCGCGG
>CAVTEG010000010.1:0-67112 GCA_963733815.1 uncultured Acidobacteriota bacterium | reverse complement strand
GGGAAATTCCAACCCCAGGCTCTCAGGCTGCCGCAGGACCTAGGGAGAGCCACGTAGAGGCCGCGCAGGCGAAGCACCCCTCTGGAAACCTTCCCGGCAGAACTCCAGGACCGTGCCGGGGGGGCGCCGCCGGTAAAGATGGCCTCCAGGAGCAGGACCCGGTCATAGCCGGCCAGCAGTTCCAGGAGGGCCAACCCTGCCCCAGGACCCTACCTATGGATTGACAGCCCGGGGAGTCAGATATTATTATCTTTGAAAATTTGCTTCAGACCGGAATCCCGTTGGCGGCACTGGGCCCTGAGGCAGAGCAGTGTGGACCTGATTAGAGGAAATGACAGGGTGAAGCGGTCTCCCTGAGACCGGTCGTTTTTGGACTGCCGAGATGGCGTAACATGCACTGTGGCTCACCCGGGACGATCAACTCCGATCCAGTCCCTGGTCTTTACTCCCGGGCGCGTTTCCTGGCGCACCACAAATTTGATGATCACCGTTTTGCGCTACCGGGTATTCCGGTGACCAGGGTTATCCCATGAAAATAAAATCCTTAGCCCTTGTGCTTTTCGTCGTGCTATTCACCCTG
This sequence comes from uncultured Acidobacteriota bacterium, assembly GCA_963733815.1. Classification (GTDB taxonomy): domain Bacteria; phylum Acidobacteriota; class Thermoanaerobaculia; order UBA5066; family Gp7-AA6; genus DAHUXD01. The sequence goes on along the minus strand of CAVTEG010000010.1, from coordinate 66,532 downwards.
GCGGCGATGGAACTGCTCTTAAGATACGGGTATCCTCTTTATTTCGCCGATGACTATCAAGCCTATCGCTATAGCCCGGAGCTAGGCTACCAGCTGAAAGATTCCCTTTGTCTCCGCCGCTCAACCGATTTTCAGCGGGAAATTTGTACCAACAAAATGGGCACGGTGAATTTTCAGAACGATTTCAGTAAGTACCAGACCTTAATCTTTGTCGTGGGCGATTCTTTTACCCAAGGAGTGGGAGTCCCCGCCGATGCCAGTTACCCGTTCCAACTGGATTTGCTGCTGAACCTGAAAGGGGATACGTATTCCCCGGACTACGGCGTGGTGAATCTGGGAGTGGCGGGATACGGGACTGAGCAGGCTTTACTCCAGATAAAGCGATATCAGAAGCAGATCGGCACTCCCCAATACATTTTGCTTTTGGGAAATGAGACCGATTGCCGGGATGATCGAGTCTTCCGGTCCGGGGGGTTGCACCGCAAAATGCTGGAAGGGAATCCTCGCTACAGCCCATTCATCATTAAGCCCCTCCAATGGCTCCAGTATGAAACCGAGACTGGCAAACGTCTCACTCTGGCGCTGAAGGAATGGCGCAAGAGACCTGAACCTCAGGACCTGAATTTGGTAGAGTTGCAAAAGCCGGTTTTGCAGAAATTCATTAACCTGTCACGGGAAATGCACGCCACCCTGATTATCAGCTGGTTTCCTTGCCAATGGTCCAAAGAAATTTCCCCGAACTATGTGGCGCTGAAGCACTATGCCGCCAGCAATAATCTGGCGTTTGCCGATTGGTATCCCCTGGTTAGTTCGGTGTTGGATAGCAATCCGCAATTGCCGGTGATCAATTATCATTCCGCCGGACATTACCGGACCTGGGTCAACCAGATGATAGCCCGGGCCTTTGCCCGGCAGATCGAACGCCCCCCCGGCCCGGCCGGAGATTGACCGGTCCCCGGGCTCACGGCGGAATAGCTGTATCCGCGCTGGCTTTCGGATTCATGGCGGATCGGAATCAGGACCGGGTTCACTTCGGGAGCCTGCATCCCGAGCCGGAGGATTGGGGGGCCTCCCAGGCTCCCAACCTTCTGGATTCAGAGCATTTTCCCTTAACTCATTGCACTCGCCGATTCTTAAAGCCCCGGCGCCATAGGGAGACTTTAAAACCAATTCCTCGCCGTTTCCCCTTCTCACCGAAGGGGAGATTTGGGATTTTAGGGCAGGTGCCTTTCATAGCTTCAGACAATGGCGGCAGGGGGTGGCCAGACGACCGGTGAAAAAAGTGCGGCGGAAGTGGGCATACGCCGGTTGTCGCCAGATGGCCCCCAGGCCCTGTTCCAACAGGTTACCGAAGACCAGGGGTTGGCAGGGTTGTTCCCCCCCGAACCCCAGGTAGGTGGCCCGGGATACCGGCAGGTTGGTGAAGACGCAGGGGGAGACGTCGCCGTCCGCGGCCACGCAGAGCGCCCCGAGGGGATTTTCGGGGCAGAGCGGACCCCTGACGCCGGGAGGCTTCAGGGCGTAATGGACCGGCACCCGGCGCTCCCCGCCGCGGCCGTCATGGCGGTTAGGCGGGCCTGGAGTTCCGCATAGGCCGCCGGGTCCCCGGCCGGGAGGCTCTCGCCGGCCAGTTCACGGGTGGGCACGAAATCCAGGGTGCTGATGACCGCCTGCTGGACCCCCAACCCCTGAAGGAACCGGGGCAGCCTTTCCAGGTCGGGCAGGCCGGACCTGAGGAGCAGATAAGCAATATGAATCTGGGGGCTGGCGCTGCCGGCCGCGGCCTTAAGCCGGTTTAAGGTCTGGATGGCCCCAAGGACCTGGCGGAAACTGGTGCCCGGCCGGGCCCGGTCGTGACGTTCCTCCAGCCCGGTCAGGGAAAAGGCGATGAGGTCCAGGCCCGAGGCCACCACCTGCCGGAGCTTTTCTGCATCCAGGAGCGTGCCGTTGGTGGTGGTGCTCACCCGGCAGCCGGCTGCCTTGGCCAGGGCCGTGAGGGTGAAGAAGTCGGGGTGGAGGAATGGCTCCCCCCAACCCTGGAGGTGGACCAGGCGGGTTTTTTTCAGGGCCGGCAGCAGGCGCCGGAACGCGGCCGGGGAGAGAGACGGTCGCGCCAGGCGTCCCTCTTCGGCGCTATCCCCAAGCGCGCGAAGCCTTCGATCGGGGCCTCGCGCTCGCGCCCGCCGATCTCGCGCTCATCCAGGGAAAAGCCATGCTGTTTCTGAACGAGGCCGACCTTGCCGGAGCGCGGGCCACTCTCAGGGCAGCGCCGGTCGAGCCGACCATTCTCGTGGCCCATATGGCGACCTACCAGGATCTCGTCTGGGTCCTCGACAACGAGCAGCGAGAGCTTCTGCTGCGGCTGACGCCGAGGGCGTTCGATGACGACCGAGCTAATTGGGGCCTCTGCCTCGTTCAGGCTTGCGCCTTGAAGGGTGATGTTGCAAACGTGCACACCTACGCCGAGGAGGCGAGGAAGGCCTTCGAGGAGCAGCTTCGCGCGGCGCCTGACGAGCCACAGCGTCACGTTCTTCTCGGCCTCGCGCTGGCGTATCTGGGTCGAAAGCAAGAGGCGATCCGTGAGGGAGAGAAAGGGCTGGCCCTCCAGCCGGTCGCGAAGGATGCGTGGAATGGTGCCTACTTTCAGCTCCAGCTCGCGCGCATCTACATGCTCGTCGGCGAACCGGAGAAGGCGCTGGACCAGTTGGAGCCGCTCCTGAAGATCCCCTTCTACCTATCGTCCGGCTGGCTCAGGATCGACCCCAACTTCGACCCGCTTCGAGAAAACCCAAGGTTCCAGAGGCTCGTCACCGCCGCCAAGTGATTCGAGGTGTCCGTCTGGATTCCTGAGATTGCTCGTTCCGCCGATCTGCTCGCGGGCTGTTCGCGCCCGATCTTGGGGATAGATGGGGATCGTTGGGCTACGGCTGGGGTTCTCCCTCGAACCACGATTCCCGAAGATCCTTGGTCATCCCCGGTTCCGATTCCAAGGTGATTCGACACGCCGGTGAGAGAGGTGGGATGCAAGAAATGGGAAAATGGTCGACCATGCTCAGAAGAATCCGGCTTCTTCCTCTCGCGGCGGCTCTCGTCCATCCTCTCGCGGCCGAGGAGCCTGCCGCGAAACTGCGCTTCGAGCTTCTCTTCCCACCCACCGTCCGGAGCGAACCCGCCGGCGGGCGCGTCTTCGTCATTCTGACGCGCAAGGCCGCGCCCGAGCCGCGTCTCCAGTTCGGGAAGTCGGGCGGGCAGTACAAGTCCACGCCCTTCTTCGGCGAGGATGTCGACGGGCTGAAGCCTGGTCAGCGAGCCGTCATCGGCGGTGGGTCCATCGGCTATCCGGTCGAGCGGCTCGCAGACCTGCCCGCCGGCGACTACTACGTCCAGGGAATGCTGAATGTCTACACCACCTTCCGACGCGCCGATGGCCACGTCCTGAAGATGCACATGGACCAGTGGGAGGGGCAGGATTTTCCGGTCTCGCCCGGGAACCTCTACAGCGAGCCGAGGAAGATCCACGTGGATCCGGCGGACAGCGAGCCCATACAGATCGTCCTCGATCGGAAGATCCCTCCGATTGAGATGCCGAAAGATACCCAGTGGGTCAAGCACGTGCGCTTCGAAAGCCCGCTGCTTTCCAAGTTCTGGGGGCGCCCCATCTCGATCGGCGCGACGATCCTTCTGCCGAAAGACTACGACCGCGACTCCGGGGTGCACTACCCCGTCAACTACGAGCAGGGGCACTTTTCCACGCAGCCGCCGGGCGGATTCGGCGAAAAGGCCGAGCTCAAGCCGGACGCCACCGAGCGGGAAAAAATGCGTGCTCGCCGGCAGGAGGAATTCTCGAAGGCCTGGCAGTCGGGCTCGTTTCCGCGGATGCTGTTCGTGACCTTCCAGCATCCGACGCCGTACTACGACGATTCGTACGCGATCGACTCCCCGAACATGGGCCCCTACGGACAGGCCATCACGCAGGAGCTCATTCCCTACATCGAGAAACACTTTCGCGCGATTCCTCAGCCCTGGGCCCGCATACTCTCCGGGGGCTCGACGGGGGGATGGGAGTCGCTCGCGCTCCAGATCTTCTACCCGGACTATTTCGGTGGCACGTTCTCGTATTGCCCGGATCCCGTCGATTTCCACTACTTCGAGATGGTGAACATCTACGACTGGGACAACGCCTGGTACCGCAAGGACGACTGGCGCAAAACGCCGATCCCCGGCGAGCGCCAGCCGGACGGCCTGGTCCTCTCGACCATGCGCGAACAGCTCAAGTACGAACAGGCCATGGGCTCGGGCGGGGGTTCCGGCGAAGACTGGGACTGCTGGCAGGCGGTCTACGGCCCGGTCGGCGCGAACGGCTATTTCCAGCCGCTCTTCGATCCGGAGACGGGAGCCATCGACCACGGGGTCGCCGCGTATTGGAAAGAGCACACGGACTTAAACGCGTACCTCCAGCGAAACTGGAAGGAGATCGGGCCGAAGCTCGCAGGCAAGATTCACATCTGGACCGGAGACATGGATACCTACTACCTCAACGATGCGGTCCACCTTCTCGAGGACTATCTGAAGACGACGACCTCGCCTCCCTGGGGCGGATCGATCACCTACGGACCCCGCGAGCCGCATTGCTGGGCGGGCCCCTTCTCCCTCGAAGAGCGGTTGAAGATGATGGCCGGTTACGTTGCTGCCACGGCGCCTCGCAACATCGATCGCCCGTGGTGGCGGGAGTAACTAGCCGAGGGGGGCCGTTGCTCGCAGCGGGTTGTCGCTCGCCGCGCTCGAGGACGCGGTGTCCCGCCGCGCGAGGAACGTGTGCAGCTGCGCCACGACCGCGGCCCCTTCGCCGATGGCCGCACCGACCCGCTTCACCGAGCCGCAACGGACGTCGCCCACGGCGAAGATGCCTTCGATCCCGGTCTCGAATGGCAGCGGTACGCGATCCGTCGACCGCACGTCGACGCCGGTCGGGATGAAGCCCTTCTCGTCGAGCGGGATGCCGCAACCGGCGAGCCAGCCCGCCGCCGGATCCGCGCCGGTGAAGAGAAACAGATGGGCGATGGGACGCTGCTCTTCGGCCCCGGTGCTCCGGTTGCGCCACCGCACGCCCTGCAGAGCCTGATCGGGGGTGCCGAGAAGCTCCACGACCTCGGTCTCGCAAAGCACTGTGATGTTCGGGGAGGCCGAGATCCGATCGATGAGGTAGCGCGACATGGTGCTCGAGAGGCCGGGCCCGCGAACCAGGATGCGCACGTTGCGCGCGTGGCTGGCCAGAAACACCGCCGCCTGACCCGCCGAGTTTCCTCCACCTACCAGGGCCACGTCCTCGTCCCGGCACAGACGCGCCTCGGCCGGAGAGGCCCAGTACGAAACGCCGCGGCCCTCGAAATCCACGAGGTTCGGAATCTCCGGACGGCGATAGCGCGCGCCGGTGGCCACGACGACGGCTCGCGCCCGGACCCGCCGCCCGTCGGCGAGCTCGAGGACGTGGACCGAATCGAGGCCCGGGATCTTCGTCGCGCAATCCAGCCGCGTGACCTCGGTCGACAGGCTGAACTCCGCGCCGAACTTCTGCGCCTGCGTGAACGCACGGCCCATCAGCGCCTGACCCGAGACGCCGGTGGGAAAGCCCAGATAGTTCTCGATACGCGCGCTCGCGCCGGCCTGTCCGCCGAACGCGAACCGTTCGAGCACCACGATCGAGAGTCCCTCGGACGCGGCGTAGACGGCGGTGGCCAGTCCGGCGGGACCCGCGCCGACGACGGCCACGTCATACGGCTCCGACCGGAAACTCGCCTTCACCAGGCCCAGGGCCCGCGCCACGTCCTGCTTCGTCGGGTTCTTGAGCACCGTGCCGTCGGACATGGCCACGATCGGGAGCTCTCCCGGTTTCGGGGCGAAGCGCTCGAGCAGGGACGGGGCATCCGGGTCCTGATCGGAATCGATGACCCGGAAGGGAATCGCGTTGCGTTCGAGGAAGCTCGACAACCGCGTCACGTCCGGGGATTTGAGGGACCCGATGAGCACCGGGCCGCCAAAGCCGAGATCGATCAACGCCACGCGGCGAAGGATCAGCGCGCGCAGGATGCGCTCGCCGAGCTCCGCCTCCTCGACGAGCAGCGCCCGGAGCGCCTCGGGCCGGACGACGATCGCCTCCACGTCACCGACCGCCCGGGCGTCGATCGGGCTCGGATCTTGCCTTCCGGAAACCTGACCGAGGTCGGCCATGACCTCGCCCGGGACGACCTCCATCATTTCCTCGACGGGAGCTCCGATCAGCTGCGCGAACGTCCCTACCGGCACCGGTTGCCCTAACGCATCGCGTGCCTCGATCGCGACGCGGCCGGAGAGGATGACGTACGTCGCGGGGATCGGTCCTCCGGCACGGAACAGGAACTCGCCCGAAGGAAACCGACGGATCTCGCCGAAACGTCGAAGCCGGTCGATCTCGGCCGGCGAAAGGACCGGGAACATTTGATTGAACCGCGACGCCAGGGCAGCGTTGGACGTGACCGGCCCCGAGGGGGCCGCGCTCTGAGGTGTGTCGTCGTCGCCGCGCTCGTCTTGATCGGGCATTTCAGATCCGCTCCTCGAAGCACGCTATGCCCGTGCCTCGAGAGGGTCAAGGACGAGGTTCCGCTCGTCCGGGAACGCCTTCGCGTCCCGAGCGGCGATGCTGCTCGATGAGGAACTCCGCGAGGAGGTCCGCGTCGCGAATGCGGGGAGAAGTGCGCCGGGCGACGAGCGCCAGCGTCCGCGATGGCGCCGCGGACGAGAAGGGCCGCGCCACGAGCCGGGTGCCTTTGAGAATGCCGGCGTCCAGCGTGATCCGCGGCAGCAACGTCACCCCCAGTCCGCCCTCGACCATCTGGATCAGCGTCGTCAGGCTCGTGGCCTCGATGCGGGATTCCCAGCGGCCTCGTCGCGGACCGCACGCCGCGATGGCGTGATCGCGCAGGCAATGCCCCTCCTCCAGCAGCAACAAGTCGCCGGTCTCGATCTTCCGGAGCGCGACGGTCTTCGCCCGGACCGCGGGATCGCCTTCGCGGGCCACGAACGAGAACTCGTCCTTGAACAGCTCGCGCACGTACAAGTCGCCGGTGTCGAAGGGCAGCGCGATCAGAGCGACGTCGAGACGGCTCGTGCGCAGCCGGTCGAGCAGGCGTCCCGTGAGGTCCTCGCGCAGGTAGAGCTTCAGGTCCCCGTACGCGCGCCGCAGCGCCGGAAGCACGCTCGGCAGCAGATACGGCGCGATCGTAGGGATGGCGCCGAGGCGGAGCGGGCCGGACAGCGGGCGTGCTGCGGAGCGAGCCGCCTCCGCCAGATCCGTCGCCGCGGCCAGCAGCGCGCGCCCGCGCGCGGCGACGTCCTCGCCCACCGCGGTGAGCCGCACGTGGCGCTTGTCGCGCTCGACGAGCTGTACGCCGAGCTGCGTCTCGAGCTCCTTGATCCCGGCGGACAACGTGGACTGGGTGACGAACTGCGCTTCCGCCGCGGCGTGGAAGTTCAGGCGTTGGGCCAGCTCGACCAGGTAGGCGAGCTGTCGGAGTGTGGGAAGGGTGGGCATCGGTCTTCGCCTCACACTGATCGAGAGGCTCGATCATTGTAATCGAGATAAGTTGTTGGACCGTTCACGTTGCTTCCGAAAGAATGCGGGTTGGACAAGGAGGAGAGGAGAAACAGCGCACGCCTCGAAGACGGACGCAGGTGCCTGGCTGAGGGCCCCGTTCTTGCGAGCCGATTATTTTATCGAGAGACGTCTCACTGAAGACCCAGAGAGGAGAGGTTCGCATGCCCGACAAGGAACACACGAAGAGCGTCAGCGAAAGCGAGAGCCCGGCGATCCCCGCCCCGACTCCCAAGCGGGGTCGGCCGAGGACGAACAAAGACTGGTGGCCGAATCAGCTCGACCTTTCGGTGCTTCATACACACTCGCACAAGTCCAATCCGATGGAGGCGGAGTTCGACTACGCCGAAGAGTTCAAGTCCCTCGACGTCGAGGCCTTGAAGCGCGATCTCGTCAAGCTGATGACGACGACGCAGGACTGGTGGCCGGCCGACTACGGCCACTACGGCGGGCTCTTCATCCGCATGAGCTGGCACGCCGCCGGGACGTACCGCATCGCCGACGGCCGCGGGGGCGGCGGCGAAGGCCAGCAGCGCTTCGCTCCGCTGAACAGCTGGCCCGACAACGCGAACCTGGACAAGGCGCGCCGTCTGCTCTGGCCGCTCAAGAAGAAGTACGGGAAAAAGATCTCCTGGGCCGACCTTCTGGTCCTCGCCGGCAACGTGGCCATGGAGTCGATGGGATTCAAGACGTTCGGTTTCGGCTTCGGCCGGCCCGATGTCTGGGAGCCCGAGGACATCTTCTGGGGCCCGGAGGACACCTGGCTCGGAGACGAGCGCTACAGCGGCGATCGAGACCTCGCCAGACCGCTCGCCAACGTGCAGATGGGTCTGATCTACGTAAATCCCGAAGGACCCGGCGGCAACCCCGATCCGCTGAAGGCCGCCCGCGACATCCGCGAGACCTTCGCACGCATGGCGATGAACGACGAGGAGACGGTGGCGCTCATCGTCGGCGGCCACTCCTTCGGCAAGACGCATGGCGCGGCTCCGGCCACGAACGTCGGTCCGGAGCCGGAGGCTGCCGGAATCGAGGAGCAGGGTCTCGGCTGGAAGAGCAAGTACGGCAGCGGCAAGGCCGGCGACACGATCACGAGCGGCCTCGAAGGCGCCTGGACCAACAACCCGACGAAGTGGGACAACGGCTTCCTCGAGAATCTGTTCAAGTACGAGTGGGAGCTGACGGAGAGCCCCGCCGGCGCGAAGCAGTGGAAACCGAAGAACCCGGAGGCCCAGGGCACCGTGCCGGATGCGCACGACGCCAAGAAGCGGCACGCGCCGATGATGTTGACCACGGACCTCTCGTTGAAGATGGATCCGATCTACGCGCCCATCACGAAGCGCTTCTACGAGAATCCGAAGGAGCTCGCCGACGCTTTCGCCCGCGCCTGGTTCAAGCTGCTCCACCGCGATATGGGCCCCCTCGCGCGCTACCTCGGGCCGTGGGTCCCGGAGCCCCAGTTGTGGCAGGACCCCGTCCCGGCGGTCGATCACGAACTGGTCGGTGAGTCGGACATCGCGGCCCTCAAGCGAAAGATCCTCGACTCGGGCCTGTCGATCCCGGAGCTCGTGTCGACGGCCTGGAACGCGGCCGCGAGCTTCCGCGGCACGGACAAGCGCGGCGGCGCGAACGGCGGACGGATCCGCCTCGCGCCGCAGAAGGACTGGGAAGCCAACGAGCCGCAACGGCTGGCGAAGGTGCTGAAGGCCCTCGGAGAGATCCAGCAGGACTTCAACAAGTCGCAGCTGGCGGCAAGAAGAAGGTCTCGATAGCCGATCTGGTCGTCCTCGGCGGATGCGCCGCCGTCGAGGAAGCGGCGCGGAAGGCGGGGCACAACGTCTCCGTCCCCTTCTCGCCCGGCCGCACGGACGCCTCGCAGGAGCAGACGGACGTCAACACGTTCGAGGTGCTCGAGCCGGTCGGCGACGGGTTCCGCAACTACCGACGCAAGGGAGACCCGCTCTCGCCCGAAACGCGTTTGCTGGACCGGGCCAACCTCCTGAAGCTGACGGCGCCCGAGATGACGGTCCTCGTCGGAGGCATGCGTGCCCTCAACGCGAACCACGGGCAATCCAAGCACGGCGTCCTCACCGACCGGCCGGGGATCCTGAGCAACGATTTCTTCGTGAATCTGCTCGACGTCGGCACCGCGTGGAGGCCGTCGGCTTCGGGTGAGAACGTCTATGAGGGTAGCGATCGCGTCACGGGCAAGCCCAGGTGGACCGCCACGGCCGCCGACCTCGTCTTCGGCGCGCACTCGCAGCTGCGCGCGCTGGCCGAGGTCTACGCCAGCGACGACGCGAAGGAGAAGTTCGTGCGTGACTTCGTGGCGGCCTGGGACAAGGTCATGAGCCTCGATCGGTACGACCTCCTCGCGAAGGCGCGGGGCGGGCGTCGGCGGGCCGCGGCCTAGAGGCTCGGCACAGGTCAGTCTGTCGCAGACGCGGGCGGCCCGGGATGGGTCGCCCGCGCTTTCCCGGTTGCCCGCTTGACTCCCGGCTGCTCTCCGCGGCCCATAGCCTTCTCGCACGGTCGTGGCGATCCCGCGTCGTCGTCCACACGGTTCCGTAGAGCTTCCGCCGCCCGGACCTATCATGGCGGGATGAACGAGAAATCCCTGTTCTTGATCGGCAAGGTCACCGGCTTCACTCCGCAGATCGGCCGTCTCGTCTCGATGATGCAATACGTCCGTCACACCACGCTCTCCGCCGTGGAGGGAATGGAGAGGGAGCAGCTCGACTACCTCCACGACGCGCAGAGCAATTCGATCGGCGCACTTCTCTTCCACATCGCGGCCGTGGAGACCTGGTATCAGGCCGCCACGTTCTTCGGGCGTGAGCTGGACGCGGATGAGACGGGGGAGTGGGCCGCCGCCTTGGATCTGGGTCCCCGTGCGAGGCGCGAGATTCGTGGCCACGGCCTGGACTTCTACCGGGGCAAGCTCGAGCAGGTCCGCGCGAAGACTCTGGAAGAGCTCCGGCGGCGCGACGACGGGTGGCTGGAGGAGGAAGGGCCGTTCTCAGAAGGCCGGCCTGCGAACAATTACTTCAAGTGGTTCCACGTCTTCGAGGACGAGCTCAATCACAGGGGGCAGATCCGGTGGCTGGGCAAGCGCGCGGCCGCGGCGGCTCGATAGAAGGATCTCGTAACGGCCGAGACGAGTCCCGGGAGCCAGACACAAGGAGAGCGCCGAGCCCGGAGTATTTCACCAAGAAAGAACCAAACCTTAAGAGTCTGTCTACGGAGGCCGCCGGCGCGCCGCGCGTTGTAGGCTTTCCGCGCATGCGCGGAGTCCCGGCGGCCGGGCCCGCCGGGAAAGGGAGGATTCTTGAGCAAGCTTCGAAATCTGATCTGGCTCGCGCCGCTTCTGGCGGCGAGCTGCCGCGAACACGCGTCGCCCGCGGCCGCAGCGTCGGCGACCACGCACGCGGTCGATACGGCGAGCATGGACCGGTCGATCAATCCCGGCGACGACTTCTACGGCTACGGGAACGGCGGCTGGGAAAAGGCGACGCCGATCCCGCCCGATCGCTCCACCTACGGCTCTTTCTCGATCGTGGACGACGAAGTCAGCAAGCGCAATAAGGCCCTGATCCAGGGAGCCGGGAAATCCGGCGCGGCTGCGGGATCCGACGCCGACATGGTCGGTTCCTACTACGACGCCTACATGGATGAGGCGTCCATCGAGAAGCGGGGTCTCGAGCCCGTCCAAGAGGAACTCGACGCGATCAAGGGGATCGCGGACCGGACCGCCCTGGCCCGAGTGCTGGGCAACGAGCTCCGCGCGGACGTGGACGCGTTGAACAACACGAACTTTCACACCGACCGGCTCTACGGTCTGTGGGCCGCTCCGGGGTTTGACGATCCCGAGCGCTACGTGCCTTATCTGATGCAGGGCGGTCTCGGGATGCCGGACCGCGACGACTATCGGAACACCGACCCGAAGGCCGTAGAGCTTCAGGGAAAGTACCGCGAGCACATCGCCGCCGTCCTCAAGCTCGCGCAGATCGCCTTTGCGGACGCCAAGGCCGGGCGCATCTACGACCTGGAGAACCGCATCGCCGACACGCACGTCAGCCGCACGGACTCGCTCGATGTCCACAAGGCCAACAATCCGTGGCCGGCCGCGGAGTTTCCCAAGCGCGCGCCGGGCCTCGACTGGAAGTCGTACTTCGAGGCCGCAGGTCTCACCGGGCCCTCGACGATCATCGTATGGCACCCGTCCGCCATCACCGGGACCGCGGCTCTCGCCGGCAAGCAGCCGCTCGACGTCTGGAAGGACTACCTGACGTTCCACGTCCTGGATCGCTCGGCGTATCTCCTGCCGAAGGCGTTCGCCGACGAAAACTTCCGGTTCTACGGCACGACCCTGACGGGAGCGTTGAAACAGCGCGACCGCTGGGAGCGCGCCGTTCGCGCGACCAGCCGCGCTCTCCCGGACCCCGTCGGGAAGCTCTACGTCGAGAAGTACTTCCCCGCAGAGGCCAAGGCCCAGGCGCAGGAGATGGTCAAGAACATCGTCGCCGCGTTCGGCCGGCGCATCGACAGGCTCGACTGGATGTCGGCCGCGACGCGCGAGAAGGCGAAGGCCAAGGTCCAGACCCTCTACGTCGGCATCGGCTATCCGGAGAAGTGGCGCGACTTTTCGGGGCTGAAGATCGCCAAGGACGACGCTCTGGGGAACGCCCAGCGATCGGAGCTTTTCGACTATCGCGCAAGCGTGGCGAAGCTCGGGAAGCCCGTGGACAAGTCGGAGTGGGCGATGTCTCCCCAGACCGTCAACGCCGTGAACCTCCCGCTCCAGAACGCGATGAACTTTCCGGCCGCGATCCTGAATCCACCGTTCTACTATCCGGGCGGCGATCCGGTCCGCAACTACGGCGCGATCGGCACGGTCATCGGCCACGAGATCAGCCACAGCTTCGACGACCAGGGCAGCCAGTTCGACGCCCAGGGGCGGCTCGCGAACTGGTGGACGCCCGAGGACCTCGCACATTTCAACGAGGCGGCCGCGCGGCTGGTGGCGCAGTACGACGCGTACGAGCCGCTGCCCGGCCTGCACATCAACGGCAAGCTGACCCTGTCCGAGAACCTCGCGGACGTCGCGGGGTTGTCCGCGGCCTACGACGGCTACCGCAGCGCGTATCCGCAGGCGAACGCCTCGCCGCTCGACGGTTTTGCCGCCGACCAGCGGTTTTTCATCGGCTTCGCCCAGATCTGGAAAGACAAGAACCGGCCCGAGGCGCTCCGGATCCGGTTGATGACGGACGGACACTCGCCCGGGCAATACCGCGCCGACACGGCGCGGAACATCGACGCCTGGTATTCCGCGTTCGACGTGAAGGCGGGGCAGAAGCTCTATCTCGCGCCGGATGCGCGGGTTCGGGTGTGGTGACGGATGGCGCGCCGCCGAAGAGTCCGGAGGAAAACGGGACCCTGCCTTTCCCGGACAGCCTCTGCCATCTCTGCGCGGCGCCGCCCCGTTACATCCGGACGGCGCGCTCGACGTTCATCTTCTGCCCGGTGTTCAAGCGCTATCCGCCGCAGCCGGTCGAGGAATGCGAGAGGTACCTGCCGCGGTTTCCGGAGGGGGACGGACCTACTTGACCTCGACGCTCACACCTTTCGTCTGGCCGGCCAGCTCGAGACGCAGACGTCCTCCGACGTCCTTGGCTCGCAGCTCCACCTGGGTGGCGCCCGCCAGTTTGGCGCCGCCGAAGATGCAACGGGCGGCGGACCAGGGCATCTCCAGGGTGAACTTGGAGCCGTCCTTGCCGATCGCCTCGAACGTGAAGTCGTCGGCGTTGCGCGTTCCACGAAATGTTCCGCCGTCGCCACCCTTGCCTGAGTACCGGCCTTTGGCATTGCGGCGCAGCGCTTCGATCATTTTCGCGCCGCCGTCGCTGGCGGGCTTTTCCGCCTCGCACCCGAAGCTCATCGTGCCGCCGCTCGAAGCGAGCCACTGCCAGGGGATCGAGACGGCGAACGTCGAGGGCTCCTGCCGTCCCGCCGCGGGCGTTGCGGAACTCGCCTGCGCGATCACGATGTCCGTCGCGACCCAGGCGCTCAACAGGCCGACCGCCAGCACGATTCCGAACGAAGGTCGTTCCATCGGGGTCTTCCCTCCCAAAGCTCGTTACGCAGTGAGGCGTCGGGATGTTCCCTTGGTCCGGGTACTGGTCTCGCGGACAGGTGACGTTACCGGGGGTAACGTTTTGGCATATGTGTGCGGAAAATGGCTCGCTGCAAGCCCTGCTCTTGCAGAGCTTTGAGGAAGTGGCCTCTGAATTGCGGATGAAGTAGTACAGGGAAGGGTGACATGACTGACGTCAAACGCCACGCCGCCGCCGGTTCGCCGATGCGCCTCGATCACGGCACTCTCCGCGGGGAGCCCGGGGCAAGCCACACCCACTATTCCGTGGCATTGACCGGGGAGGTCGAGGAACGCTGGACCCAGGCGTTCCGAGCCGTGTGCGCGCAGTCGGGCGCGAACCGCGTTTTCGTGCTCAACCCGCGCAGCGCGACGGTCTCCTTCTCCTGCCGCACGCTCGAAGGGCCGACACTCGTCTTCGAGATGCTGGATCGCCTCGAGAAGTTGCTCGCCGTGACCGACCGGCGCGTCGCCACTGGGACGCCGCTGCGAACCGGAACGGCGGCTTCGACGCCCCCGCCGGCCGCCCGGCGGTTCGCCGAGTAAGGCGCCGTAGAGCGCCGTAGAGCGCCGTAACCTTTCCTTCACCCGACGGTTGTACCGTTCGGGCATGGCGCATGGGTGCGGGTTTGGCAAGCGGCGCTGAGCAGCCGGACGAGCAACGCCTCATCGAGGCGGCGCAGCGCGACCCGGGCCGTTTCGCCGAGCTCTACGACGCGCACTTCCATCCTGTCTACGCCTACATCGCCCGGAGGGTGGGCAGCCGCGCGGAGGCGGAGGATCTGACCTCCGAGGTTTTTCACCAGGCGCTGGCCAACCTGCCCCGTTTCCAGTGGCGGGGCGTGCCGTTCGCGGCGTGGCTCTTCCGCATCGCGGCCAACGCCCTCGCCGACCACTACCGCAAGACGGCTCGCGATCGATCCCTGACGCTCCCCGATGCGCCTCCGCAAGAGGACTCCGACGACGCGGAGAGGCGGGCACGGCTCTATCGGCTCGTCGCCGAGCTTCCGGAGGATCAGCGTCTCGTGCTTCGCCTCCGTTTTTCGGAGGAGAAGAGCATCCGCGACGTGGCGCGCGAGATCGGGAGAAGCGAGGGTGCCGTCAAGCAGCTCCAGTTTCGCGCGCTCCAGGGACTGAGGGCGCGCGTGAGAGAAGGTTATGTCTGAGCGCGAGCGCTTCGACGAGCTCGAGTCGGCGCTGAACGCCGTGATCTCCGGGCACGACGTGCCGACGGACGTCGGCGATGAGCCGCGCGACCTCGCGCTCCTGGCGGGCTATCTGCTCGGTCTTCCCCGGGAAGAGTTCCGCGCCGCGCTGAAGGCCGATCTCGTGCGCCCGGGCGCTCCGCCGGACACCGCGTCCGCAGCCGAATCGCGCGAGCCGGCGCCGAAGGAGTATCAGACCGTCACCCCCTACGTCGTCGTCCACCGCGCGGAAGAGCTGATGGAGTTTCTCTCGCGCGTGTTCGGGGCGACCGAGCTGCACCGGTCGTCCGGGTCCGGAGGCGGGTTCCACGGGGAGATGCGGATCGGCGATTCCCGGCTGATGATGGGAGGGTTCGCCGGAATGCCGTTCCCCGAAACGGTCGCGACGCTCCATATGTACGTTCCCGACGTGGACGCGACGTACCAAAAGGCGCTCGATTCCGGCTGCGTTTCGCTCTACGCGCCGGTGGTCCAGTTCTACGGCGACCGGGAGGCGGGCCTCCGCGATCCGTTCGGGAACCGCTGGTTCATTTCCACCCACCAGAAGGGGCCGTCGTACGTGCCGGAGGGCATGCGAAGTGTCATGCCGTTCTTCCTGGTGCGCAACGCGACCGATTGGATGGCGTTCTTGCAGAAGGCGCTGGGCGCCGAAGAGCTCTCGCGCGTGGGCCCGCCCGGAGGAGAAGTTCGTTACGCCACGATGCGGATCGGCGACTCGATCGTCGAGATGGGCGAGGCGCACGGAGAGCACGCGGCGTCCACGCCCGCCATGCTCTATGTCACGGTCGAAGACGTTGACGCCTGGTATGCGCGTGCCGTCGCGGCGGGCGCGCAGGCTGTCGGAGCTCCGACGCTGCAGCCTTACGGCGCGCGGGTCGGACACGTGAAGGACCCTCTCGGCAACAGCTGGTACATTGCCACGCCTGTCTCTCCCTGAGGTCCGAACCCGCATTTGCTAGACTTGCCCCCTTTCGGAGGGGGAGTGCCAATTTTCGGTAAGTCGGACAACGTCCCGGGGCAGGCGCCCGCCCCGGAGAAGCCTCAGGCGCCCGCGGTTACGGGCGGCGCAGGAACCACGGTCATCGGGCCGAAGGCCCGGTTTGTGGGCGAGATCTCGGGAGACGAGGACATCCTGGTCCAGGGCCGCCTCGAGGGGAACGTCACGGTCCAGCGGCGGGTCACGATCGCGCCGGCCGGCGAGGTCAAGGGGGACGTTCACGGGCGTTCCGTCATCGTCGGCGGTCGTGTGCAGGGCGAGATCCGGGCTGACGAGAAGGCCGAGCTCCAGGCATCGGCCTCGGTCCAGGGCAACGTCAGCGCTCCCAAGGTGGTGATCGCCGAGGGGGCCCAACTCCAGGGCAACGTAGCCATGTCCACGCCAGCGGCGACGCCCGCGGCCCCGGCAAAGCAGAAAGCAGAGGAGAAGTGATGGCTACGGAGATCGCAATCGAGACGCAGCACAACCTGGTCGGGGGTAAGTGGGTTCCCTCGGCGTCGGGGAAGACCTTCGAGAATCGCAACCCCGCCGACTCAGACGACGTCGTCGGGCTCTTTCCCAAGAGTGACGCCCGCGACGTCGCGGCGGCCGTCGAAGCCGCGAAGAAGGCGTTTCCCGGCTGGAAGAACACGCCCGCGCCGCGCCGCGCCGAGGTCCTGTACGCGGCCGGCGAGATCCTGAAGCGCGACAAGGAGAAGCTCGCGCGCCTGATGACGCGCGAAATGGGGAAGGTCCTCGCCGAGACGCGGGGAGACGTTCAGGAAGCGATCGACATGGCGTTCCTGGCCGCCGGAGAGGGGAGGCGCCTCTTCGGATTCACGACCCCGTCGGAGCTGCCCAACAAGTTCGCGATGTGCGTGCGCCAGCCCGTCGGCGTCTGCGCGTTCGTCACGCCGTGGAACTTCCCGATGGCCATCCCGGCGTGGAAGTCGATGGCGGCCTTGATCGCCGGTAACACGATCGTGATCAAGCCGGCCACGGATACGCCGGCCTCAGTCGTGGCCCTGGCCCGCGTTTTCGAGGAGGCGGGGCTTCCGTCCGGAGTGTTCAACGTCGTCATGGGCTCGGGAGGGGAGGTCGGCGATCCGCTGGTCCAGCATCCCGACGTCAAGGTCGTCTCCTACACGGGCTCGACGGAGGTCGGACGGCGGATCTCGGAAGCCTGCGCCCCGACCTTCAAGCGGCTGCACCTGGAGATGGGCGGCAAGAACGCGATCCTCGTCATGGAGGACGCGGACGTGGATCTGGCGGTCGACGGCTCGGTCTGGGGCGCCTTCGGGACGACCGGACAGCGCTGCACGGCGTCGTCGCGCCTCCTCGTCCACCGCAAGGTCTACGACGAGTTCCTCCAGAAGCTCGTCGCGCGCGTGAAGGCCCTGAAGGTCGGCAACGGCCTGGACGAGCGCGTGGAAATGGGGCCGTGCGTCTCCGAGAAGCAGCGGGAGACCGTCGCGAAGTACGTCGAGATCGGGAAGGCCGAGGGAGCGAAGCTCCTGACCGGCGGCGCGAAGCTGACCTCGGGGGAGCTGGCGAAGGGATGGTTCCACGAGCCGACCGTCTTCGCCGACGCGAACGCGAAGATGCGCGTCGCCTGCGAGGAGATCTTCGGTCCCGTCACGACCGTCGTGCCGATCTCTTCGCTCGAAGAGGGAATCGCGGTCGCCAACTCCGTCCCGTACGGTCTGTCGGGCTCGATCTACACGCGGGACATCAATAAGGCCTTCACCGCGATGCGGGAGTTCGAGACCGGGATCTTCTACGTCAACTCCTCCACCATCGGCGCCGAGGTGCATCTGCCCTTCGGCGGGATCAAGGACACCGGCAACGGCCACCGCGAGGCGGGCATCGCCGGCCTCGACGTCTTCACGGAGTGGAAGTCCGTCTACGTCGACTTCTCGGGCAAACTGCAGAAGGCGCAGATCGACACGCATTGAGGCCTCGTAGCCCTGTCATCCCGACGCGCGAGAGCGCCGAGGGACCCTTTCGAGCCGTTCTTTGGCGTCAAAGGGGTCCCTCGCTACGCTCGGGATGACATCGAGGGAAGTAGGAGGGCGCGGATGATCATCGGCCTGCCCCGGGAGATCAAGGACAACGAGAACCGCGTCGGCCTCGTGCCGGCGGGTGTGAAGGCCATGACGTCGTCCGGTCACACGGTCTTCGTCGAGCACGACGCCGGCGTGGGGTCCGGAATATCCGACGAGCAGTACGTGGCGGCGGGAGCGAAGATCCTCCCGACGGCGGACGAGGTCTTCGCCAAGGCCGACATGATCGTGAAGGTCAAGGAGCCCGTCGGCCCCGAGTACCAGCGGCTGCGCAACGGCCAGATCCTTTACACGTACCTTCACCTGGCCCCGGCGAAGGCCCTGACCGACATGCTCCTGGAGCGCGGCGTCTCGGGCGTGGCCTACGAGACGATCACCGCCGCGAACGGCTCGCTGCCGCTTCTCACGCCGATGTCGGAAGTGGCCGGGCGCATGAGCGTGCACGTGGGCGCGTACTACCTCCAGAAATCCAACGGGGGCCGCGGAGTGCTGTTGTCCGGCGTGCCGGGCGTTGCTCCGGCGGAGGTCGTGATCATTGGCGGCGGAGTCGTCGGCACCAACGCCGCCAAGGTGGCCGCGGGGATGGGCGCCGACGTGACCGTCCTGGAGATGTCGCCGGATCGCATGCGGGAGCTCGACGACATCTTCCTGGGACGGGTCAAGACGATCGCGTCGAACCCGCTGACCCTCGAGGAAGGCTGTCGCCGGGCGGACCTGCTGATCGGCGCGGTCCTCATTCCCGGCGCCGCGGCGCCCAAGCTCGTCAGCCGCAAGCTCATCTCGCAGATGAAGCAAGGAGCGGTGGCTGTCGACGTTGCCGTGGACCAGGGGGGCTGTTTCGAGACGACGAAGGCGACCACGCACTCCGATCCGGTCTACACGGTGGACGGCGTCATTCACTACTGCGTCGCGAACATGCCCGGAGCCGTCGCGAGGACTTCGACCTTCGCGCTGACGAATTCGACGCTGCGCTACGCCCTCGAGCTGGCCAACAAGGGCCTGAAGAAGGCCGTCGCCGACAACCCCCATCTGGCCGAGGGGGTCAACACCTTCGGCGGCAAGCTCACCTACCGCGCCGTCGCGGAGGCGCAGGGGAAGGCGTACACGCCGCTGGCTCAGGCGCTGGCCTAGACGCGGGAGCGGGTGCGGGTTTTCGGGGAACCTCTCTCCACCCCGTGCGTAATGGAGGGGAGGGAGGTCTCCATGAACCGTGCTCTGGCACCTGCGCTGCTTTCCGCGGCCGCTCTGGCGGTGTCCGTCGGACTGGCCGCCGAAACCCGGATCGAAAAGACCTTGAAGCTCGCGCCCGGAGGGGAGTTCCGGCTCGACACCGACATGGGCAAGGTCACCGTCACCGGCAGCTCGGAGCCCGACGCCCACGTCGTCATCACCTCCAAGCGCAAAGAGCTCGAAGAGCTTCTGACCTTCCGGTTCGACGAGGGCGCCAGCGGCGTGAGCATCACGGCCCGCAAGCGCCACAAGCTCGACTGGTTCGGCAATTCCGGCAACGTGGCCTACGAGATCCGTGTCCCCGCCGAGACCCGCGTCTCGATCGAAACCTCCGGGGGAGGGATCAACATCTCGGGTCTGACGAAAGATGCGAAGCTGAACACTTCCGGAGGCGGCATCGGGGTGAAGGACCACACCGGCAACGTCGACTGCGACACCTCCGGCGGCGGCATCGATCTTTCCAACATCCGCGGCAACGTGAGGGCCGAGACGTCCGGCGGCGGCGTCACGGCGGTGGGCGTGGAGGGATCGGTCAGCGCCGAGTCTTCGGGCGGCTCCATCGAGCTCGAGCGAGTGACCGGCGACATCAAGGCCGACACCTCGGGCGGCGGCATCCGCATCGTCGAAGCCGGAGGCCGAGTCAACGCGGATACTTCGGGTGGAGGCATCGAGGCGAGCTTCGCCCGGGGCAACGCGATGGGCGGGCACCCTCGAGACCTCGGGCGGAGGGATCGAAGTCAGCCTCGACCCGTCGGTGGATCTCGCGATCGACGCGTCCGGAAACGGCGTACGGACGGATCTGCCGATGCGCATCCGCGGTGAGGTCTCGCGCGGCAAACTCTCGGGCGAGCTGGGCAATGGAGGAAATACCCTGCGGCTCCATACGAGCGGAGGCTCGGTGAGGATCCAAGGGCTCTGACGCCGAAGCCCGGCCGATAGAATAGGGCGCATGCAGCGCCCCGTCGTCATCATCGGCGCCGGTCCGACCGGCATCGCGTGCGCGATCGCGCTCGAACGGCGCGGGGTCCCGGCGGTCTGCTGGGATCGCGAGTTCCTGCTGGCCTCGATCTACCGATTTCCGGAAGAGATGCGCTGGTTCTCGACGCGCGACCTCCTCGACATCGCGGGCGTCCCGTTCGGCTCGCCGGACGCCCATCCCACGCGCCTGGAAACGCTGGCCTACTACCGCAGCGTGGCCGAGCGATTCGGCGTCAAGGTCGAATCCGACACGTCCGTCGAGAGAATCGAGCCCTTGCCGGGCGGCGGCCTGGCGCTGACGGGGACGTCGAAATCGGGGCCCTTTCGGCGCGAAGCGCCGGCGGCGATCCTGTCGACGGGCTTTTTCGGGAACCCCAGACGCCTGGGCGTTCCCGGCGACAGCCTGCCTCACGTCCACACGCGTTACGTCTCGGGCTACCCGTTTCACGGCTGGCCGGTCGTCGTCGTCGGCGGAAGGAACTCGGCGGCGGAAGCCGCGCTGGACCTTTACCGGCACGGCGCCAGCGTGACGATGGTCGTCCGCGCCGCGGCGATCTCCGACCGCGTCAAGTACTGGATCAAGCCCGACCTGGAGAACCGGATCGCCGCCGGGGCGATCCGGGCGTTTTTCCGCTCGCGCGTCGTGGAGATCACGCCGAGCGAAGTCCGCATCGACGCGCCCGACGGAGAAGCGTCGCTACCCGCCCAGGCCGTCTTCCCCTTGATCGGCTACGAGCCCGACTTCGCGCTGTTCGAGCGCTGCGGGATCCGCCTCGAGGGCGACGCGCGCGTCCCGGCGCACGACCCCGAGACGCTGGAGTCGAACGTACCGAATCTCTATCTCGCCGGCGCCATCCTCGGAGGCCGCGAAGTGGGGCGGATCTTCATCGAAAACAGCCGCCACCACGCGGACCGGATCGCCGACGAGGTCGCTCGGCGCGCGAAGGCGGTGGCGGCCGGATAAGCACCGGATATTGCAACCATCCGCCCGAGGGCCGTGTTGTACCGCTCGGAGGGCGAGATGACGAGCGAGTTCGTCCCGGAGGCGGGGCGGGGCTCCTGGAGATACGGGGGAGACTCGAGCCTGCGGCTGGTGATGGGTCAGCCGGAGCAGCGGGAGGGCAGAACGGACGCGGCGCCGCACGACGGAGTGCTCCGGGAACGGCTGGCGGAGGATCTGGACGGGTCCTTCGAGGATCTCGTGCGGACGTACCAGGACCGTCTCTATTCCTACGCGCTGCGCCTGACCGGCAGGCGGGAGGACGCCGAGGAAGTGGCCCAGGACGCGTTCGTGCGTGCGTATCGCGCGCTCGCGACGTATCCCGCGGAGCGCATCGCGGGGCTGGCGCTGCGTCCCTGGCTGTACCGAATCACGCTCAACCTCGCCCGGAACCGTTTTCGAGGAAAGAAGCTCAGGACGGTCTCGCTGGACCACCCGCTCTCGTCCGAATCCGACGCGCTCTGGGAGCCGGCCGACGATCCCGCGGAGCGGCCCGACGCCCGTTACGAGGGTGCGCGCCGGAGAGCCGACATCGCATCGCTGGTCGCGAGCCTGCCCGAGCGGTACCGCGCTCCCCTGGTGCTGCGGTACGTCGAGGGCCTGCGGCTGGAAGAAGTCTCTAAGGTTCTCGCACAGCCGCTGGGAACCACGAAGTCCAACGTTCACCGCGGAGTCAACGCCCTGCGCGAAGCGCTGTCGGCGTCCCGGCGGGGAGAGGTGCAGAAGTGAAGACGATGAAGGAGTCCCTGACGCTGACCCGGGCGCTGCGGTCGATGGAGAGATACCGGGCTCCCGAGACGCTGCTTCCGGCGGTGATGCGCCGCGTGGGCCTGGCCGACACGTACTGGCGCGTGGAGTCGCCCGTGGGCCCGGTCTTCATCGCCCACAGCAAGGCGGGCATCTCGATGGTCACACGCGCGAAGTCGGGAGCCGAGTTCGAGAAGGCCTTCCGGCGCCGGCACGGCCGCCCGGTATATCCGGAGAAGTCGGTCGCGCCGGCGAGGGTGCGCGCCCTCGTCCGCAACCTCAGGGGAGAGGGCCGGAAGGAACTGCGGTTCGACCTGAGAGGGCTCTCGGAGTTCGAGCGCGCCGTGCTGATGAAGGCGCTGGAGATCCCGGCGGGCGAAGTCCGGCCGTACAGCTGGATCGCCAGGGAGATCGGGCATCCCGGCGCGGTGCGCGCCGCGGGCTCGGCGCTGGCGAAGAACCCGGTTCCGCTCCTGATTCCGTGTCACCGCGTCGTGCGCAGCGACGGCCGCATCGGGAACTACTCCCTGGGCGGCGTGCGCAACAAGCGCACGCTCCTCGAGAGGGAGGGGGCGCACCCGGAGACGCTCGAGAAGCTGGCTTCGGCGGGCGTGCGCTACCTCGGAAACGAGAAGGGCCAGTACTACTGCTACCCGACGTGCGGCGGGATCGAGACGCTGGTCGAGGCCAACACCGTGAGGTTCCACTCGGCGCGCGAGGCCATCGAGGCGGGCTACCACCCCTGCGGAGACTGCAGACCGCTCGTGGCGATGGCTTCGTAGCGGTTGCAGGTTTCAGGAGGAAGGTTGCAGGGAGCCTGGAGCCCCTTGCAACCTGCAACCTGCAACCTGTAACCTGACCGGTCCGTGTACAACCAGTTCTACGGCTTCCGGGAGGCGCCGTTCAACATCACGCCGGACCCGCGGTTCCTCTTCTTCTCCGACAAGCACCGCGAAGCCTTCAATCACGTCCTCTTCGGCATCCGGGAGCGCAAGGGGTTCATCCAGATCACCGGCGAGGTGGGAGCCGGGAAGACGACGGTCTGCCGCGCGATACTTGCGGAGCTGGGGGACCACTGCAAGACCGCCCTGATCCTGAATCCGATGCTGACGGCGACGCAGATGATGCGGACCGTTCTCACGGAGCTGGGCCTGGGGTCCCGCAGGGCGGATCGGGCCGAGAACCTCGACGTGCTGAACCGGTTCCTGCTCGAGCAGGCCGCGGCGAACAACGACGTCGTGCTCCTGATCGATGAGGCCCAGGATCTCGACGATGAGCTCCTCGAGCAGGTGCGCCTCCTCTCGAATCTCGAGACCGACCAGCGCAAGCTGCTCCAGATCGTCCTGATCGGGCAGCCGGAGCTGCGCGAGAAGCTCAACCGGAGAGGGCTGCGGCAGCTGCGCCAGCGAATCACGGTGCGCTACCACCTCTCGCCTCTCGATCGGGAGGAGACGGGGAGATACATCGCGCACCGCCTCAAGGTCGCGGGGGCGACGGCGTTCCGCAGTTTTCGCCGTGGGCCATCCGCCGGATCCACGGCTATTCCCACGGCGTGCCGCGCCTGATCAACGCCGTGTGCGACAAGGCGCTGCTGTACGGTTACGTCAACGGCACGTATGAGCTCAAGGGGCGCGCCGTGCGGCAGGCCATCCGGGAGCTCGAAGGGGAGAGCGCGTGAGCCTCATCGACGACGCCCTGAAGCGCGCCCAGGAAGCCGCCGAGAAGGCGGGGCCAGCACGTGAGAGGCCATGGGTGCCGGCGCCCCTTCCGGATCCGGCGATCGCGCGGCGGCGCCGCGCCGTCCGGCTGCTTGCGTTCGGTGCGGCGACGGCCGCGTTGATCGCGATCGCGGCCTGGGGCGTCCGGGAAATCCTTCGCGCCCCGGTGCCGCGTCCCGCCGAGACCGGAACCCAGAGCCGCGCTCCCGTGGCGGCGGTCCTTCCCACGCCCGAGCCGTACGCTCAAGGCGGTAGAAGTGCCTCCGCCGGCGGAGCCGACTATGCGACGCCCGACGAGACTGCCGCAGGGGACGCCGCTCGCCGACACCGAGGGCTTGAACGAAGGCGTGGAGACGAGAGTCCCGGCGCCGGCGCCGGAGCGCGGCGGAAAGGTTCACTCCGGTTCGGTCACGCTTCCGGGAGGCGCCCGCATCGAGCTCGGCGGAATCGTCTGGTCGGAAACCGAGCCGCGCGCGCTGGTGAACGACCGGATCGTCGGCGTGGGAGGCTACGTCGAGGGTTACACCATCACGAAGATCGAAGAAGACCGAATCACGCTCGAGAAGGACGGCGCGACCCTGGTTCTCACGGTGAAGTAGGCCCGCTCGGCCGAAACCCGGCGAGATAGAGGCCCGCCCAGATCTTCGGATCGATGACCGCGCCTTCGGCCTGTCGCTCACGCGCCCATTCGCGAAGCTCGGAGACCGGCACCACGTGGACGCGGATCTTGCCGACGTCGTGCGGCGCCTGCTCCCCGGCACGTACGGCCGGGCGCGCCAGGAAGAACGTCACGATCTCCGAGCTCTGCCCGGCCGACCCCGGACCGCGGTCGAGCAGGATCAGCCGGCCCGCCGCGTATCCCGTCTCTTCCATCAGCTCGCGGCGCGCGGCCTCCGCGGCCTCTTCGGGCCCTTCGTCTCCGATCAGGCCCGCCGGAAGCGAGATCACCGGTGCGTTGATCGGGAGGCGGAACTCTTCGGCGAGCACGATCCTCTCGTCCGGTGTCAGCGCGACGATCATCGCCGCCTCGGGCGCCGTGCAGTGCTCGATGTACTCCCAGCCTTTGCGTCGGAGAAAGCGCATGTGGCGGCCCTGGAGGAGCAGTTCGGGATCGTCGCTCATCGCGGGGACATCCTAGCCCGCGCTCTCCACCGCCGCGATCAGCCCCTTCAGGTCCTCGGGAAGGGGAGCCACAATCTCCACCCACTCCTGCGTCTCGGGATGGTGGAAGCCGACGCGCTCCGCGTGGAGAGCCTGCCGCGGAAACTGTTGCAGGCGCTTCTTCAGTGCGGCGTCCCGGATCCGCGGATAGCGCGGGGACCCATAGACCGGGTCGCCGACGATCGGAAGACCCGACGCCGCGAGATGCACGCGGATCTGGTGCGTTCGTCCCGTGACCAGACGGCAGCGAAGGAGGGTGAGTCCCAGCGGGAACCAGTCGCGCTCGATCTCATAGAGGGTCCGGGCCTCGCGCGCCGCCGCGGGGCGATCCGAGGCCGTCTCCCGGAACGCCTTCATCCTCTTGCGGTCCCGCGGATCGCGCCCGATCGCCAGCGTGACGTCGCCCTTGCGCACGCGGGGGACCCCGGCGGCGAGTGCCACGTATTCCTTCCGGAGCGTGCGCTTGCGCATCTGGCGGGACAGCATCTGGTGGGCGCGGTCGGTCTTCGCGACGAGGAGGACTCCGGAGGTGTCGCGATCCAGCCGGTGCACGATGCCGGGGCGAAGCTCTCCTCCCACGCCGGAGAGATCGCGAACGTAATGCAGGAGAGCGTTGACGAGCGTTCCCGAGACATGGCCCGGAGCGGGATGGACGACGAGGCCCGGAGGCTTGTCGATCGCCATGAGGTGGCCGTCTTCGTAGAGGATCGACAGCGGGATGTCCTCGGGCTCGAGCGCCGACTCGCGCGGTTCGGGCACCTCGATCGAGACTTCGTCGCCGACGCGAACCAGATGCGCGCGGCGCGCAGCCACGGATCCCACCCGGACGCGGCCCTCGTCGATGAGCTTCTGGATCCGCGAGCGGGAGAGATCCGAGCACGCCCCGGCGAGGAAGACGTCCAGCCGCGTCCCCGCCGAGGGGGACCCCACCTGGAAGCGCCGCACGTTTTGAGCGGCGCTCGACGCGCCGACGAGAGCGGAGAGCGGTCCGCGGCGGTTTCTTCATGGCGGCGGACAGGGGAATACCATTGCCGGAACCCTGCCCTCAAGCATTCCGACCCGTGTTGTTCGAAAAAGCGGAAGATCCCGGCACCGAAGCTATGCTTCCGCGCGGCTCCTGCGCGAGAGGAAGAAGAGCATTCCGCCGGCCAGCGCCGCGGTCAGCAGGCCGATGAACTGCGAGGTCGAAAGCAGCCCCGGAATCACGAACCCGCGCACGAAGTCGCCTCTCCAGGTCTCCAGGATCCCCCGGGTGACGGCGTAGAGGAGCACGTAGAGCCAGAAGACTTCGCCGTCGAACGTCTTTCTCCGGTAGACCCACTCGAGGATCAGGAAGATCAGGAGAGCGTTGAGCGACAGGTAGATCTGCGTCGGGTGGAGCGGGACGTTGAGCGGCGTGCCCACCGCTTCGTGCGCGAACGGGTCCGTGAACGTCACCGCGAAGGGGCCGTGGCTCTCCTTGCCGTAGCAGCATCCCGCCGCGAAGCAGCCCCAGCGGCCGATCGCCTCGCCCAGGGCGATCGACGGCGCCGCCATGTCCGCGATGCGCCAGCCCGGCAGGTCGTGCTTGCGCATGTACCAGATGGCGACCGACGTGGCGGCGATCAGGCCGCCGTAGAAGACGCCGCCCGAGCGCAATACCTCCACCAGGTCCTTCGGATTGGCGGCATACCGGCGCCACTCCACCGCCACGAGCAGGACCTTTGCCCCCAGGATTGCCGAGGCCAGATGTAGAGCGAAAGATCCAGGATCTTCTGCTCAGGCAGGTCCTCCTGCAGGGCCTTCCGGCGTAGGAGCCAGATCCCGGTCAGATACGCGATCGCCAGGACGACGCCGTAGGTCGGCAGGTAGAAATTGCCGATGTGGATGAGGCGAGGAAAAATCGGGCTATCCCCCCGGCGCGACGTCGGGACGCGGCGTCTCGGACTCTTCGTTGCGGAGCATGTCGAGGAAGAGCAAGCCGACGCCGATGCAGATCGCCGAGTCGGCCACGTTGAAGGCCGGCCAGTGATGCCCCGACAGCGCGAAGTCGAGGAAGTCCACGACGTAGCCGAAGCGCACGCGGTCGAGCAGGTTTCCGACGGCGCCGCCCAGAATCAGAGCCAGGCCCACCTGGAGCCGGACGCTCTTGTGCGAAGACCGCAGCGCGTAGGCGGAGACGACCAGGAACACGATGACCGCCACGCTGTTCGAGCAGGATCGCCTTGAGCGACGAATCGACGGAGGCGAACAACCCGAAGGCCGCGCCGCTGTTGCGGACGTAGGTCAGGTCGAAGACGTCGTTGACGACGGTGCGCGACTGGTGGACCTCCATCGTCCGGGTGATGATCCCCTTGGTCCACTGGTCGAGGAAGAGGACCGCGAGCGAGACGGCCAGGTAGGCCCCGCGGTAGAGCGTCGATTCCTTGAGTCGGGAGGGAACGCTCACGCGGCGGCGCCTCCGATCACGGACCGGCAACGGTCGCACAGACCGGACTCCTCGACCTCCGGCTTGACCTTCCAGCAGCGCTCGCAACGCCGGCCCCTCGCCTTGACGAAGGCGATCCTCAAGCCCGGATAGGCCTGCGAGTCTCTCCAGTCCAGGCCCGGCGGGGCCTCGCGGCCCTCGTGAGCGTTTCGGAAACGATGAAGAGATCTGCCAGGTCGGGTCCCCGGGCACCCGCCTCCGCGCGGTCGGCCTCGAGGGCCTCGTTCGCCGTCAGCGCGATCGCCCCTTCCAAGGAGGATCCGATGAGCTTCTCCCGGCGAGCTTCTTCGAGGATCACGGAGGCCTCTTCCCTCAGTTTCGTCAGGCGTTCCCAGGCGGTCCCTGGGGTTTTTCGTCGCGACGTCGTCCAGCGCATCGAAACGCGCCAGATGCACGGATTCTTCCTTCTTTCCCGGCAGCGCGGACCAGATCTCCTCGGCCGTGAACGGGAGGATGGGCGCCTCGGCCGCGGTCAGGGCGCGGACGATCCGGTACATCGCCGTCTGCGCCGACCGGCGCTCCAGAGACCCGGCCGCCGACGCGTAGAGGCGGTCCTTCAGGATGTCCAGGTAGAACGCCGACAGCGTCGTGGCCGAAAAGTTCACGAGCTGATGGTAGATCACGTGGAACTGATAGGCTCGTAGGCCTCGCGGACCCGGGCGAGAACGGCGCGCGTCTCGGAAAGCGCCCAGCGGTCGAGCGGGAGAAGCCGGTCCGGGGCGACCGAGTGCGACCCCGGATCGAAGTCGTAGAGGTTCGAGAGCAGGTAGCGCGCGGTGTTCCGGATCTTCCGGTATCCCTCGGCGCATCGCGCCAGAATCTCCTCGGAGATCGGCGTGTCGTCCCGGTAGTCGAGCGAGAAGACCCACAGGCGCAGGATGTCCGCGCCATAACGGCGGATCAATTCCTGGGGCTCGACGACGTTCCCGAGCGACTTCGACATCTTGCGCCCCGAGACGTCCTGGAAGAAGCCGTGCGTGATGACGGACTCAAACGGAGCGTCCGCGAAGAGAGCGACGGAGGTCAGGAGCGACGACTTGAACCAGCCGCGGTGCTGGTCCTGGCCCTCGAAGTAGACGTCGGCGGCCTTCCTCCTGGCCACAGCGCCTGCCGCGCGCCGGAAGCAGCACCGCCTGTGCGTCGACGCCCGAGTCGAACCACACGTCGAGGATGTCGGTCTCCTTCTCGAAGGGCGCTCGAAGCCGCGGCGGGCGGCGCCCGGCGGCACGAAGTCCGCGGCGGGCTCGGTGTACCATCGTCGCCGCCCTCCTTCTCGAAGTTACCGGCCAGCCGCGCGAAGAACTTCTCCTGCTCCGCCGGCGCGTCGCGCCACGGTAGATCTCGGCTCGCTCGCAGTCCCGTTCGCATAGAGCGCGCGGATGCCGACGCCCCAGCTGCGCTGGCGCGACACGCACCAGTCGCGCCGGTTCTCGACCATTCCGGCGATGCGGTTCTCCCCAGGCCGGGATCCAAGCCGTGCGGCCGATCGCCGCGAGCGCGCGCGCGCGATGTCGGTCTTCGCGTCGTCCAGGCGCATGAACCACTGGTCGGTGGCGCGGAAGATCACCGGGTTCTTGCAGCGCCAGCAGTGCGGGTACTCGTGCGTGAACTTCGGGTCGTACGCGAGCAGCGCGCCCGCGGCGCGCAGCTCCGCGACGATCGCGTCGTTGACCTTGAACACGTGCTGGCCCTGGTACGGCGCGGCCTGTCGTAGAACCGCCGCCCTCGTCCACCGGGCAGAGGCATCGGAAGCCCGCGCTTCTGGCCGATCTGGAAGTCCTCCTTGCCGTGGCCCGGGCGCCGCGTGCACGAAGCCCGATGCCCGCGTCCATCGTGACGTGGTCGCCCAGGACCACGCGGAACGAGCGGCCGCTCCTCAGGCGTCAGCTCGCCGCGCGCTTCGGGCGGCGAGCGGATTTCGGTAGCGTTCCGCCGAGCGAGCGGCCGCGGCGCGAGATGCGGCTTCCAGGCACGCCCGGCCGGCCGCCTTCGCGGACGCTCTCGGCGAGGCGTCGCGGCGACGAGGAGTGCCGCGCCGTCCGCCTCGATCCAGACGTACTCTCAGTCGGGATGGACGGCCATGACGAACAGGTTCGCGGGCAGCGTCCACGGCGTCGTCGTCCAGATCACGACGAAGCCGCGGCATCGTGCGCAATCGCGGCGTCCGGGTCCGCCGCTCGGCCGCGGGAACCAGCGGAACGTCACGTAGACCGACGGGCCCGGTCGCGCTCCTGGTACTCGATCTCGGCCTCGGCGAGCGCGGTGCGGTCGGTCGGAGCACCAGTGGACCGAGCTTCAGGCCGCGGTAGATGCAGCCGCCCTCGCCAGAACGCGCCGAACGCGCGTGACGATCGTCGGCCTCGAATCGCGCAGCCCATCGTCAGGTACGGGTGCGCCCAGTCGCCCCGAGCACGCCGAGGCGCTGGAACTCCTCGCGCTGGATGTCGACGAACTCCTGCGGCGTACTCGCGGCACGCCTGGCGGATCGCGCACCGCGTCCATCGTCGCGCTTCTTGACGCCGAGCTCCGCGTCGACCTTCTGTTCGATCGGCATGCCCGTGGCAGTCCCAGCCGGGCACGTAGGGCGCGTCGAAGCCCAACAAAGTCCGGCTCCGCACGATGCCGTCCTTCAGATCTTGTTCGCCGCCGTGCCGAGGTGGATGTTGCCGTTCGAGTAAGGCGGGCCGTCGTGGAGAATGAACTTCGGCCGTCCCGCACTCGCCCTCCGGATCATTCCCTCGAGGTCCATCGCGTCCCAGGCAGCGAGCCGTTCGGGCTCCCGCCGCGCGAGGTCCGCCTTCATGGGGAAATCCGTCCGGGGAAGGTTCAGTGTGCTCTTGTAGTCACCGCCCTCGCTCATGCGAGGGGGAGTGTAGCCCAAGGGTCAGCCCCGCTCTTCCGTCAGCAGGGCGACCACCGCGGCCGCGATGTCGCGGCCGTGCGTGATGGTGACCTCGGAGCTGCGCACGTGGAGCGCCTGCGCCCGCTCGAGCGCCTTGCCGTGGAACGACAGCAGCGGTTTGCCTCGCGCGTCTCGACCGACCTCGATGTCGCGGAACGCGAGACCTCTCCATCCCAGGCCCAGCGCCTTCATGGCCGCTTCCTTGGCGGCGAAGCGGCCGGCGATGTGCTCGGCGAAGGCGCGGGGATGGCGCCGCTGGCTCCGGATCTCGCCCGGGCGAAACACTCTCTCGAGGAAGCGTTCGCGGTGGCGCTCCAGGACTCCGGCCACGCGGTCGACCTCCGTCAGGTCGAGGCCGAGCAGCAGGCCGACACGATCCGTCACTCGAGGCCCTTCAGCCCGAAGAACCGCGCGATCTTTGCCCGCAGCGATTCGGGCTCGGCCGCCGCGGAACCACGGGTGCTGTCGAGCCGGTCGGCCGTCCGGCGCCGGCGCTCCTGGATGATCGCGCCGAGCTTCTCGACGAGTGAGGGGTTTGCGCGCAGGAGCGGCGCCAGAGTCTCCTTGTCGATCTCAATCAGCGTGGCCTCGGTGGCCGCCTTCGCGGTGGCCAGGCGCGGCTCGCCCGTCAGAAGACTGATTTCTCCGAAGGCGGCGCCGCTTTCGAGAATCGCGACCTTTTGGCTTGCGCCGGCTTCGTTTCGGGCCGAGATACCGACCAGGCCCGACTCGATCAGGAACATGGACGAGGTCGTGTCGCCTTCGCGCACCACGACTTCGCCGATCCCGAAGCGCCGCCGGCGCGCGCCCGCGGCCAGCTGGCTCCGCTCGTCGGCCGACAGGGGCGCGAAGAGATCGCCGCGCAGGGCGTCCGGAGCGATCGCCGCGAACGTCGAGACACGAAGAGGCCCGGCCGCGTACTGGTGCTGCCGGATGACCGGATACGCGAAGGCGAGGCCCGCGCGCTCGAGGTGGTACCAGACGCGCTCGCTGACCAGATCGTCGATCTCCTGGAAACGGGCATAGTCCTCGAGCCAGTAGCGCAGTTCGTAGACGACCGCGAAGTCCGCGAACTCCCGCAGCTCGACCACCGGTGTCGGATGCGACACGATCCCGGGAATGTCGCGCGCCGCGCTTTCGAGCACCTCGGCAACGCGGGCCGGGGGAGCGTCGTATTCCAGCCCCACTTTGAGCCGGCGGGCCATCGGCAAACCGCCCCGCCGATACACCTCGAGACGCTCGCGACTGGCCATGCTGTTGGGCACGAGGATCGCGTAGCCGTCCATCGTGCGGATCTTGATGGCCCGCCACGTGAGTTGCTCGACGAGACCGATCTGGTCCCCGGCGCGGATCATGTCTCCGACGTGCACCGTGCGCTCGAGGGCCAGAGAGAGCCCGGCGAAGAAGTTGCCGAGGGTCTCTTGGAGCGCGAGGCCGACGATCGCCGTGATGATGGCCGAAGTCGTGAGGATCGTGGCGAGGTTGGCGTTGAGCGTCGTCTGCAGGAGCACTGCGAGGACCAGAGCGAACACGACGATCGTGACGACCTGGCGCAGCAGGGCGGGCGCCGAGGTGCCGCGGCGCAGGCGATAACCGACGTCGAAGAAGAAGTAGTCGAGCAGGCGCGTGATGAGCAGTCCGCCCGCAAGTCCGATGGCGAAGAGGCCGTAGTTGCGGGCGTGCGAATCCATCATGGGCACGCCCAGCCCCGACAGCGCGAGAACGGCGCCGGCCACGACCACGAACAGCGCGAGGGCCGGGAGGATCCGCCGCGTTCCGGAGAGCAGGTCCGACACCCGCATCGTCATCGCTCGGCGATTCGCTCGGCGACCGCGCGCGGGTCGCCGGCCTCCTGGAAGAGGCGCACGGCCGCGATTCCGGAGATCCGGTTCGCGTAGGGCTCCAGATCCGCCAGGCGCGATTCGTCGATGCCGCCGATGATGAAAACGGCGGCGCCGTGCGCTTCGAGCGGCGGGAGCGCTTCCAGCGCCCGGGTGCCGAGGGGAGCGCCGTAGGCGCGCTTGGAAGGCGTGTCGAAGATCGGCCCGATGACGACGAGGTCGGCGCCGGCGGCGATCGCTTCGCGGGCTTCCTCGGGAGCGTGCGTCGATACACCGACGCGGAAGCCTCTCGGCGTATGGGAGCGAACGCGGGAAAGCGGGAGACCGTCGGCGGGCAGGTGGACGCCCGCCGCCCCGGCCGCGAGCGCGACGTCGAAGCGGCCGTTGACGAAGAGGACGTCCGGTCCCAGCGTTTGCCGCGCGGCCCGCGCCCGCTCCAGGGCCTCGCGATCCGGAGTGCCCTTTTCCCGGAGCTGGACGAGAAGGCCCGGCGCGCCGGCGAGAGCCTCCAGGGTCCGCGCGAAGGCGGTGTTGCCGATGGCCGCGCGGTCGGTCACGTAGAGCATCTTCATTCGCGCCCCGGAAGCGTCGTGGGCTCCTCGTTCAGCGAGCGAGACAGCATGCGCAGGTCCGCGACGCCGGCGGCCAGGTGCACGAGCCCGAGTCCCGAGATGAAGCCCCGGAAGAAGCCCGACCCGAACAGGCCCGGCATGGGCGAGCGCCCCGTCCACGGGCGCAGCACGAGGTAAACGCCCACCGCAGTGCAATAGAAGACGAAGAGCGCATTGCCGAGGAGTGTGAGGAGACGGCGCACGTGGCGCGATTCTACGAAAAGAAGCCGCGCCTCGTGGCGGCGGCTTAAGGAGGAGGAAACCTCGGGAAGACTCAGGAACGTCCCGGACGGCCCGAGTGGCCGGATCCGCGGGATGGCGGAGCCGCGGGAGCCGAACGCGGGGCCGGGGCCGAGCGGGGCGGGGGAGCGGCCTGCGGCGGCGCAGACCGCGGCGCCGGAGCCGAGTCGAAGGAGCGGGGAGCCGGCCCCCGGTCCATGGACCGCGGAGGCGCCGAGCGGGGGGAGGAGTCCCGCGGACCGTAGTCGTTGCGACCCTGCTCGCGGTTCCGATTGGTGTATCCGCGGTACGGCGCGGCGTCGTCCCGGCTGCGCGGCGACCGGTCGACTCCCGAACGCGGCGCGCGATCGAAGTCCTGGTCGCCCTGATTTCGGCGGCCCGGAACCGCCCCCTCGATCACGCGGCGCGCCGGCGGAACCTCGGAGCGCGACCGCCACTCCTCTCCGCGGCGATCCACGGGCTGACGGCGGGCCGGTTGATCGGTGAGGTTGCGGGCGCTTTCCCCCGGACGGCCGCGCCAGGAATCGGCGGGGGCCGATCGCTGCGGCCGGGACGCGCTCCGTGGAGCGCGAAGCGTCGGCCGGGCGGTCCGGCGCGGGACGGGACGAACGGCCCCGCCAATCCTGGGTGTTCGCGTCGGGACGCGCGGGCGCGGTCCGGGCGTCGCCGAGATTTTCGTTGCGATCGCGAGGCTGCGCGCGCTCGATGTCGCGCCCGCCGGGGCGGTCGACCGCCCCGACCTGGGACCGGTCGATGGCGGTGGTTCCGCGCCCCCGGTCGACGATCGTGGCGCCGCGCGGAGCAACGTCCGCCGCGCCCGGGCCGGAAAGGCGGCCGCGCTCGGATACGACCGTGCGCTCGCGCAGGGCGTCCACCGTCGCGCGGGGCAGGGTCGCCTGGCGCGCCAGGACCGGCGCCAGATTCGCGGAGTCGCGTCCGGCCGTGCGCTCGATGGTGCGCGGCGCCTCCCGGACGTAATCACGCAGCGAGTCTCGAACGGTGCCGCCGCCTCCGCCGCGATTGGACAGGACGATCGGCCGTGACGAGACCGAGAAGTCGGTGGCGAGCCGCCCCGACGCGCGCTCGCCCGGGATCACGTCCAGTCGTCCGCGGCCGCCGAGATTGTTGGTGTTGGTGAAGTTCCAGCCCCGGAAATCGACGTTCCGCGTCGAGAAGCGGCCGTTGAGCGCGAAGCTCATCCCGCCGCGGCCCCAGCCCCAGTGGCGGTAGTAGTTGTTGTACCAGGGCGAGTAGAAGCCGTACCACCCGATCGGGCACCACCCGAGGTAGCCGCCGGAGAAGCCCCAGTAACACCACGCCGGCGAGTAGACGTAGCCCGGAGACCAGCACCAGCTGTTCCAGCCGGCGTCGAAGAACCAGTTCCCGTAGTGGAAGGGGTACCAGCCCCAGGGATCCCACGACCACCAGGTCAGGCCGGCCGGCGTGTAGTACCAGGAGCCGTTCGAGTACGGGCTCCAGCCCGAGGCCACGTTGGGACGCCAGACGTAGGACGAGTAGGTCGAGTTGTAGTCCCAGTCTCCGTAGCCGTCCAGCGACTGCACGTCGCCGGAGTACTGGTCGTCGCCGAGGTATCGGCCCGAGGCGCTGGGCGTGTCGTAGGTGACTTCGAGACGGTCGGAGGCCCAGAGGTCGAAGCGATCGCGAGAGAAGCTCCCGCGGGCGATCTCCGGCTCCTGGTCGCCCTGGACGATCAGGTAGTTGCCGGCCCGGACGGTATAGGAGCCCGAGCGCGCGCGAACTTCGACGGAACCGGCGCGAACGACGACGGAAGTTCCACGCCGCGCGTCGGCGTTGACCCGGACGCGAGAGCCCGAACCCGCGTAGACCGCGGCGTCCTCCGTGTCGATCCGCGGGACCGACTTCTCGTCGGAGCCCAGGACCGAAAGAATGACCGAGCCTTCCGAGAGGGTGATCTCGGAGACCTCGTCGTCGGTGCCCTGCTGTCCGGAAAGAGACTCGAATCGCACCTTCGTGCCGCCGCCGACGTGAAGAACGTTTCCGTCGGCCAACGCGACCTCGGCGCGAGCAGGATCCTCGGTCCGGATCTGGTCGCCCGTCGAGATCGGCATGTTGCGGCGCGCTTCGACTTCACCATTCAAGCCGGAGTCGACCGTCACCTGCCCGGTGGATTCCCGGATATAGGTGTACGCGCTCCTCCCGTTGTCCGCCAGAGCCACGCTCGCCGGAAGGGCGATCGCGGCTGCCAGTAGAACGAGACGCTTCAAATTCATCGTGTTCCAGTTCTCCCGCTCCAAAGAACTGCGAGCCATGTGCCACGACAGGAGCTTGCCGCTCCGACCAGAATGTGCTTTAAATCGAGTACTTATGGTAACGCGTCGGACTCGCCGGTGGGACGTTGTGTCACGTCGGGGAGACAGCCTTCGGGGCGAGGAGGACAGGCTCTTCCGAGATGCCGCCCGGGGGCGTGGGACCCGGCGCCCTTGATCCGCGACATTTTGCGGTACGGAGATCCGCGGCTGACCGCGGAGAACGCCGAAGTGGATCCGGCCGCCGAAAACCTGGCCGGGCTCCTCGCCGACATGGTCGAAACCTGCCACGCCGCTCCCGGGGTGGGGCTGGCGGCGCCCCAGATCGGGGTCAACAAGAGGGTGGCGATCGTCGACCTGTCCGTCGGCGCCGATCCGAGCGCCGTCATCGTTCTCGTCAATCCCGTGGTGCTCGAAGAGTCGGGGGAGCAGAAGGAGGATGAGGGCTGCCTCTCGGTGCCGGACCTTTCCGAAAAGGTCGTCCGTCCCGCCCGCGTGCGGATCCGGGCTATGGATGCCAACGGCCTGGCGCGCGAGATCGAGGGCACCGGACTCCTCGCCCGGGCCCTCTGCCACGAGACCGATCATCTCGACGGCCGGCTGTACGTCGACCGGCTTCGGGGCTTGAAGCGGGAGCTGACCTGGCGAAAGATCCGCCGGCAGAAGGAAAAAGGAATCTGGTGACCCTGAAAGTCTTCAACACGATGGGCCGGCGCGAGGTCGAGCTCTCGCCTCTGGAGCCGGGGCACGTGCGGATGTACACGTGCGGGCCGACGGTCTACAACGCCGTCCACATCGGCAACCTTCGGACGTTTCTCTGGGAAGACGTCCTGCGGAGACACCTGAAGGCGAGCGGCCTTCGCGTCACGCAGGTCATGAACCTGACCGACGTGGACGACAAGACGATTCGCGGCGCGCAGCAAGCGGGGCTCCCGCTGCGCGACTACACGGCGAAATACGCCGAGCTCTTCTTTCGCGACATCGACCGGCTGGGCTTCGAGCGCGCCGAGCTCTATCCGCGCGCGCACCGACCACGTGCCCGAGATGCAGGAAATGACGGCGAAGCTGCTCGAGCGCGGGCACGCGTACGAGTCGGAAGGCTCGGTCTACTTCCGGATCTCGACCTTCCCGGATTACGGAAAGCTTTCGGGAATCGACCTGACGCAGGCGCGGCGCGGAGAGCGCGTCGCCGACGACGAGTACGAGAAGGAGGACGTCAAGGACTTCGTCCTCTGGAAGGCGGCCAAGCCGGACGAGCCCTCGTGGAAATCGCCGTGGGGGCCGGGAAGGCCCGGCTGGCACATCGAGTGCTCGGCGATGAGCCGGAAGTACCTGGGGACGCACTTCGACATCCATACGGGCGCCGTGGACAACATCTTTCCGCACCACGAGAACGAGATCGCGCAGAGCGAGGCGGCGACCGGCCAGCCCTTCGTGAACGTCTGGCTCCACGCGGAGCACCTGATCGTGGACGGCGAGAAGATGGCCAAGTCCAAGGGGAACTTCTACACGCTCGACGACGTGCTCGCGCAGCGCAACGACCCGGTCGCGGTGCGGTATTTGCTTCTCTCCGTTCCCTATCGAACGAAGCTGAATTTCACCTGGGACGTGCTCACGCAGGCGGCGGCGTCGGTCGAGCGCATCAAGTCCGCGCTGCTCCGCATCGACGAGGTGGCCGCCTCGCAGGTCACGAAGCCCGGAGCCTTCCCGGCCGCCGACCGCGCGCGAGCGATTCTCCCAGGAATTCGCGGCCGCGCTCGACGACGACCTGAACACGGCGAAGGCGCTCGGGGCCGTGTTCACTTTCGTGGCGGACGTCAACGCCTCCCTTGCCGACGGCACGCTCGACGCGCCGGGCGCGGCGGCCGCAGGCGCCGCACTCCGCAAAGCCGACGGCGTGCTCGGCGTGCTTCCGGCCAAAGACGACGCTCTCGACGCCGAGATCCAGGCGCGCATCGAAGCCCGCACCGCCGCCCGCAAGCGCCGCGACTTCGCCGAGTCCGACCGGATCCGCGACGAGCTCGCGGCCCGCGGCATCCTTCTCGAGGACGGCCCCGCCGGTACGAGGTGGAAGCGGGCCTAGAATTGGCATGACCGGAGCAGTCCTCCAGCCCTGCGCTACTTGCGCAGGCGCAGACTTCGGCGGCTTCCCGAAGCCATCGTCCGGGAACTCGACGGCGGACTTCATCGTCGAAAAGTCGCTCGCGCTCGGTATCGATTTCGCGCCGCCCGGACCGGGGCAGGCTCGCCGGCGCCCGAGGAGGCGCGGGCATATCCCGGCTACGCGGCCGGATCCTGGCTCGACGCGCAAATCCAGGTCGCAGACGACTCGATCGCCGAGCCTACCGAAGGAGCTACGTCGCTATCTCGAGGAGCGGCGCGAGCCCCTATGGGCGATCGTCGCGGCGCTCGAGAAAGGTCCGCCGGAATGGAAGGTCACCGAGCTCCGAAGAGCAGATCCCGCGCTCTGATGCCGTGGATCCGGCTGCACAAGATTCTCCTCGCCACTGCACTCGTTGAGGAGCGCGATGGCCACGCGACGAGGCCGACCGCGCGCTGGAGGCGTCCTGGTCCCTGGCGCGAAGCCTTCGAGAACGAGAAGACGCTGATCGCACGGATTCTCTGCGTTGCGGTCGAGCGCTGGCAGGCCGGCGTGTTGAGAAAATTCCGGGAGCTACCGTGCCTTGGGTCGGTCGTCTTTCCAAGCGACGAGCCGTGGCGTAAGGTCGCCGAGGTCATCGAGGCCGAAGGAAGAATTACCGCGTCGCAGGCGGCGCCCGAGCCCGACCCGTCTGCGAAGCGGTTCAGGCCGACTGTCGCACAAGCTCTGGACGATGGCCGCGGATGCAATCGCCGAGAACCTGCAGAAGACCTCGCCCTGCGACCGGGAGGCGCTCACGGGCGAAGCTATCTGGCGGCCCGCCGCGGCTGTATTCGCGCTCGACAGCTCGCAGGAGGCGCGAAGTCTCGAACCTCTCTACAAAGAGATGATCCAGGGGAATGTCTCCACGATGATCCGTCGCACAGCGCGTCTGACGGTGGACCGCGAGCTGACGCTGAAGATTCTGCAGTTGCGCCTGACGCGTGCCGCCTCCCGCGACAACCGCTGGCCCGAGGAGACGGAGATCACGTCCACGGCCTGTCCCGGAGCGACGTACGGCTACCAGGCCGGCGAGACGAAAATGACCATTCGCTTCCAGGGTTCGGTGGACGACCCCGAGAGAGGAGTCGTGCTGCCGCTCGAGTACGCCACCCTTGACAGTCCGGCGCCGGGGGCACAATGATCGCTTTCGCATGAGCGTGTTGCGCGAGCGCAATGAACGCGCGTAAGTTTGAACTGTTGGTGGCGGGAGGCAACCCGGTAGGGCGGAGCACGCCCTGCCGACGGCCTGTCGGGCGGGGCGAATCGAGAGAGAGAATCCAGACCCCCGGCCCGAGAGGCTCGGGGGTTTTTGATTTGATGGCGAAACAGCGTCTTCCTCTTCCGGCCCGAGTGGCGTCGCTGGCACCGCGCTCGATCGACGATGCGCGGAAGCTCGTCGCTCGTGTGCCGCCGGGAGCCGACGCGATCGAGTATCGCCTGGATCTCGCCGAAGAGACGATTCCTCCGGCGGCGCTCCTGTCGCTGGACGCGCGGCCCGCCATTCTCACGTACCGGTCTCTCGCGGAGGGCGGCCGCTTCTCCGGCGGTGACGAAGACTATCGCCGGCTCGTCACCGCCGCGTACGAGACCGGCGCAATCGTGGACGTCGAGCACGCCCGACAGATTCTGGACGACGCGGCCGCGCTGCC
The DNA here is from genome assembly GCA_963733815.1 of uncultured Acidobacteriota bacterium. Lineage (GTDB taxonomy): Bacteria > Acidobacteriota > Thermoanaerobaculia > UBA5066 > Gp7-AA6 > DAHUXD01. The sequence goes on along the minus strand of CAVTEG010000010.1, from coordinate 27,535 downwards.
GGAGCGGGAGCGCGTGATCGTCTCGCATCACGCTCCGTTCTCCCTCCCCGACAATTGGCAAGCGCGCCTCTCCGCGATGCGCGCGACACGGGCGCACGCCGTCAAGCTGGTGGCGGGCGCGGGGGATCTTTCGGCGAGCCTGCGAATCGCCGGGATTCAGCAGACGCAGGACGGCGCCGCCGCGATCTTTCCAATGGGGCCGGCGAGTCCGCCCGGGCGAGTGCTCTCGGCTCTGAACGGGGCGGCGCTCGTGTACGGCCCGGTCGAGCGCGAGACCGCGTCCGGTCAGATTCCGCTCTCCGATCTGCTCGACGTCTACGAGGTCCAGCGGCCCCGCCGGATCGAGGCGCTCTACGGCATCGTCGGCGGCAGCCCCGCGCGGTCTCTCTCCCCGCGCCTGTACAACGCGCTCTTTCGCGCGCGCGGGCTCGACTGGCTCTACCTGCCCCTCCCGATCGCCGACTTCGACCGCGAAGCTCCGACGTTGCTCGAGGGCGACCCGCCGTTTCGAGGCTTCGCCGTGACGCAGCCGTGGAAGGTGCCGGCGGCCCGGGCGGGCCGGGCGTCGGAGGACGTGATCGCCGTCGGCGCGGCCAACACGCTCTTCCGCGACGGGCGGCGGTGGCGCGCCGAGAACACCGACGTCGACGGTGTCTTCGATCCGCTCGCCGACCACGACACGGGCGAGGGCCGCAGCGCCGTCGTGCTCGGGGCCGGTGGCGCGGCGCGAGCCGTGGTCGTCGCGGCTCGCCGACTTGGCTACGAAGTCGTGATCGCCGCACGGCGGGATGCCGAAGCGGACCGCGTCGCGGGAGAGCTCCACGCCGATTCGATGGCCTGGGCCGACGTGCCGCAGAGCGAAGCCGACCTCTACGTCAACACGACGCCGGTCGGCTGGCAGTACGGCGATCCCTCGGCCATACCGCCCGTCCTCTTCGGGAATCGCCCGCTGATCTTCGACTGCGTCTACCGGCGCGACGGCCGCGAGACGTCGACGATCCGCCAGGCGCGCGCCGCCGGCTGCCCGACGATCGACGGGCTGCAGATGCTGGCCGCGCAGGCCGTGCGGCAGGCGACTCTGCTCGGAGTGAAGGGAGTGACGCTCGAGGAGGTGCGGCGGATCCTGACGGAGCGGGAGCCGTGAACCTTCGGGACGAAGAGCGCCTCCGGTTTCTGGAACGCTCGCGCGAGGGCGCCTGCCTGCCGGTAGCCCGCGTTTTCCCCTCCGATTCGCTGACGCCCGTGACGCTCTTCCGGCGCATGCGCGCGGCGGGAGACGAGTCGTTCCTGCTCGAGAGTGTCGAGGGAGGCGAGTCCGTCGCGCGATACACGTTCCTGGGGACGTCGCCGTCGGCGCGCTGGACGCTCCGCGACGGAAACGCGGCGATCGAGCGGGGCGGCGTCTCGGAGGAGATCCGCGGGGCGCCGATTCCGGCCTTAACAAGCCTGGTCTCCCGCGAACCCTTCGTTCCGGATCCGGAACTGCCGCCGCTTTCGAGCGGAGCCGTCGGATTCCTCGCCTACGACGCGGTCCGCCTCTTCGAGGAGATCCCGGACCGCCATCCGCACGAGAGCGCGATCCCCGACGGGCTCTTTCTTCTCTTCGACGCCGTGGCCGCGTTCGACCATCCCCGCCAGAGGCTCCTTCTTCTCACGACTCTCGATCGCAGGCGCGGCGAGCCGGCCGAGAGCGTCGTGGACGCCGCGATCGCGCGGCTCGACGGTCTCGAGCGCTTCCTCGCCGCACCGAATCCCGGACGCGCTCCATCGGACGGAGCGACTCCCCGGTTCGAGCCCGTGACGCCGCGCGAGAATTTCCTCGAAGCCGTGCAAGCGGCACGCGAGGCGATCGCGGCCGGGGAGGTCTACCAGGCCGTCGTCTCGCAGCGATGGACCGCGCGGCTGGATCTCGATCCCTTCGACGTCTATCGGGCGCTCCGAACGCTGAACCCGTCGCCGTACCTCTTCTATCTGGAGACCCGGGAGGCGAGCATCCTCGGCTCTTCTCCCGAGATGCTGGTCCGCTGCCGGGACCGGCAGGTCGAGACGCGACCGATCGCCGGAACGGCGCCGCGGGGCTCGACGTCGGAGGAGGATGCGGCGCTGGCGGCGAAGCTCCTCGCGGATCCCAAGGAGCGCGCCGAGCACGTCATGCTGGTGGACCTGGCGCGCAACGACCTCGGCCGCGTCTGCGAGATCGGCAGCGTGGGCGTTGCCCGTTACGCCGCGGTCGAGAAGTTCTCGCACGTCCAGCATCTGGTCTCCGAAGTTCGCGGGACTCTCGCGGCGGATGCCGGCGCGGCGGAGGCGCTGGCGTCGTGCTTTCCGGCGGGGACCTTGACCGGCGCGCCGAAGATTCGCGCCATGGAGCTCATCGACGAGCTCGAGACGTGCCGCCGCGGACTCTACGGCGGCGCCGTCGGCTACTTCGACGCCGCGGGCAATTGCGACATGGCCATCGCGATCCGAACGGCCGTCGTCGAGAGGGGCCTGTGGAGGATCCAGGCCGGCGCGGGGATCGTCGCGGACTCCGTGGCCGAGAAGGAGTACCGCGAGGCCGAGTCGAAGGCGGAGGCGCTCTTCCGATCAATTGCGCTGGCACGAGAATGGGTCGCGCAGGGGAGGCTGGCGTGATCTTCGTGGTGGACAACTACGACTCCTTCACGTTCAACCTCGTGCAGGCGCTGGGCAAGCTCGATCCCGACGTGAAGGTGGCGCGCAACGATCGCTTCGACCCCGGGGAGGCCGTGTCGGCGCGCCCCCGCGCGATCGTCCTGTCGCCGGGTCCGGGCCGTCCCGAGAAGGCCGGCCGTTGTCTCGAGACGATCCAAGCCGCGGAGCGCGAGCGGATCCCGCTTCTCGGAGTCTGCCTGGGTCACCAGGCCATCGGCGCCTTTCACGGCGCCCGCGTGGACCGGGCGCCCGAGCCGCGGCACGGAAAGAGCTCGCGCGTGTCGCACGACGGTACGGGCCTCTTCGCCGGGATGTCCCGCCCCTTCGAAGCCGGGCGATACCATTCGCTCGTGGTCCACGAAGACACGTTGCCGGCAGAGCTCGCCGTCACCGCGCGCAGCGACGACGGGCTCGTCATGGCGCTCGCGCACCGGACGCTTCCGGTATTCGGCGTGCAGTTCCACCCTGAGTCGGTGCTGACGCCCGAGGGGGAGAAGCTGCTGGCGAACTTCCTGGAGCTTACGCGATGACCCCCAACGTCTTGTCATCCCGAGGGCCGGCGGCGCGAGGGACCCCTTTTTCGCCGACGCCATGGCTTGGAAAGGGATCCCTCGTCGCTTCGCTCCTCGGGATGACAGAGGATCCGCGATGACGCCGAACGTGGCCGAGGCGCTGAAGGTCGTGGCGGCGCGCAAGCCCCTGCCGCGCGCGCTGGCCGAGGCGGCATTCGGAGACCTGATGGACGGTCAGGCGACCGAGGCCCAGAAGGGGGCGATTCTTCTGGGCATGGCGACGCGTGGAGAGACCGCCGACGAGATCGCGGGCGCCGTCGAAGCGCTGCGCCGGCGCATGCGGCGCGTGTCGACCCGGCGCGCTCCGTTGCTCGATACCTGCGGACCGGGAGGCCTCGGGCGCGATCTCTTCAACCTCTCCACGGCGGCGGCGATCGTGGCGGCCGGCGCCGGCGCATCCGTCGCCAAGCACGGCAATCGTTCGATCTCCTCGCGGGTCGGCTCGGCCGATGTCCTCGCGGCCGCGGGCGTGCGCGTGGACTTGGATCCCGAGAAAGCAGGCGGCGTGCTGGATGACACGGGACTCGTCTTCCTCTTCGCGCCGGCATTTCATCCAGCGATGAAGGAGCTCGGCACGGTGCGGCGCGAGCTCGGCATCCGCACGATCTTCAACGCCCTCGGACCGCTGGCGAACCCGGCCGGCGCCACCCGCCAGCTCATCGGCGTCGGCAGGCCCGAGCTGGTGCCCCTGCTCTCGGACGCGCTGGCCTCGCTCGGCAGCGAGCGCGCGATCGTGTTCCATTCCGAGAACGGGCTCGACGAGCTGACACCCGGCGTGCCTGCCTTCGGCGTCGAGGTCCGCGACGGCTGGACGCGCCCCTGGCGCTTCGACCCGTCCGCGCTGTCGCAGAAGCCGGTGAACCTCTCGGAGCTCGCGGGCGGCGACGCCGCGGCCAACGCGGAGATGCTCATGCGTCTTCTCGAAGGAGAGCCGGGCCCGCGCCGCGAGGCCGTGCTCGTCAACGTCGCCGCGGCCCTGGTCGTGGAAGGACGCGCGACGGACGTCACGGACGGCTACGAGCGCGCGCGCGCGGCGGTCGATTCGGGAGCTTCGCGCGAGAGCTTCCAGCGGATGAAGGACCGCACCGCCGCGGCATGAGCGACATCCTCGAGCGGATCGTCGCGGACAAGCGTGCTCGCCTCGCGCGAGGGGAGTACGCCCGCCGAAAGCCCACCGCCCGCCCGACCGACGGCGCGGCGTTCGTGGCCTCGCTGCGAGAGCCGGGAACCCGCATCGTCGGCGAGATCAAGGCGAAGTCGCCGTCGGCCGGCGAGATCCTCCCCGGGGCCGACGGAAAGATCGAAAGCTACGCGCTCTTCTACCGCCGCGGGCGCGCGGCTGCGATCTCCGTCGTCACCGAGGAAGATCATTTCGGCGGACGCGCCGATTGGCTTCCGAGAGCCAAGAGCATCTCGGGCCTGCCGGTTCTCATGAAGGACTTCTTCGTGGACGAGCGCCAGCTCGACTTTGCGGTCGACCTCGGAGCCGACGCGGTGCTCCTGATCGTGCGCGCTCTGTCGGACGCGGAGCTCACCACCCTCGCCCGAGGAGCCCGCGAGCGTCGCCTGGCCGCGGTCGTCGAAGTCCACGATTCGGCCGACATCGCTCGGGCCAGCGCGGCTTCCCCGGAAATCCTCGGCGTCAATGCGCGCGACCTCGCGACGTTCCAGACCGACTTCGCCGTGCTCGAGCAGCTGGCCGCCGCGACTCCCGAGGGTCCCGTGCGGCTGGCCGAGAGCGGGGTACGCACGCGCGCCGACATCGAGCGGCTGTCAAAGTCGGGCTATCGAGCTTTCCTCGTGGGCGAGGCGCTGCTGCGATCCGAGGATCCCGAGACCGACCTGCGGGCCTGGCGCGGATGACGGCCGTCAAGATCTGCGGTCTGACTCGCAGAGAAGATGTGGCCGCAGCGGTCTGGCTCGGGGCCGACCTGCTCGGCTTCAATTTCGCCGCGTCGTCGCCGAGGCGAATCTCACTCGAGAAGGCGCGCGAGCTCGGCGCGGGGGTTCCCCGGGACGCTCAAGGTCGGTGTCTTCGCCCGCGAGGACCGCGACACGATCACCCGCGCGGTGTTCGAAGCCTCCCTCGACCTCGTACAGCTCCATCGCCCCGTGCCTCTCGCCGACGTGGCGTGGTCCCCGGTGCCGATCATCGCCGCAGCGGGCGCCGAGGATCTGCCGCCATACGATGTGCTCACCCGCCTGTCCGCGGTGCTCTGGGACTCGAGCGCCGGGAGCGGGAGCGTCGGAGACTGGGGCGTGCTCGCTTCGCGGCGGCGTCTTCCGGTGAGGCAATTTCTGGCCGGGGGCCTGACTCCGGACAACGTGGGCGAAGCGATCCGGCGTCTCCGGCCCGAAGGGGTGGACGTCGCCACCGGGGTCGAGAGCGCCCCCGGAATCAAGGATCCCGAGAAGCTCGAGCGTTTCTTCGCGGCGGTGCGCAAGGCGGACCATGGCGCCGCGTAGCCGCAAGGGCTACTTCGGCGCGTACGGCGGCCGGTTCGCGCCGGAGACGCTCATGGCTCCGCTCCAGGAGCTGGAATCCGCCTTCGAACGCCTCCGGAGCGACCGCCGCTTCCGCTCCGAGCTCGACGGGCTCCTGCGCGATTACGCCGGCCGGCCCACGCCGATGACCTTCGCGGATCGCCTCACGGCGAGGGCGGGAGGAGCGAGAATCGCGTTGAAGCGCGAGGATCTCCTCCACACGGGAGCCCACAAGCTCAACAACGCACTGGGCCAGGTCCTGCTGGCCCGGCGCATGGGAAAGACGCGCGTCGTCGCCGAGACCGGAGCGGGCCAGCACGGGGTCGCGACCGCGGCGGCCGCGGCTAAGCTCTCGGTGCCGTGCCGCGTTTACATGGGCGAGACGGACATGGCCCGCCAGGCGCCCAACGTCGCGCGCATGCGGCTGCTCGGCGCCGAAGTCGTCGGGGTGAACTCGGGCTCGAAGACCCTCAAGGACGCCATCAACGAGGCCATGCGCGACTGGGCCGAAAACGTCGCCACGACGCACTACGTGCTGGGCTCCGCGCTGGGTCCCCACCCCTATCCGACGATCGTGCGCGAGCTCCAGTCGGTGATCGGACGCGAAGCCCGGTCCCAGTTCCGGAAACTCTCCGGGGGGCGCGACCCCGGAGCGATCGTGGCGTGCGTCGGCGGAGGATCGAACGCGATCGGCATCTTCTCGGCGTTCCTGCGCTCGAAGGCGAAACTCTACGGCGTCGAGGCGGGGGGACGCGGATCGGGGCCGGGCGAGCACGCCGCGCGGTTCGCCGGCGGAGCGGTCGGCGTCCTGCACGGGACCCGCACGATGCTTCTCCAGGACGCCGACGGCCAGACGCTCCCGACCCACTCGGTCTCGGCAGGCCTCGACTACCCGGCCGTCGGGCCCGAGCACGCCGACCTGCACGAGGCCGGGCGGGTTGTCTACGCGAAGGTCTCGGATGACGAGGCCCTCGACGCCTTCGCGCTGCTTTCGGAGACGGAGGGAATCGTGCCGGCGCTGGAGTCCGCGCATGCCCTCGCGTTCGCCGTCGGTCTCGCGCACCGCTTGCCGCGCGCCTCCTGGGTCCTCGTCAATCTCTCGGGCCGCGGCGACAAGGACCTCGACGAGTACTTCCGGCTCCGTCCGGACTCCGCGCGGTGAGCCGCATCGCGGACGCCTTCGCGGAGGCCCGGCGAGAGAATCGGGCGGCCTTCGTGGCCTATCTCACCGCGGGCGATCCGACACCGGACGCGACGGTCGAGCTGGCCTCCGCGCTCGAGGACTCGGGCGCGGACATCCTCGAGCTCGGCGTCCCCTTTTCCGACCCGATTGCCGACGGCCCGGTGATTCAACGGGCGGGTTCCCGGGCGCTCGCCGGCGGCACGACGCTCGCGACCGTCTTCGCGATGGCCCGCCGCATCCGGGATTCGACGGCGCTTCCGCTGGTCCTCTTTTCCTATGTGAATCCACTGCTGAGGCGGGGGCTCCCGCGCGCCGCCCGCGAAGCCGGAGACGCCGGTTTCGACGCCGTCCTCCTGACGGACGTTCCTCCCGAGGAAGCGTGGTCCGTTCGGGGTCCCTTCGTCGCGGCCGGACTCGACACGATCTTCCTCGTCTCACCCACGTCCCCTCCGGCGAGGATGACGGCCGCCGCGCGACTCTCCGGCGGGTTTCTCTACGTGGTCTCGCGGCCCGGGACGACGGGCGCGCGCTTTGAACTCGCGCGAGAGCTACCCGGGACGGTGCGCCGGGCGCGCCGGGCCGCGGGGAAGTTGCCGATCGCGATCGGATTCGGCATCTCCACGCCCGAGACCGCGCGGCGCGCGGCGAACCTCGCGGACGGGATCGTCGTCGGCTCGGCGCTCGTGCGCGCGGCGGAGGAAGCGGGGGACCGAAGGGTCGAAGCCGTCCGCAGCCTCGCCGCGTCGCTCTCCACCGCCTGCCGTCGCGGCGCGGCGGAGCGCGCGCGATGAGGACCGAAGGAGAGTGCCTTCGGCTCCTGCGCCGCGCCAACCTGGCGGTCGAAACGCTCCAGGAGATCCTCTCCGACCGCGGCGCCCGGAAGTTCCACGCGGTGCGACGGGCGCTGGCCGCCCATCCCAAGACCCCGCGCGGCGACGCTCTGAGCCTGGTCGCCACGCTCTTCTGGCGTGACCTGGCGCACCTGTCGGCCGACGCCCGCGTTCATCCCGCCATCCGGCGGGCCGCCGATCAGGATCTGCTCCGGCGTCTCCCGGAGATGGCCGTAGCCGAACGGGTGGATCTGGCGCGCACGGTGGGCCGGGGAACGCTGCTCGCCCTGAGGCTGGATCCGGACACGCGAGTCCTGGCTTCCGTCCTCGAGAACCGGTACACGATCGAGGCGGACGTGGTCCAGGCAGCGCTTCAGCCGCTCTCGTCCGCCGACACGCTGTCGCTGATCGCGTCGCACCCGCGCTGGGGGCCGCGCCCCGCCGTTCGAAGTGCTGTGCTCCGGAGCACAAACCGGCCCGAGGGCCTCGCGCTGGCGCTCTTGCCGAGGGCGACGCTCGAGGATCTGCGGGGAGTCCGCGATTCGCCGAGGTCCTCGGTGCTCCTCAGAGCTTGCGCGGAAAGAGTTCTTGCGGAGCGCGTGGGGGAGGGCTAGCATCAAAGACCAGCTTTCCCCGGGGAGACGACCGATGGGCGAAACACCGAACCTGACCTTTGGAGAAGATCTCCGTCGGGAGAGGCTCATTCGTGACGTCTCGCTCGAAGAAATCTCAGCCGCGACGAAGATCTCGGTGCGCCTGCTGACCGCTTTGGAGAAGAGCGACGTGGCGAAGCTGCCCGCGCCGGTCTTCACGCGCGGATTCATTCGCGCCTATTCACGGCACCTCGGCCTGGATCCGGACGAGATGGTCAACGCCTACCTCGCCGACGTCGCTCCGGACAAGGGCCGCGACGCGCCCTCCCGCAAGGGACGCATCCGCTCGCGGTTCTTCCGAGGCCGCCGCGCCGCCGCCGGCACGATCGTCGTCAGCGTCACCGGAATACTTCTTCTGCTCGGGTTGATCGCGCGCCCGCAGCGGCGGAGCGAGCCCATCGCGCCGCTCGTCGCCCGTCCGGTCGAATCGGTGTCCTTCAAGAACGTGGCCGTGTCCCCCGGTCCGGCGCCGGCGATCCGCGAAGATGTCCCGCAGCCCCAACCCTCGGCCACCCCGACGGGCGTGACGATGGTTCTCGAGTTCGAGCAGGACTCGTGGACCGAAGTGTCCGCCGACGGCTCCTCGGTGTTCTCGGGTCTGATCCGTCGCGGCGAGTCGCGCCGCTTCGAGGCCCGCCAGGGATTCCGTCTCACGCTGGGAAACGCCGGCGGGGTTCGCGTCACCGTCGACGGCCGCGCGCTCGAACCCCTCGGCTCCGCCGGCCAGGTCGTGCGCAACCTCCCCGTACCGGGTCCGCGGCTGACGCAGAGCTAGTCCGCGGCTCCACAGCCCTTGGCCGATACCGATACCCCCATCTCGGCCGAGCCTCAGGATCTCGTTTCGATCGTCCGGTCCGCGGATGCCCCGCGCGACCTCCGTCTTTTCGCCGCTCGCGGACTGCTGCCCCTCGAGCGCGACGACTGGATGCGGGCGCTGCTGGCGGTCCTGGGTGACCCGGACCCGGAGGTGGCGGGGTCCGCCGTGCAGACGTTCGCGCAGCTGCCGCCCGACGACCTGGTGCGCTTCCTCGAGTCGGGGAGGGCCACGACGGAGGAGATCGAGGCCCTCAGCCAGCACAGCGACGACGCCTTCGTCCTCGAGCGGGTCGTACGCCACCGCGGCACGGGCGATGCCACTCTTCTTCGACTGGCTGCCACCGTCACCGGCGCTGCCCAGGATGCGCTGGTCGTCAATCAGGTGCGGCTCCTGCGCCAACCGGCCCTGATCGAGGCCCTCCTCGCCAATCCCGGTCTCGTCGATGACGGCCGCCGCCGGCTCCGTGAGCTCAACGAGGAGTTCTTCGAGAAGGCGGAGCGCCGGCGCGAACAGGAGCGCCTGCGCCGCGAAGAAGAGGAGCGCCTCGCGCGGGAAGAGGCGGAGGGAATCGTCTTCGCGGAGGCGGCCGATGCGGCGGAGACCGCCGGCGGGGAGCTCGACCTCGGCGAAGCGGCGTCCGCCGAAGCCGAGGACTTCAACAGCGCCAGCCTCGCCCAGGTCTATCGGCGGATCGCCGCGATGACGGTCAAGGAAAAGGTGGATCTCGCTCAGAAGGGAAGCAAGGAAGAACGGCGGATCCTGATCGGGGACATCAACAAGCTGGTCAGCCTCGCCGTGCTCAAGTGCGAATCCCTGGCTCAGGCTGAGATCGAGGCCTTCTGCGGCATGCGCCACCTGCACAGCGAGGTGTTTCGCGAGATCGCCACGACGCGGGAATGGATCAAGAAGCCCAGGATTCAGATCGCCCTGGTGAACAATCCGGCCGTCCCGTTGAACGTGACGCTGCCGTTGATAAAGTTCCTCGGGATGCGCGACCTCAGAAACATCACGCGGGACCGCAATCTCCCGGAGGCCGTCCGGACCGCGGCGCGCAAGATTCTTTTCGAAAAAAGAGGCTGACCGAGAGTTCGCGGCGGTCGATCCTGCGCAAACGCTTGCCGGAAGAAGGGGTTTCCCATATGTTAGGCTTCGTTGAAAAAACGCGCTGCGCGGTCGAGGTTCCAACACGATGTCTCGAGACGTTGACTACTACGGACTGCTCGGCGTGGCGAAGGACGCCAGCGAAACCGAGATCCGAGAGCGTTTTCGTTCGATCGCCCGGGAGGCTCACCCGGACCGGGCTCCGGCCGCCCGGAAGGCCGAGGCGGAAGCGAAGTTTCAGGAGTTGACGGAGGCCGTGAACGTGTTGACCAGCCCCGAGCGGCGTAAGGCATACGACTTCGACCGGGCCGCGGCCAGGGCCGACCCGGAAGCCGACGCCGTGGCGCAGAACTATCTCGCCCAGGGGATCGCGGCGTACAAGGAGCGCAAGTTCACCGAGGCCGCCGGAAACTTCCAGCTCGCCACGCATCGGGATCCCAGGGACGTCAAAGCCCAGCACTATCTGGGTCTGGCGTCGGCGCGCGCCAACGACGTGCGGGGAGCCGTGAAGGCGATCGAGGCGGCCCTAGTCCTCGAGCCGCACAACCCCACGCTTCTCAAGGACGCCGGCGCGATCTTCCGGCAGGCCGGCCTGCTGACCAAGGCCGAAAAGTGCTATCAGGAGGCGCTGCGCTGGGACGCGTCTTCCGGAGAAGCGCGCAAGGCTCTCGAAGAGATCCGAGCGCAGCGGGCGCGCGGATGACAGAAGCCGGCGCGATGGCGGGAATCGAAGCATACGGTCTGACCGACGTCGGAAGAAAGCGCAAGCACAACGAGGACGCGTTCGCGCTGGACGAGATCGAGGGACTCTTCATCGTGGCCGACGGAATGGGAGGCCACGCCGCCGGCGAGGTCGCCGCCAAGATCACCGTCGAGACGATCGGCGAATTCATCGCCGCAACTCGCCAGAAGGAAGAGGCGACCTGGCCGTTCAAGTACAACCACGAGCTCGCGTTCAACAGCAACCGCCTGGCCATCGCGATCGAGAAAGCCAACGAGCGTGTCATGTCCGCCGTCGCCGCCCAGCCCTGGCTGAAGGGCATGGGCACGACAGTCGTGGCGGGGCTCCTGAACGAGAAGATTCTGTCCCTCGCCCACGTCGGCGACAGCCGCGCCTACCTCTACCGCGACGGCGAGCTCACGCGGCTGACGGACGACCACTCGTGGGTCCACGAGCAGGTGTCCGCCGGAATCCTCACCGAGGACGAGGCCAAGACCCACCCCCTGAAGAACGTCGTGACCCGGGCTCTGGGCGGAGGGCCGTCGGTCTCTCCGGACCTGCGCGAGATGGAGTTCAGCAAGGGAGACGTATTCCTCCTCTGCTCCGACGGGCTGACCACCATGCTGTCCGACGAAGAGATCCGCGACTCGGTCGCCGCCGACGAGAAGAAAGACGCGCAGACACTGTGCGAGAACCTCGTCGCGCTGGCCAACGACAAGGGCGGCGTGGACAACATCACGGTCGTCTTCGTGCGTATCCCCGATCCGGCGACCAACCGGACCAAGGACGCCGCGTCGAAGGAAAAAGCGTCCGGGGGCTCCGCCCGGTAGGTCCTGCTGCCCGGTCGTAGACGTCGGACCTTCAGGATTCGTAAACCGTTTGACGAGTCGACGCTCGAGGACTACCCTCGCAAAATGACGACGCACCGCCGGTTCGGCAAGCTTCGTCCGAGCATCCTCGCGGGATGCGCACTCGGAGTGCTCTTCTCCGCGGCCGGGCTCGCCATTTCGCCGGTTTCCGACGACACGTTCATGCCCCAGGCCGTGGCGGCTTACGCCGCGGGAGGCTCCTCCGCCCCCGATCCCGAGGTCTGGGCGCTCGCGGCGGCTCCTGTTCTGGACTTTCGCGCGCACGCGACGGCCCTGGGCCGGCTCTGGATCCAGGAGCTCGCTCGAGGGGCCGGCGAAAGCGGCCTCCTGCGTCGTGCCCGCGAGGAAGCGGCGGGAAGCGGCGAGGCACCGGTGGCAGCGCTGACGCGAATCTTCGCGGAGGCCGCGCGCGGGGACAGCCTTGCGCTCGTCCGCACGGCGGCGCGTCTCTTCACCGCGGTCGAACCCGAGGCTTCGCCTTCGCGGCTGAAAATCTTCGATCTGGAGGCGGGCGCGCTCGACGCCTCCTCGCCGGGTCCGTTTGCCGTCCGGCACAGGACGCTCCTTCCCGAAGGCAGCACCGAGACGCTCCGCATCGGCTGGCCCGCCGACGGCAGCGAAGGAGCGGCGGTGGTTCGGTACGAGGACACGGCGCTGCCGCCCGACGTCGTGTTCTTCCGGGCGGGCGACCGCCGCTCGATCCCGCTGTCGGGAGTCGCGCGCGTCGACTTCGTCGTGGCGGGCTCGGAAACGGGCGTCCCCGCCGTCCAGGCGCCCGTCGACTGCGCGCGCGTTTCGGGACTGCCGTTTTCACGCCTCGACGCCCGCGCTACCGCAGGGCCGGAGGGCCCGCGGCTGCGGTGGACGACAGCGAGTCACGACGGGATCTGGGGATGGGCCATTTTCCGCGAGGAAGTTCTGGCGGACGGGCAGATTGCGCGGACGGGACCGCAGGTCGTTCCCTCGGCCGAGCGTGCCGAGGAGAGCTACGGATACGTCTTCGTCGACACGCGCGCCTCGGCCGGGACGTTCTACCGGTACACGGTCTGGGCCGTGACGGACGAGGGCCTGCTCACCCGCGCTTTTTCCGCGACCCTGCGGAGCGAGTAACGCCGCGGCGGCGCCGCCGTCTCGACCGGTCCTTCGCGAGCTGCTCGTCGACGATCTCTCGGTGATCGAACGCAAAGCGCAGCCTCCGCAGCTCCTGCGGTGTGAACCAGCGCGCGTCGGCCGCGTCGTCGCCGCCGGTGACCCGTCCGGACCGCGGCCGACTGGCGTAGAGCACCGTGACCGTGTGGCCGCGCGGGTCGCGGTCGGGATCGGAAATGACGCCGAGGAGCTCGCCGACCTTCACGGTGAGCCCGGTCTCCTCCTTCGTCTCGCGTGCGCAGCACGCTTCGGTAGTCTCCTTGTACTCGCAGAAGCCGCCGGGCAGTGCCCAGCGTCCTTTGAACGGCGGCCGCCCGCGCCGGACCAGAAGGACGCGTCCCGCGCGGTCGCGGACCCACGCGTCGACTGTCAGGCGCGGCACGGGAGGACGCTCGGATGCGCGCTTCATCCGTACCGGGAGAAGAACTCGCGGATCTCGTCGGCGGGTCGCTTCGTCGCGAGCTCGCGCGGCGACTCCTCGTACCAGTCGCGCGGCAGACGGCTGGCGTAGGGCTCCTCCAGGAAACGCGCGCACAGCAGGGCGATCACGCCGCGATCGGTTTCGCTGCGGATGAGCCGGCCAGCCGCCTGGACGACGCGCGTCATTCCCGGCTGCAGGTAGGCGTAGTCGAAACCGGCCTCTTCACGGTCGTCGAAGTAGCGGCGCAGGAGCTCCCGCTCGAAGGAAACCTGGGGCAGAGCGGGCGACACGACGAAGACCGCCGACAGGAGCTCGCCCGGATAGTCCACGCCCTCCGCGTACATCCCGCCGGAGACCGCGAAGAGAAGCGTGCCGCCGGGAGGGGGAGAGACCAGCGCCTCGAGCAGCTGTTGCCTCTCAAACGCCGTCGAGTCGGGTCTCTGAACGAGAAGGCGCGAACGCGTCGGAGGCATCCGCCCGGCGACCTCCGAGAGAAACCGGTATGACGGGAAGAGCACCAGGTCGTTCCCGCCGTGTGCGTCGGACATCTCGGCCAGGAGCGTCGCGATGCGTCCGTAGTTGCGCTCGCGCGCCGTGTAGGTCGTTCGCACCGACGGAACGATCATCACCTTGCGGTTCTCGGGCGGGAACGGCGGCGGGAGCGAGATGGCGGACGTGCGCTCGGCTTCCAGTCCCAGGACGCGCCGGATGGCTTCCGGCGGCGTCAGCGTTGCCGAGAGCAGGACTGTCGAAAACGCCTCCTCGAAGATCGGCGCGAGCGCCCGCGAGGGATCCAGGCACACGATCGCCAGCCGGATGCCCGCGCCGCGGCGCTCGACGACGCAGGTGAAGTCCGGGCCGAATCGCGACAGGACGGCCGCGAAACGCTGGAACGCGAAGTGGAAGTCGAGGACGGGATCGTCCGGCAGCGCCAGCCGCGTGTCCCGCTTCCACGCGAGATAGCGCATGAACTTGGTCTCCCAGTCCACGCGCAGCTCGAGGATGGCCTCGGTCGGCGGCTCGATCTCGGCGATCGCATCGCCTTCGGGGAGATCCTCGGCTGCCTCGGTGAGGATGCCGAGCAGACTCTCGACCGAAGCCGCGATGTCCTGGAACAGGTCGCCGGGCTGGAGCCGACGCGGTTGCGAAGATTCGCGAGCTCGGACTCGAGCAGCTCCGGCGAGTAGATCTGTCGCGCGCGATCCGGAAGATTGTGGGCCTCGTCGACGATCAGGATCGCGTCGCGAAGATCCTCGTCCGGTCAGGTGCCGCAGGGCCGCCGCCGGCTCGAAGACGTAGTTGTAGTCGGCCACGATCGCGTCGGCGCGCTGCGCGAGCTCGAGCTGGACCTCGAAGGGGCAGACCTCTTCGCGCCGCGCCTCTTCGAAGACCGCGTCGGGGTCCAGGTGCGAGTAGGAATCGCGCAGGCGGGGCAGCAGATTGGACGTCTCCATCTTCTCGGGATAGCTCTTGGCGAAACGGCAGAACTCCTCGTGGCAGAGGATGCGGTCGTTGGCGCACATGCGCTCCTTCGCGCGGACCTGGAGCGTGTGGAAGGCGCCCTGGTTCATCGCCTGAAGGCAGGAGACGGCCATCTTCTGCTGAAGGGTCTTGGACGTCAGGAACACGACCTGCCGGCCGCTCCCGAGCCCTGCGGCCAGGGCCGGATGGAGCGCTGCGGCCGTCTTGCCCGAGCCGGTCGCCGCTTCCGCGATCAGGTTCTCGCCATTGGCGAGGGCCGTCTTCACCGCCTCGATCAGGCGCTCCTGGACTGGCCGGGGGGCGGCGTGCGGGAAGGGGAGGTTCTCGGCGACGGCCGCCTTGCGCTTTCGGACCACCCGTTCCGCCCGCCAGATGCCGAGAACCCGGCCGAGCCGCTTTTCGATGTCCCCCTCGAGGTCATCGTCGAACGGGACGTCGAGCGAGATTTCCTCGCCCGTCTCGACGTCCACGTAGACGAGCGCCCCGTGGACCCGGCCATGACCCAGGCGCCGCCAGAGGTAGCAGTAGCCGAGAAGCTGACGCCGGTCGCGCTCGAAGGCGTACCCGGAGGGGCGAACCCCGTCGACCGAAAGGTTGGTGGACTTGAGCTCCTCGATGAGCCAGGAGCCCGCCTCCCGCTCCACGCAGCCGTCCAGACGGCCGGAAAGCACGGCCGTCCAGTCCTCGACCGGGATCCTCGCCTCGAGATGAACCTCCGCACGGTAGGCGGGATGGGCGAGTTGTCGTGCCGAGAGGACACGCGCGTGGATTTGTGACCCCAGGCCCAAACGCCGCCACCCGTCGCCGCGATCGAAGCCGACGCGGCGGAATCCCTCGTCTTCCGCCAACTCGCGAACGGAGATCTCGAAGACGCGGGATTCTTCGTCGAACCGCAAGCGCTCGATTATAATTTGGAGGTGAAATCCGGCGTCCGACTCGGACCCCTCCTGGCATCCCTGTGCATCGTCGCGAGTTTCGTTGTCTCCACTCCGGCCCTCTTCGCGAAATCGCGCACCGCGGCGACACCGCTGACGCTCACCGACCTCCTGAAGCAGGCCGCCGCGCGCGGTCCGGCGCGCGGCAATGGGGTATCGATCTCGGTGGCGGAGCTCGCCACGGGTGCGACGGTGTACGAGCGCAACCCCGCTGCTCCCGAAACGATTGCGTCGCTCACCAAGCTCTTCTCATCGGCCGCCGCGCTGCACTATCTCGGCCCCGACTACCACTTCAAGACCACGTTCTGGCGCAAGGGCGAGGTCCACGACGGCGTTCTGAACGGCTCGCTCCTCGTCGTCGGGGGAGGCGACCCCAACATCTCGGGCCGCTTCTACGAAGACGATTCCTTCGCGGTCTTCGACAAGTGGGCCGCGGGACTCCGCCAGGCCGGAATCGTGCGCGTGGCTGGCGATCTCGTGCTCAATGCGGGCGCGTTCGACAACGTCTACCGGCATCCCGACTGGCCCGAAAGCCGAGATACACGCTGGTATCAGGCCCCGATCTCGGCCCTCTCCTACAACGACAACTGCGTGCTCGTTTCGGTCGGGCGCGATGGCCTGCCCGGCGCGCCGACCTTCGTCGCCATCGATCCCAACACGGATCTGGTGCAGACGGTCGGTCGTCCCCGCACCGTGGGCAACACGGGCCACATCCGCGTCGCCGTCTCACGTCCCTCCGGATCGAACCTCGTGAAGGTCGCCGGCGTCGTTCCGTCGCGGTATTTCCGATGGTCCAGCCCGCTCGCGATCGATGATCCGCCGAAGTTCTTCGGAGCCGCGCTCCGGAGCCGCCTCGCCGCCGCGGGAATCGAGCTCACCGGAACCGTCGTCGAGCGCGATGAACCCGCGGACAATTCATGGATCCTGGTCGCGACGACAGAATCGAATCTTCTGCCCACGCTCGCCGTCGCCAACAAGCGCAGCCAGAGCTTCTACGCCGAGCAGATCTTCAAGACTCTCGCGTTCGAGAAAGCCGGCCGCGGATCGTGGGACAAAGCGCTCGATCTCACCCGGCAATTCATTGCGGGCCTCGGACTGGATCCCGCGCAGTACGCGCTCCGCGACGGCTCGGGTCTTTCCGACGGCAACCGCGTCTCATCCACCGATCTCGTCCGGTTCCTCCGCGCCATGAACCAGCACCCCCAGGGAGCCGCCTGGAAGGCCACCCTGGCCGTGTCGGGGGACCAGGAAGGGTCCCTGCGGCACCGGCTCCTTTGGGCCTCCACCCGCGGCCAGATAGAGGCCAAGACCGGGACCCTGAACGGCGTGTCGACCCTCGCCGGCTACGCAACTGCCTCGTCTGGAAAGGCATACGCGTTCGCCATCCTCCTGAACGGCCCGAGCGTCACCGAGAGCCGCGGACACGCCTTCCAGGACCGCATCCTCAAGATCCTCGTCGAGCGGGGGTAGCCCGGCCCGGGTGACCTCCTTGCGATAGGGGGGCGCCAAAAAAACTTGACACCCTCGGTCCGCGGTTGTGATCCAATACACATGATTCGTTTTTAGGGGCTGCGCGTCAGCCCCACGCCACGGTGGGAAATCCTAGGTTCAGGTCGGGGTACGGGACGAAGTCCGCGCAAATGGGCCCGTTTTTCCGGCCTGCCCGATGGACTGGGTTTTTCGGCCCCGGCATGAGGCCAGGGTCTTTTGGCGAAAGGTGGCTGTCTTGACCTCAATTTTTGGCCCGTTCCCATCTTAGCACTACGTAACTAACTGACTAAGAGCTCTTGTAGCGTTTGGTCATCGATCGATATGCTGTTTGACTATTTGATCAGTGTTAATACGCTCAACAACTCAGAAGGAACGGAGCGCGTATGGAAATCTCGGATGACGTCGGACTCTCTCCATCGGCCGAGGACACCTTCGAATTGGAAATCGAATCCGTTTTTCGGAGACTCTTGGTCTCATTCATATCGCACTCGTCTCCCACTATCAACTCGAGAGCAAGAGGCGACAGAGCTCGAGAAGGATCTGTTTGTGTGGTTTCGGCGCTTTTGCTATCGCCCGGGCGCGACGGTCAGGGAGAACCGGCCCTTCCTCCTGGTTGCGTGCTGCCAGTTCGCGCGCGAATATCAGAAATATCTGGTTGGCACTGGGGTTCGTGATTCCGACGAGAAACTAAAGCTATTGTCGATCGAGAGCCCGCCGATGTCGCTCACGACTTTTCGCGGAGTTTTCAGCTGATCGATTTCGTCGCTCTGATGCCTGAGTCAGGTCGGTTCTCGCTTTCCGGTTCGGGCGACGCCGACCTGACGGCGCTCGAGGTATTGCTGGCTCGCAAGCTCCTACCTGGCTACCTGCAGGGCAGAAGGAAGCAGAAGAGCGTCGCCTTGAGCTGCTGCAGGCTCCTGACGTTCTTCTTTCAGTGTGTACGCTTCTCTACGAAAGGTTGAGAACTCCGCGGCCGAAGTGCTTGAGGAGGCCTCCGCACTCTATCGAGCGGTCACGAATCACAACGGTTCGCTCGGTGTTTTCGACGAGAAGGACTATTTCTCGGGTCAGCTCGCCGCTATCGCCGGAGGCGCGAGCAGGATCATGGGTAAGCGCTCCGAGCTGAAGTTTGGTTTGAGCGGGCTGAGGCTGCTACCGCCACACCGTCAACCCCGCGCCGCTGCTAGCTTCGGTCGCGTATCATCGGTCGGCGTTGCGTTGCGAGGCTGGGCAATTCACTGAGGTGGCCGAGCTCGCGCCAATGCTCGCTAGGAGTTTCGAAAAACTGAACATGCCTGGGACTACGCGAAGTGCACATTTCTTGAGGCCCTGTCTCTGAAGATGGCCGGAACCATGACAAGGCGGAGTGCAGCATTCACGGTCGTGACCGCCGCTAATCTCGCCGATCTCGATCCCGGGCTGGCAGGATTAGCGTACGTGCACATGGCTGATATGTATGCTTCAGACGAGAAGAATGAACTCGCCGAAGCCGCGTATTCTCACGCGCATTCCACTTTTGGCCAGAGGGAACCGGCGGCCTGCCATCGCGCAACTGAAAGGAACGATTGCCGAAACGTTCCGCCGTCAAGGCCGTTTGAACGAGGCGATCGGGGCTTACAACGAGGCAGTTGCGGAGTACAGCAACCTTGGTATGACCACGACAGTTGCTTATTTCCAGGATCCTGCTCGCCCAAAGCTACTTGGAAGCTGGCAGCACCGCCAGGCCGAATGGCAGATCCTGACCGCCTTGCCGATCATCGAAGAGGCCCAGATGGTTCCGGAGGGTTTGCAGCCGTAGCACTCCTCCGCGAGTCGGTTCGTCAACGCAAGGCGAACCCGCAGGCGCTCTCAGACCTCCGTCAGTACCTCCAAGCTTCGAACTAATCTAGGGCCGGCGCCAATCGGCGTCAGAACCACTTCGTGACAATATGTAGGTAGAAACCCTCCTTTCAAAGGAGGCTGGATGGCGACTCGGTCCAGACAAAGGCCCACCCACGTAAAAGCCGGAGAGACCGGACGGGTACCAATGTCAGACCAGCAGCTTGAGTTGTTCTATCAACGCGTCTTCTTGCCGCTGGTTCGTAGGGCTACTTGGAAGCATCACCTTCCAAAGGAGGACGCTTGCGATGTTGTCCAGGATGCATTTGTGCTCGGGTTGTCCAAACTTGACGGAGCTAAGAACCCTACGCTTGGCTAGTGCAAGTTGTTGATCACTTGGCCCTCAATCATCGGCGCAAACTAGTACGCCGGGCCGCCCTTGCTCAACGCTGGCAGCCGCGCAACCGGAACTCAGAGGATCGGCAGGAAGCCAATGCCACAGACGACTAGCTTCGATTTTCCGGCAACCCTGCGGGCATGGGCGGACGTCACGCGAGGCGTCGCCATTCCCGTGGGCAGGCCCGTGGCCGAGTTGATGCAGCGGGCGGAGCTCATATCCACGCGTCTTGACAACGAAGCTATTCACGCGATCGCGGAAGAGCTCCGGCCAGACTCCCACGCCGCTGAGGTAATGAATGCACTCGTCCAAGTGCTGGAACGTGTCGGCGACAGCGCCGAGGAACGTCCCTTCATTCGAGTATGCCGGGCGTATGAGCTTTCCCTGCTCCTGCCGTGGGGGGATGAGATCGATGAAGCTGCCGAGGTCCGCGGCCGGTTGGCGGTCATCGCCTGGAGACACTGCAGACGATTCAGGACCTATCGTGAAGCACGAGAGTGGGAAACGCGCTCTATTGAGGAAGTCGTATCCGCAGAGCCACGTTCGGGATTTTCTCGCTCTCGCCGCTGCGGAGCGATCGGACGATTTGACGCGACGGTATTTTCGCGACGTAGCGGTGGTTTTGGCGCTGGCTCGGAGGTTCGAAGACGAACGGAACAGAGACTTCGGTTGGGTCGCCGTGGCAGCCCCCGCGGCCTTCGAGGCGATAGATCGGCTGGAACTACCGGCAGACCCGGAAGTACGGGCGTACCTTCGCTGGAGCATCGCAATCTCAGCAGTTGCTGCTTCAGGCATCAAGGGCGGCTGCGGCAAGCTGAGATATGCATTGAACTCACCAGGAAGGAGCCTTTTGATCGTCACAAACGCGAGACCGTACAGAGCAATAACTGGTTTCGTTGAGTTAATCCTCCGAATGGAGAGTCTTGAGCCTGCGACTGTTCGGGAACGACTTGACGATGTCATCCGCGAGCTCCTGGTGTGCCGGGTTGATCACTATCTTGGGCGGGCTGAGTTGTTGCGCGCGGAAAGTCTGAAGTCGGCAGGACGCTTCGAGGAAGCTCTGTCCAGCTTTCAGAAAATTGCTGAGTCACCAGCAGCCGATGATGACAGTCTTATGAAGGGAATGGCACTCCTCAACGTGGCGGAGGTGGCAGCGAAGCTTGATCCGAGTCTTGATCTAGGCCTCTACCGTGGGCTCAATCAGTGCTTGCAGGTTGCGGGAAGCACTCGATGTGGCCGATCGCGCGACCTTCAGGCCTCTGTGGGCGAGGCCCTTCGAGATCGAAATATTCTTGGAGAAGCGATCAGGGCCTTCGAAGCGCTGTTCAGATGTATCAGCGGTTCAGTATGAAGATGGAAGCAGCATACATCCAGCTGCTCTTGGCCGAAGCCTTGGTTGCCGCTGTCGCGCAGTCGAAGCTGCTGCTGAAGTTACGGACAGCCAGAGAGTGCTCGAAGAGGAAGGAATCGTCGTCGAGATTGCCGCAGCATCGCCCTTTGCAAGAGGCATTCAAACGTATCTCGTCGAGTAGGGAACGGGAGCCCGCCGACCAACGGTTGCAATCCATTCGCAGCTGCTAAAGGACAGAACGTGAAACTCTGGCTGCGCCTTGTGGATGGTTCCGGCCCGAGTTCCCTCGTGTTGCCCACGCAGCCCGTGCCCCCGCCCCCTCGATCGCCTCCTGCCCTTCCTCTTCTAGTCACTTTCCGCGCTATCCTCCCCCCGTGCGGACGGTGCTGTATCTGCACGGGTTCGCGTCGTCGCCGCAGGGGCGGAAGATCGCGCTTCTGCGCGAGGAGCTGCCGGCCGATGAGTTCCGCCTGGTTGCGCCGGACCTGAACCGGCCATCGTTCCAGGAGCTCAGCTTCGAGGCGATCGTCGAGGAGGCCGTCCGTGCAGCGCGGGAGGCTAATCCCGACGTAGTGGTGGGGAGCTCGCTCGGGGCTCTGGTGGCGCTGGAGGCGTCGCGGCGAGGTCTAACGGCGCCGCTGGTGTTGATCGCGCCGGCGTTGGGCTTTGGGAAGCGCTGGACGGAGAAGCTGGCGCCCGGCGATCCGGTGCGGTTCTTTCACCACGGCCAGGGGAGGGACCTGGAGATTCACCGCCGATTCTTCGAGGAGATGGCGGCGGTGACGGTGGATCGGGATCCTCCGAGGCAGAGGGTCATTGTCGCGATGGGGGAGCAGGACGAGAGCGTGCCGTTCGAGGGCGTCGAGGCTACGTGGAAACGCTGGGAGGCGTCCGACCTTCTCGCGGCCGGCTCGCGTTTCATCGGGATCGCCGGCGGCGACCATGGACTGATAGGCTCGATCGACCGAATCGTGGAGGTGGTTCGCTCAACATAACGGGAGGCTTCCATGAAAACCCATCCTCGGCTTGCCGTCCTTCTGTCCGCCGGAGTGCTCGTCTGCAGCGCGACTCGCGCCCAACAGGTCCGATCGATCCCGGTCGTGACTCAGGTCCAGGGCGCAACACTCTTTCGAACGTCCGTCACGATCTCGAACGCGAGCGACACCATTACGACCGCGGTCCATGGGCTGCTCTCTTATCGCTCGCCGGTCGACGGGACGTTTCAGACGGTCAACATCAACATCCAGCCTCCGCTGGGCCCGCGCCGCGTCGAGTTCTTCCCCGACGTCATCCAGGCCCTGAAGGATGCCGGCGCGATTCGCGCCGCCGACGTGAACGCCCCGCTCTTCGGAACGTTCCTCGTGACGTTTGATTCGTTCACGCAGTTCAACAAGCATCAGACCTCGGCCGTCGCGCGGACCTACAGTCCGGGCCCGACGGGGACGCTCGGCATTGCGTATGCGGGCCGCTGCTTCTGCGAGACGGGAAGTCAGGGTCAGGTTCCGGGGGCGGCGCGCAGCGGCGCGTTTGGAAGCGACGGAAACACGCGCGCGAACCTCGGGATCGTCAATGAAGGCAGTGGTCCCACGGATGTGACGGTGACGTACTTCGACGGCGTCACGGGAGCGCAGCTGAAGCAATTCTTCATCAGCAGCGTGGCAGGCCATCCGCTCGAGGAAAACGAGGTCTATCAGCTGAACAACATCTTCAGTGACCCCGCGATCGCGGCGAGTGTCAAGGCTCTCGTCATCCGTGTCGAGGGTGTCGCATCGGGGCCTTACGTGTCGGCGTACGTCGTGCAGCTGGACAACACGACGCAGGACGGATCGTTCTTTTTCCTGGAAGAGGAGTGAGCCGCCGATCCTGAGCGGATAGAATCGGCGCCCCATGGCGCTGTCGGGGCTCGGACTCTTCCTGCTGGAGGCCTGCGCGGGAACGGCGTTTCTGCTGCTGTTTTTCCCGCCGAAGACTCTGGGGCGCGGCTTCTTCAGCCTGCACGGAGGTCTGGCGGCGGTCTTCGGGGCGCTGGCGCTGGCGACGCGGCCGGTGGGCCTCCCGTTTCAGGCGGTGGCTCTGGGCACGGTCCAGCTCGTGCTGTACACGCTTCTGGCCCACGCCGATCGAGCGCGAATCGGATGGCCGCTGCTCCTGGGCGGCGCGTTGTGCGTGGGGTGGGGTCTCGTCCGAGTCGCTCTCGCCGCGCCACGGCCGGGCGGAAGCGTCTGGACGGTCGTCGGGGCCATCGCCGGCGGACTGTTCTTCGGCGCCGTGCTGCTGATCATGAACCTGGGACACTGGTACCTCGTCTCGCGATCCCTGCCGTTCAAGCTGCTCGCTCGCGGAGCGGCGCTCTTCGCCGGGCTCGCGGCGTTTCGGACGGCATATTTGGCGGCAGCCGTCGTGGCGCATCGGGGTACCGAGGGGCTCTCGGCTCTTCTCTCCGTGGAACACGACGCGCTGTTCTTCCTGTTCCGTGTGCTCTGGGGTATCGCGGGACCGCTCGCGCTGTCCTACTTCATCTGGCGCACCGCCGAAATGAAATCCAACCAGGCGGCCACCGGACTTCTGTACGTGGCCCTTGTCTTCGTCCTGATCGGGGAGCTGCTGTCCTCGTACCTGACGGTCGCGACCGGCTTCCCGGCTTAAGCTCAGCGTGCGCGCCCGGTACTACTGTCCCGACTGCCTGACGCCTCGGGAGCACGGAGAAAACGAGTCCGGGACGTTCGCGTGTGCGAAATGCGGCCGCGCCTACGAGGCGCGCTGGCAGGGGACGCTCGCGGCCGAAGGCATCGAGACCTGCGGCTTCTGCGGCAACCGGACCTTCTTTCTCCAGAAGGACTTCGACCAGCGGCTGGGCTGCCTGATCATGGCGGCCTCGCTCGGCGTCGCGCTCCTCGTCGGTTGGCGAGCGGGGTGGATCTGGTTCACGCCCGTCCTGCTCGCGACGGTCCTGATCGACTGGGTCGTAGCCGCGCGGATCCTCCCCGTGACGATCTGCTACCGCTGCGACGCCGAGTACCGCGACGTTCCGGTCCACCCGCACCACAAGGGCTACGATCCGCACGTCGCGGAGCGCTACGCGGAGAAGAAGACGCTGCGGCGGATGCGGTGAGGATCTACGACATCTCGCGGAAGATCTCGGAGGCGACGCCCGTCTGGCCGGGCGACGTGCCGTTTACGTGGCGGGAAACGGCGAGCCCGTCCGGCGGAGCGCCGTGGGGCTCGACGTGCTTCACGATGAGCGCACACTGCGGAACGCACGCCGACGCGCCCGCGCACGTCTTCGCCGACGGAAAGGGGATCGGCGAGGCGCCGCTCGCGGCCTACGTCGGAATGGCGCGCGTCGTCGTTCTTCCGGGTCTGGGAGAAGTGGGACCGGACGCTCTGCCGCGCAAATCGCTCGGGGTACCGCGCGTTCTCTTTCGCAGCGGGGGAAAGGCTTCGCTCTCGCCTCTCGCCGCCATTCGCCTCGCGGAGAGAGGAGCGATGCTGATCGGCACCGACGCCGCGTCGATCGATCCCGAGGACGCGGAGGATCTGCCGGCTCATCGGGCGCTGCTCTCGCGCGGCGTGGCGCTTCTCGAGGACCTGGACCTTTCGGAAGTGCCCGAGGGCGAGTACCGCCTGGTGGCGCTGCCGCTGCGCTTCGAGGACCTCGACGCCTCGCCCGTCCGGGCCATCCTGATCGAAGAGTAGGGGAGGGCCCGTCCCGCCCGTTAGGGGAACAGCCCCCGAATCCGCGTGGCCTCCTCGACCCGGCCAACGGCGAGGATCAGCGCTCCTGTGCGCAGGTCCGTGTCGTGCCGACGCGCGGTCTCGGCCACGTCCTCGTAGGAGCGCCGGATGGTGCGCTCGAGGTGGCTGCGCACGACGTCCGGATCCCAGAAGAACGAGTAGAGATCCTGGACCCATTCGAAGTAGGACACGGTGACGCCGCCGGCGTTGGCCAGGATGTCGGGGATGACGACGATGCCGTTGGCTCGGAGGATGTCGTCGGCGTCCGGCGTGGTCGGACCGTTCGCCGCCTCGGCGACGATCTTGCGCCTTGACGCGCGGCGCGTTCTCGCGGGTGATGACGCCCTCCAGCGCCGCGGGCACGAGGATGTCGACCGGGAGCTCGAGCAGCTCCAGGTTCGAGATCTTCTGGCCCCGTGCGGAGGTGACCGAGCCCTTCTTCTCCTTGGCCGCGTTGACGAGGTCGATGCGCAGGCCCTTCTTGTCGTAGATCGCCGCCGCGCGAGTCCGAGACCGCCACTACGCGGACGCCGGCCTCGTCCAGGAAGCGGGCCACGTGCATTCCGGCGTTGCCGTACCCCTGGACTGCCGCGGTCGCGCCTTTCAGCGGCATGCGCATCCGCTTGGCCGCCTCCTCGATCGCGACGAAGCAGCCTTCCGCGGTGGCCTCGTTGCGCCCGGCGGATCCTCCGAGCTGGATCGGCTTCCCGGTCACGACGCCGAGGGTCGAGAAGCCCTGCGTCATCGAGTAGGTGTCCATGATCCAGGCCATGTCTGCGGTGTCGTGTAGACGTCGGGCGCCGGGATGTCGCTTTTCGTGCCCGAGGAGGATCGATGATCTCCGAGGTGAAGCGGCGTGTCAGCCGTTCGTTCTCATCGATCGAGAGCTTCTTGGGATCGACCGTGACGCCGCCCTTGGCTCCGCCGAACGGAATGTTGACGACCGCGCACTTCCAGGTCATCCACATGGCCAGCGCCTTGACCTCGTCGAGGGTGACGCCGGGGTGGAAACGGATCCCGCCCTTGGACGGGCCCCGGGCGATCGAATGCTGGACGCGGTAGCCGACGAAAACCTTGACTCGCTTGTTGTCCATCCGCACCGGTATCGAGACGGTCAGCTGTCGCTTGGGATGGCGCAGGACGTCGCGGACCCCGACGTCGAGCCCGAGGTGGTCCGCCGCGCGGTCGAATTGGAGCTGCGCGAACTCGAAGGGGTTGAGGTTCTCGGGAGACGCGGGCGGAGCGGGCGGTTTCGGCTTCTTCGATGCCGGCCGGGGCGGGTTTGCGCTTCGGTGCCATTCGTCCTCCTCCTGCGCTGTGCGCGGTTGGGGGTCCGGGTGCCGGGACTCAGGGCCCGGGCAGGGGAAGAATTTGGCGGCCGCCGAGCGGGCGAGCTCCACAGGTCGCGTCGGGAAGATCCCGAGCCCGAGGATGCCGAGCGCCGCAGAGCGCGAGGGCGAGCCCGTCCGCGGTGCCGAGCGGCGGCGGCGCCTCGGCTTCGATCGGTTCCCGCATGTAGAGCATGTAGACCACCTTCAGGTAATAACCGATCGACATGAGGCTGTTCAGCGACGCCGACGATCGCGAGGGCATATAGCCCGTTCGAGCGCGGCCTTGAAGACGAAGAACTTCCCGATGAATCCGGCCGTCGCCGGGATCCCGCGAGCGAGAAGAGCAGAGCGCCAGCACGCCGCGGCGAACGGGAGCGCGCGTCCCTCGCCGGCGAGGAGCCCGACGGGGTGCGGCTTGGTCTCGTCCCGGAGAGGGCCGATACGGCGGCGAAGGCGCCGGCGTTCGAGACGAGGTAGGCGAAGAAATACGATGATCGCGGCCGCGAGGGCTTCTCGGCCGAAGACCGCCAGCGCGATCGTGACGTAGCCCATCTGCGCGATCCCGGAGTAGGCCAGCAGCCGCTTGATGTCCCGCTGCGCGAGCGCGACGACGTTGCCGAGCGTCATCGAGAGGATCGCGAGCGCGGCCACCGCGGTCTGGAACCGGTCCGGAAGCCCGCCCGGAACACCGCCGCGAAACACGATAGAGAACGAGCACGCTCGCGCCCTTCGGAGCGACCGACAAGTAGAGGACCGCGGGCGTCGGCATGCCCTGGTAGACGTCGGGCGCCCACGCGTGGAATGGCGCGACGGACATCTTGAAGCCGAAGCCGACGAGCAGGAAGAGAAGCCCGAGTATGACGAGCGGATCGGCGCGAGTCCCGACCTGGGAGAGCGCCGCAGCCGGACGCTGCCGCTCTTCGCGAAGAGCAAGACGACGCCGTACAGCGTGAACGCGGACCCGAACGCTCCCGTCAGGAAGTATTTCAGGCCCGCCTCGGACGAAGCCTCGATCGCCGCGGAAGAACGCCGGCGAGCACGTAGAAGGAGAGCGACAAAGCTCGAGCCCGATGAAGACGATGAGCAGGTCGAGCCCCCGCGTCAGCAGCGACACCCCGACGTGTCCCCAGAGCAGCAGCGCATAGAACTCGCCCCGCTCTTCGCCCGTCCGCCCCAGGTACGGTTTGGCGACGAGGATCGCCAGGGCCACGGTGCCTCCCCAGGAAGAGGCCTACGAGTTGCGTCAGCGTCGAAGTCTCGAGCCCTTCCGCCGAATGACGCTCCCGAGCGGCGCCACTGTGCCAGGAAATAGAGCGACGCGGCCACACCCAGCAGAGCCACCGACGCGAACCAGCGGCGCAGCTTCGGCAGCGAACGCTTCGAGCAGCAGGATGACGCAGCCGGCAGACGGCAAGGGCCGCTTCCGGGAGCGATCGCCGCCATGTCCGCGCGGGTGAACTGCACGAACGTCCCGGTCACGGCCTCGCCGATCCCTTCTCGGCGACGGCGAGCCGCTTGGTGG